>NZ_PTIY01000009.1 GCF_002934365.1 Methylobacter tundripaludum | reverse complement strand
ATAAGCTCAACCATCGCCCTCGAAAAACACTCAATTTTAAAACACCTCATGAGGTCTTTTTTCCTGAACAAGAGAGGGATGCCGCATGATTACTAGAATTGCACTTCGGAGTTGAATCCGCCTTCAGTTTTTATCTCAATAGGTATCATAACCTATAGACGGAGTCCTCTAAAAAGCAAACAATGCCCTTGCACTTAATTCTGATTGCCCCAGGCCGTATAAGCGAAAAAGATTGCCGGAGCTCCGAAGAAAATAGTCCATCTAAATACACTTTATTGTTTATAAACCTAAGCTTTATGGGCAAATATTTAGTTCAACGTGCTTTTAACTTTTCAGCTGATACGCTTTAGCACAGTAAAAGAACAAATCAGCGGAGGTCATGAACATGAATATGTTTTATTTTCGACACCCATCGCGCAGGTCATTGATCACCCGGCGCATAACTGACAGACGCGAGATCCCCTACCCATTCGGCTCACAGGAGTGGTTGGAAAACGTAAAAAAACATTATCTGGTCTGGCCGCAATCCAATCGCCGGAAGGCGGGTACATCCACTAATGACAGGCGCGCCGCTGAACGGCGGCGGCAACCGTTTTCCGAGCAACGCCATTCTGAAGAAAAATGTTCCACGCCGTTGCTTACGCCGGAAGAAAGAAAGCTGATTGAAGATTTATATCTGAATGACAATGGGAGCTAGATGATTTGTACGGAATGAAATTGATTGCAGGTTATGCCGCATTATCCATAAACCCTTTCATTTTCATGTCCGATTTTACAATGTGATCGACAAACCAGTTCCGCATTAGACCATTGACTTTTACGCTGGTTTCTTTAGCCTCTTCCGTCGTAGTGTCCGCATTTTCGACAAAACGATAGATGATGTTTTTAATGACATCCAATTCCGCCATCAAACGCTGATGCCCGTCTTTATTTTCCTCATAAAAAGGAAACATAAACCTGCGTTGCAGCTTTTCTTCATTAACAAAATGATCTTTAGCAGACTCATGCAACTGATCGATGAAAAACTTCAATGAGTCTTTTTCATCGGGATGACGTAGCGCCGCTTCCAGCGCATTAATCAGCGATATGATTAATTTGTGCTCTATATCAATATAGATATTTCCTACACTTAAGCGGGAATCCCATCTTATTGGCATAATTACCTCTAAATATGTTGGTCGTTGAATACTAATAAAGCAGCAACACGATTTGTAACGGGCAACATTGACGCCCTATCCCTGCCTGCATTTACTGTTTCAAGTTCCCTGCATGCAATCCGCATTCTTTTTTCGCTCCCGACTCCCACCACCAGCGCCCGGCTCTTTCATGCTGGTTGGGCAGCACGGCACGGGTGCAAGGCTCGCAGCCTATGCTGATAAAGCCTTTTTCGTGCAATTCGTTATAAGGGACCTGATAGGCTTCAATATGATCCCAGACTTGCGCCGAACTCCAGTTCAGCAAAGGATTGAATTTAACCAATTGGTGATCGGCAGTGGAAAATGCGCCGTCTATCTCCACTTCAGGAACCGCTTGCCGGGTATCCAGGCTTTGGTCTTTGCGTTGGCCGGTAATCCAGGCGTCTAAATGAGCCAGCTTGCGTTTTAACGGTTCAACCTTGCGGATACCGCAACATTCCTGGTGTCCATCCTGATAAAAACTGAACAGGCCTTTGTTTTTGACGAAGCGATCCAGCACGTCCCTGTCCGGCGTCAATAATTCAATATCGACCCCGTAATGTTTTCTGACTTTTTCGATAAATCGGTAGGTTTCAGGATGCAAACGTCCGGTATCCAAAGAGAATACCTGTATATCTTTTCTGATCGCCAAAGCCATATCGATCAGCACCACGTCTTCCGCGCCGCTGAAAGAGATCGCAATATTATCGAACAGCTCCAGCGCTTTCTTCAGTATCACGCGCGGATTTTTACGATCCAGCTCGGTTTGTAGTTGTTCTATATCGAATGTAGTCATAATAATCGAATCACGCTTGCAAAAAATATTGATTCAAAAAATCGTCAAAAGGGATCTGCTCTTTGTTTTCGATTTCCTGCTGTTTGATATGAGACAGTTCCGCCATTTCATTAAACTGTTGTGCCTTGCCGCTATCCAGTGTATTGCTCTTGAAATACTGTCCGTGTCCGGCAGAGGTATTGAATGCGAAACGGGCGAAGGGCTGACCTAGCTGTTTCAGCTGCTCCAGCATTCTTGCCGATGGCGTTAAATCAGGATTCCGAACCAATAGTTGTTGTTTTTCCAACGTGGCGCTATAAGGTTTTTCCGCATTATCCCGGTCAAGGATTGCGCACACCGGCCGTATGGATTCAAGGATTTCAGTCGCCCAATCGCGTAACAGAATGCCCCGCCCGTTTTTATTAAGCTCCAATCCCGGTTTTCTGCCTGAATTGGCGACAGCCAACTGGTTAGCGTTGTTAATCTGCTGTTCCTGATCCGACGTTTTCGGGCTGTCTTGCAACAGACAGGTCAGCAGCAGCGCCTCAATAAAACGGGCTTTATCTTCATCAATGCCGATAGGATTAAACAAATCCAGATCCAAAGAGCGCATTTCTATGTAGCGAACCCCGCGGCGTTTAAGCGCCAAGGTCGGTTTTTCGCCGGATTCGGCAATCTGTTTTGGCCGGATCGTGCTGTAAAACTCGTTTTCAATCTGAAGAATGTTGCTGTTCAGCTGACGGTATTCGCCGTCAACCAGAGTGCCGATTTTTTCGTACTCGGCATAAGGCGTCGAAATAGCCGCACTCAAGCTGCTGACGTAGCCGTCTATCGAGTTGTAATCGATTTTCAGGTTAGCCTGGTTTTTACTCTTGTAGCCGATGTCGCTCATGCGTAACGACGTCGCATAAGGATGATAAAGCGTGCCGTTGTCTAATTCGTCAAATTGCGCCATCAAGGCCGGGCGGCTGTTGAAAAAGTTTTTGCAGATGGCCGGCGATGCGCCGAATAAATACAGAATCAACCAGCCCATGCGCTGGAAATTACGGATTAAACCGAAATAAGCATCGGCTTTGAACTGCTCCAGCGTCAGTCCGCCGTTTTCCTCTTTGTGCAACACAGGCCACAAGGCTTCCGGCACCGAATAATTAAAATGGATGCCTGCAATGGACTGCATGGTCCTGCCGTAACGATGCCATAAGCCGTGCCGGTAAACATGCTTCATCCGGCCGATGTTGGACGATCCGTATTCGGCGATGCGGATGCTTTCATCGCCGTCAATGCCGCAAGGCATGCTTGCGCTCAGCAGGATTTCGTTATCCAGATGCTGATAAACAAACTGGTGTATGGTGTGCAGATACTCCAGCGAATCCTTGACATCGGCAAACGGCGGGGTAATCAATTCGATCAGGGCTTCGGAGTAATCCGTAGTGATGTACGGATGGGTCAACGCCGCGCCTAAGGCTTTGGGATGCGGTGTCTGGGCAATGAATCCGTCTTTGGATAATCGCAGGCTTTCTTTCTCAATTCCTTTAAGTCCGCCGCAAAGCAGTTGCTGATGGCCGTTTGCGTTCAGTCGATCCAAACGTGTTGAAAGCGCGTTATTCAAATTAGTCATAGAATGGGTACATGCCCTGTGGTCCTTGTATAATCGAGTCATTATAAAGGGTTTAACCGATTGAAGAAATATTATCGCGGATATGAACCTGTTATGGCGGGGCTGATTGGCTATTGACCGCCGCAACAAAAAACAACAGCTTATACCTGGAACACCCGGCACAAGGCAGTCCATTTTTATTGCCTGCTTTTGAAAAAACGGCGCCAATCCGCGCCATCCGTGTTCTATCATTCATTAAGTAGTTACGGCATTTTTAGACAACATACCAGGAAAATCACATCATGTTTGAATCGGCAGAGCTCGGGCACAAGATAGACAAAGCCACTTACGACCTGGAAGTCCCCAAGCTGCGCGAGGCGCTGCTGGAAGCGCAGATGGATCTGGAAAAATCGTCCAAATTCCCGGTTATCATTCTGATTGGCGGCCTGGATGGCGCTGGGCGCGGCGAAACCGTCAATTTGCTCAACGAATGGATGGACCCGCGGTTTATCCAGACTCACGGTATGGGCGAGCCGTCGGATGAGGAACTTGACCGCCCGATGATGTGGCGGTTCTGGCGCGAGCTGCCCCCCAAAGGCAGGATAGGCGTCTTTCTCGGCTCCTGGTACACTTGGCCTATCCTGAATCGCGTGACCGGCCTGACCAAGGCGGCAGAGCTTGACCAGAGCATGGAACGCGCCAAGCGCCTGGAAAAGATGCTGACCGACGAGGGCGCGTTGATCCTCAAATTCTGGATGCACTTATCCAAAGATAAGCAGGAAAAACGCCTGAAGCTGCTTGAGAAAAATCCGCAAACCCGCTGGCGGGTGACCGAGCGCGACTGGAAACACTTCAAGCTGTACGATAAATTCCGTGCCGTGCATGAAAGCGTGATACGGCACACCAGCACGGCTGAAGCGCCGTGGACTATCGTCGAAGGCTACGATCCGCACTATCGCAATTTGACCGTGGGCAAAGTGATTCTGGATGCGATACGCAAACGCCTGGATGATGCCGACATCAAAGTCACCGAGGTTCATGCGCCGCCACCGCTGCCTTCGATAGACCAACTCGATATTCTGAAGGTGCTGGATTTGACCCAGAAGATTGACAAGAAAGAGTTTAAGGCTGAACTGGAAAAATATCAGGGCAAGCTCGCTTTGCTGACCCGAGAAGACAAGTTTAAGGACATCACCGTCATCGTGATGTTCGAAGGCAATGACGCCGCCGGCAAAGGCGGCGCAATCCGCCGCATCACCGGGGCTCTGGATGCCCGTTACTACAACATTGTTCCGGTCGCCGCACCGACCGAAGAAGAACGCGCCCAACCTTATTTATGGCGCTTTTGGCGGCACATCCCCAGGCGCGGGCGGGTGACGATTTTCGATCGTTCCTGGTATGGCCGCGTCTTGGTCGAACGTGTTGAAGGTTTCTGCTCGAAAGTGGACTGGATGCGTGCTTACAGCGAAATCAACGATTTTGAAGCCCAGTTGGTGCGCCACAATATCGTGGTGGCCAAATTCTGGCTGGCGATCAGCAAGGAAGAGCAGCTCAGGCGTTTCAACGAGCGCGAAAAAATCGGCTTTAAACGCTTCAAGATTACCGAAGAAGACTGGCGCAACCGCGATAAATGGGCTGAATATGAGCAGGCGGTATGCGATATGGTCGATCGCACCAGTACCGAAATTGCGCCGTGGACGCTGGTCGAAGCCAACGACAAGAACTTTGCGCGGATCAAGATTTTGAAAACCTTGTGCAAACAGATTGAAGCGGCAATGGGCAAAAAATAGTCGGAATAAAACCCCGCCCCAATATCGTTCCGGCTATTTGCCAAGCGCTTGCAAATTCCAGGGCAACGGATCGATGGCGGCTTCCAAAGCCGCTTCGGTACGGTCATCCAATTGGGCAAAAAAATCCAGGCCGGTCTGCGCTTCTATATTGTCGATACTGGTCACGAATTGCGCCAACGGTTCTTTACCGCTGACGGTTTGCGGCACTAAAAAGCCTATCGCAACAAGCGGTTCGCCTGGATTGACCTCGGTGATATACATTTTGTAAAAGGCATCCGGTATTTCCACCATCCAGTCAGAACTCAGGCGCTCGACCGTGCCGCTAAAAACCGGCCCGGTGACAACCCACACCTTGCCGAACAGCTTGGCGAAATGCTTGATTTCCGCCTCCTCCAGACGCTGCCACAGTTGCTGGTTGAGCTTGGGTTTTTGCGGGGTGATGTTGGTCATCAAAAAACTGTCCGCCTGCCCTGCTCCGCCGTAAAGATGGCTGATCGCGTAATTCGGCGCCATGTGCCCGCGGTCGTAACCGCTTTTTTGATAACTGTCGTGACTGACGCGATTGATGCTGCGCCAATCGGTTTCAAAGCGACTAGGCCGCTTCAGGGACGGCGTATTTTCCGCGTCGGCTGTCAGCGCGTACTCCACCCACAACGGGTTACCGCGTAAATCGGAATAGCCCAAAATAAAACCGTGATTGCGCAATATGCGAAACCAGGTATCGCTGTTTTTGCCGTCGAGGGCTTGCGGCTCGCCTTGATAAAGCAAGGCCGGACGGGCGATTTTGACTTCATAAGCATAGCCGCCGAAACCCAGTCCAAGAATAATCAGCAACAATACGGGATGCCTGAAGCACAGGCGAAATAATCCCAGCAACAACGTAAACAGGCTGAGCGGCGACGGTTTTCTGCGCATTAGCGGAACGGCTTAAGCCAACGCTTCAGTGGCCTCATCGGCGCTAAACAAATAGTCTTTTTTTAGGCAGTGATCCAGCCATTTTTGCAGGAAATAATTCAACCGCCATTTGTAATTCATGATTTCAAGGCTCAATCCGGGGTCTTTAAAAACCTGCGTCACACCGGCGCGGACATGATCGCTTAACACTTCGGCCAACTGCGCATCCAGATAAACCCTTATTTTTACCGCGGGAGCCAGATACGCTTCCTTATTTCTATTGAAACAATGGCTAAGCTCCACGGTCATCGTGTACGGCGTGCGCTCAATGATGTCAAGATGCAGCGTGGTGTGGTGGGGGGCAAGACCTATGGCGGTTTCTTTAAACGCCATTAAGTCAGGAATTAATTTTAATAACTTTTGATAGTTGGATTCGCAGACTTGTTCGAGGCAGAATGACTTGTTGACCGGATTTACAAAGCTCATGGCCGCTGTCAATTTTCCCGGTAGCAAGCGTGAGCGCTGGCGGTTTCCCACAGCACCACCTGGGCGACGTTAAAACCGGATTGTTTCAGATGCCGATAAATCATTTTGCTCAGGACTTCTGCGGTCGGATGTTCGTCAAGAGCCAGGAAGCGCTCCTTGTTTGCGATCAACATTGGGATGATCGGATCGTCCTTATGCAGCAGGAAGTTATGATCAAGTGTCTGATCTATAAACGCTTCAACGCTGTCTCTAATATCGGAAAAGTCGCAAACCATGCCTTGGTCGTTGAGCTGCTCCTGTTCTATCGAAATCGAGGCCTTAACGCTGTGTCCGTGTAAATTGCGGCATTTGCCGGGGTGATTCATTAGCCGGTGTCCGTAACAAAAATACACCTCTTTGGTAATCGTATACATAATAAAAAATAAAGCAGTCCGGTGGTTTAAAAGCGGGAACTGGGAGCTTTACTCCCCTTTTATGCTCTTTATGGTGGCGGCAATCTCGTAGCTGCCGTTGCCTTGTTGCGTGCTTCTGATAACCTCGATAAAAGCCGTCATTGAGGGCGTGACTGTGTTTTTTGGAATGACGTTTATTTCCATCGCCTTGCCGGGATCAAAAGAACGGTCGGCAATGAACGAAACGCCGGCCCCGCTGATTGATGAACAGCGGCCGTGGTGCAATTCATCCGAATCTGCAAGTTTGAAGGTCACGTCGCAGTCTATTTCCATTCGAATATAATTGCGTTTTTCATCATATTCCAGCATGTTATCTCTCCGCTCTTGTTACAGTTGTCGCGCCCACTGGTTAAGCTGCATGGTATTGGCTGCGAAGTTTACTATAAAAAGCACAATAACGGGGCAGGATTTGCAACAGCGCCGCCAATTGAGCTATTCCGCTGGATATTAGCCTGACAATGTAATATCGTGCCGATTTTAACATCGTAAATAAACAGGACTGCTGAGTATTATCTAATGAGTAAAGCAATCGTTTTAACCGGAATCACAACCACGGGCACACCGCATTTGGGTAATTATGTCGGCGCAATCAGGCCGGCCATTGCGGCTAGCAAGGATGCGAATGTTACGCCCTTTTATTTTTTGGCCGATTACCATGCCCTGATTAAATGTCATGAACCGGATAGAGTCCGGCAATCCAGCCTTGAAATCGCCGCAACCTGGTTGGCTTTAGGACTGGACACGTCGAATGCGGTTTTCTATCGGCAGTCGGATGTGCCGGAAATATTGGAACTCTCGTGGATGTTGACCTGTGTCGCGGCAAAAGGCCTGATGAACAGAGCGCATGCCTATAAAGCTGCCGTCGCCGAAAACGAGCAGGGCGGCGAAAACGATCCCGATAAGGGCATCACCATGGGTTTGTTCAGTTACCCGATTTTGATGGCCGCCGATATGCTGATGTTTAATGCCAATAAAGTGCCGGTAGGCAAAGATCAGATTCAGCATATTGAAATGGCCAGGGATATTGCCGGACGTTTTAATCATATTTACGGCGAGCATTTTGTGCTGCCGGAAGCGGTCGTTGAAGAGCATGCGTCAACGTTGCTCGGCCTGGACGGTCGCAAGATGAGCAAGAGTTACAACAACACCATCCCGTTATTCGAATCTGAAAAGAAGCTAAAAAAACTCATTAACAAAATCAAGACCAATTCGCTGGAACCGGGCGAGCCCAAAGATCCTGAAGGCTGCACCTTGTTCGGCATTTATCAGGCCTTTGCCAGTCAGGCGGAAGTGGCTGAAATACGGCAACGTTATGCAGACGGCATCGCCTGGGGCGAGATGAAGCAAGTGCTGTTTGAACATATTAACGAACATCTTATTCCGGCAAGGGAACGTTATGAGGCATTGATGCAGGCGCCCGAACATATCGAAGAGCAATTGCAGGAAGGGGCAAAAAAAGCGCGCGCAGTCAGTGTGCCGTTTATGCAGGAATTGCGCAAAGCTGTCGGGATCTCGCGGATTTCTTTGTAAATCCGGTGGCATTCAATAACCGGTTCCAAGAAACCTTGGCAAATGTCCGATAGGAATGAAGGGCTCGAAGTTTATGTTTTTTCTTCGCGTCCTTCGTGCTGATTAAAAATACATAATCCTTTTTGGCGAACCGGCGAAGAACATCTTGCCTTGTGCAATTACAGCACTTGTCCCAGCGCAAAAGCGCCAAAATAAGTGGCTATGAAATAGAACAAAGACAAGACCAGACTGGCCAAAATATTGACCGACAGGACTTGCTTGATGATGTACGCTACCAGCGCATATTCCCAAAATAACAGCAGCGCAAAAAAATAATAACTTAACGGTTCTTCGCTTACGGTCAGCCAGGTCAACACCGGCACGAGGAGCAAAGCGACTATGTTTGAACAAAACATGACCGATGTCGCCACTTGTACATAAGCGTACAAGGTTTTGTTAAGAAACAGCATGACGCCTATGAATATAAGTGACAATAGTGTCGCTATCCCTACCTCGACAAATGATTCTATCGGGTCGTCGGTCATGTTGGTTTGCATGAAATATTCGACAACAAAATAAAACAACAGATTTTGTTTGAAAAAATCAACCGATCTCGGGAGCATTAGCGGGTTGTTTTTTAACCAGCATAGCGGCAGGTATTGTTTTAAAACATCCATAGTGTCTTGGAATTTTTTATAAACCATTAATACCCTGGGGGCTCACATGTCCCAGGGTATTTTGTGGATACTATTTAAAATTCGACGAATCCGAATAGCCGGTTAAGGATTGTCCGTCATAAGTACTGAAATTATCATTCAATAACTGAACCAGCTCTTTGGTTTTATTGGATATTTGGGTCAAGCGGAGTTTTGTTTTTTTATTCCAGCCAACGGGCTCTGAAATCGGAAGCATAATGCGGCCGAAAGTCAGGTTTTTTTCAAAAATACCGGCTAAATTTTCCATTAAATGGAGTTCTTTTTGCCGATCGTTCAGTTGGCTGAGTATTAGTTTCGCCTGGAACTTGCTAAAAAGAACATGCAATGGCGTCATGATAACGATCAGGGTAACGATTATCGCAGGCCCGATGATAGGGTCTATCAAGAGCTCCAAAATGCCGGTCTGTATTTCCGCGAAAATGGCGAGAGTGGCAAGAAATCCGAGCACAATCAGGCTGGAAAAGGTTGCCCGGTCTTTCCATTGGCCGATAGCTTTTTTGATTTCCGGCATCACCACGTCATTAATCTCTCGAACATTTTTTTCCAGCGAATTCAATACACGGTAAGTACGGTCATACCCTACATTGGCTATGCGTTGGTCTATCGCGGCAAAGTCGGCCGGATTTTGAGGCGTCAAGCCGCCTTCCTGGCTAGGCAATACCACAAACTGCCCGGTGTTTAACCCCAATCCGGCGAGTTTTCTTTGCCATGACGCTATGATTTCGCTGTTTGTAGTCGAGCTGAGCATTGTTGCGGGTCTATCTATCAGATAAACAAATTTATTCGAATCCTGATGCTGAATAATGCTTTCCACTAATTCATCAACCAGCGGCGAGGTTGAATCAAAAACATCGGTAAAAATCAAAACCAGATCAGAGTTCTCAATGGCGTGTTTTGTTAACAACGACGTAACGGGACTGGGCGTGGCGGCGCTGACATTGGGCGCGTCAATGAAAAGTTTGCTTTTTAGGCGGTCGCTGTTCAGCGTTTTCAATTCCAGATAAGAATTGATGCGGTCTCCTTCTCCCGCCTGCTGCTGCTCAATTCTACGGCTGATTTGATAGAACGGGAACCGGTGATCTACGTCCAACGCAGTGCCGGGCAAAGTGGCCGGGTTAGACTGATTATTATGCAGCAAAACAGTAAATTTATGATTGGATGTTTGGATGCCGGAAAACAGATTGTCCGCTCCCAAGTAGTTATTAACGAATCTGGACTTGGCCGTTGAATTGCCGCCAAACAAACTGATTATCGGCCACCATGAGTTTTTACTGGCGGTCGTTTCATCCATTTCGATGAGCCCCAGATCATATTCAATCTGATCGAGTTCCTGAAAAACTTTCGATGCTTTCAGCAATACCGGATTGTCAGAGGCGAAGTGTTTTTCAAGGTTAAGCAGGTATTTGCTAGCTGTCTTTTCAGTCATCAGAGACACCGTATTTATTGAATTTTATGGATAAGGGGTGACGAAGTATACACCTAAGAATGAGCGAACAATACAAAAAAACCGCGGCAAAATATAGGCATTTTATGGTTGTAAAATGAAAAAATGTTGGGTAAATAGTGTTCTTTTCATACTCAAACAAGATCGATTTATAGTATATTGATAATATAGTTTGAGTGTCGTAAGTGCGGTTTAAAAAATAAAATGATGAATGTGAAAGGTTTTATTCTTCAAAGCTTAACAGCCTGGGCTATGGCTGCATTAATATCGGGCTGTACGATCCCGTTTTTTAGCGGGTATGGCGCAAACAGCCAATCGCGTGAAGATTTTGAACATCACGTAGAAGAGGTGTTCCGGTTGCAAAACCAACTGACCAGTGAAGTGATGATGTTGCTGGAAAGCGATGAATCCCCAAAAAATGACGCCTTAATGCAGGCAGAGCAGCGCATGCAGCAGGTGTGCGCCGATCTTATCGAGTACGCTTCCCGCGATATTGACGGCTTAAGCAGCGATATTTTTTTGAGCCAGCGCGTCGAGGCGTCGGCTATAGACTGTGAACGAGCGGCTTTAGAGCTCAAGCCCCTGTTGAAGCATTAACATGCTCGGCCTCGGCATTAAAAAGAGGCTTCGTAAAAACAAATGCGTCATTGCTTTTGGACACTAAAAATCAAGGAGAAAGTATAATGATCGGCATAAGATACGCCGAGTTATCTTTAATGTTTCAAAACAGTATTTTGCGCAGGCTTGCTGTTATCGGTTTCAGGATAATCCAGCGTGTAATGTAAACCACGGCTTTCCTTGCGCTGCTGTGCGCAACGGATGATTAATTCGGCGACGATGACCAAGTTGCGCAATTCCAGCAAATCACTGGTAACACGGAAATTACTGTAATATTCGGCGATTTCCTTTTTAAGCAATTCCACCCTGCTCATTGCCCGGCTTAAGCGTTTATCGGTTCTGACGATGCCGACATAGTCCCACATAAAGCGGCGCAATTCCTCCCAGTTATGGGAAACAACCACCTCTTCATCGGAATCACTGACTTTCGATTCGTCCCAATCAGGAAGTTCCGGTGGCGGCGTAATGCCGGGTAGTTTCTGCAAAATATCCTCATTGGCCCGTTCCGCAAACACCAGGCATTCCAGTAACGAGTTGCTGGCCATCCGATTTGCGCCGTGCAGGCCGGTGCAGGCGACCTCGCCTATCGCATAGAGATTGGCAATATCGGTACGCGCATAGCTGTCGGTCAACACGCCGCCGCAGGTGTAATGCGCGGCCGGAACGACCGGAATCGGCTGTTTGGTGATATCGATATCAAAGTCAAGACACTGCTGGTAAATCGTCGGAAAATGTTCGCGTATGAACGCTTCCGGTTTGTGGCTAATATCGAGATAAACACAGTCTATGCCGCGTTTTTTCATCTCATGGTCGATGGCCCGGGCGACAATATCGCGAGGCGCCAACTCCCCTCTCGGATCAAAATTCTGCATAAACGGAGAGCCGTCCGGCAGGATCAATTTACCGCCCTCGCCTCTTACCGCCTCGCTGATCAGAAAAGAATGTGCATGCGGATGATAAAGACAAGTGGGGTGGAATTGCATGAATTCCATGTTGCTGACCCGGCAGCCTGCGCGCCAGGCCAAGGCGATGCCATCGCCGGTTGAACTTTGCGGATTGGTGCTGTAAAGGTATGCCTTGCTTGCGCCGCCGGTTGCTAAAACCACGACGCGAGCCGCCATCGTCTTGACTCGCTGGCTTTTTGAATCCAGAACATAAGCGCCCAAAATCCGTTTTACCGCATCCCCTTTACTGGTAATGAGCTCTACCACATTGTGATGCTCAAACAATTCGATATTGGCGTGTTCCTTGGCGCGCTCAATCAGCGACAACGACACTGCCTTACCCGTTGCATCGGCGGTATGCACAATGCGGCGGTGGGAATGCCCGCCTTCCCGGTTTAAATGCAGCTTGACTTCCCCTGACGCGGTTTGCTCCTCGGTAAACGCAACGCCTTGCTGCCTCAGCCAGTCTATCGAACTCTTGCCGTGCGTCACGGTCAGCCTGACAATCTCGGGATCGCAAAGCCCCGCGCCGGCATCCAGCGTATCTTCAATATGCGATTCAATCGAATCATCGGCGCCGAAAACAGCGGATATACCGCCTTGCGCATAATAGGTACTGGCCGTCGTCAAGGCGAATTTCGACAGCACGGCAATGCGCATTGAATGGTCAGCCAGCTTAAGCGCCAAGCTTAGACCCGCGCCGCCGCTGCCGATAATAAGAACATCGTAATTTTGGGAATTAGGCATTAGATAAAAGTAGCCGGCCGGTCAAATAAGAGAAAAGTTATTGTACTAACATGCTGAGTTGCAATTGGTGGATAATAAAGCTTTTTAACCCGATAGCACAATTTTATATCAATCGCCTTGATTGCTATTTTCAACATAAGTTATTTCATTAACGGTATTAAATGGAGGTTTTTATGCTCAAAAAAGTTAGGTGGTGTTTTTTCCTGATCGTGTTGTTTAATCGAAACGTGTTAGCTGACTTGCCGGATTTTACCGAGATGGTAAAAACCAACGGTGTCGCCGTGGTCAATATCAGCACCACGCAAAAAGCACCGCCTGAGGCTGAAAACGCCCCGGAAGATATGCAACTGCCGGAGGGCATGCCCCCCGAAATGGAAGAGTTTTTCAAGCGCTTTTTAAATGAACAAGGCGGCGGCTATGTTCCGCGGGATACGACATCTTTAGGTTCCGGCTTTATTATTTCCCAGGACGGTTACGTGTTAACCAATCATCATGTGGTGAAAGATGCCGACGAAATCGTGGTTAAATTTTCCGACCGCCGGGAACTGCTGGCCAAACTGATCGGCTCCGATGCGCGCACCGATGTCGCCCTGCTCAAGGTCGAGGCCAAAGACTTACCCGTGGTGACCATCGGCGATGCGAACAAACTTCAGGTAGGCGCCTGGGTTTTGGCCATAGGCTCGCCTTTCGGCTTTGAACAGTCGGTAACAGCCGGCATCGTCAGCGCCAAAGGCCGCAGCCTGCCCGGCGGGAATTATGTGCCGTTCATCCAGACCGATGTCGCGATCAATCCGGGCAATTCAGGCGGCCCCTTATTTAATATGGAAGGCAAAGTCGTCGGCATCAATTCCCAGATTTACAGCCGCACCGGCGGTTTTATGGGACTTTCATTCGCCATACCGATGGATGTGGTGATGAATGTCGTCGATCAAATAAAAGCTACCGGTAAAGCATCACATGGCTGGCTGGGCGTTCAAATCCAGGATGTCACACGGGAACTGGCCGAAACATTCGGCATGAAAAAACCGATGGGCGCATTGGTTTCCAAAGTGGTGCCCGGCAGTCCGGCGGAAAAAGCCGATTTGCAGATTGGCGACATTATTACCGAATTTAATGGCCAGCAAATTGAAAACTCAAGTGACTTGCCGCCGATGGTCGGTATAACGCCGATCAATGACAAAGCCGCATTAAAAATCATCAGGCAAGGCGAGACTAAAACCATCGAATTTAAAGTGGGACTTTTGCCGGATGAAGTCGACAAACTGGCAGACGCCAAGGCGGCGCCAAAACTGCCTCACAATCGTCTGGGAATCAATGTCATCGACTTAAGCGACGAACAAAGAAAAACCTTGGAAGTTCCTAAAAACGGCGTATTAGTTCAGGATGTCGCCAAAGGCACGGCAAAAGATGCCGGGATTCAGCGAGGCGATGTCATTTTGCGTATCCAGAACGACGTGATCCGCGATGCGGCTGATTTTGAAAAAACCGTCAAAAAGCTTCCTGCCGGCAAATCAATCGCTGTTTTAGTGCAGCGTCAGGGCAGTCCGGTATTTTTAGCGCTTAAAGTGGAAAAGTAATCTGCTGCGATTTACGCTTAAGCTGCGGAAAATGATAGCGTTCTCATGCACAGCATTATTGCCATTAAGTTAAGACTTGATCCGTTTGCCCTGAGCCTTCGGCTACGCTCAGGAGAGCCTTGTCGAAGGGTGAGCGGAACAAGTCGTTAAGCCATTCATGGTTCAACAAGGCCTTTAGTCCTGAGCGTAGCCGAAGGCTCACCACGAACGGCTTAACTTTGTACAGCATGGGAACTTTTTCTATCGCTTAATCGCCTGCCGGGCTTAGCTCCGGCTCTTAGCTATTTGGGCGTGATATTGCCCGGATAACCCATTGCACGGCTTGCATAGTTAAACAGCAACAACCAGGAATAACGCATTATGCCATTACGTGATCTTGAAACTTGGATGTGGGCGGAAGCTTGCGAAATATTGGATCGGGCTGATCGGCTGCATCGGCAATTCTTTAGACCGGCTGTTATGAGCGTCAAACGACCGACGTGGGAACCGCCGATCGACATCTACGAAACCAATTATGAATTCAAAATCATGATCGCGCTGCCGGGCGTAGCCCCGGAACATTTAAGCGTAATACTGGAAGACGATCATCTGATTGTTAACGGACAACGGCATCTGCCTGTCAGTGCAGAGTCGCATATTCGGCGCATGGAAATCCCCTATGGACGATTTGAGCGGCGCATTGAACTGCCGGTCGGACACTTTGAAATCGGCGCTCGCGAATTTGTTAACGGTTGTTTATTCATTTCACTGCGAAAAATATAAAGGCTTCTTATGCAAATCAAGGACCTGAAAAATTTACTTCTGGGATCAACGCCGGATACCGAAGACCCGTCTTCAGAGCTAAAACAACAGGATTCGCTGCCGGCCATTCCCGACGATGCGCTTATCATTGTGCCTATGCGCGGCACCGTGCTTTTCCCGCAAAACGTTTCGCCGTTGGTGATAGGCCGTAAACCCTCTATTGCTGCGGTGCAGCAGGCGGTACGTTCGGAAAAACCGATCGGGCTGATCATGCAGCTGCTGGACAAAAATGAAGAGCCCGACCCTGACGACCTCCACAAGGTCGGTACTATCGCGGAAATTTTACGTTACATAACCGCTCCCGACGGCGCGCATCATATTGTGTGTCAGGGTACACAACGCTTTCGCGTAAAGGAATTCCTGCCGGACTATCCGTTTCTTGTCGCCCGAATCGAACGTTACGAAGAGCCTGAACTAAGCTCTCAGGATGTCGAAGCGCGAGTCATAACGCTCAAACAAAAAGCATTGGAAATGCTGGCGCAAACTCGGCAAGCTCCCGACGAGCTGGTTAATGCAGTTCGCTCGATCGCCTCGCCGGCAATGCTGGCCGACCTGATTGCCAGCTACCTGATTTCAAAACCGGCCGAAAAACAAGAAATACTGGCCCTGTTTGATATACAGGAACGCATCGATAAGATCTTGGAACTGCTTAATTACCAAATCGAAGTGTTGAAGCTTTCAAACAAGATTAGCGAGCAAACCCAGGAAACCATGGGCCAGCAGCAACGCGAATTTGTTTTGCGGGAGCAGATGAAGGCGATCCAAAAGGAATTGGGCGAAGAAGACGGACACGCAGCCGAAATTGAAGAAATCAGCAAAGCGATCAGCGCCGCCAAGATGCCGGAAGATGTCGAAAAACAAGCGCGCAAGGAGCTCGGCCGCTTGCAGCACATGCCCGACGCCAGCGGCGAATATTCGATGATCCGCACCTACCTCGATTGGCTGACGGAACTGCCCTGGTCAGTCGCGAGTACCACGGCTATTGATATAACAAAAGCCAGGGAAACCCTTAACGAAGATCATTACGGCCTGGAAAAAATCAAGCAGCGAATACTGGAATTCCTGGCCGTGCGCAAGCTGAACCCGAACGGCAAGAGCCCGATTTTATGCTTTGTCGGGCCGCCCGGCGTCGGCAAGACTTCTCTGGGACGCAGCATAGCCCGGGCAACCGGGCGCGAATTCGTCCGCGCCAGTCTCGGCGGCCTGCATGACGAGGCCGAGGTCCGGGGCCACCGGCGCACTTATATCGGCGCATTGCCGGGCAATATTATCCAATCCATCCGCAAGGCAGGAACCAATAATCCGATATTCATGCTCGATGAAATGGACAAGATCGGTTCAGGCGGATTTCATGGCGATCCCTCTTCAGCCTTGCTGGAAGTATTGGACCCCGAGCAGAACTCAACCTTCCGCGATAATTATCTGGCGGTAGCGTTCGACCTGAGCCATGTCATGTTTATCGGAACCGCCAATGTACTGGACAATATCCCGGCGCCTTTGCGCGACCGGATGGAAGTCATCGAATTAACCGGCTATACCTCCGATGAAAAACTCCAGATTGCCAAACGCTATCTGGTACACCGGCAACTGGAAAGCAACGGCCTAAGCCCCGAGCAATGCACAATCAGCGATAGCGCCATACTCGCCATTATTCAGGACTATACCCGCGAAGCCGGTTGCAGAAACCTGGAACGGGAAATCGGTTCGGTATTTCGTCATGTCGCCATGCGCATTGCCGAAGGGATTTCCGTAAACGAGCAGATCGACGCCGAACAGCTTCACGGCATTCTGGGGCCGAAAAAATTCGACAGCGAGGTCGCCATGCGCACCAGCGCCCCTGGCGTTGCTACAGGCTTGGCCTGGACGCCGGTCGGCGGCGATATTCTTTTTATTGAGGCCGCACGCGTACCCGGCAACGGCAAGCTGATCCTGACCGGCCAGCTGGGCGATGTCATGAAGGAAAGCGCACAAGCCGCATTAAGCCTGGTGAAATCGCGCGCCCATGAGCTGGGTTTAGACCCGGAAAACTTCGAGAAGAACGACATCCATGTGCATGTGCCCGCTGGGGCCATCCCCAAAGACGGCCCCAGCGCCGGGGTTGCGATGTTTATCGCGCTATTTTCCGCATTTTCCGAGCGCACCGTGCATAGCGATGTCGCAATGACCGGAGAAATCAGCCTACGCGGGCTGGTGTTGCCGGTCGGAGGCATTAAAGAGAAAGTCATTGCCGCCGCCAGGGCCGGGATAAAGACCGTCATGCTCCCGGCGCGCAACCGAAGAGACTTTGAGGAAATACCAGAGGCGGTCAGAAACCGGCTCCAGTTTATCTGGCTGGAAAAGGTCGATGACGCGTTAAAAATTGCCGTGGAAGAATAAATGTCGCCTCACCGGCAGGGGGAATGCCGGCATCCGCCATACAGGGATGGAACACGGCGCACCGGAACAGCTCAGAGCTTATTCCGGCTTGCAAAAATCAAAGCCCGGCTACATCCGTCATTCATAGGCTTCGATCTTCAACAGGTGCTCCACGCTGACGATCTTGTAACCGTTTTCCCTTGCAAAATTAAGCGTTTGCCTTAACACCTGGACCGTTTTATCGGACGTATCATGAAACAGGATGATAGATCCGGGTTCGATTTGTTTTTGCACCCGTTGGCTAATCGTATGTGCGTGATCGGCGGTCGTATCCAAGGAACGGATGCTCCAGCCGATAATGCTGTAATTCAACTCATTCGACGCCCTGACAAGGCTGGGCGTAGTGACGCCGTAAGGCGGCCTAAACAGCTTCATGCGCTTGCCTATCACATTGAAAACGTCATCAGCCGCTTGGTTTAACTCATCCTTAAAGCCTTGCAGGTTTTTAAAATCCATAAGGAAAGAATGCGTGTAGCTGTGATTGCCGATGCTGTGACCCTCCGCATCGATCTGTTTCAGAATGTTTTCATTGCCCCGAATATTTTTCCCGATCACAAAAAAAGTCGCTCCGGCGTTGTACTGAGCCAATGCGGACAGCACTTGCGGCGTGTATTTCTGGTTCGGCCCGTCATCGAACGAAACGGCGATTTCTTTTTCGAACGCGTCTCCACGGCAATGAGCCTTGGCGTGAAAATTGGATTGAATGTTAGCCGAACCGTAAATAATCAAGGCCTTGTAGATCACACCCGGTAATGCCAGCCACCATAAGCTGAGCTCGAAAAGATGATGTAACAGGCCGATAACGCTGATAGCGATAATAAAGCCATTTTTTGCTGTTTTGAAAGTCACGTTATTGATTTTTTGAGTCGACACGAGTTATCCGGCTGTTTGCCTCAATTGACTCTGTGTGCGTTGAGGAGGAAATGGAAAGTTGGCGCTGTAAAGTGTCGCACGCTATTTTACAGATTTAGATCATGTGGCGGAATTCAAATACATGCGTCTTCATCCCTGAGCGGCGGCCCCATTTTACCGGAACGGAACGCCCTCTTCTTTTCGACAAAATTGATCCCGGATTCTCGGCAATCATTGCGGTCATTTCCGGCGTTTTTTACAAAATTTACGATAAATTTAGCCTCGGAAACCGCTTATAAATTTGTTGTTTTTTCCGCAAAAAACAAACAAAGCCGTCAAAATTTATTGATTCGTTTAGCGTGATCAGAGGCAAATAATAAGTGCTGTTCTAGCGCGCAAAACTCATTGTTGCAGGTTTGCAACAGCTCACTATGAGAAGGCTAAACGCGCCGCCGTCTTTCATTTAAGCCCCCATTAAATCGCTTGTTTCGGCGCTTTAACCGGGGGATTATTAGCGCTCGGATTAAATAAATATTGGGTAACTTAGCATGAAAATTATAACGGTAATGATCCTACTAGCCTCTTTCTTTGCAATAGCCGGCGCCGCTTTCTTCCGGTTATGTGTGCTGCTGACAAACACATTATCGGCACAGCAAACGGTTACCCGCCACAGGTCATGGCTAAATTAGTTCAGCCCCGGTTCGGCGGCGCTTAAATTTGCCGCGCGCCGAATCCGCTCGAGCTTTCATATCCTTGTCCGACATGAAATGAACCATTACTTTAGCGATTAATCGCCTTGCAAAGCTTGCCGGGGAAACCGGTATTGAAAATCCGCATCCCCGGTATTATGCCATGACCCGGCATCAAAAATTCACCCAGTAACACTCTCCCATTTCAGGCCTGATAAACATCAGGCTAAATCGGTTTTACCGTCTCATCCAACAATCTTGTTCAATCAGCCGATGGTACTTTACATACGGGACTTGAATGGATTCTGAACATACCGGCTCAAGTTTAACCCAGCCAACTGATGAATCGTCTGACATTTGAACCTAATGACTTGCATTTAAAAACCGGCTTAGAATAAACACCTAACTTTAATTGATATGTTGCCCGCCGACTCAATATCCACCCCGAAGGATGCCCATGAACAACACCCACCCTGCCTTAGACGGCGATAAGCGCTTTGTCATCGAGCAATACAACGACCTCGCCCCATTCGCCAGTTTTTTGCCCGGTATCGCAGGCGCCCTGGGCCGCCCGGCTTGGGCTTTTTATGTCAACCGGGGCCAGGCCGTGGCCAGTTTCGGCGTGCGCAACAAAGACGGGGCCTTTTTGGAGTTCTTTCCTGCCGACAAGGCTTATCAACTGACGCCGTCACGAGGCTTTCGGACTTTCCTGAAAATTGCCGACGGCGACCGAATTCTGACTCACGAGCCTTTCCAGCGCGGATCGGGGCCGGAGGTCAAGCAACGCCTTTATGTCACGCCCCAGGAGGTCGGTGTCGAAGAGATCAATCCGCAATTGGGATTCAGTATCCGGGCCGATATGTTCACCTTGCCAGAGGCATCCGTGGCCGGTTTGCTGCGGCGGGTCGAGATCGTCAATACCTCCGGGCAGGCCAGAAAGATAGAGATCGTCGACGGTTTGCCGCAAGTGCTTCCCTTTGGCATGAACCAATGGATTTTGAAATTCATGAGCCGGACCTCGGAAGCGTTCATGCGGGTCGAAGGCGTCGAGGAAAACCTGCCGTTTTATCGATTGAAAGTATGGCCTACCGACTCGCCGCAGGTTGAGCCGGTGATCGCCTGCAATTTCTTCGCCGGATTCTTGAACGGCGGACGCACTCGCGTGGTGGTGGATGCGGAAAGAATTTTCGGCTTGGCCGGGGATTTTTCCAGGCCGGAACGTTTTTTTGCCGATGACGGCCTGGACTTCGATCATCAGGTGGCGGGCAACCAAACGCCGTCGGCTTTCCAGGCCATGAGCCTAGAACTCCAGCCGGGACAAAGCCAGGTGTTTTACGGCTTTTACGGCCATGCCGAATCGCAGCCGGTATTTGAGCAGTTCATTGCAGAGGCCGACAAAAAAGATTACTTCGAAGCCAAGCGGGAGGCAAACCGCAGCTTGATCGAAGGCATCACGCAACGAATTTTTACCGCGACGGCCAAGCCGCTATTCGATGCCCATGCCCGGCAGTGTTATCTCGACAACGGTTTGCGCGGCGGCTTTCCCAGGGAAGTGCCGGGCGGCGCGCAACTGTATTTGTTCGGCCGCAAGCACGGCGACCTGGAAAGGGACTACAACGACTTCCTGTTGCAGGATACGCCCTTTTCCGAAGGCAACGGCGATTTCCGCGACGTGCTGCAAAACCGCCGGATGGATTTGTTCTTCGATCCTGCGCTGGATGCCAAAAACATCCGCTATTTCTTCAACCTGGTTCAGGCGGACGGCTACAATCCTTGTTCTTTGCGGAACTCGCGTTTTACTGTTGATTTAAGTAGTACAAAGCCCTCTCCAGAGGGAGAGGGTTTATTTAATCCCCCTCATCCCGGCCTAATCATGCCGGACTCTCCTGTCCGCCACCCTACGGGCGAGTGCAAATCCGCTCCCGGCGGATTTGTCCCTCAGGGAGAAGGAGCACACATTCTTCAATCAACAGTATTACACCAAACCCTTGCCCCTCATTTCGCAAGGTTTGCAGGCCTCGAACAATTGCTGTCCCGAGAGTTTAAATACGCGGAATTATGGCAGTTGCTTCAAGGCGCGGAGAACCCGGAGCCGGTCATCAAGGAAATTTTGGCGCAAGCGCAGGAAGTGGAAGATGCCGAATTCGACCGTGGCTATTGGTCGGATCACTGGACTTATCTGCTGGATTTGCTGGTTAGCTACCAAGCGATTTTCCCGGACCGCTTGTCCGGCTTGTTTAAGGACAAGACCTACACCTTCTTCGATTCCACCCATTTTGTCGTGCCGCGCGCCCAAAAATACGTGGTGACGCCCAAAGGCGTCCGCCAATACGGCGCGGTACAGGGTAGCCCTGAGAAGGAATCCCTGATCAACTCCCGCGCCCGTCGTCGCCGCCAAGTCCGCTCGCAACGCGGCCACGGCGAGATCGTTTACACCACGCTGCCCGGAAAAATCCTGACGCTGGTCGCCAACAAGCTGGCCACGCTGGACCCGTTCGGCGTAGGCATAGAAATGGAAGCCGACCGCCCAGGCTGGTGCGATGCGTTGAACGGCCTGCCCGGCATTTTCGGGTCTTCGGTCAATGAAACCATTGAACTCAAGCGCTTGGTGGACTTTACCTTACATGCCCTGGCCGATGTTGATGGAGTATTTTCCCTGCCGACCGAGCTGGCGGACTTTATAGCCGGATTGGAAGCGCTGTTAAGTCGCCCCAACCTGACCCCAGAGTTATTCTGGCGGGAAAGCGGAGCCCAAAAGGAAGCCTACCGGGACAAAGTGTTCATGGGATTTGACGGTGCCGAACGCACGCTCTCTGTTGCAGCGGTGCAAACCTTCCTGGCGGCGGTTTCGAGCTATCTGGATGCCGCGATCAACAAAGCCCGGACGCCGGAAGGCATCGTCACCTATTTCTCCTATGAGGCCGAGCAATATCAGGAAATCGCGGACGGTAAGGCGGCTGTGACCCGCTTCAAGCAAAAACCGATACCGCTGTTTCTGGAAGGCTTCGTCCATGCCCTGCGCATCGCCGAACCGGAGGAAGTCCGGCGCTTATATGACGCCGCGCGTAACTCCGAACTGTTCGATAAAAAGTTGGGCATGTACCGCGTCAATGAGCCGCTCGGGGAAAATGCGCTGGAACTGGGACGGATCGGGGTTTTCAACTACGGCTGGTTGGAGAACGGCTCCATCTTCCTGCACATGCATTACAAGTTCGTGCTGGAAATGGTTCGGGCCGGGTTAATCGATGAGTTTTACGAGCAAATTGAACAGCTGCTGGTGGCTTTTCGCGATCCTGCGGAATACGGACGCAACCCGGTCGAAAACTCCAGCTTCTTGGTCAGCAGCGGTTTCGCTGTCGATCCTCGCCAACACGGAAGAGGCTGCGTAGCCCGTCTTTCGGGTTCCACGGTGGAATTTTTGCACCTCTGGACGCATCTTTTCCTGGGGTCGACTCCGTTTGTGTTCGAGGAAGGCAAGTTGCTGTTCAGACCCGCGCCGGTGTTGTCGAAGTCGTTTTTCTCCTCGGATGAGCAATTAGCCAATCCGTTCGGTTTTGAAGAAACCTTGCCGGCGGGCAGCGCGGCTTGCGCTTTATTGGGGACAACCTTGCTGGTCTACATCAACCCCGAGCACCAAGACACCTTCGGCGATGCCGCCGTAAAACCCTGCCGCTATCTGTTACATGGGCGGGACGGCATCATGCAGACCGTGGAAGGTCAACACCTTGAGGGGCAAATTGCAGAAGCGCTGCGTAACGGCCAATTCCGGCGGGTGGATGTGGTGCTTCGGTGATGAACCTTCTACTCATGGTTGTTTATGGGTGTGGGTGTGGGTGTGGGTGTGGGTGTGGGTGTGGGTGTGGCAATGGTATGCTTTACCATAACTAAAAGCCTATAATGCCGCTGAACCGCGATGAAAAAAAGGGCGCGAGTGAAATGTAATCAGTCCCTTTTCTCTGGGCACCTTGTAGGAGATATGACAATGTTGAAAAGTTATGAGGCGATTTATGATCATGGACGCATTAAATGGCTGGGTGAAGCGCCCAAATTTAAACGTGTGCGGGTGGTATTGGTGGCTGATGATGCCAATGAAATGGATGAGGCTCTTGTGGCGGAAAAACCTAATGGTGCGCAGTTAGTCAGCATTATCCGTGCAACACCGTTAGAACTATTGACAAGCATTGCCGATAAATTTGGCGATCCGGTGGAATGGCAGCGCGAACAACGCAAAGACCGGGTATTGCCAGGCCGTGAGGATGATTGATGATCCTTGACAGCAATATTGTGATTTACGCATTTGAGCCAAAATACCGTGAATCAAGTCTGGAGGATTTTTTACTGCAAGGCGAATTTTCCGTGTCGAACGTAACCCGCTTGGAAGTGATGGGTTATTGGCGAAACTCCGATGCTGAGTTTAGACGTTTCGAGTTGTTTTTTGACGCGACTCATGTCCTTGACGTTTCATTTGAAATTATTGACCGTGCCATTCAATTGCGTCGCCAACGAAGCATGGGACTGGCCGATGCCATGATTGCGGCTACCGCCTTGATTCACCAATTACCGCTGGTAACCCATAATACCCGAGATTTTCAATGGATTTCGGAGTTGGAGTTAATTGATCCGTTGGCGGAGTCTAGCCCATGAATTTAAAATCCTGGCTTGAAACTTTCAGGCATCATCAGGATGTTTTTAATATTGATGGGCAGCAAAATGTTGGGCAACGAAAAGGTTTTGCCCAACCTTAGCTTGAGGAAAAAGTGTGACCATTAAATTCATTGAGAAAAACGAACACCTAAAGATTGAGCAGGATGGTAAAGAGTTACTTTCCATACCCTGCCAAAGCTCCGATGGCTCAGTTTTGAAGTATTATACTGAGGATGTAGATAAGGAACTTTCTCTCATAATATGTAATTCACCGGCAGGCGATATTCCAAAAGGGTTAGAGTATTCATGGGAATTTGAATCTAAAGAGTTTCCTAATGCGAATTGGCTTGCCTTTAAAAAAGAGAATGAATCTGTACAAGTTAAACTTTCTATTACGTTTTCTTGGGAAGAATGGAATCAGCCATTTACTATCCAGGAGTTTTTGGAGTGCTACAAGAATGAAATGTCTAATATTGGGTTTAAAACCGAAATAAATAAAGAAGAAGGCTGGGCATCTCTTGATATTATTTTCTTTGTGCTCGATGGGATAGTCTTGCATAGAATTGATGAGGTAATTCATGAGGCAAAGAAAGAATATCAATCATTGGTAGTAAAACTTGCAAGAGCCGGTTCAGAAAATATATTCGTGAAAGTATTTAATTTTCCCAAAGAATACGAGTCTATTTGTACTCAATATTTGGTCTGGTTTGGAGAGTTTCTTCTTAACTTGGGGATAAATGCAGATGTATCGGCTGAAAATAACAGACATCAAACATCGTTAATTGTTTCGCCAAAGGAAGCGCCAGAACTTTTAATTAAAATAGAACAATTATTCTATCAGTACCTATCGTTGCCATATATCGAGTACTTACCTGCACAAGCTGTGTCAGCCTCAGTTGAAGATAAATATCTTCTTCAAATGCTTTTTAGCCAAGTTGAAAACTTTAAGAATCAGATTCAAATGAAAGACGCTATTATAGAAATGAAGGAATTATCTATTGCCTCTTTAAAAGATAACCTTCATGAAAAAGAGAAAAAGATACTTTTGATTCAAAGCATGAAGAATGCTAAAGACATTGAAATGTTTGGAGGGGCAATAAGCTTGGGTGAAATTAAATTGGGCCCGCTAAAATTTGATCCGAAGAAATTGTTAGATGCATTTAAAGCAAGTAGCCTGGATGAAGCGTAGCGGAATCCGGGACTTCGTGGCACTGATCATCCCGTATTCCGCTATGCTTCATACGGGCTACGCAATTTTCCCCCGTTAGGGCCGGGGTTTGCAACCCCGGCCCTAACGTTTCTGCGATTTCTGAGCTAAAGAACCAAAATTAATTAACGCAAAATGTTTCGGTCGGGGCAACATGCCCCGATCGGCTTTAGCACATTCTATGGACTCTATCAGCAGCAAGTAGCCGTGTTGATTTTGCATCCAAATGGGGTTAAAACCGACATGGGCGAATACAATGTGCCACGCCCAGTTGAAAAGGATGCGGAACTTAATGAAAGTTTTGATTTAGAAAACAGCGGCAGTTCTCTTAATTTTAAAGGCCGATAATTGCCGTGGCGTAGTACCTTAGAGCGCAAGTCATCATCGTTAGCCACAGGCCAATCTGGGCAGGCGATCATGAAAAAACCCTTATACCCAAAGGGCATAAGTTTCGTTTGAGCAGACAAGCTGCTCAACTCAGCTTTAATGTTGAAGCAAGGGAAACCACTATGAAAGATAAAAATGCCGAACCTAAAGTGTCTGTTTTTCAACACAGTAAAGATTTGCAAGATCCTGTGTTTCACCAGAAGGCTGTGTTGCACAAACAATTGTTTTTTACTTTGGCAGTCGCCGTTGGAATTTTTTTCTCTGCATCTGTTGCCGCCAACAGCGCGGAGGTGGAAGCCGCCATTGATTTGATGAAGCAATCGCACATGGATCAATGCCAAAAAATAAAAATCAAGAAAGAACTTCTGATAGCCCATCAGCATCACGATCAAGCCAAATTAAAAGCCTTAGCCCCCGAACTTGATGCCATTAACAAACGCCTCAAACCGACGGAAGACAAATTAACAATTTTAAAATCCGCCATGATGAAAAACCCCGATGACGAAAGCGACTTTGCAACCGCCATGCTTTACTTGGACGCATGCAATTGAACCTTCAACACGATTAGATGCACTTAACGCTGATCGGGTGGAAATGACGGGATTGCCGCCGTCATTCCTCCCACACCACCGGACATGCGGTTTTCCCGAGCAGGACGGGCAACATGCCCCGTCCTGCTACTCGTTGTTCCGATTTGCTGTGCGACACGTCCGGCAACTGCGCAACGTATTTCGCAAAGTGCGGACGGAACGGCCTTTCACCATCGACGCCATTGTTATTCTGCCGGATCACTTGCATGCTGTTTGGACGTTGCCTGACGGCGATGCCGGTTACTCGGGACGCTGGCGGGCGATCAAATCCAACTCTACGCACGAACTGTGGCTGTCGGGAATGCCGTTAACGCCGGACAAATGCGGTGAATATCGGCTTTGGCAACGTTTCTCCCTTGAAACCGAAAAGACACTATTATTGTATTTTGTAGACGCTACCCTTGGCCGGAAACCGTAGTACAATCATAAGAGCCTGCCTTCGCTATCTCTACTTAGGAAATCACTATGACAGTCATTGAAATAGAAAAATTGTCCGTCACAGAAAAAATACAAGTTATGGAATCTCTTTGGGACAGCTTATGTACTGATGCTGATAACATCAACTCTCCGGCTTGGCATTCCGAGGTATTACAACAAAGGGAAGAAATGCTTAATGATGGAACCGATACCTTTATCGATTGGAATGATGCAAAAAAGGACATTCGCAACCAGCTTCCATGAAAATCCAAATACAGCGATCTGCGCAACGGGATTTAATCGATGGTTACCGGTTTTATAAGCAGCAGGCTTGGGAAGTTATTTTGTAGATACGCTTTTTTCAGACATTGACTCATTGATAATTAACGCCGGAGTTCATCAGATCTATTTCGGGAAATATCATCGCTTATTATCAAAACGATTCCCGTTTGCCGTTTATTATCGGGTTGAAAATCAAACCGCACGAGTCTATGCCGTTCTTGATTGCCGAAGGCACCCGGCATGGACAAGGAAAAAACTGAGCCAAAAATAAGTTTTTTACACCGCCCGCCAAACATAAGTAGCTACGGCGTTTGCTGGCAGAGTGGCTACTGCACTTTTCCCCTGAAAGCGGATAGTAAAGAAACGTGCTTCAGCTTCGTCATTGAGCGCGATCAGAACGATATAACCCTCGGGCGTCAGAAAGGCCACATTCGGTAAGAACTCGTGCTCATCGGAATAAATCTTCACCGAACCGGGGCGGACGAATTTCGCGGCATGGGCGATCACATAATAGGCGACGTTGCGGGCAACCTCTTCGCCGATGGTCAAAGCGCCGACGCAACGGGCCTCGCCGCCGGGCGTATGGGGGCGGCAAAACGGATCGGAAGCCAGGTTCCATTCAAGCACTACCCGGCTCCAGTTGCGTAGGGAACCGATCAGCACGTTTTTCATGTGCCACATCGAATCCCCCCCGAACTGCCCGTCTATCCCCACCCACTGTTCGGTGAAATACAGTTTCATATCCGGGTAAGCCCGATGCACTTCGGAAAGGGCTGAAATGTCGCCGCCGTACAGATGCCAAGCCGATCCGCTCAGGTAACGGCGCGCTTTAGCATCTGCGAAGACTTCCAAAGGATACTCAGGGACATCGCAATTGTGGTCCCAGCAAAACAGCTCCACATCGGCCAACCCGGCTGTCGACAAAGCCGGCCCCAGATGATTTTTGATGAACTCGGCCTGCTCGCCCGCTTCCATGACCATGCTGGGTTCGTTTTTTTCATTCAAGGGTTCGTTCTGCGGGGTGATCGCATGGACGGTGATGCCTCTGTTCCGCATTGTTTGCAGGTATTTGACCAGGTAGGCTGCGTAAACAGCGTAGCAATCCGATCTTAGTTTGCCGCCGACAAAACTCTGGTTGGTCTTCATCCAGGTTGGAGCCGACCAAGTTGTAGCCATGATCTTGATCTCGGGGTTGATCGACAAAATCTCCCGCAACAGCGGAATGACTTCACGGTCGCCGGCCTCGATGTCGAAATGGGCAAGCTCAAAGTCCGATTGTCCGGCAGGCCTGTCGTCATAGCTAAAGCAGCGCTCGCTCAGATCCGACGCACCGATGCTCAGACGCAGAAAACTAACGCCGATGCCGTCCTCATCGGGCAAAAACAGCTCCCGCAACAATGCTTTCCTGTCAGCGGCGGACAAGCGACCGATCAGCATCGCGCTGCCGCCGGTCAACGAAAAACCGAATCCCTCGATGACCTGATACTTCTGCTTGGCATCCACGGTTATCACAGGGAAATCATTGGCGTTGTCGGCAAAACAGAGCTCATTCGGCTGCCGTTGGAACAACGCAGTTTGGTCGGCGGTGGTCAGCCAAACCGCCAAAAAAGAAGAAGGATCTTCCCAAAAAGGAAAAAACGGATCATGGGGATGGGTTTGTTCTGGCATGGAAGTTCCTTTGGAGAAACAACTGGCATTACACACAAAAAAGGGCCAGGCATTCCGCCTAACCCTTTGATCTTTTTGGAGCCAATGATGGGAGTCGAACCCACGACCTACTGATTACGAATCAGTTGCTCTACCAACTGAGCTACATCGGCTTTAGTGCTTATCGTAACTTAGAATGTTACCGTAAAACCATTTAAAACTTATCAATCGACTGGTAGTTATCCAGCATATCCAGACTTTCGGCTACAGCTTTACAGGTGATCTTGCCGTCACAGGTATTAATCGCTTTTGCCAGTGTCTTATCGGTCATTAAAGCCCCTTTCCCTGCATCGGCTATTTTCAGGACATAGGGTAATGTCGCATCGGACAAAGCGATGGTTGATGTTCTGGGATACGCGCCCGGCATGTTGGTCACGCAATAATGGATGACATCGTGTTTGATAAATACCGGGTTGGTATGCGAGGTTGGCTTTGATGTTGCTATGCAGCCGCCCTGATCGATGCTGACATCGACAACAACCGTTCCCTTAGCCATCGACTTGATCATGTCTTCAGTGATTATTTTGGGTGCTTTGGCGCCATGAACCAGCACGGCTCCGACAACCAAATCGGCGTCTTTTACATGCTCGCCGATATTTTCAGGAGTCGACAAGAAAAACTCTACATCCGGCAATGATGCGGTTTTTATTTGCTGCATGTGTGCCTGATCAATACCTGCAACAAACACATCGGCCCCCATTCCGCCGGCTACCTGGGCGGCATGTTGGCCGACCACGCCATCACCGATGATCACGACCTTGCCATGCCGTTTGCCCAGCACTTTGCCTAACTGGACTCCCCTGCCCTGATTGAATTCGGCAAGATAATAACCGCCCATCAGCGCGGCCATGTTTCCGGCAACGGCGCTCATCGGCGCAAGCAGTGGCAAGCGTCCCTGTTCATCTTCCAGGGTTTCGTAGGCAATCGCCGCTGTGCCTTTTTTTAACAGCTCCTGGGTCAAGCTCGGCGTCACACCCGCCAGATGAAAATAGGTAAAAATCATCTGCCGGTCCAAATAAGAGTATTCGGATTCCAAGGGCTCTTTGACTTTGACCACCAGATCGACCGCCCAGGCAGCGGAGGCTGAAACCAACTGTGCGCCAGCCTGCTGATATTGCTCGTTGCTAAATCCCGAGCCTAATCCGGCATCGATCTCAATAAGGACCTGATGTCCTTTTTGAATTAAATGCCGCACGCCGTCGGGTGTGATTGCAACCCGGCCTTCCTGATCTTTTATTTCTTTGGGGACGCCAATTTTCATTGCTTTATCCTAGCCTCTTTTTTGCGTAACTGAGCGCGCCCAACAAGGCGACCTCGGGGTTGGTGCAGACTTTAACCGATAGTTTCTGCAACACGGCCCGGCAGCGTCCTTTTGCCAAAAAACCGCGCATAAATTCACCTTGTTGCAGCACGGGCAGAATTTTTGCGCCTATGCCTCCGGCCAGGTAAACGCCGCCATACGGCAGGCATTTAAGCGCCAGATTTCCCGATTCCGAACCATAGAGCCGGCAAAACAGTTTTAACGCCTCAACGCACAACGCATCGCTGCCGGAAACGCCCGCTTCGCCTATGACTGCGGCAGGATCCCGCTCGGTCATCTGCTGTTCGGTTTCCGAATTGGTTTGTGCGTAGTTAATGTGTTTGAGAAATTGATAAATGTTGATCAGGCCTTCACCTGACAGCAATCGCTCCCAGCTGACATGCTCCGGGTACTTTTCCATCAAGTGCCTGAGCAAGGCTATTTCCTGCTCATTAGTCGGCGAAAAATCGGTATGCCCGCCTTCGCTGGCGATAACCTGATGCGCGGCGCCATCCCATGCGATGATTGCCTCGCCCAAGCCTGTTCCGGCGGCAACTACGGCAGTATGGCCTTGCTGACTTTGCGCATCGGGATTCAATTCAACGAAATTACGCTCCGGCAAATCCAGCAAACCCCATGCGGCGGCTTCCAGGTCATTCAACAACCAGACATTTTGGCTGTTTACGCGCTCGCCGATCTCTTTACTGCTGAGCACCCACGGCAAATTGGTTGTTTCGCAACGGCCGTTGTCAACAACGCCGGCGACTCCGATGCAAACGGCCGCTACCTGCGGGCAAGCGGCATCGGTCAAAAATTCCGACAATAATGCGGTAAACGTCTGATAGTTCGCGCTGGGAAATTGCTCTTTTTTAAGGCATTTAACCTCATCGCCTTCCGTCTTAAACAGCGCCAGGATGGTTTTTGTACCGCCTACGTCGCCGGCTAAAATCATTGTGTACCTTCGTAGCTGTTGAATACCTTGGTGTGGTTTTCGCGGTCGAAACTCAGCACTTTATAAGCGTCCTTGCTATCGCCCATCTCCATGCCGGGACTGCCGTCAACCATGCCGGGAACGGCTATTCCGGCAACTTTAGATTTGGTTGTCAACAGCGTCTTAATGTCGTTTGCAGGCACATGGCCTTCGACAATATAGCCGTCGACGATGGCCGTGTGGCAGGATGCTATTTCCCGGCTAACGCCGTATTTATCCTTTACCGCCTGCACGTCATTGGTGACGACATCTTTTACATTGAAATTATTATCTTTCAGATGCTCCAACCACTTGCCGCAACAAGTGCAGCTTGGGCTTCTATGAACCACGATGTCGATAGGCTTGTCCTCAGCCCTAACGCCCGCCGTATTGGCAGCGAGCAAGCCGATTATCAACAAGTTTTTCAATATTTTCATGCTCGAAACTCCTAATATTTTGATGCTTAGTCCTGATGATAAGCCCGGCTATGCTCATGCACGGCATCGACCATCGCTTTAACATGATCAGGGTTCATATCGGGCAAGATGCCGTGCCCCAAGTTGAACACATGGCCGGAACCCGAACCGTATTTATGCAAAATGGTTTTTACTTTTCCAGTAATGACGTCCGGGTTTGCATAAAGCGCAACCGGGTCCATATTGCCCTGCAAGGCGACACGATGGCCTACTCTGGCGCGAGCCTGTTGCATATCGGTCTGCCAATCGAGGCCCAATGCATCATAGCCTGAATCGGCCATGGCTTCCAGCCAAAGCCCGCCGCCTTTAGTGAACAGGATGGTCGGAACCTGTTGCCCGTCTACATGGGTTTTAAGCTGCGCCCTGACTTGCTTGGCGTAGTATAAGGAAAATTCGGCATAATCTTCGGTCGACAACATGCCGCCCCAGGTATCGAACAGCATGACCGCCTGAGCGCCCGCCTCGATCTGCGCATTCAAATAGGCCGCAACCGATTGCGCCAACTTGTCCAACATAACGTGCATCAACTTGGGCTGTTCGTACATCATGCCTTTAACTTTTTGAAAGCTCTTGCTGCTGCCGCCCTCGACCATATAGGTTGCCAGCGTCCAGGGGCTGCCGGAAAAGCCGATCAACGGAACGCTGCCTTGCAGGTTTTTCCGTATCAGCCGAACCGCATCGACCACGTAACGCAAATCGGTTTCAGGATCAGGAACCGGTAATTTAGCGACATCGGCTGCGGTTCTGACCGGATGAGTAAATTTAGGCCCTTCGCCTTCGGTAAAATAAAGTCCCAAACCCATTGCGTCGGGAATGGTCAATATATCCGAAAACAGAATCGCCGCATCGAAGTCAAAACGCCGTAACGGCTGCAAGGTGACTTCGCAAGCCAGCTCAGGATTGGTGCACAGATCTAAAAAACTGCCGGCCTGCTCCCTGACCTTTCTGTATTCAGGTAAATAACGACCCGCCTGGCGCATCATCCAAATCGGTGTGTACTCAACAGGTTGTTTTAACAGCGCTCTAATAAAGGTGTCGTTTTTTAATACTGTCATGGATTTAATTATTCAGGTTTAAAATTTTGTAGGATGGGTAGAACGGTAGCGAAACCCATCCTACACAACTTAGTTATTGTTTTATCGCGCTCATTTTTCTTACCAGCGCCTTTCGGAATTCGAACGGCAAGGATTGTCTGGCTTTATTTGCCGATGCCATATCAGAATATGAACCGTAAACTAAAATGAACTTCTGTTGACCGTTCGCTATCGTGTTAATGGTTCTAAACCCCGAACTCATCTCCGGATATTTCCTGAGCAGGCCGTCAACCGACGATTGTTTGGATAATACCATAAGTTGCAGGGTGAAATTATTTGCCGACTGCGCCAATGATTCGTTAGTCTCCACTTGCCGGGGCACCAACGTTTCTACAACCGCCCCTCCGGGAAGCGGCGCAATTTCTACGGGCTTTTCAGGTATCTGAATGGTTTCCAGACCATTGGGTGTAAACGGCTTAAAACTGTCCGCCAGCTTCTTCAACTGCGCTTGTCTGGTTTTTTCTTGCTCAACCGCACGCTGCGCAGCCGCTTGTTTATTTTTAAGCGGTTGATCAACCGCAGGCACCGGCTCGGACGGGGCTTTAACTTCCGGCTTTACGGGAACGGGAGGCTCGATGACCTGCTGTTGCCGGGCATCAGGGGCTTTTTCAGCGGACGGTTGTTCAGGCGGCTTAATCGGCGTTTCAGGCTGTGCTGCGGGAACCGCAGCTTGCCCAGCCCCTACACCTGTATTTACGCCAGCCGCTGGCTCTATGGCATTTGCCGGCGCGGCTTGCACCGGCTGCGGTATTACCGGCTGGGCAGCCGGCAATACCGGTTCTTTCGGTAATTCATTCGGGCGTTGCCCGACTTCTTGCACCGGTGCAGTCGTGCCGCTTGCTGCGTTACCGTCGCTCCCTGCAGTCGACAGATCCAGCATTATCGGGGTCTCTGTTCGTGGCGGAGGCGGGATGTCGATAATATCTGTTTTTTGTTGAACGGGCGCGGGCGCAACGGTTTTGTCATCCTTTTTTGATGTTGTCAGCAATTGAATACCGAACACTATCGCAATGGCTGCTGCAACGGTAATGACAAACATCCATTTCAATTTTCCGCCCGGCTTGGCGACGGGCAAGCCGGACACTTCAGCGATAATACGCCCCGGAACACCATGCGTTTCCCGATAGATGTGCTCTATCATGTTTTCGCCGATTGCATCAAACGGCAAGTTTAAAGAAGGTTTTGTGGACAGATGCTGTAAAAAATCGCCGCACTGCCTCTCCGATAAAGGCGGGATTTCAACAATATGACAATCATCAACCGCACGATCCGATCCCCGTTTCATCTGCAATTCGTCATGCGTTAAGGCGAAGATGACCCTTAAAACAGGATTTGCCGCGGCATATTGAATGACGGCCGTGATCAGGCCCGGTACTAATTCGCCGGCATTATCGACAATCAATACGATTTGTTTATATTGCCCCGGCGACCGGACCCTGGCTAACTGCTCGTAAATCGCCTCAAAGCTTAAGTCGGCATTGCCTTGCATCAGGCAATACCGCCGTGATTCAGTCTTGCGCTCCTGCAAAACGTTAAGCAGCGTCGTTTTACCGATGCCTTTCGGCCCGCAGACGACAAGGGCTTGCGTCAGGTTTGAAAGCAGATGGATTAATAAATCAAGCTTCTGCATCCGCTCCTTTGTTATCAAGGAATGAACAGCCTCATTTGCCGGGTCCCGGCGCGGCTGTTTTATCCAGAGGACATCATCATCTTCTACCATAAGTTTTAAGCGTCATCTCCAATAATTCTCGATCTACGTCAACAGGCAGAGTTGCCATGCCGATTTTTTGCAACAGGATCAGTCTGATTTGACCGTCTACATTTTTTTTGTCTACCGCCATTAATTCCAAAAACCGGTCCGAAGCAATTTGCTCCGGCGGATGTACGGGCAATCCGGCTTTTTTAAACAGCGCAATAATTCTTTCGACATCTTCATCGTTCAGCCAGCCTTTTCGTCTGGAAAGATCGGCGGCCTGGCAGGTGCCGATGGCGACCGCCTCGCCATGAAGGTATGCGCCGTAACCGGCGCCGGTTTCTATCGCATGGCCGAAAGTATGGCCTAAATTTAACGTCGCCCTGACGCCGGTTTCGGTTTCATCCTCGGCGACAATTTCGGCCTTGTTAATGCACGACCGCTCAATCGCATAAGCCAATGCCTGCTTGTCTCTAGTCAATAACGCATCGATATTGTGCTCCAGCCATTCAAAGAACTCAGCATCCCTGATCAAGCCGTATTTAATCACTTCGGCCAGCCCCGCCGCTAATTGGCGGTCATCCAGCGTATCCAAAACGTCGGCGTCGGCGATAACGCATTGCGGCTGGTAAAAAGCGCCGATCATGTTTTTACCCAGCGGATGATTAACGCCGGTTTTTCCGCCTACCGAGGAATCGACCTGAGCCAACAATGTTGTCGGTATTTGCAGAAAAGGAATCCCTCGCTGATAGCAGGCCGCCCCAAAGCCGCCCATGTCGCCGATAACGCCGCCGCCTAACGCGATCAGGCTGGCGTTACGGCTAAATCTGCACGCCAGCAGCTTATCGAAAATTTGCGCGACAACATCCAAAGTCTTGAATTGTTCGCCATCGGGCAGTATCACTGTTTCAACAATATAGCCCTGTAAGTTTTTTAAAACTGTGTCCAGGTACAACGGGGCAATGGTTTCATTGGTAACCACGACAACCTGCTTGGACTTTATATGCTTTGTGAATAATTCGGACTGGCCCAATAAACCGGAGCCTATATAAATCGGGTAACTACGGTCACCTAATTCAACCTGTAATTTTTTCATATTTATCAACGCTTATAGATTGGATTGGCGTAGCGCAATCCGGTATTTGCCGCTTCGATGTGCCGGGTTACGCTACGCCAACCCGTTCTTTGTAGATTTTGTTTGCTAACGGTTAACTGACTTATATTCTTCTAAAATACGGCTGACAACTTCTTTGCTTTGCATAACGCCGGTATCAACTTTAAAATCGGCGCAAGACAAATACAGGGGTTCACGCTGCGTGAATAAGGTCTCTATACGTTCTCTGGGATTATCCGTTTTCAGCAGTGGACGCTGCGTGTCCCTGCGCGTCCTCTCCAGAATCCTTTCTACCGAGCATTGCAGATAAACGATAAAACCATTTTCCTTCAACAACCTGCGATTTTCTTCACGCAAAACAGCACCGCCGCCGGTAGCCAGCACAATACCCTTCATTTGCGTCAATTGCTGAATCATCTTCTGTTCCCGATCCCTGAATCCCTCTTCTCCCTCGAACTCGAATATAGTCGGAATATCCACACCGGTTCTTTCCTCAATCGCCTTGTCGCTGTCATAAAAAGGTACTGACAACGCTCTGGCTAATTGCCGCCCTATCGTGGTTTTCCCTGCACCCATCAGGCCTACTAAATATATATTCTCTGATCGCGTCATAACCTGCCTTCCTGCGGCTAAACCATTAAAAAAGGGGGCATTATGCCCCCTTTTTGATCCAAGTAGAAGCAATCAATCGCTGACCAGATTATCCTGCATGATTTTCGGCGTGACAAAAATCAGTAATTCTTTCTTAGTCTTCTCCTCTGTTGAATTGGTAAATAAAAACCCAATACCCGGCAGGTCGGCGAAAAATGGGATTTTATTCTTGCCTATTGATTCAGACCCTTCATAAACGCCTCCTAAAACAACCGTCTCTCCATCCTCAACGAGAACCGAGGTTTTGATCTGTCTTTTGTCAATCCCGGGGTTGCCCGAAACAGGATTGCTTGTTGTATTCTCATTATCCTTCTTAACCAGCAAATTCATGATAACCGAGCCATTGGGGGTAATCTGCGGCGTTGCGTTTAACTCAAGGACGGCATCGATATAAGTCGTTGTCGGCGGTGTATTGGCCGTCCCAGGCGTTGTCACCGGAATCTGAACACCTTGCGTCATAACCGCCGTGCATCGGTCCATCGTCATTACCCTCGGGTTGGACACTATTTCCCCCCTGCCTTCAATTTGTAATGCCTGTAGCTCAAGATTCAACACATAATCGGCGCCTCTGGCGAGGGTCATTCCCAACGCCCCCGGCGGAGTCGCCGTTAGGGCTTCGACGCCCAAATCGACCAGCAAATCGGTTGGTTTTCTTGTGTTTATAGTAGGATCCCCCCCACTTGAAGCCACCTCAGTTCCCCCCACAGCGAACGTTTTACTGGAACCTATAGTCGCTTCTTTTGCTACACCAAACTTGACGCCTAAATTTTCAGTAAAACTATCATCGGCAATCACAACCCGCGCCTCAATCATCACCTGACGCACAGGAACATCAAGCTTGCGTATCAGTTTCTTGACCTCATCCAGGCGCTTCGCCGTCTCGCGAACAATCAAGGTATTGGTTCTGGCATCGACAACGGCCGATCCGCGGGCAGAAAGCAAGCCAAACTTGTCATTACCGCCTTCCGAACCACTGGCGCTACCAGCCCCGCCGGTCTGGCCTTGACCGGCTTGCCCCCCGCCCGTGGCGCCGCCGGCGGAAGCGGAAGAGGCCGTTGTTGATGAAGCAGTTCCAGTTGCGCCGGTCACCCCGCAACTGCCAAAAGCACCGGTATCGCGGCCATTCAACAGATTTCTAAAGTTCTCTGCCTTGGCGTAATTGATTTTAATGTACTCTGTCACCAGCGGATCCAGCTGTTCAACAACTTTATCGGTTTCCTGCTGTTTCTGCTTGTAGTCCTTGATCTTGTCCAGCGTTGAAATCAGCGTGACATTACCGGACTCGTACTTGCCCAACTCCTTGGTCATCATGATAAAGTCGAGCGCTTCATCCCAAGGCACATCGTCCAGCTTTAAGGTAATCGTACCCGTTACATCATCGCCGGCAACCACATTCTGCCCGGTAAATTCGGCCAGAATGGCAATCACACTGCGGATTTCGATTTCCTGGAAATTTAAAGATAACCTGTCGCCGGTATATTTGGTGCGCGACCTTTCCAGCGCATCTTTCTCTTCATTGCTTAAGGGGCGAAACTCAACGGTCAACAACCCGTCCGCTTGAAACACCGAATAATCGTAAAGCGCATTTTGCAGCGTCACGGTAATCGTGGTTTGCTGGTCGGCCGACACGGTATCAATAAACTTGACCGGCGTTGCAAACTCGGAGACATCGAGCCTTTTAGCCAAACTTTGAGGTAAGCGGGTGTTTAAAAAACTGATGACGACTTTCCCACCTTGTTCCTTAGAGTTAACGATAGTGTTGGGATTAGCCAGCGAAACCAGTATGCGTCCCTCGCCTTTGTCGCCGCGCTTAAAGTCAAACCCGCTAATATCTTGTGCGGGGATTAAGGCTGCCACTACTGCATTAGTCGTCTTTGTTAGGACAGGCGCTGTCGGCTTTGGCGGCGTTGCAACAGCCGGTGGAAGAGCCGGCGGTTTTAACTCGGCAGGCATTACAGCCTTTGCCCGCGTTAGGGTCAGTACCACTTTATTGCCGACCACCTTGGTATCAAACGGTATTGTCTCAAGCAGGTTAACAACAACACGAACCCTGTCGCCCGCTTCCACGACATAAACGCTGTTCGCCGCCCCCTGATTGATCGGGTACATTTTTTTTGCCAGTCCGCTTTTTACACCCGGAAAATCCAGGGCGATACGCGCAGGATTATCGGTTTTAAATACTTTAGGCGTAGCCGCGGGCCCCGTCATTTCCATTTCAATCTGCAACTTATCAGCTGACGGCGTCGCAAAATCTATCTTTGATAACAACAGTTCACCTGCCTGAGCAGATGCGAGCTGAAATACGAATAGGAGCAAACCTAAGCCAATAGGCATACATGATGATCGCCACGTCTTACCCTGCCCCCTGAACGGTATGGCTCCCCTGTGGGTATTCGCCATAACGCAGCCTTGTTTATTATTCATTTATTGTCCTCAAAATCACTCTGTCAACGCTATTGAAGCCGGTTGTTCGCGCCACGTTCCCGGCTTATCGGGCACTATTTCGATCAATTCGATTTTATCGCTAACTATCCGTATGATTTTCCCATAATTTTTACCCATATAGTTCCCAACTTTGACGCGATAGATAGTGCCGTCGCTGGCTTTTACCAATCCCCACAAACTCGACTTCATATCGACAGTACCCACCATTTTCAGGACATCCAAAGGGAACATCTCCAGCTCTTCTTTACGCCGCGCCGTATCCGGTTTTATGCCACTAGCCTTTGAAACATCTACGCTGTCGGCCTGTTCGGGCTGCTCCAACGGCTTAAACGGATCGCGCAAGCCTTCCGGTTTAAAAATAAAAGGCTCAATAACTTTGATTTCAGGCAAGGGCTTAATGGCCTCTTTAGGCCTGGCCTTAACTTCCGCTATATAGCGGTTTAAGTCCGCAAAGTCATCGTTGCCGCATCCGGTCAACAAAGCTATAAAAACCACACAAGTTACGACCGCCAAGGATGGTGGAAGTGTCGCAACGGGTAGGGAACCCGTGCAACCGACCGCCAAGGATGGCGGGAGTGTCGCAACGGGTAGGGAACCCGTGCAACCGACCGCCAAGGATGGCGGGAGTGTCGCAACGGGTAGGGAACTCGTGCGACCGACCGCCAAGGGTGACGGAAGTGTCGCGACCGGTACGACTGCATGGATGCAGGAGGTAGAGCAACGCAGGGAGCTGTTGCCGAGGGAATCGGTGCGGCGTTGCAAACCTGCTTGTGCGGCTCCACTGGACAAAGGCAATTTGTTATATTCCATTACTTTCTCGCCCTTTTCTTTTTGGCCGTCTCAGCGGCTTCATCAACGCTTTCGTTATAGGTCTTTACCGTTGCATTCATCTTCATTTCCCCGGTCTTTCCGTCCTTGCTTTCGGGAATAATATTTACGTCGTGTACGGTAACAATCCGCGGCAACGAGGCCAAACCACTCACAAACAACCCCAGCTCCTCATATTTTCCAATAACCTCTATCTCGATCGGCAACTCTGAATAGAAGTCTTTTCGAATCGCCGCACCCGGTTTAAATAACCGGAATTCCAGACCGCTGGCCAATCCTGTCTGGGAAATATCAATCAACAGGCTGGCAAGCTCTTCTTTTGTCGGCATTTGGCGGATCATATCCTCCAGTTCCGTTTCAATTTGCGTCAATTGATCCTGATAATCCTGAAGATTGATTGATTTCTTTTGCTTCGTCTCAAACGCCTGCTTTAACTCCCGCTCTTTTTTCTCGGAGACATCAAGCGCCGCCAATTGATCAAGCGTGTCATAGTAAACACCCGCACTAAAAACCAGAACGCATATGACGGCAATCGCCGCCGCTTTAATGGGCAATGGCCAAGACCCCGCCTCATTAAGATCCCAGTTAATTTCCGACAAATTCATTAGTTCCCCCCGGCCGGACGGATCGCTTCCTTACCGCTTGCGGGACTTCCGCCACCCGTGGCAGTCGCGGCTTGCGCATCTTGACCGCCTTGCTTTGCATGCAGAATGAAATCGCTTAACTGTTCGGAATTAACCTTACTTCCAGTATGAATCACATCAAGCGTAGGAACTTTAAGCCAGGCCGAAGCCTCAATAGCCCGCATAAAAGCGGAAACGCGGGCATTGGTTTGCGACTTGCCTTCAAAATTCAGCTCATCCCCTTTCTGGGTGAACTTCGTCAGAAAAACCCCGTCCGGTGTAACTCTCGGAAGCTCATCGAATAAATGCACAATCTCAGGACGGCTTTCCTGTAATTTCTGAATTAATTCTATTTTGGTCAGCAACTTGCTTTTTTGTTCCTCAATTGTTTTGATTTTGGCGATTTTTATATCCAATAATGCTATTTCGTCCTGTATTAGCTTGTTTCTTTGTTCCTGATAAGCCTTTAATCCCTCGATATACATGTGAAGCCCGGCAAAAATAAGCGCCGTGAATAAAACCGCCACGCCGATGGCATTGATAAAATCCTGTTTTTTCTGCGCGCGCAGCTCTTCACGCCACGGGAGCAAATTGATTTTTGCCATTAATCAAAACTCCTCAATGCCAACCCGCACGCAATCATCATTGCCGATGCATCGTTACTCAATGACTGAGGTTTTACCTTATTGGATAGCGCCATATTGATGAAAGGATTGGCTATAAAGGTAGGTATTCCTAGGGTCTGTTGAACCAGTTTGTCGATGCCGGGTATTGAGGCGCAACCGCCCGCCAGAACAAGATTGTCGATACGTCTATTCGCGCTTGATGAAATAAAAAACTGTATCGACCGCTGAATTTGCTGAACCATTGCCCGTTTAAACGGCTCAAGTACGTCGACTGCATAGTTATCCGGCAGTCCGCCCAGCTTTTTTGCCAAGCCGGCCTCTTCATAAGTTAAACCGTAGCGGCGCTGAATCTCTTCAGTCAACTGCCTGCCGCCAAAGCCTTGCTCTCTTGTGTACACGGTACGGCAATTATGTAGAACATTTAACGCCGTCATGGTTGCCCCGATATCCACAATAGCAACCGTCTGGCCTTCAACGGCATCCGGCAATTGATCAATCAGCAAGGTAAAGGCGTTTTCCATCGCAAAGGCTTCAACATCGACAATTTTGGCTTTCAAACCGGCCTTGACCAACACTTCGACGCGATCCGCGATAATCTCCTTTCTCGACGCCGCGAGCAGCACATTGACCATTTCAGGGTTATTTTCATTTTGCCCCTGTACTTCAAAATCGAAATTAACCTCGTCAAGCGAGTAAGGCACATACTGGTCCGCTTCAACCATGATTTGATCTTCCATTTCATCATCGGTTAATGAAGCGGGCATCGGTATCACCTTGGTCATCACTGAAGAGCCGGCAACAGCGACAGACGCTTGCTTTAACTTTGAGCCGGATTGCTTTAAAGCGATTTTTATCGCTTCAGCGATCACTTCAATGTTTGCTATATTTTTATCAACAACAGCATCTTGCGGCAAAGGCGCTACCGCATAACTTTCAACCCGGTAACGGGCGCCGACCTTGCTCAATTCGAGCAATTTTATAGCTGCGGTACTGATATCAATACCTAGAACGGCGCTCTGTTTCTGCCCAAACCAACTCATGAACTATCCCTTGAAAAACTTGACGACATCGTGACCGATCAGCTGCAATGCCGGGTTTTCAGCTACAATCAACAATGACAAAACTTATTTACTGGCGAAAGTATAGTAGCCTTTTTTATTTTGATGCTTAAAATGTTCAATTTATTTGCTCGATCCGTTGCTTTTTATCTCCAGTGAAAATCATTTCTGCCGGCATTTACTAAAAATGTATCTTTTTATTCATAAAGCTTGCGCTCTTACCTCTACCGTACCGTTTCCCGGGATTTCTTGTGGCTAAACTTTTAAAATGGTTCGCTGTTTTTTTTATCACCATTACATTGGGCTTAGCTATTTCCGGCTATTTTTTATACAACAAGCTTGCCGCCGACCTGCCTGATGTTAAGACCCTGCATAATGTTCAGTACCAGACGCCTTTAAGCGTTTATAGTGCGGATAATTTGCTGATTGCTCAATTTGGCGAAAAAAAACGCGCACCGGTCAATATAGAGGAAGTCCCGCCGCAACTGATTAATGCTTTCATTGCCGCTGAGGACGACAGTTTTTACCAGCACCCCGGCGTCGATTTCAAAGGCCTGCTTCGGGCCGGTCTACACCTTGCCTTAACCGGCAAGAAAAAACAGGGCGGCAGCACCATCACCATGCAGGTTACCCGTAACTTCCTGTTGAGCAGCGAGAAAACTTACACCCGTAAGTTAAAGGAAATCATGCTGGCGTTGAAAATAGAACGCGAGTACCCGAAAAACAAAATCCTGGAACTTTACTTAAACCAGATTTTCATGGGCCACAGAGCCTACGGCGTTGCCGCTGCCGCCCAGGTTTATTACGGAAAATCCCTGTCGGAACTTAACTTGGCCGAATACGCGATGATTGCCGGGCTACCCAAAGCGCCATCGACATACAACCCCATTACAAATGAAGCGCGAGCCATTGAACGGCGCAATTATGTCTTGCACCGTATGCTTGAGCTTAACCATATCAGCCAACAGGAATACGAGGACGCATCCGGGCAACCCTCTACAGCCAAGCTGCAAACAGTCTCTCCTGAAATTTCGGCGCTTTATTTCGCCGAAATGGTTCGGCAAAAAATCTTCGAGCTCTATGGCGAGCAAGCCTATACCTCCGGCTTCAAGGTCTATACAACAATCAACGGAACGCTGCAATCGACGGCGAATCAGGCGCTTAACAATACCTTGCACGCCTATGACCAACGCCACGGCTATCGCCACTTACGCACCAGGACCAGCAATTTCAACGAAGCTTCCGCTCCTGCTCACGCCCCTCGCCTACTTCCTGTAGGCGAACTTCCCGTCATCGGCGATACATTGCCCGCCACCGTTCTACGCGTAAAAGATAATATTGCAACTGCCGCTCTTCAAGACCGCTCTGTCATTGAAATACCGTCGGAAAATATTAAATGGACCGGCAACTCTATCGCAAACCTGTTAAAAACAGGCGACATTATCCGCGTTCGTCAGCTACAAAATAACACCTGGACTTTAACGCAAGTGCCCGAGGTAGAAGGCGCATTTGTTTCTTTAAATCCCGCCAACGGCGCCATTTTGGCGTTAACCGGCGGTTTCGATTTTTACCGCAACAAATACAATCGCGCGACCCAATCAAAAAGACAGCCGGGGTCGGGCTTTAAACCCATCATTTACACCACCGCCCTGGAACAAGGCTACACCGCAGCCAGTCTTATTAACGATGCGCCTATCGTCATCGATATTCCAGGCCAGGAAAATGAATGGCGGCCGGAAAATTACAACAAGAAATTCTACGGTCCAACCAGTATCAGGGCGGCTATAACCCACTCAAGAAACATTATCTCCATCCGCCTATTACAGGAAATGGGCGTTGAAAAAGCCGTTGCAACGGCTTTGCGCTTCGGCTTTACTGAAGAGCAAATACCCAAAACCCTGTCACTGGCGCTGGGCAGCGGCTATGCATCCCCACTGCAAATGGCTCGGGTTTACGCCACATTCGCCAACGGCGGCTTCCTGATCACTCCCTATTTTATTGAACGCATTGAATCCAACGAAGGCGAGATTATTTATCAGGCCAAACCTAAAACCCCCTGCCCTTCCTGCGACAGCAGCGAGGAATTAAAACGCAACTACGCACCCCGAATTATTACGCCGCAAATTTGTTTTCTGATGAATTCGTTGCTAAGAGATGTCGTCCAACATGGTACGGCAACCGATGCAAAAGTATTGGGCAGACAGGATCTTGCCGGAAAAACAGGAACCACAAACGAACAGCGCGACGCCTGGTTCAATGGCTACACGCAATCGAATGTCGCCACCGCATGGGTCGGATTTGATGATTTTTCCCCGCTGGGGAATCGTGAAACGGGCGGTGTAGCCGCATTACCGATGTGGATAGAGTTTATGCAAACAGCATTAAAAGATACCCCCGATACGCCTCTTGAAGCGCCGGAAGGCATAGTAAAAGCGTTTATAAACCCTGAGACCGGCCTGCTAACAGAGGCCGCAAATAAAGACGGGATATGGGAGTACTTTCAAGCTGACCGCGTGCCGACAAGCTTCACGTCCGGCGACTCGACGACTGATTCCAGTCAATCTACTGAACAACCCGCAGAAGACCTGTTTTGAGACAACACAGGGCGGGGTTAACCCGCCCTGCAATCAAATCAGCTTAATTTACCGTGGCACTGTTTAAACTTTTTGCCCGAACCGCAAGGACAAGGATCATTACGCCCCACTTTATTGCCGTCCCTGACAAATGGCTGCTCAGCAACAGTAGTTTCTTCCTGTTCGGGTGCCGACAGCGACTCCTCGTAAGCATCCAAAGTCGGCGCCTGCGCGTGCTCAAAATGCATTTCCCTGGGCGCCTGCATTTGCTCGTCAAGCGCCTGAACATCCTCTTCCTGCCGAACCTGAACTTTGAACAGCGTAGTGATTACCTCGTACTTGATATGCTCTAGCAGGTTGGTGAACATTTCAAACGCTTCGCGCTTGTATTCCTGCTTGGGATCTTTTTGCGCATAACCTCTAAAGTGGATGCCTTGACGCAAATAATCCATCGCCGCCAGATGCTCTTTCCAGCTGTTGTCCAGCACTTGCAACATTAATGATTTCTCAATATGCCGCAGCACTTGCTGAGTCATCTGCTGTTCTTTGTCTTTATGGTTTTGTTCCAGAATTTCGATAATTCGCTTGCGTAAAGATTCTTCCTGCAACGAGTGGTCTTCTTCCAGCATTTTACGCACAGGAATTTCAACATTAAACTCCTGATGCAAATGATCCTCCAGGCCCTTGGTATCCCACTGCTCCACCATCGTCCTTGCCGGGATGTACTGAGTAATCACATTATTGACCACGTCTTCGCGTATCGCGGTGATGATGTCGGAAATTTCCTCCGCCGCCATCAGCTCGTTACGCTGCGCGTAGACAACCTTGCGTTGATCGTTGGCGACATCGTCATAGGCCAGGATTTCTTTACGCACATCGAAGTTACGGCCTTCAACCTTGCGTTGGGCGCTTTCGATAGAACGGGTTACCCAAGGATGCTCAATAGCTTCGCCATTGCCCATACCTAATTTCTGCATCAAGCCCGCCACGCGATCCGATGCGAAGATGCGCATCAGGTCATCTTGCAATGACAAGTAGAAACGGGTTGACCCCGGATCGCCCTGCCGGCCAGACCGGCCTCTTAACTGGTTGTCGATACGGCGCGATTCATGACGCTCCGAACCGATAACATGCAAGCCGCCGGTGGCGACAACCTGCTCGTGTCTGTCCAGCCACGCGCCGCGGACGCGTTCCTTATCGGCCTCGCCGGCATCTTCGCCCAATGCCGCCAGTTCCGCGTCCAGATTGCCGCCGAGCACAATATCGGTACCCCGTCCGGCCATGTTGGTCGCGATAGTCACCGCTCCCGGCATACCGGCCTGTTCAATGATATGGGCTTCGCGCTCATGCTGCTTGGCGTTAAGTACTTCGTGTTTAATACCCTGTTTTTTCAACAGCGCAGACAGCCGCTCGGAGTTTTCAATCGATGTGGTTCCCACCAACACCGGCTGTCCACGTCCAACACATTCTTTAATATCTTCGGCAACGGCGACATATTTCTCGTCGGCAGTCAGAAATACGACGTCACCGAAATCCTTACGAATCATCGGGCGGTGCGTAGGAATAACCACAACTTCGAGGCCGTAAATCTTGTTTAATTCGAACGCTTCGGTATCCGCTGTACCGGTCATACCGGACAGTTTTTCGTACAAACGGAAATAGTTCTGGAAAGTAATCGAGGCCAGCGTCTGGTTTTCATTTTGAATGGCGACGTGCTCTTTCGCCTCAATCGCCTGATGCAAGCCTTCAGACCAGCGGCGTCCCGGCATCACGCGCCCGGTAAACTCATCGACGATAATCACTTCGTTATTGGCGACGATATAATCCACGTCTTTTTTAAATAACACATGCCCGCGCAACGAAGCGTTCAGGTAATGCATCAGGCGAATGTTGGTTGCGTCATACAAACTGGTCCCTTCCGCCATCAAGCCATGTTCGACCATTAAACGCTCAACCCGTTCGTGGCCTTCTTCAGTCAGGTACAACTGGCGTACTTTTTCATCGACGGAATAGTCACCCGGCTCGCCTTCTTTTTCCTGCTTGGTCAGGAACGGGACGATCTGATTGACCTTCACGTATATTTCAGTGCTTTCCTCGGTAGGCCCGGAAATGATCAGCGGCGTTCTCGCCTCATCAATCAGGATAGAATCCACCTCATCGACAACAGCAAAACTTAAATCGCGCTGGACTTTCTGCTCCAGGCTAAAAGCCATATTGTCGCGCAAATAATCGAAACCGAATTCGTTGTTGGTGCCGTAAGTGATGTCTGACGCATAAGCTTTGCGACGTTCTTCACTTTCCATCTGGCTGATAATCACACCGGTCGTCAATCCCAGAAAACCGTAAAGCCTGCCCATCGTCTCGGAATCGCGCTTGGCCAGATAGTCGTTAACCGTAACAACATGTACGCCGCGTCCAGGCAAAGCGTTCAGATAAGCCGCCAGGGTCGCCATCAGGGTTTTACCCTCGCCGGTTTTCATTTCGGCGATTTTGCCGTCATGAAGTATCATGCCGCCGATCAATTGCACATCGAAATGGCGCATACCGAAGACTCGGGTAGACGCTTCCCTGACTGTCGCAAACGCTTCCGGCAACAGATTGTCCAGTTTTTCACCCTGCGTCAGACGATCACGAAACTCCTGCGTTTTTGCTTTTAACGCATCATCAGATAATTTTTCGTATTCAGAAGCCAGGGCATTGATCTTTTTGACCAACGACCTTTTCTTCTTTATCAGCCTGTCATTACGGCTTCCTATAACTAATCTAACCAACTTACCCAGCATGTTTTTTTCCGGTATGAATTTAGTAAATGATTGAATAAAACCGTCGGATTATATACCGTCTGCTGTTTTAGTTACAGTTAAAAACATGCGTTGTCCCTCTGCAAAAGACCTTAACACTCACAAAAGGCATTTAAGAATCAACTGCCGCCTTTTGCGGCAATCGGTTTGATAAGACGCAATTTTGTAGAGTGTAATCGTGTTAGAAACTACTGTGGAGGTGTTGTCTGAATCGGGCAAAAGGCCTAGAACCCGGATTCCCTGACGAATGCGGCTGCAATGTGTCGCCATACGGATGAGGCGATGCTTTCGGCTTTTCCATCGATCAGCACATTGCCCTTGATAGCCCGATTGATCGGTCCGCTGTTTTCCAGAGGCTGAAGCCAGACCCGGTAAACCGATGCTTCGGGAACCAGTTCATCCTTATTGTTGCCCCGGATGGCGATACTTCCGGCATAACGGGAAGTAAAAACCGGCGGCAACTGCAAGGCCGCAGCATTATCGATGCGCACAATCCGGCACGGAATGCTCGGCCAGTCCAGCTGTTCGGGATAAAAATCGGCTCGCGCACCGGGCTGAATCTGGCCCAAATGGTCTTCAGCCAAAAAAGCCTCTATCTGATAAGCATCAAACTTCCCCAGAGTTAACAGCGGTTCGTTTTTGGCGATCCATTCCCCGGCATTCAATTGGTCGTTTATTTCGATGATTTCACCGTCGAAAGGCGCCACAACGGTCAAACGTTTACGTTCATCCATAAGACTGTCGTACTCGCTAGCCGCGCTTTCCAGTTCGGTCAACGCCACCAGCCGCCGGTTGATCAGGTTTTTCTCCTGTCCGTGAAAGGACAACTCCCAACGCAACGATTCAACTTTTATTCTGCTTTGCTCAAGACGCGAGTCGATATCGGACGAGCTGAACTGCATCAGGGGCCGCCCTTCCTTAACGGCTTCACCTTTGGCGACCAGAATCCGGTCCAGCTTGCCGGGCAGAGGCATAAAAAGTTCGGTATGGACGGCTATTTTCAACAAGCCCGGCGCTTCAATGCGGCTCTTCCACGGAATAACCAAAATGCCGGAGACGATCAGCACTGCCGCCAAGGTCGCCTTGGTGTTACGATTCCATTCGATGCGCCGCCGGTGTTCAAGCCAATACTTAATTTCTTTGGCGATAGGGAGCATGATAAACCAGCCTATTTCGACCATCATTAAAAACAGGCCGAGCAATTTAAAAAAGAAGTGATACACCAGCAACGCAATCCCTAAAAACAGGAAAAAGCGGTAAACCCAGATGCACCAAGCATAAATCAGCAGTAACCGTTGAGTGCGCGGCGGAAACCGCTCCGGCGCTTCATCGGTAAGGCCGAATAATAGTCGCCGCAGTTGCCAGCGCCCCAACGCGAACGCCCTGTTTTGCAGGTTTTCGATCCCCCAATAATCCGACAGTAAAAAATAACCGTCAAAACGCATTAACGGGTTTAAATTAATAAACAGCGTCATGATCCAGGTGGTCGTGGCCATCAAAAATACGCTGCTGCGCAACGGGCCGTCCGGTAAAAAATGCCACAGCGTGGTACATAGAACGGCCAGCCCCAATTCAGCGGCAATGCCGCCAACACCAATCGCCAGCCGTTGCCGCCGCGAGGTCAATTTCCACGCATCGCTGGCATCGGTAAATAACACCGGCATCATTACCAGAAAAGCCACGCCCATCGAGGAAACCCGGCAACCGTAACGATGGGCTGTATAAGCATGACCCAACTCATGCAGGGTTTTGGTCAAGGTCAACGCAACGGCGTAATAAATAAAACCTTCGGTCGAGAAAAAATGCAGGAAGGTTCGGCTGAATATTTCCCAGCGATCGATCAGCAAATACAGATTAACCAGCACCAACGCCATCAACACGTACAGCACCAGCGGTTGATAAATCCAGCGTAGCGCAGGATAAGTCCGCGCCAGCAGGCGATCAGGGCGAAGCAGCGGGATTTTAAAAAACAGGTAATGATGTATCAGCCAGGCAAACCAGTGATGATGAGCGGCTCTGCTTTGGCCGACCAGACGCTGCACAGCGTCTTTTCCCCGGATCTGGAGCAGATTATGGCCGGCAAGGAACTGCAATAAATGCTGAATATCGTCAACGCTGACGGTGAACAAGCCTTGCTGCGATAATTGTTCGCTGATAGCCTCGGACGACCTTAAATCCCAATGCGCGAGAATCTCGTTTTCAAGCGGCCCGATGCGATAGAAATGCTGATTGGCCGGATCGTAAATTGTCCAGGTGGGCGAACCGTCAAATGCGCAAGGCCCCGGAAACAAATCCAGTTCTTCACGCAACGGCGGCAGGTTAATTACAACCCCATCCATTGTCTCAATGCCGCCAAAGGTCTTCTTAACACATAGTACACAAAAGGAACCCGCGAGCCGAAGACTTTGGCCGTCCCTTTCAGGCCGATCCTGGGTAACACGTCCGCTTGCTTGAACTTGGCTTTCAAACGGTAGGCCAAGACCTCGTCAGGCGTAACTTCGGCTTGATAGGCGGCAAAATAAAGCTCCGCCGAAACCGGCGTGACCGGATCGACATTCAAGAAAAACTGCACCTTGGCCCCAGGCTCAAGATTAATCGCATCGGCAATCGGCAACTGCACTTCCAGCTCGACATCGACGGGGTCAGCGACCATTAAAATACGCTCTCCGATGGTGACGGGTTTTCCTATCCAGTCGTTGGCATCGGAAAACACCGCTATCCCGGCATGAGGCGCTTTAATATCGATACGCGCCAGCCAATCCTCCATGCTGCGCACTTCGGCCTGCTGTTGCTCAACCCGGCTTTGAAGAATATTGACCTGAGCCTTGCTGTCCATATCGAACATCGCCTGTTGCGCGGTTTTTCGGTATTCCGCTTCGGCAACCTCCAAGGCCTTGCGGGTAACGGTCAGCTTGTTTTTAATGGTTTCTTCTTCGAGGCTTAACAACAGCTGATCTTTCGCCACCTGATCGTTGGGCTGAACATAAAACCGGTCGACGACGCCGTCAATCGCGGCCCTGAGTATAGTCGGATGTCCGGGAATAACGCTGGCCGGAGCCATTGCCGTTTGCCGCACCGGAATCCAAAGCAGGCAAAACAGCACAGCCAGACCGACCATCAGGCGCTTTTTAGTCAGCCAGTCCTGTTTCCAGAAAGACGGTCTGGGCGACAATGCCGCCCAGGCATGGCCGAAAGTGTCCGCCACATGCTCCAGTAAATAAAGCTCCCCATCGGTCCAGTCGGACTCTCGCGCCAGCAGCAGCCCGGCTTGCGGCGTAGCGCCATAAGCCGACACCGGCAGCCATACGGCATGAGCAGGCAACCATTGACGCCACTCATCGGCACAGTCGCCTTCCAGGTCTTCTGCGGTCAAACGCCGAATGGCTCCAGAAGCACCCGCAGACAACTGTTTGAATACTTGTTTCAACCAGCTTATATACGGCGCATTCGTGTCGATCACGGCCAAACCGGAAACGGCGATCACTTGCGATCCGTTTATTTGCCACAACGCAGCTTGGCGGTATTCAATCAGGCTGCGGCTGTCGTTAACCAGCGTATAGGCCAACGCTTCCGAGGTATCGGCGTTACGGAACGTTTTTTCCAGTTGCAGCAAGGTCGCCAGCGCCGCCAGCTGCCGTTGCGAGTCGGTCATCGCATCAGTCATGCGCGGCAGCCGCAGTTGCCGACGGGAAAATGGCGCGGCCGCTCATACCGGCCAGAAGATCTTCGGTCTTGCCGGTAATAATTCCGGTAATTTTAATGGACTGACTGACCGCATCGATGCGCGCGCCCAGTATTTTGACCTTGGCGGGATATTCCTTCTGCGTTTCTTCAAGAAAAACCTTAAACTCGTAGCCCGGCTTCAACCATTTCAGCCAACTGGAGGGAACCAGCACCGTGACTTCAAGCTGGCTGTCATCCAGAATATCCAGGATCGGGTCGCCGGCTTTAACGTATTGATAGCGCTGCACCAGGCGCTCCGCCACGCGTCCCGAAAAAGGCGCGGCAATCGTGCATTTTTGCAGCACCGCCCCCATCAACGCAATATCGGCTTTGGCCTTGGCGACTTCGGCAGCCGCCATTTCAAGCTCCAGCGGACTCATGGAATTGAGTTTGGTCAAACGGGAATTAACCTCATAGGTTTTTTCGGCGGCTTGCACAACGGCTTGCGCCTTTTTCAATTGCGCCTGTTGTTCGGCGCAATTGAACGCAACCAGTAAATCGCCTTGTTTAAACCGTTCGCCTTCTTGGACATTGAGCTGAATGATTTTTGCCGCCATTTCACTGGACAGAATAGTGGAATGCTGCGCATTGAGCTGGGCGCGAATTTCCGCCGCCTCAGCCGCATAGACTGTGCTGGAAACGCTAAAACCGGTGATACCGGTTAGCAAAAGTAAAAAAGTACGCATAAAATGAGTATGGGTTGTTTGCTGGGAGTTAAAAATGCGTAGGCCGGTATAAAGCCAACCAAGTGTAACGCTGATGGACTTTTCCGGCTTAGGATTTGGTCAAAAATAACTTCCCGAAATCACTGTCTTCTATCGTCAAGCCGTTCGTGCTGCCCCTTCGACTCGCTCAGGACTAAAGGCCTTGTCGAAGCATGATCGGCTTGACGCGGTAGGCCGAAATTTTTCCGTCCACCCTTCGACAAGCTCAGGGCGAACGGAAAAATTTTACCCGAGCCATATTGGGAAGTTATTAATGACCGTATCCTTATCATGCAGCGATGGCCGGAAACGCAAGTTTCCGCTTTCGCTCAAACAGGCTTATTCCGACATACAGGATTACTAATTCTTCTTGACCGCATTCAAATCGGTAGCCGATAACGTGTCTGCCGCCGGTTTCGTTATGGGTGGAAACTGTCCGGCCTGCCAGTTCTTATCCACGGCTTCGATGGAGCTCGCCAGCGTATTGATATTATGGTTTTCAATCCAGTCCGGTAAAGGATCAAGGCCCAATGACACATAAACTCTGCCCAACGAACTTTGAATGCCGGCATAGGCTTCAAGCAGCTGTAAGCGCGACATCAACGCATTGGTCGTTGCGCGAATGCGCTCCAACTCGGTTTTTGCATCGTTTTCGGCATCTGTGGTGATGTGCTTTGAAATCTTCTGATTGATTTCATCCAGTTCCTGGGTGCGCTTATACTGCTGTCCTGCGACCAAAAACTGCTGATAAGACAAATGAACCTGGGTCAATACCGCCATATAAACCGATAACCGACGCGTATCCCCCAGTTTTTCCTGAGCGTCTATCTGACTAAAGCGTGCCGGCGCCGAAACCAACTCCATCAGGTTATTGCTAATGATGCCGCTCAATTCCAGCCAGTTGTTATTTAGCAGGTAACTGTTGTTGTCATAGTTATAGCCGGCCCTGAACTCAATACCGGGAAGCAGGCGCAATATGGCTTTATGCGTTTCTTCCGCCGTAATCCGGTTGTTGTAAATTTCCTCGCGCAATTCAGGGCGCAGTTGCAGAGCCATTTCTTCCATTTTGTCAATGGCCAATGAAAGTTCCGGCGCCTTCAGCGCGTTGTTTTCAGGTAGTTTGAGCTCAAATTTCTGGCTGGGTGAGATGCCCAGCAAAGAGGCCAGTTCGGTTTTGGCAAGACGCAATGTTTCCGATAACTCTTCCAGTTTCCGTATGATTTCCAGCAAGTCTTTTTCGTATTGCAGTATCGACAACGGTGCGGACAAACGCTCGCTCTCGATACCTTGGGCGTCCTTCAATGCCTGCTTGGCGCTGGTCAGGATTTTATCGATCTCCCCTTCCAGTTGCTGGGTGCCGGCCATTCGCCAGAATGCGGTGCGCACATCCTGCATCAACAATTGCGCGGTTTTACGGCGGGTTTCTTCTGCAACCAAAACCCGGTTTGCATCCTGCTTGGCCTGAAAATAGCTGACGCCGAAGTCCAGCACGTTCCAGCTGAAGGTGAAGTCGTAAACCTTGCGCGACCGGTCCTGGGAAGTCGATGACTGCAATTGTTGTGCGCCGGTGACAGCGTTACGGCTGTTGGAAGCATTGTAATTATCACGACCCCGATAACCCGCCGTAGCAATCAAATCCGGCAATAAATTGAATTTCGCCAAATCGGACTGCCCGTCGGCCACCGCATGTTCCATCATCTTGACACGATGGTTAAGGTTATACTTTAGCGCTCTGGCCATCGCTTCATAGACGCTGATCGGGGCTAAAATAGGTTCCTGTTTTGCAAAAATAACCTGTTTATCGGCATCAAGCGATGTCTGTTGCTCACTCCGCGTAATCGGCTCCGGCATGATGGCGCAACCGGCGAGCATTACAATACCGGAAAGACCGGCAACCAACTGGGGGACTGGATAGTTCATGGTAGTTTTTTATTATTGATATTTAGTCGAAAGAATTACAGGCGGCTATCCCGCCTCATTTTACAGCTGTAAAGTTAAAAATAATCTAGCCGGGGGAACCACAACAGATCCCCCCGCAAAAATGTATCGGTTATTTAATTTCATCTATCAGGCGGCATCTTTATCATTGTTAACAAGACTTGCCAGACTGTCCAGCAATTTCAGGCGCTGAAATTCAAAGCCTTTTCTGCCCACCATCTGCAGCTGTTGCGTTAAACCGGGCTTGCCCGCATGAGCCAGTTGCTTGTCGGTCTGCTCCAGCCGGCCTTGTTGATTTTGCCCTCTTCCTTCCTGCCCTTGCTGATGATCTCCAGCCTGCGGCTGATCTTGATCCTGATTTGGATCCCGCTGACCCTGTTGCTCAGATCGACCCTTCTGCGGCTGCACCTTGACCAGAACAACCACCTGCTTGCCTTGACTGTCTCTTATGGTGACTTTAACGGTTATCGGACTGGTCACGACAGCGCCATCTTTTACCGTCACAGCCCCGGTGCTGGGGTTAACAGTGATAAATGACGGCAAACTTTGTCCGCTGGACTGGGCGGCGGAAATAGTTATCGCCCCGCTCGTATTCAGCCCGGCAAAGGCACTGGACGGTATGTTAATCGTGCCGCCGCTGGTACCGTTGCCGCGTGAATCAACGCTCAGCTTCATATCCACAACGATGGTTTGGTTAGGGCTGGAACCGCTGTGGTTGCCGGTGTTGGAATTATTGCCTGTGTTATTATTGCCTGTATCGGTGTTGTTACCGTTGTTACCGTTGTTACCGTTGTTACCGTTGTTACCGTTGTTACCGTTGTTACCGTTGTTACCGTTGTTACCGTTGTTACTGTTGTTACTGTTGTTACTGTTGTTATTACCCGTACCGATGCTGTTGCCGGGGCCAGGATTATTGTTATTGCCCGTACCGGTGTTATTACCTGTGCCGTTATTATTACCGGTATGAGTGTTGTTGCCGGAGCCCGAATTCGAATTGCTATCGCTATTCCCATTTATTTGAGTGATATTGATCGGCACTAACCTTACCGGCGCTGTTTCTTCGCTGGTTATACTCTCCACAGTACCTTTACCATCAGTGTAACTGACGACTACAGTGATTTTTTTACCCGCAACAGCCTCTATCAAAATAAAGCTTTTGCCTGTGCCGCCGGGGATGTCAACACCATCGGCTTGCCATTGATAACTGATGTCCCCCATCCCATCAATATCCGCCAGATTGTTGTCGGCAGTCAGGACGTCGCCGACAAAAGTGGTTCCGCTGATGGTTGTTGTACCGGTTGGCGCATCATTAACCGAGTTTACCGTGATCGTGAAGGTCTGATTGGCGCTGGTATCGACACCCCCATTGGCCGTGCCGCCGTTATCATTGATCGACACGGTGACTGTCGCCGTACCGTTAGCATTGGCCGCCGGTGTGTAACTCAAGTTACCGTTGCTGTCGATCGTCGGCTGTACGCTGAACAAGGCGTTGTTGTTATTGCTAACAACAAAACTCAGAGTTTGGCCGCTTTCGTCAGCCTGTCCTTTACTGAGTCCGGTCGCCCAGCCATTGACCGTTTGCGCCCCTCCATCTTCGTTGACGGTTTGGTCAGCGCCCTTAGTAAAGCCGGGGGCGTCATTGACAGGGGTCACGGTGATCGTGAACGTCTGGGTGGCGCTGGTATCGACACCGCCATTGGCCGTGCCGCCGTTATCATTGATCGACACAGTGACTGTCGCCGTACCGTTAGCATTGGCCGCCGGTGTGTAACTCAGGTTGCCGTTGCTGTCGATCGTCGGCTGTACGCTAAACAAGGCATTATTGTCATTACTGGTATTAAAACTCAGGGTTTGGCCGCTTTCGTCAGCCTGTCCTTTACTAAGGCCGGTCGCCCAGCCATTGACCGTTTGCGCCCCTCCATCTTCGTTGACGGTTTGGTCAGCACCCTTAGTAAAGCCGGGGGCGTCATTGACCGGGGTCACGGTGATCGTGAAGGTCTGGCTGGCGCTGGTATCGGCACCCCCATTGGCCGTGCCGCCGTTATCCTTAATCGATACGGTGACTGTCGCCGTACCGTTAGCATTGGCCGCCGGTGTGTAACTCAGGTTGCCGTTGCTGTCGATCGTCGGCTGTACGCTAAACAAGGCATTATTGTCATTACTGGTATTAAAGCTCAGGGTTTGGCCGCTTTCGTCAGCCTGTCCTTTACTAAGGCCGGTCGCCCAGCCATTGACCGTTTGCGCCCCTCCATCTTCGTTGACGGTCTGGTCGGCCCCCTTGGTAAAGGCCGGTATGTCATTAACCGCCGTGATGCTGGTGCTAATAGTGTTGAGTGTGCTGGAAATGGCCGTAGTACCGCCATTAACCGAACTATCGGCGGTAACGCGGGTTTCAGTGCCGCCCGTCGTCGTGCTGAAAGCAGCCACATAAATGTTATCCAGAGCGCGTACTGATAAAGCCGGTGGCGTACCATTGTAATTAGCCGCAGGTACGAAACGAACTTGGGTGGCGCTAGCCAGAGCCAAGGCAGCAGAATTATCACCGACCGCACCAATAGCTTTCCAGTTCGCACCGCCGTCACTGCTGTATTGCCACACGCCTTCGGTGACTGCGTTGGCAGTGTTGCCCACCACCAGAACGCCGGGGCTGCTAGCTCCGGCATCCGTATCCTGAAAACTATAGCCGGTTAAAGCACTGATAGCAGTGCCGGTCGGATTAGCCGCATCTTCGTTAATCGCCGCCAAGGTCAGATTGCCGACGCCGGTGGGCGCATTGTTGGTTAACGTCAGCGTCATATCGTTGTTGGTGCCGCCCACGTAACTGGCTTTAAGCGTACCAGACATAGCGCCTTCAGCCAATCCGCTGAAAGTTCCGGTAATAAGATCGGTGCTGTCGTTGTCGATCAGCCTAAAACTGTCGTTAAGCGCCGGAGTGAATCCTAGAGTGGTTGATAAAGTCGCGCCAGTCACATCGACCGTGCCCTTCACCACAACCTGATCGTAATCCGTACCGGCAACCGTACCGTTGATGTTGGCCGATAAAGTTCCGGCGATAGCCAAATTGCCGTTGACAGTCAACGTACCGGGACCGGCAACGCCGGGCGCCAATGTGCCGCCACTGTTGATTGTCAGCGTATTCGTGGAAGAGGTTGCAAAGATACTGCCGGTGCCGCTCAAGGTTGCCCCGGAAGCAACTGTAACGCCAGTGGTTGCGTCTAATGCCCCAGTGACGGACAGCGTACCCGCCGACACGGTGGTGGCGCCGGTGTAGGTGTCGGTGCCCGATAGCGTCAGCGTGCCCGCACCGCTCTTGGTCAGCGCGAAACCGCCGTCGATTGTGTTGCTGAGGGTGGAGGCGTATCCCGACCCGACGTTGAGGGTGGCGGCGCCGCTCAAGGCGATGTAATTGCCGAAACTCCCCGACACGGCGAAGGACAGCGTCGCGCCGGCGGCCAGGTCGACGCCGGACGAGGCCAGCGCGCCGGTGGAGCCGACAATGACCGTGCCGGCGGAAACAGTGGTGCCGCCGTTGTAGGTGTTAGCGCCCGACAGGGTCAGCGTGCCGCTGCCCAGCTTGGTGAGCGTCCCGCCGCCGGTACCGCCGATGGCGCCGCTGAACGTCGTCGACGTGTTGTCGCCGCCGGCCCTCAGGGTGCCGACCAACACGATGGCGCCGGCCCCGGTGATGGACCCCACCGTTTCCGTGCCCGAAACCGACAGCGTGCCGGTGTTCAGCACCGTCACCGCCGACGTGTCGGCGATGGCGCTGCTGCCGCTGAGCGCCATCGTGCCCGCCGAGACGGTGGTGGATCCGGTGTAGGTGTTGGCCCCCGATAGGGTCAGCGTGCCAGTGCCGGTTTTGGTCAGGCCGCTGGTATTGGTGGAGGAGATCGCACCGGAGAAGGTGGTGCTGGTGTTGTCGCCGCCCGCCGTCAACTTGTAACTCAGGACGACGTTGCCCGCGCCGGCCAGCGAGCCGATGGTTTCGTTCCCGCCATTCAGGGTCAGGGTGGCGCCGCTGTCCACGGTCACCGCGCTGCTGTCGCCAATACTGCTGCCGCCTTCCAGCGTCAACCCGCCGGCCGATACGGTGACTGCGCCGGTGTGAGTGTTGGTGCCGGACAGCGTCAGTGTGCCTGCCCCTGCCTTGGTCAGTACGTTCGATCCCGACAGCACGCCCGACAGGGTGACGGCGTTGGCGTTGGTGATAGTCGCATCAGCGTTTATTGCAATGGCGTTGCTGACGGTTACGGTGCCGGTGATCGTCAGGCCGGATTCGAGCGCCACCGAGCCGGTTCCCAGATTGGCACCGCTGGTCACCGACATGCCGATCGCCCCCCGGACGGTCGTGCCGCCGGAATAGTTGTTGGTGCCCGACAGCGTCAGCAGTTGCCCGCCTGTCTTGGTCAGTGAGCCCGTTCCGGTGATGTTGCCCGACAGCGTTCCGGTCCCGGTGGTGACGTTGATCGTTCCGTTGCTCGCCCCCAACACGATGGCGTTGTCGATATTACCTGCGTTGTTGAGGTTGAGCGTGCCGCCGCTCAGCGTGACGGCCCCGCCGACCAGCCGGCTGTCCGACGCCACCGACAGCGTGCCGGCCGTCACCGTCAGGGTGGCGGCGGCGCTGGAGTTACCGGTGTTGCTCAGTGTCAGCGTACCGGCCCCGGCCTTGGTCAGTACCGCCGACCCGGTGATGGCGCCCGACAAGGTGGCGGCGCTGGCGTTGGTGATGGTGGCGTCGGCCGACAGCGCGATGGCGTTGCTGAAGGTGTTGCTAGCGCTGGTGATGGTCAGGTTACCGCCGTTCAGCGTGAGATTCCCGCCGACCATCGTAGTGGCGGCACCCACCGACAGAGTGCCGCCCGTCACCGTCAGTGCGGTGGTGGTGGCGGAGGAGTTCGACGTGCTTGACAGGGTCAACGTGCCGGCCCCGCTCTTGGTCAGGGTATTGCCCGCTCCGCTGATCGCGCCCGACAGCGTGACGGCGGCGCTGTTGTCAAGGGTGGCGTTACCCGACAATGCGACGGCGTTGTCGATGGTCGTCGCGCCGGTGACCGCAAGCGTCGTGCCGACGGCCAAGGTCACCCCGCCGGAGCCGAGATTGCCGTCGGCCGCCACGCTCAGCGTACCGCCGGAAACCGTAGTAGTATTGTTGTAGGTGTTACTTCCCGACAGCACCAGCGTACCGGCACCGGCCTTAGTGACGCTGGAACCGCCCCCAATACTGCCGCTAATGGTCAATTGATCGGACGCAACGCCCAGATACGTGTTCCCGGTCAGCGTCACGTTGCCGGACAGGGTGTTTGTGCCGCTGACGTTGTAAATCGCCCCGGCACTGGACACGCCCAGGCCCGCCACCGACACCGCTTCGGCCACCGTGATGCCGCCCTGTAAGCCCAACGAGGCGCCGCTCGACACCGTCGTCGAACCGGCAGTGGTTCCCAGCGCGTTGTTGTGCGCAGCCACCAGCGTACCGGTGCTGACGGTAATGGCGCCGGTGTAGGTGTTATCCCCCGACAGCACCACCGTGCCGGAGCCGACTTTGGTCAGCGCGAAACCGCCGGAAATCACGCCGCTCAAGGTCAGCGTGTCGCCGCTGTTGTAGGCGCCGATATCCGCGTCCGCCGCCAGGGTTATGGTCCCGGAGACGGTGGCGCTGCCGCTGCCTTCGTTGATCTTCAAGGCACCAATCCCGGAGGAGACGCCAATACCGCTGAGGGTCAGGTTTTCGGCAACGGTCAGGCCGTTACCGATCCTGAGCGTGGCGCCGCTCGCCACCGTGGTGCCGGCTCCGGTGGTTCCCAGCGCGTTGTTGTGGGTGACGAGCAGCGGGCCGACGCTGACGGTGGTGGCGCCGGTATAGGTGTTGTTGCCCGATAGGGTCAGCAGGCTCGCGCCAGCCTTGGCCAGTGTGCCCGAGCCACTGATCACGCCGGACCAGGTGGCGGCGGCGTCGGCGGTGAGCGTGCCGGCCCCGGTCAGCGAGATAGCATTGGTGAAGGTGCTAGCCCCGGTCAGAGTCAGCCCGCCGCCGTTCAGCGTAACCGAGTGATTGCCGAGGTTCAACGAGGACGCCACGCTCACCGCACCGCCGCTGACCGTCAATCCCCAGGTTTGGTCGTTGTGGGTTCCCGACAAGGTCAGCGTGCCGGTTCCGCTCTTGATCAGGCTGCCGCTGCCGTCGATGGCGCCCGAAAAGCTGGTGTTGGTCGATTGGCTGACGGTCAGCGCGTTTGCGCCTAAATTCACCGTACCGGCCCCACTCAACGCGCCGATGGTCTCGCTCGCCGACGCCAAGGTCAGCGTCCCGGCAACCGACACGGCGCTGCCGTCCGCCAACGCGGCGCCGCTGCTGTTGTTCAATTCCAGGGTGCCCGCCGAAACCGAGGTGGTCCCGGTGTAGGTATTGGCCCCCGTCAACGTCAGCGTGCCGGCACCGGTCTTGGTCAGGCCGCCCGCGCCGGAAATCACGCCGCCGAAGCTGTAGGATACGTCGCCGTTGCCCAGGGTCAAGGTTTGCCCGGAGTCCACCGTCACTCCGCCAACCCCGCTCAGCGTCGCGATGGTCTCCGATCCCACCACCTGGAAAGTCGCGCCCGACGCCACCGACACCGTACCGTCGTCGGCGATGGCTGAGCCGCCGCTAACCGCCAGCGTACCGGCGGAAACCGTCGTCGTTCCGGAGTAAGTGTTGGTTCCCGACAGGGTCAAGGTACCGGCGCCGGTTTTGGTGACGCCGCCGGCACCAGAGATGTTGCCCGACAGGGTCAGCGTGTCGCCCGATCCGTTGGTCAACGTCAGCGTCTTGCCGCTGGCGATGGAGATGTCGCCGCCGACGGTGATGCTGTTGACCACGTTGGCGTCCAGCGTGATGTTCTCGCTGATCGTGACGCTGGACCCCAAGGTCACGGTCCCCAGCCCCGAGGCGAAACTGATGGTGCCGCCGCCCGCCCGGTTGGCGATGCCGACGGCCTCGCGCAGACTGAGGCCTGTGCCGTCCGCCTTTTCCGCAGCGTAGGTGCCGCCGCCGTCCGCGTCGTCGGTGACGGTGTCGACGACCAAGGTGTTAGTGACGGTGATGGTAAAGCTCTGGTCGTAGTTGTTGTCGCCGTCGTTCACCCGGATCACCACCGTGTAATCCCCGACGGCGGTAGTTGACGGGCTGGCCGCCCGTAGCGTGACGCCGCTGATGTTGAACAGATCGTAGGTGGCGCCCGAGGTGTTGGTGTTAACCGACACGATGGAATAGGTCGGTCCGCCACCGTCCACATCGGTGCGCGTCAAGGAACCGATCGTCACGTTGCTGCCGCTGTCGTAGGTGGACGAGGTGGTGGAGCTCAGTGCGATAGCGGTTGGAGCATCGTTCACCGCCGTCACGTTGATAGTGGAGGTAACACCGGCGCTGGTCTGCGCCCCCACAGCGGCGGCGTTGGCGTCGGTCACGGCCCAAGTCACGGTGCGACTGGCCGAGGATGAGGTCGGCGTGTCGGACGAACTGGAGTAAGTAACCGAGCGCAAGGCCGCTTGGTAGTTAGCCTTGGTCGCGGTGCCGGACAAGGTCAATACGCCGGTGCCGCTGTCGTAGCTGCCGGTGATGCCGTTCTGGGTGGTGAATCCCAGCGTGTCGCCGCTGGTGAAGCCGGACGAAAGTGTCACCGTGGCCCCGGCAATCTGGGTATCGTCGGCGTCGGAAAGAGTGATGGTGTTGTCGATAGCCGCCGCCGAACCGTTTTCGGTATAGCTCAGCGAACCGCCTGCGGTCAATACCGGTGCGTCGTTGACCGCAGTAAGGTTGACGGTGGAAGTGACGCCGGTGCTGGTCTGTGCCCCCACAGCGGCGGCGTTGGCGTCGGTCACGGCCCAAGTCACGGTGCGGCTGGACGAGGATGAGGTCGGCGTATCGGACGAACTGGAATAAGTAACCGAGCGCAAGGCCGTCTGGTAATTGGCTTTGGTGGCGGTGCCGGACAAGGTCAGCACGCCGGTACCGCTGTCGTAGCTGCCGGTGATGCCGTTCTGGGTGGTGAATCCCAACGTGTCGCCGCTGGTGAAGCCGGACGAAAGTGTCACCGTGGCCCCGGCAATCTGGGTATCGTCGGCGTCGGAAAGAGTGATGGTGTTGTCGATAGCCGCCGCCGAACCGTTTTCGGTATAGCTCAGCGAAGCGCCTGCGGTCAATACCGGCGCGTCGTTGACCGCGGTGAGGTTAACGGTGGAAGTGACGCCGGTGCTGGTCTGGGCGCCGTTGCCGCCGGTGGCCGCCGCATCGGTCACGGCCCAGGTTACGGTGCGGCTGGACGAGGATGAGGTCGGCGTATCGGACGAACTGGAATAAGTAACCGAGCGCAAGGCCGTCTGGTAATTGGCCTTGGTGGCGGTGCCGGACAGAGTCAATACGCCGGTGCCGCTGTTGTAGCTGCCGGTGATGCCGTTCTGATCGGTGAAACCCAGCGTGTCGCCGCTGGTGAAGCCGGACGAAAGTGTCACCGTGGCCCCGGCAATCTGAGTATCGTCGACATCGGAGAGGGTGATGGTGTTGTCGATAGCCGCCGCCGAACCGTTTTCGGTATAGCTCAGCGAACTGCCTGCGGTCAATACCGGTGCGTCGTTGACTGCGGTAATGCTGGTGCCAATGGTATTGGTGCTGGCTGAAATCGCCGTGGTGCCGCCATTGACCGAAGAATTCAGCATAACCCGAGTTTCGGAACCGGCCGTCGTACTGTAACCGCTGGCGTTAGTGTTATCCAGCGCCCGCACGGTTAAAGCGGTCGGCGTGCCGTTGTAATCGGCCACCGGCACAAAGCGCACCAGCGTAGCCGCGGACAAGGCCAGCGCGGTATTGTTATCGGCCACGGTGCCGATATTAAACCAGTTTCCACCCGCGTTAGTGCTGTATTGCCAGACACCTTCGGTGCTGCTGTTGGCGCTATTGCCGACCACCGCCACACCGCCCAAACTGGAGGAACCCGCATCCGCGTCGGCAAAACTCAGGCCGGTCAACCCGCTTATCGCCGAACCTGCTGGACTCACTGTATCTTCGTTAACCGCCGTCAGGGTCAGATTACCCAGGCCTGTCGGAGCGTCGTTGACGGCGGCCACGGTCACAGTCGCTGCGATATTGGGGCTGGCCGTATTACTGCTGCCGCCGCTGTCGGTGATGCCGGTAATGGTGACGACGCGGCTACTGGCAGTGCTTGGAGCTTGACTGCTGTCGCGGTAAGTGATGCCATCGATCAGCGTTCCCATATTGGCGTTGCTGAGCGCGGCGCCCGTGATAGTGACGGTTTTGGTGCTCCCCGCCCCGGTCACCGTGACGCTGCCGACGCTTTCCGCGCCGACGGTGGAGAGCGACAGGCCGCTGGTTGAAGTGCTGAGCGCCACGTCAATACCGTTGACGACCAGATATTCGGTAGTATCGGAAACGTTAGTAACGGTCAGCGTCATACCGCTGAAAGTCTGGCCGCTATCGTTGGTCGCGGCGGTGATGCCGCTGAACAGGTCCACAGCGCTGCCGTCTTCGGTGTAAGTGGGGGTGGCACCGGTGGCGCTGAGAGTCGGGGCGTTGAGGCTGGCGGCTTGGACATTGTCGACAGCAAAGTTATCGACAATGATCCCTCCAAAATAGTTAAAGCTATTGTTATAGGCACTCCCAGAACCTCCGGTTTTTGTGATTGTCAGAGAAGTGACCGTGCCGATTGAACTTAAATCGATATTAGGGTGCGCATGAGTTCCACCACTCCAGGTACTCATAGAAGGTGTTGTTATGAAATTGCCGTTACTACCTTGGATTTTAAAGGTGATATTGTCATTTAGATATTGACCTACGCCTAGTGATTCAGAGGTAGAGTTTGTAATGTCTATAGATTGCGGAGAGAACGTTTCACCGCCGGTAAAAAATAGGCTAACGCTAGTTTCATGACTATAGCTTCGATTGATGATTACGTAGGAGGTGGAGTAGCCGTAAACAGGCTGGGAGGCTCCATCAATCTTCAACTGATGACCAGAAACCGTATAGGTTACGTCACTAGAGCTGCCCGTGGTACCACCTGCGCTATCGCCCGCCCCAGCGAACCCGTTACCAAATGTGATCGTTCCTGAATAAGCAGCGAGCACAGAGTCATACAGCTTCATCTGTTCCGCAGTCACCACCGGCTGCGCTTCAATATTCCCTTGCACCACCTCCAATGTCCAATCGCCGCCCAGACTCGAACCTCCGGTCAGGTCATTCGATGCCGCGATATCGGTATGCGTCGTTTGCGCCAACGCCGAGATAAACGCCGCGCCATCGGAACCTTTACCCACATCGCAGCCGTACAGCAAAATATCGGCATTTGGGTTTAACGCTTGTCCAATCGTTTCCAGATCCGCGGCATGGGCCGACAGGTTTTGCGCGGTCAGGGTCAGCGACCCCAAGCCTACCGAAGCCTCGGAACCGTGGGAAATGATGTGAATAGCATCGATGCCGCTACGCCCTTCCAGAATCTGCGCCATTTGCGCCAAGCCGTCCCGGCTTGCGTCCAGCACATGCACTTCGGTGTCGGGTTTGGCCCCATCAATCAACGTCTGGTAATCGGTGACATTGTTCTCGATAAACAGGCTTTCGGTGCGTTGCGCCGCCGGATCGGCCTGCACAGCCGGCGGCGCAACATCGGCAGCCGCCTCGGCAAGCTTGGCGGCCTCTTGGTCGATGGCGGCATCCTGCACAGGGGGCTTGGTGTCGGTCACGGTATCTGCGGCTGTCTCCGCCGCCGCACCGTCGAACATGAGGCGTGGTTCAAGCGCTATCATGGTTCGACGGGGTTTATAGTACAAGTCATTGCCGATTGCAGGAGCCGACAGCTTTGAATTTATTTTGCTTGATTTTTCTTTAAGCATAGTTTCGATAACTTTCATGTTGGTACTCTCTGCATTTAGTGATAACGGGTTAACGAAAAGTCCGGCTTAAGCGCTTTGCGCGTTGTGAGCGTCACTTAAAGACTGCTCGGAATCTGTTTTTAGTCATTGCGAGACCTAAATCAGCACTTCCCTAAACGGCCTTTACGATTTCAATTCAAGCACGGCAGCTCCCTGCTCCGGCGGTTTGGCTGTAATGACGTAAGCCTCGCTGCCCGCAGAGTCGCTCCAAAAAGAAAGCTGGGAGTACTTCTCGAACAAATCGGGCGGGATAATCGTGCGCCTTGATTGGAATTCCACCTTGGGTCGAACGCGGTGCAGGCCCTCGACACCTATCTGGAAATCGAATTGTGGGGCGTCGTATTCCACGTTTTCGAAATCATGATCAAAAAGCGGCTCGCCGATGAACTGGTAGAGAAGCGGCAACACTTTTTGCGGCGCCTGGGCCAACAGGTCGTAATCCAGGAGCAGCATAGAAGCCGCCTGTTCGCCGTAAAACGCTTCGCGCAGAGCCGACCAGGCAAAGCCGACCAGTTGATCGTGTTGGGCCAACCCTTCAAGGCGATTATAAACCGTGCTCCGTTGCATATTACCGAACAGCCGGGTATTTTCATACGGATTGGCCCGGTACAGCCGCTCAATGCTATCCATCACCCAAGCTACGTTGCGCACACAAGCAATAATTTTGGCCTCGGGGAAAAGATCCAGCAGGGCCGGCAGTTTGGTACACCATAGGCGGTTAGTGTCGAAAATCACAGCCTCATCCGGGTAGCTCTCGTAAAACGAAGTAAACAAGCCCCGCAAAACCGCCCGCCGCTGATCGACACCGACTACCGCCCCAAATTCGCTGCCGGCGCTCATTTGCGCCAAGGCTGCGTTAAAAAGAGAACCTACCGGGCTGGTCATGCCTCCGTGGAACCGGGGGTTCTGGCGCAGGATGGCCGCCAGCAAAGTGGAACCGGAACGGGGCAGGCCGGAGATGAAATGGTAGTGGGGCATAGTTTTAAACGGGTGATAAAACTCTAACGGAAAAAATACTTAACTTTATGGTTGAATAATAACATCCAGTCACTGCATTACAACATGATTTTATTAATTACAATCCCCCGGCTGTGAATAACCTTCAATTTAATCCACTGGTTGAGTCAGGCATAATCGACTCAACGCTCGGAAAATAGGTGCTGAACCGGCCCCGATCTCGGGTGATGAGCTGATACCCGGACACTGCCGCATGAGCGCCGATAAAAAAATTCGGCAACACATTGCTTTTTTGTCCTTGATTCTTCCTGTACTGCAAGAACGCTTTTCCCGCCAGGAATAACGCTTCTCTAGGAATGAGTTTCATTGTAAAGCCCAGATGTTCGAATAATGCCTCTACCTCTTCTATGCGCTCATAGCCGACCGAGCACTCTGTGTAAACGATCGGGTTAATAACCAGGGTGGGACCAATGGCGTTAAGTTAAGCCCGTTCGTGGTGACCCTTCGGCTACGCTCAGGACTAAAGGCCTTGTCGAACCATGAGAGGCTTAACGACTTGTTCCGCTCACCCTTCGACACGCTCAGGGCGAACGGAACAAGTCTTAACTTAACGGCATTGGGGTGTGGACTGGATCCAGTCTCTCCAAGGTTCCAGCGCTCCATTCGAACCAATCACTTTCAGGACCGGCCAGATCAGTGATAATGCAACTGTCGACTAGGATGACCGCCACGATTCGCCCCGCGTCAATGCCATGATGTCATCGGTGCTCATGGTTAATTTGCCGGTCTGATGGGCAGTGCGAAAACGGCTGTCCCGCTTTTTAGCCGTTTTGGCCTTGACGATATACCAGCGACCGCTTTCGTCCTGCATAAATTCGATCTCGGTTTCAGCGGGTAGAATGCCCATATTCTCCCGTACATTTTGTGGGAATGGTCACTTGACCTTTGCTGGTTACACGCATGGTTGCCTCGGGTTTATTGGTAATATTTTGATGGTATTACTTTTTGGGAAAACAATCAAAACCTGCAATTTAACAGCCTCCTATGCAGGGCAAGGCCTTAAAAACTTACAAGCCGGACGGGGTTGCATGCTTTTGTTCCCACGGGCTCCGCTCGCGGGAACAAGAAAAAAATAACGCCCCAAACAACGACCGGATTCAATAAAGGTGCGCGATGCGTACCCTGCATTTCTTGTCGGTTCACGCCATCTCCCCCAACTCATTAAAATGAATCTCCCTGACTTCATCATCTTCAGTGATTCGCGCATGTTTTAAAACGCCGTCATCGTAATATTGATACCGATGTTCGGATTCAACCTCGCCATAAACAACTTTCTGGCAAAGCAACATTCTGCCCTGTACATCAAATTGACTGCGATAATAGGTGTTCCGGTTATTTAAGCTGTCTTCGGTTATTTCATTGACCAGCTTTAGCGGGAGTTTGACGCCACTGTAACTGACAAAGTAGCGAAATCCGGTTTGTTGTTCTTGATTCATGATGTATAGGGTTTAAGAAAATAGATGAGTGGAGATGATTTCTATGATTTGGTCCAAGGTCAGGTCTTCATTTTCTCCGACAATGTTATGCGCCGGAATGGGGTATTTCAGGTCGACGCCGTAACGTCCTGCGTTCTGGCCGAAAGTGTAGATGTAGGCGGAAATAGCCGGCTCGTTAATCCTGCATAAATCGACAGCCTGGAAGTGCTGCACCTGATTATTCAACGCCAGCGTATTTTCGCCGTACCGATGCACCAGTTCCAATAGCAGGAGCTTCAACGGAACATCTTTATCAATGGCCCAGACATTCATGCCGACATCGAGGCTTAAACCTTCCTGACTACGACAGGCCGGGCGTAACTCATTATCAACAGACTTTGCGCCTTGTTGATTAACCACAGCGAAACTAAAAAACTCAGCACGGCGCTGCCGGCAATCCATACGTCTGCGGACTTGGCATTATCGGCCAGCAGCCAATCGGCAATACCGGCGCCTGTAAACAGCGCGATTAACGGCGTCAGATACAATAAAAGTGAAGCGCGCAGCAGCAGGTTTTCATCAATCGCGACCATGACTTGATCGCCGGTTTTCAGCTGAATGTCGCTATCAACCGGTACCGACTTTTTCTTAAGAACGCTACCGATTGCGTTGGTCGCACACGATGCTTTTTTCAGACAACCGCCGCACGCGCCGTAAGGTCCGCTTTCGACCCAGACTTGATGGTTTTCTATTTTCACCACGATCGCTGATTCTTCTATCATCGTTATCACCGTTCAATCGATAAGCGTTAGATGCTTTTCGGCAAAATAAAGAACGCCGTCAATCTCTTTCAAACGAAGCGATTGCAAGCGTTGCCCCAAGCAGACCGGGCTTTGGCACTCTCCGGTTTTGGGATCGAAGATAAAACCGTGCATCGAACAACGCAGATATAAGCCGGTTTCATCAAAGATAGCGTCCTGCTCGCAATTTAACGGTCTGTGCATATGCATGCAATGGTTCACATACGCATAGACGCTGCCTTCAAACGCGAAAATAATGGCCGAAACCGGCTGTTTTTTAAAACAGATTTTCCGCGTTAAATAGCTGGCTTTATCCAATTCATCGCGAGTGCAGGCTAATTTTGCATTGTCATCGGCCATGGCTGATCCTGACTTTAACTCCAAGCCTGCGTCAGCATTGTTAACCATGTTTCCAGCCTTGCCGGGGTAAGGTCTTTCTGGTTTTCCTGGTCCAATGCCAAGCCGACAAAGCGGTTATCGACAACGGCTTTAGAGCTTTTAAAGCTGTATCCTTCGGTATCCCATGCGCCGATCAGGGTGGCGCCGCATTGCTTGAACTGCTCGTAGACATAGTACATCGCATCGACAAACTCTACCGGATAGCTTTTTTGATTCCCCAAGCCATAAATAGCGACCTTTTTACCGCTGAAATCCTGCCCGGCCAACTTCGGCAAAAACTCTTCCCAGCTTTCAGTTGCGTTGCCGGTCGATAAACCGGGCAACTGGCCTTCGCCATAAGTTGGCGTACCTAAAATCAAGGTGTCATACGCCAGCATGTCTTCCACTGTCGCATTGCGCACATTGACCGGTTTAGCGGCAACAGCCGAACCCAACGCCGTGGTAATATCTTTGGCAATCCGCCGGGTATTGCCGGTATCGGTGCCGAAAAAAACGCCTACTTTAGCCATGATTTCCTCGCTAAGTGTTTTAATAATTCCTACGCTCCGGTTACGGGTTAGACCTTCCAGGTTTTTAAAACCTGGAAGGTCGGCGCCTTGATATGATCGGGACAAACGGTCTGTTACTACGACTGGATTTGCAGCAGCCCGCCAGCGTTTTGCTTAGCCTGCCACTCATCCGGGGTATAAGCCTTAACGCTGACCGCATGAAGCTTACCTGACGCCAAAGGCTCTTTTAACGTCGCCAGGACCAATTGCTGTTTTTTCACTATCGTTAAATCGTTAAAGTGCGAGCTGACCACGGTGATTGTTAAGTCGCAGCCTTCGCCTTCGATCATCACTTTGGCATCGTCAATGCCCTGCTGCACCAGTTGCACAACTTCGCCGGGGGGCAATGCATCGCTTGCGGCTTCCGTTTTTTTCGGCGCGGCGGCTGTTAATAAAGGCAGCAGACTGCCGTTGTTGGACATTTCTTCAATAATGTCGCAACCGCCGACCAGTTCTGCGTTTACAAACAGCTGGGGATAAGTCGGCCAGTGGGAAATGCTCGGCAACTTTTCACGGATAAAAGGCGCTTCCAACACATTCACATAAGCGTATGGGATGTTGGTCTCATTGAGTATGCCGACTGCTTTGGCTGAAAAACCGCATTGCGGATTAGCCGGTATGCCTTTCATGTAAATAATGATCGGCTGGGCAGCCAATTGAGCGCGGATTTTGTCTTCGGTTTTCATAAAGTTCTCGATGTAATAACGGTTGTTGGGAAAATAGAGCACGGATGCCAAAAGTAGGCGTCTCTAGGCGACACGGATTAGACGGATTCACACGAATTTCTTGTACTGGTTCCCAAGCTCCTGCTTGGGAATCCCGTCTTGGAAGCTCCAGCTTCCCGAGTCGCGAAGCTGGAGCTTCGCCTCCTGGGTTCCCAATCTGGAGATTGGGAACCAGCGTCAATTGATGTCGATGGAGTTCCACTCTACCCAGCCTGCTGCCTGAGTTGGGTTTCGGCTTTTTTTATCAACCTGATCTCACCCTCCCCCTTAACCACATCGGCATCGACAATGCATTGCTCAACGTCATCGACGGACGGAATATCGAACATGGTTTTTCGCAAGATCTGCTCCATGATGCTGCGTAGACCGCGCGCTCCGGTTTCGCGTTCGATGGCTTTTTTGGCGATTTCAACCAGCGCATCCTGCTCGAATATCAACTCCACGCCTTCGTAGGCGAACAGTTGTTGATACTGGCGAACCAGCGCATTTTTAGGTTCGGTCAATACCCGGATCAAGGCATCGACATCCAGAGGTTCCAACGGCGCCAGCACCGGGAAACGGCCGATAAACTCGGGGATTAAGCCGAATTTGCGCAAATCGCTGGGCTGGGTCGCGTTCAGCATAGCTTCCAATGCCGGTTTTTCAGCCGGATTGCTCACCTCGGCATGAAAACCGATAGCCGAATTGGTCGGCACCAGGCGTTTTTCGACATGTTTTTCCAGGCCCGGAAACGAACCGCCGGCAATGAACAGGATGTTCCGCGTATCCATCGTGGCATCGCCGTCCTTGTTGCGCCCTTTTGCCGGGAGCTTAACGTGAGAGCCTTCGACCAGCCTGAGCAAGGCCTGTTGTACGCCTTCACCGGATACATCGCGGGTTCCGGTTTGCTGTTCAGGGCTGCGGGCGATCTTGTCGATTTCATCCAAGTAAACGATGCCCCACTCCGCATTGGTCATATTGCCTTCCGCGACATCCAGCAAGCGCACCAGGATATTTTCCACATCATCGCCGACATAACCGGCTTGGGTCAGTGTTGTCGCATCGGCAACAACGAACGGTACGCCGACGATTTTCGCCAAGGTGCTGGCTAACAGCGTTTTCCCGGTGCCGGACGGGCCTATCAGCAGGATGTTGGATTTGCCGATTTCCACATCCTTGTCGAACTCGCCCAGGCCCGCGTCGCCGCTTTCATGCTTCAGGCGTTTGTAATGGTTGTAAACAGCAACGGACAATATCTCTTTAGCCAAATGCTGTCCGATAATGTACCGGTCGAGATATTCTTTGATTTTTGCCGGAATCGGCAATGCGCCCTGCATTTCGGACAGCTCTTTTTTGCGGCTCCAATTGCTGACGACTTGGTTGGCTAAGTGTACGCAAGCCCCGCAAATATAGCCCTCGCTACCGGCAATCAAGGGGACTGAAGCGGATTGGACTATGCCGCAGAATGAACAGTGTTTGGTTTCTTTATCGCTCATTATCTTTCCTCGGTTTCTGGCGCCGTCAAACCGGCCAGCCAGGCGCGCTGACAGGTACGCCGGGCGCGTTCGTTCATCAGCTGGCGTATTTTCGGCGTCGCTTTGGCAAGCGACAGGGTTTCGGATTTTTGTATGCTCTTGCATAACAACACATGAAAACCGATTTCCGATTTAACCGCATCGCTGACTTCGCCCGCCTTTAAGCCGAACAGCACCGCATCCAGTTCGGGATAAAGCGTGCCGCGCGGCACGGTGCCCAGAACGCCGCCTTGCAAAGCGGTAGGACATTCGGAATGCTTTAAGGCCAGGTCGGCAAATTTGTGCGGCTTTTTACGCAGTCTTTCGGCGAGTTCCTGGGCGCGTATCAAAGCCATCTCGGGCGTGTTTTCAGGATAGTCCGGGTTAATACTGATGAAGATATGGCAGGCTTCGCGCCGTTCAGGCAGATGAAATTGATCGGCATGGACATGGTAATAGATGCCGATTTCGACGTCGCTGACAGCGGGCGCACGGCTGGCAACCAGCTCCAGAACCGTATTGACCTTGCACTGGCGGTGCAACGCCGCCAGCAAGCTGTCTTTGTCGAGCCGGTTTTTCTCCAGATCGCTGAAAAAAGCAGCTTCGTCATCATAACGCCCCTGAATTTCCTGATAGGCCTGTTGCAGTTCCTGCTCGGTAATGATCACTGCGGCCGCCTCAGGCGCATTCAGCACACGGCTTTCAATCCTGAATTCATTCAGGGCTTGTGTTTTTGCCTGCTGCAACTCGGCCTCCGCCAATTCGGCCGGCGACTTTTTAAATAAGGCTAAAGCCGCTCTTAACAAATTGTAGGTTGACAGCTGGACAGGTTCTTCAATTACGGTCATATCAAACCTCCGGTTCACAAAATGACTCGGGATGCGCCGGGGCAAGCGCTGTCTCAGGCACCTGCAGGACCCTGCCCTGAAAAGCGACGTGGTATTGAATCAACTCGTTATCCCTGATCACCTTAAAGACCTCTCCTTCCGTGCCTTTGGCGAACAGGATATTGCCCGCAATGCCTAAATCGATAGTGCAAACCACCTTGTCCCTGAACTCGAAACGGCTGGGATTCCAGGGCTCGTCAGCGCCTATCAATTCTTCCAGGCGACAACCGACCATCCGTCCCTGATTCAGGAAATGCACGGTAAAAATAACTTGGTCCTGCAGAAAAGTGCCGACTTCAATGACATTGCCGACGCTGCCCCGGCGAATCAACAAAGTGCCGACGTCCATGCCCGGATAAGTGCCGTCGTTGCGCACGTTTCGGGTGACCCGGACCGATTCGCCGAACTCAAACCGGCCTTCGTCGAAGCGCTCGGGTTTCATGTTTTTATATCGCTTAAGGAAACAAACGCGGTTTGCGACGCTTCGCCCATTGCAAACACCTTAAAAACCTTTTCGGTTTGGGCGTCGGATTCGACAAAATCCTGATAGGCGCGCTGCAACAACTTGCTGTAAACCGCCCGTTTCGGAGCTTCATCTTCCGGCATCTCGCCTTCGGCTTTTTGCAAGTAATCATGAAAACGCTGCAAGATATGCAGACGGTTGACATGCACCACGCTGGGCACGTAGTCCAGTTGAAAATATTGCAGGAAGTCTTCTGCGGACTCCAGTTCTTCCATTTCTTCTTCAAAACTCATGGGGATTTCTCCGGTAATTAAAGCGGGCCGACTAACGAAGCATCCTGAATCAAAAGATAAAGCGCCAGCATAATAAACGCCGCCAACGGCATCAGGGTTATCAATGAATCGGTGATCTCTTTTTTCAACATGATCTTGCTCCTATTAACTTTTGAGTTAGCGCAGCGCAACTCAAACAATCGAGGTTCAAAAATACGGGGTCACGCTGCGCTTACCCACCCTACATCTGTTTTACGCTTGACCACCAATTCCAATAATCCCTGCGCGCCGATCCTGTCCTTAGCGTCCAACTCGACCAGTTTTTCAAAAATGGCCTGACTCAAATCCAGATTCTCCAACCGCATATTCAAAAAGCCGACGGCTTTCAGCGTAAACAAATACAGCCTGATCCAGGTTAATAAATTGGCCGGCGCATCGCTGATATGGCTGCTTTGCAGGTCACGCCAATCCTCGGGAAAAGCGACCGTCGGCCTGATCACATCCAGCGCTTTAGTCGTCGCAGCCAAGGCCTCTTCCAGACGATGCTGGTAATAATAAAAACGGTTCAATGCGACCAGTACGTTCAACGACTCGGGCGCGAGAAAATAAGCCTTCAATAAAGACAGCTCGGCATCGCCATTCGCATAATTTTCCGCCGCCGTCGCTATCAGCTCGTTAACGCCTGCAACGTCCGGTTCTTCAAAATACAAACCTTGCGCTTCAAAATCCAACAGATCCATCTACAACCTCGCCGCCTGTTTTACCGGGCTTTCTTTCTTGGGAACGCAGATGCTTTCGGCGTCGCACACATCACAACTATCCTCAACCAATACTTTATGCGCCTGCTTTTGCCCGGCCTCCAGTTCATCTATCCGTTCGATCAAACAGGCAATCGCTTTACCGACCGGATCGGGAATCAAGTGATGATCCAGATCGATGCCGTGCCGGTTTTGTATTTGCGTACCTTTACTTTGAATAACGCGGCCGGGAATACCCACTACCGTACAACAGGCCGGTACATCTTTAATTACCACCGAGTTGGCGCCGACACGGACATTGTTGCCCAACGTAATCGCTCCGAGAATCTTGGCCCCGGAACCCACCATTACGTTATTGCCCAAGGTAGGATGGCGCTTTTCCTTGTTCCAGGTCGTGCCTCCCAAGGTGACGCCGTGATACAGCGTGACATCGTTGCCGATCTCAGCCGTCTCGCCGATCACCACGCCCAGCGCATGATCGATAAACAAGCGCCGCCCGATAGTGGCCGCCGGGTGAATATCGACGCTGGTAATCATTTTGCTGAATGCGGCCAGGATTCTGGCAGCCAGTTTCCAGTCTGCTTTCCATAAACGATGGCTGATCCGGTGCATCAGCACCGCATGGACGCCGGCATAGGTCAGCAATATTTCCCAGACGCTATGCGCTGCGGGGTCGCGGCCAAAAACGCAGTGGACGTCTTCATGCCATTGGGCCAGGAAGCCCTGCGTTGCTTGTCCGTTACTTTTTACCTTATCTGATATGGCCATAACCATCTTTATGCTCCTGTTGAGTGCGGAGGTGCTCACCCTCGTTCCCACGCGCCGCGTGGGAACGCCTTGAAGGACGTGCTGCGTCCCTTATTTGCGCGATGTTCATTTTCATATACTGCCCATGTCTCACGGCGTAGCGCGCCTCGACTGCATTCCCACGCAGCGCGTCACTGCCATTAAGTTAAGAAAAAGCGCCCTCTCCAGCTGGACGACTGCACGGATGCAGGAGGTAGAGCAACGCAGGAGCAGTTGCCGAGAGGGCTGGGGCGAGGAGAATAAAAATAAGGAAAAAAGCCTTATTTGATCCCCTCATCCTAACCTTCTCCCTGAGGGAGAAGGACTGTCCATCCTTAACTTAATGGCAGTGACGCAGCGCGTGGGAACGAGGAAACAAAATTAATTTAAACTCCAACCGGTTTTACCCAGCATCGGTGGACCCGGTATCCTGAAAAAAGAACCGGGATAGAGATCGTCCTGATCCGGTATTTGTAAAGTCTCTTTAACTTCCGGTTCGCATAATTGCAGTTCTTTATGTTCGTTCATGATGATCGCCCTCTAAAGATTTTGATGAAAAAGATTAAGCTCTTCGGCTTTAGGCGACCGTTTCGTGTCGCTGACAAAGCGCCTAACCTGGGTTAATAAGGCTTGCGCCTGTATCCGGCTTACCGCTATGCCTATTTGTTGATAGGCGTGAATCACGCCTTGAGTCCCCGAATGTTTACCCAGAATCAGCTGGTGGCTGCGCCCGACTATAGCCGGATCGACGCCTTGATAATTATTCGGGTCTTTCAACAAGCCATCGACATGAATACCCGCCTCATGGCTGAATACGCTTTTGCCGATCAGGCTTTTACGGCTGCCGATCGCATCGCCCGATGCTCTGGCAACCTGCTCGGAAAGAGTCGGGAAGTTCTGTAAATTAATGCCGGTTTCAATGCCGTATAACTGCTTTAAGCCGACCACAACCTCTTCCAGTGCGGCATTGCCCGCGCGTTCGCCCAAGCCGTTAACCGTGGTATTGACATGAGTCGCGCCTGCCAACGCCGCGGCCAGCGTATTCGCTGTGGCGAGCCCCAAATCGTCATGGGCGTGCATTTCAATTTCCAGGTCGGTTGCCGCTCTTAACTTTTTGATCGTCCCGAACACGCCGAACGGTTCCATGATGCCCACCGTATCGGCGAAACGAATCCTGCCCGCCCCGGCTCTTTGCGCGGTTTCGGCCATGCGTATCAAAAAATCCACATCCGCTCGCGAGGCGTCCTCCATACCGACGCATACTTCCATGTTCAAGCTACGCGCTTCCTGAACGCAGCAGTTAATGGTGTCTAACACCCACTGCCGAGTTTGCTTAAGCTTGTGCCGGATGTGCTGATCCGAAGCCGATATGGATAAATCGACTTTGTGTACATTCAAGCCCAAACAGGCATGCAGATCGTCACGGCGCATTCTCGACCAAACCAGCAGCTTTACAGGCAATCCTAGAGCCGCAATCGCCATGATTTCATCGCGTTCCACCGGCCCCATTGCCGGAATGCCGATTTCCAGCTCCGGCACGCCCAAGCCCGCCAACTGCGTCGCAATCGCCAGTTTTTCGTCCAGCGAAAAAGCGACTCCGGCCGATTGCTCGCCATCCCTGAGCGTGGTGTCGTCGATGATGATATGGCGGGTCGGTGTTGTCATGGCGCATCTCAAGCTATTGGCAAATGGTTAAGGAACAGGGCCTAATGCCTTTAACTGTGATAAAGCAATATGCTTGCCAATTGTTGATGCCATGAAAATAGCAGGCTCGGAGTCTGGATTGACTTAATACCGACAAGACAATGCAACGCAAGGACAGGCAATTGTCGTAAAGCCGACAAAGTGGGTTTTGGTTTTTAGTTGGGGTAAATTTGAATAAAATCTTCGCTTCGTTTACCATCCTCCCAATTCGGGAGGATAAGACGGTTAACTCATGCGCGTCATTGCTAAAAGCACTGTCAAGAAATTCTGGGAACAGCCCGCTTATCGTGACGCCAAAGGCCCATTAGAAAGCTGGTATGAAGAAACCATTAAAGCTAATTGGTTGTCACCGCAAGACATAAAAGCCCAATATCGGAATGCCAGCATTTGTAACAACAACCGCGTGGTATTCAACATCGGTGGCAACAAATACCGTTTAGTTGTGGAAATGCAGTATCGCGCAGGAATCGCCTGGATAAAATTTGTCGGCACACATGCCCAATACGACCTGATTAACGTGGAGACAGTCAATGAATATTAAGCCCATCCGTAACGATGACGAATTAAAAGCCGCGTTCCAGCGTCTGGAAATGGTTTTTCAAGCGGAACCCGACACACCCGAAGCCGACGAAATGGAAGTGCTGGTCACCTTAATTGAAGCCTACGAAAACAAACACTATGCAATAACGCCGCCCGATGCGATCGAAGCCATCAAGTTCAGAATGGAACAACAAAACCTGAATAACCGCGATCTGGAGGCCTATATCGGCAGCAGCGGACGCGTTTCGGAAGTGCTTAACCGTAAACGGCCGTTGAGCCTGAGAATGATAAAACGTTTGCACGACGGATTAAGTATTCCTTATGAAAGCTTGTTGGCGGATGTGGGGTGAAAAAAGTATTAAAGTGGACCCCATTGTCCAGATCGGGAACCTAGAAGGCGAAGCCAGAGCTTCCAACACCGAATTCCCAAGCTGGAGCTTGGGAACTAGCGAACAGCGAGAACCGGTGTCCGGCAAACGCCTAACGCCTCCGCCGTTGCACCGTCTGCGGATCGGCTGTTATCTGGCGATAAATCTCCACCCTGTCCCCATCCTTTACCGCAGTATCCAGCGGAGCGATTTTGCCGAATATGCCCACTTTCTGGCTGGACAGGTTTATCTCGGGATAAAGCTGTAACACGCCGGATAGGTTGATGGTTTCTTCGATGGTGCTGTTGTCCGGCACTTCCAGACGCATCCATAACTGCCTATCGGATTCTGCGTAACAAACGCCAACGTTCATGATTCCTCCTCAGCAATGACTGGGGTTAATACGGTTACCGGCACTTTTCTCGTTGCCAGTTTTTGGTCGATCAGGCGTTTGCCGACAATCAAAAAAGCCAGCATGATGAAGCCGCCGGGCGGCAGCGCCATTAATAAAAAGCCTTTGTAGCCGGGAATGACGGTGACTTCCAGAAACCTGAACGATTCACCGAGCAACACCGATGCATTGGCGAACAGCGTACCCGACGCGCTTATTTCTCTGGCCGCGCCGAGAGCGACCAGGACGAGGGTAAAGCCTAGGCCCATCATCAAGCCGTCCCACAGCGCATGTTTTACCGACTGCTTGGAGGCGAAGGCTTCGGCGCGGCCCAGTAAAGCGCAGTTGGTCACAATTAACGCAATGAATAGACCCAGCACTTTATAGAGTTCGTGAGCCCAGGCATTCATTAAAATATCGACCAAGGTCACCAGCGCGGCGATCAACAGCACGAAAATCGGGATACGGATTTCGCCGGGGATTAAATGCCGCGCCGCTGAAATGAGGCCGTTGGACGCTATGATAACCACCAGCGTGGCAAGCCCCATGCCCAAGCCGTTGGTGGCCGTTCCGGTCACCGCCAGCAAGGGGCAAAGCGCCAGGTTTTGCCCGAACACGATGTTGTTGTTCCAAATGCCGTCGGCGGCGATTTTGCGATAAGTTTCCGATATAAACATGGTCATTTTCTCCAGGACTAATGGCTTTCAGCTTAAGATGAGACAGTTTAAGGTTAAAACCGTTCGTGGTGAGTCCTTCGACTACGCTCAGGAGAGCCTTGTCGAACCACGAACGGCTTAACCATCCACCCTTCGACAAGGCCTTCAGTCCTGAGCGCAGCCGAAGGGTCAGGGCGAACGGTTAAGCCTCACTCCTTGTCCCGACTTTGATGGGAAGCCGGATTAATCAGTTGTTCTTGATGCGCTTTGAATAACTGCAAGCCGCGATAAATCGCCTGCACCGACTTGCGCGGAGTAATCGTCGCACCGGCAAACTGGTCGAATTCGCCGCCGTCTTTTTTAACCGCCCATTTTGCCGGCGCTAAATTGTCCAGGGAGCGGCCGGTAAATTTCAATATCCAGTCCGACTTGGCGACTTCGATTTTATCGCCCAGGCCGGGGGTTTCTTTGTGGCTAAGCACGCGCACGCCCAAAATATTAGCGTTACGGTCTATGCCCATGATCATATTGATCGCGCCGGAATAGCCGTCGGGCGCGGTGAATTTGAAACATACGGCGCTGACTTGGCCTGACTTTTTGGCGATATAGACCGTGGTCTCGTTCGCGCCGATATTGTATTCGGCGGACGGGATGTTCAGCGTGTCCAGCAGCAAGTCGTTGTCATAAAGAGCGGCGGGCACGACCTCCTCCAGCGACTTTTTCAAGTCTTCATCGAGCCGCCGTTGAATGGTGCCTTCGGTACTGCAATTGGTCACGCCCAACAGTACGCTGGCAATTAACGCGAAGCCCGCCAAGACGCCGGTTTGAAATTCCAGTTTGGGCCTAAGTTCCGCCAAGTTCGACGGCTCCAGCCATTTTTTAAGGAATTCCCGGTAAACGGCGATCTTTTCTTTCAGGCGCATTATGGTTGCTGGGTCAAATTTCATGGTGTATTCCTATATTTTGTCTCGTTCCCACGCGCTGTGTGGGAATGCAGTCAAGACCTGTCCTGAACTGCGCCGCGAACGGTGAGGGCCGACAATGCGTCAAACATAAATTCTCCAAATACTGGACGCAGCGCGTGGGAACGAGTTAACCCTCTCCCGCTGGAGAGGGCTTTGTTTACGATTTCGGTATTTCAAGCGGCTTGCCTTTGCGGTCGCGTCCGTAAATCCGAGGTTTAATATAATGGTCGATCAGCGGCGTCGCCGAGTTCATCAGCAGCACCGCAAAACCTGCGCCCTCTGGATACGCGCCCCAAGTACGGATAACGAAAATCAGCAGCCCGCAACCCGCGCCGAACACCAGCTGTCCTGTAGGCGTATTCGGCGAGGTGACATAGTCGGTGGCAATAAAAAAGGCGACGCACATCAACGCGCCTGAATTCAAATGCAGCAGCGGACTCACATAATGTTCGCTGTCCACGCCGTGAAAAATCCCGGCCAACAACGCAACAGTCAGCAATAACGACACCGGAATCTGCCATTGAATGACGTTTTGGCGGATCAGCCACACGCCGCCCAAACCCAGCAACAGCGTCGAGGTTTCGCCCAAGCTGCCGCGCGTCGCTCCGATAAAATTAAGGAAACCGGAAGTGTCCTTTAGGATGTCGGTCAGTACACGGTTCTGCGAAAACTCGGTTTTGATAAAACCCAGCGTGGTCGCGCCGGTGCTGGCGTCGATATTGTCCAAGCCTGAAAAAGTGATATGCCAGCTTTCAATCAGCCCCGGCGAGTCCGAAAAAAACAACGGCGACACATTGGCCCAAGTGGTCATTTCGATAGGAAAGGAAATCAGCAGCGCGACCCGCGCCAACATGGCCGGATTGAACAGGTTTTGTCCCAAGCCGCCGTAAACCTGCTTGCCTAAAATAATCGCCAGCCCCGAACCGACCACGCCTATCCACCACGGCGCCCAAGGCGGCAGCGTCATCGCCAACAGCCAGCCGGTCAGTACCGCAGAGCCATCCATAATGACGGGCTTGACCGCCCTGCCCTTGAGCCGTATGCAGAAGGCTTCAAACACAACCGCCGATAGCACGGTGATGACAAACAAGTTCAGCGCAGGCCAGCCGAAACACAAGAGGCCGAACGCTGTCGCAGGCGATATTGCCAGCATGACCTGCCACATGATACGGCTGACGCTGGTGTTGGCGCCTACATGCGCGCCGCTGCTGGGTTTCATGTGCGTAATCATACCAATGCCTCCTGCTCGGCTTTTAATCGTTCCCGTTCCGCCTTGGCCGCTATCCGGGCCAGTTCGTCTTCGCGCTGTTGCTGGGCGATGCGTTCCATACGGGCATTGCGCGCATCGATCAGCTTTTTGGTTTGCTCGGCTTTATGCTGCGCCTGCTGTCTGGCCATGACTTCGCCGGAGGCGTATTTAAAATACTGCACCAGCGGAATATTGGACGGGCAGATGTAAGAACAACAACCGCAGCTGATGCAGTCTTTCAAGCCTAAATCCACCGCCGCATCCAGTTGGTTAATGCGGATATTATTCGCCATATCCAAAGGCCTGAGTCCCGCAGGACAAACGCTGACGCAGCTCGCACAACGAATACAGGGTTGTTCATCGGTATTTTTGAGTTCGCTTTGGGTCAATGCCAGGATGCCGCTGGTGGCCTTGACCGTCGGTAAAGCGGTATGTGGTAAAGAGTCGCCCATCATCGGGCCGCCCATAATGATGCGCGCGGTTTCTTGCCGGTTCACCTCGCAAAAATCGAACAGTTCGGAGATTAAGGTGCCGAAAGGCACTTCCACATTCATCGGGCGTTTGACCGCACCGCCCGCTACCGTGACCACACGGCTAAGCAAGGGATATCCGTGACGAATCGCTTTATGGACTGCGTGAGCGGTGCCGACATTGTGGATGGTCACGCCGATTTCCGACGAACGGCAGCCGACAGGGACTTCCTTGCCGGTTACATAACGGATCAATTGCCTGTCCCAACCCATCGGGTAACGGGTCGGGATTTGTATGACTTTAATCGTAGCATACGGCTCGGCTGCGGCCTGCATCGCAAGATAAGCCTCCGGCTTGTTGTCTTCGATCGCCACCACGGCATGTTCGGTTTCCATTCCGTGCAGCATCAAACGCACGCCGTCGATAATTTCCCCGGCGCGCTCCTGCATCAGCCGGTCGTCGCAGCATAAATAAGGCTCGCATTCCGAGCCGTTGATAATCAGCGTATCGATATGATTCTCGCGGCCCATATTGAGCTTGACCGCCGTCGGAAAAGTTGCACCGCCCAAGCCGACAATACCCGCCGCACCGACGCGCAAACTGATTTCTTCGGGATTCAGCTGGAACGGATCGGCGGCAATCGGTGTTTCCACCCATTCGTCCTTGCCGTCGGTTTCCAGCACGATGGTTCGGATAGGCAGCGCGGACGGGTGCGGGGCCGGATAATCGTTAACATCAAGGATGACGCCGGAACTGGGCGCATGGACCGGCGCGGAAATCAGGCCCTGGCTGTAAGCCAGCAACTGCCCTTTCAGCACTTTTTCGCCGACCATAATCAGCGGCTCTGCGGGCTTGCCGACGTGCTGTTGCAGCGGGATATACAGTTTTTTCGGCAACGGAAAATTGTCGGCTATCGGCAATGCGGCAGTCTCGGCTTTATGCTCCTCTGCATGGACGCCGCCGCGAATGCGCGGTTTAGAAAAGAAACTTAACATACGGCGTTACTCGTTTCAGGCAAGGCAGGCTTGGACCAGCGCCAGTTACGCAAGGTAACCTCAACGGGGTGCATTTGCAGGCATTCGGTCGGGCATACATCCACGCATTTCTTGCAGGCTATGCAGGCGTCGGCGACGACCGCGTGAATTTGCTTCGGCGCGCCGACAATGGCGTCGGTAGGGCAGACTTTAAAGCAGCGGGTGCAGCCGGTGCAGGTGTCTTCGCTGACTCTGGCGACCAATAACTCGGGCTCTTTTACGTCGCTTAAATCCAGGTCCAAACCCAATAAAGCGGCGATTTGCTCAGCCAGGGCGCTGCCGCCGGGTGGGCATATCGTAGCGGGCGCATTGCCCTCGGCCAATGCTTCGGCGGCAGGCCTGCAACCCGGAAAACCGCATTGGCCGCATTGCGATCCGGGCAGCAGGGATTCCAGTTCATCGACAATCGGGCTGCTTTCAACTTTTAAATACTTGCCGGCAATACCCAGCAGCAAGCCCAGGAACAGCCCCAACAAGGTCAAACTTACAATGGCGGATAAAACATACATAGTTTATTTCCTGTAAATCATTTGCTGTAAAGCCCTGCAAAACCCATAAATGCCAGCGATAAAATACCGGCGGTAATAAACGCAATCGGCGTGCCTGCAAATAATGTCGGGACCGCCATTAACGCCAGGCGCTCCCGCAAGCCTGCAAACAGCACCATCACCAGCGTAAAGCCGAGCGCGGAACCGAAACCGAAAATCATGCTTTGCATAAAGCCGTATTGTTCCTGCACGTTGAGCAAAGCCACGCCCAAGACCGCGCAATTGGTCGTAATCAGCGGCAGGAAAATACCCAGTATCTGATACAGCACCGGGCTGGTTTTATGCACGACCATTTCGGTGAACTGCACCACGGCGGCAATCACCAGAATAAACGCGAGGATGCGTAAAAACTGGATATTGAACGGAGCCAAAATAAAGTGTTCCAGCATCCAGCTGGTCATCGCGGCCAAGGTCAGCACAAAGGTTGTCGCCAAACCCATGCTCAAAGCCGAATCCAGTTTTTTCGAGACGCCCATAAACGGGCATAGCCCGAGGAATTTCACCAGAACCACGTTGTTGACCAGAGCCGTGCCTAATAAAAGAAGAAGATATTCGCTCACTGTTTTTCCCAGGCTGTTTGCAATGCTTTTTATCAGGTGCAAGCAGCAATTATGCCAATTGCAGACACGGCACATTTATCGGTCAAACATCCAGCCAAAACCGCCCAAATCAGTGCATGAATGCTGTTGGAAGTGATACATACCGACATCGATAAAAATATTTTGTCGCAAATCCTACAATGGCTCATGATTTTGATCCCGCTGTCTATTCAGACCATCAATCTGCACCCGTATGATTCAGCAGTCGGAGCGGGCCGGGCCCGCGATTGGGCAACTATGCGATTGGGCAACTATACAGCGTTACTGCTCCTCCATCTCGCGGGCATGGCCCGCTCCCACAACATGTCGTAACACGTAGCAACGAAAAAACCGGAGCATTAATGTTGGCTCTATATTTGCTTAAGTAATTTTAAAGACCCATCACAGCGGCTATAACTTATGAAAAAAACTTCATTGCGATTTTTACAAACGCATACCAACATGACCAGCGTCATCGGTGAGCTTGTACCTGATTTATTTGGCGAAGGGTACGCAAATAAAGGCGACGAACTGCTTTACAGCCTGTTTGTCGAAGCGGTTGAACAGGTGCCGATAGCCATTTCCATCACCGATAAAAAAGCCAAAATTCTTTACGTTAACGAAGAGTTTTGCCGCGTCACCGGTTACCGTCCCGAGGATATTCTGGGCGAAAACGAATCGCTGTTATCGGACAAACGCACGCCCAGAGAGGTGTATTACGATTTATGGCGCACGATCAGCGCCAAGAAAGTATGGCGCGGAACTTTGTGCAACCGGCATAGGTCCGGCGAGCGCTATCTGTCCGATCTGACCATTGCACCGATGTTGAATGAAGCCGGGGCAATCACCCACTACATCGGCATGCACAGGGATATTACCCAATCCTACGAATCCGAAAAAAAGGTCGTCAACCAAAAACTATTGATCGAGTCGGTCATTAATTCATCGCCTATCGCGATGGTCGTACTCGATGACCGGGACAGGGTCATCCTGGATAACCATAACTATAAAGCGTTGGTCAGCGACCTCGATAAAGGCGAGCCCGCCACTTATTTCCTGCAACTGTTGCGCAATGAAATGGGCGATTTATGGTCGGAGTTGCAAAGCAAAGAGCAAGGCTTTAGTAACCGTGAATTCAAAGTGGAAAGCAAGGGCAACCATAAAATCCGTTGGTTCTCTTGCGCCGGAAACTGGTTTGTAGAAAATGAAGTCAATGCCGACGCCTTTTTCCAGAACGCATCCAAACAGTACCTGATACTGACGTTGACAGACATCACCCGGCAACGCAGGCAGATGGAAGAGCTGCATATTCAGACCTTAAAAACCATCATGGCCGAAGATGAGCGGGTGCGCGGCATCAGGGAAACCTTACTGGGCGCTATGCACCAAATTCAGATGCCGATGAACCAAATCAGGGCGGCCGAACAGATTTTGCGGCACAAGGGGGATGATCAACACGCCGGACTGTTGCAAATCTTGCAGCAGATTCAACAATCCGGTGAAGAAGCGGTGGCGACCATGCAAAAATGCATTCCCGAGATTCTGCAAACAGCGGTCATTCCGATTAACCTGAACCAGATTCTGCATGAAGTGCTGTTACTGAACAACCAGCGGATCTGTAGTAACGATATAGAGGTGCATTGGCAGCCGCTTGCCCAATTGCCGACCATGCTGGGTTCCGAGAACCGTCTGCGTATCTTGTTCAAGCAATTGATCGATAACGCCATTGATTCGGTCTGCAAATCGGACGGCTCGGAACAGCGGCTTAAGATCACCACCGATACCGATGCCGAATTGATTTATGTCTGCATTGAAGACAGCGGTGCCGGTATTCCGGTTGAAAAACGCGCCAAGGTCTTCGAACCTTTCTACACCACGCGCCCGATGGGCGGCAATCAGGCCGGCATGGGGCTGGTGATGGCAAAGGAAATCGTCAACCAGCATCAGGGCTTTATCGAAATAGACCCGGATTGCGACCGGGGATGCCGGTTCAAAATCAGTTTCCCTCTGCACAAGCAGGTATTTAAGGGGGTGGAGTAATGGCCGAGCGCATACAACTGATCGAAGCCGAACTGGATACCTTGTATATCATCAGCCAGGTATTGAACAGCACCCACGATCTGCATGCAAAATTACAGGCGGTTTTGGAGATCCTGCACAAACGGTCAGGCATGCGTTCCGGCATGATAACGCTGCGGGAAATCGAAAATAACAGCATGATCGTCAGCGTCGTCCATACCGACGGCGCGAGTAAATTTACCGAGCCGGTCCGCTACAACCCCGGCGAAGGCCTGATGGGCGCGATACTGGATGAAGGCAGCACCATCGTCATTGAAAAAGTGTCCGAAGAGCCGCGTTTTCTAGGCCGCCTGGGTTTGTACGATCCCGAACTGCCGTTTATCGGCTCGCCGATTTACATCGAAGAAGGCGACACCATCGGCGTACTGGCCGCACAGCCGGATAACAGCCAATTTCTGGGCGAGCGCGCCCGGTTCATGGAGATGATTGCCAACCTGATAGCGCAAAGCGTCAAAATGCTGCGGCTCATCGAACGCAAACAGCGCCATCTACTCAGCGAACGCGATCAGCTCAAACAGGCGCTGATCAAGAACTACAGCTTCGAGAACATCATCGGCCATTCGCCGCCGATGCTAAAAGTATTCGATTTGATTCGCCAGGTTGCAAAATGGAATACCACGGTATTAATCCGCGGAGAATCGGGTACCGGTAAAGAAGTCGTCGCCAATGCGATCCACTTTAACTCGGGCTGCGCCGGCGGACCGTTTTTAAAACTCAATTGCGCGGCCCTGCCCGACACCTTATTGGAGTCTGAATTATTCGGCCACGAAAAAGGCGCGTTCAGCGGCGCGGTCAGCCAGCGCAAAGGCCGTTTTGAACTGGCCGACAACGGCACCCTGTTTCTTGATGAAATCGGCGAGATTTCCGCATCGTTCCAGGCCAAACTGCTGCGCGTATTGCAGGAAGGCGAATTCGAGCGGGTCGGCGGCACTCAAACCATCAAGGTTAATGTGCGCATCATTGCGGCGACCAACCGCAATCTTGAAGAAGAAGTCACCGAAGGCAAATTCAGGGAGGATTTGTATTACCGGCTTAATATCATGCCGGTCCATATGCCCCCATTACGCGACCGGACCGAGGACATCCCGCAGCTGTCCGAATTCCTGCTCAACCGGATTTCGCAGCAGCAAGGCGGCCGGCCACTGGAAATCAAGGAGAGCGCGATACGCATATTGATGAAACACAACTGGCCCGGCAACGTCCGCGAACTGGCGAACCGGCTGGAACGCGCCGCAATCATGAGTCCGAACGGCATCATCGACCGCGACGTGATGGTCAGCACCGGCCTGGAAGACGAAATCGGCACCGCTATCAGCCTTAAACCGCAAAAAACACCGGCAGTTGATTTTAACGATGAAAACATGGACGACCGGGAACGCGTCATTGCCGCGTTGGAGCAAAGCGGCTGGGTGCAAGCCAAAGCCGCCCGCCTGCTGAATATGACGCCGAGACAGATTGCTTACCGGATTATGACGCTGGATATTACCATGAAGCAAATCTGATTAAGTCTTTCGACAAGGCTATCCTGGGCGTAGTCGAAAGATTTAGGACGAACCGATAACAAGTTGATTCCGTTCGTGGTGAGCCTGTCGAACCATGAACGGAATCAACTTGTTTAGATATTCCCCAAAGCATTTGGAGCAACAATGACCATTTTATACGTGCAACACGATTACGCCGTTTTCGGCTTTGGCGAAACCCGGACAGACGCCATCGCTATGGCGGCGCAATGGCTAAAGGACGAAACCGGCAAACAAGGCTGTTCAGTCGATTATGCAGAAAGCTTGTTGGTAACCTCACCCAAACCCGGACAAATGACGCTATACGAAACCGATGAAACCATCCCTCCCGATGCCGAAAACTGGGGCGGGGAAGAGCTTTTGGACTGGTATTACGACGTAGCTTGAGGTTGGTTTTTGTAACCCTAAAGCGCATTTTATCTGATTCCCAATCCGGCTTGGAAAGCAGAAAGACGTTCCCGCTAACAGGCGTGCTCAACAATGATGCAAAACTGCGACGATAGCCTACGCTCGGTCATTGACCAAAAAGATCGGAGTGTGTGCCGGTACGCTCGAAGCGAACTGCTTCACCATCCACGCAATAAATCAAGATCCAATCGGGTTCAATATGAAGGTCGCGGCTTGGCTTCCATTCTCCTTTCAATGGGTGATCGGCAAACTCACGCGGGAGAGCTTGGTCAGCCAGCAGCAGACCGATAACATAACGCAATTTGTCCATATCCTTACCACGCTTCTCGGCTAACTTCACGTCACGCTTAAACTGACCGGTATAGCTCGCCGAACGCATCAGATGCCTAATTGTTTGAATAGGTCAGAGGGACTGGAAGCGTTGAACACTTCTTCACCTTTGCGGGCCTTGCGGATCGTGTCGGCAGTCAATGCGTTGGGGGTTTCGCTGTCTGCGATGTAAAGGCGCATTAGATCACGAATGATCTGAGCGGCAGGTCGATGGCGTTCTGCCGCCACGGCCATAAACCGGTCGCGCAAATCCTGCTCCATCTTAATCGACATTTGTACTTCTTTAGCCATATTGAGCCTCGCTCGGGTGATTAATGAATCGCTTTCATTCTAAACAGGTATCCGATAGGTATGCAAGGAGTATCTGTGAAACGTTTGCTTTGTGCCATTCATTACAACACCTAAAAAAATGACTGTTGCATTTACAACAACCCCGCTCATTCCTAAAACACAAAAAATATATAAATCAACAACATAAAGCACAATACTATCGTTGGCACGACCTGTGCATTTGCTTTTTAGTAAACGCAACTTACGAGGCCAATCCGATGCAATTACCAGTATTAAACGACGCCCCTGCGGCTAAAGGCGGCTGTTCAGCCAGTTCATGCGGTACAACCGACAATCAAATGGATTCATTGCCTGATTCGATACGGGAGAAGGTACAGAATCATCCGTGCTATTCGGAAGACGCCCACCACTATTTCGCCCGAATGCATGTCGCGGTCGCTCCGGCTTGCAATATCCAGTGCCATTACTGTAACCGTAAATACGATTGCGCCAATGAATCGCGTCCCGGCGTGGTTTCCGAATTACTGACGCCGGATCAGGCGGTTAAAAAGACTATGGCGGTGGCGGCCAATATTCCGCAAATGACGGTGCTGGGCATTGCCGGCCCCGGCGATCCGTTAGCCAATCCCGAACGCACCTTCGAAACCTTCCGCCGTTTAAGCGAGGAAGCGCCGGATATTAAATTGTGCGTATCGACGAACGGCCTGGCGCTGCCCGACGCAGTGGAAGAATTGTCCAAGCACAATATCGATCATGTCACGATCACGATTAACTGCGTCGATCCTGAAATCGGCGCGAAAATCTATCCGTGGATTTACTGGAAAAACAAGCGCATTAAAGGCGTAAAAGCCGCGAAAATCCTGATCGAACAACAGCAAAAAGGCCTGGAAATGCTGATTGCGAAAGGCATTTTGGTCAAGGTCAATTCGGTGATGATTCCCGGCGTGAACGACCAGCATTTGGCCGAAGTCAGCAAGGTTGTTAAATCCAAAGGCGCGTTTTTGCACAACGTGATGCCGCTGATCGCCGAAGCCGAGCACGGCACTTTCTACGGCGTGATGGGGCAACGCGGCCCTACCCCCGATGAGCTGCAAGACCTGCAAGACAGTTGTTCCGGCGATATGAATATGATGCGCCATTGCCGCCAATGCCGCGCCGATGCGGTGGGCATGCTGGGCGAAGATCGGGGCGACGAGTTTACGCTGGACAAGATCGAGGACATGGAAATCGATTATCAGGCGGCGATGGAAAAACGCAAGGTGATTCATCAGGCCATACAGGCTGAAATGGACAGCAAGCGGTTGGAAAAAGCCGAAAAGGCGCAGCAGCATAAACAGGAACCCAAGCTGACCACGCGTCCGGTATTGATGGCGGTCGCCACCAGCGGCCAGGGCGTGATTAACATGCACTTCGGCCATGCCAAGGAATTCCTGATTTATGAAGCTTCGCCGGACGGCGTGCGTTTTATCAGTCACCGCAAAGCCGACCAGTATTGCGGCGGCGATACCACCTGCGGCGATGGCGAGAGCACGTTGCAAGTGACTATCCGGGCTTTGGCCGGATGCGAAGCGGTGCTGTGCTCGAAAGTCGGTTATGAGCCTTGGGAGCAGCTGGAAGCCGCCGGTATTCAACCGAACGGCGAGCATGCGATGGAGCCCATCGAAGAAGCCGTGATGGCGGTTTACAAGGAGATGGCGGCTGCGGGTAAGTTGGATGAGGCCCAAGACTCAGTTAGAGCCAGTGCGTAGGTTAATGTCGCAAAGCCGGCCGGGGCATGTTGCCCCGGCCGAAACATTTGAGGTTAGTTAAATAGCTCGAAAATCGTAGAAACGTTAGGGACGGGGTTGCAACCCCCGTCCCGCCTTGTCGACCCGATTAACTTTAGAACATACGCCTCTTCTCCCTCAGGGATGCCTATATGGATATAGGCAGTAGAGCAACGCAGGAGCGGTTGCCGAGAAGGCTGGGATGAGGGATAAAAATAGACTTTTTCCTGAGTTGATTTCCCCTCACCCAACCCTCTCCCTCTGGAGAGGGCTTTACACTGCTTAAGTCAAAGTATCGGATTGGCCGGTCGTCTTCCGATGTTTGATTACCATTCCTTAGGAGCCTGCCATGGCAGTAAAAATTATTGAATCCTGTGTAAATTGTTTTGCATGCGAGCCGGTTTGTCCAAGCAACGCCATTTACGAAGCCAAGCCGCATTTTTTGGTCGACAGCAAAAAATGCACCGAATGCGAGGGTGACTTCCCCGTCTTCCAATGCGCCAGCATTTGCCCGATCGAGGGCGCGATTCTGGATTCGCTTGGCTTGGCGATTAACCCGCCCGGTTCTTTAACGGGCATTCCGCCGGAAAAAATGGCCGAAGCCATGGCCGAGCTGCAATCCCATTAACTCACGGTGTATCCGATGGCTACCGTCTATTTCTATGAAAAGCCCGGTTGTATTAACAACACCCGGCAAAAGAAATTGTTAGCCGAAGCGGGTCATCAGGTCGTGGCTTTAAATCTGTTGACCGAACCCTGGCAAGCAGAGCGTTTGCGTGCTTTCTTCGGTGAGCTGGCGGTACGGGACTGGTTCAATGTCAGCGCACCGGCGATCAAACAGGGCGAGATTGATCCCGGTAAGCTGACAGAGCAACAAGCCCTGACGCTGATGCTGGAAAATCCGCTGTTAATACGCCGCCCGTTAATGCAAGTCGGTAACAGTTTGATGGCGGGCTTCGATCAACAGGCGGTAGATAGCTGGATCGGCTTAAAAGCAGCCGAGTCCGATCAGGATCTGGAAAGCTGCCCTCGCCCGCTTGCACAAGCAAGCTGCGGTCATGAGTAAACCTCCGGTCTTAACTGTTGACGGCGTCGCCCAGGCAGTCCGGCTTTCAGAGCGCGTTCATTGGATCGGCGCGCTCGACCCCACGCTACGCACTTTCGACATCATTTTAAAAACCGCCAACGGAACCAGTTATAACGCCTATGTCGTCAGGGGCGATGCCGGCGTTGCAATCATCGATACGGTCAAAGAAAATTTTGCCGGTGATTTTTTCGCCCGTTTGGAATCGGTAGCACGCTATGACGAAATCAAGGTCATCGTCCTGAATCATCTGGAGCCCGATCATACCGGCGCATTGCCCGAGCTGATGCGCCGCGCGCCGCAAGCCCAGCTTTACATTTCCCAGAAAGCGCAATCCATGCTCAAAGCCCTGTTAAAACAGGATGCATTTGATTTTACGCCGGTAATGACCGGCGACAAGGTGTCGTTGGGTGACCGTACTTTAACGTTTTTTCACACCCCTTATTTGCATTGGCCGGATACCCAATGCGCTTATTTAGTGGAAGAAAAAACATTATTTTCCGGCGATGTGTTCGGCTGTCATTTTTGCGATACGCGATTGTTCAACGATGAAGTCGGGGATTTCCGCTTCTCGTTCGAATATTACTACGCCCACATCATGCGTCCGTTTAAAGAGTATGTAAACCGGGCTCTGATTCTGATTGAGCCGCTACCGCTGAATAAAATCCTGCCTGCGCACGGCCCCCTATTGCGTGATCAGCCGCAACGCTATGTGCAGCGCTATCGTGAATTATCGAGCCCGGCCTTGCAAAGCGAAATCAGCGCCGGCGAAAAAACCCTGCTGATCTTTTATATCAGCTCCTACGGCAACACGCGGCGCATGGCCGAAGCCATTTATGAAGGCGCAATGGCCGTGGAACATGTGCGCGTCTCCCTGTACGACCTGGAAGGCAGCGAAATAACGCCGTTTGTCGATTTGATCGAAGGCGCGGACGGCATCCTGTTCGGTACGCCGACCATCAACGGCGATGCGGTTAAACCGGTGTGGGATTTATTGTCTTCTCTGGCTGTGATCAATCTCAAATCGAAGCTGGGCGGCGTTTTCGGCTCATACGGCTGGACCGGAGAAGGCGTGAAAATGGTTGAGGACCGCTTGCGCGGTCTCAAGTTGCGTGTGCCCATTCCGGGGATACGCATTAAGTTAATTCCGACCGAAGAAGAAATCCAAATCTGTCGTGAATTCGGGCATGACATGGCTCAGGATCTGATGGGTTTAAGGCAACCCAAAGTGATCGATATGGCCGATCTTGCTTAGTTTTTTTTGCTTCTCACTAGGCGGGACAAGTTATTAGTCTTAACCGTTCGCCCTGAGCCTGTCGAAGGGTGGACGGTTAAGCCGTTCATGGTTCGACAAGCTCACCACGAACGGCTTAACTGTTGCTTGTCCGGGCTTAAGTAAGTAACCGTATTTTTTATAACACATCAGGAGAGTCACAATGGCGAAAGCGTCAATTACCTTTGAAGACATTAACGTTACCGTTTCGGCACCCGCCGGTACGCGGATTATCGAAATTTCCGAAAAGGTCGGTTCAGGCATTACTTACGGCTGCCGTGAAGGCGACTGCGGTACCTGCATCATGAAAGTCACGGAAGGCTGGAACAATCTGACCGAGCCGTCTGTGCTCGAAGATAAAGTCCTGCGTGAAAACATGGCCGGTAAACATAACCGATTGGCTTGTCAGGCTCAGGTGCTGGGCGGAACCATCAGGGTCAAGCCGGTTTAAAAACACGCGACCTCATACCCATGCTTTTGCGTCACACTGCCGTAGGAGCGGGCCATGCCCGCACAGCTGCCACCGATCGTGGACATAGCCCGCTCCTACAAAATGGCTACGACGCTTTTGCTCGGGGATTCAGGTATTAAGAACGAACGCCGGGGTTCTAAAACAGAACCAGGCAACAGCACATCACACTTATAAGGAGTAAATCATGGCTTTAATTACTTTTTCAAACCCCGAATACCGGGACAAAACCGTCTATGCCGTTGCAGGCAGCCACACAGAGACATTGTTGAAACTGGCGAGGGAAAACAAAATCCCGATCAATTATGAATGCGAGGACGGCGAATGCGGCACCTGTGTGGTGAAAGTCAGCAGTATCGATAACAAACACCAACGTATGGGCGGCCCTTTAACTGAAAAAGAGAAATCAGTATTGCAAGCTAACGGCAAAATCAGCAAAGAAGAAATGGAACAAATGATTATTGACGATTTACCTTCGCCCTGGCGTCTGGCTTGCCAGATGATAGTCAGGGATGAAGATATTCTGGTCGAATATTAATCATGTCTGCCGCGCTCCAGCTCCAGGATGACCGGGAACGGATTTATTCCCAGTTAAAATCCAGATCCACGGTTAATCCTAATCACGAATGGCTGGCCTGCATGGTCGCCAGCTGGTGCGGAGGACAAGGCGTTTTACCCGACTATCTGGGGTTGGAGTGCGAGCAGTTTCATGCGTTAACAGAACATTTTTTTCCGGGTCGCAACCTTCCTGAACAAGCGCCGTCGGGCAGCAAGCTGGACTTTAGCCGGATGCTGGAAAGAGATGATCTGGTTACGCTGTTAAAACAATTCAGTAACGCCGATATTGTCGAAACGGACTGGATCATAGGCATAATCGTGGCCGGTTGCCTGGGCAGCGATCACCTGTGGCAGGATTTAGGCCTCTGGTCGCGCTCGCAATTGAGCGCCATGTTGCAACGCAACTTCCCGGAATTGGCCGCAAAAAACGACAAGGACATGAAATGGAAAAAGTTCCTGTACAAACAGCTTTGCGAAGCGGAAGGCCTGTATCTGTGCCGGGCGCCGTCTTGTAATGTGTGCATCGATTATCCCAAATGTTACGGCTCTGAGGAATAGAAAGATAAATCGCCAAACCCGCCGCACATTTTGCCGCTGATAATGAGTCCTAAAGACCAATCAAATCGTTAAGGCCGCTAAATCATGTCCCACCAGGGCATGGATCTGATTGAAATGTTTACTACTTAGTACGCCTAATCATCATGAAAACAGGAAACCGTCATGCGAAATAACATAAAAAATTCTGGGCAGTTAACCATCAAAATACGTTTTGCGGTAATTTTGATCACCTTGGTCTTCGGTTTTTTGCTGTTCGGTTTCGCAACATTCAAGGCCATGAATACGCTTAATGTTAATGGTCCGATTTATCAACGTATTGTCCAGGGCAAGGATATTATTGCCGATGTCCTGCCGCCGCCTGAATACATCATCGAATCCTATCTGGTCGCACTGCAACTGAGCCAAACCAACGACCCTGCCGAAATCAGTGCTTTGGTGACGCGCTTTCAAACGCTAAAAACGGAATACGAGTCCCGTCATAGCTATTGGTTAGGCCAATCTTTGGAACAGGAAGTCCAGACTCCATTACTGCAAGGCTCCTACCAAGCAGCGCAAGCCTTTTATAATGAGGCCGGGCAGGGTTTTCTACCGGCCATTCAGGCTGGAGACCTTAACGGATCGCTGGCCAGCCTCCAAAACATGCGCCACGCTTATGAAGAGCATCGCGCCGCTATCGATGAAGTGGTGCGGCTTACGACTGCACGCAATGCAAAGGATGAGATGCGGGCGCGAGACACCATCCTCTGGTACGGCACCGTCCTGGCCGCCATTTTCGCTTTCAGCATTGCGGCGGCCATCGCGCTGACGGTACTGATCAGCCGCGGCATTATCCGTCAGTTGGGCGGCGAGCCCGGTGACGTTGCGGATTTAGCCAGAAACATCGCCGCCGGAAAACTGGATAACGCCATCGCGATTAAACGGGGCGATAGCGGCAGCTTGCTGGCAACCATGAAAAACATGCAACAACAATTGCTTGAACGCATGACTGCGGACCGCAAAGAACGCGACGAAGCTCTGCGCATCAAGACCGCCTTGGACAGCATCAGTTCAAACGTGATCGTAGCCGACAATGAGCACACTATCATCTACATGAACCCGGCGGTACATAATATGATGCGGCTGGCGGAAGCCGACATCCGCAAGTCCATTCCGCATTTTGATTCAGCCAAACTGATGGGGGCAAGCATCGACTCCTTCCACAAAAATCCGGCGCATCAGAAAGCATTACTTGCGCAATTGGACTCGACTTTTCGAAGCGAGATTACCATTGCAGGGCATACTTTCTATCTGGTTGCGAACCCCATCAACAATGACCGCGGCGAAAGAATCGGCGTCGTCGTGGAATGGAAAGATCGCACCGCTGAAGTGGCTATCGAGCAGGAAGTCGCCAAAGTGGTCAGCGCCGCTGTATCGGGCGATTTCAACCAACGCATTAACGAAGAAGATAAAGAGGGCTTCTTTCTGCAATTGGCGCAGGGCGTTAATGAGCTGATGGAGATCAGTTTTACCGGCCTGAATGAAGTGGTGCGCATCCTTGCCGCCCTATCTCATGGCGATCTGACCGAAACCATCACCAGCGACTATGCCGGCATCTTCGGTCAACTTAAAGATAACTCCAATTTCACCGTGGAAAAACTGAAAGAGATTGTCAATCAAATCAAGGAAGCTTCCGATACCATTAGTACAGCGGCTAAGGAAATTGCTTCAGGCAATAATGACCTGTCGCACCGCACAGAACAGCAGGCCGCCAGCCTGGAACAAACCGCCGCCAGCATGGAGCAGCTGACCTCCACCGTGCAGCAAAACAGCGAAAACGCCAGACATGCCAACGAGCTTGCCGCCGGCGCCTCGGACATCGCCGGCAAAGGGCTTGAAGTGGTTAATGAAGTCGTGACCACAATGGAAGGCATTAACGAGGCATCGCGCAAAATAGTGGACATCATTTCGGTGATAGACGGCATTGCCTTCCAGACCAACATCCTCGCGCTGAACGCCGCCGTAGAAGCGGCCCGTGCCGGCGAACAAGGGCGCGGCTTTGCCGTTGTCGCCAGTGAAGTACGCAATCTGGCGCAACGCGCCGCAGTCGCAGCTGGAGAAATTAAGAATCTGATTAGCGATTCGGTGGAAAAGGTTGAAGACGGCAGTAAACTGGTCGGCCAAGCCGGCTTAACCATGGGAAAAATCGTGACGGCTATCCGTGAAGTTACCGTCATCATGTCCGACATCAGCACGGCTTCTATCGAACAAACCTCCGGCATCGAACAGGTGAATCAGGCCATTACCCAAATGGACGACGTGACCCAGCAAAATGCCGCCCTAGTGGAGCAAGCCGCAGCGGCGGCTGAATCGCTGGAAAAGCAAACGCAAAACCTGGCGCTTACGGTGGAGCACTTCAAATTGGGCGGCAACTCACGCTCGACAACACGGATTCCGCGCGACGGCATGGATGCAGGAGATAGAGCAACACACGAAGCCGTTGCCGGGGTAGAGCGATACATAGAGCGATTACCTGACATTTCCGGCAACGTCTCTTCCTGGACATTGGACAGTTCCTTTAGTTCAGTCCAGCCGCGAAAAGAAACCGCACCCGCCGGAACAGCTGCCGGCAGAACTTCACCGGCAAGCCAGAGGCCGCAGCTACAGCTTGCCGGTAGTGACGATTGGGAGGATTTTTAATCCACTATCGCAACAATATACCTTGCGATCTATTCGCTGAGTGAAAGACGCAGAGGAATCATGGCCGACAAACCGAAGCCGCGCCTTTGATAAAAGCGTTGTGCCGCCTCATTATCGCGGTCTGTCAGCAAGGTAATGCGTTTACACCCGTTCAAGCGCGCAAGTTGAATGGCGTGCTCCAGAAGCCGGGAGCCTATGCCGGAACCGCGAGCGTTGGGAGAAACCACCATGTCTTCCAATAGCGCAACGCGATCGCCGAGCGCAGTCGACACCGTATAGAGAAGGTTAGCCATGCCCACAACCCGGCCGCCTTGACGGATGACGACGATAAGCCCGACTTCCGGATTGCCAATGATGCGAGACAAGCCGCGGCTTTGTGCATCCCGATCCGGCTTGAAGTCCGCTTCTTGGGTAAACAGGAGCTCCAGCAACTCGCAAAGCGCCGGAATATCTGAAAGGTTTGCAGGAGTAATTTGCATCGTTGCAGCCGCTATTTCTTGATAACCAAAACATTATTGTGCCACCGTCGCTAGTGCGACACCAGAAAACGTTGGCTGTCCGGCGATATAACGATTGAATTGGACAGAGGCTATCGGCCGCCTTTTGTTCACTCGTCAACGTCAGTGCGACACAGCACTACCGGGGGAAATAAACGCAAACTGTTTTAGTAGGTCAAGTGGATTTAAAAGTAAGTGGCAACCACTGATGAATACCCCTCTTGAACCCGGCGCAATAAAAACCCGTTTAGGTTTCATCATTTTGAAACTGAAAAACGTCGAAGATACGAAAATGGATAAACGAGAGGACATCCGGCTATCGATAATCATATATGATGCCAGAATTAAAAGATTGATTGTCAGTAGAAGCGAATCAAGCGCTATACAAACGACATCAGAGTATGTATTTCAATGGGGTGAACGACGGGGCTCGAACCCGCGACAACCGGAATCACAATCCGGGACTCTACCAACTGAGCTACGCTCACCATAATATGGGATTTTCTACGAATGGTGCGCTTGGCAGGACTCGAACCTGCGACCCCCGGCTTAGAAGGCCGGTGCTCTATCCGGTTGAGCTACAAGCGCTAAATTGGTCGGGGTAGAGAGATTCGAACTCCCGACATCCTGCTCCCAAAGCAGGCGCGCTACCAAACTGCGCTATACCCCGACAATCTCCTTTTAATGGCTTGTTAAAACTTTCCAACCACTCCTGAAGAGTTGTCTATGATAACGACACTTCCCAATATCGTCAACATTTTTTTCATCATATATGTCAATTTATCAAAACAATCTTTAATACTTACAGCTTGGTTTTAACGATTTGATAGATTTCTTCTACCGCAACGTCAACACCGTTCAAAATAGCTTCCAGCTCGGCTAATTTCTCATCGGCAAAGCCCCTGTCTTTGAGACTGCCCGCATTGATATAAACATTTAACGCCGCGCTTTTCAATGCGCCATAACCTGCCATGACGGCAACGCCCGCATCACTGATCACGCCTAGATTACCTTTTTCTGCGGCGATTCGGCTCAATGCAATCGTTTCGGCACAAGCTCGTGCGCATTCCAAAGGCACGACAGTAGCTTCCTTTAATACGGCCTGAATGGCCGCGCTACGCGCCGCCTTTTCTTCATCGGAATCTTTCGGCAAACCGTATGTCGCCATCAATCGATCAAAAACATTAATATCGGCTTTAATCATGCCGGTCAACGTCTCACGTAACGCTTCCGATTTTTCCAGCAATACCCGCATTTCACCTTCGACTTCAGCATACTTAGGCTTTCCTATGGTCAAATTACAAACCATGCTGATCAATGCGGCCGCCTGCGCGCCCATTACCGCCGCGGCGCTACCCCCACCCGGAGTAGGCGCTTTGCTGGCCAACCCGTCAATAAAAGACTGAACTGACTTATTTTTTATTTCATTCATGGTATAGCGTCTCTCATCAATGTTTCAGGTAGAGTAAAAGTATAAAAAGAATGTTAGCCTCAAAATAAAGGCTTGATTGCACTATGCTCGCCCGCAGCGTGCCAGATTGAACAGGCCATATAACGTAACCCCAGGCGATTCTGTCACTAATGCGTCTTCAAACGGCGCAACAACCTGCGCGCCCCCCAAATATCTAATTCTGAGCAATAGCACACAAATAACTTCGGCATGACCGTTTATTATCATAAGCGTCCAAAACATAAAATTGCCAAGCGCAAAATGATCAGCCCTCCCTCCTAGTGTTGAACCTGCAAGCAGATCGCTCTCATTATAAGCTGCTTACTTCGCCTCCCTGCCGCAAGGTATTGGGAGGTTTTTTCACGCTATAAAAATCGGTATCGCACAACAGAACGAGCTATGTTGTTACTCGTCAAAAGTCCAACCTCACTTTGCCGCTTACCCCTTATTTAGCGTATCCAGTAGGCTAAATATTGCCGCGTCACTTACTCATGCAAGTTTTTCACAGCGCTCACGTCAAGCCGACAATAAAATAAACACATGAAAAACATATCTATTTTAATTATGGCTAAATTCTTGCCTGAATAACGGCATTGCACTTTACCAGACCGAGGCCGGAGAAATTTAATGCTATTATTTCAATCAAACCACCACGCAACGCCACGCCATAAAAATATCTTTGAACCGGCAACTGCGCTCAATGAGACCAATAATTACACCGTTGTCGACCGGGAAGAGATCAGGAAAAAATTAAACCACCTGCTTAGTAAACACATCTTGTTATCTATTAAAGTCCCTGGAAAATTTGCAGCAAGCACACTTTTAACAACCATTGCCTGTATCGAAGAGGATCATATTTTTCTGGGCGGATTCCAAAACGAACGATTTAATAAGGATTTGCTCACACAAACCACTCTGGTAGCCTCCGCCGATTTTGAAGGCATAGCCGTTAGCTTTATATTAAGTGACTTAAGCGGACATAGCGAAGACGCCGTATTCAACTTTAAAGCCCGTATTCCCCAAAGCATCGAATGGGTGCAACGAAGAAATGCTCGAAGGGTAAAAGTCCCCATCAACATCCCCGTTAAAATACAGTATAAAAATCAGGCCGAGTACTTTAATGTAGCCGACATTAGCGTTACAGGCCTGTCCTATATTCATCAAGCTGAAAATCATTATCCTGCCCCCATCGCAGAATGCAATATCGTCCTACCCGATAAAAGTGTATTCCAGGCCTGCTTTGAAATAGTCAGCACCAGAGCCATTACCTACAAGCACTCCAAGCAAATAAATCGTGTTGGCTGCGAACTCAAACGACCTTCATATCGCCTTGATACTGCATTGCAACACCTCATAAACCAAATCGACTTCTATTATCAATGAAGCTTTATTTTCATCTTAAGTGAGCAAGCTCACATGCACAGATTGACCGAGAATGGCACATAAGGCGAAGCAGACACGGCATACAAATAAATAAGGGCCATACATTAATTTTAAATATCCTGATTAAGAATATCCACAATTCTAGTGATCGCGCCCTGATTCTGCCGAACGAACGCCTTGCCTTTCTCAGCCAACGACTGTCTGCATGCGGAATCTGCATACAAGGCAATAATCGCGCTAATTATTTCGTTCTCATCCCGGCATTGTATCGCCGCGTCCGCACGCAATACCCCTTCAGCTATTTCTTTAAAATTCGCCATATACGGACCAAACAAGACCGGAGTTCCAACCGCTGCGGCCTCAAGAATATTGTGCCCGCCAACAGGTGCCATGCTGCCGCCGACAAACGCCGCATCAGCGGCTGCATAAAGCATCTTTAACTCACCCATCGTATCGGCAAGATAGACATCGATATGCTGGTCACAGCCTTCGTTGGAGGTACGTATCGCCGCAGCCAGCTGATGCTGCTCACACAGTTTTTTCACCTCGACAAAGCGCTCGGGATGTCGCGGCGCAATAACCAGTAGCAATTCGGGTATTTTCTGCTTTATTTTTTTATAGATTTCAAGAAATATTATCTCTTCATCTTTATGGGTGCTGGCAATCAGCCAAACAAAACGACCATTAAACAAATCAGCCTTTAATTGCAGGCCCTGCGCAATAATGTCACTCGAAACTTCAATATCAAACTTTATGTTCCCTAGCGTTCTAACCGTTTCAGTTTTTGCGCCAATAGCAATAAACCTAGTCGCGTCTTCCTGAGTTTGCGCCGCAATCAGCTTAACGCGGGCTAACGCTGGAGAAATCAGGGCTGGAATTTTTTGATAGCCGCACGCCGATTTTTCCGATAAGCGGGCATTAATAATGTACAAAGGAACTTTATGCTCGCCGCAGGAGGCAAAAATATTAGGCCAAATCTCGGTTTCCATAATGACGGCTATGAGCGGCTTAAAACACTGCATAAACCGATTCACTGCACTGGGTATGTCATAAGGCAGGTAGACATGCTCCACGCTGTCTTGCATCACAGATTTAACACGGGCCGATCCAGTAGGTGTTGTGGTCGTAATCAACACCTTTGCATCGGGGTGCTTTTGCTGTATCTGCTTAACTAACGGAAATAACGCTTCAGCCTCACCCACAGAAACCGCGTGAAACCAAATGACATGCTCGGGAAGTTTTTTATTATAAATGGCGAATCGCTCGCTCCATCTGTGTCGATAGGCGGGCGCTTTAATACTTCGCCAGACCAGGCGAACTATTATGAAGGGGATTAACAGGTAAAAAAGGCAGGAATAAAAAGCTCGCATAGTTAAAAAGACTCAAGGTTGCAAGTCACCCGACAACCTTTCGTCTTTTAGCCTTGGGCCTTTAACTATTATGCTTCAGCAGCAATTGTAATAGGCATTTTTACAATAACATCGGTATGGCACATGATGTCGATCTGATATTCGCCGATTTGACGAATAACGCCTTGAGGCAAGCGAATTTCATGTTTTTCAACCGAAACGCCAGCGCCGGTGATGGCGTCAGCGATATTTTGCGTGCCGACCGAACCGAACAGCTTGCCTTCATCGCCGGCTTTGTGAGTAATGACAACCTGAAGCTTGCTCAGCGCATTTGCACGGCTTTGAGCCGAGCTCAACTTTTCAGCCGCCGCCTTTTCAAGTTCTGCACGACGCGCTTCGAATTCAGCAATTTTAGTAGCTGTTGCGGCAACGGCCTTACCGTACGGGAGAAGATAGTTTCTGCCGTAACCTGATTTAATGACAACTTTATCGCCCAGGTTACCCAAGTTTGCTATCTTTTCAAGAAGAATAACTTCCATCTTTTATTACCTCATTATCGGATTTTATCCGGCTATTTTTACGCCATTAAGACGTGTATTGATTCGAAATTTTATTTCGCAAGTTCATCCACGTATCGCCCAGTCCAACTAAAGCAACCGGCAGCATCGCATGGGGTATCAAAAATAATGTCACATAAAACATCGGCACTATAAATCGGCCCATTTTCATCGAAGCGAATAAGGTATGTAATACTGCGGTTCCGATGAATGTGTACAACACAAACAGCAAAATCGCGATATTCCACGACACCTCAGAAATTACACCGGAACTTAATGATGCAACAACTATCACTAGAATACTGCCTATTGCCAACCTTGGATGCGTATTTAATGACAAAAATTCCTGCCTAAATCCACCCGGATTATAGAGCAAAGCTTGCCACCACCGCCCCAGAAACAAGCCGAACAGCAAGCCAAACACTGCCGCAGCGGCAACTATTCCTGTCATGTAATGGGAAAGCACGTCCACGGTATGCTGGACATCTTCAACAGGGGCATTCGGAGGCACCATTTGTGAAAGTATATTCTTCCACATCGTTGCCGACTCGGCATCATAGAGATAAAAACCAACAACCCCCATAACGCCAATCAATACCGCAATTTCAACCGCCAGGGATAAATACCGCCCTTCTCTTAAAACGATTGAAATCAACCAGACAGGAATCCACAACACCATCCCGTACAACAGTACAAATTGGTAATTGCCCAACAGAAAAAAGCCAAATATCCCCGCTGCCGCAGTTGAACACGCTAAAACAATTAAACCTTCAATAGCTCCCCGCCTTAAGGTAACGAGAGCAACAGAGGCTGAACTTACTATACTCACTGGAGGCATGACCAGCGACACTAATACCAGAGTGCAAGCCACTACCATAGCTTGCATCCTCCCCCGCATAATGTACTCAGCTAAAAAGCCCACCGATCATCCAGCGTATTATTTGTGTGCGTCGCAGAAAGGCAACAGTGCAATAAAACGAGCGCGTTTAATTGCAACGCCTAACTGCCGTTGATATTTGGCGCTGGTTCCTGTAATGCGGCTCGGGACAATCTTACCGGTTTCAGTAATATAATCACTTAATAAATCAAGATCTTTATAATCGATCTCTGTTCCACCTTCTGCACTGAACCGGCAGAATTTTTTGCGTCTAATGTTACGTGCCATAATAATTCTCGTAAATCCAAGTGTTAAAGGTTTTATTCAGAAGCGAGTGCGTCGGCGTCAAAATCTTCGTCGATGTCATCCAAATCAATTTCGTCATCGCTGTCTGCAGCAGCCGCTGCTTCTCTAGCCGCCGCATCTTTTGCTCTTGATTCAGCCGCTTTATTTTCCTCGGCTGTTGAGGTCGCAATGATAGATGGCTCAGTAATAGCCGATTTTTGCAACAAAGTCATGCTACGCAAAATGGCGTCATTGAAACGGAATCCGCTTTCCAACTCTTCCAAAGTAGCTTGATCGCACTCAACATTCATCAGCACATAATGCGCTTTATGAATTTTATTGATTGGGTAAGCCAGGTGTCTACGACCCCAGTCTTCCAAACGATGGATTTTACCGGAAGCGGTTTCGATGGTTGATTTATAACGCTCAATCATCGCTGGAACCTGAGAACTCTGGTCAGGATGAACTAAAAAGACAATTTCATAATGTCGCATGATTTTTCCTTTCGGGTTAAGCCTCCCCCTCTATTTTATTTAGAGGTGGTGAAGCAAGGAGGGGCAGACAGCCCCTAAGAACCGCGCATTATAGATGTTTTTTTAGCTATTGGAAAGTGCGGCATTGAGAAACAACACTATAAGCGAAAGAAAGGTATTCAAATAACTCAGCATAGCCCGCCGATTTTAAGCCGCGAATACGGCGGCTTCATAGCCGCCTCGACAATTACCAGCCTATTTTTCATTATGCATATATACTCAACAAGCCCTTGCTGACTACGGCACGCCCACTTTCAATTTCTTGCTCTACATTATCAACCCCATCGGCAGCCGCACCCGCGCCACCTTGTCTCTGGCTATCAGCAAAGCCTTGAGCAAAGTTTTGTGCTTGTGAACGCCCCGAATCTGAGGAATGCCCCCCTTGATAAACATTTACATCTACCAGATTGATCTGCTGGGCGCTCATCATTTCCCGCAGTTTGGGAATGGAAGCCTCAAGAACTTCTCTTACCGCCGCATGTTGCGCAGTAAACACGACTGTCGCCTGATCGTCGGCAACATCAACACGAACCGATATGGGACCAAGATGTTGTGGATTTAACCTAATCTCTGCCGCAGGTATCGCTCTGTTGTTCATCCACACAATCCGCTCCCCCAAATCCTTATTCCATTCCGGATGCGATAGCGGTTTGGTCATTGCCGGAACCTCGGTTTTATGATCAATAACCGGCCGATTAAGTTGGCTTATGTCGCCAGCCCCCCCAGGCAAAGTTTTTTCTCCAGCTAAAGTTGGCACTAGCCGCCCCTTAACATTTTCCCCTTTGCCGATATCCTCAGCATATTTTAAATTAAAGCCCGGTTTCTCCTGAACCGGCTGCCGAAAAACCGCTTCGCCTTGCAAAGTATCGTCGACTACCTTCGCAGACTGATCCGATTTAGCGCTCCCAACAATCGATGACTTGATATACGACAGCAATCCATTGCCGCTAACCTCATCAATTACATCCGCAGGCGTCAAATTACTGACCGATTTTCCTTGCTCAGCCGACATTATGATTGGATGAGGAATAACGTCCGCCACCAAGCCTTCAGCTACGTGATCATCGCCCTCCTCTGCCGTTTGAGCCTCTTCGCCAATCTGCGCTCTACTTGGCTTATCATTTACCTGTTTCAAATCGGTTCGCTCAGGAACACCCATGCCAACAATATTTTTTATGCCTTGCTCAGCCTCGGCAGCTACCATGTTTTGCTGAGTGGGGACAGTCTCGGCAGCTGTCATGTTTTGCTGAGCGGGGACAGCCTCGGCAACTGTCATGTTTTGCTGAGCGGGGACAGCCTCGGCAACTGTCATGTTTTGCTGAGCGGGGACAGCCTCTGAAACTGCAACTGCATATGTCTTGTTTTCCAGGACCGGAACAACCGCAGCATTTGTACCCTCAATGTTTTGTTGGACCGGAGTAGCCATTGCAATGACATCTTTTATATTTTTCTCAGCCTCAGCCGCCTTTTCTCCAGCCGTGGTACCCAGAGTAATATATTTTAATACGTCAGTTACCGCACCCAATGCAGCCTCATGATCGGCATCGTCTTTTGTTTTATAAGTCGGCGGCAAATCATTGCCCAACAAAGCGGCAAAATCTTGCACATCACTGCTGCCTACAGATAATTCGGTAACGACCGGCAAACTGTTGACAGCGGGATCCGGTGTTTGTAGAAGCGCTGTATCCCCGGTTTTTATCTTATTTAACAGTTCGAGTTGCGCTACTAATGCGCCGGAGAAACCTTCAGAAACAACACCATCAGGCAAAGGCTGCGACATGCCTTCAACAACACCGATGCCTGCAACTGGAGCGATGCTTGGCGGCAAAGATGATAGATTTGCACTTTCAATATTCATAATCAATTCTCCTGAGATTCTGCGTATACTAATTAAGCATTTCCCGTGCCATTTGAATTATTCCGACCAATCCTGGACGCCCGCTCATCCTGCTCTTGCTGCTCCCGTTTTGCTTCCTGTTTCATTTCTACCACCAAGGCCGAGTCACAAACCTTTTGCAGACTTTGGGTTTTATGATGTAACTCTTCCCAAATTTTTCTTTTGGCCATTACTTCAGCCTCAATTGAAATCAGCACTTGTTCCTGGCCCATTATTGCTTTATCCAGCTTCTCAATAAACGACCTAAACTCCAGGAGCTGAGCAACATTGACGCCTTTAACGCCCATCTGATCGAATCTATCCTGATATTCCTGCCGATAGTTTCTCAACCCTTGAACTTGAGCTTGCATGGTCAGGAGCTTTCTCTGAACCGCACCCAACACTTCCAAAGCGTTTTTTTCCTGCGTCGCTTTAATGTCCACAATCGTTTTAATACGCTGCGATTTTTTCACTTATATCCTTTGTTATCTCGAAGAGCGCATCAGCCAGGCCGGTTTACACCCAATAGTAACGCCAATTCCTGCAAGCTCTGATTGATATCGACTGAGTCATCCATACTTTGTTGCAAAAATTCCAAAATTGCCGGATTTTTCTCAATAGCCTTGTCAATTCGAGGGTCCGATCCTGGCTGGTAGGCGCCGACGCTGATCAAGTCGCGGTTTTGCTGATAAAGTGAATACAGCCGCCTTAATTCCTTCGCCATTTGCATATGCCCTGGATCAACAACATCCGGCATAACCCGACTGATAGACCCTTCTATATCAATGGCGGGAAAATGCCCTGAGTCGGCCAAGTTTCTGGACAATATGATGTGCCCATCCAACACTCCTCGGGCAGCATCGGCAATAGGGTCATTGGTGTCATCGCCCTCGGCCAGGACGGTATAGAAGGCGGTGATAGAGCCGCCGCCATGATCGGCATTACCGGCACGCTCCACCAAATGCGGTAATTTTGCGAAAACCGAAGGCGGATAGCCCTTGGTAGCCGGCGGCTCGTCGATCGCCAGCGCAATTTCACGATGCGCTTGGGCAAAGCGCGTTAATGAGTCCATCAACAACAGCACATCGAGGCCTTGGTCGCGAAAATACTCGGCAATGCTGGTTGACAATAACGCCGCATGAACACGCATCAAAGGCGGGCAATCCGCCGGCGAAACGACGACCACCGCCCTTTTGAGCCCTTCTTCGCCCAAGGTCTTCAGCACGAACTCGTTAACTTCTCGTCCCCGCTCACCAATCAGGCCAACCACGACAATGTCGGCCTTGGTAAACTTGGTCATCATGCCTAACAGTACACTCTTACCCACGCCGGTACCTGCAAACAAGCCCATACGCTGCCCGCGGCCCACGCTGAGTATTGAATTTATCGCCCTAACACCGACATCGAGCGGTTCGCGTATCGGTCTTCTCGACAACGGATTGATCGGCACCCCATTGAGTGAAATCAGTGCATCGGTTTTAAGCGGACCTTTATCATCAATCGCATTTCCTGCACCATCCAGCACACGCCCCAACAAACCGAACCCCACCTTGGCCGAACTGTTTTTCCCCAACGGGATAACCCGGCAATCCGGCTCAAGGCCATGAACTTCCGCAGTCGGCATCATAAAAACCCGTGCGTCGGAAAAGCCCACTACTTCGGCCTCAATCAGCCTGCCATTTTTGGTCTCGATTCGGCAACGGGAACCGATAGCCGCCCGGCAACCCACAGCTTCGAGCGTCAACCCCACCATACGGGAAAGCTTGCCTTCAACAACAAGCTCGGGCACTTCGGCCAGCCTTTCGGAATAAGGTTTTAGCTTATCAAGCCAGATCCGCGACCGGTCTGCATCAGGAATCACGAGTCTTCATCCTCGGCAACTGCTCCTGCCTCGTTTACAACACTCGCGTCTAACGCCCCGCCTCCCGGCTTACTCCCTATTGCCGAAGAGCCTTCCGCGAGACCTCCAGCCGCCAGATCCTGCGCCCGCTCACCGCCCAGCAGGTTTGCAATGACAGCCGTCAATCGGTGTTCTACCGTCGCATCAACATGTGAAATCTCGGTATCGACTTCGCAGCCGCCACGGGTAATTAGCGGATCTTCAACCATAGTCCAACTTGAAGACATCTCATCAAGCGCGAGAGCGGAACGCACTAACTCGGCGTCTTCCGGGTGTAATTTCAAACTGATTTTTTGCGAGCCCAACGGTAAAACATTGATCGTTTCCCGGACAACGGCAATAATTTGCCCTGGATCCATCTTGAGCTCCCGGCGTATTATTTGCGTAGCGATAGCTATAACCAGCTTAACAAGCTCTTTTTCAACTTCTTCATCCAGGCGTTTAAACGGTTCGCTTAAGGATTCCAACAGTCTGACCAGCGTCGCCGCCTGCGTTTGCAGCAAATGCAAATTATCTTCGTAACCTTTTTTGGACCCTTCATCAAAACCTTGCTGAAAACCATGCATTTTGCCTTGCGCAAATGCTTCGTCATAGGCCTGCTTCTGCATGGCCTCGATTTCATCGACCGTTAAAATCGGCGTCGGTTCCTGCTCCTCAAGCTCCACCACTTCCGATCCGGCAAAATCTTCCTCTACCCTGCCGGAAACATCCGGCATACTCCATAACTCTAAGGCCGCAAGCTCCGATGCCGTAAACCTTGGCGTCTTAGATAAGCTCATCGCCGCCTACGCCCATTTGTATCTCACCCGCATCCGCCAGTTTTTTAGCAATGGCCAATATGTCTTTCTGCGCCAATTCCACCTCACTCAACTTGGCAGGCGGCGACGCTTCCAGGTCGTCGCGCAGCATCTCCGCCGCACGTTTGGACATATTACTGAATATTTTCTCTTTAAGCTCGCTACCCACGCCGCGCAACGCCAATAACAACTGCCCGGTTGAAACCTCGCGCAGTAATGTTTGCATGCCTCTTTCATCAATAGAAGTGAGGTCTTCAAAGGTAAACATCTTCTCCTGAATTTCCTGAGCCAATTCAGACCTGTGCTCGGCAATTCCCGACATCACCAGATCGGCGGCACCGCCATCCAAAAAGTTTAAAATATTAGCCACCGCATCAACACCGCCAATATTGGTCGATTTAACATTATCAGAGCCGGTTAGTTGTTTTTCCATAATTTGATCCAACTCACGCAGAGCGGATGGCTGCACGCCCTTCATCGTTGCAATTCTCATCATCAAGTCAGCGCGCATGCTTTCGGGCAGGTACATCATCACATCCGCCGCCTGCTCACTTTCCATCAAGGACATAATCGTCGCGACAATCTGCGGATGCTCTAAACGAATCATATCTGCAATCGACCGGGTATCCATCCACTTCAACTGTTCGATACCCTTCGTGTTTCCGCCTTGCAAAATCCGGTCAAGGATACTGTTCGCTTTATCTGCGCCCAAAGCGCTGATCAATACGGTTCGGATATACTCATCGGTATCCATGCCCAGAGCCGTCTGGTTCTTAACTGCGACAATAAACTCTTCAACCACCTCGTCCATCATCTCTATGGAAATCTCACCGACGCTTGCCATCGTGATACCTAAAATCTGCACTTCCCTGGGCGTCATGTGCTTTAGAACCAGCGCCGCCCTGTCCATGCCCAGCGCCAGCAACAACACTGCGGCGCGGTCAACTTGGGTTAAATCTTTTTTCAGTTCTGTCTTATTAGCCATCTTTTTTAACCCACGACTTAATAACTTGCGCAACTACTTTTGAATCGTCGTCAACCAATCGCTTCACATATTCCAGGCGATGCTCATAACTCTGAGGTACGTCCAAAAGCAATAGATCCTGCATTTCTTCGGGCATCTTCAAATTTACACTTTGTTGACCGACCGGTACGGCGATAGGCAGGCCATGCTCATCAAAACGGACAGTTCCCCCGATAGAGGCCGCCTTTTTTTCCGCCTCGGCCAAAGCCAAGGCTTTTTTCTCTTCCATATCCCGGCCGACCAGACTGCGCATCGTGGGCCGCAATACACCAAAAAACAGGAACAATACGGCCAACGCGGCGGCAACTTGTTTCATCGCATCAAGAAACCAGCCTTGTTCCCAAACGGGTATTTCCGGCAACGCCTCAATAAGTTCGTCTATTTTAAAGGCGACATTAGTGACCGTAACCTGATCGCCTCGACTGCTGTCAAAACCTACCGCCTGTTTTACCAGATCGCTAAAGCGATTAATATCTTCCTGGGAATAAGACTGCGCTTTAACCGTGCCATCGCTCTGGGATATGCGGCGGTCATCGACAACGACAGCCACAGACAATCGGCGCAAGCCGCCTGTGGCTAAACGGGTATGGGTAATGGTTTTATCCAACTCGTAGTTTCTGGTTGCATTTTTTGATGCCGAACCGGACGGAGTCGAACCTGCCGCCGCCGGATCGTTCGGGGCAGTCGAACCTGGCGCTCCCGCTGTTGTGGGGGTTGTCTGCGGGGCGACACCCGCAGGCGTAGGCTGATTTGATAACGCGCCGGGAACCCCTTGAGTAGCGGACAATGAACTTTTCTCTTCCGATACTTGCTCGCTCCTTAAAGCCGGCAAATCTGGATTGAACATTTCTTGGGTTCTGTCAGTTTCGGTAAAATCCACATCCGCTGAAACTTGCACGCGCATTCCCTCGCCCCCCACCAATGGCGACAAAATATTTTGAATGCGCCCCATCAGATGCTCTTCGATATTTTTCTTGTATTCAAATTGCTTGGAGGTCAAATTCCCCGCTGCTGATGAGCTATTGCTGTTTAACAGTTGCCCTTTTTGATCGACGACCGTTACTTGGTCAGCATCAAGCTGCGGCACACTGGACGCAACTAAATGAATGATTGACTCAACCTGCCCTTTATCCAGCGATCTGCCTTGATACAGGTTCACCATGACGGAAGCGCTGGGCTTCTTGCGCTCACGCACAAACACCGACTGAACCGGCATAGCCAATAGCACTCTGGCTGATTTTACATTCTGGATAGACATAACGGTTCGCGCAATTTCGCCTTCCAACGCTCGTTGGAAGCGCACCGCTTCAACGCTTTTACTGGTGCCGAAACCCTGCTCCTTGTCCAGTAACTCGTATCCCATACTGGTGCTTTTAGGCAAGCCCTGAGCCGCCAATTTCAGCTTCACTGCACTGACATCATCCATCGGCACCATAATGGCCCCGGAACCGGTTTCGACTTTATACTTAATATTCTCCTTATTGAGAACTTCAAGAATTTCAGCCACATCACTTTCGCCGATCTCGGAATACAAACGTCCGTAGGAAGGTTCCTGCGACCATAGCACAATAGCGACGCCGATAGCGACGCTCAGAGCCAGACCCAACATCAATCCTATCTGGCGCGCTATGGTCAATCCGGCCAGACCTTTTAGAGCGGGATGGGCATCAACCTTGGTCGCAAAAATATGAGAGGATTCACCGTCAAGATGACCCTTGCTCTTTGCCGTCGGGTCATGCTGGTGACTTGGGTTGGTCTCAATCAGGCTATTTTCGCTCATTTTTTAATCACAGTTTGCCGTCATGCTACATTGGCATATTCATGACATCTTGATAGGCTTCAACCAATTTATTTCTAACCTGCAGCATTGCCTGAAATGAAACACTTGCTTTCTGCGAAGCCACCATAACTTCTGCAAGACTGACATTAGTATCGCCTTGTTCAAAAGCTTCCGCCATTTTTCCGGCGGTTTGCTGGGTGTCATTAACAGCTCCGATACTCTGCTTTAGCATTGCGGCAAAATCGGCCCCACCGCCTGTCTCTTGCACTTTAGCGCTACCGGCCTCAAGTGACATTGCCCGCATCTGAGCCAAAACTTGATTTACATTCATCTCACTCATGGGGTTTTCCTCTTACACATTTATATAGTACAGAGTGTAAAGCATTTTTAATGCCACATGTTAGCACGAAATAATCACCCCCGAATCTTTCATCCTTGCCATTTTATACCGGAGTGTTCTGGGGCTGATGCCCAACTTCTCGGCCGTTGTCTTACGACTGCCGTTTTCCATTTGCAGGGTCTGTAAAATAATACTTTCTTCGGCAGAGCGAACGCCCTCGCCCAAGCCGCTGATCTCAAGCTTTTCATCCTTACTCTCGGCTAGAGACGTTTCAGGCTGCCTCTCGGAAGAAATCCTCATCGAGCCCATGTCCTCAAACACCAAATCATCGACAGTAATTTTATCGCCAGTCCGCAAAATAAGCGCCCGCTGCACCACATTATCCAGCTCCCTGACATTACCCGGCCAGCTATAAGCCAGCATTTTCTCGACAGCCTTAGGGTCAAACTCAGGCAACTTTTTGCCGTCCGATCTATGCCGCTGCATGAGTTCCTGCGCGAGCGGCAAAATATCGCCCGGCCGATTGCGTAACGGCGGAATGTTAATTGGGAATACATTCAGACGATAATACAAATCTTCGCGGAACCGTCCTTGCTCCATCTGTTCTTTTAGCTTCTGATTGGTAGCCGCCAAAATTCTGACGTTCAACTTGATTTTTTTCTGGCTGCCCAGACGCTCGACCTCTTTTTCCTGCAACACCCGCAATAACTTTGCCTGCAAGCCCAGATCCATTTCGGCTATTTCATCCAGCAACAAAGTACCGCCCTGAGCCTGCTCGAATTTCCCCGGCATAGACTGAACGGCGCCGGTGTATGCGCCTTTTTCATAACCGAACAACATTGCCTCCAGCATGTTTTCAGGAATAGCCGCGCAATTCACCGCAACAAAAGGCCCGCGATGATAAGCCGAATTCTGATGAATATAGCCGGCAATAACTTCTTTACCCGTTCCACTTTCACCCTGCAACAACACGGTAACATCGGTTTTAGCAACCCTGGCAGTCAACGCATAAAGTTTTTTCATGCCGTTGTCCTGCACGACTCGCTCATTATCGGCCGTATTGGCCGCCGACGGATTGGCTGTCACATAATCAGCCACCTTATTGACCAGCGCCTCGGCATCGAATGGCTTGATAAGATAATCGGAAGCGCCTGCCTGCATGGCTTCGACTGCCTTAGGGATAGTCCCGAAAGCCGTCATCAGCAGCACCGGCGTTTCCGAATATTTTTGCTGCATATTTTTCAATAGCTGAAAGCCATCCATAACCGGCATCTGCACATCGCTGACAACCAGCTTAAACTGACTGTGTTCCAACTTAATTAACGCTTCTGTACCGTTGCGGGCGGAAACCACACGATAACCGCCTATCTCCAGCGTATCGCAAAGTGCTTCGCATAAAGACAGATCATCCTCAACGACTAACACATCATACTGTTTCATGGTTCAGCTCCCTTTGTTGATGATGATTTTTACCGGACAAATCTGTCTGGAACAGATTTGCATTGACCCGAAGGGCATCAGGCTGGATAGCCTTATGTGAAAACCCGCCCGGCAGTAAACCAAACGCCTGATTGATACAAGGCAGGACTATCGAAAAAACAGTGCCCCGCCCCAGAACCGATTCGACACGTACTTGACCGCCATGCGCCTTCACTACGCTGTCGACGACCGCCAATCCCAAACCGGTACCATAGCTCTTGGTGGTGAAAAACGGCTCAAAAATACGCTGACATAGCTCGCTTTCGATACCCGGACCGTCATCTTCAATCACGATCAGTAAATTGCAGCCGTCAAGCTGATCCACGGAAATGTGTATGCACCCGGCCTGCCCTACCGCATCAACCGCATTATTCAATAAATTAAGCAACGCACCGCGCAAGGCATTTTCATTACCCAGCATTACGTCGCTTTGTACCTCATTAACAATCTGCAAATCAATCCCGCCGTTGCCGGTATAGTCTTTCACCGCTTCTTTCAGATGATTCAACAGTTCGGCCAATGAAAAAGTCTCCATCGCCAAACGCCCGTCTTTGGCAAAAATCAACATATCGTTAACCTGCCTTTCCAGATATTGCAGACGCTCAAGAATTTTTTGCGAAAACCGCTGCCGTTTTTCATGATCCACTGCCGGACTGCCCATTTGCGACGCATAAAGTATCGCCGTCGCCAGCGGCGTCCTGACCTGATGCGCCATGCTCGCGACCATTTCGCCCATGGCCGACAACTGTTTTTGCTGATTCAGCATATCCTGCAGGTTGCGCATTTCGCTGACGTCGGACAACAAAATAATTTGCCCGGAATCGGTATCTGCTACGTCTCTGCTGGCGGTCATATTGACCCGTTTGCCATTGCTCAATTGGCGTTCATGCGGGTTACCGACGACGGGAATCAAACTACGGGCGACAACGTCAAGCCAATCCTGACCAATCAGAGGTTCGCCTAAAAAGGCTATCGCTACCGCATTGCAATCCAAAACCTTACCATCCACATCCAGCACAATAACCCCGGCCGGAAGCGCTGCCAATATCTTTTCCAACCGGCTGGCAAGCTTTTCTTTTTCCTCAAGCGTTCTGAGCCGTTCACTATGGGCGAAGGCAAGCTCAGCATGCAGTTTGGCGACCTGCTCTTCCAGTCCTTGGTAAGAAACCGACAAGTTCTGGGATAGTTCGTTAAAAATGCGAAACGCATCGGTGAGTTGCTCGGTTTTCTGGTTTTTCTGAGTATTCATATCTGATCGCTCTAGGTTTTTATCTCTCAAACTTAATTGTGGATAAGCAAAAACCAGACCAAATATTAACTACTTTAATTTCAATTGCTTACATCACTCGCCCAACATTTAAAAACCAATCCGCCAAAGAATTGACTCTCCCACTTAACGTTGCAAATCATATTTGCGTAATTTCTCAACCAATGTTGTACGCCGCATATTCAACCTCTTGGCGGCATGGGCCACCACGCCGTTGCATTCATTTAACGCCTGCCGTATCAAATCGAGTTCTAAAACATTCAAATATTCTTTCAAATCGATTCCCTGTTCCGGCAACTGGGCTAAAGCACCCGACGAACTATCAAGAGTACCGATAACCTCAATTTGTCCGGCCCCGGATGACTCCTCCTCTTCCTCACGATCTTCTTTTCCTTCCTTTGTATTAACAGCTTCTTCGTCGCTCATCGCTTCCGCATCATTAATGATGTCTTCAGAAACGTCGTACTGTTGAAATTTTTCCGGCAAATCAGCCGCGTCAACGAGCCCTTTGGGATTAATAATTGCCAAGCGTTCAATCAAATTTGCCAACTCCCTGACATTGCCGGGCCAGTCATGTTGCATCAGCACGGCTAATGCGGCAGAGGTCATCCGCACTGAACCGCGATTGGACGCTTCCATACGTGCGATCAGATCGTTCACTAACAAGGGGATGTCTTCAGCCCTGTCTTTTAAGGCCGGTATTTCAATAGGAAAAACATTTAAGCGGTAAAACAGATCTTCCCGGAACCGGTTTTCTTTAATCTCGTTTTCAAGATACCTGTGCGTTGCGGCAATAACCCGCACATCGCAATGTATGGTTTTGTTACTTCCTACGCGCTCAAAGGTGCGTTCCTGCAATACGCGCAATAGTTTGACCTGCATAGCCAGAGGCATATCGCCGATTTCGTCCAAAAAAAGCGTACCGCCTTCGGCCATTTCAAAACGGCCTTGCCGGGCGGTTAAAGCCCCGGTAAATGCCCCTTTCTCATGCCCGAACAATTCGCTCTCCAATAACTCCCCCGGAATCGCGCCGCAATTTATCGGCACAAAGGGTTTGTCTTTACGAAAAGAGGCGTCGTGCAAAGCCCTGGCAACCACTTCTTTTCCGGTGCCCGACTCGCCAAGAATTAAAACCGTTGCATCCGATTCCGCAACCTGCTCAATCAGCTTGCGGATCTCGACAATAGCCTGGCTTTTGCCTTTTAGCCTCTGAGCGGTAGGCGCACGACGGTCCCCTCCTTCACGTACTGTAAAAACCGTATGCCCGCCCGATGCTGAAAATTTATCGAGTATGGGTTTCAACACGGGATGCGTAGTCGGCCATTCCAGTACTTGAAACACACTATTGGTGATCGCGGTCGAAACCTGAAGTGCGGTTCCCTTATTGATCAGCAGGACGACGGGAATCTTATTCGCCCGCTCCACAATATCACTGACCACAGTCGCCTGTTTTTCAATGCCATCGCCGACAAAAACCCCGCACAGCTGATCAGTTTCGCTAAAACAAGACGCATAGTCCGCCGTTCCTACGGCTTGTACTGCGTATCCCATAAACTGGAAAACCGCCTCCAATTGCTGGATTCTTGCTTTGTTATTGTCAACTACCAAAATGCGCGGCAACGCCATATTTTCACACTCATTACTCATTAATAGGCCGTTTAACAGCCTGGAAACCGACCGAATAGTAACTGCTGCCCATTATCCAGCAAGGCCTTAAAAAAAATCTCTCTAATTATTTAGCTATTCGGCAAAGTTAAGCATCGAATCAGCAGCATGTCAAAATTCTTTTTATTTCATATTGTTCTAATACCTTTCTAATGTAACTTACACAATCAACCTCATCAGCAACTCACATCGACGCTTGACAAAAATTTCTCATCATGGAGACTAGAGCCGTTTTCACAACCCCAGAGTACATCTTCTTTGAACGATATGTCCCTTGGCATGCTGTTTGGCATACTTGCCGCCATGCTTATTCTTTCCGCTTTTTTCTCCGGCTCGGAAACGGCCTTGATGACGCTAAACCGTTATCGTTTAAAACATTTAGTTAAACTAAATCATTCCGGTGCAACCAAAGCACAGCAGTTACTGCAAAGACCGGAGCGCTTGCTCGGCCTGATTTTGCTATGCAATAATTTTGTCAATAATTTCGCATCCTCAATAGCGACTGTCATCGCCATTAAGCTCTATGCCGATGAAGAATCCAGTGTCGCTATCGCTGCCGGAATTTTGACTATCGTAATGCTTATTTGCTCGGAAGTAACGCCCAAAACGCTCGCCGCCATCAAACCGGAGCCGCTTGCCTTCCCCGCCGCCTGGATTTACACACCTTTACTGAAAATCCTTTATCCCATCGTTTGGTTCGTCAATTTATTTGTCAACCTGTTACTCCGCGTAGTCGGCGTCGATGTCAAAAAAAATCGTCATGATGCACTAAATAAAGACGAATTAAAAAGTATTATTAGCGATGCGGAAAGTCTGATGCCTACACGCTACCAGAAAATGCTGATGGGCATACTCGAGCTCGAATCGGCGACGGTTGAAGACATCATGACGCCTCGCAACGAAATTATCGGCATAGACCTTGAGTCGCCTATTGAAGACATCATTAGCCAAATAAAAACCAGCCCGCATACCCGATTACCCGTCTACAAAACCAGCATCGACAGAATTATCGGCTTTATCCACTTAAGGAAGATACTGGTGCTGATTAACCAGGAAGACTTTGATAAGCACACCATCATCAGCTGCCTGGACAAGCCCTCATTTATTCCTGAGAGCACCCCGGTACATAATCAAATGCACCGGTTTAAACATGAAAAAATCCGCATAGGTCTGGTGGTCGATGAATACGGCGATGTGCAGGGATTAGTCACACTGGACGATTTATTGCAGGAAATAGTAGGTGAACTGATCACCGACGACGTCGCCGTTAGAGCCCAAAACGACGGCAGCTACCTGGTTGACGCCAATATAACCATCAGGGAACTAAACCGCGTCGCCCAATGGTCTCTGCCCACGGAGGGGCCTAAAACACTGAATGGACTTATTATTGAGTTTATGGAAACCATCCCCGAAACAGGAACCGGTATCAGGCTGCACGGATACCCGCTGGAAATTATAAAACGGGATGAAAATAGCGTTAAACTGGTCAAATTTCTACCGATAAAATAAGCCTTTCTCACAAGGCCGACCGAGGTATTACCCAAAAGTGGAATTTGTTGAACAACTAAAATGATACCGTCTATAATCAAAACTCGTTTAAAGATGCTCATCCATAACAATGGCAAAACTCACCGTTTTTTTCAAAGACAAAGCAATTCATTCGAGCCTGTTTGAAAACGGTATTGTCCATATCGGACGCGATGAAAGCAATGACTTAACGATTGACAGCCTGACCGTCGCTCCGGCTCACGCCGTAATCATTATTGGTGACGATGACTGCACTATCAAACAACTCAACGATGAATTCCCGCTAATCATCAACGGTGAAGAAACCAAAACCCGCATTCTCAATGACAACGACATGATCTCAATGGGAAAACATGGCGTCATGTTCAATACCGCGGAGCCAATCGAATTAAAATCGCTTAGCCAGACCGCCAATCTGCAATTTATGACCGGCGACAATATCGGGAAAATCCTGCAATTAAAAAAGCCAATGGCCCGGCTTGGCCGTGATGGCAACGGCGTTGTTGCTATCTCAAGGAGAAAAGACGGGTATTTTGTTTCAGTCTTGGAAAACAGCGGCACCATTACCGTAAACAATGAACCCTTAAACGATAAAGCGCTAAAATTGAACACGAATGATGTGTTGGTTATCGACAATACATCCCTGCAATTCTTTTTGAATTAAATCCATGAATCCAATAGAAAACCCAGACCACCGCCATTTTCACCGCATTCATTTCGCCGAAGAAGCAACCTTAAGCTCCGATGACAATACATGGAGCTGCGAAATTATTGATTTGTCGTTAAAAGGCTGTTTATTACGCTTTGACTTTCCCTGGGAAGAAAACCCGGAAAAACTCTACACGCTCACCTTACACCTGTCCGAGGATGCCCAAATAAAAATGGAGTTGACCGCAACCCACGTCGTCGGCAATAAAGTCGGGTTTAAATGCGAGCATATCGATATAGACAGCATTTCCGAGCTACGCCGTCTGGTCGAGCTTAATCTTGGCAACAGCGCCTTACTGGAAAGGGATTTGTTGGCGCTGTTCGAGTAAGATGAATTAGGCGAAGGGCAAAAGACGAAAGGCGGAAGGGTTCTTTTTTAGCCTTTAGCCTTTAGCCTTTAGCCTTTAGCCTTTAGCCTTTAGCCTCATATCTCCGAAAGAATATCCAACGCTTCGGAAAGCGTAGAAACCCCGTAAATCTTCAAGCCCTCAATCGGTTTTTTAGGTGCATTCGCCTTCGGAATCACCGCCTTTTTGAAGCCGTGTTTTGCCGCATCATTTAGCCGGGCGTGACCATTGGCTACCGGCCTGATTTCGCTGCTCAATCCAATTTCACCGAAAAAGAACGTATCATGCGGAATCACCTTATCCCTCAAGCTGGACACAACCCCGACCACAATAGCTAAATCGGAACTGGTTTCGGTCACCTTAATGCCACCGACCACATTGGCATAGATTTCATCATTTGCGGTAAAAATGCCGCCGTGCCGGGATAACACCGCCAACAGCATAGCCAGACGATTTTGATCGAAACCCACCGCCAACCGCCGTGGATTGCCGTACTGGCACTCGGTCACCAGCGCCTGGATTTCCACCAACAGCGGCCTAGTCCCTTCCCACAGCACCGTCACCACACTGCCTGAGGAAGGTTTATCCGGCCGGTTTAAAAACATCGCCGAGGGATTTTTTACCTCTTTAAGTCCCGTACTGTCCATCGCGAAAAATCCCAGCTCGCCGACGCTGCCGAAACGGTTTTTATCCGCCCGTAACACCCTGAACCGCGCGTCATCGGTTGATCCCAGCATCACTTGCGTATCGACGATATGGCTCAAGGTCATCGGCCCCGCCAGCGATTGATCCTTGGTCACATGCCCGACCATAAAAATGGATACGTCGTGCTTTTTGGCGTATTGGGTCAAATAACTGGCCGACTCCCTGACTTGGGAAACCGAACCCGGTGCCGACTCCGTATCCTGAGTATGCATCACCTGAATCGAATCGATCACCAGAATTTGCGGCTTGACTTCATCCATCACATCGCAAATCCGCTGCACCGAGGTTTCGGCCAGCATCATGATCTTGTCCGCAGGCAGCTTGAGCCGGTGCGCCCTTTCGGCAATCTGTTGCAGCGACTCCTCGCCGGACACGTAAAGCACGCTCACGCCGCGCGCGGCAATATTGGCAATCGCCTGCAGCAGCAGCGTACTCTTGCCCGCCCCCGGCGCTCCGCCGATCAACACCACGCTACCGCAAACGATGCCGCCGCCCAGCACCCGGTCGAATTCGGAAATGCCGCTGGAGATCCGCTCCGCCTGGGACAGATTAACGTCGGATAATAATTTGACCTCCGACCGGCTGCCGGCATAACCGGCCGTGCGGTTGTTACGCTCGGCTCCGCCCAACCTGACTTCCTTGATAGTATTCCATTCGCCGCAACTGGTGCATTGCCCGCCCCAGCGGGGGAAATCGGCGCCGCACTGATCGCAGACAAACGCGGTTTTGTTTTTCTTGCTCATAAGTCTTTAAAAATGTCTTTAACAGCCGTTAAAAATAGAACTCGGATAGCACGGATTTGACTGAATAAAGGCAAAAGACGAAGGGCGAAGGGCGAAGGGCGAAAGATACACTTTAGCCTTTAGCCTTTCGTCTTTAATCTTTACGTTCCAGCAATCGCCGGTATTCATCCACATCAGGCTTCCCCTGTAGATACGATGCGCCGGGATCGATGATAAACTGCGCATCCATCGCTGTGCGCCCGAGCAACATACGAAAACGCATCGTATCCCGGTTGGTCAGCGTCATCTCGGCTCTTATCACCGAAGGCCCCAGCAACAGCTGGGTTTCGATCACATAACGGCGCTGCTTGTGCCCGCCGGAATCCGTAACCATGCGCCGGTCTTTAACCGGTGCGTGACATTCAACCGCCATGTCGTAGCGTTGTTGCAAGGGATGAATCGCAAACATCACCCAGCGCTGCCCGCCTTTTCGATAAGGCTCGATAGCGAACGCATGCAAAGCCGATGATCTCGCCCCGGTATCGATTTTTGCTTTAATCCCGGCAAGCTTGAGTTCCGGCAAAGCCACCCACTCGCGCCAGCCCAGCATCGGTTTGTGTATCATCTGTGTAAAGCCTTCATCTAAAGTTATACTTTGTCCAAACAACTAAAATATGCGCCATTATGCTTGAATACCTAAGCCGGATAAAAAAAATTATCAAAAGGATAAACCATGTCTGAATCACTGAGTTACGCCTCCGAAAAATCGGGTCTGCCGCCAGGATCGCTGGTGCATGTCGGCGAAGTGCATGAGTACGAACAGAAAATCACCGTCATTGATTACAACAAATCATCGCTAAACCGGCGCACCATAAAGACCATTGAAGAGCTGCTGCCCTACAAGACCACCGACACCATCACCTGGGTAATTATCGACGGCCTGAAAGACGTTTCAATTATTGACGCGATCGGACAACATTTTGATATTCATGGTCTGGTGCTTGAAGATATTCTCAACACTCACCAACGCCCGAAATTCGAGGAATTTGACGATTATTTGTATATCGTCATCAAAGCGATTTCCCTGGCTGCGGATAAGTTTAATGTCGAGTATGAGCAGGTCAGCTTACTGCTGCTAAACAAATTTGTTTTCACCTTCAAGGAAAAGCCCGATGCGCTGTTCGAACCCCTGCTCACCCGGCTTAACAACGATAAAAGCCATCTCAGGAATCTGGGTACGGATTACCTGGCCTATGTGATCATGGACAGTATCGTCGACGAGTATTTTAGCCTGCAAGACACCTTCGACGAACTGATTGAAACCGTTGAAGATGAATTACTGACCGATCCATCGGCGCAAACCCTGAACACCATCCAGAAAATCAAGCGCGAATTGATTTTTTTACGCCGAAGCGTATCGCCGATGCGGGAGTTGCTGGCTTCCATTCAGCGCTGCGAATCACCGCTGATCAAAGACAAAACCAAACGCTACTTCGGCGATATTTATGATCATGTGATACGCGTAACCGAAGCCATGGAATCCTACCGGGATTTAATCTCCGGTATGCTGGATATTTATTTATCCAGCGTCAGCAACAAAATGAACGAAACCATGAAAGTGCTGACCGTGTTTGCGTCCATTTTTATTCCGCTAACCTTCATCGCCGGTGTCTACGGCATGAACTTCGAATACATGCCGGAACTGAAATGGCGTTGGGGTTACCCGGCATTGTGGATGATATTTATAGGGGTATCGGTATTTTTGCTCAGGTTTTTTAAGAAAAAGGACTGGCTTTAACTGGGTAAAAATCACCAAGATGCGCCGATTAAAAAAACAGGCAAAAAGCGGCGCTCACAAGTTTCATGTGATGCCAGATCATTTTCACAAAGTTGCCATTCAGATGGCGGCGGAATAACCCGCAATCTGATTGCGTCCATTCATTTTAGCTTGATACATAAAATGATCAGCCCGACTCAGCAAACCATTAAGAACTTCATTTTTTTTCAGCTCAGCGCAGCCAATCGAAACCGTAACAGCCTTGTCAATTGGAAAAAGTTGAGTTGCTATAGACTGTCTTAATTTTTCCGCTAGCAGCATAGCCCCGGATAAATCTGTACACGGTAATAAAACAACAAATTCTTCCCCCCCATATCGTCCGCTAATATCATCTTTGCGAATAGACGCCCGAATTGTAGCCGCTAAAATTTGCAAAACCTCATCGCCGGCTTGGTGTCCATAATTATCATTAATGTATTTGAAATGATCTACATCTAGCATCATTACTGACAAACACTCCTGATTTCGTTTGGCGCGTTCTATGAGGTAATTGCCGCTTTCCAGAAGAAAATGCCGATTCCTTAATAAAGTCAACGCATCAGTAGTTGCTGCAACATTTTGTTTACGCTCTAACTGGCGTCTTGAAGCATCAATTTTTTCCTGATACATCGCTGAATAGGCGATCAGCAAAGTTATGAACATACCAGTTAGAATGACAAATACGCCTATCAGCTCACTCGAATTGTGAAATTTAATGGAAAATAACAAGTAGCCCAAGAAGATTGGGAATAAATAGCCCAATACAAATTGGATTCTGGCGATTTTTCCGCCAACCCAGGGGCTTAGAATTGCTCGCAATGCATGATATTGGGCATTTACCAACAGAGCGGCATAGCCAGCCGGTATTGAAGAAATTACTGTCGTAAGCGCCATCTGTCCATAAAACATGGGCACGGCGTAGAAATAACCGGTCAAACTCACAAAAGGAATACCCAATGCCAGAAAAGCTAAAAGCTGAGATAAAACATATTTTTTCTGGGCAAAAAGTATTGAAGCGGCTGCGCACATTAAAATAAAAACAGCCGTATTGATACCTATTTCAATCGGTTTCCCCGCTATTGCCGATTGGGCTAACTGTGTGGAAAAAGGGGTGATTATTTGTAAAATGGGGATAGCGGAAAAAAACTCGATAAGCCGAGCGCCAGCCAACAAAAAAGCTAAAATATCGCACCCCATTATTAAGGGGGTATTTGAATAAGGCCGCCAGAAAGATTTACCGACCCCCAGAAGAAACAACATTATTGCTGTTAATGGATGAGTAGCGGGACCGCTGCTTATAGGCCTGTACAGTGGTTCAAAATTAAGTATATAACCTATCAAAACGATCAAGGAACTGACTACACAGAAAAAACCCAGTGGCCGAACCAAGCGTAGAGCAAGAATGATTTCTTTAAATCGAATTTCGGGCATTGGTAGAAAACTAGAAAATTAGGCGGGCTATAGTCAGCTATATTTCGAAAAGAAGTCAACGAATTATTCTTAGCCGAATGCTGCTCGGGGTCGGGAACCGACTGTCGCTGATAGCGGTAGCCAGTTATTAGCTGGCCACTTAAGCGCTTAACAATAAATCGCCATGCATTAAAATAGGAAAATGTTTAGGCAATGAGTGTAAAACCGATTGAATTGAGCGAAAGCGAAAGACTATCGGGTACACCGTCGCTCAGTACAGCCGTGCATCATGTCGAGCACCGGCTCATAGTAACAGGGCTGCTGGATTCAAGATAACGTCTGAAAAAATGGCTCAAAATTAATGGCCAATTTTGGCTCGGTTTAATTGGCCATTAACAATCATCATGAGTACAAAAAACCACAAACAATTATATTGCTTCATCATTGTGTTGTTGGGAAACAGATCCCGTTGAAAATGTTGAGCTGGAGATTGCGAACCAGCGTAACACAGGATGCGGCGCGTCCCATACTACATTCCCACGCGGCGGGAACGAAGCAAATTTACCCGTCGTATGAGTTCACATTCAATGAATCAATGGGGCTCGATGGTTCATTGAATTTGAACGAGAAAGTAAATGCCCGCGCCCAGCCATGTCAAAAACAGTAGCGACCAAGGAAGCCAGTGCTGCCGATAAACTATATGTATTTCATGATCATCGGACTCAATCGATTGCGCCTTTTGACTTGATATTTTCTTGAGTTTCCTGTTCAGGTCCCTGGCTTTTTCCTTTTGCTGTTTTTTGTACAGATCAATTCCTTTTTGAATGCCTTGAGCAATCAGCTTCGTTTGTTCTTTGGTTTGAGCGGGGCGTTGAATTCCTCGGGCTATTTTCAACGCTTCCTCTTGAGTTTGCTGCGACGGCTTTTGATAGCTATGTTTAGTCATGATTGTATTTTGATGATGGTTGGGATACTTCCCTGATTATACCGTGCGAGATTACGGATGCAGATAATCAAATTACTAGCATTTTATAGATAATAAGCCTTTCATGACTTGTTAAAAGCCAAATACCAATAAAGCCTTGCACACTGACCCATTGATTTTCTAGTCAAACACAGGACGCAGCGCGTCCCATACTGCAAAATAAGGTGTCGCTAGCGCGACGATTGATTGAATCGGGGTTTCGCCCCCGAAGGCGAGATACTTTTCTTTGCTCCGCCAAAGAAAAGTATCCAAAAGAAAGGCGGCCCGGTTGCCGCTTACTTCCTGCGTTCCTCGCTTTCGCCGGGGGTTGCCAGAAGGGCCATCCCTGGCCCTCTGGCAACGCGCTGCATCCATGCAGCGCCCCTTTCGGGCTGTTCCCGGCGAAAGCTCCGGTACTCGGCGCGGCAGACGGGATTGAGCTCCTACTACCGGCAAATTTCCTTCGTTCTCGCACAGCGTTTATTGTTATGCAAAAAACGTTTTTGCCTCGTTCCCACGCGCTGCGTGGGAACGCAGTCAAGGCGCGCTGCGCCGCGAGTCGTGGTTAATGTGTTGAAATATAGGCCTTACAAATACAGGACGCAGCGCGTGGGAACAAGTAATCGAGAATCGTCGTATAAGAGCGAAGAAAACTTGCCTGTGTTACGAGTTTAATCCCGTCTGCCGCGCCGAGTACCGGAGCTTTCGCCGGGAACAGCCCGTGAGGGGTGCGGCAGGGAGGCCGCACGTTGACGAAGGGGCAGGAGCCCCTTTCGTCAACCCCCGTCGAAAGCGAGGAACGCAGGAAGCAAGCGGCAACCGGGTCGCCTTTTCTTTGGATACTTTCTTTTGGCGACGCAAAAGAAAGTATCTCGCCCTCGGGTGCGAGAACCCGATCAAATCAATCGTCGCGGTAGCGACACATTGTTTTGCAAGACGACGCAGAGCGTCTGGGACTGCGTTCCCACGCTGGAGCGTGGGAACGATGAAATCATCCGCCTTACAGCGTTTAAAATAAGAGGCCCTTTTTCTTTTTGGGCTTCGATCTATGAACTGTAAATTTATGGTTTAACCATTGCGAAAAAAAATGCCCTGAAAAAATAATAATAGCTGTAAAGAGCAATCCATAAAACCAGCGTTCAGTATCGTTTAAAGAGAGTATGTATATCATTTTATGAGAAATTTTATGAAGTAAACAATTTGCTTTGGTTAGCCATGTAGGTCAGATTAGCGTCCACTCCGTCCTAATGTTTTTACCGTATTTCGGCTAAAGAACCACGCTTGCCCAACGTAAAACCTTTCGGACGGGGCAACATGCCCCTCCAGCAACGGAGATTATCTATGATAAATTCGTTCAACAAATCACCCACACTTACTCTCCCCACAGTTGAGGCAAGTCATACACCCATCCATCAACACCATAGCCTTGGTGCTGCACTTGCTACACAGCACGGCCTGTTCAGGAAACGCCTGCCCCTCCGACTCCCCATGCGCAGCTTCAAACTCCTTGCGCTTCTCATCAAGAAACTGCTTCTGGTGATCGGTCATCTTTTCCGGCTTGATCATCCCGATATGCTTCAAATGCGATTCGATCGCGTAGCCGATTTCGGCGACCAGCGACGGCATGAACACGCCGCCTTTTTTGAAGTAGCCGCCGTGCGGGTCGAATACCGCTTTCATTTCCTCGACCAGGAAGCAGGCGTCGCCGCCTTTGCGGAACACCGCCGAGATCAACCGGGTCAGCGCCAATACCCACTGGAAATGCTCCATGTTCTTGGAGTTGATGAAGATTTCGTAAGGCCTGCGCTCTTCATGGGGCGTGCCCTGGTTCAGGATCATGTCGTTGATGGTGATGTACAAGGCATGTTCCGACTGCGGGGTTTTGATTTTGTAGGTGGAACCGAGCAGCACTTCCGGGCGCGTCAGGTTTTCGTTCATGCTTTCCAGCGAGGGCTGTTCCGGCTCTTGCTTGACCGGTTCGGCATCTTCTTTGGTCAGGACTTTGTAGCTGACGATTTTTTTGGTGATTTTGTGTGTCATATCGGTAGTCTCAATCATTGTTGCTGAGCCTTGTGCAGGCAGCGCTTCTTTACTGATGTTTGGTGTCATGTCTGCACGCGCCATCAAAATTTACCGTAATAGCCTTCTTTCAAGGCGTCAAACAGGTTCGCGGCGCTGTGGATTTCGCCGTCGTATTCCACTTCTTCGTTGCCTTTATATTCCACGACATGGCCGTCTTCCAGCGTGAACTGGTAGGTGGTGTTTTCCAGGTCCGATTCCTTAACCAAGACGCCCTGGAACACTTCGGGATTGAAACGGAACGTGGTGCAGCCTTTCAGGCCTTTGTCGTAGGCGTACTCGTAAATGGACTTGAAGTCTTCATACGGATAATCGGTCGGCACGTTGGCGGTTTTCGAGATCGACGAATCGATCCATTTTTGCGCAGCCGCCTGTATATCGACATGCTGTTTCGGGGTCACGTCGTCGGCCGAGATGAAATAATCCGGCAATTGCTGATCGGGATTGTCGCTGTAAGGCATCGCATCGGCATTGACCAAAGCGCGGTAGGCCAACAGTTCAAACGAAAACACGTCGATTTTTTCCTTGGATTTTTTACCGGCGCGGATCACGTTGCGCGAATAATGATGCGCAAAGCTCGGTTCTATGCCGTTACTGGCGTTGTTGGCCAGCGACAGGGAAATAGTGCCGGTCGGGGCAATGGAGCTGTGATGGGTAAAGCGGGCGCCGGTTTCGATCAGCTCGGCGACCAGTTCGGGCTCTTCCCGGCTCAATTGCTGCATATAGCGGCTGTATTTGGCATGCAGCAGTTTTCCGGGTACGCGGTCGCCTATTTTAAGGCCATCGGCAACCATTTCCGGGCGTTTGTGCAGCATTTCGCCGGTGACGGTAAACATCTGCTCCATGATCGGGGCCGGGCCTTTTTCTTTGGCTAAAGCAAGTCCGGCTTTCCAGCCTTCGACCGCCAGCACCTTGGTCACTTCTTCGGTAAATTCCAGCGACTGTGCGTCGCCGTATTTCATGCCCATCATCGTGACGGTCGAACCCAGCCCCAGGTAGCCCATGCCGTGGCGGCGTTTGGTCAGGATTTCTTCTTGTTGCTGCTCCAGCGGCAGGCCGTTGATTTCAACCACGTTGTCGAGCATGCGGGTGAAAATCCTGATGGCTTTGCGGTAGCTGTCCCAATCGAAACCCGCGTCGCCGGTGAACGGTTTTTTGACGAAGGAGGTCAGGTTGATCGAGCCTAACAGGCAGCTGCCGTAAGGCGGCAGCGGCTGTTCGCCGCAGGGATTGGTCGCGCGGATTTTCTCGCAAAACCAGTTGTTGTTCATCTCGTTGACCTTGTCGATCAGGATGAATCCGGGTTCGGCGTAGTCGTAAGTCGAGCTCATGATGATGTCCCACAGGCGGCGTGCGGGCATGGTTTTGCTGACCTTGCAGGCGACAAGGCCGTCGTCGTTAACGACATAGCCGTCCATGTGCGGCAGGTCGCGCCAGATGATTTGTTTGTCGTCGGCCAGATCCAGGTTATCGAGCTTGACTTGTTTTTCCGTAACCGGAAACGACAGCGGCCAAGGCAGATCGTTTTTTACCGCTTCGACAAACTCGGTGGTGATCAGCAGCGACAGGTTAAATTGGCGCAGGCGCCCGTCTTCGCGTTTGGCGCGGATAAATTCGACGACATCGGGATGGCCGACATCGAAAGTCGCCATTTGCGCGCCGCGCCGTCCACCTGCGGACGACACGGTGAAACACATCTTGTCGTAGATGTCCATGAACGACAGCGGACCGGAGGTATAAGCGCCCGCGCCGGACACATACGCGTTTTTAGGTCTTAGGGTCGAGAATTCGTAACCGATGCCGCAACCGGCTTTCAGCGTAAGTCCCGCTTCATGCACCTTGTGCAGAATATCGTCCATCGAATCGGAAATGGTGCCGGATACGGTGCAGTTGATCGTCGATGTGGCCGGCTTGTGTTCCAGGGCTCCGGCATTGGACGTAATCCGCCCGGCCGGAATAGCGCCCTGGCGCAAGGCCCACAGGAAATCTTTGTAAGACTGTTCCTGTTTGGCTTTGTTTTTTTCCACCCCGGAGAGCGCTCTGGCGACCCGCTGGTAGGTTTCGTCGATGGTGCCGTCAATCGCCACGCCGTCTTTGGTTTTTAAGCGATATTTGGAGTCCCAAATATCCATCGAAGCGTCTTGAAAAGGTATTTCGGTCACGGTGTTTGGGATCACATGTAGCTTTGCCGACATTGGGAGCTCTCTCTAGTAATAGGGGATAGTAAGTTAAGGCAAAAAACATAAAGCGAAAAGCCGCCGAGTCAGGCCAGCAATCGATATATAGTGCTTGTTTTTTAGAATAACACAATATGTAGTATTTTAGCGAGCAAATAAAAACAATGCGGCAAACTTCACAGTTGCGGATTAAGCCTGCTATTCGACCAGAAAATCGCCGCTTTGATGCTGCCACATGGCGTAATATTTGCCTTGTTTGGCGAGCAGTTGCTGGTGCGTGCCTTGCTCTATGATTTTGCCTTTTTCCAGCACGACGATGCGATCCATGTTCAGGATGGTCGACAGGCGGTGAGCGATAACCAATGTGGTTTTATGTTTAATCAGCTCGAAAATCGCGGCTTGAATCTGTTTTTCGGTCAGCGAATCCAGCGCGCTGGTGGCTTCATCCAGGACCACAATCGGCGCATCCTCCAAAAAGGCGCGGGCAATGGCGATGCGCTGCCTTTCGCCGCCGGACAGTTTGACGCCGCGCTCGCCGACCAGCGTGTCGAATTGTTCAGGCAGCTGCCTGATGAACTCAAGGCAGCGGGATTTCTCGGCGACATCAGCCAACCGCGCGTCCGAAATATCCGCGCCCAGCGTGATATTGTCCCGTATCGAACGATGGAATAAATCCGGCTGTTGCGGCACCATCGATATTTGCCGGCGCAATGAAGCCAGCGTAAAGGCTTTTGCATCGACTCCGTCGAAGCTGATGCGGCCTTGTTGGGGATCGATGAAACGGAACAACAGTTTGGTCAACGACGATTTACCGGAACCGGAGTGGCCGACCAGCGCGACTTTTTCACCGGCTTTGATGTTCAGGCTGAAAGCCTCGAACAGCCGGTTTGCTTCGTTATAGCCGAAGCAGACCTTGTTAAAATCGATAGCGCCGCGGACGATGGTCAACGCCTGGGCATTGGCCCCGTCGGCCTCGACATCTTGCTGGCGGAAAATATCGGCCATTTCGGAGGCGTCGGCCAGGGCTGAGAAAAAGTTCCTGAAATTGCGGCCGAACTCCCATAAGCGCTGGATCAGCATGATCATGATCGACTGGAACAACACAAACTCGCCGACCGGAAAGCTGCCGGTTTTCCATTTTTGAATCATCAAATAAACCAGCAGCAATTCAATGCCGAAAGTCATCAGACCTTGCACCGCGAAGGAGATGAACATCAAGGTCCAGGCGATTTTTTTCTTCCTGTAAACAATATCTGAGGCTTGGTTGATGCGCGCCTGTTCACCGGCTTCCAGCGCAAAGCTCTTGACCACGAAGATATTGCCGATCGCATCCGAATACGCGCCGCCGACGACTGAATCGGCTTGGGCCACGGCCTTATCGAAACGCAGTTTCCATACCGAAAAACCAACGCTCCAGGTAATAAACAACACGACCCAGGCCAGAAAATAACACGCGAATTCCGGCTGTTGCCGGTAAAAAATCACAAAGGCGACGCTGACAGCCACAATGTTCATGAAAAACTGGAACAAAAACCAGTCCATAATCAGTTCAAAAGAACGCGAGAAGCGGTTGGCCTGTTTGATCAAGCTGCCGGAAAAACTGTTCTCGAAAAAAATGGATTTTTGTTTTTTGAGCACCTCGAAACAGCGTTTTTCGAGCAAATTGATACCGCCTGCATCGAGTGGAATAATCGCGACTTCATACAAGCGCCATGACAGCCAGATGCCCGCATAAATCATTCCGATCTGTTTCAGGTTGTCCAGCAATAACGTCAGCGTTGCGTCCGAATAGGGCGCGGCCAGTCCGTTGGCGATATTTTTATAATAAACCGGCGCAAATAAATCCAGGGTCATCGCTGAAGCCAAGGCGGCTAAAGCCAGCAGGAAAAACCATTTTTTCTGCCGGATAACCCGGCCGTATTCTTTGAAGATGATGTCCATGAATTGTTTTTTGTAAGCGGGGAACTGTTACCTGGGTTCAGCTGATAAATGCAGCCGAACCAAACGGCCAAAGCAAGCTTTGGACTCCAGAAAGTGCAGATGCCGGAGTTCAAAGCTTGCTTTGAATACAAAAATACGCGATGCCTTGTCCGCGTAGCCAAACGCGGTTACGGCATTGGGCAGGGTAAGTCGTTAAGATGATTATTTATTGGCCCGATGCTCAATAATATCCTCAACCACGGACGGATCGGCCAGCGTGGAGGTATCGCCCAATGTTCCGATCTCATTGGACGCCACTTTGCGCAAAATACGGCGCATGATTTTACCGGAGCGGGTTTTGGGCAAGCCCGGCGCCCACTGGATAATATCCGGGTGAGCAATCGGGCCGATTTCTTTTTTGACCAGATCGATCAGTTCCTGGCGCAGCTCTTCGGAAGGCTCGATGCCGACATTCAAGGTCACGTAGGCGTATATGCCCTGCCCCTTAATATCGTGCGGATAGCCGACCACCGCCGCCTCGGCGACATGTTCGTGCAATACCAGCGCGCTTTCGATTTCCGCCGTACCCATCCTGTGGCCGGAGACATTGATCACATCGTCAACCCGCCCGGTAATCCAGAAATAGCCGTCTTCATCGCGCCGCGCGCCGTCGCCGGTAAAATAATAGCCGGGGTAGTTCTTAAAATAGGTATCGACAAAGCGTTGGTGGTCGCCGTAAACGGTGCGCATTTGTCCGGGCCAGGACCGGCTGATGACTAAGATGCCTTCGGCCGCGCCCTCCCTGATTCGGCCTTCGTTGTCCATGATTTCGGGCTTGATGCCGAAAAAGGGCAAGGTCGCCGAACCCGGTTTTAACGCAATCGCGCCGGGCAACGGGGTGATCAGGATGCCGCCGGTTTCGGTTTGCCACCAGGTATCCATGACCGGGCAGCGGCCGTCGCCGACCACATGGTAATACCATTCCCAGGCTTCCGGGTTGATCGGTTCGCCGACGCTGCCGAGTATCCTTAAACTGCTGCGCGAGCTGCGCTCGACAAATTCATCGCCCTGCGCCATCAATGCGCGGATAGCGGTCGGCGCGGTATAGAAGATATTGACCTGATGTTTGTCGACCACCTGCCAAAAACGCCCGGCATCGGGATAAGTCGGCACGCCTTCAAATATCAGGGTGGTGGCGCCGTTGCATAACGGGCCGTAGATCATGTAGGAATGTCCGGTTACCCAGCCGATGTCGGCGGTACACCAGTAAATGTCGCCGTCGTGATAATCGAACACGTATTTGTGGGTCATGGCCGTGTACAGCAAATAACCGCCGGTCGTGTGCAAAACCCCTTTAGGCTTGCCGGTGGAACCCGAGGTGTACAGGATAAACAGCGGATCTTCGGCATCCATGACTTCGGCCGGGCAGTCGGGGCTGGCGCTCGCCATCGCCTCGTGGTACCAGACATCGCGCTGCTCGTGCCAATTGACAGGACTGCCGGTGTTCTTTATGACGATGACTTTTTCAAGGCAAGGGCAAGCCGCGGCAGCCTCATCGACGTTGGCTTTAATCGGTACGATCTTGCCGCCGCGGTGGCCTTCGTCGGCGCAAACCAAAAACCGGCAGTCTGCATCCAAAATCCGGTCTTTTAAAGACTCGGCCGAAAAGCCGCCGAACACGATCGAATGCACGGCGCCGATGCGGGTGCAGGCCAGCATCACCGCTGCCGCCTCGCTGATCATCGGCAGGTAGATGCAAACGCGGTCGCCTTTTTTGACGCCTTGCGCTTTTAACACATTGGCGAACTTGCAGACTTGCTCGTGCAATTGCCGGTAAGTGATTTTTTTGTCCTGCGCCGGGTTGTCGCCTTCCCAGATAATCGCAACCTGGTCGCCGCGCGTTGCCAGATGCCGATCCACGCAGTTGACGCTGACGTTGAGTTTGCCGCCCTCGAACCAACGGATATGGCCGGTCTTGAAATCGCAGTCCGTGACCTTACCCCAAGGCTTGCTCCAGTCCAGGAACAATTCTGCCTGTTCGGCCCAGAACGCTTCCGGTTCGGCTATCGAGCGCTGATACAGGGCTTTATAGGTTTCAGCGGTAATGTGTGCATTGGCGGCTATGTCCGGCTTTATGTCATAAATTTTAACGTCTGACATGTATTATCCTTGAGTTCGATTGAAGTTTATTTATCCAGCATGGAATGAATGCCATCCCAGCTTTCAGGCGTATTTTGTTGTAGATCATTACAACGTTTTAATAGTGTACGGCTAGGGCCATCAGCGCTTAAGGTTGAGAGGATTTGCGCCGCTTCGGCGAAATCGGCATTCCTGTATAAAGCCAAAGCGTGTTGATAACGGCTTATTGTTTCAAGCCGTGTGTCGTCAACTTCATTGGCTTCGCCGATTAATTCGTAAATGGTTTCGCCGGCTTCTCGCCCCTTAACCCGTACTGTATCGAGCTCTCTAATAATAAAGCCCGTTATTTCAGCCCCGGTTTGCCGGTCGATCATAATCTGCGTTCCGTAATGTTTATTTAAACTTTCAAGACGGGAACTGTAATTTACCTTATCGCCGATACAAGTATAACTGCGAGCCTGTTCCGAACCAATATTGCCGACGATCATTTCTCCCGTCGCGATACCGATGCGGACATTAATTTCAGGCCCCCCTTTCGCCGCCCAATGCGGGCGCAACATGCACAGTTTTTTTTGCATGGCTAACGCTGATTGGCAAGCGTAATTCGCGTGATGTCCATTACAAAGCTGCGGACTCCAAAAAGCCATGATCGCATCGCCGATAAATTTATCCAAAATGCCGTGTTGTTGGCTGATTTCCGAAGTCATTGCCGATAAATAGTCGTTGAGAATTTTAATCAACGCTTCTGCGGGCAATTTTTCGCTGAACTCGGTAAATCCGGCAATATCGCTGAATAAAACCGTCTGCTGTTTCCGTTCGCCGCCTAGCCTTAATTTCTCCGGCTGGCTGAGCAATTCGCTGACAATTGCAGGATCGACATATTTGTTAAAGGTGCTGCGGATCAGCTCTTTTTCTTGTAAATCGCTCGCCATCACATTAAACGCGGCGGCTAATTGCCCGACTTCATCCGAATTTTGATAATCTATGCGATGCCGGTAATTGCCCTGTTTAATCTCCAGCGTCCCTTTGGTGATTAAGCGTAACGGACGCGTGATACGTTGCGAAATCAACATAAACAATAGCGCGCCCAGCAATAAAATTCCTCCGCCTATCAATATAACCTGGTGCTGCAGTTGTTTGAACGTGCGCAATGCTTGATCCAGATTAGCGCTAAGTATGTAGCCTGCCTGTTGGTTTTGTTGCTCGAACAGTACTTGTTTAGCGATATAACGCTCATTGTTCCAGCTGAATATGCCGTTTTCCCGGATGTCTGGCTGATGGCTCAGGACCGCGGAGGCCATTTCCGGGCTGGTATTTTTAGCAACAACGTGTCGCCCATTGAAAAAGACGGTTTGCAGCAAATTGTTTTTAGACAATAATTTGGCAACCCAGCCGTCGTTTATTTGATTGCAAACCACGATTAAGCCGACCGCATACTCATCGTTCAGGTTTTCTTTCAACGGAATAAAATGGCTGCTATATAAGCCTTCAGTCAAGCTGACCATTTTTGACGACATCACCCCCGAATCCAGGCTGGTTTGGACGGCAAAACTGGAAAAGTTGTTTTCCATCGGCGGCTTGCTGTGGCCGTTTAACGAATAAAGCGCTCTGACGGCCGACTCATCATCCAGCATAAAAACAAAATCCGCGTCTGTATCTTTGCCGATTTCTTCAACAAAGGGATAAAAATTATCTTTTATTTGCGCTAAAAAAGAGCGGAATTTTTGGTCGGCGGTTATCACGCGGGTCAGCGTCTGGATCTGTTTCTGTTCGGCTTCCAGATCATGTTGAAACTGAAATTGCGCGGCATCCAGATCGGCAATAATTCGTTTGATTTCATGCTGTTCGGCTTGCGTATCAATTAGGTATAGAGTGATGCATAATAAAGCCGTGACTGAAATAAAGAAGGTGATAAAAATCTTTTTATTAAGGCTCATAAGATAAGCTCATATACTGACTTAACGAGAATAACACCAAGATGAAAAAAATTAGTTTTTATTTTTTAGCAGCCGGTTTGACTTATTTCTCATCACTGTCACCCATTGCGGCTCAATCCATTTCAGGCCATATTGAGGCGCCCGCGCAAGTTAAACAACTGGTTGTTTACATGCAGGCGGAGGGTTCCGGTAAATCGGGTCAATCCCAGAAAACACATGTAGTTTCACAAAAAGACACGGAATTTCATTCGCCGCTAACCGTTATCGCCGCCGGAGATAAGGTTCAATGGAGCAATGATGAAAGCAAGGATATAGACCATAATATTTTTTCACTGAGCCCGTTGACGAGTTTTGATTTAGGCCTGGGAGAAAAAGGCTCTAAACTGGAGCAAGCTTTTAAAACTACCGGTATTGTTAATTATTACTGTTCGGTTCATAAGAACATGGAAGGCAAAATAATAATTTTACCTGACCGTTATTATCAGGTTTTAGACCGGCCTGGGGATTTTTTAATCGACAATCTGCCGGAGGGCGAATGGACTTTAAATGCGGTCGTGTTACATCTGCGCTACAAAGCGGAGTCTATCAAGTTAAGCGTCGGCAAAGATCCTATTAAAAACCTGACTTTAAAGATTATAAACAAATGAAATATTTAATCCTGTTGAGTGTTGTCATTCTGTCCGCGTGTACCGCCGCACCTAAAGTTATAAAAGGCAAAGGCGGTGTTTATGGTATGTTGTCCGCCGATTCTCATCCCGCTATTAACAAAAAGATGGAAAATGATCCCGGCGCGGTTTCGATATATGGGGAAATGAAGACGGGCGGAATTAAATATCAAGCCGATATGGTCAATTACGCCAAACTGGATGAGTTATATGTCGGCCTGATTCAAGCAAACTTGCCGCCTCAGCAACATCAATTGACCGCCAATACTGAAGGAATGTCGTTAAAGTCTATCGCATTGGCATTAGGCGATACGATACAGCTTCATAACGACACCAAGCAAAGCCAAAATTTTTTCGTTGCCGAGACCTCCTCGACCGGCCAAAAAATTCAAACACTTCCCAGCCTGGACGCCGGTGCTACTGCAATCTTTAAAATTGAACTGGAAGGTGATTTGGAACTGTTATCCGAAGATAACGAATCGCTTAAAACGGTACTGTTTTCCAAAAAAAATATGCTGACAAAACGTGTGTCCAGCGGCGACAACTATCAGTTCGACAATCTTGCTCCCGGAAGCTATCAATTGATTTTCTGGTATTGGCGTTTGGGTAAAATTCAACAAACTGTTCAAGTCCGGGCTGAAGAAAATGTCCGTGCAGATAAAATTTTAACGGTTGATAGCGTTATCAATCCTTATTAATCAAGATACTTAAAAGAACCTTAACATTGACCCAAGAGGGAGTTATGAACAAACGATTACTATGCGCCGCATTATTGTGGCTACCGGTTTTTGCAAGCCATGCTGCGACAACTAAAGTGTCCGAGCATGTGCTCGGGAACGGGTTAAAAGTGCTGGTTAAGGAAGATCACCGGTCTCCGGTGGCGGTGTCCCAGGTTTGGTACAAGGTCGGCTCAAGCTATGAGCCGGGCGGTATCACCGGCCTTTCCCACATGCTTGAGCACATGATGTTTAAAGGCACCGACAAGCATGCACCCGGCGAGTTTTCCCGCATCATCGCCGAAAACGGCGGCGAGGAAAATGCGTTTACCGGACAGGATTACACGGCCTACTTTCAAACCCTGGAGGCTTCAAGGCTGGCGGTCAGCTTTGAACTGGAAGCCGACAGGATGCGCCATCTGCACCTGTTGGCCGATGAGCTGAAAAAAGAATTGCAGGTGGTGACCGAAGAACGCAGGATGCGCACGGACGATAATCCGCAAGCGAAAATGCAGGAACATTTCAATGCAATGGCTTATACCAACAGCCCGTATAAAAATCCTGTGATCGGCTGGCCTTCGGATATTGAAAACTACAAGGTCGACGACCTTCAGGCCTGGTACCAGCGCTGGTATGCGCCCAATAATGCGACGCTGGTCGTGGTCGGCGATGTGCAGCCCAAAGCGGTGTTTGCGCTGGCGGAACAATACTTTGCCGATCTTAAGCCCAGCGAGCTTAAACCGCTAAAGCCGCAGGCCGAAGTCGAGCAGCTGGGCGTTCGGAAGATGACGGTCAAGTTACCGGCAAAACTGCCGTACTTGGTCATGGGCTACAAGGTGCCGGTATTGAAGACGGCGCAACATGAATGGGAAGCGTATGCGCTGGAAGTCCTGGCCGGAGTGCTGGACGGCGGCGGCAGCGCCAGATTGGAGTCGGGACTGGTGCGCGGCAAGCAAATCGCCGTTGCCGTCGGAGCCAGTTATAGCCTGGCTTCAAGATTGCCGGAATTGTTTACGCTGGAAGCCACGCCCGCCGAAGGAAAAACCGTCTGGGATCTGGAAAACGCACTAAAGGACGAGATTACCAGGCTGCAAATCAAGCTGGTCGATGACGATGAATTACAGCGCATTAAGGCTCAGGTACTAGCCAAGGCGGTTTACGAGCGGGATTCCGGTTTTTATCAGGCCATGCAGCTGGGCATGCTGGAGACGGTCGGCCTGGGCTGGAAAGTGGCCGATGAATATGTAGAAAAAGTTAATCGGGTTACCGCGGAACAAGTGCGTGACGTCGCGCGTAAGTATCTGGTTGAAGACAAATTGAGCGTCGCTTATCTGGAGCCCTTGCCGATCACCGGCAATATCACCGAGACCAAGACAACAAAAGGAGTTAGATAATGCGTATCCGTCTGTTAAGTTTTATGTTGGCCGCTTGGCTTGCGGCTTTTTGCAACCCGGCGCAGGCCGCGGCAAAAATCGAACACTGGCAAACGCCGCAGGGCAGCCGGGTTTATTATGTGCATACCGAAGGCTTGCCGATGGTGGACATACAGGTGGCGTTCGACGCCGGAAGCGCGCGTGACGGCCGTCAGTTCGGCCTGTCTGCATTGACGTCCGCATTGCTGGATACCGGGGCCGGACAATGGAATGCCGATCAAATCGCCCAACGTTTTGAAAGCGTCGGCGCGCAGTTCGGCGCCAGTGTTTCGATCGATATGGCGTCCGTTTCGTTGCGAACCTTAACGGATAAACCCCTGTTCGATAAGGCGCTGGAAACCATGCAGGTCATTTTGACCAGCCCGAGTTTTAATGAAGCCGATTTCCAGCGGGAAAAAAACCGGACCTTGGCCGGTTTAAAACAACAGGAAGAATCGCCTGCCGAGCTGGCCGGTATCGCCTACTACAAGGCCTTGTACGGCGATCATCCCTACGGGCATCCGACTTCCGGCGAGATCGTCACGGTCTCCGGTTTTGAGGCGGCGGATCTGCGCAGCTTCTATCAGAAATATTATGTCGCCGCCAATGCGGTGGTCGTGATCGTAGGCGATTTGTCCAGACAACAGGCGGAGCATACTGTAGAGACGCTAGTCTCAGGCTTGCCGGTCGGCCAAAAGCCGGAGCCGTTGCCGGAAGTGGTCATGCCGGTCAAAGCGGGCAAACAGCATATTGACTTCCCATCAACTCAAACCCATGTTCTGGTCGGGATGCCCGGCACCTATCGTAAAGATCCCGATTACTTTGCCTTGTATGTCGGCAACCACATTCTGGGCGGCGGCGGACTGGTGTCCAAACTGTTTGAGGAAGTCAGGGAAAAACGCGGGCTGGCCTATAGCGCGGGCAGTTCGTTTGCGCCGATGTTCCGAAAAGGGCCGTTTACGGTCAGCCTGCAAACCCGTAACGACCAAACCGGCCAGGCATTGGAAGTGCTGAATAAAACCCTGGCCGATTTTATCGCGCAAGGGCCGACGGAAGCCGAGCTGATTGCCGCCAAGAAAAACATCACCGGCGGTTTTGCAATGCGTTTCGATACCAATAAAAAACTGGCCAGCTATGTATCGATGATCGGCTTTTATGAAATGCCTCTGGACTATCTGGATACGTTCGAGCAAAACGTCGAAAAAGTGACGGCCGCATCGATAAAAGACGCCTTTAAGCGCCGCATCGACCCGCAGCTAATGCAAACCATCACCCTGGGCGGGAGCGGCAACAAGAGTGAAAAATAAGCTCAGGATTATCGGCGGGGACTGGCGCAGCCGGCAGTTAAGTTTTGTCGATGCGCCCGGATTAAGGCCCACGCCCGCAAGAGTCAGGGAAACGGTGTTCAACTGGTTGCAGTATGAAATTGTCGGAAAGCAGTGTCTGGATTTATATGCGGGCAGCGGCGCTTTGGGCTTTGAAGCCGCTTCCAGGGGCGCCAAGTCGGTCGTCCAGGTGGAAAATAATACCCAAGCCTGCGGCTGCTTAAAGGACAATGCGGCGGCGCTGTCCGCCGGGCAGATAAAAGTCGTGCAAAGCGATGTGTTGCGCTATCTGGCCGGCGAGCCGCAAGCCTTCGATGTGGTGTTTCTCGATCCGCCGTTCGGCCTGAATCTGGCCGTTCAAACCTGTAGGCTGCTGGAGGAAAACGGCTGGCTGGCTAAACATGCAAAGATTTATGTTGAAACCGAACGCAACTTCAAGTGGTCAGGAATGCCCGCAAACTGGCGGCAACTGAAAAGCAAAAGCGCGGGCGAAGTCGGCTATCATTTGTTTGAGCGTACTGAATAGCCGGCTTGTGACTGCATGGAGCTGTCCATGCAGTTATTTCCTTAAATGAGTATTTAAAATCATATTCTTGGTATAGAATTGCCGCTTTTTTTGAAAACCACCGACCATGTCTAGCACCGCAATTTATCCGGGTACTTTTGATCCCATTACCAATGGGCATTTAGACCTGATTGCCCGAGCGTCCAGGCTTTATCATAAAGTGGTCGTCGCCGTGGCCGTTAACCGGGGCAAGACCCCGTTATTTTCTCTGAACGAGCGGGTGGATATGGCTAAAGCGGTTACCTCGGAATTCCCCAATGTACTGGTGATCGGCTTTGACAACCTGCTGGTCGAGTGCGCCAAACAACAGGGCGCCAATGTAATTTTGCGCGGCTTGCGCGCGGTATCCGATTTTGAATATGAATTTCAGCTGGCCGGGATGAACCGGCGTCTGGCGCCGGAACTGGAAACCGTGTTTCTGACCCCGGCCGAACAGTATGAATTTATTTCCTCGAGCATGATCAGGGAAATTGCCCTGCTGAACGGCGATGTATCCTGTTTCGTGCCGGATCTTGTCCACCAATGCTTAATTAATAAATTCAAATCCGAGCAAAAATCATGACCCTGGTTATTGATGACAATAAATGCGCCCGGTGCGGCATCTGTGAACCCGAGTGCCCGAATGAAGCGATTGTTCAGACTGAAGATGCTTATGTGATTGATCCCGCATTGTGTACCAATTGCGCTGAACACTACGGCGAGCCCCTATGTGAAGCGGTTTGCCCGAATGACGGCATCCACAAAGTCAAAGAGAGCTTGTATAAGAAGTGTTTGAATTTATTTGGTTGAACATTAAGTGTTCATCAATGTCGTGTTGTAATTTGTAGGAGTATGTATGGCCCTTATTATTAATGAAGAATGTATCAACTGTGATGTATGCGAACCGGAATGCCCAAATGGCGCAATTTCCCAGGGCGAGGACATTTATATCATCAATCCTGAGTTATGCACCGAGTGCGTGGGGCATCACGATTTGCCGCAATGCATGGAGGTTTGTCCGGTCGATTGTATCGACAAAGACCCCAAGCATGTTGAGGACAAGGAAAGTCTGTATCAGAAGTATTTGAAGTTGATAGGCTAGGCTGGCTTGCACTCAGATAAAAAATAGAACACGGATTTGCGGATTTTTTATTCGCGTTTATCCGCCAAATCCGTATCATCCGTGTGCGATTAAATACCGTTCTTTAAGTTGAGGCTTATGCCGTCAACCAATCCAGACTTTCAGCGGTAGTTCCAACCGGCTTATATTCCGCCCCCACCCATCCCGAATAGCCCGAATCCTCAATGGCTGAAAACACCCGGCCGAAATCAATCCGGCCTGTACCGGGCTGCCCGCGTCCAGGGCAATCGGCGAACTGGATATGGCCGATCTTATCGGCATGTTCGTCAATAAATGTCTCGGGCTTTTCGCCCATCATTTGCATATGATAAATATCGTACTGCATGAACAAGCCGGGGCGGTTTAGCTGATCCAACACGTCGAGCATTTGCGCACCGCTATGGATGATAAATCCGGGCATGTCGTGAGTGTTGACCGCTTCGAACACTGTCTTGATGCCCAACGGCGAAAAGGCCTCGGCGGCGTAACCCAGGTTTTCCTTAAAGGTTTGCAGATATTGCTCTAAGCGGGTTTTGTCCAGGCAACGTCCCGGCAGGACATTGACCGCTTCCGGCTTTAACAGCTTGGCATATTCGACGGCTTGAGCGACGGCCTGCCTGAATTGGTCGCGCTTTTCAGGCACGCAGGCCAGCCCTTCGCCGCCTTGCAATAAATCGGCGGCGGCTATGTTGAACAAAACCAGTTTCAAGCCGTATTCATCCAGTTTGTTTTTGATGTCCGTTGCGCATAGGTCGTAAGGAAATTGGATTTCAACGGCGTTAAAGCCCGCCTGCTTGGCGGCCTTGAAGCGCTCGATAAGTGTATCTTCGGTAAACAGCAGGCTCAGGTTGGCGGTAAAGTTAAGCATCGGTTTTACTATAGAGTTTGATTAAGGTGGAAGGGTCTTGTTCCAGATAACCGTGGCTGCCGTGCAATTGCATCAGCTGCGCGGCCAGGGCGGACATCGGGACTGATGTACCCTGTTTGGCGGACAAATCGGCCGCCATGTTCAAATCCTTCAACAGTGTTTTAACCCGCCATTTAACCGGCTCAAAGGCTTCGACCGCCATTTCGGGAGCGACAATTTGCAAGGGTTTGGAGTCCGCAAAACCGCCTGCCAATGCGACGGGTATTTGCCCCGCATCAACACCGGCCTGTTTGGCCAGCGCCATCATTTCGGCAATAACCAGCACATTGCAGCCGACGATCATCTGGTTGCAGATCTTGGTAATCTGGCCGCAGCCCACCTCGCCCATGTGAGTCAATTGTTTGTACAGCGGCGCTAGGACGATCCGGGCAACTTCGATATGTTCCGCGCTGCCGCCCGCCATAATCGCCAGACTGCCTTGCTCCGCACCGGCGACGCCGCCGGAAACCGGCGCATCGACCCAGCCCATGCCGCATTTTTGATGCAGCAGCGCCGCTAATTGCCGGGTGTTTTCCGGGTGGATGCTCGATAAATCGATCAGCAACTTGCCCGCTGCGCCGTTGGGGGCAATATCATTCAGTACAACGGACTCTACAACCGCCGTATCGGCCAGGCACAGGATAATCACCTCGGAAGCACGGACTAACTCGGCTACGGAAGCGCAGGCTTTAGCGCCCGCGTCAATGACCGGCTGGAGCTTTTCAGGGCTGCGGTTCCAGACATTGACGCTAAAGCCCGCATCCAGCAAACGCAAGGTCATCGGTTTACCCATCAGGCCGATGCCGATGAAACCGAGGGATGGTTTTTTATTTAACATGGTTTTTAACTTATCGCTGATTAATATTTAGGATGAAGCGCCTGGATCGCCAAAGCGCTGATAATTCGTTACGCCATGCATAGCAGGCGGCTTTAACTGCAAATTCTACGATATAATGCCGTTTAATGGCGGCTTAAGTCCGGCCATCCGGCGCTGTTTTTTAATATAAACCCTTGCTGCGTTTTGCCGGCAAGTTTAATCGAGAGGAAGTTTGCGTGGCAAAGGCGAGTGAGTTAAAAAGAGGCATGGTGGTTGAAATAAACGGCGTACCCCATGCGGTTAAACAGGTCGATGCCAAGAGCCCGTCATCCCGCGGCGCATCGACCTTGTACAAGATCCGTTTCACCAATCTTAAAACCGGCCAAAAACTGGACGAGTCGCTAAAAGGGGACGATTTTTTCAAGGATGCCGACCTGGTCCGCGCCAAGGTGCAGTTTTCCTATATCGATGGAGACAATTATATTTTCATGAATATGGAGGATTACACCCAGTACAGCTTGAGCAGTGAGGACTTGGAAGGACAAATCGAGTATCTGACCGAAGGCCTGGAAAGCATCGTGGCATTGTTGGTGGACGATGCGGTGCTGGGCATTGAACTGCCCAGTTCCGTGGTACTGCCGATCGTGGAGACGGCCCCGGCGATCAAGGGAGCAACCGCATCAGGGCGCACCAAAACCGCCAGGGTCACTACCGGCCTGGAAGTTCAGGTGCCGGAATATCTGGAACCCGAGGAGTTGATCAAAATCAATACCGAAACCGGCAAGTTCATGTCCCGCGCTTGAGCCATGTCCAATCATCTAACCGTTGCCCAAGGCGAATTTGAACTAAACCGGCTGCCGAAACGGCCGAGGGAGTTGCTGCGCGCCTGGGACGCGGCGGACGAATATCTGCTCGACACGGTTGCGGAACAGCTGCCACTGCCGGATGGTCCGGCAACGAGCGCGCGGATTTTGATATTGAATGACAGTTTCGGCGCACTGTCCGTAGCGTTGAGCGCTTACCGGCCTTATGCGATGTCGGATTCCTATCTGTCGCAACAGGCCACGCGGCTTAATCTCGCCGTAAATAACTTGCCTGAACATAGCGTCAGCTTGCTGAACAGCCTTGAATCGCCGGAGGGCGTATTCGATCTGGTGCTGATTAAAGCGCCGAAAACCCTGGCCTTGCTGGAGGACGAGCTGATACGCCTGCACCCGCATTTAACGCCTACAAGCCGGGTGATTGTCGCGGGCATGATCAAGACCCTGCCGCCCTCGGTTTGGAAACTGCTGGAGCGCTTGGTCGGTCCGACGACGACCTCGCTGGCAAAAAAAAAGGCGCGGCTGGTTTTTGCATCGCCTGATGCCGAATTGATTATTCCGCCTAGCCCTTATCCGCTTTGTTACCGGCTTGAAAATACCGAGCTCCTGATTAGCAACCATGCCAATGTATTCTCGCGCGACAGTCTCGATATAGGCACTCGCTTTTTTCTCCAGCATCTTCCGTCCCGGCAGGATGCTTGCGACATTATCGACTTGGGTTGCGGCAACGGCCTGGTCGGTTTAATCGCCGCAGAACGCTGCCCTTTGGCGACGGTGCATTTTGTCGATGAGTCTTTCATGGCGGTGGCGTCGGCCAAGGATAATTTTCAGCGTACTTTTGGGGAGCAGCGCCAAGCGACTTTCCGCGTCGGCGACGGCTTGATCGGGGTTGAATCGGAATCCGCCGACCTGATTCTGTGCAATCCGCCGTTTCATCAGCAAAATACCGTAGGCGACCAGATAGCCGCCGGCTTGTTTAAACAGTCAAAAAGGGTGCTGCGCAAAGGCGGTGAATTATGGGTGATCGGCAACCGGCATCTGGATTATCACAGTTACCTTGGCCGCCTTTTCGGCGCGCATTCGATTATCGCGGCCAACTCAAAATTCGTTATCGTGAAAGCGGTATCGGCGGCTTAACTTGTAGGACAGGCGAAAAATTAAGGCAAAAAAAACTCCCGTCGCCTAAGCAACGGGAGTAAAAATCAAACAGGAGAGATACTGTTTGAGGCAGGATACCAAGAGGTGGTAGAAACTTTAACCCAGCAATCTGCGACTTAACAGCATATTGCTGAATATTGCGGCTGTTGCAAACATGATGGTTGAAACAATGAACTCGCCGGAAAGAAAGCCCAGAATACCAACAACAAACATCAGCCCTATTAGAATATCTCTTTGAAAATCAGTCATTTTAAAGCCCCTTTAATTTTCGGTAAGAAGTAATCAATGTTGGTTATACTATATATGCGTACCTATGGATTGACAATATCAGCTATTATTAACTAATAGTTTCCTATATGAATACAATTGATTTTTAAGCATTGGCTTTCGTTGCTAAGTAACGGAAAATTAGCCTAAATTCTTTTGCCTTTAGCCGGAGGCTTTGGATAATAGTCTTTATGAGTTCGTAAACACGACCCGAATATTTATTAAGCTTTGTGATTGCAAAGCGTGAGACGAGGATATGCAAAAAAAAGAATATCAGTTAAAACCGGGGAATCCTTACCCTTCCGGTTCCATAGCTAAAAACAAGGGGGTTAATTTTTCCATTTTCAGCCGTTATGCAACGCATGTGGAACTTTTACTGTTTACTACCTCGGATTGCGATGACCCCTTTCAAACCATAGTATTGCAGGAGGAAATCAACCGGACTTTCTTTTCCTGGCACGTTTATGTGGTCGGCTTGCCGGCCGGCACTTGGTATGCGTGGCGCATGGACGGCCCCAATCAGGTCCGTGAAGCGGGCCTGCATTTTGATAAAAACAAGCAACTGATTGATCCTTGGGCGCGCGCCGTCAGCCATCAACGCTGGAGCCGCAAAGCCGCATGCATGCCCGGCGACAACAAACTTAACGCGATGCGCTGCATCGTCGTTGACGACCGGTATGACTGGGAAGGCGACGTGCCGCTACGCATTCGCAGCGAAAAAGCCATTGTCTACGAACTGCATGTCGGCGGATTTACCCGGCATCCTTCCTCGGGAGTGGCTCATCCGGGTACTTTTGCAGGCTTGATTGAAAAAATCCCCTACCTGCAAAAGCTTGGTATCACTCACGTTGAACTATTGCCGGTCATGGCTTTCGATGAGCAGGACGTCCCTCAATACACGGCCGATATGGGATTGAAAAACTACTGGGGTTATAGCACTCACAGTTTTTTCAGCCCGCATCCAGGCTACTGCGTCACCCCGGAGCAGGGAACCCATGTGCAGGAGTTTCGCGACTTGGTCAAGGCGCTGCACCGGGCGGGCATAGGCGTCATTATGGATGTTGTGTTTAACCATACCGCAGAAGCCGGCGCGGACGGCCCCATCATTAATTTCAGGGGCATCGGAGATGACATTTTTTATCATCATGACAAGTTCAACAAGAGCATTCTTCATGACTATACCGGATGCGGCAATACGGTAAACGCCAATCATCCTCTGGTCGCCAACTTCATCATCAGCTGCCTGGAATATTGGGTCAGGGAAATGCATGTCGACGGTTTCCGTTTTGATCTGGCCAGTGCACTAGCACGGGGTGAAGACGGCAAGGTCCTGCAAGACCCCCCTTTGCTCTGGGGTATCGAGCTTTCGGCACAGCTGGCCAAAACCAAACTGATTGCCGAGGCCTGGGATGCGGCCGGGTTGTATCAGGTCGGCAGTTTCCCCGGCTATCGGTGGGCCGAATGGAACGGAAGATACCGGGATGTTATCCGGCGTTTTGTGCGCGGCGATAAGGGCTTGGTCAACGAACTTGCGACCCGTCTCTGCGGCAGTAACGACCTGTATGAACACAAAGGGCGTCTGCCCATTAACAGCATTAACTTTGTAACCTGTCACGACGGATTTACCTTGTATGACTTGTTCAGTTACAACGAAAAACATAATTATGCTAACGGCGAGCATAACCAGGATGGCTGTAATAATAATTTAAGTTACAACTGCGGCATTGAGGGAGAAACCAAAGATCCAGGCGTTCTGGCGTTACGCAGAAAACAGGCGAGAAATGTTTTCACGATGTTGCTGCTCAGCCAGGGAGTCCCGATGCTGCTTGCAGGCGATGAGATATTAAACAGCCAGCACGGTAATAATAATTGTTATTGCCAGGATAATGAGCTGTCCTGGATAGACTGGCGCATGACCGAGAAAAATGCCGATATGTTGCGTTTCGTTCAACTGATGATAGCGTTGCGCAAAAGACATTCATCCATTATGCGGCGGCGTTTCTTAACCGGGAAACCCATCGATGGCCGGGAAATAGCCGAAATCCAATGGCATGGTACTGAACTTAACAAACCGTTATGGGATGACCCGGAGTCCAGCGTTCTGGCGTTTACCCTGGCGGGCATTGAAAGTAACGAACCCGACCTGCACATCGTGATGAACATGTCAGACCGGCCGGTTATCATTGAGCTGCCGGTTATTTACGGTTATGCATGGTGTCTGGCCTTGGACACGTCGCTGGAATCGCCGCATGATATTGTGCCGCCACAAGATCAAAAAACGGTGAATGAAAATTTTTATTCGGTGAATACCCAAACAGTCGTGGTTTTTGAGAATAGAGAATGCTAAATAAATCAGTTGCATTCAAACCGTTGAAAGACATGGCCGGATCGTCTTGCAAAAAAACGCTTGCGATTTTCGCGGCTACGCCGAACCGGTAATCGAACGGCACCCGTGAATCTTCAGCAACGCTATTAAAACAAAAGACTTCAACAAGCCGGTTTTATGCGGTCAACCGATGAGGTTTTCCAGGAGGTGTAAGGTAAGAGGGTTAAAAACAAAAAGACTTCCAAGACCGGTTAAGCCTTGGAAGTCTTCAAGTCGCTGTATTAATCAGTTCAAATAGGGGGAGGGTCATTCGCATGATAATTGTCCGGCTTTGCCCCGTTTACGGTTTAAGTTAACGTTACTGGCAATAGCCGCAGTTGCGAATAGTGTAGATGAGATAATGAATTCACCGGAAATAAAGCCCAACAGGCCGGTTATAAATACCGTTCCGATTAAAATATCTTTGTAAAGGTCGTTCATGAGTAAATCCTCGTATCAAGTTGAAAAGGTTTTTCTAAACTACGGCTCAACTATAATAAAGAGGCCTATTGATGGCAATAGCCAAAAAAGTAGACAGATTGTTTCCTTTTTTTATACATTAAATTCATAAACGGTTCATCTAATGTGCGTACATAATACATATCAGTCTCCCTGTCTGTCTTTTGGGGCGAAAGTCCGGTCGGCCCCAACAAAAACAGTTGAACTACGCAATAGCATTGCCACCTAACTTTACGATCAACACGATAAACCGTAAAAACAGCATAAGATCAACGCACTGGTTGCCGAGATTCCTCCCCATTACAACAACCGCCATTTCTTCATTCGGTAAATTCTTAGCAAAAAAACCAGCTTATAGCATCCATTGCCTGCCGAACTAACTGAGTGGTGAAAGCATCAGGATCAATAACAATACGAAGAAAAGAATCTTTCTTTACCTGGAACCGGTGTTTTTATTCTCGGCCGGTTTATTGAATTCCCGCTCCGGTTCCCGTTTAAAAAGATAACTTAAACCAGGTTTTTCAGATATATGAAAAATTACCCAGCAACGCGAGTACGGCCTTAAAAATACTGTTCTTTGAGTCATCCATTGTAATGACGCCTTGCTTTGCTTCTTCGATTTTGAAAATGAGCGACCGACTGCTCAAGTATTGAAACAACCTCTTCGTAATCAATAATGTTTTCACTCGCGCCGTAAATATAATCCGCCAGCTTGGTGATTGCCGCCCAGTTTGCATCATTATTTACAAAGTCAAACGCTGCGGTAAACAGTTCATTCAATTTATCGGTTTTTTGCTGTTCATCGGCAGAGAAACTTTGTAAATATTCATCAACCAGAGCAAGATCGGAACTGCCGCCATAATTTTTTAAGGCTTTCAAGTTGATTAACTGACGATTAAATAGCTCGTCATCTTTGTCGACGACATATTTAGCTTCAGCTAAAGGTCCAATAAGCAGATTAATGACATCCGCATCAAAAGCAGCCATGTAATCTTTTGCCGATTGCCTGTTCGCATCATTATGCTCCGTTAAATTCTGCATTGAGAGCGGTAAAAACTCAATTAACCGCCCTCCTTCCACTCGCGCAATACAATCGTCATCGGTTGTTTGATAAGGTCTCGCATCAGTGTCCGTCGCGCCGCTCATCCCCTTAAAGACAATCTTAAAAAAGACCGGCGGCAAGCGCCTGGCTTTGTTGTTTAAATAAATACCCGCGGTATGCCCCGCTTCATGGAAAGCAACACGCTGTTTGTGTTTTTTTAATTTATCCTTGCTGAGAGTCCCGGTTATCTTGTTTCGTTTCATAATAAACACCATAGTTTTAAATCAAAAAAATTACTCATCATGAAACCAGTAAAAGCATTGTTTTTTAATTTCCGATTCAGCCTCGAGCCAATCTTCCATGTCATGCCCTCCGATACCCCCTCTTTTTCTGAATTTACTATAAGCCCGTTCTGTAACCATTTTGCGAAACTTGCCCTCATCAAAAACGACCTTATTCGATTCTTGCTCTGAATTAAAATCAATCACAACCTCACCTCCTGCACATTTCCAAAAAATATCAATCCTTATTCATTTTATGGCAAAAAAATAATGGGACGATATGTATAAACGGCAGCAAATCTAACACAACAAGTTAGCCGACATAACTCGTACAAACACTTATGTTTTATTTTATTTCTATAAATTCAATAGCTTGAGATACAGCCAAGCCTTAAGACAATCGCTTTCGCGACCGTCATTTATAATCAACAGGCGTTATGATTCTTTAGCGTCGGTGAGGTGTGTTTTTCTTGATGATTTCTTGATCTGGATAATGGGGGTTCCATCTATAATCAGCGCAACCTGTATGACAGGATATGCCGTGCAAGCCCATTGCGTTATTAAAATGGGCGGGCTATACAGTGATTGGAAAGCAGCCCTTAATCGGTTTATGATTATATACTGGGTGAATTGCAACGGCATACAGAGTATGCTTTCTCATCTCTCAGCAGACTCATAAAATAAAAGATTAATCCTCGCATGCGGCTAAAAGTAACAATACTGCAAAAGGGACAGATCCATTCTTAATTTTACCACCCCGCAGAAACGGATACTGGTTATGAACAAATCACTGATCAGAGACCTGAATGCTAAAAACGTTAACGGCGGCCCAGCAGGTTCTTTTCTAAGTCAACACAGTGAAGCCATCCTGAAACAGGCAGAAAGCATGCTCCGCCACTCCAAAGCAGATATTGCCAAAATGTCCACCGAAGACATTCAAAAACTGCTGTTTGAGTTTCAGGTTCAGCAAATAGAGCTGAAAATGCAGAACGAGGAATTAAACCGAGCTCATCTGGAGTTGACAGCTTCCCGTGATAACTATGCCCTGCTTTATGACTTATCGCCTGTTGGTTATCTGACTCTAAATGAAACCGGAATCATCCAAAAAGCCAATATTGCGGCGTCAACCCTGCTGGGGCATACAAAACAGGAACTTATCAACAAGCGATTTGGAGAATTTGTTCATCCTTCGGACCAGGATAATTATTACTTGTTTCTCCGCAGCCTTTTAACCCTAAACACCGGCCAAACCTTTAACACCGGCATCAATGATTCGAGTAGGTCGCCGACTCAGTCAAAATGCCAATACTTTCAACTTTGCACAAACTCGCCGCAATCACAGGATAAAAACGGCATATCAACTTATGTTGAATGCTACGCAAGAGTCGTTTGCAACGATAAAAACTCACTGCAAATATGCTTGGCCATTAACAACATAAACGAATGCAAACAGGCCCAAGACACCATTGCCCGTCTTAATGAACAATTGGAAGAAACGATTCGCAAACAAACCAACCAACTGATTGCAAGCAACCTGAGTTTAATGAAAAAAGTTGAAGAACTGCGCCGCTCCAGACATCAGTTAGTGGAACGGGAAGCCAAACTCAACTCTATTTTTAATGCCTCTGTCGAAGGCATTATCACGGTTAACACGTCCGACATCATCGTCTCCGCTAACGCCGCAGTAGAAACTATTTTCGGCTATAAACCCCAGGAGCTGGTCGGTTACAACATTAGCAAACTGATGCGGTCATCGCCGAAAGAAACGAATCATTGTTGCTTGCCTTCCACGTTCGAATCTGTCGGCCAAATCAGGGAGATTGAAGGTATACACAAAAATGGCTCTATCGTGCCGCTAGACCTGTCCATAGCAGAGTTTTCAATCGATAATGCGCACTATTTTACCAATATTGTGCGTGACGTGAGTCTACGCAAATACCGGGAACAGCAGGACAAGGAACACCTGGACGAACTCGCCCATGTCACTCGCCTGGGGCTGATGGGGGAAATGGCTTCAGGCATTGCCCATGAGGTTAATCAACCCCTGTCAGCGATTTCCAGTTACGCCCAAGCCAGCTTAAACCTTATTAACGCTGAAAATCCCGATCTGGCAAAGCTCATCGAGATATTACACAAAACCCAGCAACAGGCGTTGAGGGCCGGACAGATCATTCATCGCATGAGGGAGTTCGTCAAGTCCCATTCCAAACATCGTTCAACCGCCGACGTTAATTGCTTGATTCATGAAGCCGTCAGTCTATGCACCGATGAACTCAAACAAAACGGCATAAAGCTGATATTTGAACTGAAAAATAATCTGCCGCCCATCTATGTCGATCATGTCCAAATAGAACAGGTCATCATAAACCTGATCAGAAATAGCATCGAAGCCTTGCAAAACCTACCTGCAAAGCAGCAACGGCAGTTAACAATCCATAGCCGACTAACGTTGAATGATGGCATACAGATCAGGGTAAAAGACAATGGACCCGGCATTGATGAAGAGCAACGACAAAAGATATTGACGCCTTTTTATACCACTAAGACAAACGGCATGGGCATGGGACTATCGATCAGTCGCTCGCTTGTCGAAGCCCATGAGGGCACATTGAATTTCGATAGCGAACCTGGAAAAGACGCTACTTTTTATTTCACTCTACCAACACGGAACCAACCTAATGGGCGTTAATAAACCAACACCGATAGTCTATTTAGTTGACGATGAATTCTCGATACGCGACTCGCTAACGCTTCTGATTGAATCAACGGGGCAAGCGGTCAGGAGCTTTGAATCCGCCGAGGCCTTTTTAAATAATTATGACCCTGAACAGCCTGGATGCCTGCTGTTGGACGTTAGAATGCCGTTAATGACAGGCCACGAGCTTCAGAACGAATTATCGAAAAGAGATATTAACATTCCTATCATTTTTATCAGCGGCCATGCCGATATTGCCGACTCGGCAAAAGCATTTAGAGCGGGCGCCGTCGATTTTCTGGAAAAACCGTTTGATAACGCGGTATTACTGGAACGAATCAATGAGGCCATTGAAAAGGATCTTGCATTCAGAGAGGAATTTACCAAAAAAAACCTCATACAAGAACGCATTAATCATTTAACGGCCAGGGAAAAAGAGGTGCTGAGCCTGATAGTCAAAAGCCATTCCAACAAGGAATCGGCAAAAATACTTAATATCAGCAATCGCACTGTGGACGTACACAGGGCGAGTATCATGGAAAAAATGCAGGCGGAAAACATTGCCGAACTAATAACAATGGTCATGTATTGCGAAACGCCAAGCAGCCGCTCAAAGGCTGAAATATTCCGTTAAGAAAAGGCGCGAAACCAACTTTGCAGAATACGCTAACGCCTCGATAAGCTCAGCCTGGACGGGGAGCTTAGCGCCTATACCGATTAACCAGTAAACGCCCGCCCCACAACAGCGCCAGCAGCATGATTGCAACCCCTGTCGTAAACACTGTTTTAGCCAGAGCATGGTCGTATTGCAAAAGACCGGACTCAGTCAAAAGATATTGCCAATCGTGGAAACCATAGGGGGACGAATGACCGAAATTACCGCCCAATAGCGGTAATTGCCCGGCTCGTGCATCGTTCACATACGGCGCAACATCCAAAAAATTTTCACCGACCCACCATAAGGCTACCGACGCGCCAAAAGGGTCGCGTGTTTTGACCAATAACACGACCATGCATAGGGTCGGCATTAACAGTTGTCCCAACGTACCGCCCAATGAGGTGATAAATGCGCCTAACGGCCTGAAAACAATATGTCCCGCTTCATGAAAAGGCAGATTGACCTGATGTAAAAAAGAGGTCCCGGCTGCATTGCTTTCGATTGATGGCCCGATAAGCCGCCAACTCCAAATAATCAGACCCAAAAGAATAATCGACCTGCCGATAAAACAGGCCAACGTGCATTGCTGCGTCTCGTGCAACAGATTACGCATCGACGTCTTGACTCCATATTCTTCAGATAACGTCACAATGGGCGGCTGAATAAGCCGTTGCCCCGTTTGTTCAGGATGGTATTTTAAATATTTCTGAAAGACGATGCCGCAATGAGGGCAGACTTCACTTTGCAGATGCCGCTTACCGTGGCACTTCGGACAGTTCATGATTGACCTGATAAACAATGGTTAAATTCGTTCATTTTTTGTGTATAAGGCGTTTTTACGCGGTTTTGTGGATACTTCAAATCTATGGTTTCAGAACGGCACTGAGGCGGAATTCGCCAACAACACCCGGCAGGAAAGCAAGCCTACATTTTGACCCCTGAACGGATAGTGGTAACTGATCAACGATGGGGACAATGCCTCTGCATCGCTATATGTCACGATGATATAGCCGGTTTGATGCTGCTTTGCCCAAGCGTACAACTCGGCGAAACCCGGTATGACGGTAATCGGCTGTTTAAGACGCCCGGCAAATTGATATTGGCCGTGATACTTGCTGCCGTAAAAAGCAACAGCTCTGTTTTGATCCATTAAAGCGGCAATTGTCCGGGCCGCGATTTTGGTATCGTAACGGTCGGCTTTAACTGAAAAAATGCCGCCGGACACGGTTGTTAACGCGATAACCGACGCGACGCAAATGTATAAAACCGAATCTTGTAGTTCCTTTGCCCTAATGACCGCCAAAACGACCGCGCTGATAACCAGCAGGCCGCCCCACATCGGCGAGATTAGCGATAACTCGGACTGCCGTGGGTAAACACCCTTTATCCACGGCAACAACATGAATACCACACCCAGCAATCCGAAAACCGCCATGACAATAATGTGGCCTCGCTGCCAACGCTCAGGTTCAGTTAACTCATCTACTGCCCGCGCCAATATCAAGGCCAAAGCCGGAATCAGCGGCAATAAATAATGGATGCGCTTACCGCTGATCAGGGAAAATGCGATAAAAACAGGTATAGCCCAGACCAGACAAAAACGGATACCCGAATCCTGATGCGTGAGCTTGCGTAATCCTACCCATAAAGGCTTCCAAAGCAGCCAGGGCAGCAACAATAACGGCAAAATCTCCAAATACCACCACCACGGCAGGCGATGCGCAAAAGACTCGACCAGTCGCCCGCTGGTCTGCCCCAGAAAAATCGCCTTTCTATAGTCCTCACCTCCGGCAATACCGGCCGGTATTGCCCAACACAATGCGATTGCGGCCCCAATTAAAACGGCAGAGACCAGCGCCAAATACCAATGTTTCCAGCGAAAACCAGTCGTTTTCAACCACCACGGCCCCAGTAATGCGACAGGTAAAATATGCAGCAGAATCACCGGACCTTTGCTAAGAGCGCCGCCGCCGATGGCTATTCCTAACAGAGCCCAGTACTTTAAAGATAAACGCGATTCGGCGAGTTTTAACAGACTGTAGACGCCCAGTAAGGCAAAAAACGCCAACATCATATCGAACATGGTCAAGGTACTGTAGACCAGCCAAAAAGACAATCCCAGCAAAAGCAACGGCGTAAGCGCTTCAATCCGCTTGCGTTCAGGCCATAATGTACGGGCCACTGCGCCGGATAAAAATAATGTTGCCAAGGAAAAAAGCGGTGAAATCAGGCGTAGCGACCAGTCGTTAACGCCAAACAGCCGCCAGCTGAGTTGCATCAACCAGAATAACAACGGCGGTTTGTGGCTGTAAACCTCGCCATTTAAATAGGGGACCAGGAAATCATTTCTAAGCCACATTTCCCACGCAACGGCGGCGTACCGGGTTTCATCAATCGGGAATAACGGCCGGACGTAAAGGCTGACGGCAATCAAAACACCCCAAAGAAGGAGAAGCCAAAGCCAGCCGGGCAGCAACCGATACATCGTTTATTCCAGGTTTAAATTTTTACGCTCGTGGATCACGAAATACAGGTTCCGAAGATAAATAAACAGACCGCTAAGTTGCCCCACGATAAAAACCGGGTCCTGCCGGTAAACCGCGTAAGCCAGCAGGGTAACGCCGCCGCCGATGCTGAAATACCAGAAAGCGATAGGAAAGACGCTTTTTTTCTCGCGCTCGCTCTTCAGCCATTGCACTATAAACCGAGCGGAAAACAGCGCCTGTCCCAGAAAACCTATCACAAGCCACACGCCATCTTTATCTAAGTTCACTCACTTGCCTCCGGTAATTTTGCCCGCCTCTGCAGCCATATCACGCCTAATATGTCGGCAATTCCTACCCAAAGCCGGTCTAAGGTACCGTATTTCGAATAGCCATGCACCCTGACTCTGTGCCGAACCGGCTCGGAAATAACTTGTCCACCCGCCCTTAAAACCAGTGCAGGCAAGAAGCGGTGCATATGATCAAAATACGGTAAAGTCAGAAACTTATCTCTTAAAAACACCTTTAATCCGCAACCGGTATCCGGCGTATTATCCCCTAACAGGCGGGAACGAACGGCATTAGCCACTTTCGATGAAAAAAGCCGCCAGGCGGAATCATGACGTCTATTTCTCCACCCGGCCACCATCCATAAATTGCTGTTGATTTTTCTTTGTTGCATCAATATCTCATGCAACCGGGGAATATCAGCCGGATCATTTTGTCCGTCACCATCCAGCGTTGCGATGCAAGAATAGTTTGCCGCCTTTACTCCGGTATGAATGGCCGCGCTTTGCCCGCAGCTTTGTTGGTGTCGAATCACTCTCAGAACTTTGATATGTTGTTGCGTCTGCCTTAAAACTGTCGCAGTGCCGTCATTACTGCCGTCATCGACATAGATGATTTCATAGGCTTCAGCCTGATTCATTGCTGTAACAATCTCTTCAATTAAAGAAACGATATTATCAGCTTCATTATAAACAGGAACAACAATCGAGATCTTCACAGCTCCCCCTTTTAAATGCCCATAAAAAAAGGCCACATCCTAGGAATGCAGCCCTTTTTATTTCCATATGCGTAACGCGAGTTACCTCATAATGAAGTAATCGATTAACGTTTCGAGTACTGTGGACGCTTTCTGGCTTTGTGTAAACCGACTTTTTTACGCTCAACAATACGTGAATCGCGGGTAACATAACCGGCTTTTCTAAGTGCTGGACGCAAAGCTTCATCGTATGCCATCAGCGCACGCGTCAGACCGTGACGGATAGCGCCAGCCTGACCTGACGGACCGCCGCCTTTAACGATCACGTTAATATCGAATTTACCTTCCATGTCAACACAACCCAGCGGTTGGCGAGAAACCATCTGGTCAGTTTTGCGACCAAAATATTCTTCGAGAGTTTTTGTGTTAATAGTGATTTTTCCGGTACCTGACCTTGCGTAAACGCGTGCTATTGCACATTTACGACGACCTGTTCCGTAGTACTGAGCTGCTGCTACCATGATCTACCCGCTTATAATTCTAATACTTGTGGCTGTTGAGCCTGATGATCGTGTTCAGGACCTGCATAAACTTTCAATTTCTTGAACATTGCACGACCCAGCGGATTATTAGGCAACATACCTTTAACTGCTGTAGTAAGAATACGATCAGGGAAAGTTTTTCTTAATTTACCCAAGGTAACGGTTTTGAGATTACCGATATAACCTGTGTGGCGCTGATACAATTTATCTTGTTCTTTATTGCCGGTAACGCCTATCTTCTCTGCATTCACTACAATAATGTAATCACCGGTATCAACATGCGGTGTGTATTCTGGTTTATGTTTACCGCGAAGACGAAGCGCAATTTCAGAAGCAAGACGACCAAGCGTCTTTCCTTCTGCATCGACCACGTACCAATCACGCTTAACTTCTGCTGGCTTTGCACTAAATGTTTTCATCGTTGCTTAGGCTTTCTGTTAAAGGCTCAATATAAAGAGCGAAATTTTACTAAGGATTACCATATCTTTCAAGTTTATTTATGATTTATATTCAAGGGCGATGCTTTATATTTATAATTTTATATTCAACGAATGTAATTTGCGATAAAGATGTGTCCGTTCCATGCCTACTGCGGTCGATAATTTTGCCACACTGCCGCCGGTTCTTTCAAAATGATATTCCAGATAGGACTTCTCAAAATGATCCCTGGCCTCTTTTAACGGTAAATTAAAAAACTCAGGCACTGTTTGAGATGTACCGGTGTCGCTCATGACCGACCCTAACGCCGCCTTCACCTCATCCAACTCTATATCTTCCCCGGCACCCAAAATCATCAAGCGCTGCACCAGGTTTTTCAATTCCCGAACGTTGCCACGCCAGCTGTAGTTGCGCAAAAAGTTTTGCGCCGCCATCGAAAATTTCCGAAAAGACAATCGATCCTGACTGACGAAATAATCGACATAAAAACTCAGTAACGCCGGCACATCTTCACTGTGCTCCCGAAGCGGTTGAATATCCAGCGAGACCTCATTCAGCAGATAATACAAGTCCTGCCGAAACCGTCCGGCCTTGACCTCCTCATCCAGAGCGATCCGGGTTGAGGCCACCACACGGACATCGACGCGAACCGCCTCGCTGCCGCCGACCCGCAAAAACGAACTTGATTCCAAAGCGCCAAGCAATCTCAGTTGGGTTTCCTTATCCATGCCGCCGATTTCACCTAAAAACAGCGTTCCCTTATGCGCCCTTTCCAATAAGCCCGGGTAAATCTTGCCCCCATCCTCTTTGCCGAAAAATTCGACCGCCGAATTTTCCGGCGATATGCTGCCTACCGCCACGTCGACAAAGGGACCGTCCCGATGCGCGCTATTATTGTGCAGGTATCGCGCGTACATTTCCTTGCCAACACCCGCCTCACCGGAAAATAACACCCTGGCGTCATGCTGAGCCAAGCGCTTTAATTGATCCTTGATTCGCGCAACGGTTGCGCTCTTGCCGACCGGTTCAATATCGGCGGCCAGCTGCTGCTTAAGCCCTGCATTTTCTATTTGCAGACTGCTGGCTTCCAAAGCCCTTTCCACGATCAATAATAATTTTGCCAGAGACAACGGCTTCTCAAGAAAATCATAAGCCCCCAACCGGGTGGCCTCGACAGCCGCTTCAACGGAACCGTGTCCCGACATCATCACCACAGGACAAAGCAGGGCTTTTTCGGCCACCCATTCTTTCAACAAGGTAATGCCATCGGTATCCGGCATCCAAATATCAAGCAGGATCAAATCGGGAGCATTGGATTTTTTTAATTCCCGTGCTGCACCGGCATTTTCTGCGGTAGCAACCTGATAGCCCTCATCTTCAAGAATTTCGCAGACCAAGCGGCGAATGTCAGGCTCATCATCTACAACCAATATACGTGGTATGTGTGCATTCATAACTTTACGACATCTCAAAAATTACACGCCGGAAACTGGATAATAAATCCAGCTCCCACTTTACGGCTGGTGTCGACCCATATCGCACCGCCATGTTCTTCTATTATTTTTTTGACTATCGCCAATCCCAAGCCGGTTCCCTTGGCCTTGGTGGTTACATAAGGTTCGAAGATTTGCTCGATTTGCTCGTCTTTAATGCCCGGCCCGTCATCGTAAAGCGCTATTTCGATAAAATCGGTATTATTTTTCTGCACCCGGTGCAGGCTTATTTCAATCACGCCATTAGCATCTATCGCTTCCAGCGCATTTTTTATCAAGTTGTGCAGCACTTGCCTGATACTAACCGGATCCCCCTTAATCATCAACAAACCGGTATCATAATCGGCTTTAAATTTGACCCCCGACTTTAGCGCATAAAGCGCCAACACTTCCTGAACCAATGCGGGCAAATCGATATCCACGGTCTGTTTCTTGGACGGCTTGGCGTATTCCGAAAAATCATCGACCATTTCCTTCATCGCCTCAACCTGCTGCACGATGATGGTGGTTGAGCGCTGCAACATACCCGCGTCAACGTCGTTCAGCTTGTCAGCCAGCTTGTGCTGCAAGCGTTCCGCCGATAACTGTATCGGTGTTAACGGATTCTTGATTTCATGAGCCAGCCTTCTCGCCACTTCCCCCCAGGCTGCGTTTTTTTGCGCCTGGATCAGGTCGGTTACATCGTCAAAAACCACCACCGCCCCGACCCGGTAACCTTCCTGGGAAAACAGCGGCGTGCCTCGGCACAGCAATTCCTGCCGGCCATTAGGGCCTAAAAAGGCGATCCGCTGCTGCCATATATCGTCGGCTTGCTCCAATAAGCGCTGAATCGATTTTAACGGCTCGGCCAATTCTGCATAACCCTGAACCAATTCCAGCAAAGTCCGCCCGACAAACTGATTCACATGAATATGGAAAATCCTGTACGCCGCCTGATTCGCCGTGCGTATCTTATGCCCCGCATCAAAGCTGATCACGCCGGCCGTTAAATTCGCCAATATCGTTTCCAGATAAGCCCGTTGGTTTTCCACCTCAATACCGGCCATCCGGGTTTCATCGCTAGCTCTGGCGATACGGTGCGTCATTTCATTAAAAGACTCCACCAGAAAGCCCAAATCATCCTGGGCAATGACCGGCAGTTCCTGGTCGTAATGCCCTGAAGCCACCGCCTGCGTCCCCTTAACCAGCGCCTTTACCGGCGCGATAATATTACGGATACTGATAAAGGCCACCCAGATAGCCGCCAATAAACTCATCAACAAAACCAGCGACAAGGCCAGGGAGAAACTCAACTTTAATGAGTGCCTTAAAAAATGCATCTCCTGGTAACGCACAAAGGCGAATTCGACCGAGTCGGCCAAATCGGCGATTCTTACCGGCACCGGATATAAAGCCTGCAAATATTGCGGCTCTTTTGACTTAATAGCGACGATAACCCGGATCATCAATTCATCCTCGCGTACCGGCGCCAAGGCGACATATTCCGCATTCTGCCGCAGCTGCAACCAGATATGCTCATCCGGCAAACTCGGCAAAATATCGCTGGGATTGATGCTGCTTGATGCAATAATCCTGCCTTGCCGGGAGAACAGCGTCATCTCGGAGGCCCCGGAAAGTTGACGCAAATTTTCTATTTCCAGCGTCGCCTGGGTTTCCGACGATTCGACCAACTTCCCGGTCAACTGCTGCGTTTGCCGCAAATGCCAGCGCATCCGCTGATCTAACGATGCCTGACTCAACTCCAGCGCATCCTCCATCGCCCGGTCTATTTCGACATTAAACCAGCTATCGATCCCCTGATGCAGAAACTGCATCGAAAAATAAAACACAATAGCCGCAGGAGCCAAAGCCAATACAACAAACAGCGACACCATGCGCGTGGTCAGCCTCGACCCCGCCTCGCGTTTTTTTAACTGCCGCGCCAGAGAATAAATATTGGCCCCAACCAGTCCCAACAACACCACCGAACCCAGCGCGTTGACCAACAGCAGCCATGAATACATCGCGCTCAGTTCTGAAGATTCCTGCGTTGCCGAACTCATCAGCTGCAGCAACAGCAAAATCAGGCCAAACAGCGCTAATATGGATAGACTGACGGGGGGTTTTATTTTGTCAAAGGCCATAATGTCCAATCACTGGATAAGTACCATTGAGGGTTAGCATAGGCGACCGGGCGGAGCGGTAAAGGCAGAGCGTCCCGGTCCAGCGTTACTTTTATGCCTACCGCATAGCGCTTTCCCGACTCATAAAACGCCTTATCCATTACGCGAAAATCACGTATCGTTGACATCAGATCAAGCGCCGCAGACAGCGTGGAAAAATTATATATCTCCCCGCCGCCCTCATTCCTGACCCGGTACATATTCAATAAGGCGTGATACTGAATGCGGTAACGTATAGCGGACTTACTCAGCGTCTTGTCCCAAAAAAAATCGCGATGCTGTTGCGTCTTGACATGTATATCCCAATACAAAGGCACACCGTTTTGCAACGCCTCCTTTGCCCGTGGACTAAGCTGATAATCTATATCCGCAGCCAACACATAGCTATCGCCTTGCAAAGCAATCTCGGCATTTTTCACCACCACGCCGAACCCTTCAACTCGGCTCAGGACAGGCACTTCGGATGTGCTCGGTACAGGCGTGTCGGCATGACCTAAAGCAGGCGGCAGCCAGACCAAAAAACAATACAGCAATAAAGACTTATTGTTTGCCGATGCGCGCATAATAAAACCCGTCCATTGCCGATTCACCGGTAAAAATCTGCCGCCCGCATGCTCCGGCGCTCCCCCAGTCTGCCTCTATAGGCGACTCGACCGCATCGTTGCGCCCGGCTAGAAAAGCTTGGACCTGTTGCTCGTTTTCCTGCTTCAAAATGGAGCAGGTCGCATAGAGCAATAACCCGCCGGGCGCTAATAGCGGCCAGACGGCTTGCAGGATGGATTTTTGCAAAACCTGCAATTGCCCAATATCCTCGGCTCTGCGCAATAATTTAATGTCGGGATGACGGCGAATAACGCCCAAGGCCGAACACGGCGCGTCCAGTAAAATCCGGTCGAACAGCTGGCCGTCCCACCACTCTTCGGGCTTTGCCGCATCGCCGACGACCAGTTTGGCTTGCAGGTTTAAACGCTGCAAATTTTCGCTGACCCGCTGCATTCTGGCCCCGTCTATATCGACAGCAACCAACTCTTTCAGCTGAAGTTGAGTTTCAAGAATGTGCGCCGCTTTTCCACCCGGCGCGGCGCACACATCGAGCACCCGTTGTCCCGGCCGCACATCCAGCAATCCGGCCGCCAGTTGCGCGGCGGCATCCTGGACGGAAACCAGCCCGTCGGCAAAGCCGGGCAGCAACTCCACAGGCGCCGGCTTGTCCAGCCTGATCGCCGACGGACAAAAGCTGACGGCTTGGGCCGCTATATCCTGCCCGGTTAGTCGTTGCAGATAACTTTCGCGGCTGGTTTTCGCCAGATTGACCCGCAACACCATCGGCGGTTGCCGGTTGTTTTCCAAGAAAATATTTAACGCCTGCTCCGGCCAATCCCGCTCAATTTGCTTGATCAGCCAATCGGGATGACTCAGCGCTGCGGCCTGGAATTTATCAGCCTTATGTTCAAGTCCTTCCTGCTCGCGCAGATAGGTTCTGAGCACCGCATTGATCAGCGACTTGGCCCACGGTTTTTTGCGCGCGGCCAAAACCGTTTCGGACACTGCCGCATGGGGCTTTACCCGCATGAATTTAAGCTGGTACAAACCCACCAAAGCCAGCGCCTTAACGTCGGCATCTTTTAGCGGTTTATCCAGTAATTGACTTAAAATAAAGTCCAGCCGGTGAAATTGCCTGCAAACGCCATAGCACAGCGCTTGAATGAAAGCCCGGTCTTTACCTGATTCTATGACCGGAAAGGCATTATCCAAGGCGGCGGTTAAGGACTGTCCGTCCTGCAAAACACGGGACAATACCCGGGCCGCGGCTAATCGTGTATTCACCGGGTGTTCAACCTAACTGTACTCCGTTAACGTCGTGAGCGCTCAAAAAAGCCTGGACGGGCATGCGTTTTCCGCCCGGCAACTGCACTTCCAATAACCTTAAAAAGCCGAAGCCGGTCGCCACGTCCATCTGTTTATCGGCACAACGCACAGTGCCGGGTTCCATCTGTACGGACGAATCATCCGCTTCCGCCGCCCGCCAGATGCGCAACACATTGCCTTGACAAAGCGTCTGCGCGACAGGCCACGGATTCAAGCCTCTTACTTTTCGCGCTATATCCGCAGCAGGTTGGGTCCAGTCGATAGCCGCTTCGCTTTTTTCCAGTTTTTCGGCATAGGTCACCAGCGCCTCGTCCTGCGGCTCGGGATGAACGGTTCCGGCCTCTATCTGCGCCAGCACTTTAGACAGTCCGGTTGCGCCCAACGCAGCCAATTTGTCATGCAAATCGCCGGCCGTATCGGCCAGGCCGATTTCGCATTCTTCCTTATGCAGCATATCGCCGGCATCGAGTTTGCGCACGATCTGCATGATGGTCACGCCGGTCTTTTGATCACCGGCCATCAATGCCCGCTGAATCGGCGCGGCTCCGCGCCAGCGCGGCAACAATGACGCATGCACATTGATGCAGCCCAGCTTGGGCGCATCCAGAACGTCTTGCGTTAAAATCACGCCGTAAGCGACCACGACCATCAAATCGGCATTCAATGCACGAATCTGCTGCAAGTCCTCGGCGGTCTTCATCGTAAGCGGCTGATAAACAGGGATTCCGGCAGTTACCGCCAGTTCCTTAACCGGACTTGGCTGCAACTTGCGGCCCCGGCCCGCCGGACGGTCGGGCTGGGTGTAAACGGCGCAAACCTCGTGCTCGGAGTCCAGCAACGCTTGCAAGCAAGGCACGGCGAACTCAGGCGTTCCGGCAAAAATAATCCTCATACTCAACCCACTTCCTTTTTATGAATTTTTTCCAATTTTTTCTTAATCCGCTGCCGTTTTAACGGCGAAATATAATCAACAAACAGTTTTCCGTCCAAATGATCCAACTCGTGCTGAACGCATACGGCCAGCAAATCCCTGGCGCTTAATTCAAAAGACTTTCCTTCCTTGTCGAGCGCTTTCACGATGATATGTTCTGCCCTGTTCACCTTTTCAAAAAAACCGGGTACCGAAAGACAGCCCTCTTCGGACTCCTTAACCCCGTCTTTTTCAATAATCTCAGGATTGATTAAACATAACGGACTGTCCTTTTCCTCGCTGACATCAATGACGACTATCCTCTGATGCACGTTGACCTGCGTTGCGGCCAATCCTACGCCATGCGATTCGTACATGGTTTCAAGCATATCATCGACCAATTTTTTGACGTTATCATCGACCGTTTTTACGATTGCCGCCTTCTTCCGCAACCGTTCATCCGGAAACTCGAGAATAGATAGAATACTCAACAAACTCTCCACTATAATAATTGAATACTGGAATTCTATCTGAATTCCTCTAAACTTTGAATTCACATAGCATAAAAAGACTCCTCAGGACCCCAAATGGCTTTTCGAACACTCACAGGATTGGTCGCTTCTCTGCTCATCAGCTTAAGCGTGTGGGCCGATGACCAATCCGCCTGGAGCGGATTGGCACGCAATGCGCCCACAGGGACACCGGCATGGACAGCCCGTGATGAAATACAAGTAAACCCGTCCCACCCCGACCAATATACCGTCGTCAAAGGCGATACATTATGGGAACTGTCCGGTAAGTTTTTAAAGCATCCTTGGCAATGGCCTGAGTTGTGGAGCCGCAATTCCCAGATTAAAAATCCTAACCTTATTTATCCCGGCGACACGCTTTATTTTTCGATGGTCGACGGCAAACCGCAGCTCAGTCTTTCCAGAAGCGAGCTGCCCCAGACCCAAGCCGTCTCCAATTCTCCCTGCGTGCTTCGGGAAGAAGACTATAAATACGGACGTAAAGACTTCGCCGTCGCCGAAGATGGCAAGTTACTGCCCTGCATCCGGGAAACCAATCTAAAACAAGCAATCCGGTTAATTCCTGTCGAAACCATAGCAAGTTACCTGTCATCGCCCAAAGTAGTCGGTGAAGATGAACTGACCAATGCGCCCTATATTGTCGCCTTTGCCGGCGAGCATATCATTGCGGGAACCGGCGACCATGTTTACGTCCGTTCGATAACCGACTCGAAAAACCCGGCACACACCATTTACCGGCCGGGAAAAACTTATATCGACCCGGGAAGCGGGGAAATCCTAGGCTATGAAGCGCAATATATCGCCGACAGCTTATTGCAACAAACCGGCGACCCTGCAACCTTGGCCGTAACCAAAGCAGCCGGAGAAATTCGCACCGGCGACCGGACCATGCCCAATACCGAGGAAGATATTGCGTTAAATTATTTTCCCCGTCCGCCTGAGCAAAGTGTAAAAGGCAGCATTATCAGTGTACTGGGCGGCGTTTCCCAAATCGGCCGGTATAGTGTGGTCGTCATAAACAAAGGCGCCGCAGACGGCCTTTTAGTCGGACACGAGTTGGATATTTATAAAAGCGGCAAGGTTGTCAGAGATTTTTACAGCCCGACTAAAAGCGATACCGTTACCCTTCCCGATGAAGTCGCCGGCACGCTGATGGTTTTCCGCCCGTTTGAGCGCGTCAGTTACGCCCTGGTCATGAAAGCGACCCAGGCCCTTCATGTCTTAGACAAAGTCCAAACCCCCTGAACATTACCTCACAACAAACCGGCCTAGACATAAAATACTGGCTTGCGCTATTGCGCACGCCCGGAATCGGTTGCCGAACATTCCTCCGCTTGCTCGAAAGTCATACGCCCGCACAATTATTTGCGGAATCGTCATCCGCACTGAGCGCCTTGGGCCTGAAAAGCGACATCGTCAATGCGCTCAGGAACCCTGACTGGTCTCGTATCGACTACGACCTGAACTGGCTGAATCAAGACAACAACAGCGCAATCACCCTCGACGACGCGGACTATCCGCCGCTGTTAAAGGAAATCGCCGACCCTCCGCCTATTCTGTTCGTGCGCGGCAACCCTGAATTGCTATCGCTGCCGCAGATTGCAATCGTAGGCAGCCGCAACCCTTCGACTTCAGGCCTGGACATCGCCTTTAACTTTGCCAAAATCCTGAGCCGATACGGTTTTGTAATTACCAGCGGACTCGCTTTAGGCATTGATGCAGCCGGCCATCAGGGCGCATTAAAGGCTAACGGCTATACGGTTGCGGTAGCCGGAACCGGGCTGGATCGTGTCTACCCTGCCTGTCATAAGGACTTGGCCACCGAAATCGTCAATACCGGAGCGATAATTTCGGAATTCCCGCCCGGCACGACCGCCAAAGCCAACCATTTTCCCCGACGCAACCGCATTATCAGCGGCCTGTGCCAAGGCTTGCTGGTGGTTGAAGCCGCCAAACAAAGCGGCTCGCTAATTACGGCCCGGATGGCGCTCGAACAAAACCGCGAAGTGTTTGCGATACCCGGCTCCATTCATAACCCGCTGGCCCGCGGTTGCAACGCGTTAATCCGCGAAGGGGCAAAACTTGTCGAAACAACCCAAGATATTCTTGAAGAACTAAATCAATATAATCAACAGGATGAAAAATTCACCCCACCGACGATGCAATCAACACTTGACCTGGAGCAACAAACATTATTGAATCTTGTCATGTTTAGCCCAACTTCTATCGATACTCTGGTTGAAAACGCCAACGAATCCGTCGAAGTTATTTCGTCAATGTTACTGATTTTGGAACTGCAAGGTTACATAGAGGCAACCCCCGGCGGCTGCTATACTCGAATCAAATAACCAACCAAGAGCCCATGAAAGAAAATATTTTTGATGTCCTGATGTATTTATTCGAAAACTATATGGAAGATGAAATTGAAATACTTCCAGACAGTGATGTCGTCAGAACGGAATTGCTGGAAGCAGGCTTTGAACAAATCGAAGTCAATAAAGCTTTCGACTGGCTGGAGTCGCTTAGCCTGCAACGGGCGATAAAAGCATCCGCCTCGCCAGCATTCCGCATTTTCTGCACTCAGGAAAAGGCCAGACTGGATCTTGAATGCCGCAACTTGCTTATATTTCTTGAGAACAGCGGCATCCTGAACTCAGCCAACCGGGAAATTGTCATCGACCGGGCCATGGCGCTGGAAAATGAAGAAATATCGATGGAAAAGCTAAAATGGATAGTGCTGATGGTATTGCTCAGCCAACCGGATGAGGAAATCGCCTTCTCCAGAATGGAAGATATAGTCTATGACCTTATCCCAACTTATTTGCATTAAAAAATAGGCGAAAGGCGAAGGGCTAAAGGCAAAAAAACGTACACTTTCGCCTTTAGCCCTTCGCCCTTCGTCTTTAGCCCTTCGCCTTTCATCCTTTTAAATAAATGAGTAAAAATCTCGTCATCGTAGAATCGCCTGCAAAAGCCAAAACCATAGAAAAATACTTAGGCAAAGATTTTCAGGTTCTGGCCTCATATGGACATGTGCGCGACCTGATCCCCAAAGAAGGCGCTGTCGACCCGGATCATGACTTCGCAATGAAATACGAAGTCATCGACCGCAACCAAAAACACGTACAAGCCATCAGCAAAGCCCTTAAAGCCTCGGACGCCTTATATCTGGCGACCGACCCTGATAGAGAAGGGGAAGCGATTTCCTGGCATTTGCTTGAATTATTGAAAGAAAAAAAACTGCTCAAAGACAAGCCGGTGTACCGGGTTGTGTTCCATGAAATCACCAAAAAAGCCGTCACCGAAGCCATCGCCAACCCGGAGGAAGTTGCGATCAATTTGGTCAATGCTCAACAGGCGCGCCGTGCTTTGGATTATCTGGTCGGCTTTAACCTGTCGCCGCTGTTATGGAAAAAAATCCGCCGCGGCTTGTCGGCAGGCCGCGTACAAAGCCCCGCTTTGCGTATGATCGTCGAGCGCGAGCTTGAAATCGAAGCCTTTAAATCCCGCGAATACTGGACTATCGATGCAGCATTAACCGCGCAGGATCAAGCCTTTAAAGCCAAACTGACCCAGTTTGACGGCGAAAAAGTCACGCAATTCAGCATCACCAATGAAGAGCTGGCGGAAAAAACCAAGCAAACCTTATTGGATGCTGCGGACGGCCAATTAATGGTCGCCAAGCTGGAGAAGAAACAGCAAAAACGCAACCCTGCCCCGCCGTTCATCACCTCGACGCTGCAACAGGAGGCCTCGCGCAAACTGGGCTTTACCACCAAGCGCACGATGATCGTTGCCCAGCAACTGTATGAAGGCATCGATATAGGCGGCGAAACCGCCGGCTTGATCACCTATATGCGTACCGACTCGGTCAACCTGTCGGTAGACGCCGTCGAGGAAATCCGCGCGCTAATTGCCGAAAACTACGGCGCCGAGAATGTGCCGAAAGAACCTCGAGTCTTTAAGACCAAATCGAAAAACGCCCAGGAAGCGCACGAAGCGATACGCCCGACTTATCCAAGGTACTTGCCGAGCCAGCTAAAAGCGCACCTGAGCATCGAACAGTTCAAGCTCTACGAACTGATCTGGAAGCGCACGATCGCTTGCCAGATGATTCATGCGACGCTGAACATGGTCGCCGTCGACTTGACCTGCGGCGACGGCAAACACGTATTCAGGGCGACCGGCTCCACAATCGCCCATCCCGGCTTCATGACCGCCTATCTGGAAGGCAAAGACGACAGCAACGAGAGCGACGACAAGGAAAGCTTCCTGCCGCCGATGGAAGAAGGCCGCCCGGTCCAGCTTAACGACATCAATGCCGCACAGCACTTCACCGAGCCGCCGCCACGCTACGGCGAAGCCAGCCTGGTAAAATCCCTTGAAGAACACGGTATCGGACGTCCATCAACCTATGCGTCGATTATTTCGACCCTGCAAAACCGCGAATACGTGACTCTGGACGGCAAACGCTTCTACCCGACCGATGTCGGCCGAATCGTCAACAAATTCCTGACCGAGCATTTCACCAAATACGTCGATTACGATTTTACCGCCAACCTGGAAGACGAACTGGATGCTGTGTCGCGGGGAGAAAAAGACTGGATACCGTTAATGCGCGATTTCTGGCAACCTTTCACCACGCTGATTCAGGAAAAAGAAGAAAGCGTCCAGCGCAAGGATGTCACCCAGGAGGCCATCGACGAAAAATGCCCCGATTGCGGCAGCCCGCTGTCGATCCGTTTAGGCCGGAACGGCCGGTTTATCGGCTGCACCAACTATCCCGAGTGCTCTTATACCCGCAACCTGAACGACGATGGCGGCGCCGGCGACGAGCCCGAAGTCGTGGAAGGCCGCGTCTGCCCTAAATGCGAATCGCCTTTAGTGATCAAGACCGGACGCTACGGCAAATTTATCGGTTGCAGCGGCTATCCCAAATGCAAACATATCGAGCCTTTGGAAAAACCGACAGACACCGGCGTCGAGTGCCCGCAATGCAAGAAAGGCAACATCCTCAAGCGCAAGTCCCGGAACAACAAGATATTCTATTCCTGCTCGGAATACCCGAAATGCGATTACGCATTATGGAACGCGCCGATCAAAGAAAGCTGCCCGGAATGCGCGTGGCCTATATTAACCGTCAAGGAAACCAAACGGCGCGGCGTGGAAAAGGTTTGTCCGCAAAAAGACTGCAAATACGCAACGCCGTATGAAGGCGATCCGGCGGATGTACTGGGGCCTAAGTAGCGTCGGCATTCGGCTCACTCGGCTGGTTCCCAATCTCCAGAGGCTGTGAAAGCATTAAGAATTTGGAGTGCAAACCTAGGTTTGCAATCCAGAAATTATCTAAAAAAATCAATAACTTGAAAAAAGTTTTTTAAACCGGCTTTTACAATACTTTCACAGTCTCTCCAGATTGGGAACTGCTAATGGCGAAGCTCCAGCTTCGCGAAACGGAAACGAACCCACTTAGCCCAAACTGTTCGGAGCAAAAATGGAGTCGCTGCTGGACGGACTCAACGAGGCACTGATCGCATGAACACACAACAAGACATCCGCTGGAAACAACGCTACGAAAATCTGCAATCGGCTTATCAAAGGCTACAGCACGCCGTACAGGCCAACGCGCAAACTCCCAACAATGACTTGATCCAAATGGCGCTGATCAAGGCGTTTGAAATGACCTTTGAGCTGTCATGGAAAACCATGAAGGACTACCTCAAGTACAACGGCATCGACGTGAAGCTGCCGCGGGAAGTCATCAAACAGGCTTTTGCCAACGACATCATCATCGACGGCCAGCTGTGGATAGACATGCTTGAAGACCGCAACCTGATGGCCCACACTTACGACGAGTCCCGCGCGCTCAAAGCGGTAAGCCATATTTGCCAGCGTTATATGGGAGGGCTGGAGCAACTTCATCAATACCTGCTCGCAAGGCTGGCTTGATGTTCGGTTTAAGCGCGGAGACTCTGGCGGCTATTCAGGCTTGCTTGCAGCGATATCCGGAAATTGTTTGGGTCAAGATTTACGGCTCTCGCGCCAAAGGCAATTATGAACGAGGCTCCGACATCGACCTGGCCTTCAGCAGCCCTACCGACTGCTCGGCGGACTTGCTCGAAGCACTGGACAACCTGCCCACCCCTTACCTGTTTGACGTAACGCATTACGAAAGCCTGAAACATGAAGACTTAAAGGCGCATATTGATCGCGTCGGGGTAGTGATTTATCGGCGCGGCGAATTGAATGAGGCACTGATGGCGTGATGAATAAGTTCAAAGCAAAAGCAACTTAGCCCCGGTAAACTAAAAAATGCCCTACCACTCCCTGTTCAAAATAAAAAACGCCGTCCGCCATCTCAAAGCCGGAGCAGTGATCGCTTACCCCACGGAAGCCGTCTACGGCTTAGGCTGCGACCCGCTCAACGAAGCGGCGGTCATGGCCCTGCTCGACATCAAACAACGCCCGATAGAGAAAGGCCTGATACTGATCGCCTCATCCCTGGAGCAACTGCGGCCCTACCTCGTCTTAAACCAAACCATCATCGACCGCATAACCCCCACTTGGCCCGGCCCTGTGACCTGGGTTATTCCGGCCCAGCCCTGGGTTCCGAAATGGCTTAAAGGCGAACATAAATCCCTGGCCGTCAGAGTAACCAATCACCCTGTGGCCCGAGACTTGTGCGCCCAATTCGGCAGCCCGCTGGTATCCACCAGCGCCAACCCGACGACCCGGCCCGCCATCAAAGAATCGAGAAAGTTGCTAAAAACCTTTGCCGATGCCGATGCCGATATTTTTATCGTTCACGGCAAAGTCGGCGAGCTGGCACAGGAAACCGCTATTTACGATGCGATGAGCGGGACGCGGTTGCGTTGATTCGACAGACGCAATCGCTCGGAGTTTTACATCGCTCCTGAGTTGGAGTGATAAAGCAATAAACTCAGCGACTTGCTTGTTGCAATGCTTTGTTAGCCGCCAATTCTTCAAGGCGCTCAGCTAACCATACTTTTATGATGGACTGACGCGTCACACCGATCCGGTCGGCTTCTTTATCTAAGGATTCGATCATCCAAGCGGGAAAGTCAACATTCACACGCTTCTGATCGTGCATAGTTCTCTTTGCTTTGGATAAGTCCAAAGCATCCAGAATATCGCCACCCTCATCAAATTTTTTATCGAATTCATCAGCTTTCATATAAGACTACCTCTTCTTTTCGTGACCGGCGAACGGACACAATTCTTATGCAATCATTTCGGTATGTAATCACGCCAGACCAATGTTTTCCGGTAATCATGCCAATAACCAAGAAACGTGGTTCATCTGCTGTTTTTGCCGGGATCTCAAGCAAATCAGCATCATCCCAAAGCTGCTGAGCATCCACAAAATCAATACCATGCTTTTCAAGATTTGAGTGACTCTTGTTTTCATCAAATTCAAATTTAATCATGGTATAGAAAATATACCAAAGTAGGTCATATAACAAGCTTGCTGTTGTCTGTGAGGATAATACCATCATAGACAAACACTACATCCTGTTTCCATACACGATACGTGAAAACTAGGAAATATACGGCCCAAGAAAACGCACACCGTTAAAATGAATAAGATGCGACGGTGCGTCCGCCACCCACACTTCGGTTTCCCATGCGATTTCGCTAAGATAACGACCCATGATCGTCCTATTGGGAAAAGCGGTCACATAGACAAGTCCAGCAGTTGATCCGGCGAACAGCTGCGCCAGCTCCGCATGACGCTTGCCATCAACCGGCCCGTGACTTGTGACAGACTCCACCAGTAATAACCAATTTTTCTCGACGAAGTGGAATACCACATCAGGCATCTTGCCGTGTGAATCGACATCAACACCCAACTCGGCCAGCAAGACCGCATCGAAGTATCCCCACTTGTCGCCAGTGTCACCGGCATAGATCAACACACTACCGGGCGCAAAGCGCGGGGCAAAGTCTTCCACGATGGCGCGGATCAGCTCACTATGCACACCCGGACTGAGGGTAATTTCCTTACCCGGTGCAACCTGCATCGGGATGCGGTTTTGCTCGCGCTCCATTGCGTACTTTGCCGCCAGCGTCTGGTTCAAAGATAGGTAAGTCGCCAGATTGTCGTGCCATTGGGCTGTGCCAAAACTACGCAATAGCGTCAGTACAGCGGGGGCGACCTGATAAACAGCCTTTGGACTATTCACCGGTCGATCCGGCTTGTCAGGATTATAGAGAGAGATCCCAGCATCAACGAACTGGTGCATTGTCTGGCGTCGAAACGTCTCTCGTGAGTTTGGGGCATAATCCTTGCCGTAATGCTCACGCGACCAATCCATGATTGGAGTGATACCGACAAGCGGATTTTCAGCCTGCACCCACGACTTGCCGGGAACCAGATTCAGCATTGCCAGCAGACACAACGCAGATCGTTCGTTCTGTTGCGCACGCGGTAAACCAAGAGAAATGAGGATATTATGAGCCTCGCCGATATGCCTGTTATTTTTTGCCGTCATGAGCTCAACTTATCCAATTGCTCATCGATCATGTTCTGCGTAGGCTCGCCGCAGCGCTTTGCCCATTCCCCAAGCGCAATCAGCACCTTCCGACTTGGGTACTTCATCATCTTAAGATCGGTGGCATTAACTTGGGTATGCCCGCTCGAACGGCGGAAGTTTTCATCAACGCCGGTCATGTTGAGGTATACAGCCAAACCACGCGCAAGAGCTTCCGGCAAGCCATGCCTGTTCTCGTGATACACGTTCAGATGGTTCTCTAAACCCAACATTTGGGCATCGCCAAAAGTTGCCGGCTGCACAACGCTGGCAACGATTCGCCGTTTTTCTTCCTTCGATGAAAAACGACGAACCACGCAATAGAAACCATTCGGATACAGCCACTTTTCCGTCTCGGAATTACGCTGGATAGCATTTGGCTTTTTGATGCCAAATTTCGGCCATTCGATATTTTGCCCGGCAAAGTGCGCGGGGTACAACAGCGGCACAGTGTCCGGTTCCGGCATATCACGGAGATACTCTTTCAACCGAAAATCGACAACCGGCCCTGTCGACACCTTGATGCCAACGTCATCCAACGAACAGTGAATTGCATTTGAAAGTTCGATGACGTTGCGCTCTGGCGAAGTCGGTACATGAATAAAACGTTCTGAATCGTCGGGAAACACGATCCGGTCAAATGGATGCGTATGTGTTATGAGGTCAGCGAAACTGTCATCGGTCGATGTAGTCACCGTCACGTCACCTTGCTGCCCATCACGCTCAAGCAACACAATAATATTCTCCTGCAGCACATCATCATCCTTGAATGCCTTGCTACGCGAGCCGAACAGATGTATGCGTCGAATTGCAGCCCGCTCAAGTATAAAGTCGCGAAAAGGCCGGTAATACGGCCCATTGCAGAAGCTACGCGGAATGATCGCAACGATCTGCGCACCCGGCTCCATCATTGCCAGAGCCAAGGCGACAAAAGCGGAATAGAGATTTACTGTCTCAATCCCTACCTGTCGAAGCAATAGGCGGTAGCGGGAATTGCTACTGATTTTTTTATAGGGTGGGTTTAGGATTGCGTGAGTAAATCCATTGCCAAAATCAAATTGTATTCTATTGACAGCCTGCTCAATAAAGTCGTTACCCAATATTTCATAGGCAAGCGGCAGTCTGTTCTTGTAGCTTGAAAGCAAGTCATTTAATTCTTCGTGGATAAGGTTGTCTAGTTCGAAGGCAGTTACTTCTACCTTTCTAAAAGTCAATTCATCAGCAATACACCGCTCAAGAAATGCGCTTGAAAGCGAACCAATGCCGGCACCGGCATCAAGCAAACGACAGTCAAGGCTGTCTTTCGATATAAACAAACCGGCCATAAACTGAGCCGTTCTAGCGGGCGTGAGAAATTGACCGAGTTGCGATTTTCGTTTCGCCTCGGTATTTTTTGACACCCTCAATCTTGTTTGTTCAACCGCTGTTAACAATTATACGACTCCTTTTTACGGCCTAATTCTTCTTGCTCTTCATCAGCTTGATGACTTGATACGCCATCAGTTTGTCCGGGATACATCAAGCCGTTGCTGAACCCGTTGGTTTAACTTATCAACATACTCATCGTCTACTGTAATCCCCAAATCGCTGTCAGACTGATTAATTCCCTGCTGAATTTTTTGCTCTAATTCCTGGTTTATTGAGGGTTGATTTTTAAGTCTTAAAAACTCGACAAAATGCAAAACTTCTAAAGCCAACGGCTCTGGAAAATCCTGTACACCCTGATAAATCTTTTCTGCTGTATTCATGGTGTTAGCCTCAATTTTTAAATATTGACAAGTGGCAAAGCTTAACCATTCACCCTGAACTTGTCGAAGAGTGGAAGGTTAAGCCGTTCATGGTTCGACAAGCTCACCACGAACGGCTTAACCTTAAACTGTCTCCTGTGTTAAGTTGAAAGCTCAAAAGCTGCATGCCACGGCTATCCAATAACTTCCAACCCGCCCATATAAGGCCGCAATGCATCAGGAATATGGATACGTCCTTCTGCATCCTGATAATTTTCCATGACCGCAATCAGCGTTCTGCCCGCCGCCAGACCTGAGCCGTTCAGGGTATGCGCCAGCTCGGGCTTGCCGGTTTCCGGGTTGCGCCAGCGCGCTTGCAGGCGGCGCGCCTGGAAGTCTTTGAAGTTGCTGCATGATGATATTTCCCGATAGGTGTTTTGTCCCGGCAGCCAGACTTCCAGGTCATAGGTTTTGCTTGATGAAAAGCCGGTATCGCCTGCGCATAACAACATCCTGCGGTAAGGCAGGTTGAGTTTTTTCAGCACGGCTTCCGCATGACTGGTTAACTCTTCATGAGCACGGACTGAATCTTCTGGTGCAACGATTTGCACGATTTCGACTTTTTCGAATTGGTGCTGGCGGATCATGCCTCTTACGTCGCGGCCGTAGGCGCCGGCCTCGCTGCGGAAACAGGGGCTGTGGCAGACGAATTTAAGCGGCAGGTCCTTTGCGTCGATAATCACGTCCCTGACGATGTTGGTGACCGGCACTTCGGCGGTCGGAATCAGGTATAAGGCGGGATCATCGCTGGCCTTGAACAGGTCGGCTTCAAACTTCGGCAATTGACCGGTGCCGCGCAAGCTGTCGGCATTGACCAGGAACGGCACGTAGGTTTCGCTGTAACCGTGTTCGGAAGTATGGGTGTCGAGCATCAGCTGGATGATGGCCCGTTGCAAGCGTGCCAGCGGCCCGTTTAATACGACGAATCTTGCACTGGCGATTTTTGCGCCCAGCTCAAAATCCATACCTATCTTTGCCCCTAAATCGACATGGTCTTTGGGTTCGAAATCGAAGCTCGGAATGTCGCCCCAGCGGCTGATTTCGAGATTGTCGTCTTCGCTTTTGCCGTTCGGCACAGATTCATCAAGGATGTTGGGAATGCCTTCCATCAGGGCGGTCATTTTTGCCTGAATGTCGGACAATTCGGTTTCCGCGGCTTTCAGTTCGTCGCCCAGATGCTGAACCTGATCCAACAGCGGCTGCACGTCTTCGCCTTTGGCTTTGGCGATGCCGATGGCTTTCGAGCTGCTGTTGCGTTCGTTCTGTAATTCCTGGGTTTTAACCTGGATGTCTTTGCGCCGGGCTTCCAGCTCGGAGTAATACTCGGGGTTAAAATCGAATGAACGTCTGTTTAGCTGTTCCTTAACAAAATCAAGCTCGGTTCTGAATAAGCGGGGATCTAACATGATTAAATGATTACCTTAAAATTAAAATATATATGAGGCGAAAGACGAAAGGCAAAGGGCGAAAAAAGCATGTGCCTTTAGCCCTTTGCCTTTCGCCTCTCAAATCTGCCTACCCACCAGCAAGCCCATCCAAATCACCAAAACACAAATCAGGCCATTGCCTACAAACGTGCCCAGCATTAAATTCAAATTGGCATCGAATGAATAGCCATGCTCCACCAAATACAGCAGCAGATATAAGCCGGATAGAGTTAAAAAGACGCCCACCAAGACCACGGTCAATACGACGCGGTATTCCACGGCCAGCGCCACTTTCTGCAATAAAATAGTCGCGATGATGCCGATCAAAAACGCGCCTATCGCGTTAATGGTCATCAACGCATAAGGAATCATGCCGTCCGACCATTGGATAACGCCGCCCGCATAATAAAACAGCCCTCTGCCGCACAGCAAGCCGATCCAGATCGCCACTATGCAGGCCGTAACGCTGGTGAATATATTCAGCGCCGCTTTGGTTAAATTGCCCTGCTCTATCAGATAAAACGTTTCCAAGGAAAACGTGGAGAAAGTGGTAAACGCGCCGATAAAACCGACCAAAATGGCCGCCCTGTATTCGAAGGTGATGGTGATGCGTTGCTGCATCAGCGATTCGGTCAGCAAGCCGAGCATAAACGAACCGATCACGTTGACGACTAAGGTGCCATACGGAAAGCCGCGCCCCAGCCACTGGTAAATACCCGATGACACCAGGAAGCGAATCACCGCTCCGAACGATCCGCCCAGCGCAACAGCAAGGATCTGGTTCATAAGTTAAAACCTGATGAAGTGCTCGCGGTAATAACGCAGCTCTTCAATCGACTCGATAATATCGTCCAAGGCCTGATGCGAGGACGCTTTTTGAAAACCGTCTTTTACCTGCGGCGCCCATCGGGCGGCCAGCTCTTTAACCGTTGAAACATCGATATTGCGGTAATGAAAATACGCTTCCAGCTTAGGCATGTAACGGTACAAAAAGCGTCTGTCCTGGCCGATGCTGTTGCCGCAGATCGGCGAGGTATTTTCCGGCACCCATTGCTTTAAAAATTCAAGCGTTTGCCGTTCCGCTTCCGCGGTATCGATAGTGGAGGCTTTGACCCGTTCGATTAAGCCGGATTGTCCGTGGTGCTGCTGGTTCCACTCGTCCATTGCCGCCAACGCCGCATCGGACTGATGCACAGCCAACACCGGACCTTGGGCCAGAATATTCAAATCTTTATCGGTAATAATCGTAGCAATCTCGATAATCAGATCGCTGTCAGGGTCCAGCCCGGTCATTTCGAGGTCTATCCAGATAAGATGCGATGGGTCCTGCGCCATTTGTCGATTCCATTGTATATAAGGGGGCGGTTAGTGTAGCATTGGCTAATCTGTACGTCTAACCTTAAACTTTGAAGAATCCGGCTCATGAACAGCTTTACCATCGTCTTTTTAATCGCGCTAACCCTTTCTTTTTCAGTCCAGTTTTGGCTGGCTAAGCGACACGCCAATTATGTTGCCAAACACCGATCAGCGGTGCCCGAAGCGTTCAAAAACACCGTCTCGCTGGAAGCCCATCAAAAAGCGGCCGACTACACGCTGGAAAAAAGCAGGCTGGGCGATATAGACAGCCTCATCGGCGTTATCCTGCTGTTAGTGATGACTCTCGGCGGCGGGATTAATTTCGCTTTTGAATTTTGGGCATCGATAATTTCCAGCCCGTTGATGGCGGGTTTGGTGGCTGTAGGCAGCGTGTTCCTGGTCATGACGCTGGTTGAAATCCCCAGCAGCGTCTACCAAACGTTTGTGATTGAGGAAAAATTCGGTTTTAACAAAAGCACCCCGCAGCAATTCATCAAGGACCAACTGCTGCAACTGGTTTTGATCGCCGCGATCGGCATGCCGTTGCTGGCTTTAATCCTGTGGGTCATGGACAGCATCGGCTCGCTGTGGTGGTTGTGGGCCTGGGGCATCTTGATGGGCTTTGCGCTGTTGATGAGCTGGCTGTTCCCTACCGTGATCGCGCCGTTATTTAATAAATTCACCCCGATGGAAGAAGGCTCGTTAAAAGAGCGTATTCAGGGTTTGCTTGCCCGCTGCGGTTTCAGCAGCCAGGGCATCTTCATCATGGACGGCTCCAAGCGTTCAGGCCACGGCAACGCTTACTTTACCGGCCTCGGCAACAACAAACGTATCGTCTTTTTCGACACCTTGGTCAACTCGTTGGAGGATGAAGAGCTGGAAGCCATACTGGCTCACGAACTGGGACACTTCAAGTGCAAGCACACGATCAAGATGCTGGTTGCCAATGCCGTTATGACGCTGATCAGCTTTGCGATTTTAGGCTGGCTGATCGACCAGCCATGGTTTTACAACGGCCTGGGCGTACAGCAGCCGTCGCACGCCGCCGCATTATTATTGTTCATGTTGGTGTCATCGTCGTTTACCTTTTTTATGCAGCCGATCACCGCCTATTTTCAGCGCAAATTCGAATTTGAAGCCGATGATTTCGCGTCAAACAACGCCAAAGCCGAAAAACTGGTCAGCGCGCTGGTCAAGCTGTTTGAAGAAAACGCCAGCACCTTGACGCCGGACCCACTGTATTCCGCTTTCCATTACAGCCACCCGCCTGCGGCTATCCGTATCGCCAATTTAGAATCCAAAATACGTGTCTGAGTTAATCGAAGGACTGGTCATCTCCCATCTAGGCCAGGGCATTGCGGTTGAACACGGCGACAAAATCGTGCTTTGCCAAACCCTGCGGCGGCTTGAAACCGTCGCAGTCGGCGACCGGGTGTTATGGACGCAATCCTCGCCCGACCAAGGCCGCATAGAAGAAATCCAGCCCCGGCGTTCGCTGTTGATGCGCCCGTCCAGAAACGGCAAGACCCGCCCGGTTGCCGCCAATATCGACACCGTATTTGTCGTCTTTGCGGTCGAACCTTATTGCGATTTCTTGCTGATAGACCAATACTTGGCGATTTGCGAAAACCGCAATATCGACGCGGCTCTGGTGCTGAATAAAACCGATCTGGCACAATCGGCCGGTATTGAACAGGAACTGCTGGACTATACCAACCTGGGCTACGCGCTGTACCGGGTCAGCGCAGCGAAGAGTTCTGGCCTGGATGAATTGAAACGCGCCTTAAAAGATCAAGTCAGTATTCTAGCGGGGCAATCCGGCGTCGGTAAGTCATCGCTGACCAATGCGATTATTCCCGACAAGGAACTGAAAACCAACACCATCTCGGCAACCACCAAACACGGGCGGCACACCACCACCGCCGCAACGCTGTACCACATGGCCGAAGGCGGCGATTTAATCGACAGCCCCGGCGTCGCCATCTTCGGGCTGGCAGGCCTGACCGAACAACAACTGGCTTACGGCTACCGCGAATTCCAGCCGTTGATTGATAAATGCCAGTTCAAGGACTGCCGCCATCTGGTTGATAAAGGCTGCGCGGTGCGTGCGGCTGCGGAAAACAGGGATATTTCAATGACGCGGTATCAGCGATTTTTAAAACTCAGGGAAAAAATGCCGACATCGTATGCCTGATTGCGGATCGGTAACTTGTATCAATCTCCTACAATAAAAAAGATTATCGGTGGCTAAAAAAGTCATATCTGCTTATAATGTATAGCTTTGTTAGTCTTTTTCGATAACCTTTTAAGCACAGATAAAGCCGTTTCCTATCTGGCCTGCATGAACAAACGAACTCACCAAACACGAGAACTATGGAACAACACAATCTTACCCTAGGCATCCCCGGCTTTAACTACTCCGATTTATACGATTCTGCGCGTCTAAAAGATTTGCTCGATGTGTTTGATGCGTCGGTTGAACGCCATGATTCAGAGCTGCATAGCGAATTCAAGGCTTATCGCCAGAACCAGGGCGAAGGGTTGGCACCAGAGACTGTTTCCGATCTGCTGGTGCGCATGGGGCCTTATGTCGGTCAGTTTGTCGCCACACTTTTTAATGTTTCCGAGCAACATCAGGCTCAGGGTGCAAAAATCAAGGATGAAATCGACACCATTTTTACCTATAAGAATGAAATCGTCGATAAGCTCGCGTTCTTCTTTAAAGGCCAGGATGCCAGCGACTGGGCCATCCCCGACGTCCTGAACCGTTTTGACCTGCTGATTGAAGCGGGCTTTCCCGAGGCCAATCAGGATGAAGACGCCGAACATCGCGTTGCCCGCGTCGGCGCAGCTATCGGATTGCTGTACAGCCATTACAAGCTGGTTGCCAAAGGCAAAGACAGCGATTACGAAAATGCCGATTTGGTTGCAGAAGCGCTACGCGCCAAACTCTCCGCACATCAAGAAGCGGCAATCGAATTTAAAGACATCATCGGCCAGCAAGACTTGGCTGAATTTATCAACGGCCTGATGGACATCGTTCTGCGCTGGAGTTTTGTCGCCCAGCAGGATAACGACGTGGTCGCGAGCTGGCCGAGCTTCAAACTGCCTGGAAAACGCGATTTCGACCATCTGGTCGAGCATGAACTGGTCGATCGCGGCGAATTCAAGGCCTGGATGGGCGAGCAGGAACACCGCCGCCGCAGGGACGGTTTTAAACTGACCGATCCGCGTTATAACCAGCGCCAGGTACTGTCCGAAGTCAACCATTGCATTTACTGCCACGAGCGCGATACCGATTCCTGCTCCAAAGGCATGCGCAATAAAAAAACCAATACCTTCAAGATCGATCCGCTGGGCGTGACCACTATCGGCTGCCCGCTGGATGAAAAAATTTCCGAAATGCACTTGGTCAAACGCCAAGGCGACAATATCGGCGCGCTGGCGATTATTGCGATCGACAATCCGATGTGCCCTGGCACCGGCCACCGTATCTGCAACGAATGCATGAAAGGCTGTATCTACCAAAAAACCGATCCGGTCGATATTCCGCAAATCGAAACCAGCGTACTGACCGATGTATTGTTCATGCCCTACGGCTTTGAAATTTACAGCCTGCTGACCCGCTGGAACCCGCTGAACGTCAAGCGTCCGTACATGCTGCCTTACAACGGCAAAAACGCACTGGTGGTCGGCCTCGGCCCCGCCGGTTACACAATGAGCCATTATTTATTGAATGAAGGCTTCGGCGTCGCCGGTATCGACGGCCTGAAACTGGAGCCGCTGCCGGTGGAATTGACCGGCGACAGCAACAACCTGCCCGCGCCGATCGTGAACTTCCAAGACCTGTACGAAGATCTGGACAAACGCATCCTGGCCGGTTTCGGCGGCGTGGCCGAATACGGCATTACCGTGCGCTGGGACAAAAACTTCCTGAAAGTCATTTACCTGACCCTGCAACGGCGCACGGCGTTCCGCTCTTACGGCGGCGTCCGTTTCGGCGGCACGATTACTATTGAAGATGCGTGGAAAATGGGCTTCGACCATATCTGCATCGCTTCGGGCGCAGGCCAACCGACTGTTATCGGCCTGAAAAACAATCTGATGCGCGGCATACGCAAAGCCTCGGATTTCCTGATGGCGCTGCAATTAACCGGCGCAGCCAAGAGTTCTTCACTGGCAAACCTGCAGGTGCGTTTGCCGGCCGGCGTTATCGGCGGCGGCTTGACCGCGATGGACACCGCAACCGAATTGCTGGCCTATTATCCGGTACAGGTCGAAAAAATCCTGCACCGTTATGAAAAGTTGGTCGACGCGTATGGCGAGCAAGCCGTGCGCAGCCGCTACGACCGGGAAGAAACCATCATCCTTGACGAATTCCTGGCGCACGGCAAAGCCATCGTCGCCGAACGCCAACGCGCCGAAGCAGCCGGTGAACTGCCCAATTTCCAACCACTGGTCGAAGCCTGGGGCGGCGTCACGCTGTTCTACCGCAAAGGCATAAGCGATGCGCCCGCGTATCGGCAAAATCACGAAGAAATCGTCAAAGCCCTGGAAGAAGGCATCGCCTTGGCCGAAGGCATGAGCCCGCTCAGCGCAGAAGCCGACGAATTCGGACACCTGAACGCAGTCGAGTTTGAAAAACTGGTATTGGAAGACGGCCGCTGGAACAATTCCGAGCAGAATGTCACCGTGCCGTTGCGCAGCTTGTACGTTGCCGCAGGCACATCGCCGAACACCATTTATCAAAGCGAATATCCTGACACCTTTGTGATGGACAAATGGTTCTTCCAACGTTATCAACCTGAATGGAACAACGACTCAGTCGAATTGGTTCCGATGCACGATGAAGCATTGCCTAAGCTGGGCAAACCCGCGCCGCTGACGTCTTACCAAAAAGACGGCAAATTTATCAGCTTCTACGGCGACAACCACCCTGTTTACGCGGGCAACGTGGTCAAGGCCATGGCCAGCGCCAAGAACGGCTACCCTTACGTGGTCAAGCTGTTTGAAAAAGAATTGGCCGGATTAAATCCCGTGCAACAGCCGGAACGCGATGCGGCATTAAAAGCCTTGTTCGCCCGGATGGATGAATCGCTTAAAGCCACTATCGTCGCCATTAACCGCCTGACGCCGACGATTGTCGAAGTCGTGGTCAAAGCACCGATGGCCGCGGAAAAATTCCAACCCGGACAATTTTACCGCGTGCAAAACTACGAAGCTTTCGCGCCTGTCGTCGAAGGCACGGTGCTCGCCGCCGAAGGTCTGGCGCTGACCGGCGCGGAAGTCGACAAAGAAAAAGGCACGGTTTCGCTGATTGCGCTGGAAATGGGCTCATCTTCTCGGCTGTGCGCCACTTGGAAAGTCGACGACCCGCTGGTGCTGATGGGCGTGACCGGCACACCGACCGAAATCCCGACCGGCGAGACCGTATTGCTGCTCGGAGGCGGTTTGGGCAACGCGGTATTGTTCTCGATCGGCAAGGCGTTACGGGCGGCCGGCAATAAGGTCATTTATTTCGCCGGTTACAAATACGCGCAAGACCGCTTCAAGGTCGAGGACGTCGAAGCCGCCGCCGACATTATCATCTGGTCGGTCGATAAAGGCGAAGGCGTCACCGCGATTACCCCGACCCGTCCGCAGGACAAGACCTTTGTCGGCAATATCCTGGAATGCATGCTGGCTTACGCCCAAGGCGAATTAGGCGAACAGCCCATTTCGCTGGCCGATGTCGATCACCTGATCGTAATCGGCTCGGATCGCATGATGGCGGCAGTGAAAAGCGCCCGCTTTGATGTGCTGAAGCCTTATCTGAACAAAGCGCATCACGCGATCGGCTCGATCAACTCGCCGATGCAATGCATGATGAAAGGCATTTGCGCCCAGTGCTTGTGCAAACATGTCGATCCCGAGACCGGCAAGGAAGTGTTCGTATACTCCTGCTACAATCAGGATCAGGATTTGGATAAGGTCGATTTCCCTCACCTGAACGCCAGATTGCGGCAAAACACCGTCCAGGAAAAACTGTCCAATCTTTGGCTGGATTATTTGCTGGAAAAACAGTAACTATTAAAGCCAATATCAATGCTCTACAAGAGCAAATATTGGCTTAACAGTTGCATAACAAAAATTTATAGGTATAATAGCCAGCTCGAAGTTGCATTAACTTCAGGCGCGTAGCTCAGTTGGTTAGAGCACCACCTTGACATGGTGGGGGTCGGTGGTTCGAGTCCACTCGTGCCTACCAAACATTAAAGCACTGCACCGCAGTGCTTTTTTTATTGTAGACACTAAAACACAAATACAATATGCCGGTAATTACCCTTCCCGATGGCTCCAAGCGAGAATACGACCACGCTGTAACAGTGATGGACGTTGCGCTGTCTATCGGCTCGGGCTTAGCCAAAGCAACTTTGGCGGGCAAGGTTAACGGTGATCTGGTAGACGCCAGCACCTTGATCGACCAGGATGCAACGCTGCAACTGATTACTGCAAAGGACGAAGACGGCATTGATGTCATTCGTCATTCAACTGCACATCTTTTGGCTCAGGCCGTCAAACAGTTATTTCCTTCCGCACAAGTGACCATCGGACCGGTTATCGAAAACGGCTTTTTCTACGATTTTTCCTATGAAAGACCTTTTACGCCGGAAGACCTGAGCGCCATTGAAAAAAAAATGGAACAGCTGGCTAGCGAGGATTATCCAATCCATCGCTCAGTGCTGTCGCGGGATGAGGCAGTCAAATTTTTCAAGGACCTGGGCGAGGCGTATAAAGCCGAGATCATCGAATCCATCCCTGCCAACGAAGACTTGTCTTTATATCAGCAAGGCGGCTTTACCGACCTGTGCCGCGGCCCTCACGTACCCAGCACCGGCAAGCTGAAAGTCTTTAAGCTAATGAAAATTGCCGGCGCCTATTGGCGAGGCAACTCCGACAACGAAATGCTGCAACGCATTTACGGCACGGCATGGGGCGACAAAAAAGACTTGCAGGCCTACCTGCATCGCCTGGAAGAAGCGGAAAAACGCGATCACCGCAAACTGGCGAAAACTCTGGATTTATTCCATTCTCAGGAAGAAGCTCCCGGCATGGTGTTCTGGCATGAAAAAGGCTGGATCATCTATCAGCAGGTTGAGCAATACATCCGTGAAAAACTGCGGGTAAACGGATACGGCGAAGTCAGGACGCCGCAGGTCGTGGATCGCTCCCTCTGGGAAAAATCCGGGCACTGGGAAAAATTCGGCGACATGATTTTCACCACGCATTCCGAAAATCGTGATTACGCGATCAAACCGATGAACTGCCCTTGCCACGTACAGATCTATAATCAGGGCCTGAAAAGCTACCGCGATTTACCTATCCGCTTGGCGGAATTCGGCTCCTGTCACCGTAACGAACCTTCCGGCACCCTGCACGGTTTGATGCGGGTCAGGAACTTTGTCCAGGACGACGCGCATATCTTCTGCACCGAAGGCCAGATTCAGAGCGAGGTCTCGACCTTTATCGACATGCTGTTCGATGTTTACAAAGATTTCGGTTTTGAAGAAGTTATCATTAAATTATCTACCCGCCCCGAAAACAGGGTCGGTGACGATTCGGTCTGGGACAAGGCGGAAAACGCCCTGGAGCTGGCGCTTAACACCAAAGGCTTGAAATGGGATTTGCAGCCGGGCGAAGGCGCTTTCTACGGCCCTAAAATCGAATTCTCATTAAAAGACTGTATCGGACGAGTCTGGCAATGCGGCACGATCCAAGTGGATTTTTCGATGCCGGGCCGACTCGATGCCACCTATATCGCCGAAGACGGATCAAGGCAAGTGCCGGTTATGTTGCACAGGGCGATACTCGGCTCGCTGGAACGCTTTATCGGCATCTTGATCGAGCAACATGCCGGAACCTTCCCGTTATGGCTGTCTCCAGTACAGGTAGTGGTGCTTAATATTACCGACAAACATGCCGAATATGCGTCGAAAGTCATGCTAGACCTTGAAAAACAAGGCATTCGGGCAAAAATTGACTTGAGAAATGAGAAGATCGGGTTTAAAATCCGCGAGCACTCTATGCAGCGCGTACCGTATCTTGTCATCATCGGTGACAAAGAATTAGAACAACAAAGCATTACAGTACGCACGCAAAAAGGTGATGACTTAGGTAGCCTGTCAGTCCATGAATTTACCGAACGGTTGAAACAAGAGATTGCAGGCCGACAATGAATATTTTTGGAGGATTAGGATATCGCTGCTAAAAAAGATGAAACGCGCCTGAATGACCAGATAACCGCCAGACGAGTGCGGGTAACGGGTCCTGATGGTGAAGCGTTAGGTATTATCTCGTTAGATGAAGCCAAACAGATTGCGTATGCCGCAGACCTGGATTTAGTGGAAATATCGCCGAATGCGGATCCTCCGGTTTGCAAAGTGATGAACTACGGCAAATACCAGTTTGAGTTAAACAAAAAGCTGGCCATTGCCAAAAAGAAACAAAAGCAGGTTCAGGTCAAGGAAATTAAATTCAGACCCGGAACCGATGAAGGGGATTACCAAGTTAAATTGAAAAGTTTAACCAAGTTCCTTAACGAAGGCGATAAGACCAAAATTACCTTGCGTTATCGCGGACGCGAAATGGCTCACCGGGAAATCGGCGTTGATCTGTTGAAGCGGATAGAAAAGGATTTAGAAGAACTCGCAATCGTCGAGCAGTTTCCTAAAATGGAAGGCCGCCAAATGGTTATGGTTATGGCCCCGAAAAAGAAAAAATAACTGCGCAAACGATTACAACGAAACTCGTAGAGGCTTTGCCTTGCAAAGTCTCTACAGAGCAGCACAGGATGAGCTGCTAGGCATCATATACTAATGCCGGTAATTCTTCAGGGCCATGCATTTTGCCTTGCTGGGTTACAACTCAGGGATTTATTTTAATTAAGTTGGAGCAAACAAATGCCAAAGATCAAAACTAACCGTGGAGCTGCCAAGCGTTTCAGACGCACAGGCAACGGCGGTTTTAAATGTGGACAGTCCCACAGACGTCATATTCTGACTAAAAAATCGACCAAAAGAAAAAGACAGTTACGCTCGCCGGCAACTATTCACCCGTCAGATGTGCGCATGGCCGCACGCATGATGCCGTACAGTTAATCAAGGAGTAGATAATGCCTAGAGTTAAACGCGGCGTAACAGCCAGAGCAAGACATAAAAAAGTATTAAAGCAAGCGAAAGGTTACTACGGCGCACGAAGCCGGGTTTATCGCGTTGCCAAGCAAGCGGTCATCAAAGCAGGCCAGTATGCATACCGCGACCGTAAACAGAAAAAACGCCAATTCCGCGCTTTATGGATCGTCCGTATCAATGCGGCGGCCCGTCTAAGCGGAATGTCCTACAGCCGCTTCATCAATGGCTTGACTAAAGCCAACGTGAAGATAGACCGTAAAGTTCTGGCCGATATTGCAGTTCGCGACATTAACGCATTTGCTGAAATTGCGAAAATTGCGAAGGAACATCAAAGTAAACCTTAAGGAACAATCAGGATTTTTAGTTAACTGAAATTCTGTTATTCCCCCCTCCCTTTCTGTGGAGGGGCGGGATTAAGGTTTTAACCCTTTCCCGATAGATAAAAATTCTCCCACCTTAATACAACAGCGAGCTAAACCGTGTCCGCTACCCTAGAAGAAATTCTCGCGCAGGCATTACAGCAGCTTCGCGACGCACAAGACCTTAACCAACTCGACCTGGTTCGTGTCCAGTATCTCGGCAAAAAGGGTTTATTTACCCTCCAGATGAAAGAACTCGGCGCACTCGATCCTGAGCAAAGACGCGCCGCCGGGCAAGTCATCAACCAGGCCAAAGATCAATTTCAACAGCTGCTTGAAGCCAAAAAAGATCTGCTGCAAAATGCCGCATTAGAAGCTAGGCTAGCCAGCGAAAGCATAGACGTTACCCTGCCGGGCCGAGGTCAAACTGTTGCAGGCTTGCATCCGGTGACTACTACATTGCGCAGAATCTCCAAGATTTTTGCCGGCGTCGGCTTTCAAGTCGTTGAAGGACCTGAAATCGAAGACGATTATCATAATTTCGAGGCATTGAATATTCCAGCCCATCACCCGGCCAGAGCGATGCATGACACATTCTATTTCGATGCCCACACCGTATTAAGAACCCATACCTCGCCGGTACAAATCCGGGTTATGGAATCGGAACAGCCGCCGTTGAAAGTGATTGCGCCGGGCCGCGTATATCGCTGCGATTCGGACATTACCCACACGCCGATGTTCCATCAGGTCGAAGGCTTTCTGGTCGACACCGATGTCAGTTTTGGCGATTTAAAAGGCGTGATTCACGAATTTTTGCGCGCTTTCTTTGAAAAAGATGTTCAAGCCCGTTTTCGTCCATCTTATTTTCCGTTTACCGAACCTTCCGCCGAATTCGATGTTTCATGTGTGATGTGCGACGGTCAAGGTTGTCGTGTATGTAAACAAACCGGCTGGATAGAAGTAGGCGGGTGCGGCATGATCCATCCCGAAGTATTCAAATCAGTGAATATCGACAGCGAAATCTATAGCGGCTTTGCGTTCGGCATGGGCGTGGAGCGTTTGGCAATGATGCGTTACGGCATTAACGATTTGAGATTGTTTTTTGAGAACGATCTTAAGTTTCTGGAACAATTTAAATAAGTCGTCGTTACACAGGAAAACTTGAGTCATGCAAATTAGTGAAGCCTGGTTAAGAGAATATGTCAATCCGGCAATAAGCACAGAGCAATTGGTCGAGCAATTGACCATGGCAGGTCTTGAAGTCGATTCGGTAACGCCTGCGGCGGCCGTATTCAGCGGCGTGGTGGTCGGCGAAGTCGTCGCCATGGAAGCGCATCCCGATGCCGACCGCTTACGGGTTTGCCAAGTCGCGGTAGGCGAAGCGGAGCCTTTGCAAATCGTCTGCGGCGCGAGCAACGTCAGGGTCGGCTTGAGAATCCCTGCGGCATTGATCGGCGCGGCATTGCCGGGCGATTTTAAAATCAAAAAATCCAAACTCCGCGGCGTAGAATCCTACGGCATGTTGTGCTCTGAAAAAGAGTTAGGTCTAGCCGCCGATGCCCACGGCTTAATGGAGCTGGCCGCCGACGCCCCGGTAGGCGTTGATATACGCGATTACCTGTCGCTGAACGACAATATCATCGAAGTCGACTTGACCCCCAACCGGGCTGATTGCTTGAGTGTTGAAGGCATAGCCCGCGAAGTTGCGGTACTGAATAAGATGAATTGGACGGCCACTCAGGTTGAAACAGCCGCAGTCGGTCATACAGAAACATTAACTCTCTCCGTAATGGCGACAGACGCTTGTCCACGCTATTTGGGCCGATTGATTAAAGGCGTAAACCCTAAAGCCGAAACCCCGTTATGGATGCAGGAACGCCTGCGCCGATCTGGAGTAAGAAGCTTGAGCGCAGTGGTCGATGTCACCAATTACGTTCTGATCGAATTAGGCCAACCCCTGCACGCCTTCGATGCCGCCAAATTATCCGGCAGCATAAATGTGCGCTATGCCCAAACCGATGAAAATGTCGCCCTGTTAAACGGCCAGACCATTAAGCTGGACAACGAAACCCTGGTTATCGCCGACGATAAACAAGCCTTGGCCTTGGCCGGCGTAATGGGCGGCAGTGAATCCGCAGTTAGCGACGAAACCCAGGATGTGTTTCTGGAATGCGCTTTTTTCACCCCACAAAGCATCGCCGGTAAAGCACGTAATTACGGACTGCATACCGATTCATCGCACCGTTTCGAACGCGGCGTTGACCCAACTTTGCAGGAACGCGCCATAGAACGTGCGACCCAACTGATTACCGCCATTGCCGGAGGCAGCGTCGGCGCAATTACCGACGTGACAACAGCATCAACCCTGCCGCAACGATCCGCCGTATTGCTCAGAAAGCAGCGTCTGGAAAAAACATTGGGTATTGCCCTGGCCGACGAGCAAATCGTCGATATTTTTCAACGCCTGGGAATGTCCGTACAAACGCAACCGGATAGCTGGTCTGTGACGCCACCGGGATGCCGTTTCGACATCGCTATTGAAGCCGATTTGATCGAGGAAATTGCCCGCATTGTCGGCTATAACAACCTGCCGAACAGCAGCCTGCTGATGCGCTCCGAACTTGGCAAAGCCACAGAAGGCTTGATGGACCAGGATCGCGCTAAAGATTTGCTGGTTGACCGTGGCTATCAGGAAGCGATTACCTACAGCTTTGTCGATGAAGAAATACAACAAGCCATCGCCCCTGACGATGACGTGGTCCGGTTAAAAAACCCGATTTCCTCTGACTTGTCGGTCATGCGCACTACTCTTTGGTGCGGTTTGTTAAAGGCCACCCTGCACAACACCAATCGCCAGCAAAACCGGGTGCGTTTTTTTGAAACCGGCCTGCGCTTTGTTAATAAGGACGGCGCCACACAACAGCAAAAAATGCTGTCCGGCTTGACCTTGGGCAGCGCTTATACAGAACAATGGGGGGTCGCAACCCGAAAAGTCGATTTTTTCGACGTTAAAGCCGATGTTCAGGCCCTGTTTTCATTGACCGGCGCAGATGTACAATTTGTCCCGGCCAAACACCCCGCATTGCATCCAGGACAAACGGCTGAAATATTATCCCCACAAGGTGACAAAATCGGCTGGCTGGGCATGCTGCATCCAACCCTGGAAAAACAACTGGGATTTGATACCCAGGTTTTCCTGTTTGAACTGGATCAGAATCTGCTGCTGAACAAACAAATCCCGAAGTTCAAGCCGCTGTCAAAATATCCTTCTGTACTTCGCGACATAGCCTTGATTGTTAAGGAAGAAATTGCCGTCAGCGAAATAATAGACTGCATTAAAGGCTGCGCTGAACAGACCTTGCAAGACGTAGTTGTCTTTGATATTTATCGTGGAAAAGGCGTCGAAGAAGGCAGTAAAAGCGTCGCTTTGAGTTTAATCATACAAGATTTTTCACAAACCCTAACAGATTCTGAAATAGATGCTATATTTAGCAGACTGTTAGAAACATTGACCACAAAAATAAGTGCAAAGCTGAGGGATTGATAATGGCATTAACTAAAGCTGATTTTGCCGAAAGGCTGTTTGACGAGCTTGGCTTGAACAAGCGCGAAGCTAAAGATATGGTCGAAATGTTTTTTGAGGAAATCAAAGGCTCTCTGGAACACGGCGAGCAAGTAAAAATTTCCGGTTTTGGAAAATTCGAACTGCGCGATAAAAGCAGCCGTCCCGGCAGAAATCCAAAAACAGGCGAAGAAATCCCCATAACCGCCCGCCGGGTAGTCACATTCAGATCAGGTCAAAAACTAAAAGCCAGAGTGGAAGCGTATGCTGGAGCCGAGTAATAATAATGAGCTGCCGGTCATACCGGCAAAACGCTATTTCACCATCGGTGAAGTCAGTGAGTTATGTGGCGTAAAGCCTCATGTGCTTCGCTACTGGGAGCAAGAATTTACCGAGCTTAGCCCGGTAAAAAGACGCGGCAATCGTCGTTATTACCAGCGCCATGACGTGCTGATGATACGGCAAATAAGATCATTGTTATATGAACAAGGCTACACCATCGGCGGCGCCAGAGCTCATTTAGGCAGCGACGACGCCAAAGAAGATTCAACCCGCACCAAGCAGTTGATTCATCAAATGGTTAGCGAATTGGAAGAAATTCTGGAGCTGCTCAAGTAGATTTTTCCCATTCAATGCCGCAAATGTAGTACAATCTGCGGCATTGAATTATTGGGGATTGTGTTCACAATCCTTTCAGCTTTAAATTCTTTATTTCACTGTCGGGGCGTAGCGCAGCTTGGTAGCGCACTTGTCTGGGGGACAAGGGGTCGTAGGTTCAAATCCTATCGTCCCGACCAATTGAAACAAAGAACTGCACCATATAGAATCGAATAAAAAGAAATCTGGGTATTTCCGGGAGAGCATTCGGGATAGCACTTTTCAATTGTTGCTGTTTATTACTGTAATCAAAATAATTTATTATCGTAACTATGCCGCCTAAAGCTTCTCAATCTCAAAAAGTTGCAAACTTCTTAAAAACTAATCCGCTTACTCGCTTTAGTGCTAGAGAAATTGCAGATGCCATTGTTACACAACACCCTGAAGACTATTGTGAGAAACGCGAAAATCCACGTTTTTCCGACAATAAGTCATTTATTTCACAAATAATTGCTGAAATAGGTGCACAAAAAGATCAAATATTAAAAGCTAATCCACATATATTTTGGCAAGACAAACCACGCCCCCGCGTTTACTGGTATGACCCTGACGCAACGCAATCGCAAAAAAGAGCGGATAATACGTCAGAAGATGAAGAAATAACCGAAGAAGAACAGGAATTTATTCAACCAAGCAGCGCATTAAGCAATTCCGCTTTAAGCGAACAACAACTTTATCCGTTGTTAGTTGAATATCTGAAATCCGACCTTAATTTATTTTGCCAGCGCATTGATGAGAAACGCTCTAAGAATCAACGCGGCAATGGCGGTAATCAATGGTTACACCCTGACATAGTGGCCATGCAGCCTGTTGACAAGGGTTGGAATGATTTAGTTAGGACTTGCGTATCACAAGGCGGCGGGCAAAGTGTAAGACTATGGTCATTTGAAGTAAAAAAAGAACTCAATAGCTCAAATGTTAGAAAAAGTTTTTTCCAGGCAGTGAGTAATTCCAGCTGGGCAAATGAAGGTTATTTAGTAGCTACGCTCTTAGCTGACAACGTCGTTGAGCAGGAATTGCGCATGTTGTCCGCATTGCACGGCATCGGTGTTATTTTACTGAATTCGGAAAATCCATCCGAAAGCGAAATTTTGTTGCCCGCGATTGCCAGACCTGAGATTGATTGGCAATCAGTCAATAGGATCGTAGTAGAAAACGAAGACTTTAAAGATTTTGTTGAATTGGTTTCTACTTACTACCAAACAGGACGAATTCGCAGTAAAGATTGGAATAGAGTTTAGCCCCATACGAGAATAGCCCGGCTGGAGCTTTGCGAAATCCGTGACACCCCCATCATCTTAAAAAATAGACGCAAAAGAACCGGTATCACTCGAGCATACTCCGTAAGCTGAAGAGGTTAGACTTATCTCGCATCATTCATAAACCCCTTCATTTTCATATCTGATTTTAGAATGTGATCAATAAGCCAATCTCTTAAGACATGGTTAATCTTTTCACTCATGCTGTCAGCTTCATTCTGCGAAGCGCCTGTCTTGTTGATAAATTTATAGATTTCCTCTCTAATGGCATCCAGTTCAACTATAAGTGCCTCATGCCCTGTTTTATTTTCCTCATAATAAGGGAACATATACTTAATTTGCAGCTTTTCTTCATGAATAAAATGTTCCCTGGCAGATTCATATAACTGATCGATAAAAAACCTTACAGAATCTTTTTCATGCGGATTACGCAGCACTACTTCCAGCACATTAAGCAACGTTAATAATAATTTGTGTTCCATATCAATAGTCGAATTGTCCACACTGAATCTGGAATCCCATTTAATTGGCATAGGTACCCTCTAGGTTAATTTAGTTATTGATCCATCATAAACATTCATCCTCATTGCACAGCAAACACCCGGATGGAACTTTGCAAAACCTTGGGCTTCATGGCTCCGATCATCCCGTATTCCGGCTACGCTACAGACAAGCTACGCGATTTTCAAACGCCGCATCTCAATGGTACGAAAAACATCGGCAAACATGTCTTTAGTCAGTCTCTTGGTCTGCACGTTGTACCGGCTGCTGTGATAGGAATCGATCAGCGTGCGGCCATCAGGCAAGGCATGCTGCGCATTATGGGCAAACTTGGCGCTGCTCAGTTTCAGCCCGTAGGCTTTTAATACCGCTTGGTGGGCAATCGAACCTAAGGCCAGTATGACCGCCTGCTCCGGCAAGGTTTTTATCTCGGCAGATAAAAAATTATTACACTGGTTGATTTCGGCATTGGTCGGTTTGTTTTGCGGCGGCAGGCATTTAACGGCATTAGTGATACGGCAGTTTTTAAGCACCAAGCCGTCTGTCAATGACTCGGATTTTATTTGGTTGCTGTAGCCGAACTCGTAAAGCGCCTCGTACAGCAGCAGCCCCGCATAATCGCCGGTAAACGGCCTTCCTGTGGCATTGGCTCCATGCATGCCGGGAGCCAAGCCGACTATCAGCAATTGGGCGCCGCTGTCGCCAAACGGCGCAACCGGACGGGCATGGTAGCCGGGGTGCTTTTGCTTAACGTCACACAGGAAATCATCCAGCCGTTTACACTGCCTGCAATCTTGATCGAATATTTGTTTGGAATACATGTTTTGTTTTTGATTAATTCACCACGAAGACACGAAGAGCACGAAGTTTTTACTCGGTCTTTTCTTCGTGAACTTCGTGTCTTCGTGGTGAGTGGTCTTCATTAAGTTCATAACGGATTGAACCCACCTTGTTACTATCCGAAGCCAGCAACTGCAACTTCTCAAGCCTGGGCAGTTTTTTTATGACGATTTCCCGTTTACTGGCGGAACTGCGGTCATGGCCGTTCTCGACATAGACCAGCTGTTTGGGTTGCCTGCCGCGAAAATATTTGGCGCCTTGCCTGTCTGCATGCTGATTAAAGCGCCTCACAACATCGATGGTGATGCCGGTATAAAGCGAGTCATCGGAACAAAGGATAATATAAACCTGCCAGTTCACGACGTCACACGGCCGTTCCGAAGACGGAACCGACGGCTGCGGTCAGCCCCATAGCCAATGCGCCCCAAAAGACGACACGAAAAGCGCCTTTCATGATGCCTGCCCCGCCGCTATAGGCCGCCAACATGCCCAGCACCGTTAAAAACAGCAACGATGCCGCTGACACCGGCACGATTAAATCGGTCTCGGGAGCAAATAGGACGATCAATAAAGGCAACACCGCGCCAACGGCAAACGTGGCGGCCGAAGTCAGCGCCGCCTGGGTGGGTCTTGCGGCGCCCGTTTCAGATATGCCCAGTTCGTCGCGGGCATGCGCGGCTAACGCATCATGCTTCATCAGTTGCTCTGCAACCTGCCCGGCCAGTACCGGATCGAGCCCGCGCGCCACATAGATGGCCGCCAGTTCTTTGTGTTCATGGTCCCCATCTTCATCCAGTTCTTTACGCTCACGCTTTAAGTCGGCCTGTTCGGTATCGGCTTGCGAGCTGACCGATACATATTCTCCGGCCGCCATCGACATCGCCCCGGCAACTAGGCCCGCAACACCGGCCAGGACTATCTCGTCATGCGTCGCATCGGAGGCCGCGATGCCGACTATTAAACTGGCCGTGGACACGATGCCGTCGTTCGCACCCAATACCGCCGCGCGCAGCCAGCCGATACGATGACTCCTGTGTATTTCGTGATGAGGTGACATTGAGTTTCCTTTTTTGTAACTATCTAGCCATCAAAGCTATGGGGTACGGATAAACCTAAACCGGAGCCAAAATTAAAAGCTTTTTAGTCACTACGAAAACACGAAGAAAAAAACTTCGTGTTCTTCGTGGTGCTATGTTTCTAACAGCTGAGTGGCTAAAAATCCGAAAGCGTTTTCGGCGGAACGGCCGCCCGTAACGCATTCAATACCGCAAGCACATCGATGATTTCCTGGATTATGGCTCCTGCTACCGGCGTCAAGTAACCCAATCCGGCAAACACCATGCCTATCAAACTCAGCGCCATGCCGCCCACCGCGCTTTGCAGCGCAATTTTACGCATCCGCTCGCCGATATGAAACAACTCATCGACTTTTAGCAACGAACTGTCCATGATCACCGCATCCGCCGATTCGCCGGTAATGTCGCTGTTCTGGCCGAAAGCTATCCCGATGGTCGCGGCAGTCAGCGCCGGGGCGTCATTGATGCCGTCACCCAGGAACACGGTTTTTGCAACTTTAGTCTCATTGCGCACCAGCTCCAGTTTCTGCTCCGGGCTTTGGCTGAAATAAACGTGCTCAATGCCGACTTGCTCGGCCAGGAAGCGCACTTCCGACTCCCTGTCGCCGGACACCAGCATCACCTTATCAAACATATGGCTGGGGCGCAGGTGGTTGATAAATGACGAACTGTCGGTACGCACCTCGTCGCGAAATTGCAGGGTCGCCGCGTAAGCATCGTCAATCAGCACCACGCATTCCAGACCGCCGGTGACGGGCGGCAACTCTTTGGCAACATCCGGGTGCTGCTCGACAAAATTTTTACGGCTGGTGATCTGAACCTGTTTTCCGGCCACATTGCCTTTAAGCCCCTCACCCGACAACTCGGTGATATTGGTCACGCTTAATAACGATAACGCCGACTTTTCCGCCGCCGCAACGATCGCGCGAGACAGCGGATGTTTGGAATATCGCTCCAAACTGGCAATTAAGATTAACGCTTCCTGCTCGTTATAACCCTGGTTAGGAATCAACGCCGTCAGCGTCGGACGGCCATAAGTCAGGGTGCCGGTTTTATCGAAAATCGCCGTGCGGCAAGTACCGATGGCTTCCAGTATGGCGGGATTCTTGATGATGATTTCCCGCCGCGCGGCCAGCGAAATCGAACTGATAACGGTGACCGGAATGCCGATCAGCAACGGGCACGGCGTGGCGATAACCAGCACGGCCAGGAAACGGATCACATCGCCGCTGACCGCCCAGGCACTCAATGCAATGATGACCGCCAGCGGCGTGTACAGTGCGCCAAGTTGATCGCCCAGCCGCCTGATGTTGGGCCGATACTGCTCGGAAGACTTCATTACCTCCATGATCTTCGCATAGCGGGAATCGACAGCCCGCTTGTCCGCGCGTATGGTCAGCGCCGAATCGCCGTTGATCGCGCCGGAAAGCACTTGTGAACCGCTGACTTTCGACATCATATACGGTTCGCCGGTCAGGTAGGACTCGTCCATCGTGCTGGAGCCTTCCAGTACCGTGCCGTCAACGGGACAGATTTCATGCGGCAGTATCAACAGGGTGTCGCCGATATGAACCTGCCCGGTGGTAATGTCGGCCAGTTGATCGCCGGACTTTCTATGCGCGACGGACGGCATCCGCTTGGCCAATGCCTCAAGCACCGAAGAGGCTTTGCGCACCGCATAGGATTCCAGCACCACGCCGCCGGACAGCATCAGCACCACCAGGCTGCCGGCCAAGTATTCGCCCAATAAAACCGCCGTCACTATCGACATGCCTGCCAGCAGATCCGCGCCCCAATCGCCCTGCCCCAATTTCGCGCCGAGTTGATAAACCAACGGAATACCGCCCAGCGCCAAAACGGCAAGCAGGGGCAGTTGCACCAGCTCAATCGGGAAAGCGAATTGCCCTTGGTAAATTTCGGAAAACGCCGAGCTTAAACCCGCATTCAGAGATAGCGTATAGACTTCATGCCCTGTATCCAACGCATAATGCAGGACCAGATAGGCGCCAATGCCGAGCAGGCTCAAAACAGCAATGATGTTTTCGGATGTTGCGCGGGGAATCGTTGCTGGCTTATCGGTCATCGTCTCGGCTTCGCAAAGTGGACAGTGCTTTAGTTTAATATAAAAAACCACGAAAACACGAAGGACTCGAAGTTTTTACCTTAGCTTTTCTTCGTGTCCTTCGTGTCTTCGTGGTGAATTAATCCACTTAAATAATTCAAGCCACTTGCTACGCAGCAAAGAAGGCGGCGCACGGCACGCCCTACGCAGGATTTTCGCTATCGATAAAAAAGCAATCCACTGCAAATTGCTGCCGGGTTCTTTCCATTAAGGCCTGGATGCCGAACTGTTCCGTGGCGTTATGTCCGCCCGCAAACATGTGTATGCCCGCCTCCTGACTTTCGTGCCAGTCGTGCTCGCTGATCTCGCCGGTAATGTAGGCATCCAGCCGCTCTTTTTCGGCCAGGCGCCATTCGCTGTTGGCGCCACCGGTAATGATGCCGACCGACCTGATCAGCGCATTGTTATCGGACGTCGCCAAAATGACGGCGTGCTTCAATACGGCTTCGAGTTTTTGTTGCAGCTCGACGGCGGTCAGCGGCTGTTCGAGCATGCCCTTAATGCCGGTCGCGGAGCCTTTGTAATCGCCGAACGGCTGTTGCTGGTTGCAATCGATCAGCTGGCCCAAGGTCGCCGCATTGCCTATGTCCGGGTGACCGTCCAGCGGCAGATGATAGCCGAACAGGTTGATGCCGTTTTTTACCAGCGGAAAAACTCGCCGAGCGAATGCGCCGGTCAACGTTTTTGCGCCGTGAAATGTCCAGAACAGGCCGTGATGAACGACCAATGCATCGGCCTTGTTTTCGGCCGCCTGATTAATCGAATCGCGGGTTGCCGACACCGCAAAAGCGATACGCTCGATGGCTTCAGCCCCTTCTATTTGCAGGCCGTTAGGGCAATAGTCGGCGTAGGTTTCAGGACGTAGCAAAGCCTGGTAATAGTCGCTCAATTGGTGTCGGAGAATCATATTGCCAATGCCTCGAATTGCCGCCAAATGGTTTTAAAGGCTTCAGTCAGCCGTTGATCGTCCGCCGCGATACGCTCGGATATTTCAGCGATACTAAACCAGTCGCCTTCGTCAATTTCGTCGGACGCCAACACAAACGGGCCGTTATGCATGCAGCGGTAAACCTGGATAAATTCCATGCCGATAGCCTCCGTGGCCGGTAATTTGAATAGCGGTTCCAGAGTGTGAGCGTAAATACCCAGCTCCTCTTCAATCTCCCTGACGGCGCTGATGTCATAGTCCTCGCCCGCATCAACATGGCCTGCCGCCGAGGTGTCCCAAAGGCCGCCATTGAGGTCTTTTTTCATCGAGCGTTTTTGCAGGAATAACTGCCCCAGATCATTAAAAACCAGGATATGTACGGCGCGGTGCCTAAGGCCTGTCGCATGGACGATGTGGCGTGGACAGGCGTCGATGATGCAGTCGTTTTGATCAACGACGGCGAGTAGTTCGGTGTTCATTAATAAGGTAAGAAATCGATTAAATTTTTTTATTCACCACGAAGAGCACGAAGCTTTACGTTTTTTCTTCGTGCTCTTCGTGGTGAATATTAGAAATTGGCGGATTCAACTCCGAAGTGCAATTCTAGTAATCATGCGGCATCCCTCTCTTGTTCAGGAAAAAAGACCTCATGAGGTGTTTTAAAATTGAGTGTTTTTCGAGGGCGATGGTTGAGCTTAT
>NZ_PTIY01000008.1 GCF_002934365.1 Methylobacter tundripaludum | reverse complement strand
ATAAGCTCAACCATCGCCCTCGAAAAACACTCAATTTTAAAACACCTCATGAGGTCTTTTTTCCTGAACAAGAGAGGGATGCCGCATGATTACTAGAATTGCACTTCGGAGTTGAATCCGCCTGGCCTTTCAACATGGGAAAATGTCGGGCAAGGAAAAGATGTTGCGCGACCTCCCGGCTATTGTCGGTCAATTCTGGGAGTAGTATGTGATACGGGTAGGCTGGGTTGAATGCAATGAAACCCAGCATTGGCGGCATCGAAAGTTGGGTTTCGCGTTGCTCAACCCAGCCTACGGCCCTAGAATGGGCAGGCGGTTTTGCCCGCCTTTTACGTTGCCGGATTGTTCCTCGTTGATATTTCCCGGTCAGCTTATGCGGGTTCACCGCCGGAGGCCAATTCAGCCGTACCGGCGCATCCGGCCCAATCCAGCGGATAAATGCCTCTTGCAACATCGCGGTGAAAAGTGGAAAACGGCCAGTCTTGTACGCGGGACACCAAACCGTGTTTAAGCGGATTAATGGCAATGTAATCCCTATGGCGGGCATAATCCGATTCGCTGTTGATGCAGTGTTCCCAATAGCGCCGTTGCCAAAAAGTCGATTCGCGATGTTTGCTTTTGGATGCCGTCATCCAGTCGGTTCGATGGTAGAGCCCAGCGCAGGCCAAGGAAACCCTGCGTTTAATAGAACTCCAACGAAGCGCACAATCGGCGTCGCCCGGCGGCAAAGTCCAAATCGTATGTAAATGATCGGGCAACAATACCCAAGCGTCTATAGTAAACGGATGGCGCGATTGCACCGTTTTAACGGCATCGCGTAACGCCGACCGTACCGGGTCGTCGCAAAGAATCGGGCGGCGGCGATACGTAACCACCGTAAAAAAATAAGTCGCGCCCGGAATATAGGCGCGCCGATAATGTGACATAACAAAAAATAGAAAGTGAACAGCATATCAAGTGTAGGGTGGGCAGGCTGTTTTGCCCACCTTTTACATTACCGGCTTCGTTTTGCGTGGGCACGAAAAGCATGTGCCCACCCTACCGGGCTAACGTAAAGCTCAGCTGCGTAGCGTCAGCGGAGTCGGCTGGAGTGTTGGGTTAGGCTCGGACTTCATTGTAATAAAAGCATGGGCTGGTTTTCCCTTTTTCAAATCAAACGAGCGATGCGCCTCCTAATATCGGCGCATCCTATTGGCGTACCTTATGGCCTTGACTGGTGTGTTATCCAAAAACAGGGTTAATCTGCGCCAGCACCCAAGTGAAGCCGCCGCCAGCGAGGTTCACATATTGGGTTTGCCCGCTGAAGGCAATAATGGTTTTCCCGGCGGGCGCTGTAACCTGATGCATTTGCGGGTTGGATACTGAAGGGTTTACCGCAGCCGGATAGCTGGTGCCGTTAATGGTGATCTGCGCAATAACCTGCTGTCCGTACCAGTTGCCGGTAACGTAACTGAAAGCCGTGAGGCCATTTGTGAGGTTGATCGGATTGTTCCCATTGCCACCATCACCGCCGTGCTGCAATAGTTGTACCACATACGAGCCATCGCTGCTGGCATTGGTACATTGGATAGCATCCACGATATCGCCGCTGCGGATAACGATACTTTGGATAAGCGTTGGCGTGGTTTGCACATTCAAGATGGCTCCATCGTTGAACGGAACCACATTCGGTTGGCCGGACATGTATTGTCGCAGCAATAGTTGCTGACTTTGCTCGAAAGGCCAGTTGGAAGAATCAAGCCGCCAACTGATCATGGAATGGTAGGGGTATTGCTGGCCATTGTATTGAATCCCGGCCGTGTATTGCTGATAGGCATCAAGCGCAGTTACCCCACTTTCAAAATAGGCGGCGAATCCCAACAGATCAGCATTGATGCCGTGTGCAATAAATACGCTCGGATCGGGAACCCAGTAACTTTGCAAATTGACCACATCCACATTGGCATTCACAGCATCCGCATTCAGGTTATCGACACTCTGCTGGCCCTGATTTGAACTCGGCGAAACGGCCAGATAATACGTGTCCCCGAAAGCCTTGCCCAGTGCGTTGAGCCAAGCGGCAGATTGCTGCGAAGTGAGGTTGCTGGTAGGAATTTCCCAGTCAATGTCGAAACCATTGAGGCCGTTGTTACCCAGAAAGTTGGCCACATTGTTCGCAAAGGTAGCCAGCAGGGTGGGATCGGCGATGATCGTTTGCAGATCGGTGGTGATTTGACTGCTATAGGCCAGCAAAGCAAATATGATGATGTCCGGGTTTTGTGCACGGGCATCTGCCACCTGTTGGGCGAGATACGTGTTACTCGTGCTCAGGGTAGGACTGGTCGGGTTGCTCATATCCACACCAAACCAGCCGATGCTGAGGTAATCGAGGGTGCCGTAAATCCCGTTGAGTTTAATGGAACTGAAATTGCTGTTGGGTGAGCTGTAGGTAGCTCCTGTAGGATGCAATTCACTAGTCAGCCAGGCACCAATGGCACCGGTAAAGTTTGCTCTTTTTTTCATTGGAGTGTCCTTTAGGATTTTAAATCAAGAGTTGAACGAAGTCGCTACTCGCCAGGAACGCGATCCGGGCTGAGGAACAAAAACTTATTAAGTCATTTTAGTTCTCCTCAATAGTTATATTGGTCATACAAAGTCTAACGTTACGGTAAGGGGCGCGCCGCTCACTGAGCTTAAACGAAGCCGCCGAACCTTGATAAAAAACAGAACTACAAAACCGCCAACGGGCGGCGCGTCCCTTTGACCGACTTGTTAGGCCGAGCCGTACAACCATAGCCCAATCACTACCGAACCAATAGGTTTGGCCTTGCCCCGATATACGGCAAACACCCGGCCCACTCTGAGACGGCAGAACGCTAGTAGTGAACTGGTTTCCAGCGTTTACCTTCTTTCTTTCTCGTCTCATCTGCATCGAGACCACTCGACAGGTAGTATAGGAGCGCCTCCGCACCGCTGTCAGCAACGATTACGTTCCAATATGACGTGGTTGCGTTTTCATAGTGTAACTCGACGCTGTTCATGACTTTACAAAGCGACTCAAGAGCTGCTTCGACGTCAGCGCGGCTGGCTCGTGCCAGAGGATAGAGTTGTGGCACAAGTACTTGAGCTAAGTCTCTGTGCGCGAGACGGCGATTGCGCCAGTCGCGCGCAAACCCTGTGTTTCGAACAGCCTCTTCAACTTCAAGTTTCACTCTCGCGGCTAGGGTCGAATCTGTAACGAGTGGTATGAGCCGACGGATTGTAAGATTATCCTTGCCAACAGACTGCGGCGGATCAGTTAGGCGACAAAGATGCAGGAGTGTGTCATGCCAAACGGCCTGTTCGTAGCGTGCGAAGAATCTCGGAGCTGTTGCGTTTAAAAGGGCAATATGCTTTTCGCTTGCAGCAAACAGCCGCTTGAACTCCTTCCAATTGAGATGAAGCCACGTAAGGTCTTGGCCGAGTTGGAAGTGCAAATCAGCCAGATCACCCGGCATTTTCTGTCGCTTTGCAGCGAGCAAATCGACAGCAGTGTGAGCTTCGTCCATTGGATTCTCCCTTGTCTAACGTAGAAGTGAGGGGCTGCGCCGCTTTTGCGCAGTCCCTCTCGACTGCCGGGTTAGCTGGTCTCACAGAATGGCCAGAACACCAACTACATTCTTGACTAGCTTTTCTACTTTACCTATGGCCTCCGCAGCTTTATTGATTGTCTCAGCAACCTTATCAAGGCTTTGTTTCGCCTCAATAGCTTTTGCCGTTAGAGACTTGAGTGATTCAATAGCTTCTGCAAACTCGGGGGTGCCTGAATCCAGTGTTGCAACGATTACCCTATCAAGCCTTTGAAAAAGCTCCCTTATTTTTATTCTTATTTCAAACTTTTGATTCTCGTCATTACAAACTTCAAGTAGTTTATTCATCTCGTTAATGGCATTAACGAGATTTACGCGGATGGTTTCGTTCGGCATTTAAAGTTCCTTAGATTCAGATTGTGTCAGGCTGGTAAATTTACTTGTCTTCGCAACTCAGAATTCCCTTGTCATTCTTGGCTATCTTCTTGCAACTGAGAAGGAGCGCCTCAAAATCGCCATAGTTTTTTTCCAAGTCTTTTAGTCTTCCAATCGTCGAGGTTATGGCAGCACTTGTGAATCTGCCTTCTTTAAGCTCGTTCGCAAGTGTTGCATGAGATTCCTTTACGGCGGCAACGGCCTTTTGGGTTTGCTGAATAAGGAGCTTTGAATTAGAAACGCCCTGCTGCAAGGAATACAAGCGTTTTATTTCTGTGCGTCTTTCGTCAAGGGGCATTGCGGTTTTGACTCGTGATTTATAATCAATTAACTCTTCCGATAGGATGTATTGTCTGGAAGTTGCAATTGCATCTTCAATACCCGCCAACTTAAGTTGTTCGATAATTACGTCACAAATAAGACTTACCTTGGGGTCTGCCTCAGTCACAATTCCCTTGATTGCCTCCCTTCGTTTTTCTTCGACGATACTACTGCCGATTGCGGCGATCAGAGTAGAAAAGCTTGCAAGCTTGCTTGTGTCAAAAAGATCTTTATCAGTTTCCTTGATAGTTTTGTACTGGTCGTTGAGACTTGAAATTGATCCATAAAGATTGGCGGCAGCCAAATCTATATCAACTCTGCTGCCAGCACTTGCAAGGTCACTCAGGGCTTTTGAGTAAGAGCCAAGTGCTCTATTGGCCTTATATATTGCAAAGTTCTTTTTTTGCTCGGGGCCTATTGGTTTATCAATCTTTCCTAATTCATCACTTGTCAAAAGGCTAGATTTGTCTCCGTTGTATGTGGCTGCATAGTCTGTAAATTTTCGATCTAACGCAGCGTTGTTGTATTCATCAATGACAGAATCAATTTTTCCAGCAATAGCACTGGCTGAGTTGCCAAACGCAGATATTTGCGTTGTTGGTGTTGAAGCACACCCAGCCAGAAAAAGTGCGCCCGCCAAATAAACTAATTTCATTTTCATGCTCCTTTGGGTTAAAAACTTATAGCTTACCCTCTCATCATGAACAAGATGGCGGGTACTGATTGACAGCTAACGTTTTGAGTTGAGCGTCGCGATGCGCGCTTTTTGCGCATCGTGTACGCTCTAACGACGCGTTAGCCGATATTTATACTGCACAGTTGTTAATCGTTGGGACGAAAGTGGGGGTGTGTTGACTTTAGAAAGTGATACCCTCGCCCCGTCGTATCAACGCAGTTATACGACGGGGCGAGGGTATCACTTTTAAGAAGAAACAACAACATAAAACCTCTTTTGTTTCAATCGATTAACGTATCTATGGGGTATAAATGTTGGCTAACGTAATATATACGACACCATTTGTCGTATAAAAAAATCGTATTGTCGTATAATCATTTTTGATTAAAGTTATCTTATTGTTTTCAATGATTAGATTGTAAGGTAAGGCGACATATCATGCAAACAAATACGACATCAGCGCAATCCACTTCTTCCACCATTTGCAGTTTTCAGTATTTCATTAGCACCGGAAACGGGTGCGGTACTCCCAGCTTGGCTTTGTGCTTCTCTATTAACTTCGTTATCTAAAATCAGCGTTCCCCGGAAAATTCGGTTGAGCATTTCAATTGGGCTGTCTTATTTTCGTTGCAACAAAGATAAGACCGGATAATGGCTCGCTAACGATCGGACGAACGCGGTTACAGGGTGTTGCGGCAATCCTTCATTAGTGCTCTAATCCTTACCATTTGAAATTGTTTGTAACTACCCGGCAAAAAATAGGACGCTGATTGATATGATGGGATTTCTGAAATTGTCTGACCGAGGCGACGAATGACGGACAAGAGTTCGCAAGACCTGGACGCTCTAATGCAGCAGTTTCTGGATGACGAGCTGGTAGAGGCCGCAAAAGAGCAGGCGCAGCCGGAGTGTTCGCGCGCGCGCCGGCAACCGCAACCATCTAATGCCGACAGGCAGAAACAGCCTGGGCCTGCACCTGTGAGCGCGGTAGACGCAGCCACCCTTCGGCAAACCGGATCGCCCGATACCGCCAATGCAACGCCGCTTCAATTCAGGCAGGAAATTGCCCACATTGCGTCAACGGTGCTGAAGATTCCGCCGGACAGGCTGGATGTCAGGGAAAACATGTCCCGCTACGGCGTCGATTCGATCATCGTCACCGAAATCATGAAGCGCATTTCAGACCTGCTGGACTTGCCGATTGCGCCGACTGTTTTTTTCGAGGCCCGGCATCTGGACGAATTGGCCGACATTTTGTATCAGCGTTACCGCAAGACGATCGAGAAGCGGTTGCTGAACGAAGATGTTCAGCCGGTCGATATGGTGTCGCACGATGCCGGTTCTGTTCGGTCGGTTGGCGCGGCCGACATCGGCAGCGCCGAAATCGATTCCGAGGTTAAAAGCTGGATCAGCAAATTCCGGGCCAGCGTTGGGTCGCATGCTCCTGCCGTTGAAGAAACGGAATACCGGGAAACGCCGGAAAATGTTCGCAGCTCCGGCGAAACCGGCTACGAACCGGTCGCTATTATCGCAATGGAAGGCATATTCCCGGACAGCGCGAATTTGCAGGAATTCGAAAAACACTTGCGCGATGGCGACGACTGCATCAGCGAAATCCCCGCCGACCGATGGGATTGGCAGCAGGTTTACGGCGACCCCAAACAGGGCGAATTCACCAAGGTCAAATACGGCGGTTTTGCGCCGGATATCGACAAGTTCGATCCGCTGTTTTTCGGCATGTCGCCCAGGGAAGCGGAATTGATGGACCCGCAACACCGCCTGTTTATCCAGTGCGTGTGGAAACTGATCGAGTCGGCCGGTTACGCGCCGAAATCCCTTTCCGGCCGCAAAATCGGCCTGTTCATGGGCATCAATTTACAGGATTATGCGCACCTGATCGACCGTGCTGGCGCGATGGAGGCGCTGCACCTGACCAGTCTCGGACACATGTTCTGCCCCAACCGGCTGTCCTTCTTCCTCGACATACACGGCCCTAGCCAGGTCATCGACACCGCCTGCTCGAGTTCGCTGGTGGCGCTGCACCGGGCGGTGTTGAGCATTCAGCACGAAGGCTGCGAAATGGCGATAGCGGGCGGGGCGAACCTGTTGATTTCGCCGGACATGCACATCATGTACAGCAAGGTCGGCATGATCTGCGAGGACGGCCGCTGCAAAACCTTTTCCGGGCAGGCCAACGGCTATGTGCGCAGCGACGGCGTCGGCGCGGTGCTGCTGAAATCGTTGAAACGGGCCGAGCGGGACGGCGACACCATCCTGGCCGTGATCCGGGGGTCCGCCGAAAATCACGGCGGCATGTCCACCTCGCTGACCGCGCCGAATCCGAAAGCGCAGGCCAGCCTGATTGTCGAGGCGCATCAAAAGGCCAACATCGATCCGCGCAGCATCGGCTATATCGAATGCCACGGCACCGGCACTTCGCTGGGCGACCCGATCGAGATAAACGGCCTGAAAATGGCGTTCGAGCAGCTGCACCGAAGCTCCGGCGTTGCGATGCCGGATACTGCCTATTGCGGCCTGGGTTCGGTCAAGTCGAATATCGGCCATGCCGAAACCGCAGCCGGTATCGCCGGGGTTATCAAGGCGGTGCTGGCGCTCAGGAATAAGAGGCTGTACCGGAGTCTGCACTGCGAGGCCGTCAACCCGATGATAGAGCTGGAGCAGTCGCCGTTTTTCATCTTGCAGCAGGGGCGGCCCTGGCAGCGATCAGTCATCGACGGCAACGAGCAGCCAAGACGCGCAGGCGTCAGTTCATTCGGCGCAGGCGGCTCCAATGCGCATGTGGTGATTGAGGAATATAGCGAAAAACCGTTGCCGCCGGTGCAAAGATCGGCACCTGCGCTGATCCTGTTGTCGGCCAAGAACGAAGCCCGGCTTGGCGATGTTGTCGAAAACCTGCTTGGCTTCCTGAACGGGATGCCGGAGTCGGAAACGCCGGATATAGCGGATATCGCCTTTACCTTGCAGGTTGGGCGCGAGGCCATGGCTGAACGGCTGGCTGTTATCGCGGATTCGGTTGCCGAATTGAAGGCAAAGCTCGGCCCGATTGTCCAAAGCAGAGAAGCCGCCGATTGCTGCAAAGGCACGGTCAAACGCAACAAGGCGTTGCATGAGGATGACACCTTAGCGCCAACGCTTAGACAATGCTTTGCCGAGGGCGATGTCCGGCAACTGGCCGAGCTGTGGGCCAAGGGCGTCAATATCGACTGGCAAGCGCTGTATGCCGAAACAGCGCTTGCCGGTAGACGGCCGCGCCGGGTTACTCTGCCTTCGTACCCGTTCGCCAGACAGCGTTACTGGCTGCCGGAAACCGGCGGCAACAGGCGCATCGGCCAGGCTCCCGCGCAACTGCATCCGTTGCTGCACCAGAACACTTCGGACCTGTCCGAGCAGCGCTTCAGTTCCGTGTTTAGCGGCAACGAATTTTTTCTGGCCGACCATGTGGTGATGGGCGAGAAGGTGCTGCCCGGCGTCGCCTACCTGGAAATGGCGCGTGCGGCGATAAAGCAGGTCAGCGCGGAGGCGGACGGCAACCCGGTGAATATTCGGCTGAAAAACATGGTCTGGGCCAGACCGTTCGTACTCGGCAATCAACCGACGCCGCTGCATATCGGCCTTTATCCCGAGCAACATAATCAAATCGCCTACCGGATTTACAGCAAGGCCGGTGACTCGGTTGTTTTGCACAGCCAGGGCACGGCGGTGGTGCAAGCGGAACCGTCTTCCGACGCTGCTGCGGAAAAGCTCGACTTGTCCGCGTTGCGGGAAAAAATGACCGAGCGGAACAGTCTCGACGCCAAGCAATGCTATGACGCGTTCAGGGTCATGGGCATAGCATACGGGCCGGGGCATCAGGGGCTGGAAACGGTTTATTATTCCGCTCCCGAAAGCAACGCGGCAACGCCCCAGGTGCTGGCAAAACTGGCCTTGCCCGCCTGCGTGGAGAGCGGCGCGGCGCAATTCGTGCTTCATCCGGGCTTGATAGACTCCGGCCTGCAAGCCTGTATCGGACTGATGGCCGGTTCCGGCCATATGCTGCCGACAGGCGCGGCAAGCGGCGCGTCAAAGACAGCTGCATCGCTGCCTTTTGCGCTGGATGAACTCATCTTGCCGGCCCAGCCGTCGGCAACGATGTGGGCGTGGATACGCTACGCCGACGGCAGTTCGCCGACCGGCAAAGTGCAAAAACTGAATATCGACTTGTGCGACGAGCAAGGGCGTATTTGCGTCCGCATGAAGGGGTTTTCCTCCCGCAGCCTGGAACAAAAACAAGCGGCCGAAACCAGCGCGATGCTGATGTGCCGGCCGGTGTGGACGGATCAGACTGTAGTTCACGATGCCACCAGCTTGGTCTGGGCTCAGCATCTGGTCGTACTGTGCGATTTGGATAGGTGCTTTGCCGACTCAACTGAGCAGGACATTGCGGCACGGATTCCCGGAGCGTCCTGTACGCGGCTGAATCTGAACGGCGCTATCGAGGACAGCTACAAGGATGCTGCCATTCAGGTTTTCGAGATGATCAAGCAGGCTTTTGCCCGGAAAACTACCGGCAATACGCTGCTTCAGGTGCTGGTTCCGGGGCGAGGTAAAGGCAAGCTGCTGGGCGGCTTGTCCGGGCTGCTGAAAACCGCAAGCCGGGAGAATGCAAAATTTTTCGGGCAACTGATAGAGCTGGACGCCGGTGAAACCGGGAGCGGGCTGGCGGCAAAAATCATCGCCGACAGCCGGATGCCGGAGCAGGCCCAAATTCGCCGCCACGGCGATGTGCGTCAGGCGCTGAGCTGGCAGGAAGCGGATATTGCAACGTCGTCTGTCGTGCCGTGGAAAGATAACGGCATCTACCTGATTACCGGCGGCAGCGGCGGGCTGGGGCTTTTGTTTGCAAAACACATTGCCGGACATGCCAAGAATGCTACGGTGGTTTTGTGCGGGCGGTCGGCATTAAGCCCGCAAAAACAGGCGCAGATCGACCGGTTGTCCTCATCCGGCCTCAACGCCGAATACCGGCAACTGGATGTCGGCAGGCGGCAGGACGTGGATGATTTGATTGCAAGGCTGCTTGATGCGCGCGGCCGTATCGACGGTATTTTGCACTGCGCCGGTTTGCTTCGGGATAATTTCATTCAAAAAAAATCGGCGCAGGAATTTACCGAAGTCCTCGCTCCGAAAGTGGCCGGAACCCTGCATCTGGATAAAGCCACTGAAAATGTCGACCTGGATTTCTTTGCCTTATTTTCATCGGCTGCCGGAGCCTGGGGCAGCGCCGGGCAGGCCGACTATGCCGCCGCCAATGCGTTTATGGACGTCTTTGCAGAGTATCGCAACGCGCAGGTCGGCAGCGGGCAGCGGTGCGGCCATACGCTTTCAATCAACTGGCCGCTGTGGGCGGATGGCGGCATGCGCATGGAAGCGTCTGCGGAAGCCATGATGCAGCAGACCACGGGCATGGTCGCGTTACCGGCCGAAAACGGCATTGACGCATTCAACCGGATTATGGCGTCCGGCGCAGCACAGATGATGGTCATGCAGGGTTCGCCGACGCGCATCCGGCGACTGTTGGTCACGCCGGAAAAAACCGTCACAAAGATTACGCCGGACAGGAATGATGGCATTGCGACCGGCCCGCAAATCGATACCGGCGAACTGCAAGCCAAAATCCGGCAAATGCTGTTGCAGGCCGTAGCGAAACTGATGAAGTTTGAGCTGGACGATCTGGACGCGGATGCCGAGTTCAGCGATTACGGCTTTGACTCGATCACGCTGACCGATTTTTCCAACAGGCTGAATCAGCAATACCAACTGGAACTGACGCCGACGATTTTCTTTGAATACCCGACCATCGCCGATTTTGCCGATTGGCTGGCTTCGGAATATCCATCCGTGTTTGCAGAGGCGTTCGGCTTGCAGGCGAGACCTGGGCAAATCAGGCGCGGCGAAGCTGATCAAGAACCTTTAGCCGATCCGGTTGAAACACTCTTCCAGCCGCATGCGCGTTTTGCAAATACCGAAACGGTAGCCGAACCGCAAAAAGACGCCGACAAAGCGGTTGCGATCATCGGCATCAGCGGCCGCTTTCCGATGGCGAACGATCTCGACCAGTTCTGGAACAACCTGCTGTACGGGAAAGACTGCATCAGCGAGATCCCGGAAGACCGCTGGGACTGGCGGGCCTTATACGGCGACCCCGCGACCGAGGCGAACAAAACCAATATCAAATGGGGCGGTTTTATCGACGGCGTCGGCAATTTCGACGCGCGGTTTTTCGGCATTTCGCCTAGGGAAGCCGAATTGATGGACCCGCAGCAGCGCCTGTTGATGCAGTATGTCTGGAAAGCGATAGAAGACGCGGGCTATTCGGCCGCCAGTCTGTCGGGCAGCAATACCGCGATATTCATCGGCACGGCGTCCAGCGGCTATGGCGAACTGATGGCCAAAAGCGGTTCGGCCATCGAAAGCTACAGTTCGACCGGCGTGGTCGGTTCGGTAGGGCCGAACCGGATGAGTTACTTTCTGAATCTTCACGGCCCGAGCGAGCCGGTCGAGACCGCGTGTTCGAGCTCATTGGTGGCGATTCACCGCGCACTTGCGGCCATCGCGAACGGCGACTGCGACCAAGCCATCGTCGGCGGCATTAACCTGATCATCAGCCCGGAAACGCAGATCAGTTTCAACAAGGCGGGCATGCTTTGTGAAGATGGGCGCTGCAAAACTTTTTCCAGCCAGGCCAACGGTTATGTGCGCGGCGAAGGCGTCGGCATGCTGTTTTTGAAGAAACTGACAGCGGCGGAGCAGGCGGGCGATCATATTTACGGGGTCATTCGCGGCAGCGCCGAGAACCACGGCGGCCGGGGCAATTCGCTGACCGCGCCGAACCCGAAAGCGCAGGCGGAACTGCTGAAGGCGGCCTACGCCAGGGCGGGCATCGATCCGCGCACGGTCAGCTATATCGAGGCGCACGGCACCGGCACCGAGCTTGGCGATCCGATCGAAATCAACGGGCTGAAAACGGCATTCAGGGACTTGTATCAGGCCACCGGCACGCCTGAAATTGCCGCCGCGCATTGCGGGCTGGGATCGGTCAAGACCAATATCGGTCACTTGGAGCTGGCGGCCGGGGTTGCCGGGGTCATCAAGGTACTGCTGCAACTTAAACACAAAACGCTGGTCAAGAGTCTGCATTGCGATGAAGTGAACCCCTATATCCAATTGCAGGACAGCCCGTTTTACCTGGTCCGGGATAACCGGGACTGGACGCCGCTGCGCGACCCGGACGGGCGCGAACTGCCACGGCGGGCGGGCGTCAGCTCGTTCGGTTTCGGCGGCGTCAATGCGCATATCGTGATCGAGGAATATCGACAGGGCGCGGACGCGGCGGATGCCGCAGAGCCGGAGCCGCCCAGTCTGGTGCTGCTGTCGGCGAAAAATCAGGACAGGCTGAAAGCTTACGCCGAAGAATTGCTGGGCTTTATAGAGGCAGGCACCGTAGCGGATAATCGAAACTCAGGCCACGCGCGGCAAGTTCTGTCGCACACCGTTCGCGCCCTGGTTGCGGACATATTGCAGACAGACCCGAACGAAATCGAACCGGCGCAGGCGCTGGACGATTACGGCTTCGACCCTGTGCATAGAACGATGCTGCTGGCGAGGCTGCAACAGGCGTTCGGGCTTGAAATCGAGGCTGGGACGGTTCTCGATAACCACTCCGTTGCCGCAATGGCTGCGGGCGTGCTGGAAAACCATCCCGAATTACATGACCGGCTGAACCGGGAACAGGCGGCCCCGGCTTTAGAATCCGAACAACCGAGGCCGGAAAGCAATAAGCAGTATGGCTTCAGGCTGGCCGATCTTGCCTATACGCTACAGGTCGGTCGGGAGCCGATGGAAGAACGCCTTGCCGTTATCGCAGGCTCCATCGAAGAGCTTGAAGACAAACTGCGCGCCTTTATCGAAGGGCGGACCGATGCGGTCAATGACCTGTATTTGGGGCAGGTTAAGCAGCACAAGCATATTTTGGCCGCCTTCACAGCGGATGAGGAGTTGCAGGAAGCGCTGGAAAAATGGATGCAGCGCGGGAAATTCTCCAAATTGCTGGACATGTGGGTCAAAGGGCTGAACCTTGACTGGGAAAAGCTGTACGGCGAAGCGAAACCGTATTCTAACAAACCCCGCAGGATTTCCGCTCCGGGTTATCCTTTTGCCGAACAACGGTACTGGATAGAAGCGCGGCCCGGAAATGCGCCGAATCAGGCGGGCGCTTCCGCACACCTGCATCCTTTGGTGCATCAAAACGTGTCGACGTTGCAGCAGGTAGGGTTTGCCACCGGATTGACCGGAAACGAGTTTTTCCTGGCGGATCACCGGGTGCAGGGGCAAAAAGTGCTGCCGGGCGTGGCCTATCTTGAGATGGCGCGTGCGGCGGCGACGATTGCGGCAGGGCGGGAACGCGAGCCGAAAACGCCATTCCGGCTAGAGGATGTGGTCTGGCTCAAGCCGGTGGTCGTCAATCAGCCTCAGAGCATCGGGATCGAGCTGACGAACGGCTTGGACGGCGCTATTAATTATAGGGTTTTTACCGACGGCTCGGCTGGACCGGGCAGGCTTGTTCACAGCCAGGGCAGCGTTTCGTTTAAGCCCGCAGTCAATCCGTCCAGGCTCGATCCGGGCGCAATGCTGGCGCAAGCGGGTATGAGCCGGTTTGATGCTGCGCAATGCTACCCGCTGTTCAGCGCGCTGGGCCTTGATTACGGCCCCGGACATCAGGGTATCACTGAACTGTATGCAGGGAACGGTCAGGTGTTGGCTAGGCTGGCGCTGCCTGAGTCGGTGCTGTATACGATGGATCAGTATGTGCTGCATCCCAGCCTGATGGATTCCGCGCTGCAAGCTTCCATCGGTTTGGGCATGACTACCGAAACCATAGCGCCGTCAGGCGAGCGGTTAAAACCGTCGCTGCCGTTTGCGCTGGAAACGGTTGATGTGTTCGGTGCCTGCGCCGGTTCGATGTGGGCCTGGGTGCGCCGCTCCAATGGCAGCTCGGCCGGTGACCGGGTGCAGAAGCTCGATATAGACCTGTGCAACGATCAGGGACAGGTTTGCGTACAGATCAAGGGCTTTTCCTCGCGCCTGTTGGACACCGATGGAGCCGATTCGACAGCGAAGCCTGCCGACACAATATCGCCAATAACCGATCATAAACCGTCGGCGCCGGTTGACGCCGCCGAACTCAGGAATCAAACAATCGACTATTTCAAGCAACTGCTTTCGTCGACGCTCAAGTATCCGGTCAGTGAGATCAGGACGGACGAATCGCTGGATTTCTACGGCATAGATTCGATGATGGTGATGGAATTGACCGCTGCGCTGGAAAAGCCTTTTGGCCCGTTATCGAAGACATTGTTTTTCGAGTACCAGACGCTGGCCGAGCTGGTCGATTATTTTCTTGATGCGCAGCGGTCGAACTTACTGAAACTGTTCGGTGCCGATAAACCGGACGTCGCCGTCGCCGCATTGGCCGATCATGCGCCTGCGCAAGCGGTCAAAACCGAATTCAAGCCCGCTCCTGCGGCAAATGCCGCTACGCTTACCCCGGCAAAACCCAATGCCGGGGCTCTGGATATTGCGGTTGTCGGCCTGTCGGGACGTTATCCCCAGGCGAGGGATATTGAGGAGTTTTGGCGCAATCTGCGCGACGGCAGGAACTGCATTACCGAAGTACCCGAAGACCGCTGGGACTGGCATGCCTATTACAGCGAGGATCGCAGCCAGCCGGGGCGGCATTCCAGTAAATGGGGCGGCTTTATCGCCGATGTCGATAAATTCGATCCGCTGTTCTTCAATATTTCGCCGCGCGAAGCCGAATATATGGATCCGCAGGAACGGCTGTTTCTGGAACACGCCTGGATGGCGATGGAAGATGCCGGGTACCGGCGCGAGGATCTGCAAAAACCGCTTACAGGCTCGTTGAATGACGACGATATGCCTGCCCAGGTCGGCGTTTATGCCGGGGTCATGTATGGGGAGTACCAGTTGCTGGGGCTTGAAGGTAGCTTGAGCGGCAAGAACACCCTGTCGGCCAGCTTTTACGCCAGCGTCGCCAACCGCGTGTCCTATTTTCTGAACCTTCACGGCCCCAGCATGACTGTCGACACCATGTGTTCCAGCTCGCTGACCGCAATACATCTGGCCTGCCAGGACCTGAAGCTGGGACGCACCGACATGGCGCTGGCCGGCGGCGTTAACATCAGCATTCACCCGAATAAATACAGTATTCTCAGCACGGGACAGTACATTTCCAGCCGCGGACAGTGCGAAAGCTTCGGTTCCGGCGGCGACGGCTATGTGCCGGGCGAGGGGGTCGGCGTCGTGGTGCTGAAACGGCTGGCCGATGCCGAACGCGACGGCGATCATATTTACGGCGTGATTAAGAGCAGCGCGTTGAATCACGGCGGCAAAACCCACGGTTACAGCGTGCCGAACCCCAACGCGCAGCAAATGGCGATCAGCCGGGCCTTGCGTGAAGCCGACATAGACCCCAGGGCGATCAATTACATCGAAGCGCACGGCACCGGCACCAAGCTCGGCGACCCGATAGAAATTACCGGCTTGAGCAAAGCGTTCGGCAAATACGCCGCTCCGGGCTACAGTTGCTGGATCGGTTCGGCCAAGTCCAATATCGGCCATGCCGAATCGGCGGCCGGTATAGCCGGACTGACCAAGGTATTGCTGCAAATGCGCGAAGGCCGGATTGCGCCGTCGCTGCACTCTGAAACGCTGAATCCCAATATCGATTTTTCGGCTACGCCGTTCCAGGTGAATCAGCAGTTGCGCGAATGGCAACGCCCGGTGATCGACGGCAGGATTCAACATCGTACCGCCGGCGTTTCTTCATACGGCGCCGGCGGCTCCAATGCCCATATGGTCATCGAAGAATATATCGGGCCGGAAAGCGTCGTCGCGGCGCGGCCGTCTGACGCGCCTTGCGCTTTTGTGCTGTCTGCCAAGACAGCACAGCAGCTCGGGCAATATGCCGAAAGTCTTGTGCAGTTTGTGCGTCGGCAGTCGGATGCTAATGTCGAACTGTCGCTGCCGGATATGGCTTTTACCCTGCAAATCGGGCGGGAGGCCATGCAGCAACGGCTGGGCCTTATCGCCGGGTCGGCGCAGGAACTGATTGAAAAACTAAACCGGTTTTTGCAGGGTGATTACGATGGGCTATACCTTGGCCGTGCCGGGCATGGAAACCAATCCGAATCTTTGGCCGGGCAGGAGCATCAAACCTTGGCCGAGCTGTTGGCGAATTGGGTCAAGGGGGCTGGCGTCGATTGGCGTCAATTATATGCAGGAGATGCCAGGCGTCCATCGCGGATCAGCTTGCCGACCTATCCGTTCGCCAGGGAGCGTTACTGGCTGGAACTGCCCGAAAAGTCGAGACGACAAGCAGCCGTCGAAACGGTTGACAGTCCGGCAGGAAGTGCCGATACGTTGATGCTATACCCGGTCTGGAAAGATCAATCCGCCCGGAAAACGCCTGTTGAAGCCGAATATGCCGAACGCAGGATTTTATTCAGCGGCCCGGTGATTGAAATCCCCGGCGCTGTCTGTTTGCCGCTGCATTCCGACAGCCGCGAAACGGATAGCTGTTTTAACGATTATGCCGTTCAGGTATTCGAGCAGGTCAAGGAACTGTTCGGACGTAAACCGGCAGGGCGGGTCTTGTTGCAGATTGTGACCGGTACCGGGGAGCACCGGTCCGCTTGCCCCGATCGGTTGTTGAGCGCTCTGGCGGCGATGCTGAAAACGGCGCAGATGGAAAATCCGCAGTTTACCGGTCAGTTGATCGAGCTGGATGCGTCCGGCGCTATGCTGCAACCGGCTGAACTGGCCGCTATGCTGCACGAAAACTGGCAGATCCCGGCAGAGCAGCATGTCCGCTACAGCCGGGGAAAACGGCAGATAATGACCTGGGCGGAGCTGGATGATCAACAACAAGCCATGCCGGTGTGGAAACAGGGCGGCGTTTACCTGATTACCGGCGGGGCGGGCGGATTGGGATTGATTTTTGCGCGGGAAATTGTCCGTCAGGTCAATGATGTAAGCTTGATACTGACCGGGCGTTCTGAGCTGGATGACGCGCGCCGGGAGAGTATCGAAGCGTTGCAAGCCTCGGGCGCGAAGGTTGAATACCGCATTGTCGATGTCAGCGACAAACAGGCGGTGACCGGACTGGTCCAGTCTTGCGAAGGTTCATTGAACGGCATTATCCATAGCGCCGGTATTATCCGGGATAATTTTATCTTCAAAAAAACCGCTGCGGAATTGCAGGATGTGCTTGCCGCGAAGGTTTCCGGCGTCGTCAACCTGGATCAGGCCAGCCGGTTCGTCAATCTGGACTTTTTCATCCTGTTTTCGTCGCTGGCCGGGGCCGCCGGAAATCCCGGCCAGTCCGATTATGCAACCGCCAATGCGTTCATGGACGCCTATGCGGCCTACCGCAACCGCTTGGCGGCAGAACAATCCGGCGCTATGCGGCCTAAAGGCCATACGTTGTCGATCAACTGGCCGTTGTGGCAACAGGGCGGCATGGACATCGATCCGCAGAGCAAAGAGATGATGTGGCGAACTGTCGGGCTAAAACCGATGCAGACGCAGGCCGGTATTGACGCGTTGTACCGGAGTCTGGCTTCCGGCAAAGATCGGGTCATGGCGTTGGAAGGCGATGCCCCCCGGTTGCGGCAGCTTTTTCTTGACCAGCAGCGCGAACCGGCAAGCAACGAGACTGCGGCTGAGGCGGTTCAACCATCCGATCCGCAGCAATTACAGGCTAAAGTTGAAGGCTTGATTGCGACGTTGCTTTCCGAAATGCTGAAGCTGCCGCTTCATCGCATCGAAGCCGATGTGCCGATCGAACAATACGGCATCGATTCGGTGTCGATGATGAAACTGACCGGCGAACTGGAAAAAGTTTTCGGTCCTCTGCCTAAAACCCTGTTTTTTGAATACCCGAGTATTGACGCCGTCGGCGCCTATTTCGTCGATACGTTTCCGCAGCAGTTGACTGAGATGTTTAAGCTTTCGCCTGCGGCAGCCGAAACGCAGGATGCTGCCGCCGAACAGCCTGAGGCAGCCAAAGCCGCCGTTACGGAAAGCGCAGTGCAAACCGGCCTCTACGATGTAGCCGTGATCGGCATGTCCGGGCGCTTTCCGCAGGCGAACGACCTGGACCGGTTCTGGCAAAATTTGGCGGTGGGCAAAGATTGCATTACCGAGATTCCCGAGCAGCGCTGGGATCACCAACAGTATTTCGATCCCGACAGAAACAAGCCCGGTAAAAGTTACTGCAAATGGGGCGGTTTTCTGGACGATGTGGCCGGATTCGACCCGCTGTTTTTTAAAATATCGCCCAGGGAAGCCGAGTTGCTGGACCCGCAGGAGCGGCTGTTTCTGGAAACGGTGTGGAATCTGCTTGAATCCTCCGGGTATCAGGGGGAGACATTGCAGCGTCTTTGCCAGTCGCGGGTCGGCGTTTTTGCCGGATCGATGACGCAGCAGTATCACGCGTTTGAATCGGATCTGGTTCGCGAGTCCGTCGTTGCGCTGTCATCGCACAGTTCTATCGCCAACCGGGTTTCCTATTTTTTCAATTTTCAGGGCCCCAGCATCGCGATCGATACGATGTGCTCATCTTCGCTGGTTGCGGTGCACATGGCCTGCGACAGCCTGCTGAAAGGCGAGTGCAAAATCGCCGTTGCAGGCGGCGTCAACCTGACGATTCATCCTAAAAAATATATCGGCTTGTCCGCAGGACAGATCATCGGCAGCCACCCGGACAGCACCAGTTTCGGCGATGGCGACGGCTATCTTCCGGCCGAGGCGGTCGGCGCGGTGCTGCTGAAACCGCTGAAGGATGCGATTGCGGACAACGATAATATCCTGGCCGTGATTAAATCGACGGCGATCAATCACGGCGGGCAGTCCAACGGTTATTCGGTGCCCAGCGCATCGGCCCAGGCCGATTTGATTGCGGGCAATTTCGCCAGGGCGGGTATCGATCCGCGCACCGTCAGTTATGTCGAGTCGGCGGCCAACGGTTCGCCGCTGGGCGATGCGATCGAGCTTAACGCGTTGACTGCGGGTTTTCGCAAATACACGGACGAGCGGCAGTTCTGCGCGATCGGCGCGGTCAAGTCCAATATCGGCCATGCCGAGGCGGCATCGGGCATGTCGCAACTGATCAAGGTGCTTTTGCAACTGCAACACCGGCAGTTGGCGCCGACTATCAAGGCGCAGCCGCTTAACCCGAATATAAGCTTCGAGCAAACCCCGTTTCATCTACAGCGGCGGCTTGAACAATGGCACAGGCCGGAAGTTGCGCTGGATGGCGGTCAACGCCGCGAATATCCGCGGCGGGCGACAGTCAGTTCATTCGGCGCGGGCGGTTCCAACGCGCACCTGATCGTCGAGGAATATGTGGCGTCCGGTCAACGGCAGATTGCTGGGCCGGAGGATACGCCGCGGCTGATGTTGTTCTCGGCCAAGACAGCCGTGCAGCTCCGGGCGGTTGTCCGGCAGATGCTGGCGTTTATCGGACAGCAGCCGGAATTGTCGCTGGCGAATCTGGCCTATACGCTGCAAACGGGGCGGGAAGCCATGGAATACCGGATGGCGCTGGTAGTCGAAGGACGCGATCGACTGATTCAGGGCTTGCAGGCTTATTTGCGTGGAACGGCGGACAATATCTTTACCGGCGATCACGAGCAGGACAATTCCGATGTCAGGCAGCTGCTGTCCGGTAAAACCGGGCAGTCGATGCTGCAAATGTTGTTGGCTGAAAAGGATCTCGAAAAATTGGCGCTGTACTGGGTCAAGGGCGTCAAGATCGTATGGCAGGGAATGTATCAGAGCGAGACCTTAAGCAGAATCGCCTTGCCGACCTATCCGTTCGAGCGGAAAAGCTATTGGTTGGGCGGTAAAACGGCAAGCGCCGATGCGGCTCTGCCTGCGTCCGATTTGGAGATGCCGTTTGTGATCGATACGCAGCAATCGATGCGCGATAACATGGAGCGCTATTTGGCGCACAGCCTGAGCCGGTCGCTTGACATCCCGGGCAATGACATCAGCATGAGCAAAAGCCTTCAGGATTATGGCGTCGACTCGATGTTTTCAATCAAATTGCAGCGCGGTTTTGAACAGGTCTTTGGGGTAAAGCTATCGGCAAGGGATCTGTCCACGCATGCCACGCTGGCTGCATTGGCCGGGTTTGCCGAGGCGCAGCAGGTAAAAAAAAACGGCAGTGAATTAGCGGCGGCAGATGGCGCAAGCGGGTCTCAGCCAAAGAGGTTGCCGCTATCCGAAGGCCAGAAAGGATTGTGGTTGCTGCATCAATTGGCCCCGCAAATGAGCGCGTATAACATCCCTGTTGCGCTGCGGTTTCGCAGCGGGCTGGACATCGGCCTGTTCAGGCGGGCCTGCGAACTGATGCTGCAACGCTATCCCGTGCTGGGCTCGGTTTTCCGCCGGCACAACGGCGAGCTGTTCCAAACTTTGCCGAGTGACGCGCGGCTGTGCTTTACGCATGAAAATTCCGAAGCCGACGTCATCGAGCTGTTCAGGGAAAAGAGCAAACAGCCGTTCGATCTGGAGCGCGGGCCGTTGTTCCGGGTGCATCTGCTGTCGCCGGTTTCCGCCGCAGACAGTTATGTGCTGATCACGGTTCACCATATCGTTTTTGACGGCAGCTCCGCCGTGTTGCTGGTTAAAGCCTTATTGGATACTTACCGGCGGTTGCTTACCGGAACAGAACCCGAATATACGCAGGAAACCGGCTATAACGACTTCGTTCGCTGGCAACAGCAATTCATGGCCGGCGAACAAGCACAGATGCAATTGGATTACTGGAAAGCCCGGCTTTCCGGCGAGCTTCCCGCGTTGTCGCTGCCTTGCGACTATCCGCGCCCTGCGGAACAACGTTTTAACGGAGCCAGTTATGAATTGGCGCTGACTTCGGACTTAACCGAAAAAATCAGGGAACTGGCAAAATCGCTACGGGTGAATTTGTCGGTGCTGTTTCTGGGGGTGTTGAACATGCTGCTGCACCGTTATTCCGGCGACGATGACATTTTGGTCGGCATGCCGACATCGGGCCGCCCGGAAAGCCGTTTCGATGATGTGGTCGGTTATTTCATCAACATGATCGTTATCCGTAGCCGAGTTTCGGGGCGGCAGAGCGTTGCCGAGTTTCTGAGCGAGTTGCAACTCATCGTTGCCGACGGACTGGATAATGCCGATTACCCGTTTCCGGCCTTGCTGAAAGAATTAAAAGCCGGTCGCGATCAGTCAAGGTCGCCGTTATTCCAGGTGATGTACGCCTATCAGAATTTTATTCAGCCGGACGATTTGACCGGTTTGCATGGCGGCGCGCAATCGCCTTTACCGATGGAGTTTCTATCGGGGATTAACCAGGAAGGCAGCCATGATCTGGCGCTGGAAGTGTACCAGGGTAAAGACCACTTTCAGCTGAAACTCGATTACAACACCGATTTGTTCAGCGCCGACACGATCCAGCGGGCGATGGCGCATTACATCAATCTGCTGCGCTCGATAACGTCCAGCCCGGTTTCGGCGATTGCGGAGCATGCGTTGTTGCCGGAGGACGAGAAACAGCGGATTGTCTTTGATTGGAATGCCGATGTTCCCGAATACGCCAGCAACCGCTCTATAGTCGAGCTGTTTCAGCGACAGGCTCTGCAGACCCCTGACAACACCGCGTTGCTGTTTGAACATCAACCCTTAAGCTACCGGGAGCTGGACCTGTACAGTTCAAAACTGGCGAACTATTTGCTGGATCAGGGCGTGGCAGCGGGCGATCCGGTTGGCGTCTGCATGGGGCGCGGCCTGCAAATGGTTGTGGCTATGCTGGCTGTATTCAAAGCGGGCGCAGTTTATATGCCGATAGCGCCGGATTATCCCGAACAGCGTATTCGTCATCTTTTGGATGACAGCAAAACCAAACTGCTGATCACGGAGGCAAGACTGCGCGACAACATCCAGGCGCTGGTTTCTGCTTGCATCTGCGTTGCCCTCGATCAGGTATGGGATGAAATTTGGGCATCCGCTGCCGATTTGACGCCTCAGATAAGCCCGGAACAGGCCGCGTATATTATTTACACCTCGGGTTCCACCGGCCTGCCTAAAGGTGTAGCGATCGCTCACGGGGCGATCAGTCATCATTGCCAGGTCATGCGGGATTATTACCGGCTCACGCCGGAAGACAAGGTGCTGCAATTTGCGTCCGTGAATGTCGATGCGTCGCTGGAGCAGCTGCTGCCGGGATTATTGACCGGTGCAACGGTGATTATCAGGCCGGACGAACTCTGGTCGCCGCAGGCATTCAGGAACAATGTTTTGGAACTGGGCATCAGCGTGGCCGATGTGCCGCCGTCCTATCTGTACGAACTGCTGCTGGATACGCGGACTGACGCCGAATGGGCTGCGCTGCGCCCGTTAAGGCTGGTCATAACAGGCGGCGAGGCGCTGACGCCGGAAACGCTGAGCCTGTGGCGCAGCAGCCCGGTTCGCGGCTGCCGTCTGGTCAATGCCTATGGCCCGACCGAGACCACGATCACCAGCACGGTGTTTGAGATCGGCGCGGAAACGCCGGGCTCGGCTATTGCGGCCAATATTCCGATCGGCCGCCCGCTGGCAGGCGAAAGCGCCTATATTCTCGATGCTTACGGCCAGCCGGTTCCTGTCGGCGTGCCCGGCGAGTTGCATATCGGCGGCGCGGGGCTGGCTATAGGCTACCTGAACCAGCCCGAGCTGACCCGGCAAAAATTCATCGACAACCCGGTTAATCCAGGATCATTGGTGTACAAAACCGGGGACTTGGCGCGCTGGCTGGGCGACGGCACGATAGCGTTTCTGGGGCGGCTGGACCATCAGGTCAAGATCAGGGGCTTTCGCGTCGAATGCGGCGAGATAGAAGCGGCGTTGCAGGATCTGGACTCGGTCAGGCAGGCGGTGGTGCTGGCACGGCCGGTCAACGGCACTACGCAGCTGGTCGCCTTTATCGTGCCGACCGAAGATCAAAATCCGCTCAGTAGCGCTGATTTGAAACAAGCGCTGGCGGCCCGGCTGCCGGACTATATGATTCCGGCCGTGTTTGTGCCGCTGGCGCAAATTCCTGTAACGCCCGGCGGCAAGGTGGATCGCGCCGCGTTAATGCAGTTGGATTCAGGCTCTGTTGAAAACCGCAGCCATGTTGCGCCGAGGACAGAGACCGAAGCCCAATTGGCTGAAATCTGGCGGCAGGTGCTGAATGTCGAGCGGGTAGGGGTGCATGATAATTTCTTCGATTTGGGCGGGCATTCGCTGCTGTCGGTCCGCCTGATGGCCGTTATTCATAAAAAACTGGGCCAGGAGCTGCCGCTGTCGTCGCTGTTCCAGGCCCCGGACATTGCCGGGCAGGCAAAGCTTCTGCAACAAAAGCGGCCGCCCTGGACGCCGCTGGTGTGTTTGCAGCCCAACGGAGACATGGCGCCGCTGTTCTGCATTCATGCGGTGGCCGGAAATGTATTGTGTTATCAGGAACTGTCCCGGCACATCGGGCGGCAGCGCCCGTTTTACGGCTTGCAGGCCCCGGACATCGACAGCGGCGCGCATCCGGGCTGCATTGAAGAGCTGGCGGCGCTGTATATCGCCGCAATACGCAGCGTTCAGGCGCAGGGCCCTTATCATCTGGGCGGCTGGTCGATGGGCGGCGTGATTGCCTATGAAATGGCCGGACAGTTGCAGCAGGCCGGCGAGCAGGTCGGCACGCTGGCGCTGATAGAAAGCTATACGCCCGAGGCAGTACAGGCGTTTGAACGGGATTATCTCGATAAAAACCTGCTGCCCGGAGATGACGGCGAAACGCTGCTGTTAATGATGTTTGCCAGGGAACTGGGTCTGGACGATGCTGAAGCAATGCCGGCCGGAGCGGCGGCATCCGGTTTAACCCGGCGTCTGAACGCACTGTTTAATCAGGCAAAACACGCCGGTTTGTTGCCGGAAGATATTGATTCGGCGCAGTTGCATCGGCTGTTTAGTGTATTTGAAGCCAATGTGCGGGCGATGAATCGCTATGTCCCCGGCCAATACCGGGGCGACGTCAGGCTGTTGTATGCCGGCAGTGCAAATCAAGAATATGCGAACGGCGGCTGGGCGGAGTTGATAAACGGCGATCTGAGTATCGAGGCCGTACCCGGAGATCATTACAGCATCCTCCGGCAACCGAATGTACAATTTCTAGCGGATAAATGGGGGGACTATGTTAATAAAAAAACTGGGTAAGCTGCACGCTACAGCGGCGGCAGTAGCGTTGCTTGTTTTGACAGCGCCGAACGTAACGGCGGCTCCGGCTTCAGCCTGCACGACCGGACTCGTTGAAAGCAAGGCCGGTCCGGTCTGCGGCAAGTCGGTGACTACGGATTCAGGCAAACAGGCCAACGCATTTTTAGGCATTCCGTTTGCCGAATCGACTGCCGGGGACAGACGCTGGAGGCCGCCGGCGCCCAAGCAGCCGTGGACGGAAACACTGGAGGCCGTGCAATACGGCCCGGTATGCCCGCAGTATGCCGTTCAGCCGACGGCTGCGGAGGAGGGCAAGCAACTCAGCCCAATTCATCACCGGAACGCCAAACCGGATAGCCGCAAATTGCTTGAGGCATCAGGCCAAAGTGAGGACTGCCTGTCGCTGAATATCTGGACACCCCCAGGCATAAAGCCTGATGCAAAACTCCCGGTCATGGTGTTTATTTATGGCGGCGGCTTTAGCGAGGGCGAAAGTTCCGACCCGCTGTATGACGGCAGTTTTTTGGCCGCAAACAAGAATGTCATCCTGGTCAGTTTTAACTACCGGCTTGGCGTACTCGGCTTTCTGGCGACGGACGAGCTTTCCGGGAACTACGGTTTCATGGATCAGCAGCTCGCGCTGTCCTGGGTGCAGAACAGTATCCGGGACTTCGGCGGAGACCCCGGCAAGGTGACGATTTTCGGCGAGAGCGCAGGCGCGATGTCGGTGGGCCTGCATTTGTTTTCCGCGCCCGGCAGCGCCAAGTTGTTCCGGGCCGGGATTATGGAAAGCAATTTCCTGGCGTTGCCTTACAAACGGCTTGAGGATCAGGTCAATGTCGGCAATGTCTTTAAACAGGGCCTGAACTGCCGGGATTTGAAATGCCTGCAAAATACCGATGTAAACGACCTTCTGCTGGCGCAGGATGCGTTTATACCCAAGATGAGTACGGTGTTTTCAGGAGCCAAATATTACATCCCCTTTACGCCGGTGATTGATGGCGCGCTGCTGACCAAACAGCCGGTTGTCGCCGCCGCCGAACGCCGGGCAAACAAGCCCATACTGCTGGGAACCAACAAAAACGAGTCTGTGCTGTTCGTCAACGGGCAGTCGATTACCCTGGCCGATTATTCCGCCTGGGCGGCGTCCTTGTTCGGCCTGGATTTCCAGAAAGCCATCGCCAAGTATCCGGCGCAGAACGACGGCAGCAACAGCGCGTTGTGGGCGCGCATTCAGACGGACAATTTCCTGCGTTGCAGTTCGCGTTATGTCGCAGCCACCGCCGCAGCGCCGGTCTATGCCTATCTGTTCAATCACCAGCCGTCGTTTCAAGTCTGGGGCGGCCCGGATTGTCGGGCCGACGACAATGTCTGTCATGGCGCGGAACTGCCATTTGTGTTCCATAGCGCCGATAAAATTGGCGGCCGCTTTACCGCCGAGGAAGAGGCACTTTCAAATACGATAATCGATTATTGGGTCAATTTTGCAACCTATTTAAACCCGAATGGCGATCCGGCTGCATCACCGATCGGCGTGCGCTGGCCGACGTTCAGTCGGCACAAAAAGGATTATCTGGAACTGAATGCGCCTGCGGTGTCCGTACAGAACGATCCCTACCGTGAAATCTGCGATTTCTGGGACGGTATCGGCTATAACCTGGTTGAGCCGTGGATTAGAAGGTAAAAAACACGGCAACGCAAATATGGGGTTTTTGCGCTAGTTCCCAAGCTCCTGCTTGGGAATTCAGTGTAGGAAGCTCCAGCTTCCCGTCTCGCAAAGCTAGAGCTTTGCTCACTGGGTTCCCAAGCAGGAGCTTGGGAGCCAGCTTATTTCTTAACTTAATGGCAGTGACGTAGAGAGTGGGAACGAAAATATTTTTCGAGAGCTAACTTTCCCACGGAAACACCCCTGTTTTTGTGTAGCGATTGATTTTTTCCAGATTGGCAGGATCTGAAAACAGCTCGCGGTTTGCTGCGATGGCGGCCGGTCTTGCTTGGGTCAGAACAGCGTCCAGACTGTTTATATAGGACTTATAGCGTTGAATGCCGTTTTTGGACAGGAGTCTTAAGCGAAGCAGGTGTTTACGCAGCAGCGCCTCGCTATTGTCCTCGCAGGCGTCAACCAGTCCCCAGTCCAGCGCCTGTTGAACTGCCGCAGGCTTTGTCGTCAAGGTCAGATAGTGCGCTTTTTGAAAGCCGATGCGCCGGATCAAAAAAGGCAGCACGCAGGCGGGAAACAGATCGAATAGCAACTCCGACAGGCTGAATTCGGCGCTGTTGTCGGCCAGCACAATATCGCAGGCGGCGACGAAGCCGACGCCTCCGGCATTGACCTTGCCCCGGACATGCGCGATGCTGATAAACGCACCGCGTGCGAGTTGATCCCATAAATCATAAAGCGCTTCCGGTTCCGCCGTATTGTCCTGAAAATCCGCGCCAAAACAAAACACCTCGGGCAAGCCTTCCAGTACGACGATATGGACAGCGTCTTCGCAGGCCGCCAAGGCATGCCGGCATTCGTCAACCATCGTCCTGTTGATGGTGTTGTTGGCTTCCGGGCGGTAAAGCTTGAGGAAACAGACGGACTGTTCGACGCGCACCTGAATGGTTTGGTAATTCATAATGGCCTGTAATGTTGGGATGGCTTAATTATTTGTAACGTTCAATATTTTAAAAAATGGCACACGGATGAGCACTGATAAAATTTTATTTTTAAACCATGAAGAACATGAAAGGCATGAAGGATTTAAGTCTTCATGTCCTTCATGCGCTTCATGGTAATTGCTTAAATTATCGGCAGCGGTTTTTATCCGTCTAATCGGTGTTATCCGTGTTCCAATTAAAAATTAGTATTTGTTGAGCGCTGATAAAGTTTTATTTTTAAACCATGAAGAACATGAAAAGCATGAAGGATTTAAGTCTTCATGTCCTTCATGCGCTTCATGGTAATTACTTAAATTATCGGCAGCGTTTTTTTCAAATCCGTTTCAATCCGTCTAATCTGTGTTATCCGTGTCCCATTTAAAAATCAGTATCTGCTGGGATTTTCTGCAACACAATGCTGGTATTGATGCCGCCAAAGCCGAAAGAATTGCTCATCGCGCTATGAATTGGTTGCGAAACAGCCGTTGCGCCGCAAAAGTTCGCCGTTGCATTGATCGGGTTTTCCAGGTTGATGTTCGGATGGATGAATCCTTGCTGCATTTGCACGACCGTGGCGATGATTTCGACAACACCGGCCGAGTACAGGCAATGGCCGGTCAAGCCCTTGGTGGCGTTTAGCCGGACACGGGGAAAATGATCGCCGAAGACCTGTTCGATCGCCTGGATTTCGACCTTATCGCCTAAGGGCGACGAACTGCCGTGTGTATTCAGGTAGTCGATTTCGCAGGCGGCGAGGCCGCTTTGTTGCAACGCGGCATTCATGGCTTTCGTCTCGCCGTCGATGTCGGGTTGCGCTGAAGCGGTGGCGTGGAGATTGATCGCCCCGCCCAGTATGTTAGCCAAGCCGGGTGCTTTCCTTGCGTTGGCGCTGTCACCGGATTCCAGAACCAGGCAGGCAGAAGCCTGGCCGTAAATAAAGCCTTCGTGCAAGGCATCGAACGGCCGGCAGGCTTTCTCCGGCTGATCGTGGAATTGTTTGCCGCCCATAGCGCCGATCGTACAAAACCCCTGAATCTCCATCGGCGACAAATCGGCGACCACGCCGACCACGAGGCAGGCATCGACCAGTCCGGCCTGAATTAACCGGGCGCCGTGGATAACGCCGACATTGCCGGAGGCTGAAGCGCCGCCGGTTACGAAACCTTCCCCCCGGATATTGAATATTTCGCTCAATACGCCGATCTGGTTGCTGTCCATAAACTGCAACGCATAGCGCGGCGACAGGTATTCCGGGTTGCGTTGGAAATCGGAGCAGAGCGAGTATTGATAATTCTGCGTGGTATTGTGTCCGGCGATAACGAGCCCGATCCGCTCCGGTTCAATGGGCTTGTCATCCAGCCGGGCCTGCCGCCAGGCTTGTAACGCTGAAATAACCGATGTTTGTATCGTAAACGGGGCGCGCCGTGTAACGTGCTGCACGGATTGAGTCAGGCTTTCAGGCATATCTGAAAACTGCCCGAGCATTTGCTCAAAATTGAAGCCGTCAATTTCTGCGCCGATAGCGACGGCTAAAGGCGGTGTTGTGCTTCGGGCTATCCGCCTGACGCCCGATTTGCCGTCGGCCAATGACCGGGTGAACTCGGCTATATTATGGCCGATAGCCGAGACGATCCCCATGCCGGTGATTTGCACGCATGGCGAGGATTTAGGCGAATGCTTTTTTTCCGTCATTGTGCATTGTTGAATAAGACATCGACCAAGCCTTCGATATTGGTCACGCCGGCAAAACTCAGTAAAGGGATTTTAACGCCCAGATCCTCCATGGATAGGGTGACCACCTCCATTCTGTCGACGGAATTGGCGCCGAGATCGCTCAGCGATTTTTCGATTGAAACCATTTCAGGCTGCACCTTCGGCAGTATGTCCAGAATATTGTTTTTGACGACGTCGAAAACCTGGGCCTTGGTTCTTGTATTGCTCATAAGTGTGTGTCCGTTTGTTAGAGTAAACGCCATTATAATTGAAGCGCCGGTTCAAGGGAGGGTGATTAAATCTATATGGCTTAAAAATTGTTTTTTATTACCATGAAGGACATGAAGACAATGAAGGGAAGAGCATTGAGTAATTTGTCGAATAGCTGACGAATTGCGTATTTGTTATAGACTGTCAATATCACGCATGAAGTCAATACCGTATTTCTTCAAGTCCTTCATGAGCTTCATGGTAAAAATAAATGACGTTTTCCGGGCGGTTATTTCCGCCAAAACCATCTGAAAACAATGTAGAATCAGCGCTTTTAAGCATGACTCAGTGAGGAAAATCATGACGCCGGTTGGAATTGAAGCAATGAATCTTTATGGCGGCAGTACGTTTGTAGATGTGATGGAGCTGGCGGCATACAGGCAACTCGATACCGCACGCTTCGATAACCTGCTGATGAAACATAAATCGGTTGCGCTGCCTTATGAAGATCCGGTGAGCTTTGCGATTAACGCCGCCAAACCGGTAATCGACCAACTGTCCGACGCGGAAAAAGACCGTATTGAATTGCTGATTACCTGCTCGGAGTCGGGCATTGATTTCGGCAAGTCCATGAGCACCTACATCCATCATTATCTGGGGTTGAATCGCAATTGCCGGCTGTTTGAGCTGAAACAGGCCTGTTATTCGGGTACCGCCGGTTTGCAAATGGCGGTGAACTTTATTCTGTCCCAGGTATCCCCTGGCGCCAAGGCGCTGGTCATTGCCACGGATCTGTCGCGTTTTCTGGTGACTGAAGACGGCGATGCGCTGACTATGGACTGGGCGTTTTTCGAACCCAGCGGCGGCGCGGGCGCGGTGGCATTGCTGGTCAGCGAAAAGCCGGAGATATTCCAGCTGGATGTCGGCGCAAACGGTTACTACAGTTTTGAAGTGTTCGACACCTGTCGGCCTATCCCCGACAGCGAGGCGGGCAACGCCGATTTGTCGCTGTTGTCGTACCTGGATTGTTGCGACCAGAGTTTTCAGGAGTACCAAAAGCGGGTGACCGGAACCGATTACCGGACGACGTTTCAATACCTGTGCTTTCATACGCCATTCGGCGGCATGGTAAAAGGCGCGCACCGTAATATGATGCGCAAGCACACCGATATAAAACGCGATGAAATCAATCAGGACTTTCACCAGCGGGTACAACCGGGACTGACTTATTGCCAGCGCGTCGGCAATATTATGGGCGCAACCGTATTGGTTTCCCTGGCCAGCACGATCGAGCAGGGCGTGTTTGACGTTCCTAAGAGAATCGGCTGTTTTTCCTACGGTTCCGGCTGCTGTTCGGAATTTTACAGCGGCGTGGCAATGGCGTCCGGCCAGCAAAAACTCAAAGCCATGCAACTGGAAAAAAATCTGGATAGCCGGTATCAGTTAAGCATGGGCGAATACGAAACCTTGCTGGAAGGCAGCAACGAGGTCAAGTTCGGCACCCGCAATGTTGTCCCGAATACCGGTTTGCTGCCGGGTGTCTGGCAATCGATCATCGACAATACCACCGGCAAGGGAACGAAAAGGATTTTTCTGAAGGAGATTAAAGAATTTTACCGGCAATATGAATGGGTGGGCTAAGCCGGATGCAGACGCCATGATTGAGTTAAGCGGGTGCTGAAGGGTAACTTATTTTTCTACCATGAAGGGCATGAAGATAATGAAGGGAAGAGCATTTAGTGATTTGTCGAACAAGGTGATTGGTTGCGTCATTGAAGTTCATAAAACACTCGGTCCTGGATTATTGGAATCCACTTATCAGCAATGTCTTGCCCATGAACTTGGCATTAATCAGATTGAATTCAAAATCGAGTACCCTTTGCCGGTAAAATACAAAGGCATGCACTTGGATTGTGGTTATCGATTAGATTTGTTAATTGAAAATGAAATTATTTTGGAATTAAAAAGTGTTGAACAGTTGAAAGGAATCCACGAGGCACAGCTTTTGACCTATATGAAGCTGGCGAACATTAAACAAGGCTTCCTAATCAACTTTAATGTAAAGCTATTGAAGCAAGGGTTAAGAAGTTTTGTTTTATGAACCGTCAAAATTTCACGCATGAAGTCAATACAGCAATATCTTCAAGTCCTTCATGGGCTTCATGGTAAAAATAAATGACATTTTCTGGAATTAGCACTCAGTTAAGCCGGGACGTTGAACAAATAGAGCATAGCTTGAGGCAATGGTTTCCGAGTCAGGCGTTTGTAAAGGCGGCCAAAATCCAGCATTACCCGATTCTGCCGGAAGAACAGGCGCTGGTTGCGAATGCGGTCAGCAGCCGCCAACACGAATTTGCAACCGGCCGCTGGCTGTCCAGGCAGGGCTTGCAGTCTTTCGGCTTGCCGGACCAGCCGATTAAAATGGGCCGGTTAAGAAACCCGCTGTGGCCGGAGTCGGTGACCGGAACGATCAGCCACGATGGCGAGCTCTGCGCCGTCGTGCTGATGCAAAAACATCAGCACTGCGAGGCAGGCATCGGCATTGACCTGGTTTCTTTGCCGCAGCGAGTCGGCAGGATGGATGAATTGGCGCCGATGTTCTTGGCCAACACCGATGAGCTGAGCGCGATGGCGGCATTTAACCTTGCCGTTGACCCGGCGCTGCTGCTATTCAGCGTCAAGGAGTCGGTGGTAAAGGCCATGTCGTTTCAACTGGATGACTTTATCGATATGCGCGCGATTGAAATTTACCATGCCGGTAAATTGCGCTTCAGAATATCCGGGAATGCCGTCAGCGCGGATATTGTTGCGGCTACAACCGGCAATTATCTGATAACGGCGATCAAAGTCCGTTAATTTTAAAAGTCGTAGTTGAGCATTCCAACATCCCGTTCGTGCGCTCCAACTGCGGTTTTTAGCGGTTTTATTTTCAGCCAAAAAACGATTCTGTGTTTCTGGAAACTACTTATGAAAACAAAAACAAGCAAACTCACCGAAAAACTGCTGCCTCTAGCATTGGCTGCGGGAATTTTAATTCTGATCGGGCACGAGCTGGAACTGCACCTTCCGGGTATCGAGCATTGGATTCAAAACCTCGGCCCGTGGGCGCCGCTGGGTTTTATCGTTTTATTCCTGGTGCTGACGCCTTTTTTTGTTTCCGCCGATGCGCTTTGTTTTGCTGCCGGGCTGTTATTTCCAATCGGTGCAGGCGAGTTTTACATTATTGTTTCCACCTATCTTGCCGCAGCGCTTATTTTTGTGTTGGGCCGCTATTTGTTCAGGCAAAAAGTACTCGGCTTGATCGCAAAACACCCCAAAATGGCAGCGCTGGATGCAGCCCTGGGCAATCAAGCCTTCAAATTGATGCTGCTGTTACGCTTGACCCCGCTGCCCTTTGCATTGCTCAGTTACGCTTTCGCCGTTGCCCCGGTCGGATTCTGGCCCTATCTGGCCGCGACCAGCGGAATATTGATTTACAACCTGATCCTGGTCTATATCGGTTACACGACCAAACACATTGCCGGATTGGTTAGCGGCGCTTCGGCGCCAGCTACGGTTTCGTATCCGTTGCTGGTTGCCGGATTGTTGTTTACGCTGGGAATCTTGTTTTATGTATCGAAATTAGCCGGGAAAACACTGAAGGAATTACATGTAGAGAACCCTGAGGAACCCAACTGATATAACAACATCCCCGGCGTCTTTCTTCGGTTGCCGCGTATGTTTGATATAATGTCCGCATCCTTCTAACGCTTTCCAAACAGCTTTGGGGAGTTCTTGCTGCAACCGCTGAAACAATAAACTTGTGGGTATCCGGTGTTTTTCGAAGCTGAACGTCAGAATTTTTTCCGCCCGTTGAACGGAAAGCGCCGCGAACTGGTGGTGGCTTGCCTGCGCTCCCTGTATGAGAGCTTGCACGGGCCCAGCGCCGATTATTCGCAGAACCTGACCCGCGACGCCTTAAAGGATTTACTGGCCCCGACCGTGCAGGGCTTGATCAACAACATTGCGGCCGACAGCATCCTGGACGAGGACGAGCTGTCGGGACTGGATAACGCCGACGACCAGCAACTGACCAACGCGCTGATACGCGCACTGCTGAAAGACGGCTGGCTGGAGACCTTCGGCGACCGCGCAGGTTTGGTGACAGCCTATCGCCTAACCCGCGCCGGAAAACTGTTCGCCGAGGCCTTGTGGTCGCTGGACCGCCTGCGCTCCCGCAGCCGCCAGCGCAACGTGCGCAGCTGCCGTAACGCGCTGGAAGCGGCGCGCAAGAATATCGACGCCTACGATCTGGTCGATGCCTACGATTATGCCGAAAAAATCATCAGCGACTTGTCGGAAGGCGTCGATTATTTTCAGGAACTGGTGCGCCGTCTGATGTCGGAAGCGACCCATACGCCCTGGGACGAGTTCGTCGCTTTCCTGGACCGCTTCGAGAAGGAATTTAAAAAACAGCTGACTGCCGACAATGTCGAACGCCACCGGCAGGCGATACGCGACAGTTTAAGCCGCTTGCGCAATCTGGAAGGCGACAAGGTCAACGCTTTCGAAAGCCAGTTGCAGGACATTGCCGCCTGGACCCATCAGGAGCGGGGCGATACCGCGATTTTCAACTGGCTGCTGGATCGCATCGAAGACCGGGTCGAAGTCGCCTGTACCGCCAAACACCCGGAACTGATCAAGGCGATGAATATCTACATGCGCCGCGCCGCGAGCATCGTCCAGCAAGCCTTGATGCTGCAAGGCGGGCAAAGCCGGCAGGCTTACAGCCGGGCCATCGCCCAGGCCGCAACGCTGGAAGGCGACGCGCAAACCGGTTTTCTGAAACGGCTGGGTGCCGCCATCACCGTCAGCGAAATCCGCTTGCTGGACCCCGCGGCGTTCAAATTGCGTAGCGCCTCGCAACGCCGCAAGGCCTTGACCGTCACCGCGCTGCCCAAAGTAACCCGCGATGCGCGTTTGCAGGCGGCGATGCAGCGTAGCGAGGCGGCGGCCTTCACGCTGTCGAACCAGGATGTCGTCGATTACATTCGCGGCGAATTACGCTTGCAGCAGCGCTCGGTGCGGCTGTCCAGCCTGCCGATGCAGACCGCAACCGACGTGTTGCAGGCCATGCAGATGGTGGAAGCGGTGCGCGCCTCCCGCGACGAAACGCTGAACGCCAAAAAATTGCCCAGCCGATTACACAACGCTTACTACACAGGCAGCGACTATCAAATTGAATTCAACCATGACTCTGACCCAAACCCTGCTTGACCGGCTGGAGCCGGAAAATCTCAAACTGCAACGCTTCCAGGAAATCGCCGCGCGATTGTTCGCCTGGGGCATCATCGTCCGCGACGAAGACGGCGTCGAACAGCGATGCTACGACGACGCCTGCCGCATCGAAAACCTGCTGGCCGAATATTTCGCGCTGTCGGGCTTTCGCTTGGTCCACGACCTGCAAAACGAATTTTTCCGGCTCTACGCGCCCGGCGCGCAGATTCCGGGGTTGGCCGAGGACGATAACGACCCTACGCCTTCACTTCGCGCCCGGCTGTCCGCCGATTTCGTTGCCTCGGCACTGGCCTTGCGCTTTTTATACCAGCAAGGCCTGGCCGAAGGGGGCGGCCGCCTGAGCGACGACGGCGATATCTTAATCCGTTTCGAGGAGCTGGCGACCACGCTGCAAATCCAGATCAAGAGGCCGTTGCCGGAGAACCTTGGCGACCGCGACCGCCTGCTGAAAGACTTGAAACGGCATCGCCTGATCCAATACGGCGCGCTGTTTTCGATGCACGATGAAGACGCGCTGATTGCGATAAGGCCGACCATCCTCGGCATTATCGGCGAGGATGTGCTGGCTGCGGCATTGGAGGCCGAAGGCTTTGCCGAAGCAGTGAGCGAGCCGGAAAGCGGGGAGCAAAACCTATGAAGCTCGATAAACTGATCCTGGTTAACTGGGGCGCGCTACGCAGCGACGAATACGAGATGGGCAACATGACCCTGCTGACCGGCCCGACCGGTTCCGGCAAATCGACGCTGCTGGATGCGCTGCAAACGGTGATGACCGCCGCGCACCAGAATATCTACAGCTACAACCCCGGCCAGGACGAAACCACGCAAACCTCGCGCGGCAGCAAAAGCAAGCGCACCTTGTGGTCGTACATCGTCGGCGCGGAGGACAACCTGTTCGCCCGCCCCGACGGCGCGCACGGTTATGTGGCGGCGGTGTTCAAGCCGGACGAGGGCGAAGACGGCAAGCCGTTTACCGCGCTGATTGCCGCCGCGGTGCGCGTCGACGGTTCCGGCGAACGCCGCCAGGCGGTGCAGGAGCGGTTGGCGTTATTGCTGATCGACGACGCGACGCTCGGCTTGGGCGATTTGGTCAATTACGACGGCAACGACAATATGTGCGTCGTCGAGGTGGAAAAAATAGAAAACCACCTGAAAGCCCGCTACCCGCAGGTGCTGAACCTTCGCGACGCCAAGCGCGAATATCTGTGCCAGCTGTACGGCCGATTTCGCGGCCAGCGCAACGTATCGTTTTCGGAAGCGGAACTGGCAGCCAAAGCCTGGAGCGGGTCGATCGCCCATAAACCGATCGGCAGCGTCGACGATCTGGTCAAAACGCAGATTCTGGAATACGACATCCAGCAATTGCCGCAGCGCATTACCCAGATCAGCGGCTTGATGCGGCAGGTGCACCAATTGCGGATCGAAGGCGACCGCTTGCAGGCCAATGTGGTCCGTCTTGAGGGCATCGAAAAAGCGCTGATCAAAGCCAATGCGGCCTATGAAACCGCTGTCCAGTACCAGTTGGCGCATTCGCAGCGCTTGTTGCAGGGCGACCGGATACAGATACAGCAAGCCAAGACGGCAATCGCCGAACTGGACAAAAATATCCAGGAAGCCAATGTTCGGATAGACGCTTTAAACCGCGACAAGAAAGGCTATGTCGACAGCCAGATTCAGCTCGCCGCGCGTTTGAGCGGCATCGCGGCGGCGGATCAAAAGCGCCGTATAAGCGAGCGTCTGGACGCGATCCAGTTGGACGCGAAAGCGGCAATCGCCAATCTGCAACAAGCGCTGCAACAGGCCGGGCATTTGCAAGCCGCCGCGCGGAATATTATCGGCATGGAGTTCCCCGCGTCGAAAAACGAATTATCGACAGCGGCGGAGCTGCTGGCCGAAGTGATGGCTAAAGTCGGGCAAACGCAGTGCCGGCAGCTTGAACAACAACTGCTGGCCGAACAAGAACCGCATGACGTGCTGGTCACGGTGCGGGCCTTGGAAGGCTTGAATAACGGTTTTGAAAAGCTCTACCAAGCCTTGGCCGGAACCCAAAACAGTTTTGTCGCTGCGGTGCAAAGCCAGATAGGGCAGTTGCAAACACGGTTTGAAACAGCCCAGGCCCAGGAAAAGAAGTTGGCCGAACGCAAGGCCAACCTGGCCGAAGGCGGCGCGGATTATCCCCGCGAAGTCACGCTGGCGTTAAAAGCGTTTCGCGCCGAGTTGCCCGCCGCCCGCGCCCAGGTGTTGTGCGATTTGATCGAACCCAAGGACCTGTCCTGGCAACCGGCCATTGAAGGTTATTTAGGCGGGGCGCGGTTTAATTTCGTGGTCGATGAAGACTGGGAGTCGCGGGCCATTGAATTCGTAAAAAGGCATCATCTACGCGCTAAAGTAGTCCAAGGCTCGATGTGTAAAAGAAAAGCCAAACCGGAACTTGTGCCGAAAGATTCGATCATCCATGAATTGCACACCGAACATCCTATCGCTTATGCCTATTTGGTCGAGCAATACGGCAGTGTGGCTAAAGTCGACGATGTCGAGCAGTTGCGGCACACGTCGCGCGGCGTCATGAAAGACGGCAAGGCGGCCGGATCGCGCACCCTGTTTACCTGCGATGATGTGGAGCTGGCGTTCGGCAAGGAAGCCCAGCGTCAGGCGCGGCAAAATGCGGTGGAAATGCACGCCAAGGCCGAGCAGGAAGTGCAGGCATTAAACGCCGAACGCGTCCAGTTGAACGGATTGCTAGGGTCGCTTGGCAATTTGCATGCGCCGGATTTTGCCGATGCGGCCAAGCTGGAGCAGACGGTTCATGACAGCCAGGCCGCGCATGCCGACCTGGCGCGTCTGGACCTGACCGAGGTCGATCAGTTGGAAGCCGAGAAAAACACCCTGGACCAGCTGATTGCCGACCTGGAAAAGCAGGTGAATCTTGCCAACCGCCAAGTGGGCAAATTTCAGGGCGACAAAGAGCAGCAACAAAGAAAATCGGACATGCTGGAACAAGGCCTGGCCGACAGGCGGCACCAGATCGAGGCCGACCTGGGACCGCTGAAATGGATAGCTTCGGTCAATGAAAGCCTGTCGTTGACCGCGTTGCAGCAAGCGGTCGACGCTATCGCCGATTCGACCGCGTTATCCAATGGCCAGTTGCAGGACAAGCACGGCAAGAAACTGATCGAAGCCACGGTCGCCTTCGGTTTAATCCACGAAAACATCGCCGACTACAACCAGCATGCCCGCAGCCATGAACAGCTGCATTTGCAGCACGACAGCGAATCGCGCGACGCCGACTTTGTCGGCCAATACCGGCAGCTGGTTCAGCTGTTCGGGCGGCTTAAGGAGCAACTCCGGGAACAGCGGGAGATCGGTTTCGTCAAAAACCTGGATAAACTTCGCACCGCCGAATCGTCGTTCAAGGATGTGTTCACCAAGCAGTTTTGCTACGAAATCCGCAACGCCGTCGATCAGGGCGTGAAGACCCTGAAGATTTTAAACACCGAACTGAACCGGCTTAAATTCGGCACCGATAGGTTCCAGCTGGATTGGTCGGTGTGGGTGCCGGAGTTTAAGGAATATTACGATTTCTTTTGCGCGGCCTACGACATGTCGGAATCTCAGGAGTCCGGCGACCTGTTCGATACCAACGAGCTGAGTCCCGAACAGTGCAAGATTCGCGACCGGCTGGTCGGCTTCCTGCTTTCGGACGACCAGGATCGCGCGTTGAAGGAATTGCAGCGGGTGGCCGATTACCGCAATTACCGCCGCTATGAAATCTGGAAGGATTCCGACAGCGGCTCCCGCGTCGCGTTGTCGGAGTGGGGCACCGGTTCCGGCGGACAGCTGGAAACCCCGGCCTACATCGTCCGCGCCGCTGTGGTGACCAATCGCCTGAAACATTTCGACAAAGGCATGAACCTGAAATTGCTGGTCAACGACGAATCGTTCGCTAAGATGGACGAGCGCCGCGCCCACGACGTGATCCGCTTCATCCGCGACAGCCTCGGCATGCAGCTGATCTGCGCGATGCCGACCAAGCATGCCGGAGCGATCAAAACCGAGTTCACCAAGGAATGGAGTTTTACCCGCACCGAAGCCGAAGGCAACGGCGAGGTCGATTTCATTTCCGAAGCCGACGAGAGGGATTTGAACTCCGACAAGCTGCGCGAATTATGGGAGTTGCGCCGCCGGCAGATTCGAGAACAAGCCCGGCTGGAATTTGAAGCCGAGGGGCAAACGGACGGATGATGCCGGAAAAACTGTGTTGTCCACGAAAAGCACGAAATAAGTGACACTGGTCCCCCAGCTCAAGCTTCGCGATACAGTAAGCTTGAGCTTCCCGGACTGAATTCCCAAGCTGGAGCTTGGGAACCAGCATAATCAGCGTAATCAAAATTTAGCAGGCATCATTTTGTGAAAACTCCCTACCGTACCGCGCCTGTTCCGTCCACGGAAATACCGTCAGGCATCCCTTTCATTATCGGCAATGAACTGGCGGAACGTTTCAGCTATTACGGCATGCGGGCGATTTTGGTCGTGTTCATGACCCAATACCTGATGGATGCCGGGGGCAACCTTGCGCCTATGTCGGACAGCGAGGCCAAGGCGTATTTCCATTTATTCGTCTCCATTACCTATTTCACGCCGTTTTTTGGCGCGTTGCTGGCCGACGGCCTATTGGGCAAGTACCGGACCATCATCCTGTTGTCTACGGTTTATTGCCTGGGCCATTTTTGCCTGGCGCTGGACGATACCAGAACAGGCTTGTTGGTGGGGCAATCGTTGATTGCGCTGGGCGCAGGCGGCATTAAGCCTTGCGTGTCCGCGCATGTCGGCGACCAGTTTGGGGCAAGCAACCAACATTGGCTAAGCAAGGTATTCAGCTGGTTTTATTTGTCTCTTAACTTCGGGGCCTTTATCTCCATGTTGCTGGTGCCTTGGTTGCTTAAAACCTACGGCGCATCGGTCGCATTTTTGCTGCCGGGCGTGTTGATGCTGTTGGCGACGGTGGTATTTTGGTCGGGGCGACACCGGTTTGTACACATACCCGCCGCCGGCATGGGCTTCGTGCGCGAGGCCTTGAGCGGAGAAGGCTTGCGCTGTCTGGGCCGGTTAAGCGGGATTTATTTGTTCATTGCAATGTTTTGGGCCTTGTTCGACCAAAACGGCTCGTCCTGGGTCTTGCAATCGCAGCAGATGGATAGGATTGTCTTCGGCGTGGAGATATTGCCGTCTCAGATTCAAGCCGCCAATCCGTTGCTGATCGTGCTGCTCACGCCGTTGTTTTACCGGTTTTTATACCCGGCGCTGGGCCGGTATTTGCATTTGGGCTATCTGAACAAAATCGCGATCGGTTTGTTTATCACGGTGTTGTCGTTTGTATTGATCGCCGCTATCCAGATGCGCATCGATGCGGGGTTTCACCCCGGCATCGGCTGGCAGTTATTGGCTTACCTGCTGCTGACTTCCGCCGAGGTGATGGTGTCGATCACCTGCCTGGAATTTTCCTATACCCAAGCGCCAAGATCGATGAAGTCACTGGTGATGTCGCTGTATATGGCGGCGGTCGCGCTCGGCAACCTGTTCACCAGCGCGGTGAATTTTTTCATCGAAAACCCGGACGGTTCCAGCCGTCTTGCCGGTGCCGATTATTTCTGGTTTTTCGCCGCATTGATGCTGGCGACGGCCTTGGGATTTGTTTGGCATAGCCGAAATTACCGGGAAAAGACTTATCTGCAAGATGAGACATAGATCTCGTATGCACTCAAGATTAAAGGCCATGTCGAAAGGCGTTTCGCGCAAACCCATGTTCAGCGTACTACAGGCATTAATTCAAAGTGTGGCAATAACGCCCCAAAAGCGCAAAGCAACCAAGCCGACCCAAGGATCAAAGCTAAGGCGCCTGGACAGCAAAACCAAACAAGGTCGGCTTAAAGCGTTGAGAGGAAATATTGATCACCACTCATTCTATTTTGTCAGATTATACGCAAGCTCGTCTTACCCGCTGGGAGCGGGTATCCAGTGACATGGATGGTAAGGAACGTGCATGAAAAGTTTAAGTCTTCATGTCCTTCATGCTCTTCATGGTAATTGCCTAAATTAATTTATGCACGATCCTAAGCACAAATCCATCCATAGAACCTGGATTCGCTACGCGCTCTAACGGGTCCTGCAATCCCTGCCGGAATGACGATATTGGGAATTGTGCGTTCATTAAATCTGACAAAGTCGTGGTTCGACAAGGCTCTCCCGACTGTAGCCGAAGTGCTCACCACACACGGTTTAACTTAAGGCAGTGACGTAGCGCATGAAGGAGAAAATACATTCGAAAAAATAGGCGAGGTAGGATAACCTACGGCCCAAATACCGGGACGGGTGCACACCGGCCACGGAACAATTGTTTATCGCAACCGGTTTTGCCGATCATAAGGCAGGGAGTTGTTATAAGATTCGCCATTCAAATTTGTTAAGCAAAAACACATGATCGAAGACATCAAAAAAACACTCTGGGCCACCGCCGACAAGCTGCGCGCCAACATGGACGCCGCCGAATACAAACACATCGTACTCGGCCTGATCTTCGTCAAATACATCTCCGACACCTTCCAAACCCGCCGCGCCGAACTGATGCGCAAGTTTGCCGACAGCCGGGACGATTATTACCTGGAAGACGCCGACCAGGAACTGATCGATGCCGAACTCGAAGACCGCGACTACTACAAGGAAGTCAACGTGTTCTGGGTGCCCGAAGCCGCCCGTTGGGAAACCCTGCGCGCCCAGGCCAAACAAGCCGACATCGGCAAACGTATCGACGACGCGCTGTCGCTGATCGAAACCGAAAACCCCAAACTCAAAGGCATACTCGACAAACGCTATGCCCGCGTGCAGCTGCCCGACGGCAAACTCGGCGAACTGGTCGATCTGGTCTCGCAAATCGGCTTCGGCGAATCCGGCAATGCCGAAGACCGGGCTAAAAATCACGCCCGCGATTTGCTCGGTCAGGTTTATGAATATTTCCTCGGCCAGTTCGCCAGCGCCGAAGGCAAGCGCGGCGGGCAGTTCTACACGCCGGCGTCCATCGTCAAAACCTTGGTCGCCGTGCTCGCCCCGCATCACGGGCAAGTGTACGACCCGTGTTGCGGCTCCGGCGGCATGTTTGTGCAATCGGAAAAATTCATCGAAGCCCACGGCGGCAAGTTGGGCGATGTATCGATTTACGGCCAGGAGGCCAACCCGACCACCTGGCGGCTGGCCGCAATGAACCTTGCGATACGCGGCATCGACTTCAACCTGGGCAAGGAACCCGCCGACAGCTTCGTGCGCGACCAGCACCCGGACCTGCGCGCCGATTTCGTGCTCGCCAATCCGCCGTTCAACATCTCCGACTGGTGGCACGGCAGCCTGGAAGGCGACCCGCGCTGGGTTTACGGCACGCCGCCGCAAGGCAACGCCAACTACGCGTGGCTGCAACACATGCTCTACCACCTCAAGCCGACAGGCCGCGCCGGTATCGTGCTCGCCAACGGCTCGATGTCGTCCAGCCAGAACTCAGAGGGCGACATCCGCCGCGCGATGGTCGAGGCCGACAAAGTCGAAGTCATGATCGCGCTGCCCGGCCAGCTGTTCTTTAACACCCAGATTCCCGCCTGCCTGTGGTTTCTGGTCAAGGAAAAGCGCACCCGCCAAGGCGAAGTCCTGTTCATCGACGCCCGCAAACTCGGCAGCATGATCAGCCGGGTGCAATGCGAATTCACCGATGACGTTATCGAGCGCATCGCCGAAACTGTCGAAGCATGGCGTAATTCCTCATCTCCCTTCGTAAGCAATGCTGCTGACTTAAGCGGTTTAAAGCCCTCTCCAGAGGGAGAGGGTTGGGTGAGGGGAAAGCAAAATAAGGAAGAAGACTTATTTAAATCCCCTCATCCCAACCTTCTCCCTGAGGGAGAAGGAGCGCCCGCTATTAAGTCAACAGTATTACCGCACACGGGTAAGGGGGCAGTCTCTTACGCCGACATCCCCGGCTACTGCCGTAGCGTCACCCTGGCGGAAATCGCCGAACACGGCCACGTCCTAACCCCCGGCCGCTACGTCGGCGCGGAAGAAGTCGAAGACGATGACGAAGCGTTTGCCGACAAAATGCAAAAACTGACCGAAACGTTGGGCGAGCAAATGGCCAAAGGCGCGGAACTGGATCAATTGATACGCCGGAAGTTGGGAGGCTTGGGTTATGAATTTTAATGCAAGGATTCCGGCAAAATTAATTTCCGCTTATGGTTCCCACGCTCTGCGTGGTAACCCAGTCAGGGACGCTCCAGCGTCCCGAACCGCAGAGCGGTTCGGGCTACGTTCCCACGCAGAGCGTGGGAATGATGAGCTCATATTTTGGGACGTTATTTGTGATGTGGAAAAAACCTACCAACCCTTTGGCAAACGGTACGGACGACAATTGATTCGGCTGAGTCCTGGACATCTTGCCGCTAGAAAGCTTTTGGCGCTTGATGATCAGAGTGAATATGTGGTTTTTATCGGCTTGGAAAAAACCGCGGAGCCGACCCATGACTAAGCCTATGGTATTAGGTCTGCCGCCCGGTTATGCCGAATGGCTGACGCAGCTAAAAGGCCGGATTGCACAAGCCCGCCAACGCGCCACTCTCGCGGCCAATGCCGAACTCGTGAGCCTGTACGGGCAGATCGGGCGCGAGATCCTGAACCGCCAAGCAGAGCAAGGCTGGGGCGCTAAGGTCATCAACCGGCTGGCGCACGATTTAAAAGACGCTTTCCCCGACATGCGCGGCTTTTCCACCCGCAACCTGAAATACATGGCCTATTTTGCCGAACACTGCCCGGCAGGTTTAATTGGGCAGCAGCCTGCTGCCCAATTGCCCTGGTTTCACGTCGTAACCTTGCTGACCAAGCTCGTCGATCCCGCCGAACGCGAGTGGTATGCCGCCCAAACCGTGCAGCACGGCTGGTCGCGCACCACGCTGGAAGTTCACATCAAGAACCGCCTACGCCATCGCCAAGGTTCGGCCATCAGCAACTTTGCCGCCCGTTTGCCGTCGCCCCACTCCGATCTGGCGCACGAAACCCTCAAAGACCCTTACCTGTTCGACTTTCTGGGGCTGAGCGAAGACGCGCATGAACGCGACATCGAAAACGCCCTGATTCGGCACATCACCCGGTTTTTATTGGAGATGGGCGCAGGTTTTGCTTTTGTCGGCCGCCAATTCCGACTGGACGTCGGCGGTGACGAATTTTTCATCGATTTGCTGTTCTATCACACCCGCCTCAAGTGCTATGTAGTGGTTGAACTCAAGGCAACCGCCTTCAAGCCCGAGCACGTCGGCCAACTCAATTTCTACCTCGCCGCCGTCGATGCGCAAATCAAAGCCGCAGACGACAAGCCCACCATCGGCCTATTATTGTGCAAAAAACAGAACCGGCTGGTGGCCCAATATGCGCTGTCCGGCATCGACAAACCCATCGGCGTGGCCGAATACCAACTGTTGCGCGAGCTGCCGGAAACGCTAGTCAGCAGCTTGCCCAGTATTGATGAAATAGAGGCCGAATTCGGCGGCGAAATGGAGGGCATCGATGAAGAATGAGGCTATAGAGGTGTCTGCGAGCGAAGATACTGGGTTACGCTGCGCTAACCCGACCTACGCGGTTGATTGGCCGATTTTACCTTTAGAAGAGTGCCTTGACGCGCTAATCGATTACCGAGGGAAAACACCGGAGAAAACTAACGCAGGTATTCCATTGGTTACGGCGAAAATTATCAAAGGCGGCCGAATTGAGAAGGCATCTGAGTTCATATCAAAAGATGGTTACGACGCATGGATGCGTAGAGGTATTCCACAAGCCGGTGATGTCGTGATGACAACTGAAGCCCCGCTTGGCGAGGTTGCTCAACTTGGCAAGGAAAAGATCGCACTCGCTCAGCGAGTAGTCACGCTCCGTGGCAAATTAGGACTTTTAGATAGCACGTATCTTTTGTATTTGCTGCAAACCGAAGAGATGCAAAAGCAGCTAAAGGCTCGTGCAAGCGGAACAACGGTTTTGGGTATCAAGCAAAGCGAACTGCGCAAAATATCAGTAACCCTCCCACCAATCGACTTGCAGAGAAGTTCTGCGTCTGTACTTGCTGCAATCGACGCACGAATTGACATACTACGCGAAACCAACGCCACCCTCGAAGCCATCGCCCAAGCCCTGTTCAAATCCTGGTTCGTGGACTTCGACCCCGTGCGCGCCAAACAGCAAGGCCGCGAGCCGGAAGGCGCTGTACAGGAATGTACGAGTGCCGCTGAAGGCAGGATGCCGGTAGTGGCCCTGGATACCGAAACAGCCGCGCTCTTCCCCGACAGCTTCGAAGAGTTGGAACTTGGCTTGGTGCCGAGCGGGTGGCGCAATCTTGCATTCACTGATACGGTAAAAGTCATTGGTGGCGGTACCCCCAAAACATCAATGCCGGAATACTGGGATGGTGATATTCCGTGGTTCTCCGTCGTTGATGCTCCTGCCACTACCGATGTATTTGTAATCGACACAACCAAGCATATTTCTGTACAAGGGCTAAATAACTCATCGACCAAATTGTTGCCAGAAGGTACCACAATTATTTCCGCACGCGGTACTGTTGGTCGCTTGGCATTGGTTGGCCGAGAAATGGCGATGAACCAATCCTGTTACGGTCTGCGAGGTAAAGCAGATGATGCTTACTTTACCTATTTCAGTACCTACCGTTTAGTTGAATCACTTAAACAACGTAGCCACGGCTCAGTGTTTGACACAATCACTACAGAAACGATGAAAGGTGTATTTGTAATTTATCCTGATACCAAAGTTATTCATGCGTTTGAAACGGTTTTGAATCCCGTCATGAATCGTATAAAAGCAAACTTAGAACAAGCCCAAACCCTAACCGCCCTACGCGACACTCTACTTCCCCGCCTGATCTCCGGCCAGCTTCGCCTGCCGGATGCCGAAGCACTCGCCGAGGAAGCCGGCGCATGAGTTATCAGCCGCCCTACACTATCACGCCGCTGATACTGCAACGGGTCGCAGACATCGTCGAGCTGTTAACCCGTTGGGCTGTGTCAGATGACGGCGACCTGTCGCCGCAGTTGCGGCGCAACAATCGCATCCGCACCATTCAGGCCTCGCTGGCTATCGAAAATAACACCTTGAGCATCGAACAGGTGACCGCCGTACTGAACGGCAAACCGGTTTTGGGTTTGCCGCGTGAAATCCAGGAGGTGCGCAACGCCTTTGCCGCTTATGAACAGATGCCGCGTTGGCAAGCGTATTCCGCAACTGATTTATTAACAGCCCATAGCTTGCTGATGGCGGGACTGGTCGATGATGCGGGTTGTTTTCGCAGTGGCGGCGTAGGCATATACAATGACCGGAGCTTGGTGCATATGGCGCCGCCCGCAGGCCGGGTATCCGGGCTGATAGAGGATTTGCTGACTTGGCTGGCATCGGCACCTGTACATCCGTTGATTGCCAGTTGCGTGTTCCATTACGAATTTGAGTTTATCCACCCTTTCGCGGATGGTAACGGCCGGATGGGGCGTTTATGGCAAACACTGATATTGAGCCGGTGGCAACCGCTATTGGCGTATTTGCCGGTTGAATCGGTGATCAGAACCCGGCAAGACGCTTATTATCAGGCCTTGGCGGACGCGGACAGGCTGGCGGATTCAACTCCTTTCATCGAATTCATGTTGCAAGCGTTGCAGGATGCGATGAAAGAAGTGCTGTTGAAAACGTCGGGGAAAACGTCGGGGAAAACGTCGGGGAAAATTCTTGCGCTGCTTCGCGAAAATCCTTTGTCCACGATCCCGGAATTAGCGCTTTCGATTGGTGTAACCGAGCGTTCTGTTGAACGCAATCTCAAAAAGCTGCAAGATGAAAACCGTTTGTCACGCATCGGGCCTGCCAAAGGCGGCCATTGGGAGGTGCTGAAATGATCGAGGGTAAGCGCTAAATTGCCGAGGGTGCAAGTGGAAGCAGTCTTTCCGCCCGCTGACATCATGTTGATGGTTTTAACATGATCCCGCTGTCATGTTAAAAATATCCGATATTTTTTACATGACAAGGGGCTCATGTAAAGCTTTTTACAGTGACGAACGTGACCAAAAACCAACTGAAAAGAGTTTTCTGCGTGCTTTGATGTATAAAAAATTCCTTTTTCTATGCATATCAAGACCGGCACGTATAAATAAGCGCATTTTCTACACTCAACAGCATCTAATATATTTGGCGAAATGGAAGTGAACAAATGACCGAAGACCAACTGGAACAAGAAACTCTAAGCTGGCTGGCCGATGTCGGCTACAACTCAGCCTACGGCCCGGATATTGCGATGGACGGCAATGCGCCCGAGCGCGGCAACTACACTCAGGTGGTGTTGGTCGAACGTTTACGGCAGGCGATCAACCGGCTCAATCCTCTGGTGCCGCCGGTCGCCCGCGAAGATGCGCTGCAGCAGGTGTTGAATCTGGATACGCCGGTATTGCTGGCGGCCAATCGCCATTTTCACCGTTTGCTGGTCAACGGCGTGCAGGTGCAATATCAAAAGGATGGCGAAACTCGGGGCGATTTTGTGCGGTTGATCGACTGGGATAGCCCCTCATCCGGCCCTACAGGCCACCTTCTCCCAGAGGGAGAAGGGAAAAATGAATGGCTGGCGGTCAATCAGTTCTCGATCAAAGGCCCGAAATATACCCGCCGCCCCGATATTATCCTGTTCGTCAACGGCTTGCCGCTGGTGCTGTTGGAGCTTAAGAACCCTGCCGACCCGACTGCCGATGTTTGGAAAGCCTACGATCAGATCGATACTTACAAAGAACAAATCCCCGATGTGTTCCAGTATAACGAAGTGCTGGTGATTTCGGACGGCACCGAAGCGCTGATGGGTTCGCTTTCTGCCGACAAGGAGCGTTTTATGGCGTGGCGCACCATTGACGGTGTAACGCTTGATCCGCTCGGCCAGTTTAATGAGCTGGAAACCTTGGTGCGCGGCGTGTTGGCGCCGATTTATCTGCTGGATTTTTTGCGCTTTTTTGTGCTGTTTGAAGATGACGGCACGCTGGTCAAGAAAATCGCCGGTTATCACCAGTTCCATGCGGTGCGTTCGGCGATCACGCAGGTGGTCGCCGCATCCCGCCCCGGCGGCAGCCACAAGGGCGGCGTGGTCTGGCATACCCAAGGTTCCGGCAAGAGCATTACGATGACCTGCTTTGCCGCCCGGGTGATGCGCGAAGCGGCGATGGAAAATCCGACCATCGTGGTGATTACCGACCGCAATGACCTGGACGGGCAGTTGTTCGGCGTGTTTTCGCTGGCGCAGGATTTATTGCGCGAGCAGCCGGTACAGGGCGAAACCCGCCAGGATTTGCGGGCCAAGCTGGCTAATCGCCCTTCCGGCGGCATCGTGTTTGCGACGATTCAGAAGTTCATGCCCGGCGAGGATGAAGACAGCTTTCCCGTATTGTCTGACCGCCATAATATCGTGGTGATTGCCGATGAAGCGCACCGCACCCAGTACGGTTTCGAGGCCAAGCTTAAAACCAGGAAGTCGCCTGCCGGTGTATCTTTGAACGCTGTCGAAGAAGCCCCCAATCAATACCTTGAGCGCTATCAGGTCGGTTACGCCCAGCATTTGCGCGATGCGTTGCCGAATGCGACGTTTGTCGCGTTCACCGGCACGCCGGTATCCTCCGAAGACCGCGACACCCGTTCCGTATTCGGCGATTACATCCATATTTACGACATGCAGCAGGCGCGGGATGACGGCGCGACGGTCGAGATTTATTATGAATCGCGTCTTGCCAAACTGGGCTTAAAGGAAGAGTTATTGTCGGACCTGGATGCCGAAGTTGACGAGTTGGCAGAGGACGAAGAAGACAACGAACAAGCCAGGCTCAAAAGCCGATGGACCGCTCTGGAAAAGGTGGTGGGCGCCGAGCCGCGTATTCAGCAGGTGGTAGCCGATCTGGTCGCGCACTTTGAAGAGCGCAACAAGGCGCAATCCGGCAAGGCTATGGTTGTGGCGATGAGCCGCGACATCTGCGCGCATTTGTACAATGCGATCATTGAGCGGAGGCCGGACTGGCATGATGAAGACCCGGAAAAGGGCGTGATCAAGGTGGTGATGACCGGCTCTTCCAGCGACAAGGCGCTGCTGCGGCCGCATATCTATTCCAAGCAAGTCAAAAAGCGTCTGGAAAAGCGTTTTAAAGATCCCGAAGACCCGATGCGTCTGGTGATCGTGCGCGATATGTGGCTGACCGGCTTTGATGCGCCGTGTGTGCATACGATGTACGTGGACAAGCCGATGAAGGGACACAACCTGATGCAGGCGATTGCCAGGGTCAATCGCGTATTCCGCGACAAACAAGGCGGCCTGGTGGTCGATTACATCGGCATCGCCAATGACCTGAAACAGGCCTTGAAGGAATACACCGCCAGCAAAGGACGCGGACGCCCGACCGTCGATGCCCATGAAGCTTATGCGGTGCTGGAAGAAAAACTCGATGTGTTGCGCGCGATGCTGCACGGTTTCGATTACAGCGGATTTTTAACCGGCGGTCACCGCATGCTGGCGAAAACAGCCAACCATCTGCTCGGCGTTAACGACGGCAAGAAGCGCTTTTGCGATACCGCGCTGGCGATGTCCAAAGCCTTTACTTTGTGCTGCACATTGGATGAAGCCAAGGCCGTGCGCGAACAAGTCGCGTTCTTCCAGGCGGTCAAAGTGTTGCTGACCAAGAAGGACATCAGCGGTAAAAAGAAAACCGATGAAGAACGCGAACGGGCGATCCGCCAGATCATCGGCTCGGCGGTAGTGTCCGAAGACGTCGTGGATATTTTCAATGCGGTGGGTCTGGATAAACCGAATATCGGCATTCTGGACGAAGGCTTCCTGAACGAGGTGCGCAATCTGCCGGAACGCAACCTCGCTGTGGAATTGCTGGAGCGGTTGCTGGAAGGCGAAATTAAAAGCCGCTTCGCCGGCAATGTCGTCCAGCAAAACAAGTTTTCTGAGTTGCTCGCCAACGTGATCAAGCGTTACCAGAACCGCTCCATCGAAACCGCACAAGTCATGGAAGAGTTGATCCAGATGGCGAAGAAATTCAAGGAGGCTGTCAATCGCGGCGTCGATCTCGGCCTTAACAGTGACGAGTTGGCCTTCTATGATGCGCTGGCCAACAACGAGGATTCCGTGCGCGAACTGGGCGATGAAACCTTGAAGAAAATTGCCCATGAACTGGCCGAAAATTTACGCAACAGCGTCAGCGTGGATTGGTCGGTGCGCGAAAGCGTTCGCGCCAGCCTGAGATTGATGGTTAAACGGATATTGCGTAAGTACAAATACCCGCCCACCAAGCAGGAAGAAGCTATTCAACTGGTGCTGGAGCAGGCGGAGAGTTTGAGCGCGGAGTGGGCTTAGGATCGTGCCTAAATTAATTTAGGCAATTACCATGAAGAGCATGAAGACTTAAACCTTTCATGCCGCTTCATGTCCTTCATGGTTAAAAAATGAAAAATAAAACTTGCTCAAGTTATTTCATGCACGTTCCTTAGATATTTAATTTATGCGGAATCGTCAATAATAGCCAAGCCCAACTGCGTTTTTTAGGTAAAATTGACTTAATTCATTCAGCTAAGAAATTATAAAAAACACCTGTGACGACTTTATTCCCTATCCCTGAAAACCATCCCCAACGTTTTGTACTGCATAACGAAGTCCATGCACGAGCGCCGTCTATCGGCCATTTGCCGGTTAGGGCCAGCCATCTTGCGTTATTGCTGTCCAGTGACGAAAAAATGCAGGAACGCAAGCACTTGACGGCGCTTTGCGAACGATTCGGTGTTGCCCCGCCTGAAAAAGACGTGGATCACTTCAGCGCGACCTTCAATTCCTTTCAGATACGCTGGGAGCAGCACGGCGAGTTCAGCACTTACAGTTTTTATGTGCATGACACCCCTAAGGAGCCTTTTGCGGATTCGGCGCTAAAGAAAGTGCCGGTGGATTGGATGTCGCACTTGTCCGGGCAAGTCATTGTTGCGGCGCATGCGACTATTGTCACCGCTGCCGATATTCATTACCAGGAGAGTACCGATTTGGCGTCTTTGTCGGTTCACTTTGCCAATAATCCGGTCGTCGGTTCCAAAGTGACCGGCGGCGCGGCTTCGGTATTCACGGACTTTCGCATTCACGTTGACGGTTTTAGCCGCTTTTTGATTGTTAACCATGACTTAAGAACGGAACAGGCCGGGCGCTTGCTGCAACGGCTGTTTGAAATTGAGGTGTACCGGGTTATGGCGCTGCTGGCTTTCCCCATCGCGCGCCAGCTGAGGCCCGCATTAAACAAGTCCGACCGGCAGCTGTACAGCATCACCAACGCAATGACGCTGCCCGACAATAATGACGGCGAATTATTGGATGAGCTGACTACATTGGCGGCTGAAGTCGAAAATTACATCTCCAGCAATCATTTCCGTTTTGCGGCCGCCAGCGCTTATTACCAATTGGTGCAACAGCGGGTCAACGATTTACGCGAGGTTCGGATCCAAGGCATTCAGACCTTGGGCGAATTTATCAAGCGGCGGCTGGAGCCGGCGATCAATACCTGCGAATCGATCTCGCAACGCTTCACCCAGCTTTCCGAACGGGTCAGTAACGCGAGCCAGTTGCTGCGCACCCGCGTCGACATCATCATCGAGAAACAAAATCAGGGCTTGCTGACGTCGATGGCCTTGCGCGCAAAAATGCAGCTGCGGATGCAACAAATGGTCGAAGGCATTTCGATGGTTGCGATTACCTATTATGCGGCCAGCTTGATCGGCAAAATAGCCGAAGCGCTTCATCTGGTCGGCTGGAAACTCAGTCCTGAGCTTGTTGAGGGCATTTCAATACCTTTCATTTTTATCATTATCGCTATCAGCACCAAGCGGATTCATAAAATCATTGCCAATACCACGGAGTGAAGGGATTCTGCAAAGGTGGCTGGCCCGGTATCAAAGTTTAGCTTTTCTACTTTTTCGGATAACCCACGCTTTGCGCCGCGACTATCCATTGCGTTGACTTGAGCGACATGGCTTTCGCCAAAGCTTCATCGTCAATCGAACCCCGAACGACGGTTGCAAGCCCCATCGACGCGGAGTACAGGTAGACGTTCTGCGCGATAAAACCGGTGTCGATGGCCGCGGCGATTTTTTTGTCTTCCGCGCCGGTGTCCGAATCCATGCGGGTGAAGTCGGAAACGTAAATCAAGTTAATCGGCGCGCTGCCGACAAAATCCTGCGTGCCGGTCAGCGCCCGGATGTCCTTAGCCTGAATCATGTTCAACGCATGGTTTTTTGCATCGAACAGGTAAAGGCCGTCCGCGCTTGCTATATAGATGTCGATGTCCTGCCAGTTGCTCGTTGAAGGGGCGGTACGGCCTCCCGTTTCCGGCCGGTTTACGCCAAATGCGGCCCAAAGCAGGTCGGAAAGTACTTGCTCAGGCAATTTTTCAGCGCTGAATTCCCGCGTGGATTTGCGGCCCTGCAGGGCTTGCATCAGCGGCATTCCTGTTTCGAGCCGGGGTTGTGGCAGTTTCATAGGCCGGTTTTCCTGGACGGCGGCGAGCGAGGCGCTAAATATCAGCCCTGTTAGCCATGAGTATTGGATTATGATTGTTTTCATGGGGTGTGCATCTTATTTAATGAGATCTTCTCGAATCTGCAATAGGAGAAAGCAGGTTTTTAAAACTGTGCTTCCAACAGTTGCACCGCCCGAGTCGTTCCGTCGTTGCTTTGCATGGATTGGCTTACTTGTTTGGCGTTGTCTTGCATTGTCTTTGAGCTTAAGACTTTGCGTATGCCCTCGGCTAAAGCGGCGGCGGTCACTTTTTTTGCGGGCAGGGGGTTCCCGGCCAAACCCAGCGCTTGCAGTTGCCTGGCCCAGAACAATTGCTCATCCATAAACGGCGCCACCACGGACGGGCAGCCTGACCGGGTTGCCGCATGGGTAGTGCCTGCGCCGCCGTGGTGTACGACCGCCGCGCAATGCTTGAACAGCGGTTGGTGCGGATGCCTGCCGATGAAATAGACCTTGTCGGTCTGGCTGCCCGCAGGATAACGCGCTGAACTGGTCTGGATAATGGCGCGGCAACCGGCCAAGTTCACCGCTTCCAAGAACAGCGCCATGCTCCAGTCGGGTACAGCCTGTTGCAGGCTGCCGAAAGTCATATATACCGGGGCCGGGCCATGATCGAGAAAGCCGGCAAGGTCGGTTGGAATCGCCCAATGCCGGGCATCTTCGGTTAGGTTCAGAAAGCCGCAGGCTTGGTGATGCGGCTGCCACTGCCCGGACGAGCGGCAAAACAACGGATCGACCGCTACCAAATTGAGTTGTTGCGAGGTCAAAAGTTCGCTCAGTACATTGACCGGCGGCGTCTGTCCGGCCTCCAGCCACAAACGGCTCAACGGTTTTTTCAGCGCCCAATTGAACGCTAGGTCGAGCAGCTTCCAGCTCAATTTATTGAGATGACAGCCCAAATCAGGAAAGCGGAAAGGTGCAACGGCGGGATTGGGAATCGCCGCATGGCAAAGCGTAACGCTGAAAAACGGTTTTTGCCTGAGTAATGCCGCCAGTTTTAAAGGGTAGAGAAAATGATGGCCGATCACATAGTCGTTATCGGCGACTAATTGTTGCGCGGCCTGATACACGGCTTGCTCATGGGGAAAGAAGGCCTCGTCAAGCAACGCCCGAAGCCATTGCAAGGGATTCATCCGAAACGAGCGCTGGGCAAAATCCTGCATAGCGAAATCGATATGCTCCGGCGCTTGCCGGTAGGCGATTCCCAACTGGCTGGAGATTTCTTGATAACTGTGGTTGTCGATACTGCTGACCACCAGCGTCACAGTGTGACCGGCTTTTTGCAGGCCGGCGGCCAACGCCAGCATCGGGCGGATGTCGCCGTTGGAACCCCAGGTTTGTATACCGATTTTCATCAGTTTCATCCTAAGCAGGTTAAAAAATCATTTACCGCATGGTGCGAACATCTTCCGGCCGCACCCTGACGGTAGGGGCAATTGTAGTTAAAACAGGGGACGGTTAAACAATCGGGCATGTTCTTGTCGGCTGGGTAGCCCCAAGCGTGCTCCCATTTTTGTACAGCACAACGAGCCCGCGGCGCTCGCGTATCGAAGCAGCGCCTGCCACTCCAGTCCCGCCGCCAGCGCGGCGGCGAAAGCGCCGTGAAACGCATCGCCAGCGCCGGTGGTATCGATCGCGGTAACAGGATAGGCGGATAGTGCGCCCTGTTCATTGCCGCGTTGCCAAACCAGCCCGCGCTCGCCCAGTGTGATAACCACGGTCGGCGCAAGTGCGGCCAGTCGGCTTAAGGCTTTATGTTCGTCGCCTGCATATTGGACGGCAAATTTTTCCGAACAGACCAGATAATCGACGCGATTCATCAACGCCAACGTGCCGTCATGCACCGAACCTGCGTCCAACACCGTTGGGATCTTGCTTTGCCGCGCCTGTTCGGCAAGCGCTAACGAGATAAAAGGCTCGTGCCCGTCGAACAATACAACCTTGGCCGGGATAGGGGCGAGGTTTAGCGCATCGGCCGGTAACGCTTGGGTGTCGCCCTTGTAATTGATCAAGCAGCGCTTGCCGTCGGGCTTGACCAAGATGGCCGATAACGGGGTAGGGGACGCGCCGCGAATGATTAACTGCGTGTCGACGCCTTCATCATTCAGTTCCTGAAAATGTTTGTCGCCGTAAAGATCGCGTCCCAGGTAACCGGCAAAGGCGGAAGTGAGGCCCAGCCGGGCAATGCAAACGGCGGCGTTGGCAGCCGGGCCGCCGCCGCAGCCGAGCAGGTTGTCGGCAACCACTTTTTCATCGGCATCCGGGTGGCGGCTTACCGAAAAAATCAAATCGTAAGACGCGTGTCCTACGCACAGTACATCAACATTTTGGGGCATGGTTATGGCGCTAAATCAGCGAAAGAAATAATTAATTCAGGGTAAAAACGTTGCATTTTACATGGCGGATGAAGTGTTTACCTCGTTTCTATTTTTTGCTGGTTCCCAAGCTGAAGAGACTGTGAAAGTATTCGTTTTAGAACAAAAGCAAAAAACCTTCACCACGAAGGCACGAAGGACACGCAGTTTTCAATGTATTGAGTTTAAACAATTATTTTTCCTTCGTGATCTTCGTGCCTTCGTGGTGAATAGGTTTTTAAATTAATTTTGATAATACTTTCACAGTCCCTCAAGCTTGGGAAGTTGGTTTTGGAAGCTCCAGCTTCCTGTCTCGCGAAGCTGGAGCTTCGCCTCCTGGATTCCCAATCTGGAGATTGGGAACCCGCGCAACAGGCGCAATAAGCTTAACGTCGAGCTAGCCGGAGGCAGGTCTCACCTGTGCTGAATAAGGCGCTCAAATCCGTCCAGCCAATCGGCAAAATCAGCAACATAGTTATAGCCGCAAACCGTTTTGAGCGGCCTGGCCTTGACGACTTCATGTATCCGTTGCGCCCGTTTTATGGTTTCCTGTTCCGGTCCGTAGGGATTAAAGCGCATATCCGCGCCGGTCAGAAATACATAATCGCAGATAAACAATGTGTCCTTGTAGATATAAAAGGTAAAGCCGGGCGTATGCCCGCCAGTATGGTATGCCTCTATGCCGTAGGCGACAAAATCATCGGAAAACCGCCGGTCAATATCGAATAATGCGGACAAGCGGTGTTTGGCGTCCAGCTCATGCAACCGTACTTCCGCATTCCAGATGCGGCGATATTGGTTGGATGCGCCCATGAAATGATGGTGTGTGAATAAAATGGCGTCAACCGGCGCCAGATCGCGGTTGAATGCCGATGGCGAATCGATCCATACCGCGCCCTGTCCGGTTTCGACGCGATAAGCCGCATGCTCCAGGCCCAGTTTGGGCGCCGAAAGCAGTTGGCTGACCACATCGTTGACGGCGTGGCTTGTGACGCGATAGGTTTTTTCGGCCTGATCCCAAGCCATGAAGCGGTCATGACGGGCTCCGCAAAACGGACAAATATCGGGCATTTCGCCGATCATGTTGTAGCCGCATTGCAGGCAAACCCATTGTTCGGCGGTAGGTATATTCATCATCCGATCTCCTCCGGCTGGTTAAAGAAATGCTAGAGCTGAAGCTGTCGAACTCAGGTCCGCCAAGGGTGGGACGGCAAATCGGCCACGCCGATGACCTCAACGCCGGCTTTTGCGACCTGGTGATCGTTTTCGACCGAGCTGCCGCTGACGCCGATCGCGCCAATCAGGATGCCGTCGTTATCGACAATGGGGATGCCGCCGGGAAAGGTGATCAAGCCGTCGTTGGAATGTTCGATCCCGTAAAGCGGGCCGCCCGGTTGCGATAGTTGGCCGATTTGTCCGGTGTTCATGCCGAAGAAGCAGGCGGTCTTGGCTTTTTTGATCGCAATATCGACGCTGCCGACCCAAGCGCCGTTCATGCGGACAAACGCCTTTAAATCGGCCCCGGAATCGACAACGGCGATACACATTTGCGTGCCGATTCTTTTTGATTCGGCAATGGCCGCCGCTATCGCTATTTCCGCTTGTTCATAGGTTACGTGCATGGTCTTACTCCTAAATTTCTGTAGTGATAACTGATGTTACGCAGTTAGTCGAATTTCGACCGTTTTAACATTAAGGTGTCGCTAGCGCGACAGTTAATTGAATCGGGTTCTCGCACCCGAAGGCGAGTTACTTTCTTTTGCGTCGCCAAAAGAAAGTAACCAAAGAAAAGGCGACCCGGTTGCCGCTTACTTCCTGCGTTCCTCGCTTTTATCGAGGGTCAGCAGAAGGGGCTCCTGCCCCTCTGTTGACGTGCGGCATCCCTGCCGCCCCCCTACCGGGCTGTTCTCGATAAAAGCTCCGGTGCTCGGCGCGGCAAACGGGAGAAATACCAGCCGTGCGAAACATCAGGTGATAAAAAACAATGCCTTATTTTGGCAAAAGCATCGGTTCAGGACGTATGGCTAAGCAGGGTTGGGCGATGCAGATAGCCGGGCAATTTCGTCTCCCGCCGGATTGCAGCAGGCTCAAATACTGCTGTTGACCCAGCGGACAATATCCGCAGTGCTCATAGCGCCGGACTTGCGGGTGACTTCGCGGCCGGATTTGAATATGACCAGGGTAGGGATGCTGCGAATGATGAATTGTCCGGCAATACCCTGTTCCCGTTCGGTGTTGACTTTGGCTAAACGTACCTGCGGTTCAAGCGTGGCCGCGGCTTGGGCGAAGGATGGCGCCATCGTCTTGCACGGCCCGCACCAGTCGGCCCAAAAATCGACTACAACGGGAATATCGTTGCGTTCAATGTTCCGTTGGAAATTGCGGCCGGTTAATTCCAGCGGATGCCCGGTAAACAAAGCCTCTTTGCATTGGCCGCATCGGGGATGTTGGAACTTGCGTTCGGAGGGTATGCGATTGATCGTATCGCAGTGGGGACAGACGATGTGCAATGTGCTCATAAGGCGCCTCTAGTGTTAAGGTTTGGTTTTTTAGAATATGAGGCCGCCGGCTCTAAAACACAACTTTAAATTGCCTGTCCTTTGAGCCCCGCCAAAAACCGGCTGAATTCATCGCTTAACTGGGGCATCACGCTGAGCATCCGGTGGTCGGTATCGTACAGATTCAATCGGACGCGATAGCTTTGGCAAAACCGCCACGCATTTTCAGGCGGCACAATATCGTCCCGCCAGCCGTGAAATACCCTAATTTCCTCGGCGGTCGGCTTAAATTCCGTTTGCCGGTAGCCGGGCAGGTAAAACGCGGGCGCCAACAGGAAAAGCCCCTTGGGTTTGATCGATGCCGACGCCACGGTTGCAACATAAGCGCCCATGCTGGAGCCGATTAACACGATTTCATCATAGCCGGACAAATCCATCGCCAGCAGTTGCCCGGCGCGCTTATCGGGATCCAATTGTTCCCGGTAATCCGGGCTTTCAAACGCATAGCCGTAATGCTTCGCAACGTCGGCAAATTGAAGAGTCTTTTCGCCCCAAGGTATGCTGTCTTTTCCGTGATTGTAGATGACTAATTTTTGCATATCGGTAACCGGAGAGATTGATTGTTAGCGAATGGTATTACAATCAGCCATTCTTGTTACGGAAATCTATAAGACATGCGCATCAAAACAACATTCAAGCCCGCCTGGTGGTTAAGGAACAGGCATTTGCAGACTATTTATCCGTCCTTATTCAGGAAAGCGCCTAATCCGCCTGATTATCGCCGCGAACGGTTGGAGACTCCCGACCATGATTTTATCGACATCGATTATTGCGGGACAGGCAAGCAACCGCTGGTTATGCTGGTACACGGTTTAACCGGCAGTTCGCAATCGGGCTATATCAAAGGCTTGCAAAGCGTTTTGCTCAAACACGGATTCCGCAGTGCCGCGCTTAATTTTCGCGGCTGTAGCGGATCGTCCAACAACAGGGCGCGCAGTTATCATTCAGGCGAGACCGAGGATATTCAGTTCCTCTATCAAACCTTGCGCCGGCGCGAACCCGATACGCCTCTAGCCGTCGTCGGTTTTTCATTAGGCGGCAATGTTGTTTTAAAGTGGTTGGGCGAGCAAGGCAGCCGGTTGAACCTGTTCGCCGCCGTCGCGGTTTCCGTGCCTTTAGTGTTGGGAGTTTGCGCAACAAAACTGGATAAGGGCTTTTCAAGGCTCTATCGCGGCGTGTTGCTGGACGAGTTAAAAGCCTACATGCATAACAAGCTGCAACATTTGGACAGCACAGGGCAAACTCAGGAAGCGATGAAGGTCAGGGAATTGGGCGATTTATCGGCAATCGGTTCGTTCTGGCAATACGATGACCGGGTCGTAGCCAAATTGCATGGTTTTGACGATGTGCATGATTATTACCGGCGCTCCAGCTCAAGGCAATACCTCAAATCGATCGCGGTACCCACGCTGGTGATTCAGGCGGTTGACGATCCGTTTATGACTCGGGAAGTCCTGCCCGGCCCGGATGAAGTCTCGCCGCGGGTGCAATTGGAATTCACTGAACACGGCGGCCATGTGGGCTTCATCTCGGGATTGATCCCGTTTAGGCCGGAATATTGGTTGGAACGGCGGATACCTGAGTTTTTGCTCAGACACCGCGTTGCATGACGGACCGGTCAGCTGTCGATAATTTCAAGACAGACAACCATTGTGTGGCGGAGTATAAAAAAAGTCATCGCTATCGGGTAAAGCGTGTAATGGCGAGTGATCAGCAGGCTAATCAGCACAATCGCGACAATCGCAGCGGAGTTGACGCGGGTGTTTTTTTCCAGGTAACGCAGGTTCGCCACCGACTCCTGATCGAAATACTGGCTTTTGTTGATTAGGGCCGCCGTCACGATCGAGGTTAACAGCGCATAATACAGCGGGAAGAAAAAGAACATCGGCGCATCGTTGTTAAACTGAGGCTCCCAGTATGCGTACCAGACCAACAGACAGCTGGCCGAAAAGCCGTCGTGCCAGACCGTGGTGGGGACCTTTTTCAAATAGCCGAGCAGCAGGCTGACAGCCGTCAGCGCCAGGCCGACACCTAAAGCCTCAGGCGTGGCAAGCAGTTGCAAAAAAGAGTTTGGGTTCTGAACCAGAACCGCCAGCGACAAGCTGCAAAGAATAAATCCGATCATGGGCGAATATCGTGTGAGTTTTTTTTGACTATAACATTGCAGGCGGGGGAACAGAAGCCAAAAGAACGAGCCGGCAAATTTATCACGGCTTGTATTGCGGCATTGACGCAGGGCATGGAATCAAGTCTTGATCCGGGTATTGATGCCCTATATGATCGTGAAGCATCGAAGCAATTGATCTGCTTGGGTTCGCTGTGCGAACCCTGCCGGATTTGACACATGATTGTGCGGCGTAACCGTGGGGCTTTCATCAGCCTCTAAAACGAACAAACCCAAGATCGGAAACATGGGAATTACATCATGAAACAAAAAAACAATATCAAGTCTGTGCCTCAAGCAAAAAGTTCCTCTTTAGCGCCACGCAAACCGGGCATCGGCATTCACGCGGCGGTTCTGTTGCTATGCAGCGCCGTCACAGCCAATGCCTACGCCACCGGCACGGCGACGCCGATCGACATCCCCGGGCTGATCATCCTGGATTCCAATGTTTCAGCCGATCACGTGAACACCGTAACAGTCGGCGCTACCGGCAACCCCCCCTTCGAGCCGGGCACCAGCGTTTATAAAGTCCAGACGACGCAACCCTTCATCGGCATCCGTTCCTACTATGTCCCCACGGATTCCAGCAAGGCGGGACAGGCGGGGGGCTGGATATCGCCGATTGCCGAAACCCGGGGCCTCAGCCGTGCGCTGCTGCTGGATCGGCTGGCCTTGCCGATCTATCCCGACGGCACCCGGAACAACACTTTCGCGCTGGCCCTGGTTCCGTCCGGGGTTACGTTCTGGAGCGGACCCGCCGGTCCAATCACAAGCTCTATCGTGGCGCCTGTCGGAAGTTACTGGGGGGCGGGCGGCGGCATCCAATATTATATCGGCCGAAACGCCGGAGACGTCTCCGGCTTTCAGGTTCCGATCGGGAATTACGTCCTCGCTTCTCCGATGCCGGAGAACAACCTGCTTGCTTACAGCCCCCGGCTTACCGGCAATGCGCTGAAGGTGGGTGGTTACATGGACGGCCTGACTGTCCAAGCCTACAGCGATCTGGACAAGGTGATGACCTCGCTGGACCTGATCAATCTTTCCGCACCGGCAGGCGATCAAAAACTGCAACAAGCGATCAACCAAATGGGCGCCGAACGCCTTGGGGCGCTCGGGCGAGCCGGTCTGCATCAATCGAGACTGTTCATGAACCAGTTGACTGCGGCTTCCGGCAGTTTTTCCCCTGGCGGCAGGGCTGTCTCGGCAACCGATGACAAGGGACGCCGGACCTGGATGCATGCCCAAGGAACCTGGGCCAGGCAGTCATCCGACTCGGACCGCACCGGCTTTACCCAAAATACCGCGATGGTGGTTGCAGGCATTGAAACGGTTCGCCGGGAGAATTGGAATTTCGGGGCGGCGGCAGGCTACCTGACTTCCGATCTTGATTGGGCGGCGAGCGCGCCCGGCCAGGGAAAACTACAGTCCGGCTATCTCGGCGGTTACGGCGCCTATCGGGCGGATGCGTTGATGGCGACCGGGCAGGTGTTTTTGGGATACAGCAGTATCGACACTCAGCGAAACATCAATATTCCCGACGCAGGTTTGTGGCGCGGATACTCGTTCGAGGTGAACCGAACCGCCGACGGATCAAGCGATGCATTGGCCAGCGGCGCGCGTTTTGATGTTGCGCGGGCTTTTTCTATAGACAAGATTGCGCGGGCGATTTCTTTGCAGAAGGTTAAGCTGACGCCTTTCGTGGGCATTGAGTACCAGCGTTTCGACCGGGATAAATTTACAGAACAAGGAGCCGGCAGCATCAATTTGGCGGTGCAATCAAAAACCCTGGACGACCTGCGCGCCCGTGTCGGTGTTTCTCTGGAGGTGGCGCTGGGCAAGGCCGCCAGTCTGGACTGGTCGGTGGATAGCAGCGTGTTGACATCGCCCCGGCTCTGGAGCAATAACGGAACCCTCACCGCCGGTTTCGAGGGACAGACGGCAACCTTCCAGTCCGCTAGCTGGCGATCTCCAGCCGACCTTACGCAGCTGGGTTTCGGTTTTTCAGGGCGCAGAAACAACGCGGAAGTCGCGTTGACGTATAACTACGAACGGGGTTCCGGGCTTGAGGCGAGTGCGGTGATGGCGAATGGCGCTTGGCATTTTTGACGCTAACCGTTATTGATCGCGGGTATAATATTTGGTGTTACCCCTTACACAGCAACCATGAGAAAATCGATAAATGACAACACAAGAAGATGATGATAATTACTTAGGACAGTTTATCCCTCTTCAATACCATTTGGCGATGCTCAAGGATAAAAACCGGATGCAAAGCTTTAAAGCCGCTATCGATTATGCAGTTGCTCCCGGAAGTAAAGTATTGGAGCTTGGCGGAGGAACGGGCGTATTGTCATGGTTTGCTGCGGCAAAGGCTGACAAGGTATGGTGCGTCGAATTCAATCCCGACCTGGTTAATGTATCGCGCCGGATATTGGAAAAAAATCACAACGGCCATAAAGTCGAAGTTGTGCAGGCCAATGCGTTTGATTACCTCCCCCCTGAGCCGGTCGATGTCATGATTTGCGAAATGATTCACGTTGCAATGCTTCGGGAAAAGCAAGTTGAAGTGGTGGAGTCTTTTAAGCATCGCTATCAGCAGCGCTTTGGCGCAACTCTGCCGCTCTTGATGCCGACAGCCGCCATATTAGCCGTGCAGCCATTGCAACAAGAATTTATTTTTGAGGGCTACTACGCCCCCATCTCCATGGTTCAGGATTTCGGCGATCAGGAGGGGTGTATAGAACTGGCGGAACCTTTAGTTTACAGCGTTCTTGACTTCACTCAGCATACTGAACGCGACATTTCATGGGAAGGTTTTTTCATAATTACGGAAAACGGCACTGTTAGCGCGTTACGTTTTATTACAAAAAATGTTCTCGCTATTTTAGAAGAAGAAAAATCGACTATCGACTGGTTAAATCGTTACATGGCTCTTCCTTTGGCTAGCCCGGTCAGAGTGCAGTCTGGTGATACTCTTCGTGTGGCCTTTAGTTATCGCACCGGGGGCTCAATTTTGTCTTTGCAAAACGCGCTTCAAGCCGAGGTTGTAACAAACGGATAAAAAATCTGAATGTCTGGGGAAGCGCTGATTTAGTCCTTCGATAAGCTCAGGATGAACGGTAAGTTTTTGATTTCGTTCGTGGTGAGCTTGTCGAATCATGAGCGAAATCAATTTATTCAGCGCTTCCCTAGGCCGCAACCCAACTTACGCTGAATAACTGTTTTGGGCTAAGGATATGGTCAGATTCAGCCGGGACTCAATTTTTGAAGCGTCGGCAATTATTTAACCGCTGCCCAGATCGGCCAGGATTTTATCCCGCACCAACTGCCCGGACAAAGTCACCATCGGCATGCCGCCGCCCGGATTGACGCTGCCGCCGACAAAATACAGGTTTTTTAACACCTTGCTGCGCTGGGCGTTCTTAAAGCCCAGGTTTTTAAAGCGGTCTGCAACAACGCCGTAAATGGAGCCTTGGTTTGAATAATATTTCTCCTGTATATCAACCGGCGTCCAACTTTCTTCGCAGACGATATGTTTTCTTAAGTCGGTCAAGCCCATTCTTTCCAGTTTAAGCAATACACGCTCGCGCATCGCGGCGTAATCTTTCGGTTGTAGCGGGCGCTCGGGGTCAAGATGCGGGATATGAGGCAGGATTTTAATGATTTCACAGCCCGCCGGCGCTTGATTCGGATCGGACTTGCACGGTGCGACCAGATAAATCGTCGGGTCTTCAGATAAGCGGTGCTCGTGAAATATCGCGTTGAAATGCTCGCGCGGATGATCGGAATAAAAGAAATTATGATGCGCCAGTTGTTCGTAAATGCGGTCTACGCCCAGATGTAAAACCAACCCTGAACAACTCGGGGCGAACTTTTCTATCCGCCGGATTTCTTTGTCATGACCTTTCAACAGGGTTTGGTAAGCCGGTATCAATTCCATATTGGAAACGACAATATCGGCCGGAATAACCCTGCCGTCGGTTAGACGCACCGCGGATGCGCGTCCGGCATTATGCTGGATTTCCGCAGCTTCGGCGTTAACCTGGATATTCACGCCCAACTCAACAGCCAGCTTTTGCAAGCCTTGCGCCATGCCGTACATCCCGCCTTTGATGTACCACAGTCCGTAGCCGAACTGGATATACGGCAGCAGGTTCATCAACGCGGGCGCATCGTAAGGCGAGGAACCGACGTATTTAATAAAATAATTCAGCACGTCGACCAGTTTCGGATCTTTGATAAAACGCCTGACGCCTTGATCCATCGAACGGAAGACATCAAATTCCTGCAAGCTTTTAACCGGGCCATAGTGCTTGACCAAGTCCCAGAATGAATCCAGGCCTTGCGCGAAATAGCCTTCCTCGGTCACTTCGCAAAGCCTTTTCGAATACGCCAAAAACCGGTCGAACTCCCCGGCGGTATCCGGGCCGAGCTTGTCCAGCTCCTGCTTCATGCGCACCGGATCCGAGCTTAAATCCAGTGTGCCGCCGTCTTCAAAGAAATTGCGCCAATGCGGTTCGACGGATTGTATCGCGACGTAATCGTCCATATTTTTACCGGCGCGCTCAAACAGCTTGCGGAAAATATGCGGCATGGTCAGGATAGATGGGCCTAAATCAAAGGTGAATCCGTCTTTTTCCAGCACATTCAACTTGCCGCCGACCTTGTCGTTCTTTTCCAGTAAATCGACGCTGAAGCCTTCCGTTGCCAAGGAAATAGCGGCGGACAGGCCGCCCAGACCGGCGCCGATCACTACGATATGCGGTTTATTGTTGTCGTTCATTCAATTATCTCTGTTCATTGTAGAAAGCGTAAACCTGAGTTTACGCAGCTCAGCCGATAGATCTTTTAAATATTAAAATCGACAAATTATGCCAATGCTGGCGCAAATTCAACGACGCATAGCCACGGAATGCCTGCAATTGCCGCCAATTTCCGGCAATCCTTTGATATAAACCGCCGCTGCCGAACACAAAATCAATAAAGCCGCGCATTTGCAGGTAGCGGACGTCCGAATACGGAAACCAGTTGGGCTCATCATTTAGCGGGCTGCGGCTGGTTAATCCGGCAACGGTATAAGTGAAATGGCGCAAGCCTTCGGCGCCGTGATAGCGGCCAAAGCCGCTGTTTTTAACGCCGCCGAACGGCAAACCCGGGTGACCGATATTTTTGATCACATCATTGACCGCCCAGTTGCCGACCTGTAATTGTCCGGCGACACGCTCGGCTTTGCTGATGTCCTTGCTCCAAACGCTGGCGTTCAGGCCGTAATCGCTGTCGTTAGCCAAGTCTACGGCCTGTTGTTCGGAGCCGAACGCCATCACCGGCAACAGCGGTCCGAACGTTTCTTCGCGCATGATGCGCATGTCGTGGGTGACGTCCCATAACACCACCGGATGCAGGTAGCGGCCTTCCAGACGCAACGGCGACGAGGCTTTTGCGCCTTTGGCAAGCGCATCATTGTAGTGGGCTTCGATGACGGCGAATTGCTTTAAGGTGGTCAGCCCGCCCAGGTCGCCGACCGCGCCGTGACCGACGGCGACATTCGCCGCCGCATCTTTCAGCATATCGACAAATTCCGCATAACAACCGGCTTCGACATAGCAGCGCTCGATGGCGACGCAGACTTGCCCGCTATTGCTGAACGCGCCGTACATGGCCGCTTTTGCCGCGCGTTCCAGGTTGGCGTCGGCAAATACAATCATCGCGTCTTTGCCGCCGAGCTCCAGGATAACCGGTACCGGATGTTGCGCGGCTCTTGCCATGACCGCCCGGCCAGCGGTTACGCCGCCGGTAAAAAACACCAGATCGGGCCTGGCGTCGATTAATTGTTCGCCTGTTTCGGCGAAACCTGTGACCTGTTGCACCAAGCCTTGCGGTAAATCCAGTTTGGACAGCAATTGCATAAGCAACTCGCCGACCGGCAAGCTCAATTCGGACATTTTAAAAATGCAGGCATTGCCGCTAATCAACGCCGTCAATAATGGGCTTAAGGTCAGTTGAAAAGGAAAATTCCACGGCGAAACGACCGCAACCACGCCGTAAGGTCGGCGTTCATAGCCGGCTTCGGCTTGCGGGAAGGCCAAGGGGGCGGTGAAGACGGGGCAGGGAGCGAGTATCTTTGCGGCGTTGTTTTTGTAATAGCGCAACAAGGACAGCACCGGATAGATTTCGCCGAGTATCACTTCGGTTTTCACCTTGCCGGTCGCTACGATGATGACCTCGGTGACCGCATCCAGTTCGGCCAGGATGACGCTTTCCAATTGCGCCAGTTGTTTAACGCGCTGCTTGACATCGATTTTAGCCCAGACAGCCGCTGCGCGCCTGGCCGCTGCCATTGCCTCGCCGATTTCGGCGCTGCTGCTGACCGGGTAGGTTTTTAATGCCTGGTCATTGAGCGCCGAGATAGCGGTTATTTCTCCGCTCATGACTCCAATCCGAAGCTGACCCCATGTTTTTGGCAAATCAATTTCGAGGAAATATGCGCCGATTCATAAATCGTCGGCAAGCCGCTGCCGGGATGAGTGCCTCCGCCGACCAGATAACAGTGGTCAAGTTCCTGAAACCGATTGTGCGGCCGCCAGTACAAAAGCTGGCTGAATTTATGCGATAAGCTGAAAGTCGCGCCCTTGAAAACATGTTCGTCAGTTTCCCAATCCTGCGGCGTGATGATTTTTTCGCATTCGATATGGTCGCGAATGCCGGTTAAATTCAGGCGCGTTTCCAAGGTATCCAGCACTTGCTCGCGCATGTCGGCGCAGACGGTTTCCCAGTCGACATTGCTGTCGTTGTTGGGCATAGGCACCAGCACATACAGGGCCGATTTCCCGGCAGGCGCCAGGGTGTCATCGTTGACGCAGGCGTTTTGCACATAAAACGAGAAGTCTTTGCTTAAGATTTTATTGCCGAAAATATTTTTGATGTTGGTGGTGTAGTCTTCGGCAAAAGCGATCGAGTGATGCGGCAAGTCGTAACGGGTGTCCAAACCCAGATACAGCATAAAAGTCGAGCAGGAATATTCGAATTTTTTCACTTTCTCGGGACTGTACTGTTTTAATTCGGTAGGCTTGACCAGCTGGGTCATTGCGTAGGCAAAGTCGGCATTGACAATGACTTCATCGGCGGCAATCTCGCCGCCGTCCTGCAAGCGCACGCCTTTTACCGTTTTGTCTTCGATAATCAGCGATTCGACCGCCGTGCCGGTATGAATAACGCCGCCTTGTTCGGCGATGACTTTCGCCATTGCTGCGGCAATTTTATTCAAGCCGCCTTTGACATGGTAAATGCCGTATTCATGCTCCAGATAAGACAGCATCGTAAATAGCGCCGGGCAATCCCACGGCGACATGCCCAAGTATTTGGATTGAAAAGAAAACACCAAGCGCATTTTCTCTTCTTTAAAGTATTTGCCCAGATTGGAAAAGACGCTGTGATTGAGCGCAAGACCAGGCAAAGCGCGCAGCAAGTCCAGCGAAAAAAAGGATTTCAGGCTGCTGTAATCGCGTTTAATGCAAGGGTAAAGTTTTTTAAAGCGTTCGCCTTCCTGCTTCAGATAAAGATCGTAGCCTGCGCTGCCTTCGGAGAAAGCTTGGGTTAATTCCGCGCGCATTTTGTCGCGGTCGGAGTAGACGTTGACGGCCCGGTCGGAAAACAGCAAGCGGTACATCGGGTCGAGTTTGACGAAGTCCAGATAATCGGCGCTGTTTTTACCGCATAATTCGAACATTTCATCGAGCACATGTTTCATCAGCAAAAAGGTGGGGCCGGTATCGAAGACGAACTCGCCCAGGCGAATCGGCCGGTTACGCCCGCCGGCTTCGCTGTGTTTATCCAAAATAGTGACGTTAAAGCCGCGCCGGCTTAACAGCATTCCCGCACAGAGGCCGCCGGGGCCTGCACCGATGATGACGATATGTTTTTTTTCAGACATGGATAGGATTTCTTAAAGTTGGATAGGTGGAAGTTTGTAAGCGGGTATTAGTAAAGCCAGGGAATAAGTTTCTTGGTGCGAAAACGGTAATCATCGTAAACCGGCCCAAAATGTTCTATGAGCACTTGTTCTTCAACCCGAATTCGCTGATTTAACACATAAGCGACCGGACACAGCAGGGACAGTATCGCAATGAGATCGCCCATCGCCAGTCCCGCCGAAAAAAAACCGATTAACAGCCCCGTATAAGCCGGATGACGGATCAAATGGTAAGGGCCGCGGTCTATCAAGACATGCTCGGACTGGGTTGTTGCGGTGGTGCTGAAAAAGCGACCGAGGCTCAGCACCGCATAAAATCGTACTGTCAGTCCGATAGTTAACAAGATCAGCGCGACGGCCTGCCGCTGGAAATAATCGATCGGCAACACGGCCAGATGCAGTTGTTTAAACGCCAATGCCGCGATCAGCGAGGCGATAACAACAACCCAGATCAGCTTTTCCGAACGGTATTTTTGCCGGTCTGAGCGGCGACAAGGCAAACGGGTTTTATAAACGATAGCCATTTCCAGCATCGCCCAACTGCCGCCCAGCAGCAGCCAAAGTTGTTGTATAGAAGTCATCCCGTGTTGTCAGTCTTTAAAAGTCGGTACATGGTAGAATCTACCATCTTTTCAGAATAACTCCATTATTAATACGCCTTTTGCCGTGCAAAATATCATCCAGCTCACCCACATTCATAAATCCTATACGCTGGGACAGTTAAAGCAGCCTGTTTTACATGACATTTCCTTGACCATTACCGCCGGGGAATTTGTTGCGATCGTCGGGCCTTCCGGGAACGGCAAATCGACTTTATTGAATCTGCTGACCGGCATCGATCGTCCTTGCCGGGGCGAAGTCGTGGTCAACGGTAGCGCCTTGCACCGCTTGCGGGAAGAGCAATTGTCGATTTGGCGCGGGACGAATGTCGGCATTGTGTTCCAGTTTTTTCAATTATTGCCCTCGCTTAATCTATTGCAAAACATCCTGCTGCCTATGGATTTTGTCGGCAAACTGCCGAAGCGGGAACGCCTGGAACGAGCGCGATATTTGCTTAACTTGGTGGGATTGGACGAACAAGCCAAACAATTGCCGGGGCAAGTGTCGGGCGGACAGCAACAACGCGCAGCCATTGCCCGCGCCTTGGCTAATGATCCGGCTTTGATTGTCGCCGACGAACCGACCGGCAATCTCGATTCCGCGACCGCCGACAGCGTGTTTGAACTGTTTTCAGCGTTGCAGCGCCAAGGCAAAACGCTGGTGATGGTGACGCACAACGAAGACCTGGCGCAATCCGCCTCGCGCCGCATCGCTATCCATGACGGACGTATTCACGACGATCAGTACCTGTCCAAACAACAGTCAACCGCATGATTTTCAACGCCAATCTCCGGCAAAAAGTCAGCGCCGATTTACTCGCTCATAAATCCCGGACTTTGCTGGCAATCTCCAGCATTGCGACAGGCTTGTTTGTGATCGGCACGCTGCTGGGCATGATGGACCTGCAACTGGGCGGCATGGACAACGCGCATCGGCAGTCGCAACCGTCGCACATCAGCCTGATGCTCAAGCAGGACGCCGATATCGCCGTCGCCGAAACCGTTAGAAACATCGACGGAGTTGCCAATATCGATACCTTGACCCAGATTACCGCGCAATTTAAAACGCCTGGGGCGACGCAATCGCAAACCGGGACAGTATTGTTCCGAACCGATTATCAAGATCAAAAATACGACCGCATGACGTTATTGTCGGGCAGTTTTCCACGCGGCAAAAGCATTGCCGTCGAACGCTTGTCTGCGCGATTTGCCGGGCTTAACAGCGGCGACAACATCGAATTTATCACCGCGAACGGCGCGGAAAAACTGGCTATCAACGGCATTATCCGGCATCCGTTTGTTAAGCCGCCTGCGTTTGGCGGGCCGTTGCATTTCTTTATCGCGCCGGAACTGGCTCCGGTTTTCGGCATACCCGCGCATACCTTCAGGCAGTTGCTGGTGCAGATAAAGCCGCCGTACAGCGAGGAAAAAACCCGTCATATCGCCGGTGAAATCCGCGCAAAACTGGCGGCATCGGGCATAGCCGTCAACGCCACGTTATTGCAAAATCCCGACCGGCATTGGGGCCGGGCGATTTTTTCCGGCATTCACCTGGTGTTGACCGTCATGGCATGGGCATCGCTGGCATTGAGTTCGGTATTGATCCTAAACACTGTTGCCGCGTTGATTACCCAGCAAACCGACCAGATCGGTATTATGAAATCGTTGGGCGCGCGCCGCCGGACAATCGCCAACCTCTATTTGTCCGAAGTGTTTATTCTGTCGTTGATCGCGTTGCTGATCGCCGTACCGTTGAGTTGGGCAGGCGCTTTTTACAGCAGCCGCTGGATTTTGGATGTGTTCAATATCGGGTTGAACGGCTTTGTCTATTCATCGCAAGCTTTGTATCTGATGATTGCAGGCGGTTTACTCGCACCGTTGCTGGCGGCGTTGTGGCCGGTCTGGAAAGGCGCCTCGATGTCGGTCAGGCAGGCCATTGCCAGTTACGGATTAGGCGCGGATTTTGTCAGTCGCGGCTTTGACCGCTGGCTTGAGCGCGCCGCCGCAGCTTTGTTGCCGACGCTTTACGCCGTCGCGCTGGGTAATTTGCTGCGCCGCAAAGCGCGATTGCTGTGGACGCAAAGCGTGCTGATTATTGCCGGCGTGCTGTTCATCGTCATCATGAGCCTGATTGCGTCGGTTAACCTGACCTTGGACAACGAATTGGCGCGTAGCCGCTATGCCGTCCGCGTCGGATTTACGCAAGACCAGCCCGCCGAAATCGTCAAAGACATCGTGCGGAACATCCCGCCAACCGCCGCCGTGGAATTCTGGAACCGCCTGCCTGCCGAGCTGTTCCTGCACGACAAGTTGATACGGCAATCCGGCAGCTTGGGCGTGCAAATGATCGCGTTACCCACCGACACCTCGATGTATCGCCCGCTAATCGTCGCCGGACGCTGGCTCGACCCAGCCGATGACCGTCAGAACCGGCTGGTTATCAACGCCGAGACCGCCGAACTAAACGGCATACACGTCGGCGATACGCTCAGCGCCAAGCTGATGCAACAACCGGCTCACGAATGGCAGGTCATCGGCCTATATCGCTGGTTTGCCGGTTCCGGCTATGCCGTGGAACCGGTTTATGCGCCGTTAAGCACCATTCAGCCGGGTAACTTGAACGAACGCAGGCATTCGTTTGCGCTGCTGTCAGCGGACATTCATTCCCTGGCGGAAGAAAAAACCTATGTTGAAGCATTAAAAACTGCATTCCAACAGCAACATATCAAACTGGATTTTTACACTACGCTGGCCAAACTGGAACAACGCCAGTTTGCCGAAAACCAGTTCCGACCGATTACCGGCATGCTGTTGGGGCTGGCGGTAATGATTGCCGTTGTCGGCGCAATCGGCCTGTCAGGAACCCTGGCTATCGGCGTATTGCAACGCACCCGTGAGATAGGCGTACTGCGCGCCATCGGCGCAAGTTCGTCGGCCATTTTCAAACTGTTCATACTCGAGGGTTTGTTTCATGGTTTATTGGCCTGGCTAATCAGCATTCCGGCCGCCTTTCTGGTCGCCGAACCGTTAGCCAAAAAACTGGGAACAACCATGCTGGGCATACATCTGGATTTTGTTTTTTCGCTGTTGTCGGCCGGGTCCTGGTTAGGCTTTGTGCTGATGCTGGCTGTGCTGGCGGCTTATTTGCCGGCCCGAAATGCGTCCAGAATAGCGGTCAGGGCCGGGTTGAGCTATTGATGGCGTTGAGAGAGGCTTGATTGGGGGATTTCAGTCAACAGGGAACATGAATATGCCGATATTGTTGGGCGGGTTAGCGTCTATCACCGGCGACAGCGCAGTCTGGGAATGGTTGCGGAATTTGGCGGAACTATCGAGGTCGCGATTTAAGCTGTAAGCAGGGTATTGGTGTCGTATTTGTTTTGCAGGGTTTATCAGCGATTTTTTAGGCTAAGTTTAGTGAAGCGTCCCGAACTGCATTCCCACGCCGGAGCGTGGGAACGACAAGCTTCAGTCCTAGGAATGATGCACCCAATCCGCGCCTAAAGTCCCTTGCAGTTGTTGCAGGTAAGCCGGATCGTTGATTTCCGCCAGCATGCGCTCGGTCGCTTCGAGTTTTTGGTTTAACTCGGCGCGGTTGGCTGAGTCGTGCTGTTCCGTTGCCGCCAATTGTTGCTGGATATAAGCTTTGTGTTGTTGCCAAAGCTTGCTTTCGCGCTGCTGTTTGATTTCAAGACGCTGTTGATACCAGTCGCTTTGCAGCAAGCTGTCGCGGGTGAACATCGCCCGAATAGCCGGGTCGCTGGCGGTTTTGCCCGTATAGTGGCCTTCGGCCATGATGTGCAGCAATGCTTTTAATGGCGGGCAGGCGTCACTGATGGAACCGTCCTGAAAGTATTGTTGCGCCACCCGCTGCTGCGCTTCGTAGACATTGTCGATGCCGTCGACATAGCTGGGCATGTCCTGGGTTTCCGGTTTCAGCATGGCTTCGTCGAATACCGCAGTCGGGTAATCGAACATTTTGCCGAAGTTGGTATGCACAAACTTTTCGGTAATGCGATAGCCCAGCCGGCTTTGATAAACCGTGCGGCCTTCGTATTCGAAATCTTCCAGTTTCTCCAGCTGTCCCTGTTCGATCATGTACTGCGGATCGCGCTGGGTGACCGGCAGGCGCGACCAGATCTCGGGAATCAGCAGGCTGATGTCGTGATCGATCCGGCGTTTTGAACCGATGAAACCTGCGGCCGTGGAAAAGCCGTCGTAGCCGCACAGGATGAATGAAACCAGTGCGGTGTTCAGGTCGGCGGTGGCCGATACGGCGTTAAACGGGCCTTTGGTCAGCGCGCCTTCGGAACCCGCGCCGGTTGTAGACGGCGATTTTCCGGTCAGGCTGCAAATGAAATCCATAAACAGCTCAGGCAGTTCCTGGTAGTGGATCGGGTTATAGATCGCTAGCGGCCGGATGCCCGACTCAAGGTCGGCAGGGTTGTTGCGTCGTCCGGTCAATACTTCGTTAACCGGGAAATAAACGGTCTGGCCGGCGTCAAGACCCCGCGCCAGGCGGGTGGACAGTTCCGCGATATAGCGCATTTTAGGGTTGGCTATATCGGGGCGAAGTTGCAGGTAACGGACGTTCTGGCTGGGTTTTCCGTCCACCAGCCGGGGATGCGCCGACGAGACGAAGTATTCGCCGTCCTTGCCGTTGACCGCCTGACGGATGACGTTTTGCATCGGCTCGCTGAATTCGTCGAAGTGGATCACGTCTTCGAGGAACTCGCGCGCGTCTTCGGCGGTCAGCGGCTGGAAGTTGGAGATAAAATTGTCGGTGCGCGAAAAATCCAGTTCGGTCTGTAAATCGGTGCCCCGGTGTATCGCATCGTCTGGACGCTGAAAAAAACTTTGCTCGCAGTTTTCGACCAGTTTGACGCTGGGGTTTTTATAATCGGGATTAAGCCCGCTTAGGTAACGCGTCGGCACCACGGTGGACGCGGAAATATCGTCTTCCAGCTGGACCTTGGCCGAGGCGATAAAATCCTGCCGCAGTTTGAATACCCGCCACGCGCCTTTTTCGTCGAAGCCCACGCGCAGGTAACTGGCGATCAGTTTGCGGCCTTGAAACTTCAGTTCGTTGCCGGGATAGCTGTTGACCATATCGACGGAAAAATGTTTCCTCCAGTCTGGCCCCCATTCCTGTTTGTAAAAACGTTTGATCATCAACGCCACGGCCAGGATATGCTGGGGTATGGTTGCCAACCACTGGTTGTGGGCGTCCGAAAATTGGGTTTCGGACGGCGTCAAAAGTTTGATCACCGAGCCCAGGGTGCGTTCATTGCTGAGCAGGGGTCGGTGGTCGACGCCGTGCAGGGCCGGATCGCGGAAGCGGGTGGAATAATCGCGATTGAATATAGCGGTGACTATGTCCATGTCTTTATCGAAATCGTCGACAAAAACAGGACCGGAAATGATCGCTCCGGCAATCGATTTGGAAATCTCCGATTTGCCGCCCCCGGATACGGTGCTCGGTTTGTGGCAGAAAGTGCCTTCCTGGTGGGTGCCGATCAAGCGCCAGCTGGGCGCATTAGGGTGGCGTTCCATGTGGATTTTAAAGCCGTTGGGATAAACGTAAGTTTGGCCGAACAGCAGTTTAAGCGTTTGCGGTTTACGGTGATGCGTCCAGCTGATTTGCTGCTGTTGAATATCGAACTTTGCCGAATTAGGGATATAAATGATGTCGGGATAGTTTTTGTCGACAGCATAGCCTTCGTCTTGAGGCTCTATGACCGACGACAGTTGCCGGCAGACTTTATCGAAAGAATAATGCTCGCCGATATAGGATGTATGCGGCAAAAAGATTTCGCCGAGGATGACCCTAGGGAAAGCCAGCGCGCCGCCCGAATGCTCTTCTTCAGCCCCGCCGTACAGGTTGGCTGAGTAGCTGATATGGGACTTGATTTCCTTTTTGCTGTAGCCGAAATAGTTGTCGGCGATGATGGTGACGATGACCCCCTGCATGTTGCGGCACACCAGCTTAAAGGGCTGGCCGTTATTGTACAGCTCGTCCGCGTTTTGCCAGCACATGCCGTCTTTGCGTTGGCGCTCGGTCGCGTCATCAAAATGCGGCAGGCCGAGATCCTTTTTCCGGCAATGAACGAGGTGCGGCGCAAGAATGATGCAGCCGGTGTGTCCGGTCCAGTGTTCAATGTCCAGCGCGGCATCGTTTTCGGGCAGGAACGGGTCGCCTGCGTTGCCGAAAATCGATTCGACAAAATCCAGGTTGGCGACCAGTCCGCCGGGCGCAAAAAACCGCACTTCCATGGTTTTGACCGGCATGGCGGCGGAAACTTCCGGGCTCACGATAGGTCTGAGCAGCGACGATACCCAGAGTTTTGCGGCGTTGGCTTGGCCGCCGGTAAACGGCAGGCTTAAAAGATCGGAAGGAGGCGTCAGCGCAGTGCGGAGCAGCGCCGCGTAAGCCGTCACCGGTACTTCGTTTTTATCGGCCGGAACAGGAAGACCGCCTGCGGCGATATGGAACACGCCTTTGGTGGTGCGGCGGTCATTTTTCGGGTTATGCAGCACGCCTTGCTGTATCCGGTAAGAGTCGATATAAGCCGAATGAAATTCGTTATGCTGGAAGGGCAGGGACAGTTCCCTTGCCAGGCCTTTTTGTTCCAGTACAAAGGTTTCGCCCGGCAAGTTGACAGCTTCGGCTATGCCGTTTTCAACCAGGTAACTGTTAAGAAAATCCTGTATGCGTTGGTCGGCCGGGCAACGGTATTTGGCCAGCGCCAGCAGGCGGCGTTGCTGGAAATAATTTTTTAACAAACCGCCGGCAATCTTGAGGTATTGCGGGTCGTTTTCGACTTCGCAAGTCGGCTGGCCCAGCGCGGCAAGTTGCAGGTTGATATGTTGTAATTGTTCCAGTCGATCAGAGAGGGATGGGGCAGGGTGGGAGGGGGCGGTCAGTGAGTTCATGCGTATCGATTCCGGCGGTCTTTAAGATTGTAGTTATTATTCAGTGGCCAAAAATAGAACGGCGATAACGGTTTAAGCAAGGCTAAAAATTATTCATCCGCGTTATCGGCGTTCCGTTGTGTTCAATTTAAAAAGTAAGCCTTTTACCCGCATTGTAACAGCTACTCAGGAATAAAAATCCTCAAACTTTTTGATGAAAATACTCAGCTGATCGCCGGGCAAATGATTGATGCCCGCCGCGGCTTTGCGCCCTCCGCCGCTCGGAAAGGCTGAACATAGCTCGTCGGCGCCGGTTTTGTTGCATAGCGGCGCTCTGACGCCGACCTGATAGCTGTTGTCGCTGTTATGGGTGATGACCGCATGGGCTCTGGCCGGGTGAAGGTTGGACAGGGAATTCCCGAAAACGCCGTTAACGCGTCTTGCCCAGATGGTGTCCGGCAGTATGAAGACGGCGACGGCGTTGCTTTGGTATTCCGGGGTGATGAGTTCGGCATTCGCCATGTCTTCCTGGTAGCCCTGTTTCAGTTGCGTAAAGATGTCATGGTTGCCGCTGATGAAGTCAAAAGGGGATTGGAACTCCGCCATTTCCCGATACAGTGCGTCCGGGGCGAAATGCAGGTCGGCTATGCAGCTGCCGTAACCGTTATAGTTGATGTAGATGCCCAGGTCTCTCAGGGTTTCGAGTTCTGTTGGGTTGAGATTCAGGGTTGCGGCCAGCTGTTCGGCGCTGCGGTTTAAATTGTCGCCAAAAGCTGCGGTTATGGCCCACAACGGGTATTTGCCGTTCAGGTGCTGATTAACCAACAGGCTGGTGCAGACCGCGCTGTCGGTGTTAATCAACGCTTTTAAATGGGGATGTTTCGGAATATCACCGGGTTGGTGGTGATCGACATAAAAAATATGTGCGCCCTGATTTAAAAACTCGTTAACCCGCGCGCTGTTTTTTTGCAGGGAAATATCCAGTACCGTGATCCGATCGCCGGAGCTTACGCTGAATTTATCCAGTAACTGTATGTCGCGCTTGATGCCGGTGACGAGCTTCGCTGACAGCGGTTGATCGAGGCGTAGTTGAATCAGGGCGCAAATGCCGTCGGCATCGCCATTAAAGACATCGAAGTTCATGGTTCATTCCTTTGCGGGCAGGATATTTCGAGCGCGTAGCAGTGATATGACCTGCTGTACGCTTTCTTCGAGCGTAAGCAGGTTGGTGTCGATTCTTAAATCAGGATTTTCCGGTTCTTCGTAAGGCGAGGATATGCCGGTGAACTCCTTGATTTCACCTAGCCGGGCTTTTTTATACAGGCCTTTGACATCGCGTTGTTCGCAAACCGGTAACGGGCAAAAACAGTGGATTTCAATAAAATCGCCATCCGGCATCAGGCTTCTTGCTATGGCGCGTTCCGTTTTAAACGGAGAAATGAACGCGGTCAGCGTTATTACGCCCGCTTCAAGCAGCAGTTTGGCGGTTTCGCTGATGCGGCGGATGTTTTCCTTGCGGTCTTTATCGCTAAAGCCGAGGTCGCTGCACAAGCCGTGACGTACATTGTCGCCGTCCAAAACAAACGTGTTTAAGCCGTATTGATGCAAGTCTTCCTCTACCGCATGGGCCAGCGTCGATTTGCCGGAACCGGACAGGCCGGTAAACCAGAGCACTGCCGATTTATGCGCGTTTTTTTGTTCGCGGCGTTGCCGGGTGACGGTGGCACGGTGCCATACGGTATTGGGGCTTTTGTCCGGTTGCTTGTTCATCGGCGATTGAGTTTATTCAGTCAGCGCAAAGCCGATTTTAACGGTGACCTGCCAGTGTGCGACTTTGCCGTTTTCTATGTGGCCGCGGGTTTCGACGACTTCAAACCAGCGCATGTCGTGGATGGTTTTTGACGCCTTGCCGATGGCGTTTTCGATAGCTTGCTGCATGCCGATGGTTGAAGAGCCGGTCAGTTCTATTTTTTTGTAAACGTGGTCAGTCATGATCTTTACCTTTGTTGGGTGTAATAAAAGTCCAGTTCTTGCAAACGCTCCGGTGTGCCTATGTCCATCCAGAAGCCGTCCGTTTTCTGTCCTGAAACCCGGCCGCTTGTCATGGCCCGGCGTAATAACGGCCCAAGCTTGCTGGGGCCTTTAGGTCTGTTGTGGAACAGTTCCGGGCGATACAGTCCGATGCCGCTAAAGGTGAATCGTTCAGCGCTGCTGGAAACGAGCAGTCCGTCCTTGTCCAGGCCGAAGTCGCCTTGTGCATTATGCGCCGGATTATCGACCAGAACCAAGTGGGCCAAATCGACAGCCAGGTTTTTGAGTTCGGCAAAAGGAAAGTCTGTCGCTATATCGCCGTTGACCACCAGAAACGCCTCGTCACCTAATAAGTGCAGCGCATTAATAATGCCGCCGGCCGTTTCCAATGCATGTTCGCCTTCCGGTGAATAGCTTATGTTTGCGCCAAACTGATGGCCGTTACCCAGCCGGTCTTCTATTTGCAGTCCCAGATGGGCATGATTGATGACTATATCGTTAAAACCGTTGGCTACCAGTTGAGTGATTGTATGTTCGATCAGCGGTTTTCCGGCGGCTTGAAGCAAGGGTTTGGGCGTGTGGTCGGTTAACGGACGCATTCTTTCGCCGCGCCCCGCCGCTAATATCATGGCTTTCATACTTCGACTTTGCTCAGTACAGGTACTTCGACTGCGCTCAACACAGGTGCTGAGCATTTGCCGTGCGCAGGCAGCGCATGATCGTGCAGGAAGTCGTTGAATTCGGCAAGCTCGGGGTATGTCGCGCAAACGGCGGTGACATAGTTCAGGGTGCGCGGTATGTCGTTAAGATAGTTGGACTTGCCGTCTCTCAAATGCAGGCGGGAGAAAATGCCGATGGCTTTAAGGTGGCGCTGTAGCCCCATCAGGTCAAACCAGCGTTTAAATTGGGCGGGGCCGCAGTGAACAAGCCCGGCCTGCCGTAGACGCTCAAAATAGCCATTCCGCCATTGTTTAACCTGGGCTTCAGACCAGGCTATGTAACAATCGCGTAATAATGACACCAGGTCGTAGGTGATCGGGCCGATTACTGCGTCCTGAAAGTCGATCACGCCGGGCGAATCGCTGTCTAAAACCATCAGGTTGCGGGAATGGTAATCCCGATGTACGCAGGTGCTGGGCTGCTCCAGAGCCGATGCTGTAAGAACGGCGCGGACCGGTTCCCAAACCGCTGCGGGGATTTGAATATCCAATAACTGGCCTAAAAACCATTCGTCAAAAATAGCCAGTTCTCTGCGCAGCAGCGGCTCGTCGTAATGCGGCAGCCCTGCGTTTTGTACCGGTGTCAGGGTTTGCAGTTTGAATAAGCTGTCGAAAGCGGTTTGATATAAGTCGGCGGCAGTGGCCGCATCAAGCCGGTCCAGAAAACACTGGCTGCCGAAATCTTCCAGCAGTAAAAATCCGTCAGTCAGGTTTTGATGGAAAATGTTCGGGACGTTGATCCGGGATTGCGCCAGCAGCTTGGCGATTCTAATGAAGGGTTCAATGTTTTCTTTGGTTGGGGGAGCGTCCATGACGATAAACTGCTGTTTGTTAACGGCTCCTGCATCCATGCCGTCATTTGAAACCCGGACTCTAAAGTAACGTCGAAAACTGGCATCGCTGGAAGCGGGCGCACATGCGGTGATGGTGAGCAACAAATCGTTTTCAAGCCAGTCGAACATTAACATTGTTCTTAAGTCTTCAGGCATCATGATGTTTAGGATAGATTAGTATAATGGTGGGGTAGTAAGGTAAAATTAGCGCCCGGCATTTTATTCGATTTTTGATCCATTACGCTACTGAACTTATACCATCTATGCGCCGCCGCTTAATACTGTTTTTTTTACCTTCCATTTATGCGCCTTTCAGCATCGCTAGTGAAGCACTCTGGAATTGTGTGCAAAACAAGGATAGCAATGAGTGGGTTTGTGTCGGTGAAAAAAAGCCTGTGGATAAAACCGACGCGGTAAAGCCAAGCGCTCCAACCGCAAGCTCCGTACCCGAACCTGCGCGGGCAACGGCGCCTACGGATGTCAAGCCCGTAGAGACTGCCAAGGAGACGCCTGTTAAAGAGAAACAGCCGTTTCGTTCGGAGCCTATTGAGAATATTCCGCCGGCTGTTGTCGCAGAGCCGGGGGGCGTCAAGCAACAGCCGGTCCCGGTTAAAAAGACTGAGCAGGAAGCTGCCGCTTCCAAACTTCCGGTCAGCACCAAGTCAGACAAAGACACGCGACAAGCTAATGTAGAGCTTAAACAAGTCGCCTTGTCGCCAGACGGTTCTCCAAAAAGATCGCTTCAAACTGAAACCAACCGTCCAGGCTGGACCTGCGACGCCAAGTCGGGAGACAAAAACTGGGATTGTAAGCTGGTCGGCGAAGATCCCAAGGGGCAGGCGCGGATTGTTGAAATACCAGAGCCCGCCATCAGTTTGCTGACTCCGGCGTTTGACCACGGCGAAGAGCAGACGTTTAAAAACATTAAATCGCAATTGAAGTATGATCCCTGGCAGAACTGCGCGGCGCCCGCGGGCGCCAAGCCCAGTTTTGTGCCTGGAAAGGATTTGAGGGACGTATCGCCGCTGGATATTAATTCCGATTATGCGGAAATATTCGATAACGAAATCTACAGCTATGTCGGTAATGTTGAAATGACCCGTGCGGATCAGAGTTCGGTTTCTCATAAAGCGAGTTATGACACGGTTTCTCAGGCATTGGATTTAGAGGGTAATGTCTATTACAGCGACGATGAACTGGCTCTGCATAGCCAGTCTGCATCCCTTGACATGGCTGCCGATCAAGCCAAATTGAGGGAGGCCTTGTTTATTTCTCCGGCTACGCCGCTCAGGGGGCGGGCGAAAACGATTTATCGGGAAAGCAAGAGTCTGACGAGATATAAAAGCGTTGCTTATACCAGCTGCCGCCCCGGCAATCAGGACTGGGTCGTGCATGCGAGTGAGTTGAAGATGAATAAAGTGACCGGGCAAGGCGCCGCTAAAAATACCTGGGTTGAGTTTAAAGGCACGCCTGTGTTTTATTCGCCTTATATGTCGTTTCCGATTGATGACAGACGGCTTTCCGGTTTTCTTGCGCCTTCATTCGGCAATACGCAACGAGGCGGTTTGAGGCTGGAAATGCCTTATTACTGGAATATAGCGCCTAATTATGATGCAACTATACGGCCCCGGTATCTTTCAAATAGGGGCGCTTTATTGGGTGGGGAATTCCGCTATCTGACGGAAATGTCAAAAGGGAATGTGGATCTGGAATATATGCCCCGTGACAGTCTACTCAATACATCCCGTTATTTGGTAGGATTTAAGGATGCCAGCCAATTTACACCTCATATCAGTTCAAACCTGAATTTAAACAAGGTGTCGGATAAAAATTATTTTATCGATTTGGGCAATGCGTTGAGTATGTCCACTTACAACAGCTATCTTGTAAGTCAAGGTAGTCTGAATTATGCAAACACAGGCGTTTCATTAAGAGGCACTGCGACCAGTTATGAATCGATTGACCAAGCGATAAACGATGCGGGATTACCGTATCGGACGCTGCCGCGAGTTAATTTGAATTTGAATCATGCATTCGATTTTATGCCGTTGAATACGGCGATGGATACGGAATATGTATATTTTCAACATAGCACATTGCTGAACGGTCAGCGGGCCGGTGTTAGGCCGTCAGTCAGTTTTCCGTTGCAAACTGCCAGTGCGTTTTTAATACCCAAGCTCTCCTTGCAGCATACCCAATATTCGTTAAGTAACCCAAAAGACAGTGCTGCATTAGCTCCGAGCAGCATGTCAAGAACTATGCCGATTTTTTCTACAGATAGCGGCCTGTATTTAGAAAAGGACGTGAACTTTTCTAATAGATCTTATCTGCATACGCTTGAACCCAGATTGTTTTATTTGTATATCCCCAGGACTGATCAGAGTGGTATCCCCGTTTTCGATACCGGGTTAACTGATTTTTCATTTAACAGCATGTTTTTGGAAAACCGCTTTAGCGGCGGGGATAGGGTGCAGGATGCTAACCAGCTAACGGCGGCCTTAACAACGCGTCTGGTCGATACTAAATCCGGTCGAGAAAAGTTAAAGCTCAGTGTGGGTCAGATTGCTTATTTTCAGGATAGGAAGGTTAATTTGCCGGGCTATCAGGAATCTTTGCCAGGCTATTTCCCGGATACCGATAGGTTCTCGAATCTGGTGACTGATCTCAACTTTGAATTGACAGATCATTTATCGGTTAGCTCAGGGGCGCAATGGAATCCTCATCTGAATCGGGTTGTCAGGCAGAACCTCGGGATACATTACCAGAATGAGCCTGGTGAGATTATTAATCTCGGTTATCGTTACAGGAAAAATACAACTTATCCAGATGCTTCAGGATTAAGGCCTTATGACATTGTTAATAGTGACGTTTCCTTCCACTGGCCGATTTATAACGATTGGTCTGCTGTTGGACGTTGGAGTTATTCATTGCTGAACAATAACACTCAGGAAAGTTTTATTGGCGCGGAAAAAGAAAATTGTTGTTGGCGTTTCCGTGTTATTGGACGGCGCTGGATTAGTGGTATCGGTATTAATTCAGACCCAAATAATCCGAACGCGCCAATTGCCCTCAATGTGACGGGCATACCCCAGACGGGTGTGTTTTTTCAGATTGAACTAAAAGGATTGACCGGTATCGGGACAAAACTGGAGGAGTTTTTTCAGCAGCAAATTTATGGTTATCAGGCACCGAAAAATGATTAAACAAGAAAATATCAAAATAGCCATTATAGCGGCGCTGTTATGCAATCTACTGTTCGGCAGTTTTCCAGTGCATGCCGAAGTTCTTGATACCATTATCGCTGTGGTTGAAGATGACGTTATTCTTGAAGGAGAGTTACAAAAGGAAGTGGCCGTCATTGAACAAAGAATGCAGCAAGGTAACGCCACGCTCCCGCCCGCGTATGTGCTGCGCAAACAAGTGCTGGAAAAAATGATTATCGATAAACTCCAGCGGCAATTAGCGGAAAAAGCGGGGATTACTGTCAGCGAAGAAATGCTCAACAGCTCGGCGGCCGATATAGCCCGAAGAAACAACATGGAGCTGGATCAATTCAGGACAGAGCTGGAAAGCCAGGGCATGAGCTATCAAAGCTTTTTGGATAGTATCCGCAATGAAATCGTCATTAATCAATTGCGTAGTAGAGAGATAGGCGGACGTATTAAGGTTACCGACCGTGAGGTCGAACATTATATGGAAACCCAGGATAAAATAGGCGAAGCGGCCACCCAATACCATCTGGGACATATATTGATTGCGGTTAAGGAAGGTGCGTTATCGGCAGAGATACAGCGAGCGATGAGCAGGGCCGAAGATATTGTCGGGAGCTTGCGGGGAGGACAAGACTTTAGTCAAACAGCGATCAGTGAGTCCGATGACGCTAATGCCCTGAAGGGGGGCGATTTGGGTTGGCGTACCGAGAGTGAAATACCAACCCTGTTTGTTAATGAGGTCAGTCAGATGAAGCAGGGCGATGTGTCTGAGCCGATACGCAGTCCGAGCGGTTTTCATATCATTAAAGTACTAGAGCTAAAAGGCACGGACAATCATATGATCATCAAAACCAAGGTTCGACATATTTTAATTAAAACCAATGAATTGGTTGACGATGCCGAAGCAAGAAAACGTTTGCTGGCATTAAAAACCCGTATTGCCGATGGCGATGATTTTGCTGCTTTGGCACGGGCGCATTCAGACGATAAAGGTTCTGCATTAAAAGGCGGTTCATTGGATTGGGTGGGGCCGGGGGATTTGGTTAAGCCGTTTGAAGACGCGATGGCAAAACTCGGCATTAACGAGGTTAGCGATCCTGTACAAACGCAGTTCGGTTGGCACATGATTCAGGTTTTAGGCCGGGAAAATAAGGATGATAGTGATGAGTTCAAAAAGAACCTGGTCAGAGATGCTATCCGCAAACGGAAAATTGAGGAAGAAACAGAGCTTTGGGTGCGCAGATTGCGCGATGAGGCTTTTGTGGAAATCTATCAAGACAGGCTTTGAAACAGTGTTGTGCGGTTAGCGCTTCAAGATCGGAATTGGGATGAACGGCAAAAATAAAAAGGATGATGCGGATAAGGGGCTAATAAATGCTGCCGCAACCCAACCGGGCATTAAAATGGTGCGCTATCGTTTGGATGTCGGATGTAAACATCAGATTACCCCGGAAGAGCTTAAGAAGGTGTTGATTGAGGAGTCCGGGGTCGACAAAAACAATATCAACAATATTAATATTCAAGGTGATTACACGCTGGTTGAGTTGCCTGATGAAATGCCGCCGGATATATTCCAGCATTTAAAAGCAGTGGAAATCAATCAGCATAAGCTGGATATAAAACGGATAAAAGCACGTCATAAAAAACGCGGCAACTACCGGGGGCGGAGGGGGAAACCGCGTACTCCCCAAGCTGATAATGGCGGAGCTGAATAAATTGGCGTTAATCTGATCGACTAGAGATAGCGTTAAATTCCGCCGGCTACGAAGGAGACAGAGGCAAGGCGCTTCAGTCGATGAGGGAGGCGTTGCCGACGAAAGGGTTGCTGCGCATTTCTTCCCCAAAAGTAGACATCGGGCCGTGACCGGGAATAAAAGAAAACTCTTTACCCAAGGGCCATAGATTATTTTTGATTGAATTAATCAAGGTATTGAAATCTCCTTTCGGTAAATCGGTTCGACCGATTGAGCCTTTAAATAACACATCGCCGACTATAGCCAGTTTTGTGTTGCGGTGAACAAAAACCACATGTCCCGGTGTATGTCCAGGGCAGTGAAAAACGTCCAGTATCTCTTCGCCAACCTTGACAATATCACCCTGACTTAACCAGCGGGACGGTGTAAATGAATCACAGGCCGGGAAGCGAAAAGTCCGGCATTGTTCGGGAATGGCGTCAATCCAGAATTGGTCGTCTTGATGAGGCCCTATGACGGGGATGGAAAGCAAAGCCGCCAGTTCAGCAGCGGCACCGATATGATCAAGGTGGCCGTGAGTGATTAAGATCGATTCGGGTAATACATTTTCCCTGTTAATGATTTTTAGAATCATATCAATATCACCGCCGGGATCAACGATGGCCGCTTTATGAGACTGCTCGCAAATCAGCAAGGAACAGTTCTGCTGATAAGCGGTAACCGGAATAATACAAAATCGCATAGGTAAGTGAAGACAAAGAAACAAATCTTATCACTAAAATGAAAAACCACCATTAACCGTGAAAGGCATGATTTTTACGGTGCGTTACTGACTGCTCGTTTAACACTATGACAAACATACAATATATCAATACCCCTGATCAGCTGGTTAAGCTGTGTGAACAGATTAAAAAAGAGCCCTGGTTGGCTCTTGATACAGAGTTTTTGCGCGAAAAAACCTATTATCCGAAATTTTGCCTGCTGCAAATAGCGACACCGGAATGGGTGGCGTGCGTTGACCCTATAGCATTACCGTCGTTGGACATCCTTTTTGAAGTCATATACAGCCCCTCCATCGTAAAAGTATTTCATTCCTGCCGACAGGATTTGGAGATATTTTATCAATTGACCGGGAGGATACCTGCGCCGCTATTCGACACCCAAATAGCTGCACCGTTGCTGGGTTTTCAGGAGAATCCAGGCTACGCGATGCTGGTCTCGAGCCTGTTGAACGTGAATTTAAACAAGGCGCATACCCGAGCCGATTGGACCAAACGGCCGCTGATAGCTGCGGAAATTCAATACGCTGCGGATGATGTGATTTATTTATGCAAGATTTATCAAATGATGTTGCAGAAATTAGCCGAACTGGGACGTACTGATTGGTTGGAGCGGGACTTTGCTGAGCTGGAAAATCCGAATTTGTATGAGGTAAAGCCCGAGAAAGCCTGGTTGAAAATTAAAGGCAAAAATAAACTGACCGGCAGGCAATTATCAATAGTTCAAGCGTTGGCCGAATGGCGGGAAAAAACCGCGCAGTCTGAAGATCGTCCCAAGAGCTGGCTGTTGCGCGATGAGTTGCTGTTCGATATGGCCAAGCTGCAACCGGAAGCCGTTGGCGACTTGGCCAATGTTCGGGGCATCAATGAACGCGTGGTCAACCGTTATGGTACAGAACTGTGTCAACTCATCACTGCGGCCAAGAATCGCCCCCCTATACCCCTAAATGAAAAAGGCCGGCCTGCTAAAAAAACTCAGCAACAAGAAGCGATATTGGATATTTTAACGGCGCTGGTCAGAATACGCGCCGAAGAAAATTCGTTAAATCCGGTTATTCTTGCAACGCGCAAAGACCTGGAAGTGTTGCTGTTCAATGACGATGATGAATGTCCGCTTTTGCACGGCTGGCGCTTCAAAATGGCCGGTAGGGAATTGGTAGGTTTGTTAAAAGGCGAGTTGTTATTAGGGATAGAGTCTGACAGGCTGGCTATTATTGAAGGCAAATCTTTGGCATAGGTTAATTCCTATCCAATTGGTTTTAATTACTGGTCCACATATTCTGTGTGGATATTTGACATTACAAAACTGTTGGGATACCGTTGCCTTAAGGGAATTTTAAGTTTTGATCCCCTTGCCAGCCTTTTTGGGGTAGATTTATGACCGGATCGGTTAAGGTTATAAAAACCCTGTGGACTAAACATTTCATGAGGAATCAATAATGAATAAGAAAAACCTCTTCACTGCCTGTGTACTTTGCAGCGCATTATTGTCAACAGGAGCGGCTTATGCGGATGAGAGTTATCTATCCGGCGTGGGCTCTAAAATAGGTCAGGGACTAGCTAATACAACGACTGGTGTTGTCGAGATACCGAAAAACATTATCAATATCAGTCACGATCAAAATGTTTTCGTCGGAATAACATGGGGGTTGTTGCGTGGCGTCATAGAGACTGTCAACCGGACGACTGTGGGTGTAGTGGAATTGATTACTGCACCTATCCCTTCAGATGATTTTATTACTCCGCCTTATGTATGGAACCGGTTTAGTGAAGATAGCCGTTATTTTGGTCTTCATGTGCCGGGATACTGGACTACCTACGGACCGTTAGATGACGGCGAATAACCATTGACCCATTAAATATAATCGTGCGTCGATTCGCGAGAAGGTGACGTGTGATTAGGATTGAAAAAGGATAAAGTTATGAACAAACAATGTATTTACGTGCCGTTCGCCGTATTAGTCGCAGCTCTTGCCGCTTGCAGTGCGCCAGCACAGAAAGATATTCCGGCGCTAACTGCGGGAATTGATGCCGCTAATGCCGGTCATTACCGCCAAGCTATCATGCATGAGGAGATAGCCGAGGAAAAACTCGAAGAGGCCGACGAAGCTTTAGCTCACTGGAAAAAAGATCATTACTGGAATATCAATGACCGGCAAAAAGCCCTGGATGCGGCTCGTGAAGCTGCGGAACACCGGCTCGCGTCGGAAAAAGAGATGTGCCAGTGGTTAACGCAGGTTCATAGTCAAAATCATCTTAAGGATGGATCGGTTTCAGCCCAATATTCCGCCGTATTTTTCGCAGATGGCAGTGCGGTACCTTATAAATCTGATGAGCATGAAATTGCTATCTTAGGATCATATCTGGAAACGCATCCCGAAGTTACCGCCGAAGTAAACGCTTATACTGATACGGTTGGTAGTGCTGCAAGTAATCAACATCTATCGGAAAGAAGAGCCGCCTATGTCAGGGATCAGCTGATCAAGCATGGCGCCAAGTTGGAACAATTGAATATAAAAATGTTAGGTGAAGCTCATGGGCCTGACAATGTACGCGACCAGAGTCATCGGACAGTATCCATGGTTACCGTGCATCCTACTTATGCCGATTGTTCTAATTTGAAATAATCACCATCACAGCTCCCCTGTAGTCTCGCAATGACTGCAGGGGAGTACACTTTATTTATAAAGTTCAGCTTTTATCCCCTTGTTCTATTGAATAGTCACCTTTGGCTCTAGTCGTTAATAACAGCACACAGCAACAGCGCGGTAATAAAAAGCGAGACTGAGTTTTGTCAGGACTGTTTCCTTAATATTGCGTTTTTAACACGCTAAGCTGATGCTTGCGGCGCTTGGTTGTCATATAATGCGAGTTTTAGTTTTTAATGTTCCCATAAGGTAAGTTAATATGAAGAAAATCACTTTATTTGTTTCAGTTTTGCTGTTCTTTTTTAGCTCAATGGTCAGCGCTCATGGCCCTGTGCGTCAAAAAGCCGAAGAGAAAATCACCATCAATGCACCCGCTGAAAAAGTCTGGGCTATTATTAAAAATTATGGCGATATGTCCTGGCATCCTGAAGTTTTTAACACAACCGTTAAGGGCGACAATACAAAAGGCGCGATTCGTGTTTTGACCTTAAAAGACGGCGGCACGATTACGGAAGAATTAAAAAAGCATGACGACGCGAAAATGTCTTATGCATACAAAATCACTGAAATGAGTTCATCTAAATCGATCACTCATGCCGGTGCTGAAGAAAAAGTTCCAGCGTTACCGGTAAATGATTACGCAGCGAGCATCGAATTGGCCGATAAAGGCGGCAGCACCGAGGTTATCTGGAAAGCCGGTTACTACCGTGCCTACATGAACAACAACCCGCCGGAAGAAATGAACGAAGAAGCCGCTAACACAGCAGTGAAAGCTATGTTGGAAACAGGATTGATTAACTTGAAAAAATTGGCTGAAAAGTAAGGTTTAGCGAGTGTTCCCTGTGAACTATCGCCACGCCAGCTCCCGGCTGGCTAGTGGCATACACACCATCCTTGGCAATAAGGCTGTAGCGATTTACATCGCTACAGCCTTTTTATCTACGCCGCTGGCAGCCCAGCCTTTTGCCTACATCAGCAACCAATTGGCCGACAGCGTATCTGTTATCGATACGGCAACGGCCCGAGTGGTCGATACGATTGCCGTTCCCGGCAAGCCGGCAGGAATTGCGGTTGCTCCTGACGGCAAGCATTGTTATGTCAGTACGCCGGAAGCCAAAGGCTTTGCCGTTGTCGACACAACAAAACGCGAAGTCATCGCCACTGTTGCGGTCAATGACGGCACCCTGGGTATTGCTGTAGGCCCCGATAGCAAGCGGATTTATGTGGCGGATTGGTATAAGAATACCGTTTCGGTTATCGATGCGAACAGTCTGCAAATACTGAGTACGATAGCCGTCGGCGAATCACCGTCAGGCTTGGTTGTCAGTCCCGATAACCGCTGGCTCTATGTCGCCAACCGGATCAGTAATTCGGTTTCCCAGATCGATTTGAAGACCTTGGACGTTAAAAGAACCGCGCAGGTTGGGACGCATCCGTTTGGACTCACCATCGATGCCAGAGGCGAACGCATTTATGTCGCCAATGTACAAAGCGATGATGTGACGGTTGTGGAAACAGCCAGGATGAAGCCTATTGCCACCGTAAAAGTCAACATGCTGCCTTATGCAACGGCGCTGGCGCTTAATGACAGCCGACTGTTGGTGACCAATCAGGATGACGGTTCGGTTTCCGTTATCGATACGGAAACCTTAAAGGAAATCGCCCTGATTAAGGTGGGCGAAAAGCCCGAAGGCGTCAGTACCCATCCCGATGACCGGCATGTCTACGTCGCTAACTGGTTTGACGGCAATGTTTCGGTGATCGACGCCAGAACCTTGAAAGTGATTGATACCATTACAACCGGCGAAGGCAGTCGTGCATTTGGGCAGTTTATAAGCAAATGATTGCTGTAGAAGATGGGGCTCAAAAAGTCTCGTCTTCTACCGGCCTTTAAACAGTCCCGATACAACACGCATTACAATCACTCCTCAATCAGATTAGCCCTTTAAATGCCGTCACCGAATCAACTTATCGTCTCTCTTCCTTATTTTTCCGACAGTGCAGAGCTGTTTTCCATTTGTGCAGACAAGGCTTGGGCTGTTTTTTTGGATAGCGGTTTTCCCCATAGCAATCAGGGGCGATACGATATTATTGCGGCTGATCCGGTATGCACCCTGGTTACACACGGCGAGATGACCGAGATTACCTGCAATGGCATAACTCTAAAATCAACTGAGAACCCGTTCGATTTGGTTAAACAGCAGCTTCGTTCATTTTCAAACGTTAAGCTGGAAACAGGCCTGGATGATTTACCCTTCAACGGCGGCGCCATCGGCTATTTTTCCTATGATTTAGCCCGCCGGCTGGAAGTCTTGCCGACAACTGCCCAAGATGAAGAGTATATTGCCGAAATGGCGGTGGGAATCTACGAGTGGGCGGTTATCGTCGATCATCATCGGCAGAAAAGTTACTGGGTCGGCCAATGCGATCCGCAAAAGCGGCAGTCCTTAATCAAGCAATTCAGCCAATTACCGGCAAGACAGGATGATCATGAGTTTAAGGTTGTCGGCGAGATTAAGTCCAATATGGACAAGGACGCCTATGTTCGCGCCTTTAACCGGATCAAGCATTACCTTAAGGAAGGCGACTGTTATCAGGTGAATCTGACGCAACGGTTTGTCGCAGGTTGCGAGGGCGATCCGTGGACGGCCTATCAAACCTTACGGAAATTAAACGCCGCCCCGTTCAGTTGCTATCTTAATCTGCCCGAAGTGCAGATTTTAAGCTCATCCCCGGAGCGTTTTTTGAAACTGACCGATGGCGTGGTCGAGACCAAACCCATTAAAGGAACACGGCCGAGAAAATCCGATTATGCGGAAGACCAGCAGCAGATAAAAAACCTGGAAGCCAGCAACAAAGACCGGGCGGAAAACCTGATGATCGTCGACTTGCTGCGCAATGACATCAGTAAAACCTGCAAGAGCGGTTCGGTCAAAGTGCCGAAGTTATTCGATGTCGAAAGCTATGCCACCGTACACCATCTGGTCAGCACCGTAACAGGCCTGCTGGCGGATAACCGGCACGCGCTGGATTTATTAAAAAGCTGCTTTCCGGGCGGGTCGATTACCGGCGCACCCAAGATCAGGGCCATGGAAATCATCGAGGAACTCGAGCCCAACCGGCGCGGCGTTTATTGCGGCGCTATCGGTTACATCGGTTTCAACGGCAACATGGACACCAATATTGCAATCAGGACATTGGTGCATTCGGAAAACACCATCCGTTTCTGGGCGGGCGGCGGTATCGTCAACGATTCCGTAGCCGAAGAAGAATACCAGGAGAGTTTTGACAAGGCGGCGGCCATGCTAGATTTATTGCAGCGTTTTACGGTCAGGTAATGCGCCGCTGACATGACATGATTATTATCAAACTGGGCGGCAGCCTGTCCCGCTCCGATGCCCTTGTCGATTGCCTGGATGCGGTGGAGAAAAACTACCAGGACAGGGCGGCGGTCATTGTTCCCGGCGGCGGCGCGTTTGCCGATCAAGTCAGGCTCGCGCAGCAGCACTGGCAATTCGACGATACCACCGCGCACCGCATGGCTCTGTTGGCCATGCAGCAAATGGCCTTGTTGTTCAAAGGGCTTAAACCCGGTTTTGCTATTGCCCATACCGTTTCGGCGATTCAACAACAGTTAAACCGGCAAAAAACCGTCATTTGGTCGCCGGATATTATTGAGCTCGATAATGCGGGCATGCAGCCAAGCTGGGATATAACCTCGGACAGCCTGGCGGCGTGGTTGGCTGGGGCGCTTTCGGCAACCGAGCTTGTCCTGATAAAGTCAGCCGCTATTGATGCTGGCCTTAGCCTGCAACAACTCGCCGAACAACAGATAGTCGATAAAGCCTTTTGCGATTTTGTCGCGCAAGCCGCTTTTACGACACGCATTATTAATGTCCAAAGCTGGATTGAATAAGCCGTCTCTATACTGCGACTGGGTGATCTTCCGAACGTATTAGCGACGCACTCTGCGATAGTCCGCCAAATTAATTTCATGCTTTTTCAGCTTGGTGTAGACGGCGCGGGCCGTCATTTCCATGTCTTCCGCCGTTTTCTTGATGTCGCCCTGATGTTGTTTTAAAGAGCTTTCAAGAAATGATCGCTCGGCTTTGGCAATCGCGTATTCCTTGATGTCTTTCCATAGTTCGGCGTTGTTCGAGTCAGTTGGAAGTTCCAAATCCAGTTGGGTCATTTCTTTGCCGCGGGCAAATAAAATGCTGCGTTCAAGGATGTTTTCCAGTTCGCGGACATTGCCCGGCCAGGGATAGGCGCGAATCTTTTGCATGACGTCGCGGCTGACCGATTCGACTGCTTTGTTATATTTCCTGCTGAGGCGCTGCAAAATCAATTGCACCAGATAAGGCAGGTCTTCCGGGCGTTCGGCCAGCGGCGGGATGCTTAATCGAACCACATTGAGGCGGTAATACAGGTCATTGCGGAACAGGTTTTGTTTAACCAGTTCTTCCAGATTGTTGTTGGTCGCGGAGATGATTCTCAGGTCGACCGACAAGGTTTGCTTGCCGCCAACCCGTTCCAGTTCGCCTTCTTGAAGTACGCGCAGCAGCCGGGTTTGCGCGGCGGGGGACAATGTATCGACCTCGTCCAGAAACAAGGTTCCGCCCTCGGCTCGTTCAAAATAGCCTTGATGCACTTCGATGGCCCCGGTGAACGCGCCTTTTTCATGCCCGAACAGCGCGCTTTCGATCAGGCTTTCAGGAATTGCGCCGCAGTTGATCGGGATAAACGGGTTGTTGCAGCGGTCGCTCATCGCATGTATCGCGCGTGCAATCAATTCCTTGCCGACGCCGGTTTGCCCCTGAATCAGCACCGTTGCCGGTGTCGGAGCAATCACTTCTATCGATTGCAGGATTTTTTGCATGGCCGGCGATTTGGCGATAATCGCCGGAGGCTGGCGTTTTTTTTCCGGTTGTTTGCTTTGTTGCCGCCAAATCTGCTGCATGCTTTGTTCAATGCGCGAGTGCAGCTCATTAATATCCTGGATTTCCTTGACCGGCGTCGTGTCGGTGTATTCCGTCCCAGGCCGGTCTTTTGCCGCATCCGGGTTGGTGTATACGCAAACTTCGCATTTGCCGTCGTGGCGGGCGATGCTTTGTTTGATTTCAACCTTGGCGTAGCCGAAGTTTCTGGCGGCGATGCCGCCAAAGACGCTGGACGTCATTCTGCACAATTCAGGAAAATTGGTAACCCGGTCGCCAAAAGGACAACAGCTGTTGGTCACGGTAATGCAGTCTTGGTCGCTGGAAGCGAGCGAGAATTTGCCGCCGATATTGTTTTTAAGGCCGAGGATCAGTTCGGTATAACTGTCTTTGTCTAGCAGTTCGCTGTTATGGGTCTCCTCCCGGTAGGTTTCTTCAAAAAAGCACCCGGCGGTTTTGGCGATGTGTTCGATCAATTGCTCGCAGTGCTTTTGGCCCTGCTGTTCGCTGGCATGCATCAGCTCAAGGATGAAGGTTTGCAGGAAAAAAACCGGTGTTAAATCTGAAAGAGTGCTGTTGTTCATGATGTTTTGTGAAGTTGATTTTCCATAATTGAAGCACAGCTTCTTGTATTCGGTAAAGACAAAACTCAAGTTATTGTAATTTAGTGAAAATATCAGCGAATATTACTGGCACAACACTTGCTCTCATCTGAATTGCAACTAATAACAACGAGGAGTTGAAAATGAGTCAAGACAAACCACCTTTAGATCCGCATCCATTAAGCGAGTATGTGGCCTGGGCCGGAAACCGCAACCGTGAGCCGTTGCTCGGCGTTTTAAAAGAAAAATTGCCCCAAGATCCCGGAAACGTGCTGGAACTGGCCAGCGGCAGCGGCATGCATATCAATTACTTTGCGCCGCATTTCGAGCATTTGCATTTCCATCCTTCCGACAAGGATCAAGAGGTGTTCGATAACATCAAGAAACTGTCAATCGATCACAAGAACGATAATATTGCCGATCCCGTTCATCTGGATTTAACCAATCCTGAAACCTGGTTTAATGCCGGAGCGCCCCGTTCATTTGCGGCAATTTTCTGCATCAATATTTTCCAGGTAGCGCCTATTTCAATTGCCGACGGCATGATGCAATGCGCCTCAAACTTGCTGGATGACGATGGTTTTCTGCTGATTTACGGCCCGTTCCAAGTAGAAGGTACCTTTACCACCGATTCCAATAAAGAGTTTCATCAGACATTGAGTTCGGCGGGTGTATCGGAATGGGGCTTGAAAGATGTGGCCGACCTGAAAAAAGCTGCGGAAAATCATGGCCTGGAATTAAAAGAACAGATTAATATGCCTGCCAATAATTTCTCGCTGATATTTGGTAGAAAGTAATAGAACACGGATTAAAAAGGCGAAGGGCGAAGGGCGAAGGGCGAAGGGCGAAGGGCGAAAAAAGCTTGCATTTAAGTTTAAGGGGCATTTCAATTTTTAGCCTTTAGCCTTTAGCCTTTAGCCTTTAGCCTTTAGCCTTTAGCCTTTAGCCTTTAGCCTTTAGCCTTTAGCCTTTAGCCTTTAGCCTTTAGCTCTTTCTCAATGATGTGCAATTTAGGAAACTAACCATGGAGCAAAAATGTTCAGCCGTTATTATCGGGGTAGGCCCGGAACGTGGCTTGGGCGCGACACTCGCCAAATATTTTGCAGCAAAAGGTCTACATGTTTATATAGCCGGCCGCAGTGAAGACAAGCTTCAACAGGTCGCGGAAAGAATCAGGCAAAGAGGCGGCTCAGCCACCACCGTGCTGGCCGATGCAACCGTTGAATCCGACGTCGCGCATTTATTCAAAATAGCCCAACTGGATGCTTACCGTATCGATATTGCCGCTTATAATGTGGACAGTAATATCCCGTCGCCGTTATTGGAAACGGATGCGGAAACCTTTACCGCGCTTTGGCAGCAAAACTGCCTGGGCGCTTTTTTCTTCGGCAAGGAAGCGGTTAAGGCAATGAAGGACGGGCAAAAAGGAACGCTGTTCTTTACCGGCGCCACGGCGTCGCTCAGAGCAAAACCGCCGTTTACCGCATTTGCGGCCGCGAAAGCGGGTTTACGGGCGTTGGCGCAAGGCATGGCCAGAGAGTTTTCGCCGCAGGGCGTTCATGTGGTTCATGCGGTCATTGACGGCGTGATTGACGGCGAACGGGCGGAAAACCAGTTCCCGGACTATGTTAAAGCCAAAGGCAAGGACGGCTTGCTGCAATTGGACGCCATCGCCGAAACCTATTGGGCCATGCACAAACAACACCCCAGCGCATGGACTCATGAACTGGATTTGAGACCGTTTAAAGAACCGTTTTAGGAAATACTATGTCGGAAATCAAAAACTGGATGTTGCAGGGCAGTTATTTTGAAACCTGCAACTGTGAAACAGCCTGTCCTTGCGTATGGCTGCAACCGCCTACAACAGGCGATTGTAAGCTGTTGGCGGCATGGCATATCGACCAGGGGCAGCTGGATGGAAAATCGCTGGATGGTTTGAATGTTGCGATGGCGTGCTATTCGCCGGGGAATATGAAAGACGGCAACTGGCAAGCGGCGTTATATGTCGACGAGCGGGCCGATGACAGTCAATTTGATGCGTTGGTGCAAATCTTTAGCGGCCGGCAAGGCGGACACCCCGCTATTTTAATGAGCTTTGTCGGTGAAGTTTTAGGCGTGAAAAAAGTGAAAATCGATTACCAGCGGCAGGGCGGCGCCCGGTGTGTGACTATTCCCAATATAGCCCAGGCCGAGATTGAAAGCATTCAAGGCATAACCGGCGGGCCGGCAACCATTAATAATCCGCCGTTGTGCGTGGTGACAAGTCATCCTTCAATTGTCGCCAAATCGAAAAAATATCAATACCAAGATTACGATAAAAACTGGGAATTTTCCGAGCGCAACGGTTATTTTTCCGCTTTTGTTTATCAGCCGTAATGGGGCGTTTTATTGTTGCCAATGTATTGGCGGTGATTTTTGCCGCCTGGGGCTATCTGTTTTACCAGCATGAGCAAATGGCGTCCCAGCCGATGTCGGGTATGTGGATGCCTCCCGCTACGCTGTCGGCGTGGAATTTGCTAGACTTCGCTTTAGTTTATTTTATGTGGGCCGTCATGATGGCGGCCATGATGCTGCCCTCCGCGATCCCGATGATTCTGGCCTTTGGCCGGGTTTGCAGGCAACAAAATAAACCTTCCTATCAATTGACCGGCCTGTTCATTTTGGCTTATCTGGTAATATGGTTATTATTCAGTTGCGCGTTAACGTTGCTGCAATGGCAAATGCATGGACTGGCCTGGTTGTCGCCGATGATGGATAACCAAAACCCGGCATTAGCCGCCGGTATTTTATTTTTGGCCGGCTTTTACCAGTTTACGCCGATCAAGAATGCCTGCCTGACATACTGCAAAACCCCGGTGGGATTTTTATTAACCGAATGGCAGGAGGGGGCGGCAGGCGCATTTAAGATGGGACTGAAGCATGGTGCGTACTGTTTGGGCTGCTGCTGGGCGCAAATGCTGATCATGTTTGCCGTCGGCGTGATGAACCTGTTGGGGATGGCTTTACTAACCTTGCTGGTTATATCGGAGAAATCCATGCCGCTGCAATCAAAGTTTATTTGCAAAGCGGTCGGCGTCGCTTTTCTGGCCTGGGGCGTTTTCCTGATTTATCCAGCGTTTTAAACACTTACTTAGGAACATACATAAATTAATTTAAGCAATCACCATGAAGCACATGAAGACTTAAATCCTTCATGTGCTTCATGGTTTAAAAATAAAATTTGCTCAAGTTATTTCATGCACGATCCTTAATGAACCCGAGAACATTATTATGATGAAAATTCGTTCGCTATTTGCTGTTTTGATTTTACTGTCCGCCGGTAACGGTGTTGCTCATGCCACGACCTACGCATTGCCGGAAAACAGTAATGACAGCGTCATCACCCAGTTCCATGACGATGTGCCGTTAACACGTGCTGAACAAGACGAGACCTTGCTGGATGTGGCCAGGCGCTTTCTACTGGGGCAAGCGGAAATAGTGAGGTTAAACCCCGACGTCGACCGCTGGCATATCAAAAAGGACGAGATTGTTCGTTTACCCAATAAACGTATTTTACCGGATACGCCGCACGAAGGGATTACCTTAAATATTGCCGAATACCGCATGTATTATTATCCGCCGGTTCAGAAAGGGGTCGCGCCACAGGTAATGTCCTATGCTCACGGCGTAGGCAGACAAGACTGGAAAACGCCTATGGGTAAAACCAGTATTGTGCAAAAAGTCAAAGATCCGGCATGGCATCCGCCGGAATCGATCAGGCGCGAACATGCGGCAAATGGCGATCCGCTGCCTGCGGTGGTTCCACCGGGTCCCCATAATCCTCTGGGCGCCTACAAGATGCATCTGGCCGTTCCCGGCGGCTACCTGATACACGGTACCGATATCGACAAAATTTACGGTATCGGCATGCAGATAACGCACGGTTGCGTGCGGATGTACCCTGAAGATATTGAGGCCTTATACAATTCGGTTCCGGTAGGAACGCCTGTCTATATCGTTAAGCAACCGATCAAGGTCGGATGGCTGGACAATACGCTTTACATCGAAGCGCATCCCGATTTGGAAGGCGAGGAAACAACGTTGGCTCAAAAAGTCGATACGGCGTTAAAGCTTATTCAAAAAGCCGCCATGACCGCAAGCGCCCCGGCGCAGAACCCGCCTGAATTTGACCGGGCGGCGTTAAATAAAGCCCTTACAGCTTTGGACGGAAATCCGGTGGCGCTTTATCAAAGATTACCTCAGCCGGTATCGTTGTCCGCAACGGGTCACGCTCCAATCATTAGGTAGCCGCACCGGTTACATTAACGGCGGTTCGCAAAACGGTAAGCTCTTCGGAAGAATAGCCTGCTGTTAGGCTATGCATTTTTAAGAAAGTGGTAATCTTATTGGCGTGTACACACTCCGTTATAAGTAGAGGTTGCCGGACGGCAGACTTCGTGGCGAAAAGACGATACGCGATTGCACGTCGACAGTTTTCCTTCGGCGCCTGTCCAGGGCAAGAGAATCCTGCGTGTTTTCAGCAATGTAAATCCCGATGGAAAGTGTCGCCACTGGCGGCTTGGCGAATCATTTGAGTACATCGCTAAGCGTTTTCTGCCTTCCATGCCCGGCCCTGTTTGGGGCAGCAGCCGACTGTTTCAATGGTGCGGGATCACCAAGAGTCGGCGTAGCGTCTACGACCATTTTATGCTGCAATTACATGACCGTATGAAAGCGGATCTGGCTTATCAGTCGAGCGCGAATCAAATCGATTTTGAGTTCCCTCCGGGCAGTACATGGATCGCATTTACCGACCAAGTGTCACACGCCGTCATGTCGGGGCAGTACCTCTTGGAACAAACCTTTTACTTGCCCGTTACTTCGATGTTGGATCCGTCAAGATCGCCACTGCAAATTCTTGAACGATTGTCAGGCCGAAAACTAACGTAATGCCAAGCGAGATGAAGTTTTAGAAGCTGTTTAAAAACCTAACAAATTCCTCGTAAAAGACGGTGTGCCTCGGTAATTTTGATGAATACCTCGGCCGTATCGGTTAAGCGCTCATAATCCTTGAAAAGCCGTCTGGAATAACTGCCATTGCTCATCGGTTAAATTCGTCAAATACGACCGCCAGCCCTCCTAAGCCAAAATTACTGTAGTTTAACCGACCGTTTTGATTTTTAAACAGCCTCTTAGGATCGTGCATAAATTAATTTAGGCAATTACCATGAAGCGCATGAAGGACATGAAGACTTAAACCTTTCATGCCGCTTCATGTCCTTCATGGTTAAAAAATGAAAAATAAGACGTGCTCAAATTATTTCATGCACGTTCCTTAGTTTGTCGAAGGACCGATGCAGCGCTTCCTTAGGCGAGTAGATTTTATGTGTGAATCCGATATGAGAACAAAGCCGTTGACCCCAAATTTATCCGCCGAACATTTGTTGCAACATATGCCTGTGCCGACGTTCGTATTGAATGCCAGGCATCAGGTGGTGATCTGGAACAAGGCTTGCGAGCAATTGACCGGCCTGAAAGCTGCGGAGATGATCGGCACCGATCAGCATTGGCGCGGCTTTTACACCGAAAAACGCCCGTGCCTGGCGGACTTGCTGCTGGATCGCACCTTGGGCGAAGTGTCCAGTCTCTATGAGCAAGCCAGCGACTTTACGTCTTACAGCGACATTTGCCATACCGAAAACTGGTGCTTGATGCCGGACGGCCGCAGGCTTTATCTGGTCATTGATGCCGGAACCATCAGCAATGAGCAAGGCGAGGTGGTCGCGATCGTCGAAACCCAGCGCGACCGGACCGAACAAAGACTGACGATGCAGGCGTTGGCCGAAAGCGAACAGCGGATTTTCTCGATCCTCGGTTCGGCGATGGACGCCATCGTCACCATCGACCAGCAACACCGGATCACCCTGTTCAATGCCGCGGCGGCCAGAATCTTCCGTTGCGCGGCCGATTTTGCGATCGGCCAGCCGGTCGAGCGCTTCATCGCGCCGCATTGCAGCAAACTGTTCATGCAATTTATCGCGTTCGATAACGTTAGCGCCAAAACCCAGGCCTGGGCGCCGGAAGGTCTCAGCGCCCGGCGCGCCGACGGCGAGGAATTCCCAATCGAAGCCACCTTTTCGCCGCTGGAAGCCCACGACCAAAAACTCTATACCATCATCCTGCGAGATGTGAACGACCGCCGCCTCGCCGAGCAGAAACTGGACCGGCTGCAACAGGAAAAAGGCTACTTGCAGGAAGTGCTCAACGACGATCACAATCCCGGCGACTTTGTCAGCGGCTCCAAGCTGATGCGGACCGTCATGGAACAAGTGCGGATGGTGGCCCGCACCGATACGCCGGTATTGCTGCTCGGCGAAACCGGCACCGGCAAGGAATTGCTGGCCCGCGCGATACACGAGTTCAGCGACCGCAGCGCCGCGATCCTGGTCAAAGTCAATTGCGCGGCGCTGCCCGCCGAATTGATCGAGAGCGAATTGTTCGGACATGAAAAAGGCGCGTTCACCGGCGCGACCCAGCAGCGCAAAGGCCGCTTCGAGCTGGCCGACGGCGGCAGCCTGTTTCTTGACGAACTCGGCGAACTGTCCCTGTCGGCGCAGGCCAAGTTGCTCCGGGTGTTGCAGGAACAGGAATTCGAGCGGGTAGGCGGCAGCGAAACCATCCGGGTCGATGTGCGGGTGATCACGGCAACCAACCGCAATCTGGCCGAGGAGGTCAGTCTGGGTCGCTTCCGTTCCGATCTGTATTACCGGTTGAATGTGTTTCCTGTCGAAGTGCCGGCGTTGCGGCAGCGGGCGGCGGATATTCCATTGTTGGCTCGGTTTTTCCTGATCAAATACGCCAAGAAATTCGGTAAGCGCTTTGACGACATCGATCCCGCCGGTCTGGACTATTTACGTCAATATTTGTGGCCCGGCAACGTCCGCGAATTGCAAAACGTCATCGAACGGGCGGTGATTCTGTCCCAAGGTTCGCTATTGGAGATAGCGCCGTTGCAGCCCACTCACGCCCATCCCGAAGCCGCTATCGGCAAGCTGAGGACCTTGGACGCGGTGGAGCGCGAATACATAACGCGCACCCTCGAAGCAACCGGCTGGCAGATTTCCGGCGCCAAGGGCGCGGCAGCGGTACTAGGCATGAATCCGAATACCTTGCGATCCAGGATGCTGAAGTTGGGGATTTCCAGGGCGGGGTAATGGTGTGTTGGGCCGCGCCGATAATGGTCAATTTTTGCTTGTGGCTGCTGTATGGAGGCGGTGGATAGGGAACTGTACTTTGTTTGTCCCATCTTATAGCCCTGGCTGTTTCGGATTGATGCAATTGTTTTGCCCGGCTATCTTTTTCATGCGATATCGACTCTGCCGGAAGGCGATACACGCCTACTAGGCACGCTGAGGATGGATAAAAAGGAATCCCCGAGCGTACCGCCTGTGGCAACGAAAAAGCATAATGCGTCTATTCGGCTGGATTCAACTAGCTTGCTTTATGTTTGATGACTCTTACGCTATTCTTAATTATCAGGTTGCTCCTTTAATGGCTTGATAAAATGCCGACACGTCTATCTCGCCAGGAATCCCTTTCTTTTTCAGAGCAGTGATGGTTAAATTTGAAAATTACATAGTGGAGATGGAATTGAAACAAACCGATCAAACTTTACTCGAGCAGATGCGAATTACTGAGTTCGATATCGATAATCGTAAAGCGCTACTTGCCCTGTCCAATGAGGATGTCAACCTCCTGAAGGACTATCGTCCAATCATTGAGAGTAGAGTCGATGCCTTGGTGGATACTTTTTATCAAATGCAGACCAACGTAGCCGAAATCGCGCTGTTGATAGGCGACGCGGATACGCTGGATCGCCTGAAGAATGCGCAGCGCAGATATGTGCTTGATTTATTTAGCGGAATATACGACCTCGAGTATGTGAACAACCGGCTCAGGATTGGCTTGGTACACAAACGTATTGGTGTCGAGCCGAAGTTGTATCTCGCTGCGATAAATGTCCTCAAGAGCCTACTGCTGGAAATCATTTTCGAAACGCTCCCCGAAAAGACAGAGCGTCAGGCCATGCTTGCAGCGCTCGACAAATTGCTGTTGTTCGACATAACGTTGGTGTTTGAAACCTATATTCGCAGCCTGGTTTCGGAAATCGAAATTTCCAAGGCAAAGTCCGAGCGTTATGCCTGCGTACTGGAAGAAAAGGTCAAGGAACGCACTCAGCAGCTCGAAGAGTTAACCCGCATCGATTCACTGACAGGTTTGCTAAGCGTGCGTTACTTGAACGAAACGCTGACCAGAACACTGCGGACCGCTCAACGTCGCCACGAGCCGGTATCTATTGTTTATATGGATATAAACGAATTTAAGGCCATTAATGACACTCAAGGCCATCCGCACGGCGACCATATCCTGCGCGCGGTTGGTGCAGCGATCAAGAAAATTTCCCGTGAAGAAGATTGCTGTTTTCGTTATGGTGGCGATGAATTTTGTTTAATACTGCCTAACTGCGAAGAAGAACCGGCTCGGGAGATATACATCAATCGTCTCAATATTGAAATCAGCCGGTGTTTGAAAAATGTAACACTGAGCGTCGGTATCGTGCAAACCGGCCCGGATAAATACGGCGAGCCTGATGCCCTGATCCGGCAATCCGATGAAGAAATGTACGCCGCTAAGAAAGCATCCAAAATCGATGATAGGTCGGGAAACGCTGTTGACGTTGAAAAAACTGCTTGATTAAGCCGGAAGACGGGGGCAGGCCCTAGATTCGACATAAAATCCCGGAAGGGTACGCTACCACACTAACGTATATATTATGTTCTCAAGCAGCTGCTTTGCCAGAATCAATCCCGTCTATTCTGGGTACGCGCAACACACCCTAGATTTTTTTAATCAATGGGGTTAGATTAAATTGATTCAGGAGCAAGTAGCCTGGATGAAGCGTAGCGGAATCCGGGGCTTCGGAGCTACGATTATCCCGTATTCCGCTACGCTACATACGGGCTACGCACTGTAGTTTCCAGGTTGGTTTTCTTATTTCCCGTAATTCTGCGCCAGATAATCGATGATGATCCGTTTGTCGGCATTATTGATCGGCGCACCCATAACATTGATCATCTTGCCGACTGTTTTTTCCCAGCCGGCCCGGTCCAGAACCGCGGCGTGTTGGGTGATATAGTCCAGGCTGTGACACATTGCGCACTGCGCAACGACTTGGTTTTTGCCGGGCCTGTCCTTCAGAAATATCCGGCTTTCCCCGGCTGTTGCGGTGGCGGCTAAAAACGATAACAACAAAATCAGCGTTCGCATCATGTTCTCCTCAAGCCAGCTGGATAGTGATTTTTTGCACGGCGTTATGGTGGTAACCGGAAGGATTCGGGATCGGCTCCGGTGGTTGGCTGTCGCCGGAATGGCTGGTGGCGCGGGCCATAATCCGGTAGGTTCCGGGATGTTTAGGATCAAAGACCCAGTGCCACTGGCGCCAGGAAAAGCGTCCGTAATCCTGTTTCAGTGCGGCCTGATGCCAACGGACGCCGCCATCCGTGGAGACTTCCACGCGCGCGATGCCGTTGCCGCCATCCCAGGCGACACCCTTGATTTCGATCGGCTTGGCGTTAGGCAAGGTCTGGCCGTCTTCCAGGTTGGTGATCAATGAATTGACCAGTATTTCCGTGATCGGCATAGCCGTCTCGGTTTCCTGCGAGCTGAATTGTCCGCTGGGGAACCGGTCCTTGGGGATGCGGTAAGCGGTCTTCATCCAAAAGCCGTCGAAGGGTTTGGAGATGACGTTCACCGCAGTCAGATGCTTGATCCAATAGGTGGCGGTCCAGCCGGGAATGATCAGTCGGGCGGGGAAGCCGTTCCAGTGGGGCAAAGGTTCGCCGTTCATCTCGAAGGCGATCAGAGTGTTCTCATCCAGCGCTTTAGCCAACGGCAGGCTTTTGACAAAATCCGGCGTTGTCGGCAGCACGCCGGAATCTGCGCCGGCCAGACTCACTTCCAGCGCGGATTTGTCGATCCCGGCCCCCGCAAGCACGTCTTTCAGGCGAACGCCGCGCCAGAGCGCATTGCCCATTGCACCGGAACCCCACTGTAATCCGGGGACGGGCGGTTGAAATGCTCCCCGTCGATTACCGGAGCATAAACAAAGAGCGGCGATTTCGACTTGTTCGAAATCCCTGCGCAATTGCTCAATGGTGAGTTCCAACGGAGCGCGAACCGCATCGCCGCCTATGCGCAGCCGCCATTCGCTGGTTTTTATCTCGGGAATGACGGCGTTATGGTAACGCACGAAAAAGCGATTGTTGGGCGTAAACGGTGCATCGAAATAATTGATCGGCGTTTCGTAATTGGGAGGACGGTAAGTTTTTTTGATCAGCGCCTCTTTGCCGGGAAGAGCATCCGGGACCGTCGGTTCCTCGGCACCCGCAGCCGCCAAGCCGGACCGTTGCAACAAAGCTAAACCGCCGGCCGCTGCCAGGCTGCCTGCGGTTTTCTTGATAAAGTGTCTTCTGTCGACCATAAACTATCTCCTCGGTTGGATGTAAAGCTATGCTTTGAACGATCAAAATTACGGAAAATCAATATCGAGTTAGGCCGTAGGTTGAATGCAATAAAGCCCAACGCTTCACTGCTCGCCGCCGGTAATATCCTCAACTGCAAGATCGCTTGCCTAATGCTCCGTTTGCACATACGGATGTCATGTCGAAAACAGCCAATCAATCGGCCGTTTGACATAGCCATGCTCGACAGGATTATAGGCCGTAAGTTGGACTGAATGGAACGAAGCCCAACAATTCACTGTCGTTATCAATGTGCTCGCAATGACTATGCTGGAGAACGATACGATACCGATTGTGTAACAATTTTTGCTTTGCCGTATAGTCGGTTAGGCCGCAACCCCAGATCCCGCTCGTCAGTAAACCGGCCGTTTGAGCGCTTTATTAAACCCACATTTAGCTGTTTCAACTCAGAACTTTTGATGATTAAGAACGTTGTTATGCGATAATAGGCCGATAAAATTAATAAATGCCTTATGGCTTAAATAAGGAAACACCATGTTCTCATTACAAACCATCTTCGGTAAAGGCGATAAATTTTATGGCTTGCTTGAAGCCAGCGCCGAATCCGCGCGTTCGTCTACCAGCGCATTGATCGAGCTTTTAAGCACGCCGGCGACGCAACAATCATTGGAAAAGTTTAAACAGGCGCGTCGCCGGGAAAAGGATTTGTTCGCGCAAATCAGCGAGGCCTTAGTTAATACTTTTGTTACCGTGCTCGACCGTGAAGATATTGAAGATCTTAGCAGCGCCCTCTACAAAATCCCTAAAGTCGTGGAAAAATTTGCGGAGCGGTATACCGTAGCCTTGGGCCGTATTGGCGATGTGGATTTCGCCGGCCGTGCCGAGATGCTGGAACAGGCCTGCGAAGTACTGGAACAAATGGTCAGACTGTTGCGTAAAGGGATGGATTTGGACGAAATCAAAAAACTAAACGACCGGCTGCAAACCATTGAAGCCGAAGCGGACCGTGAAATACTTGAGTTGTATCGGGATGCCTACGCCAATGAGACCGACCCGATCCGTTACTTGGTAAAAATGGATTTGTTTGAAATCCTCGAAAAAGCGATTGACCGCTGCCGAGATGCGGGCAATGTCGTCTACCACATTGCCTTAAAAAATTCATAAAAGGGTTGCCATGCTGACCTTGCTCTTGCTTGTCATTTTTGTAGCGCTGGTATTCGAGTTCATCAACGGATTCCACGATACTGCGAACTCCATTGCCACGGTTGTCGCCACCAAAGTATTAACCCCAACCCAGGCGGTCATGCTCGCCGCAGTGACCAATCTGGTCGGCGCGTTATCGGGTACCGCAGTGGCTAAAACCATTTCATCGGGATTGGTGGATACCGGCCTGGTGAATATCACCTCCGAAGTCCTGATCTGTGCGCTGATCGGCGCAATTATCTGGAACCTGATTACCTGGGCGTTGGGGCTGCCGTCCTCTTCCAGCCATGCCTTGATCGGCGGCTTATGCGGCGCTGCGCTTGCTGCCGGCCACAATAATTTCGATGTATTGATCTGGTCGAAAACCGCCGCAGTCTGGACCGAAAACAAAGGACTGCTTTGGAAAGTCGTGCTTCCGATGATCAGTTCGCCGGTTGTCGGTTTTACCTTGGGTATCGTTATCATGGGCGGCTTGATGGCTATCATCAGCGGCATGAATTCGGCCGGTGGCGTTATGGAGCGATTGGCCCGCCCAAAATGGGTTAATGCATTATTCGGCAAAGCCCAGCTTTTGTCGGCCGGCTATATGGGCTTTGCGCACGGCAGCAACGATGCGCAAAAAACCATGGGCATCATCGCGTTAGCCATTTTTACCGCCAACAGCGCCGGTACGCTCGATCAATTGCCGCAGTGGGCCGAATTTTTAAAGCCGGATGGCGGAGAAAAAGACATCGATACCTGGATTGCCTGCACTTGCGCTTTGGTCATGGCGCTGGGTACCGGGGTAGGCGGGTGGCGTATCATCAAGACTCTCGGCCATAAAATGGTCAAGTTGCACCCGATACACGGTTTCGCGGCCGAAACCAGCTCAGCGACCATTCTGCTGACCGCCGCCCATTTCGGCATGCCGGTTTCCACCACGCACAGCATTTCAACAGCGATTATGGGCGTAGGCTTTGCGAAGAATCCTCACGCGCTTAAACTGTCGGTCATCGAACGGATTGTTTGGGCATGGGTTTTGACGATTCCGGCAGCGGGCGGGGTTGCCTGGGGATTAGTTAATTTGTTGTTTTTGTTGGATTAAAGCAAGAATCAATGGGGCTGTCCCCATCTTTGTGTTTGAAAATTTTTCTTGAATTTGCTGCAAATTCCCGGAGGTTTCGATGGCGACAACTAACGTTTTATCAAAGAACCTCCCTTGTTGTCACACCAAGAAAAGCCCGGTTGGATTGACGGGACTTTTAACGCTATTGCTCTTGTTAAGCGGCTGTCAGGCCGCATTAACTCCAGAGCAGGTTGCCACGGCATTTTGGGTGGCGATGGCGGAAGGCAATCTCGACTCGGCCAGAGAATATGCTACTCAAGAAACTCGGCATCTGGTGACTAAACAGCAAAACCTGGAAGAAGCGACAGTAAAGACCGGGGCGATTTTAATCGACGGCTCCAATGCAACGGTCGCAACGGTCATGACCTTAAAAAAACCTGAGAACAACAAGGAGTTGTCTTTTGATACCGTCTTATCAAAAGAAAACGATCTATGGAAAGTCGATTATCAGCGAACGCTCAATAATCTTTCAAACCTGCCGTTCGGCGATATTTTTAAAAGCTTGCGGGCGATAGGTGAAACCATTAACAAGGAACTGGAACAGCAGATTCCTTTGTTTGAGAAACAAATCAAATCCTTCAGTGATGAGTTGATACGGCAATTGGACGAATTCCGCCGTCAGCTGGAAAAAGCGGCCCCGCCTGAAAAACAGCAGCCTCGTTCCAGCACGATATAACCGTTTATCTCTGGATTTTCTCATTCTACTTTGTCAGATTCAATGAACGCACAATCCAAAATCGTCATTCCGGCAGGGATGGATTTTAGCTTACCATTCATGGCGCTGGATCCCCGCTCCCGGCGAGGATGACGAGTTTGCGTAGTGTCTGACAAAGTAGAACTAACGCAGACTTTTATCTGTTTACCAACGGGGTGTTCTTATGAACTCTAAAACTATATTTCTTCTCATCGCTTTTATTCTCATCGTTACCGGCTGCGGGTTTCAAAAACCGGACTACCTGAAAATGATAACCGCGACTGAGTTAAACCGGAGCATGCAAAATGAGGATATATTCCTGGTTGATGTTCACACGCCTGAGCAACAACATATCAAAGGCACCGACCTTTTTATTCCCTACAACGAAATCGAGAAATACAAAGACAAACTTCCCAAAGACAAAAATACCGCTATTTATCTGTATTGCGAGGGCGGCCCGATGGGCAATGCCGCGGCAAGGTCTCTGCATGAATTAGGTTATCCTAACTTGCTCAATCTTGAGGGAGGAGCAAAGGCTTGGCGTAAGGCAGGCTTTGGTTTTGAATAAGCGGATGCGTGGTATTGGTTAGGCTTGATGTGACGCCCTATTCGCGGAAGGCCGAGGTTGATTCATCGCGGCCGGTGAAGTTTTAAATTGCAAGGAAAATCAAATTTTCAGCTTGTTCCCGTCTAAATGTCCCCTATTTTCGGATTGAATTAATAACCCAGTAAAGCTTATGAAGCCGGCAAAAAAAACAGCTGACTATTTGAACTTTTACAGGCCGACGCTGCCGCAGCGACTACTTGGGGCGTCAGTCGATGAGAGCTAAAACCTTATGCGTTGTTGCTTGTTTATTCGGCCTTTTGCTCGCCGGCTGTGGAGAAATAAAGAACGTAACGCCTTCATGGTGGGATGAAGCTCAAGTCGAGAGTTTCTCGTTAGGCGAACAACCCGAGATTGTGATCGGCAAGGAACCGCTGGTTCGATTAATGGTGTTATCGATCTTGTGGTCTTGGGTTTTGTTTGGCTGGCTGTCTTTTAGCAAACCTTCCTTAAAAGGCCGGGTCCTTTTTTCGCCGATTATCGTCTGGGGCGGGGTTTGGATGGCCTGTTTGTTTGTCCTTCCGCTGTTGTATATGGTTTCTTATATGATTACCGGAACGGGCTATATAATGGACTTTTCTTTTGTTTTCTTTAATGTTTTGGGGCTTACCGTTGCCTGGTTTGCTTTTGCGCTGGTCGAAGAGCTTGTCCATAACCTTAACGGTAATCGGCCCCCCTTAATCGCTTTTCTACTGTTTTTGACTGTCTGGAGTTATATTTTTACCTCCCGTGACGTTGTCGATCTTATGCTGTATCTTGTCCGGCAATAGTAAGCGCCAACTCAATATCACACTGCCGGCCGATTCCGGCTGCCCGAAACAACGTTCAAACAGCCTTGGTTGACCAAAACTCAAGATAAAGGGACGCCACAGCAAACTTGCTGACCGGCGGCTACGCGGAACCATTGACTATAGTTGATTACGATATTACGTGAAATTCACGATATTTAGTGACTTTATGTTTGCATAGCGTTTGGCTCTTTATTGTTTAATTCATTAAGTCGATGATTTAAATAGATGTGACCGGCTTTTATCGGCTCCGGCACGGCACTTGCACTGATACGGTTAACATTCCGTTGTTGCGAGTCCAAGGAGACTCCAAAGCCATGACCTCAACCGATAAAAATGCCCGCGCCGCCTGGGCGACATTAACCCACGACAGCCTTAATGCCCGAATCGGCAAGCGAACGCTGACCGGCGTACAGTTTTTCCTGCTCAATTTCGGCTTGCTGCTGGGCAACATTCTGGTGCTGTTCAATACCGGTGCGTTCGCCTCCGTCAGCCTGCACGCCACCGGCGATTTGGGAGTCAGTCCCAGTCACGCCGGCTGGATGCAGACCTATTATTTTATCAGCCTGGCCTTGGCGCTGCCGGTCAGTTCCTGGTTGGCGGCCGCCGTCGGCGAAGTCCGGCTGTATTTGACCGCAATGGTTGCGATGACATTGGCTTCGCTGCTGTGCGCCTTTACCGGTGACCTGTTCTGGTTTTTGTCGGGCAGGGCCTTGCAGGGTTTTTTCGGCGGCTTGACCATCCCGCTGTCGCAAACCCTGCTGATGCGCGAATACCCGGAATCGTCCAAATCCTTCGCTGTGTCGTTGTGGAGCATTGCCGCGCTGAGTCCGTTCACGCTGGGCCCTGCCGCCGGCGGCTGGATCGCCGACCACTTGGGCTGGCGCTGGTTGTTCTACCTGAATGTGCCGTTGCCGCTGCTGGCGGCGGCGCTGGTTTGGGCCTTGCTGTTCGACAGGCACTCTCCTCAGCGGAAAACGCCGTTCGATACTCTGGGTTTTATCTTATTGGCCGCAGTGCTGGTTTGTTTGCAGACCGTGCTGAATCAGGGCCAGGATTCGGATTGGTACAATTCGATTCAGTTGGTCGTCATGACGCTGGCCGGATTGCTGATGTTGGCTTACTTCATCGTTTGGGAGCTGGCGGAACGCTCGCCGCTACTCGATTTACGGCTGTTCGCGCGGCGCAATTTCGCGATCGGCAGCATCATGCTCAGCCTGAGTTTTATGTTGATGTACGGTTTGTTGTCGGTGCTGTTGGTGCGTTTGCAGGTCGTGGCCGGTTACACCTCGTTTCTGGCAGGCAGCGTGCTGTTGCCGCTGGTGTTTCTGGCCAAGCCGGTGGCCAGTATGATGCACCGGATCGTGCATCGTTTCGATGCCCGCCTGCTGGTCAGTTTAAACATGCTGCTGTTTGCGCTGTATTGCGGATTGATCAGTCGTTACGACTTTTTCGGGCGCGGCGGCTGGTTTACTCAGCCGTTGTGGGCTCAGGTGTTGGAAGGATTTTGCTTGGGCGGTTTGTTCGTGCCGCTGACCACGCTGTTTCTTGCCGGCTTGACGCCGAGACGTCAAATCCAGGCGGTGGAACTGGGCGGCATGCTGCGCGTATTGGGCGGCAGCATCGCCTCGCCGTTATTGGGCGTATTTTGGGAGCGGCGCACCGCCTTCCACCAAAGCCGGTTAAGCGAAAGTTTTTCATTGCACGACGCTCAGTCCCTGGAGATTATCGCCCGCTTGCAAGCGGCCGGTCTGCACGATCAGTTGGCCACAGCCAAGCTGGCCGCAGTGTCAGGTCGGCATGCTGCGATTCTCGGTCTGGACGATACCTTCCGGCTGGCGGCTTGGTTGTTTACCGGTTTGGCCGCAATAGTCTGGCTTGCTCGCCCGGTCGGGCCGAAACCCGAGGCGCGGCCTAAAGACGACAGGCGGCAGGCGGCTTTGGAAGATCTGATCGAGGAGCCGTAGCCATGATCCGGTTTAACAAAACAACCGTGTTGGCGGCCGGTTTGTCGCTGTTGCACGGCTGCGCATTACTGCCGGAAGACGGAACGCGTGCCAAATTGCTGGATACGCCTAAGTTAAGCCAAACCCTGAACGGCGACACCCAAGCCGAGAAGATCGTCCGGGAATGGCCGAGGGCGCAGTGGTGGCGGGATTTTCATAACACCGAACTGAACCGGCTGATCGAAACCGCGCTGAAAGACAGCCCAAGCCTGCACGCGGCGGCGGCGCGCTTGACTCAGGCGGAAGCGGTAGCCGATTTTCAGGCCGCCGAGATGCTGCCCAGCATCAACGCCGGCGTCGAATTTCATCAGCGCCGTTTTTCCGAAACCGATTTTTACGGCCCCAACGGGGGCAAGACTTTTACCGGCGCTTACATCGATCCGGCGGTATTTCGCTATCATCTCGATCTGTGGGGCAAGGATAAAGCCGCTCTGGAGTCGGCGTTGGGAAAGGAGAAGGCACAGGCTTCGGAATTGGCGATGGCGCGGCTGATGCTGAGTACAGCCATTGCACGCGGCTATATCCGCCTGTGCTCGTCCGAGGAAGACATTGAGTTGGCCCAGGGGCTGACTGAGCAAGCCGGGGAAAAAATGCAGCTGGCCGAGCTGCGCTGGCAGCGCGGATTGACCAGCCGGGATCCGGTTCATGCGGGCAAACAGCAACTGGAAGCGGCGCGGCAGCGCGAAACCAGCGTGCGCAACCAGGCGCAGCGATTGCGCAACCGGCTGGCGGCGCTGGCCGGGCAAGGGCCGGATTGGGGCAAAACCATTCATGTGGCGGAAAATAAGGTCGCCGGACTCTTGCCGCAGCCGGAAGCGATAGCGCTCGGATTGCTCGCGCACCGCCCCGATGTGGCGGCGGCGTTGTGGCGCGTGGAGGCCGCCGCCCAGTTGACCAAAGTGGCGAAAACCAATTTTTACCCGGACGTCAATCTGGTCGGTTTCGCCGGTTTGCGCAGCCTTAATCTGAAGGATTTGTTTTTGTCCAACGGTGCGAGCGTGGCTTATGGAATGGGGCCGACGATTACCCTGCCGATTTTTGAAGGCGGGCGGCTGGAAGCCGAATTGAAGAATCAGCAAGCGGCTTACGACGCCGCCGCCGAAAGCTACAACGAGACATTGCTGGCAGCCGTGCAGCAGGTTGCCGACAGTCTGGCCGAATGGCGGCAAACGCTGGAACACGATGCGGCCCAGCAACGTGCGCTGGAAGCGGCCGAAGCTGAAGCCGAGCTGGCCGGAAAGCGTTACCGGGCCGGTCTGAGCAGCCGCGACGGCATTATCGAGGCCGTCGCGGCGCTGATCCGGCAGCGGCTGACCGCCAGCGAGATGCACAATGCTCATCTGCTGGCTGCAATCGGATTGATCGAAGCGCTGGGCGGCGGCTACGAAAACACAAATATGATTCATGTCAGCAAGGTGGGCAATCATGACTAATATTCCAACCAAATCCCAGTGCTACTTCGGCTTTCATCAGCGTCAACAGCAGCGAAGGGGCTCGTTCCCACGCGCTGCGTGGGAATGCAGTCCGGGAGGTGTTTGCCGGAAACGCTAGTTCTCGCTGTCGCTCGAACCGACTTATTCCGGCCTACTTCGAGATGTGTATAACGACGAGCGCGCTGCGCCGCGAGTCGTGGTTAATGCGTCGAAATGCGGGGCATTTCAACGTAGGACGCAGCGCGTCCCATATCGCATTCCCACGCACCGCGTGGGAACGAGAGCTATACAACCATGAAAATGCCCAATTAATGTAGACAAAGATGACTAATACCCAAACCAAACCCCAGCGTCACTTCGGTTTTCACCAGCGCCGACAACACCGAGGTTATCGGCTGTTGCTGGTGACTGCGGTCGCGTTGCTAGCCGGACTGATTTACCTGATTTATTGGTGGAATTTTGCCGGTCGGTTCGTAGTCACCAACGACGCCTATATCACCGGCAACCTGGCCCCGCTGAAGGCGCAAACCAGCGGCACGGTGGTGGATGTGCGGGTCGATAACACCCAGCATGTACAGCAGGGCGACGTGCTGGTGCGTCTCGACGGATTACAAGCGAAGGTCGCTCTGGAACGGGCCGAAGCCAATCTGGCCGATAGCGTGCGGCAGATCGAAACGGCGTTCAGCCAAGCCGACATGCTGCGCCAGAAACTGGCCTCGAAAGAAGCAACCTTGAATCGCAGCCTGAAAGACCTGGCCCGGTATCGCAGCGTGGCGGGCGACGGGGCGGTATCGGCGCAGCAGATTGAGGACAGCGAGTTTCAGGTCCGCGAGCTGGAAGCCGATGTTCGTCAGATTCGCGCCGAATTGGGCGGAGCCGAAGCGTTGATTCAGAACACCAGCTCGGCCGATAACCCGAAAGTGTTGCAGGCGGTCGCCGCGCTGAAACAGGCTTATCTGGACAATGCCCGGCAGCAGATTGTCGCGCCGGTCTCGGGTTTCGTCGCCAAGCGCACGATCCAGCCCGGCGAGCAGGTGCGGCCTGAGACGCCGTTGTTGGCTATCGTGCCGCTGGATTATTTATGGGTGGAGGCCAATTTCCTGGAAAACGAACTGGCCGATGTGCAGCCCGGTCAGCCGGTGGAAATCACGGTCGACCTGTACGGTTCCGGCATGGTTTATCACGGCGAAGTGCAGGGCTTGGGCGCAGGTACCGGCAGCGTGTTCGGCCTGTTGCCGCCGGATAACGCCACCGGCAACTATATCCATATCGTCGAGCGGGTGCCGGTACGGATCGGCTTGCGCGCCGAGGAACTAAAGGCCAATCCGTTGCGTCCGGGGCTATCGGCGGTGGTGCGGATCGATACCTCGCATCCTGGCCGCTCGGTGCTGGAGCCTTTAACCACGACGCCCGCTACGGCCTATAAAACCGAAGTTTACGATCATCAGCTGGATGGCGTCGAAGTATTGATTCAGAAGGTTATTGACGGCAATAGGCAGGCAAAAAAGCCGGTGTAGGTAGTTAATTAATTCACCACGAAGGCACGAAGGACACGAAGTTTTATGTTTTCTTCGTGTCCTTCGTGCCTCGGCAATTGCTCCTGCATTGCTCTACCTCCTGCATCCATGCAGTCGTTCGTGGTGAGTAAAAAATCTTAAATGAAATCATGCCCCGATAACTGCTCGATAAACCAGTGCAGGACTTTACCTTTATTGGTTGTTTTCCAGGCCATGTTAAGCGTATCTACAGGTATCGTGTCTTCTACAGGCAGCGCGATCAGCAGGCCTTGTTCCAGCCTATCCTGAATCCGGTGAGCCGGTAAAAAGCCGACTCCCAAGCCTGAGCATAAGGCGTGTATTTTTTCTTCCACCGACGGTACGCTCAATACCGGACGCTTGCTGAATACCCGATGGCTTTGCGGAGCCTGATTCCTTGATGAATCCCTGACCACGATAAAGCGGTGTTGTTCAATCAGCTGCCGGGAAAGCGGCAGTGGTGCTTGGGTCAGTTGATGGCCCGGCGCAACGGCGAAAACCCATTCGATCTGCCGGATCTTTTGGTATTTAATGCCTTGACTCGATGTTGCTTCAGCGCCTGTGCCGATGACCAGATCGGCCCGGTTGCTGGTTATCGCTTCTTGCGCGCCGCCCAGCACTTCTTCATAAATATTGATTTCAATATCCGGCAGCACCTCGTAGAACCTAGCTATTAACGGGTAGATGAAGTCAAAGCTTAAAATAGAATCTATCGCGATATTGAAAACAGGTTCCCAGCCGCTATGGGTTTTCTTGGCGGCTATCGCCAGGCGTTCGGTTGCATCCAGGATTTCCCGGCCTTGTTCAAGCAACACTTTTCCGGTCTCGGTCAATACGGCTTTTCTGCCTTCCTTGCGAAACAACACCACATCCAGATCTTGTTCCAGTTTCTGCACGGTATAAGATATTGCCGAAGGCACCCGAAACAATTCGTTAGCCGCTGCGGCAAAGCTGCCTTTCCGGGCTATCGCATCCAGTACTTCCAGCGCATCGAGGGTGATAGGGTATTTCATGCTGCTTGCCCGTTTTTATTGTTCAAATATTCTGAATCTATTAAGCAAAATTGATCGCTTTTTATTATTCCGGCCAATTCTATAATGATCTCGACATTTCAAATTCTTTAACATTTAAGAGGATATCATGAAAAATTTAATCAATAAAACATTGGATTCTAACGCGGGTTTGGAAGCTGTGATATTACGTGTTCCTATCGGCTTGATTCTGGCCGCGCATGGCAGCCAAAAATTATTCGCGTGGTTCGGCGGTTACGGATTGGACGGAACCGGGCAATGGATGGCGTCGGTGGGGCTGACTCCAGGGTTTGCGATGGCGTTATTGGCGGGCAGCGCCGAATTTTTTGGCGGCGTCGCGTTAATTTTGGGTTTGTTGACACGTCCTGCGGCGATCATTAATGCGCTGACGATGCTGGTGGCACTGTTTTGGGTGCATTGGGGGCACGGCTTTTTTCTGGATACGCATGGTATTGAATATGCGTTGGCTTTATTATCGGCAAGCACGGCGCTGATATTTATCGGTGGCGGACAGTACTCGCTGGACGCTCTGATCGAGACAAAACTACTGGAGGCGGAAGATGAATAAGCAAACACGGCAACTCGCGGCTGTTATCACAGGGCAAAATACCTCGGATGGTGCCGGTGTTAAGTTGAAACGCATCGTCAGTCAGCAGCAAAAAAACGCTTTCGATCCTTTTATTTTGTTGGACGAGTTCGGCTCGGATGAGCCGACGGACTATGTCGGCGGTTTCCCCGATCATCCGCATCGCGGCTTTGAAACCGTGACCTATATGCTGGCAGGCGCGATGCTGCACCGCGATCATCTGGGACATGAAGGGCATCTGCGGGCAGGCGACGTGCAATGGATGACGGCCGCGCACGGCATTATTCATTCGGAAATGCCGGAACAGGAAAACGGCTTGCTGCACGGCTTTCAGCTATGGATTAACCTGCCTGCCAAAGAAAAAATGAAGCCGCCGCATTACCAGGAGTTTGCCGCCGCGAATATCCCTAGCGTTGAATTGGCGGACGGCGGTTACCTCAAGGTTATCGCCGGTGACTATGTGAGCGAAACACAAAAAATATCCGGCCCGGTAACAGGCGTATCGACACAGCCGTTGTATTTCGATGTGTCGTTAAGCCCCAAGCAGCAGCTGGATATACCGATAGGCGCGGAACACACCGTCTTGGTCTATGTGTACAAAGGGGAACTGGCTGTCGGCGCCTCGGACAGGGTCTTAAAAGCCGGGCAACTCGGGCAGTTACAAAACGGCGATAACCTACAGCTGGCAACACAAGAGCAGTCGGCGCAATTTCTGGTGCTGGCCGCGCTGCCGTTAAAAGAGCCGGTAGTGCAGTCCGGCCCGTTTGTGATGAACAGCAGCGAAGAAATCGAACAGGCGTTTCGCGATTATCGTGACGGCGTGTTGACGCAGTAGGATTTCGCCAAAATAACTTCAGCTTAGGTTTTGCACGCTCCGCGTGGAAATCCAGTCAGGGACGCCGCCCCAGAGCGGTTCAGGCTGCGTTCCCACGGGCTGCGTCACTGCCATTAAATTTAAGGATGGACAGTCCCTTCTCCCTCAGGGAGAAGGTTAGGATGAGGGGATCAAATAAGGTTTTTTCCTTATTTTTATTCTCCTCACCCCCAACCCTCTCCAGCAGGAGAGGGAGCTTTTATCTAACCAGACTAAGGAGACAAACATGCAGCAAAAATCGGCAACAACCCGTGTAAAAATCCACGATATTATCCAGGCCCGCTGGAGTCCCAGGGCTTTTGATGCTGACAAACCGGTAAGTCATGACGATTTGCTGGCGCTGCTGGAAGCCGCGCATTGGGCGCCGTCTTGTTTTAACGACCAGCCTTGGCGGTTTGTGGTGTGCGATAAAGTCACCGATGAAACCGGCTGGCAACATGCGTTTTCAATCCTGGCTGAAAAGAACCGGCGATGGGCGAAGAACGCCCCGGTGTTGATACTTGCTGTGGCAATGGAAAATTTCAATCATAACGGCCAACCTAACCGCTGGGCGATGTATGACACCGGAGCGGCCAGCGTCAGCTTGTGCTTGCAGGCTACTGCGATGGGAATGTGTGTACATCAAATGGGCGGTTTCGATGCTGAAAAAGCCCGAGAGGTTTTTAATCTTCCGGGCGATTGCAGGCCGATGGCAATGATGGCCGTCGGCTATCAGGCCGATGCGGATGTGCTTGATGACGACTTCAAGGAAACCGAATTAGCCGCTCGTTCCAGGGCTGCACTAAATGAGCGCTTTTATGCGGGGCAATGGGGCAGGGGAGTTGAATGATTTGTAAAATGCTGGACTTGATCGGACAATTGCCAAGGCTGAAGCAGAGCAGGTTTTCTTCAATGAACCACTACTTGTAATTGACGATACTAAACACAGTCAAGGCGAGTGCCGCTTTCACGCACTAGGTAAGACAAACAAAGTTCGGACGTTGCATATCACATTCACCCTGCGTAATGCTGGCGAGAGTATACGTGTTATATCAGCCAGAGACATGCACAGAAAGGAGCGCAAAATTTATGAGCAAACAACTTAAAACAATTCCAAAATTCGCCAATGAAGCCGAAGAGCAGGCGTTTTGGGAAACGCATGATTCCACAGACTATATGGATTGGACGAAAGCCCAGCGGATAGTGCTCCCTAACTTAAAGCCAACGACAAAAACCATTTCACTGAGACTTCCTCAGCACCTTCTTGATTCGATTAAAGCCGCCGCTAATTCGCGGGATGTACCCTACCAGTCACTTATAAAAGTATGGTTACAGGAAAAGTTGCATAGCCAGTGATAGAGTGAGACCGTCGCTTTCAACCGGAAATGGTCATTGGTGAGCCGTTTTTAATCTTCCGGGCGATTGCAGGCCGATGGCAATGATGGCCGTCGGCTACCAAGCCGAGGCGGATGTACTTGATGACGATTTTAAGGAAACCGAATTAGCTGCTCTTTCCAGGGCAGCGCTAAATGAACGCTTTTATGCGGGGCAATGGGGCAGGGAGTTGAATGATTTGTAAAACTCTGGACTTGATCTGACAATTGCCAAAATTAGCCTCAACTGCATCAGATATTGACTGACTCAGTTCGCCCCTCTTTGAGACATTCGGATATGGATTTGAACTTTCCGATACCGGTCATTGGCAAAGTAGCACTATCGGTCCATTACTGACATTCCGGTCTTGCCTCCCCCGCCGGTGTTCTTCATTGTACACCGGAACTTTTTTGCATAGGGCGCATTATGCGAGGTCGTTTACATATTCGTTTTAAAAGAGACCACCTTTACTTATTGATGGGCAATCTCCAACAGAACATCTCCAATTATTTCCAAGTCTTTTCATAGGGACTAATTGTTTATGTTTTACTTGGCATGTTGGGCAATAGCGAATATTAGTTTTTTCATCAATCCAACATCCTTCAGTATCTTTAAATTTAAGTTTAGGCTTAAAAATAAAGTAAACACCTATATTCGTTATAACCAATGCTAAACATATTAACGATAAAACTAATCCAATTACGCCTGTAGGGTCCTCAAAATATTTTGAAAGACTATTTTTTAGCCAAAAGAATGCAATTAGCAAGATTGGCCATGTCGAAATTACTATTATTTTCGCTTTATAAACAGCCACACTTCTTAATGTATCAAATAAGAATTTTTTCATTGTTTCCATTACATGCACTATATTTTAAATAAGAATAACTCGCAACAAAGGCAAGGGCAGGGGTAAGTGGTACTGTCCTTTAGTATAATTTTTGAGACTTTACCTTGTTATTAAACATACGTGCAAACAATTGCGTAATATTGCGCTGGTTCCCAAGCTCCAGCTTGGGAACCCAGTGTCGGAAGCTCCAGCTTCCCGAGCAACTCACCACGACCGAATCACCTCAATCAAACCGTCTTGACCGGCATAATTGCGCGCACTGGAATAACGCCAATGTTCCGGCTGGTCCACGTAGCCCCGCTTGACAGGATTGTGATGAATGTAATCCAGCTTTTGACGCATAACCGCCTCAGATTCGATGATTTGCGGATGATTGCCTTCTTCCCAAACCTGATAAGTGGTCTCCTGCTTATGGGCGCGTTTAAAAAACGCCAGCAACTCCAACAGCTTGACCGAGCGGCGTTGTTCCAGATGCGCGACGATTTGTTTTGCCGTGTAGGATTTAAAGCGCTGCATGTCATGGCTCAAATTATCAGACGCGGCGATAAGATGCAGATGATTTTCAAGAATGACGTAACCGTAGAGTCGAAAGCCTGCGTCCCGCTGTAAAAAACGCCAAGAATCCAGAATGATGTTCACGGTTTCCGGGCGGGTAAACAACGGCAGCCAGTGGTTTACCGTTGCAGTCAGGAAGTGTGGGCACGGGTCGCATTGGATGCGGTAGTGGCTTCTGGGCATGGTTGTGCTCCTTTGTGGTGAGAGTAGACGGGAAGCTGGAGCTTCCACGACTGGGTTCCCAAGCTGGAGCTTGGGAACCAGCGGATCGCTGGGATTTGGAATATTTTCACATCCTCTTGAGCTTGGGAACCTGCGGAACATGAAAATCACCGGCTCATCCGGTGATTTATTGGTTAAATTTCAGGTTTTATGTATTTTTTCATGAAAACATATTGTTGACTTGGTCCGGCCTCATTCACAGGCACTTGATAGCTCTAATTTTTAGAATTGAGTTGTCCACATGCTGCTAATACATCATCGCCTTTAGCACTTCTTATTAAAGTCGGGATTTTAAAAGTATCTAAGACTTCTTTAAACTTTTCAATTTTATCCAAATCAGGATGATTATAATGTGATCCTGGGAATGAGTTAAAAGGAATTAAGTTTATATAAGCCCTTTTACCAGCCAGTATCGTTCCCAATTTTTTAGCATCATCTGGAGAATCATTAAAATCTTTTATCAGAATATATTCATAAGTAATAAATTGCTTTTTATTTAAAGGTATCTTGTCAATAGTTGCCAACACTTCATCCAGCGGATATTTCATATTAATGGGAATAAGTTCATTCCTCTTTTCTTTAAAGGGTGAATGAAGAGATAACGCAAGGTTCACTCCAGGAATTTCCTGGCTCCATCTTTTAAGTCCGGGAATATAACCAGCCGTTGAAATAGTAATTTTTTGAACGCCGATTGAAGTTCCGTGTTTTGATAAAAATATTTCGCACGCTTTTTTGACGGCATCAAAATTATGTAAAGGTTCGCCTTGTCCCATAAAAACAATATTTAAGATTCTCTCTTCTCCAGGCCTGTTTTTCGCTAACCAACGCCAGGCCTGTAGAAACTGGCCAACAATTTCACTTGTCGTCAAATTTCTTTTAAGTCCTTGTTTTCCGGTAAAACAAAAAGAACAATTCATTGCACAGCCAACCTGCGATGAAAGGCAAATTGAATATTTATTATGAAACGGAATAAGGACGGTTTCAATTTTATGATTGTCTTTAAGCTTAAAAAGAAATTTTACTGTTCGATCTTTTTTTGACTCATGAACCGTATCGATTTCGGGTAGGGAAAAGTCGAAATTATTTTGAAAAAAGGCCGATGAACATTTGGAAATCTTATCAAGGCATTGAGCATTTTCTTTTTTCTTATAATGCCAATTAAAAAGAACTGTCGCTGCTGAGGGGTTTAAATTATTCTGATTTATAATTGTTTCTAAATCGGAATAATTTAGGTCATAAAAGGATTGTTTCAGAAAATGTCTCCTGGCAATATCAAATACCAATGGTTTGAAATATTGGATTTGATAACGTAATTATATTGAACCTGTTTATAAGGTTTGATTTTTGTGATGCGCAGAGGGTAATGCTTTTTATCATATATAGGCTTCCAGACTTTCGCCCAAGCTTTACCGTACTTCATTCTGCCATTATTCATCGTCATAAAGCCGCCAGTCACTACAGGCAGTTTATGGCCCAACTGAGACCGTCAGTGTCAGGTTCAATCTAAACAAATGGTAACTACTCAGCAAATCGAAAATCGCGGAGAACTTGCTCCCTCTCCTGATGGAGAGGGCCGGGGTGAGGAGAATTTAAATAGCAAAAAGCTTTATTTTGATTCTCCTCACCCTACCCTCTCCAGCAGGAGAGGGATGTTGTGCTTCGTGCTGAATAGTTACAACAAATGTTTTGAAACTGGCAGATCAAGTTCAGCGCTTTACAAATAATGGTCTACTCATCGGTTTCATCGGCAAGCTTTCCGCTCCCGTTGCTGCGCAATGTGGTTACAGTTTCGTGTAACCGCAACAGAGCGGATTCAAGGTTCTCTACGTCCTCCGGGGAGTAGTCATTAAATATCCGGTTAATGAATACCAGATGCTCGGGAAAAGTGCGTTCGTATAAAGCCTCACCCGTCGCAGTCAATCGCACAATCTGGCTGCGGCCGTCCGTTTCCGAAGCCACCCGTTGCACCAGTCCTTTATCTTCCAGACGGCTGATTACGCCGGTTAACGTCCCTTTGGTAATTAATGTTTTCTCGCCCAGTTTTTTGAAAGTCATACCGGGCGTGTCGCCTAAGGTGATGATGATGTCGTATTGCGGCAGCGTCAGATCCAGCGTGTGAACATGGGTTGCTGCATAGGCTAAAAACGCTTGATGCGTCCTTAATAGTTCACGCAGCACGGTTGGGAATGTTGAGGTAGAAGTCATATTTTTACAGTTTATTGTTTTAGCTAGTACGAAATAGTAACCCTAACTAAATTTAACCTCAAGACTTTTAAAGATTATGCAGCAAGTCGGTAAGCTCATCACATCCGCTCTACCGTCAAAACATTTATCTTATTTATTGCCTATGCACCGGGTTATTTTTGGTGTTTTCGGCAAGACTTGCCGACGATGCAGCTTCAGGCGAGCGTAGTCAGGGACTGCTTAATTTTGTATGCATGCGAGTATAATACTTTGATAAATAACAGTTATATCGACAAGTGCGAGTGGGGTTGCCGACTGGAAAAACAGGTCCCATAAAAAATTAGTCCTGATTAGAACAAATAATAGTTCTAATCAGGACTAAATCTGCTAGACTATAACCATACCTAGCGAAGGACTCGAATCTTTCTTACAGCAAAGTTCATGAATCGTTAAGTATCAATATTCTGTTTATCAACTATGAGGTTTACCCCCATGAACACATTGAAAAAAATCCTGGCTACTATTGTTATGACTGCAATGACATCAACCGCTTTTGCGGTAGCGAATCCTTCGTATGAAGACGTTAGGGCGGCTATCGACAATACGCTGGCGAAAGTGGAAGAGGCTAAAGCCGCTCTGGACACTGGAGCTAGCAACGAAGCGGTTATCGATATGGTCACCGATGCCCGCCAATTGCAAAAAGATATTGCCAATAACGTACTTGATTTAAAACGCAATCAAGCCAGCAATGTGTTGAAGCAAGCGCGCACGGCTTTGTCGAACAATGAGCCGCAAGCGGCGAAAGAGTCTTTGGCTGATGCCTTAAACCGGTATAAAGAAATCAAACAGCTCTACGCGGCTAACCACTAATCGCTCTAAATAAAGGATGGCCGTAAAGCCATCCTTTATTGTCTCGGGGAAATGGTTGCCTGCGACTTTACACCGGGACTCCATTTTTTTAAGACTCTCATCATCAATAAAGTCAGTGCATTTGATGCGCGTGTGCTGACCTTGGACACCAAGTCCGAGCGTTTCTTACCTCCGAAATAACGTGATTGTAGATTCGTTCGCCAAGTGGCGAATCGGTGATGCGGGTCTTTTTTATACCACGGTCGGTGGCGACGAATACGAGGCTAACCTCCGTCTTGAAAGGCGAAAAAAACCAAACATCGAATCAGCGCATTTTTGCCCTTTGCCTTAAGAGGCGACGCCCATGAAAAAATTATTAATCCCTCTGTTGTTCATACTGGTTGTGATCGGCATTACGATGTTTGCGGCGTTTAATGCCACTTCTTTTGCATACAATCAGCAAAACGAGATTCCCTATTCGGAATTTATCGAGGCGGTGCGTAACAACGCGGTTACAGAACGAACATCAGCCCCCAGGCAGCGGACCGCTGGTTTTGTCCTGAACCCGGAATTGGCTAGCCGTTATCTAAGGAAGTGCTGAACATATTGATTCCGTTCGTCCTGAGCCTGTCGAAGTTACCCTTACCATTGCCGTTGAAGCCGTCAAGGAATAAACCTTTGGTTAAAGCCCCATATCAGAATATAAATAAACAACGGTAACAGGTTACTGTTATCGTTATTAAGGAGTACGACGCGCCTGCTCGCGCGTTGTAACGATTCGTCGCCGACTTTCCAGACCGCCCTCATCGTGGATTTGAGACGCTTACTTGCATCAGGTTACACAAGTATCATCTGGTAACACGGGGCGATCACAGTAATACGCACATTGGCCAAGCAATCATGAACAGCGAATCAAATAGTTTACCCAGTTCTGTTGTGTACCTTTCTCATGGAGGAGGACCTTTACCCTTGCTTGGAGATAAAGGCCACCGGAACATGATCAATATTATTAGGGAGATTACTCGAACACTTGCAAAGCCCCGCGCTATTTTAGTCATTAGCGCGCATTGGGAAGAGGGGAAGCCAACCATTACCAGCGGGGCATCTCCTGCATTGATATACGATTATTATGGGTTTCCCAAAGAATCCTATGAAATCGAGTATTCTGCACCGGGCTCGCCTGAGCTGGCGAATAAGATTTTTAATCTGTTGGAAAAAGCCGGTATTGACGCAAAGTTAGACAACCGGCGAGGTTTTGATCATGGTTTATTTGTGCCATTAAAGCTTATGTATCCCAATGCAAATATCCCCTGTGTCCAATTGTCTCTGGTCGATAGCTTGCAGCCCGAAGAGCATATCCAGATTGGCAAGGCCTTAGCTGATTTGAGACAAGAGAACATTCTTGTTATTGGTTCCGGGTTTTCATTCCATAATCTCAAGGAATTTTTTGCGCCATCGACAAAAGAAGCCCGATCTATGAATGAGTCCTTCGAGCAATGGCTGATTGATACCTGCTCTAACAGTCAGTTGACTGAAGCGGAGCGGGAACACCGGTTGAAAAACTGGGATAGCGCCCCGGCCGCAAGATTCTGCCATCCAAGAGCTGAGCACTTACTGCCCTTACACGTTTGCTATGGCGTCGCCGGCACTGCGGCAAAAAGAGTATTCGAGTTTGAAATAATGGGAAAAATGGCGAGTGCTTATCTTTGGTAAAACGATTTTATTCAAAACAAAACATAAAAAACTATTTGGGGGGAGATACCGTTAAACTAAGGATCGTGCATAAATTAATTTAGGCAATTACCATGAAGAGCATGAAGGACATGAAGACTTAAACCTTTCATGCCGCTTCATGTCCTTCATGGTTAAAAAATGAAAAATAAAACTTGCTCAAGTTATTTCATGCACGTTCCTAAGGGTTCGCGGGTGTGCCAAATCGCTCTCTCCTAGAAATAGTACACTCAGAACTTATTTTGACTCCGTTGCTTTGCTTGGGCAGGCAAGCCGCTATTAATCATCAGACATTCATGCAATTTTTTGTTAAACCCAATCCTTTTCTCAAGCTGTTATCTTTTCGCGTCATAATCGTCCTCGCCTACCAAATAATGGCGATCGTGGTGGGTTGGCATATTTACGAGCTGACGCATGACACACTGGCCCTGGGTCTGGTCGGATTGGCTGAGGTCGTTCCCTACTTCTGTTGCGCGTTGTTTGCCGGTTATGCGGTAGATCACCATTCTCGGCGCATGTTCGGTGTGTTCGCCTGCTTGATGCTGTTTCTGACCGCGTTGACACTGACAGCAGTGGCGGCAGGTTGGATAGGCGGCAATCCTGCGTTGTGGATCTACGGCTCTATCGCCTTTACCGGAGTGGCGCGCGCGTTTATCGGTCCGTCGTATAGCGCGATGTTCGCCTTGGTTTTACAGCGCGAACACTATGCCAGGGCCTCGGGAATCGGCAGTGCCGTGTTCCAGTTTGGACTCGTGGTCGGGCCTGCGATAGGTGGCATCCTGGTCGGATGGGCAGGCAAGACTGCCGCTTACGGCGTTGCAGCCGGCCTGTGTCTGGTTGCCGCAGTGGCGTTGCTGTCACTGCGTGTCGAGGAACCTCCCGCAGCGGCCAGCGCACCTATTTTCACCAGCATCGCCGAAGGATTGCGTTTCGTGTTCAGCAACCAGATCATCTTGGGCGCGCAGTCGCTGGACATGTTCGCCGTGCTGTTCGGGGGCGCGGTTTCCATGCTGCCTGCGTTCATTCACGACATCTTTCATTACGGTCCCGAGGGGCTCGGGATTCTTCGCGCCGCGCCGGCCGTCGGCGCCGTGGTAACCGGGCTAGTGCTAGCCCGCCATCCGATCAACCTGCACGCCGGGCGTTGGCTGCTGACAGCTGTGGCAGGGTTCGGCTTCTGCATGATTTTCTTTGCCATATCAACAAACTTCTGGGTTGCCGGGCTGGCGTTGATACTTTCCGGTGTTTGCGACGGAGTCTCCGTGGTTATGCGCACGACCATTATGCAACTGGCGACGCCCGATGCCATGCGTGGCAGGGTTTCCGCTATCAACGGCATCTTTATCGGCTCATCCAACGAGCTGGGAGCTTTTGAATCGGGTATTGCTGCGCGCCTGATGGGGCTGGCGCCGTCGGTAGTGTTCGGCGGAGTGATGACCTTGACTGTAGTTGCCGCGACGGCAAAACTGGCGCCGAAACTGCGCCGGTTGGAGCTTCACCAACTGCATTGATCCTGTTGATCATGCGTTGCAAAAAAACGCCTGGGAGTCTGTCTAATTTAGCGAATTGATATGAATGTTATTCCGCTGGTTATAGGAAAAGGCCGTTTGATGACGTTAAAAAACCATTTTGATAAATATTTCGAAATCAATACACTCTAATAATATCCACCCGAGAGATCGGAACAATATCTATCCGACAGACTCCTAGCGTAGATTTATCAGCGCAACCAATTGTTCTTCATCGATAGGTCTGGTTAAGCAGTAATCGAATCCGGCGGCCAACGCTTCGGTCTTTTGGTTGCTGTCGGCAAACGTGCTGATGGCGGCGACTTTTAGCGGGTTATGTCGGCTTCTGAGGATTTTTATCATCTCCAGTCCCGACATGACCGGCATGCTGAGATCGATCAGCGCCATTTGATAGCGGTTTTCGCTGATAAATTGCAACGCTTCGGCGCCGTCGGCGGCGGCGTCTACGGTGTAGCCGCTCAGTTCAAGCATGTTGCCCAATATCAGCCGGTTTATTTCACTGTCATCGGCAATTAAAATGCGGTTTTCTGCCTGGAGCAGGTTCTGAGTATCTATAGCTTGTTTTATCTGCATGATTGACGACCTGCTTAATTGCGCTGTCCTGTTGTGTTCCTGACATAATGCGCCCCTGAAACCCAGGTAATCAGGCTGGTGGGGCATCAGTGCGGCTATATCGTCCAGTCTGAGCGAACCGGCCAGTCCGCAGAGCAGTTGCCGGTCTTTTGCCAGACCGGCAAATCGGGCTATGCCGGTTTTCGCCATGACCTGGGTTAAAGAACCGTTGCCCTTGTTCATGGTGTCGAGCATGACGCCTTTGAAACCGGCATCGGCGAGCGAGTCTACCACGGCTAAATCCGGTTGGGTATCGGCGAATAATACGGCGATTAAGTTCAGCGTTTGCGGCAACGTAGCGAGTTTTTCAATCGTTCCCTGCCAGTCGCCGCCGGGGAAAAAACCGATTTTGACATAATCGACGCCGGTTTCGGCCATCGCCTCGACTGCCCGGTAGACAAGCTCCGGCTGCATCGGCAGGTCGCCAACGGTTGCGCTGACGGGACAACGGCCATCGATTTCATCAACAATGGTTTTGACCAGGTCTGTTTCCAGCGCGCCCAAAGCGCCTAAAGCCGGTTGTTTCAGGTCGATAATATCGACGTTCGCGCTTAGCGCCTGCAAGGCTTCTTCTACGCTGTTGACGCTGGCGAGCATTCCGGTCATGGCTTAACTCCGGTTTTTGCCTCAGCCGTTTTCGCTTGGTTTACTGTATGGTTTTCAATGACAGACATCAACCAACCCCAGGCTTCCAGCTCCCGGTCCCCGGCTGTTTTTTCCAGGCCGATGCGCAGATAGTCGATTTCAGCTTGTATTTTTTCCAGCGGAAGCATGTTTAATCGGCTGATTAAAATCGCCGCTTCCAGCACCGAATACTGGGCGCGGTTAAAGCCTTTAAAGGGCGCATGATTAACGGTATGCACGGCTTTACAGAATAATTTGGGCCGGGTCTCGTCGTCTTCGACGCGAACCAGTTCGACTTCGGTATGGGCCAATGTGCAGGCCAGCACTTGACCGTTGATTTTCTTCGCCGGTTTTAACTGCCAGTCGCGCCGCCCGGTCAGGCAGCCGGCAAATACCCGCACGTCGTCGCAATAATTGATAACTGCGGTTTTGCTGTCCAGCAGGTTATTGAGCGTGGTTGAAGGGCGGAACGGCAGGATGATGAATTCGTCTTGCGCTTCAGCGGATAAATGTATGCCCATAGGCGCAATATGCGCCACGCCTGAACTGTTTTGGGTGGTGACTATGGTTTCTTGAATCATTAGTGCTTTTTTATCGCCAGGGATGGTGTGTATGCCGCAGGCCCGCCGGGAGCGGGCGCGGCGAAAGTGGTTCCGGCCGGTTTAAAGGTGTGCAGGTCGACGGTGGATTCTGAGGTGTCGGTTGCGCAGCCCCATTGCAGTGCTTGATCCTGGGTGTAGCGTTTGCCTAACTGCCAGGCTATTTCGGCGCGGGCCAGTTCAACGCCCAGGTAAAAAGCGTGGCCGCCGTCGTTTTCGACATGCAGTTTTGGAAACAGGTCGAATGGATCGGTGGCGCTGTGCAATCCGTCTCGGTTAAAAATATGTACGCCTTCGGTGCTGATTTGTACGCGGTAACTGGGGTCTTTGATTTGCCCGGCCAGTTCCTTGATTTCATCCAGACTGTAAGGGAAGGGCGAGGTTTCATGCAAGGCCATTAAACCCGGATCGATATGTTTGGGCAGCATGTTATGCTCTTTCGCCGCAAACATGATGCGGCGGGCCAGATCGGCTTCCTTGACCGCCCGGCAGGCATGCTTGCTGACTTCGGTCGCCAGAATGCTGTTGATGTTGAGTTCCGAGCAGATGCCCAGCAGCAACGCATTCATGCCTACGGTATCGGCATGGGTCAGTTCGGTGATATTGCCGACGCCGAGCATCATTTCAATATCGGGATGCTTCTTCCTGACCTCGTGATAGCGCACGATGGATTGCGTGAAGCCGAAGTGCAGCGGGTCTAAAATCGGGTCGACGATAAAGTCCCGGTTTTTTGCCTGCATGATTTTTATAGCCCGGTCCAGCGAAGCCAAGTCTTCATGTTTTTCCGGGATTAAAATCGGCGTCGCCGCGACTTCGTCGGCAACCCATAACGTGCTTTCGTGCAAGCTGAGCATGTAGTCCGCGCCCGCCTTGCCGCCCCTGAGCAAGTCGTCCGACTCCAACGAATCGATGCTGACGGTAAAGCCTTCCTGTTTCAAGGTGCGGATGATGTCTTCCATGTGCGGAAAATCGGTGCTCGGCAGACAGCCTATGTCGATCACGTCAGCGCCATTGTGCTTGTAGTAATAGGCGCGTTTGACCACCTCTTCGACGCTGACATTGGGCGCATCGACGATTTCGGCGAAGATTTTGACGTTGTAGTTGTTTAAATCAATCTTGTGTGCGGCGTGGCCGAAAAACATCGGCAAGTCTTTCAGTTCGTCCGGGCCGCGCTCAATCGGCATGCCTAAGTCTTTGGACAAGGCTTCCAGATCGCCGCGGCAGCGTCCGGGCACCAGTATGCGGTCGGCGCCGAAAGTGTCGGTCAAGCGGCGGCCTATCATGTCTGCGGTCATCAACGCCGCGACTTTAAGCCCCAGCTGATGCACGGTATAGGTGAATTTCGGCTGCATTTTTTCGAGGATGCTACGCAGCTGCTTTTCCGCCAGTTTGCCGGTAAGAAAGAGGATATGTTCGCTCATGTTAACGATTGTAGCCGTTCTTTGACTTTGACGATCAATTCATCGACGCTTTCAACGACGCTCGTGTATTCAAAGGTGCGCAATTTGGCCGTGCCTTCCAGATCGATTTTACGCGGATAAACCATGACTTTGCCGCCCGGCGCGGTGGTTTCCATTTCCGGCGCTATATCGCAGGGGTAGACAATGCTCGGAACCTTGCATTTTCCGGCTTGGGAGTAAAGATTGGTCACCAAGGAGTCGGCAATGCCCAGCACGCATTTTGCTACCGTGTTCGACGTGGTCGGCGCCATCACAAAGGTATGGTAATGGCCCTTGTAAAAATGCCCGACCGGCGGCGCTGAGGCGGCTTTATCGCGGTACACCGGCATTTTTTTTCGAACGTCATCGAGATTGACGCCATACATTTTTAACACCTCTTCACCGGCCTGACTCAGATACAGATCAACTTCATCCAGCGTCAGCAGGAAGTCCAGGCATTCTTCTATGTAATGGCCGGAGCCGGTAATGGCCCAGGCTAATCGTGATTTAGGCATTAAATTCAATCAGGGTCGAAAACATTTGGTTATTATACATGAATCAAAACATCGATCTTGCGCACAGGAGCTTTTAGGGAATGTTCAGTAATATCAACAAGCCATTAATTATGGGGATTTTAAATATAACCCCGGACAGTTTTTCCGATGGCGGCAAATACTCGGGACTCGATGCCGCGATGCGGCAGGTTGAGCTGATGCTGGCCGAAGGCGTGGATATTATCGATATTGGTGGAGAGTCAACCCGCCCCGGCGCTGAAAGGGTTGCGGCTGCTGAACAGATTTCGCGGGTCGTTCCGGTGATTAAAGCGATCAGGCAACAAGCCTACGATGTTCTGATCAGCATCGATACGACATTAAGCGAGGTCGCCAAAGCGGCGCTGGATGCCGGAGCCGATATAATCAACGATGTTGCCGGGGGCAGGGAGGATGCAGCAATCCTGACGCTGGCAGCCCAAACCGGTGCGCCGATTATTTTGATGCACAGCAAGGGAGACCCAAAAACCATGCAGGACAATCCGCATTATCAAAATGTGGTTCAGGAAGTGCTCGATGTGCTGAATGAAAGCATCGATGCGGCATTAAAAGCAGGCGTTAAACAACAAGCGATTGCGATCGATCCGGGCATAGGTTTCGGCAAACGCAAGCAGGATAATCTCGATCTGCTGGCGCATCTTGACAGGTTCGTGGCAACGGGTTTCCCGGTGTTGCTGGGTACCAGCCGCAAGCGCTTTATGGGGACGATTTGCGATGTGACCGAGCCCTCTGAACTGGTTACCGCCACCGCCGTGACCACGGCTTTAGGCGTGATGGCGGGCGTACAGATGTTTCGGGTGCATGATGTCAAGGAAAACCGGCAGGCGGTCGATGTGGCCTGGGCCATTAAACAGAGCAGATAGGGTGGGCGGGCTTTTTTGCCCACCCTTGTCCATTTCTTATTTATCAGGTGTATAGGTATTTTGACTGCTTTTGGCGGCGGTGTCTGTTGGGTGAGTCTCTGACGGAGCGCGATAATCGCCTTCAGATAGATAGGTAAGAAACATCGGCAATAATACAAGAATGGATAAAACTAACGCCAGGCCGCCGATAAATAACAACAGCGTTTTAATGTTGCCTGCAACATTTTCTGCAATATCGTCTGAATCGGTTGAGGACAAGGGTTGGTTTGGATGTTCGTCTTGGTTTGGCATGATAATCTCCCGGTAACTAATTGAAAGAAAAATGAAATACCACCAGATATTTGAGGCTGGTATCCAGCATGCTAGCCGCATCGTGGTTTTACCGCAACTACTTCTTGATGCCATCAAAAGACTACAGGTCAGTCAGCGTTAGCGATGTTTTTTGCCCCGTTCCTTGGCGTGGGTTGTTTAAAATTTAAATTATATGAATAAAGATAAATTTTTAAGATTTATAATTACCGGCCTCAATCGGCTTATTGCCAGTGCGGTTGCTGAAAAGGTCTCGGCTCTTGCAACGGAAGATTATTTACGGCAACGCGCGCAACGGGCCGATAAGCAGGCTTTTCAAGGTTTGTTGGCTAAGGTACCAAGTCGTGAAGCGGTTTTGAGCGATGAGTTGTAAACAAGTTAATTAAGAGGTGTCATGAGTATGAACCTAGAGGCAAGAATTACCTATAATCCGCTTCAATGCGGGGGCAAACCTTGTGTTCGTAATATGAGAATTCGGGTTAGCGATATTTTGCAAATGTTGGGTGAAGGCGTCAGTACCGAGGAGATTTTGCAAGATTTTCCCGATTTAGAGCTGCAAGACATTCAGGCTTGCCTGCTGTATGCTGCGCGTCGGGTGAATTTGGAACGGTTGGCAGCGTGATTTTTTGGATTGATGCACAACTGCCGCCGCAATTGGCTAGCTGGCTTAGCCAGACGTTTAAGGTAGAAGCCTATGCTTTACGTGACTTGCAGTTACGCGATGCCGAAGATGAACGGATTTTTCAAAAAGCGCGTCAGCAAGGTATCGTGCTCATCAGCAAAGACAGTGATTTCGTCGAGATGGTGTTGCGTTTGGGTACGCCTCCGCAACTGCTTTGGGTGACTTGCGGCAATGTGACCAACCGTCGCTTGCAAAATCTTTTGACTCAGGTGTTTCCTCGGGCACTGGAATTACTGGTATCGGGTGAAGCGATTGTTGAAATAGCCGACCTTGAAAAGACTTAAATATTGAAGTTTTGATATGACAATTGGATAACGATGTGGAAAAAGATGTTATGAATCGGCTCAACTGCGCAAACGAATGCGTCAGGAAAGCCTGGAGAGGACTCGCGCCTTGCGCGTGGATTTATCCAAGGATGGCTTGAATTTATGATCATGCAGGGAAATTTTGAACAACTGCCGTTAAAGGATTTTACCGAAAAAGCCTATCTGGATTATTCCATGTATGTGATTTTGGACCGGGCTTTGCCGAATATTGCCGACGGCTTAAAACCGGTGCAGCGGCGTATCGTTTATGCGATGTCCGAATTGGGCTTGACCTCGGCGGCCAAGTTTAAGAAATCGGCCAGAACCGTCGGCGACGTGCTGGGTAAATATCACCCGCACGGCGATTCCGCCTGCTATGAAGCGATGGTGCTGATGGCGCAGGACTTTTCTTACCGTTATCCGCTGGTTGACGGGCAGGGCAACTGGGGTTCCCCTGACGATCCCAAATCCTTTGCCGCGATGCGTTACACCGAATCGCGCCTGACCGCCTATGCGCAAACCTTGCTCAGCGAATTGGGGCAGGGTACGGTCGAATGGGCGGACAATTTCGACGCCACCTTAAAAGAACCGGTGCTGTTGCCTGCGCGGTTGCCGAATATATTGTTGAACGGCACGATGGGCATCGCGGTCGGCATGGCGACCGATATACCGCCGCATAATCTGCGCGAAGTCGCCAATGCCTGCATCCAGTTGTTGGACGACCCGGACAGTACGCTGGAATCGCTGTTCACCCATATCAAAGGCCCGGATTACCCGACCGATGCGGAAATCATTACCCCGGCCGACGAGATACAAAAAATGTACATCAGTGGCGGCGGTTCGATCAAAATGCGTGCCAAATACGAGCAGGAAGACGGCAATATCGTGATCACCGCACTGCCGCATCAGGTTTCGGGGGCTAAATTGCTGGAACAGATAGCCGCGCAAATGCTGGCGAAAAAGCTGCCGATGATTGAAGATTTGCGGGACGAATCGGATCACGAGAATCCGACCCGCCTGCTGGTGATTCCACGCTCGAAACGGGTCGATGCGGACGAGGTGATGTCGCATCTGTTCGCGACGACCGATCTGGAAAAAAGCTATCGCGTTAACATGAACATGATCGGCCTGGACGGGCGGCCCAAGGTTAAAGGGCTCCGTGACATCCTGGTCGAATGGCTGGCGTTCCGTACCGAGACGGTGCGCAGACGTCTGCAATACCGGCTGGATAAGGTGTTGGCGCGGCTGCATATCCTGGACGGCTTGCTGATTGCCTACCTGAATATCGACGAAGTCATCGCGATTATCCGCAATGAAGACCATCCCAAGCCGGTGCTGATGGAGCGCTTCGGTATCACCGACATTCAGGCCGAAGCGATACTGGAATTGAAGTTACGGCATCTGGCCAAGCTTGAAGAGATAAAGATTCGCGGCGAGCAGGATGAGCTGGAGCTGGAGCGCGCCGCGCTGGAAAAAACCCTGGGTTCGCCGCGCTTGCTGAATCGCCTGATCAGGAAAGAATTGGAGCGCGATGCGGAAAAATACGGCGACGACCGCCGCTCGCCGATTGTCGCCAGGGATGCGGCGCAGGCGCTGGAAACAACGGCGTTGATAAGCAACGAGCCGCTAACCGTCATCCTGTCGGAAAAGGGTTGGATCAGGGCCGCAAAGGGCCATGACATCGATGTCGCCAGCCTGAGCTACCGCTCCGGCGACGGCTTCCTGGATGCGGTCAAGTGCCGGACCACGCAACCGGTTTATATCCTCGACTCCACCGGCCGGGCTTACAGCACTGCCACGCACGATCTGCCGTCGGCCAGGACTCAGGGCGAACCGTTGACGGGACGACTGAATCCGCCGCCGGGTTCGTTATTTTTGCATCTGCTGGCAGGTCAGCCTGACGATTGGTATGTGCTTGCCAGCCATTTCGGTTACGGCTTCAGGGTTCAGTTGAAAGAATTGTTGAGCAAGAACAAGGCCGGTAAATTGCTGATCACGCTGCCGGATGGCGCCAAGGTGTTAAAACCCGCGCCGATACATAACGAATCCGATTCGCTCGCGGTGGTGACCTTGCAAGGCCGCCTGCTGATTTTTCCGGTGGCCGAGCTGCCTGCGCTGGCGAAAGGCAAAGGCAATAAGCTGATTCAAATTCCGAGCGCCGATCTGACCGGCGGAAAAGATTACGTGGTCGCTGCGGTGGCGCTGCCTGAAAACGGCCAGTTGAGAATCATTGCCGGTAAACGGCAGTTAACGCTTAAGGGTGCGGATATTGAGCATTATTCCGGCAGCCGCGCCAAACGGGGATTGGCGTTGCCCAGAGGCTTTCAGCGGGTTGACGGCTTGGAGTCCGAGTGATTTGCGGTTTATTGGAGCTTACTTTTTATCGGACGTTTTCAGCCTGACGATAAGACGCCGGTAATCATCCTCGCTTAACACATCGTTCATTATCAGCACGGACCGCTTTTTTGCATCGCGGTTAAAATGCAGAAATATAGCGAAGGTGGTGATGACGGTTGAATCCAGAATTTGAATCTGTTCAAAGTCGTTGCCGACGGAGAGCTCCCAGCCGAATGTCTCGGACTGTTTGATGTTGTACCGTTGGTTTTTTACGCGTTTGAAAATAAACCGAAGATGTACGCAAATGCCGGTCAACAGGGCCAATTTGACGGCAATCGGTAACGCATTGGCGATGCTTGAGGCCAATGCCAGCGCATGCATCACGACCAGCAGCTGTTTTAACCGCACGGATGGTTTAAGTTCCACCCGCAGTGTGGGTTCGGTTTTCTTTGGCAAGTTCGGCCGCTCCTGTGTTATTGCCGCTTGATAATAGGCGTATTTCAATGCAAAGCAAGATTACACCGGTTTTTTGTCTTTGTTCAAACAGCGATATAATCAACGCACTTTAAAATCTATTGTTTTGTATATTGATGAATCCTAATTGGAAAAACTTTCTGCTTGCTGAACATGCAATATTTGACAACGATACCGACATCGTTTTTCCATCGTCCAGGCATGGAGGTGATAAGCGTATTTATCCGGTTTCGTATCTGGGCGTTTTGACGATTGCAGGAAAAGATGCGGAAAAATTCTTGCAGGGGCAGATCACCTGCAATATTAACGACATTACGGACACGCAAAGCAGCCTGGGGGCAATGTGCAATCCCAAGGGCAGGGCGATTACCACTTTTTTACTGGTTAAAAACGCCGATGCTTTTTTGATGATTTTGCCTAAAGAATTATTGGCGGCGGTCAAAAAAAGACTACAGATGTATGTGCTGCGGTCGGATGTAGTTTTAACGGACAGCTCGGATGATTTGTGTTTAATCGGCTTGAGCCTGCAATCTGGCGATGCGCCCGAACACCGCTTCGCGACAACTCGGCAGGAAAATATCGTGGTTGACTTTCAGGATCGACGTCTGGTTATCGCCGAGGCCGATAACGCCCAAGCTCTTTGGGCGGAACAGCTTAAACAAGGTTTCCAGCCTGAGAGTTCGGCGCAATGGCGCTATCTCGATATTATCTCAGGGGTTCCGTGGCTTACTGCGGAAACATCGGAAGAGTTTATTCCGCAGATGCTTAACCTGGATAAACTGGGCGGCATTAGTTTCAATAAAGGCTGTTATACCGGCCAGGAAATTGTTGCCCGGACTCATTATTTGGGCAAGACAAAAAGGGAAATGTTTCTGGCCGAATGCGACGTCTCGGCAGCTCCTGAGCCTAATTCAACAATCATCGACGACAGCGGACAAAGCATAGGTAAGGTGCTGTATGCCCAGAATGGGCCGAATAGCTGCAAGATGCTGATTGTTCTGCAAGTTTCCGAGACCCATACTTATAATCTCAGGTTGGAAAATCCTCGTCGGGATGAAATAATTTTATTAAGCGCATGATTTAATTGGTATTATTCGACAAGGTAATAACAATGCAATTTACTTCCGCCCAGGACTTCCTCGATCATGTTCAAGCCAAACTTGATGCGAATCTTTCATTTGCCAAGCCCGGCTTTTCCGCCGACACTGAAATACTGGAAATTGAAGTTATTTTGGATGAGATGGAAATTGCCCGAAGCCTGTTTTCCTAAGAATATTTAAAACTATGATGAATACTGAAGCCGCCGCACGTTTTCGCCGATTGGGCACCATAACCATTTTTGCCGTCTATTTTGTGATTCTTGTCGGAGGGATCGTAAGGGCTTCCGGTGCGGGCATGGGCTGCCCCGACTGGCCGACCTGCTTCGGACAATGGGTGCCGCCTACCGATGAGTCGCAATTACCTGCCAATTATCATGAAATTTATGCCGGGCGCGGTTATCAGAACACCGAGTTCAACCCGGTCAAAACCTGGACCGAATACACCAATCGCTTGGTTGGAGTGACGATTGGATTCCTGATTTTTTTGACCGCCTGGTCGTCGCGCATCTATCTCAAAACGGACAAGACCATTTTTTATTTGGCGGTCAGCGTGTTTTTTCTGGTCGGTTTTCAAGGCTGGCTTGGCTCGTCGGTGGTGGCGAGCAATCTCAAGCCGTTGATGATCACCTTACATATGCTGCTGGCTTTGTTTATAGTCGCATTGCTTATTTATACGATTGCCCGTTCGCAACGGGACGTGATCGCCCAAATTGATATTCGGGCGCTGCCGGACAAATTTAAAACCGTGTTGATCGCGGCAATGATTATGACTTTGGTGCAAGTGGCTATGGGGACTCAGGTCAGGGAAGCGGTCGATTTTATCTCTCATAATCATGCTTATATCGAGCGGCAATACTGGCGTGACGATTTCCCGGTCATCTTTTATATACACCGATCGTTCTCCTCGATTATTTTATTCACCAACCTTTGGCTGGCCTGGAAGATTGTCCGGTCTTTCGACAAGAAAAGCCTGTTGCGGCGAATCGGCCTGTCTTTGTCTGTTTTAGTGGTTGCGGCCATTATTGCAGGCATCAGCCTGGATAGACTGGGCATGCCGCCGGTCGCTCAGCCGATACACCTGTTGATGGCGAACCTCATTTTCGGCGCCCAGTTCTTTCTTTACACTTGCCTGAATTACGCCTCGGCGCCGTTGTCAAAAAACCAGTCTTAACGGACTTCGATATGCTTGCGGCCGTTTAGACGGGTATTGCCTTGCGCGCAGCTCGTTACCGCTATGTAGGAATGACGCTATAGTTTCGTTTAACAGCCGTGTTGAATGTAAAATGGCGCAAATAAAAATAAAAACTCCGGTTACCAATGGCAACTCAAGAACTATCTGCAAATCTGCTTTTTTTTAGGGACTTCTTTAAACGTTTCTTACCAAACTCCCAAGCCGTTGCGCTGGCAATCATCCTGATTGTCAGTTTTGTGCTGATTTATTCGCTGTCAGGCTTATTAATGCCTGTTTTTGTATCGATCGTGCTGGCCTATCTGTTGGAAGGCGTGGTGAGCAAGGCTGAAAGCATGAAGATAGCGCGCCTGCCGGCGGTGTATCTGGTATTTTCAGTGTTTATGGCCGGTTTGGTTTTTTTATTGTTTTATTTGATACCGATCGTTTCGCAACAGGCCGTCGAGCTTGTTCAGCAGGTCCCGGAGATCCTGAACAGGGCGCAAACCGGAATCATGCGCTTGCCGGAAATGTATCCGAAATTGATTTCAGAAAGCAAAGTTCAACAAATGATGTTTGCCGTACAGCGGGAGTTGCTAACTTACGGGCAAAATATATTGTCACATTCAGCGGCATCGGTTGTGGGTTTGGTCAGCGTCATGATTTATCTGTTCCTGGTGCCGATGATGGTCTTTTTCTTTTTAAAAGATAAGCAGATGTTGGTAGCCTGGTTTTTGCAGTTTATGCCTAGGGACAGGCATTTGACGGTGCGCGTTTGGGAAGAGATCGATGTCCAGATCGGCAATTATGTGCGCGGCAAATTCGGCGAGGTTTTTATTCTCTGGGCTGTCAGTTATGCGACTTACGCGACGATGGGCCTGAATTACGCGATGCTGCTGGCTGTTTTTATGGGCTTGCAGGTCATTATTCCTTACATTGGCGCAACGCTGGTTACGTTCCCTGTTTTGGGCGTCGCTTATTTTCAGTGGGGATTTGGCGGCGATGAATTTATGTACGTTGTCATTGCCTACTCGATTATCCAGATGCTCGACGGCGTTGTGCTGGTGCCGATATTGTTTTCCGAGGCGGTTAATTTACACGCTGTTGCAATTATTATCGCCATTTTGTTTTTTGGCGGTTTGTGGGGTTTTTGGGGGGTATTTTTAGCTATTCCGTTAGCGACCGTGGTCAAGGCGGTGCTGACCGCCTGGCCGCGGCTCGGGGATAAAGGGCTGGATGCAAATTATTAAAAGAAGCGAAAACGACAATGAACAACATAGAATCCCCTGAGAACGAAGAATCGGCAAAAACGCTTACCACAGTCATTTACGCGCTGTACGCGGCGTCTTACTTTGTCGGTGTCACAGCCATCGTTGCAATCGTGATGAATTATGTCAAGAAGGACGACGTGGCAGGAACATTCCTGGATAGCCATTTTCGGTGGCAAATCAGAACCTTCTGGTTCGGGGTGCTGTGGGGTGTGCTGGGGACAATCACGATGGTGTTCATTGTCGGGTGGTTTGTGCTTGTCGCTAACGGTATTTGGGTTATTTACCGTATAGTGAAAGGCTGGTTGCGGCTGAATGACGGTAAGCCAATGTACACTGACTAAGGCATTCAAGAGGGATACGCCGATCGCCGTCTCTCGAATGTATGGATTGTTTCCAAGAAACTGAAGTTACTTCTGTTTGTTGTTTTTCACGGCCTTAGGTGCTTTTTTATCGGCGTTTTGCGGAGCTTCTGCTTTCGGCTCTGAAGCGGAGTTATCTTGTTTAACGGTCTCAACACAGGCCTGTAAAGCCGCATGGTCTTCGGCGGCTTGCACGCAGCTTAGATCTTTTTGATCAATTCTGATTCTTTCCAGAATGCTTGCTATATGGCGTTCTTTATCCGCTTGAAATGTCGCAGGATCAGTCTCTGCAACCGCTATTGCCGAAGTCATTGAGCTTGCGGTATAGACCGCTGCCGACAAGATTAATTTTGTAAAATTCATATTTTGGCCGCCAGAGATTGTAATCAAGTGGAATTGTCCAAAAAATTACGCTGCAAGAGTCTATATGTCAAACGATAATTTGCTTTCAGGATAAAAGTCAGAAAACCCGCCATCATCTATGCTGCTCGGAGATTTTCAATCTCGAGCCGGACAGGTTGGGCAACTGCTTTTCGTTGCCCAACATTTTTATGACTTTGGCGGGACAGCACCCTTAAGCACAAAATTTCTTAGCTTTATCAAGAATTCCCTGTATATCCAGGCCGCATAGCGCCAGTAATTCCTCTCGGGTTCCTTGCTCGACAAAGCTGTCCGGCAGGCCGATATTCAGCACCGGCATCAGGATTTGTTGGGCTTGCAGGAAGTCATTGACGGCGCTGCCTGCGCCGCCGGCGAGTACGTTTTCTTCGACGGTGATCAGCACATCGTGGCTTTTGGCTAATTCAAGCACCAGTTGCTCATCGATAGGTTTGACGAAGCGCATGTTGACGACGGTGGCTCCCATCTGTTTGCCCGCTTCCATAGCCGGGGTTACCATGCTGCCCCAGGCCAGGAAGGCAATGCGGCTGCCTTGATGACGAACTTCGGCTTTGCCTATCGGCAATGCGGTCATGGTTTTGTCGACCGCAACGCCGGGGCCTTTGCCGCGCGGATAACGGACGGAGGCGGGGCCTTCATGCATAAAACCGGTGTAGAGCATTTGCCGGCATTCGTTCTCATCGGCAGGCGCCATGACCAGCATATTGGGAATGCAGCGCATGTAGGTGTAATCGAAACTGCCGGCATGGGTCGGGCCGTCGGGGCCGACTAGGCCTGCTCGATCCAGGGCGAACAATACGTCCAGGTTCTGGATCGCGACATCGTGAATCATCTGGTCGTAAGCCCGTTGCAGGAACGTCGAATAAATCGCCACGACGGGTTTAGCGCCCTGGCAAGCTTGTCCTGCGGCCAGCGTTACAGCGTGTTGTTCGGCAATCGCGACATCGAAATAACGTTTTGGGTAGCATTCTGAAAACTTGACCAGCCCGGAACCTTCGCGCATGGCCGGAGTAATGCCCAATAAGCGCTCGTCTTTTGCCGCCATATCGCAGAGCCATTCGCCGAATACTTCGGTGTAAGTCGGGTGCGGGGAAGGCGCTGATTTGGGCAGGCAATCTTTGCTGGGATCGAAAGCCGGTACGCCGTGATAAGCTAGCGGATCCTTTTCGGCAGGCGCATAACCCTTGCCTTTTTGGGTCACGATATGCAAAAAGCGCGGTCCGGTAATATGCTTCAGGTTTTCCAGGGTGGACACCAGCATGTCGATGTCATGTCCGTCGATCGGGCCGATATAGTTAAAGCCCAGCTCCTCAAACAGGGTACCCGGAACGACCATGCCCTTCATGTGTTCTTCGGTGCGCCGCGCCAGTTCCCAGACGCTGGGCATGCTGCTCAGGGCTTTTTTGCTGCCTTCGCGCATTGAAGAATAAAACTTGCTGGACAAGATTTTGGTCAGGTAATTGTTCATCGCGCCGACCGGCGGCGAGATCGACATATCATTATCGTTCAGGATCACCAGCAGGTTGGCGTCCAGGGCGCCGGCGTGGTTCATCGCCTCAAACGCCATGCCGCCGGTGATGCTGCCGTCGCCGATGATCGCGACCATTTTCTTGTCTTCGCCTTTTAACTCGGACGCAATCGCCATGCCCAAGGCCGCGCTGATCGAGGTGCTGGAGTGGCCGACGCCGAATGCATCGTATTCGCTCTCCGCCCGATTAGGGAATGCAGATACCCCGTCCTTGGTACGAATGGTGGTCATCCGGTCTTTGCGTCCGGTCAGGATCTTGTGCGGGTAAGCCTGATGGCCGACGTCCCAAACCAGCTGATCGGACGGCGTATCGAACACGTAATGCAGGGCTATCGTTAATTCAACCGTACCCAAGCCGGCGGAAAAGTGGCCGCCGGAAATGCTCACGGTATGGGTTAAATACTCGCGCAGTTCTTTTGCCAAAGGCTTAAGCTGGCTTTTCGACAGCTTGCGCAGATCGGCTGGGGTGTTGATGTCTTTGAGCAATGGGTAGTTATGTAATGTATTCATATTAATAAAGAGGTTCGCGATAGAACATCAGGATGAGGCCAATCTGGAACATGGCGGCAACAGAAATAAAACCGGCAATTTCCTTGCCCGGTCTGTCCAATTTTAACTCCAGCCAACGGCCGGTTGCCAAGATTAAGGAAAAAATTCCCATCATGGTATGGCCGACCTGGATAAGGAAAGCACTTTTGGGTTGAAAGCCGACATGCGAGTGGGTCAGCAGCATTAAGCCGCCAAAAGCCGCCAGCAACGGAAATACGAAAGGTAGTTTGCTGTCCGGGGTCTTGGTTATCCGGGCGCTCAGCTCCATAATGCCGAGTACAAACACCAGCAAGGTCGCAATCCGGTGCTGCAACACTTCGCCGTTATTAAAAGTGCTTTCCCAGAAGCCTATCGGACCTAAGGGCCAAGTTTCCGCATCGCTACGGAAAAACAGGAAGATGCCCAGTCCGACAAAGCCCAACGGCCAGTATTTTAACCGCTCAAATCCGGATTTGTTGACGTAAGACAGCATCGCAAAGAAGCTCATCACGGTCAGGAAAATGCCGGAAATGTTATGGTTGTAGTTAGACCATTCGGTTGCGGCCAGGGAAGGCACTTGGCCGACAATCGCAACGCGCCCGGCTTCACCTGCAATCAAATCGGTATGCGTTGGCGAGCTTGTTTGCGGGATTTGCGGGTTAAAAGTATTCAGGACTTCCTGCCAGCTCGCCGTCAATGTCGGAATGTCGATAGCCGGAGGCTGGGAAGCCAGACTGGCGGCGGTAAACAACAAGGTGACCAAAACAAAGGTTTCCGCTTCAATATAATAAGGCACGCGGTTGTTTAATGCGTGATGGTCGCCGGAAAAGCCGAATGCCAAGATGGCGGACCGATTTAACCAGGCAAATCCCAAAGCGATAGCCATTAAAGTGATTTTTACCATCAATAAATTGCCGTAGCCGGTACCGATCAGGCCGTTCCAGGTGTCGATGTATTGTAATGCAATAGGCAGACCCGAGATCAGGATCATCGCAACCGAGGCTATGCCGAAAGTGGAGAAACGCTTAAGCAATACAGGCCATAATTCGGCCGGAACCTGTTTACTGCTGCGTAACAGCCAAATATTGACCAACTGAAAAACGCCGCCGATCCAGGCTGCTGCGGCCAGTTGATGGACGACCGTCAGCGACATCAAGATGAACTGGTTTTCAAAACGCCCGGCGCCATGCACCAGCCAAGCGCCGGAAATAATCATCGGCAAGGCTACGATGCTGGCGGTTATCCAGTGCCGTTTGGAAAAAGGATTTTTGCTGAGGTATTGATAACAGTAACCCGCCAAAAACACCGTCAGTACTGCGCGAACTAGGCCGCCTATGAATTGCGTAGTGCTGGCGAACTCAGGAAACGGCCATCGTTCAAGTACCGCGGCCATTAACCATATTTTAAGAATGATCTTGAAAATTTGAGCCGCAGCCAGCCAAAAACCGCCTTTGTACAATAGGGTAATGGTTCTTTGCAGCAATACCGCGTTATATCCATCGCCATTATTCCATGGACGTAAAACAAAAAGTCCCCAAAACAGGCTGCCGATTGCCAGTGCGAAGCAAATCAGGTCAAATCCGCCTATAAGAGAATCAAGAAAATCAGCTATGCCGGCCATTGTAAAAAAAACCTATTGTGAAACGGAAAAATGGATGACGTCTTCAGTTAAATGACCATCGGCAGCAAAGACTTTGAACCTGAGCGCATAATCACCGGATCCCAACGCCGGAATATGAATAATAATTTGGCCTTGTTTGCTGCCGTTGGATACTTGCAGTAATTCGTGCTTATCGCCTTTACTGACCAGAAAAACCTGAGACAGTCCCAACTCGATCTTGGAGTTAAAACTAAGCTCCACTTTGTCCGGCCGGTTGGCGTGAATGGGCGTGATTTTTAATGAATAATCCGTGATAACCGCGTGGGCGAAGATCCCGTGAGATTGGCCCAATGTTAACGATAATAAACACAGCGAAATGATTTTTTTCATGACTCTTTCCTACTTAGTTGCCTTTTTTGCCTTTCAGGGCATGACCGGCCAGATTTTTACCTAAATCCCAGATCGAGCCTGGGATTTGATGCGTGTCGGCAATGGCTTTATCAAATGAAGTAACAATAGTGTCACGGTCTTTTTGCGTTAAGTTTAACGGCGGCAACAGCTTGACCACGTTCATGCCGTGTCCTGCAACCTGCGTCAATATGTGGTGCTCCTTAAATAAAGGAATGGTGACCATTTGACAGAACAAGCCTTTGTTGGCCGCTTCCAACATCGCCCAGGCCGCCTTCAGTTTCAGGCTTTTGGGTGACTGGAATTCAATCGCAATCATCATGCCCTTGCCGCGCGCTTCTTTGAGGAACTCATATTTCCCGGTCATCGCGTTCAGGCTGTCGATGATGTCCGTGCCGACTTTCATGCTGTTTTCCACCAGCTTCTCGTCTTCCATCACACGCAACGTGGCAAGTCCTGCCGCCATCGCCATATTGTTTTTGGAAAAGGTGGAACCGTGAACAATAGCCCGGTCCATGCGGTTAAAAACGCTATCCATGATTTTATGCGTCATCGCGACTGCGCCGACGGGGACAAAGCCGCCGGACAGGGCTTTGGCCATGCAGATCATATCCGGTTTAACGTTCCAGTGGTCGATCGCCCAGAATGCGCCAGTGCGGCCCAAACCAGTCTGAACTTCATCGGCCACAAACAAAGTGCCGTATTTTTTACATAAGCGCTCGACTTCCGGTAAGTAATTGTCATCCGGCAGGTTGACGCCTTTACCTTGAATCGGCTCGACCACAAAAGCGGCAACGTCTTTGTTGCTCAATGCTTTTTCCAATGCCTCAAGATCGTTGAAAGGAACTGCGCTGCAAGCGGGCAGCAGGGGGCCGAAACCTTCACGGAAAATCTCTTCGCCGTTTAATGACAAAGCTCCCATCGTCAAGCCGTGATAGCCGTGCTCGCAAAACACGATTTTTTCACGCTTGGTGGTGTAGCGGGCAAATTTGATCGCCGCTTCTACGGATTCGGTGCCGGAATTGCAGAAAAACATCTTGTCCAGATTATCCGGCGTAGTTTTTAGAATTTCCTTAGCCAGTAGGCCGCTGAGTATGGAGACATCCATTTGCACCAGATTGGGCAGTTCCAGCGTCAAGGTTTCTGTTAACGCGCTGATGACGGTCGGATGATTCCGGCCGATCGCAAACACGCCGAAGCCGCTTAGCAAGTCCAGATACTCCGTGCCTTCCTGGTCATAGAGATATTGACCGACAGCTCTTTTGTAATGGCGGTCATAGCCGATGGTTTTTAGCATTCTGACCATTTGATTATTGAGATGCTGTTCGTGCAGATCAAATTTATCAGTGCTATGTTGCGCAAAAAGTTCGGCGATACTGAATGACATTAGATACCTCAAAAAATTAAATTCTTTTGCCGCTGAAAGCTGGCAGGACTATTAAAGAACACATCACTGTGAAAGTAAGGCCTATGGCTAATACTAAGCCCATGCTGGCCATTCCCCGGTGAGCGGTGAAGGCCAAGCTGGAAAAGCTGCATAAGGTCGTTATGGAGCTGAAAATAATGCCTCGGGTGGTGCTGCTTTGCAGCAAATTTTCATCTTCACATTCACTGGAATGGTGCCTGTGCATGATAAGGATGCTGCTGTCGATGCCCATGCCCAACAGCAAGGGCAGGGCGATAATATTGGCGAAATTGAAAGGATTATCCAGCAGCACATTACTTGCGCTGGTCAGTAAAGCGGCAAGCAATAACGGCATGATAACCAGCAGGGTCTTTCTGACGTTTCTGTACATCAGCAATAATAACATCACAATGGCAATGAAAGCGCCGCTAAATGCTTTAACAAAAGCATTAACCACGATAACGCCCCCGGCCTGATTAAAAATCGGCAGGCCGGAAACGGTGTTATCAATAGCCTGCACTTGGCTGACAAATTCTTTTAGATTCTCCGGTACGTTTTGATCTTTTTCAGGCGTGATCAGGATTCTGTAAAGGCCGGTGGAGCTGACCCAGTGCGATGTTATCTCCCGCGGCAGGTCGTCCATTCCAAACGGTACTGGGGTCAAGCTGGTTCGGAGGCGTTCGATGGTGAACGGCAGCAGGCCTAGAATGTTTTTTTCCAACTGTACATAACTGTCGGCAGGAATAGGCGTGCTGTCTGCCTGATTCACGAATGCGTCAACGCGCTGCTGCAATTGCTGCAAGGTTTGTTGCGGCGCATGAGGGGACTTTTCAACAATGGCTTTTTTCAGCGCTTCATTGAATTTAATCAATGCGGCTTGCTGGTTGTGGTTCGCGGTATTGAGAGTGCTGTCGAAGTTTTTAATTTGACCGCCCAGCATCAGATTCAAATCTTCAATAGTTGTCAGCTTATCGTCCTGGTCTTTGGCGACAAAACTCGCCAAGGTGATAGCTTCATGTACCGACGGCTGCTGTTCCAGTCGGGCGGTGATTTTGCCGGCGTCTTCAAGGTTGTTTGCCAGCGCGGTCAGCGCGAAGGGGGATTCGGTTTTTGATTTCAGCAGTTCTTTAATGGTCACGACCGATTCGCTGTTTGGATCTCTCAGGTTGATAGGGTCGTAATCAAAGGTGAAATCGGCCAATACGAAACAGGCGCCGATGCCCAGCAATATGGATACGATTTTGATACCGGTCGAAAAGCGGAACGGAAACGTGATGATAAAGGCCGGGGTTAACGGCGAACGTATCGGTTTTACATTATTGACCGGAAAAACGCAGAATATGGCCGGTAACACGGTCAGCGAAATAATCAGGCCGATAAAGATCCCGCCGCCTGAAATAACGCCTAACTCGGATACGCCGGCATAATCGGTCGGGATGAACGCAAAAAAACCGATCGCAGTGGCCAGGGCGCATAAAAACAAGGAAGAGCCGACATCGCGGATGCTGATCAGGATGGCTTCGCTGTTTGACAGACCGTCCGCCTTGCCTTCTCGGTAATGAAGGCAGATATGGATCGCGTAATCGACCCCCAGTCCGATATATAAACTGGCGAAGGTGATGGAAATGACATTTAAATGCCCGACGGTGACGGCGGCGAATCCGGCGGTGAATATCAAGCCCATGACCAGAACGACATAGGTCGTAACCAGTAATCTTATTGAACGCAAACCTATCCATTGGACTGCGCAGACTAAAATCAGCGACAACATGCCGGAGAAAGCCGCGCCTTTGGTCACGCTTTCAAGTTCTTCGTGTTCCAGGGCGGTTTCGCCGGTTATGCGGATGCTGAGCGATGGATTTTCGGCCATGATGCCGTGACTGATTTCACGCGCTGCCGAGAGCGCGACATCGGCGGGCAGCATTTCATTAAAATGCATTTTAGGCTTGGCGATGACGATGCTCCGGTTAAATTTTGTTTGCGCGCCTGCATCCTTGTAATCGTCGGTATTCGGCTTGTTTTCAGCCAGTATGTTTTGCCAGGACACATAGTGCGACGTGCCGTTTAACTGGTTTTTCAGAATATCGTCGATAGCGACGAGTATCGGATTCAAGTCCATAGGCAAGGCGTTGTCATGCCGGTTAAGCGCTTGACCGATAATGCCGAACAGGCCTTCAAGGTGATAATTCTGAGCAAGGTGGCCGATGAAAGGCTGGGCGTCGGTGAGTTTTTTAGCCAGTTTATCCAGATCGTTTTGATTGAGATAGAGCAGGGCTTGTTGCCTGAAAAAAGCATTGTCCGTGGGGATGTAGGCGGAATCAAAGCGATCGTTTGCTTTATTTAATTGCTCGGCGAGCTTGGCGGCGGCTTGAGCCGTTTCTTCCGGCGTTTCGGCCTGAACCACAAAAATAATGGTATTGGCATCCTCGGGGAATGCCTGATTCAAATGCGCCTGGTTCTGCTGGAAAGGCAAGTCGGGGGACAGCATTTCAGCGGTGTTGGTGTTAATTTCCAGGTTTTTAAGGGTGTAAACGAACGTGGCGCCGCAGAGCAATAGCGACAACAATAACAGCGTCCAAGGGCAGCGCATGATTTGCCGTTCGCACCAGCCAATAAGGGTGTTGAAAAAGGATGACATGCTGTTTATTGCTCGTGGCTGGCTAATGCGGTCAAATGATGGAGCTGTTTGGCAATCAATTTTAACGTGTTTTTGGCGGCATTAAAATGTCGGCCCAGTTTTATAAGTCCCGGTAATTCGGAAGGGTTGAGCACGATAAACAATAACAATTTACGCAAAACAATGTCGCCGTGATCATTAAGCGAATGATTGATGGCTTTGGGCAAATCCATGTGAGCCGGATCGGCGATGGCGCGGATCGCTAAAAAAGGCAGGTTGTTTTTCCGGGCGACTTTGGCTATGGCGATGCTCTCCATGTCCAATGCGATTGCCCCGGTATGTGCGTATAGGTGCTTTTTTTGCCTGCCGGTTGCTACGATGCCTTTGCTTTCGGCTAAACTGCCGGTGTGGACCGGTAGATGGGATGACAGCAAGTTATGGGTATGGCTGTGCCATTCAGCGTGAATGCTGATCTCAAGCAACTCGATATCTATCAGCGTATCGGTCAGGACCAGATCGCCAGGTTTTAGTGTTTCGCAGAGGGCGGCCGCGCAACCCCAGCTGATCAGTTTGGTGACGCCTTGTGCAATCAATAACTCAGATGCCGCGCGGGCATTGTCCGGGCCAGCGCCGGCATAGACGAGGACGATTGCGTCGGTAATAAAAACACAGCACCCTTTATCAATTTTTTTTGAGGTCAGGGTGCTGAGTTCTTCCGGCAAAGCTACAACAATGCCGGTGATCACTTTCTGAGGAGCTCGTTACGGTAGCGAGCCAGCGCCCATAGCGGGAAGAACTTGTCGTAACCGTGGTATTTGAGGTAGAAAACCTTGGGGAAGCCAGGAGCGGTAAAGCATTCATCGTTCCATACGCCATCCGCTTTCTGGTTGCGCAGGATGAAATCGATACCCGCTTTCACTTCGGGACTGTGAGCTTCACCGGCCGCCATCAATGCTAAAACGGCCCAGGCTGTTTGGAATGCGGTGCTGAAATGATATTTTCCGCTATGGCTTACATCGTGGTAGCTGTAGTTGTCTTCGCCCCAGCCGCCATCGCCGCGCTGTACGCTTTTCAGCCATGCTGTGGCCTTGGTGTACATTGGGTCGGTTTTAGGCAGGCTGGTTTGCTCAAGGCCAAGCAGTGCCGACCAAGTGCCGTAGATATAGTTAGTACCCCAGCGGCCAAACCATGAACCGTCAGCTTCCTGTTCGCTACGGATGTATTCGATAGTGCGCTCTAACGCCGGCAAATATTCGGCGTGATCCTGAGCCACTCTGGCCATCAGCATCGCGCAACGCGCGCTGACATCGATTGTAGGGGGGTCTAATAACGCCCCGTGATCCGCAAAAGGAATTTCATTCAAATAATAGTAAGTATTATCGACATCGAACGCGCCGTAACCGCCATTTTTGGATTGCATGCCGACTATCCAGCGGGTTGCCCGGTGTATCGATTCGTCCAGGTTGGGCACGTTCGATTCCGCCATCGCGAAAGCCACGACTGCAGTGTCGTCGACATCGGGATAATGCGGATTTTCAAATTGAAACGCCCAGCCGCCGCCTGCCAAATCTGGCTTGGAAATACGCCAGTCGCCGGGCTCGTCAGATAGCTGTTTGCTTTTAAGCCAGTCGTAAGCGCGAGTCAGGTTTTGGCTGTTGCCCGCCTTGTCGGCTTCCTGTAAGGCCAGTGCGGCCAGCGCCGTATCCCAAACCGGGGACAAGCAAGGTTGGCAGTAGGCGTCATGCTCATTGACGACCAGTAATTTGTCTATGGCTTTACGCGCGGTGACGACATGTTCATGATCTTTAGGCATGCCCAGCAACAGCATGGCTTCATAAGCGTTGACCATCGCCGGAAAAATTCCGCCCAGGCCGTCTTCGCCGTTCAGGCGTTCAATAAACCAGTCTTTGGCCTTTTGAATCGCCAATTCATGCGCTTTTTTCGGGATTAACGGACGCGTTACCCGGCCCAGTTTGTCCAGGCCCAGGAAAAGTTTATTTAACAGAGTTCTTTCAGGGAAATAGTGTTTTTCTTCATCGGGGTGAGTGACGAAAAGCTCCAGCACATTGATGTTGTTGGGGTTCTTTGCCGTCGCTTTTAAAGTGCAAAGAATAAACAGCGGCACCATAACGGTTCTTGACCAGTAAGCTACTTTGTCCAGATGGAACGGAAACCAGCTGGGGAACAGCATGATTTCGACAGGAATATACGGAACACCGCGCCAAGGCAATTGCTCGAAGGTCGCCAGCGCAATACGGGTAAAGACGTTGGCTTTTGCCGCTCCGCCCTGGCTGAGGATATAGCTTCTTAAACGGACCATATGCGGCGCGTCGATAGCATCGCCGGCCATTTTTAACGCATAATAAACTTTAACGCTGCAACTGATGTCGCCGGGGCCGCCGGTAAACAGCGGGTAGCTGCCGTCTTCGGATTGGCGTGATCTTAAGTAGTTGGCTATTTTGGCCTGCAGCGACTCATCAATTTCACCCAGATAGTGCATCATCATGATGTATTCGGATGGAATCGTGCAGTCGGCTTCCAGTTCGAATACCCAATAACCGTCTTTGTCCTGCAGGCTTAATAATTTATCCTGCGCTTTGTTAATGGCTCGATTGAGATCCAATGAATAATTATTAACAGTGTTCGATGAACTCGAAATGTGGCTGCCGGTATTTATTTCTGAATTGGTTTCATTAAACATAAGTTACGTCCTTAAAGTTTTATCTTGGCTTTTGAGGATGGTGTTGAATATGTCCAGTCGGGCGTTTTGAGTTCACGACTTGTCAGGTTGAAAAGTAAGGTCAACATGGTGTTGCTACGTCCTGTTAATCGGGTCGCTAAAATAGTCGCTTTAACGCTGTTGCGGGTGATTTTGACTTGATCGGAATCGGTAAAATCCAGGTTTTGCTTGATTTTCTTCAAGGTTAAAACAGCCATGCCCAATGCCCAAAGACAGAAGTTGCGGAGACCGGTCTCATGGCTGGGCAGCAACAGCGTGTATTTCAGCGCGTTATGCAAATGGCCGTGAGCAATGCTGATTAAGTGTTCCAAGCCCTTTCTGAAGCTTTCGTCATTAGTTTCCGGTGTCAGCTTTTTAAGGTCAAACCCCGTTTCGGTGAAAATATCCTGAGGTAACCAGCAAACGCCGCGTCCGGCATCGTCCCAAATATCCTTTAATATGTTGGTCATTTGCAGACCTTGGCCGAAGGACACCGAAAGGGTAAGCAATTCCTCTTTGTGTTGTGCAATTTCCGGTGAGTAATGGCAAAAAAGCTTGGCCAGCATTTCACCGACGCAACCGGCAACGTAATAGCAATACCTGTCCATGTCGGCGAGTGTTTCAAGGCCGCCATGCAGATCCTGGGCTTGGAAGATCGGCATGCCTTCAGCCATGGTTTCTACACAGGTGGCCAGCGCCTCGATTTGATCGGGATCAAATTTGTGGGTGATTTGGATAACTCGCGGCAATACATGAATTAAGGTGTGCTCCGCGGGAATCGTCTGAGCGGACAGCAATGGTGCAAGTTCCACGGCAAACGGCTCTGAATTGATGCCGGTTTTTACGATCTGAATAAACTCGGAGCAAAAATATTTTTTTTGTTCGGGGGACAGGGAGACTTCGTCTTCTATGGTGTCGACAATACGGCATAACAAATAAGCGTTGGCGACTGCACCGTATAACTTTTCCGGCAATTGGGGAATGGTCAGCGCAAATGTTCTGGAGACACCCTCAAGTAAGAGAGCTTGAAATTCATCGTCAGAACATTGGCTGAGCGATTTTGGGTTATCCAGAGATATTTGAGTTTCACTCATGATATTTTTAATGCCGGCCTACAAGTTTAATTTAGGGTAATTGCAGGCAATAATAGACTGTTTGTTGGTATTTTGCAAAGCAATGTTGTTTTGTTGCAAATATGATAACCCTGTAGTCGTTGAAAATTGTTTTTTATAATTAAAAACAATTTGTTATATGATTTTTTGTCATATTTATGTTGATGGCAATAAGTGGCGCTCTACGTCGATATTTGCACATGCACACTATAAAACTGGAGTCGTCAGTTAAAAGATAGTATTCTAGTCAACAATAGATAAGCGATTGTATTATATAACAGGCTTGTCAATATGCCTTGATTTCTGCCGTTCAAAAGTAGTAGGTAGTTGTATTTTGGTGAATATTGTCGGCTTGTTGCTTTATTGGTACAGGTTTGTCGTTTCGCAGTGTGTGGTTTCAGGGCGTTTATATTTATATGTGCGCCATTAAGTTTATCGAAGTTTTTTGGAGGGTTTGCTCGTGGGAGTTCCTTTACGTCAGCAGTTAACTGTAGGCAGTTATTTGATTAAGCAAAAGTTGAAAGGGGTTAAAAAATATCCTTTGGTACTGATGCTTGAGCCGTTGTTTCGTTGCAATTTGGCCTGTGCAGGCTGTGGTAAAATCGATTACCCTGATGATATTCTCGATAAGCGTCTTTCATTTGAAGAATGCATGCAGGCTGTAGACGAGTGCGATGCGCCGATGGTGTCTATTCCGGGCGGGGAGCCGCTTATCCATAAAGAAATGCCGCAAATCGTTGAGGGTATTATTGCGCGGAAGAAATTCGTTTACCTGTGTACCAATGCACTCTTGTTGAAAAAGAGAATTGACGATTATAAGCCGTCTCCTTATTTGACATTTTCAATCCATTTGGATGGGATGCAAGAGCGGCATGATACATCCGTTTGTCAGGAAGGCGTTTTTGAGCGCGCCGTTGAAGCCATAAAACTGGCTCTGGACAAAGGCTTTAGGGTCACCGTAAATTGCACCCTGTTTCAAGGCGAAAGCTCCCAAGAAGTTGCCGATTTCCTGGATTATGCGATGGAGCTGGGCGTAGAGGGCGTCACCATTGCCCCCGGCTTCAGTTATGAACATGCTCCCCAGCAGGATGTATTTATTAAAGGCAGCGACGTCAAGGACTTATTCCGCGGCATTTTTAAAATCGGTAAAAACCGCAAATGGAAATTAAACCATTCGACGCTATATTTGGATTTTCTGGCCGGTAATCAAAATTACGATTGTACGCCTTGGGGAAATCCAACTCGTAACGTGTTCGGCTGGCAAAAACCTTGCTATTTATTAGCTGATGAAGGTTATGTGTCGAGTTTTCAGGAGCTTCTGGATACCACGCCTTGGGACAAATACGGCACGGTCAATAACCCAAAATGCGCGAGTTGCATGGCGCATTGCGGTTATGAGGCGACAGCTGTTGAAGATATGTTGGCGCATCCGGTGAAGGCATTGCTCACATCTCTTAGAGGCCCAAAAACCGAGGGTGAGATGGTGCCTGAGGCTACGCCTGAGTATGCAAAAGAAAAATTGTCGTCAACTATCGCGGGCATTCCTGTCAGAGTAGAGATTGTCGATTAAAATTTACTTAGGCTAAAGGCTAAAGGCTAAAGGCTAAAGGGAGCCGGTTTTTCACCTTTTGCCTGATTCAAATACATATTGGTGTTTCGAGGTTTTTTGATTATGGTTTTCAAAAGTGTGAGGTTAGCTATTGCATTTGCGTTCTTTTTATTTGGGACAACGAGCGCTTTTGCTATGGACGAAGGTGCGGCAACCGCAAAGCAAGTAGTAGAGAAATTTCAGGCCGACCTGATCAATGTGATGAAGGAAGGCAAAAAATTAGGTTATGCCGGAAGGTATGAAAAACTAAAAGATCCTATTTCCAACAGTCACGAACTGAATAAAATCGCCCGCATTGTTGTCGGTAAGGAATGGGAGAAATTATCCGAGGAGCAACAACAAAAGCTGGTCGACGTATTCAGCCGATTAAGTATCGCTTCTTATGCGCACAACTTTAAAGATTATTCGGGTGAATCATTTGTATTCGATTCGGAAGAAGAAACGACAAGAGGCGGCGTTGTTTTGCATTCTCATCTGGTTATTCCTGGCGACAAGCCGGTTAAATTCGATTACATGTTAAAGGAAAAGGGCAGCAGCTGGCGGATTATCAATATTATCGCCAATGGTGTGAGCGATTTGGCGTTGAAAAGATCGGAATACACCACCATCTTACAGCGCGAAGGTTTTGATGCTTTAATGGCCAAGATTAACGAAAAAATTGATAATTATTCAAAACAGTAGGTTTTATGCCAATGAACAGACCATGCAATGGCAAACGCAGCATTAAAATGCGGCACACATTTTCAAGCATACTGATTGGGGCCAGCATCGCGTTGGGCGGCTGTGCGACAACAGAAGTCGTTGACCAGCCAACCGTAGCGAACAAGACTGATCCTTATGAGAACTTCAACAGGAAAATGTTTGTTTTTAATGATCACGTTGATAATTATGTAGCTGAGCCTATTTCAAATGCCTATAAATGGATAACCCCGCAATTTATGCAAACGGGTGTGTTCAACTTCTTTAATAACCTGAAGAATGTCAATGTGGTAATCAATGATGTCTTACAGGCTAAATTTTCGCAAAGCGCTGAAGATACCGGGCGGCTTGCGATCAACACCACAGTAGGTTTGGGTGGCCTGTTTGATGTGGCTAAACATGTGGGACTGGAACAAAATGAAGAGGATTTTGATCAGACTTTAGCGGTATGGGGTGTGCCTCAAGGCTCTTATTTGGTGCTGCCTTTTTTAGGCCCGTCAACGTCTCGCGGTATCCCGGGGGCGGTATTTGATACGGCGGCAAATCCTTCCAGTTATGTGGGTTTGCCGGTGCAATTGGTCTCTATGTTGAATGCGCGAGCCAGTGCGGAAGGCGCATTGAAATTCATCGATGAAGCCGCGTTAGACCCTTATGTATTTACGCGCGAATCCTTCTTGCAATGGCGTAATAACCTGGCGACGGACGGAAAGGCTGAGGCGTATTCGGATGTAGACGGTTTTGAAGATGAGTTGGGCGGCGACAAAGGCGAAGCTTCGGGGAAAAAATCGTCTGGCGATGCAGTCTCAAGTAACGAGCCGGGTTTTGCTCTGCGTCTGGACCCGGAGACTAAGCGGTTTGAGCAAGTCTCACAGTCATTTAGCAGCGTCGCCCAATCGTTTGACGATACCGCCAAGTCGTTTGAAGAGGCCGCCACCAAGGTAGATAACTTTAGAAAATCAAAAAAGCGTAGGTAAAAACCGCGAACGGTATAAGGCGAAAGGCAAAGAAGAGCGGGAGTTTGTTTTTTCGCTTTGCGCCTTTCGCCTTAATAAGGTAATAAAGAATCGATTTCGCAATCCATTAGTTTTTCTTTTCCGGCCATAAAATCCAGCAGCCCACAAAATCGGCTCTTCTGCCGTTGCAGTCTTTATTCGAATAATTCGCCGCCCGCTTTGGTCCCTGCCGGTAAAATCTTCCATTAATAAAATACGGTCACTTGCCAAAGGGCGCATACTTGGTTCCAGGTTCAGGCCGAGAACGTTTTCAATGCACGAGGTAGTCTAGTTTAATGGTGAATATCAGTCGGTTCCTTCGTTTTCTTATTGTTGATCCGGTAAACTTAAGTTTTAAAGGCAAGCTCCTTGCTGTTGCTTCCGGTTTCAGCGCCATATTGATTATGGCTTTGCTTACGCAGAAATTAAGCATGGGCTTGGCTCAGCCCGTTATCGTTGCCTCGATGGGCGCTTCTGCGATTATTCTGTTTATTATGCCGCACAGTCCGTTGGCGCAACCTTGGCCGTTTTTTGGCGGGCAATTGGTTTCCGCTATTATCGGCGTCGCATGCGCCCAGTGGATTGCCGATACGGCAACAGCCTCGGCATGTGCCGTTGGCGGCAGCATTTTTGCGATGCTGTTGCTGCGTTGCCTGCATCCTCCCGGTGCTGCGACCGCGATTGCACCGATTCTGTTCGATACTTCTTTGGGTTACGGTTTTGTCCTAATGCCGGTGGGCTTGAATGCGCTGATCCTGTTGGCGATGGCGATAGTCATTAATCGCTGGGTGTTGCGGCATCAATATCCAACAGTTCCCGGTGCGGATGCTATTGATAAATCTACCCAGCAAACCGGTATTTCGGACCAGGATTTGACGCTGGCGCTGGAAAGCATGGACATGTTCATGGATGTTTCGTCGGGAGATCTGCGCAAACTGCTTGCCGACGCAGAGGCGCGAAGCTTTAAGCGCTTTAAGGGCTGCATTACCTGTGCGGACATTATGCTCAGGGATGTGCCGGCCGTCGAATACGGGACGGAAGTCGAGGAAGCCTGGAATATCATGCATAAGCAAAAACTCAAGGCGATGCCGGTTATTGACAGGGCCAGGCGGGTGATTGGCATTATCACCTGGAATGATTTCTTTAAGTTTATTGACCTGAGACCTTATGACAGGTTTCAGGATAAATTCCGGGCATTTATACGGCGTACCCCGGATATATCGACCGATAAACCGGAGTCGGTCGGTCACATGATGAGCAGGTCGGTTGTCGTGCTGCCTGAATGCACCCATATCGCCGACCTTGTTTCATTGATGTCTACCCAAGGCTATCGGCAGATTCCGATAGTCAACGGTGAAAATCGCTTGGTAGGCATGGTTTATCAGGCCAATTTAATCGCCGCGCTTTATGATGAACAATTGGCTGCGGTGGTCAGTCAGGGATAGCGGGGACCTCGTTTCGATGACTGAAGATGCGCCGTGTTGCTGATTTTTCCGGTTGGGATAAAAGTTAAGTACAATACTCAGTACCTCTACAAAGGCAGATTTCTTAGTTTCCGGCGTTTATTTTGATTATTAGAATTTCCCTGTTGTTGGTTCTGGCTTCATTACCGGTGTTTTTATTGGTAGAGCTGTTGTCGTGGTTGGCCGTGTCCGGCTTGCCGGGTGCATTAACCATGCTGGGAGCTGCGATGCTGTTAAGCGCGTTTACGGTGTTGATAATCGCCGGGTTATTAGGTGTTGTTAAAATAACCGCCCGTTCTGTTTTGGATTATTTTTCGGCCAAACAGCGGGTACAGCGTCGGCTATGGTTTAGGCAGGCCAGACAAGATCAGGTTAAGCGCTTGTTTTATTTCAAAACAAAACAAATAAAGTATTTTAATGAACTCAGCAGAGAACGCCTGTTAAAGCTTAACAACCGCAAGCACATCCGGTTGTTGTCCAAAGCCATCGACAAGGATCTGTTGTCGAATAAAACCAAATTGCCGGAAACGACTTACCGGCAACTGCAACAAGACAATGCCCGCCATCGCAACCGGCAGGACATCGAGGCATTGTTAAAATTGCAGCAACAAATATCCGACCTTGTTTAGCCTATGACTCTTGTAAAAAACTGGGTTTTAAATGCGGTTAGTCTGCTTCATTCGGTTAAAGATAAAAATCTGAAATGGCGGCTGGCTAATCAGGGCGACCAGACCAAGCTCAAGCATGCCCGCGTCCTGGCCGAAAAAGCCCTGGAAGCCGAATTAAAAAAGAAAAGCGTACAGCTGGAGCACGATATAAGTTTGCTGAAGACCAAACATGACGCCGAACTGTCGATGTTTAAAACCAAGTGCAAGCAGGATGTTAAGGATTATAAACAGTACCTGGCGGCGCTGGATCAGCTCAAATCTTCAATTCAGGCCAGCTATACCCATCTGCCTGAGGCGGTCGCCTTTACCATTCATCATCATGCGAAATATTTGCTGAATAAAATGTGGGAAGCGGAGGATTTTGAACAGAAAATGCAGCACGAGATGCAGCTAATCCGGTTTATGACGACCGTCCATGAAGATGCGCGCTTGCATCTGGAAGGTGAGACTACGGAAAATCTGCCGGAAAGGACGCTGAATTTGATTCAGTGGCAATAATTAAATTTGAATGATCAACCACGAAGACACGAAGTTCACGAAGAAAAGCTTAAGATAAAAACTTTGTGTCTCGGCAATTGCTCCTGCATTGCTCTACCTCCCGCATCCGTGCGGTCGTTCGTGGTGAACAATTGCCAATTTTTAAGCCAGCTTAGCCTTTAAGAAATCAATAACCTCCGCAAACGGGATTTCCTCGTTTGTCTCGGCCGTTCTGGCCTTGTATTCAACCGTGCCGGAATCGAGGCCGCGATCGCCTACCACGATGCAGTGCGGGATGCCGATCAGTTCCATGTCGGAAAACATAAAACCGGCGCGGACTTTTCGGTCATCGAACAATACATCGATTCCGGCAGCCAGCAAGTCTTGGTACAACTTCTCCGAGGCTTCTTTCAGGCGCTCGGACTTGTGCATGTTCATCGGGCAGAGCGCCACCTGGAAAGGCGCAAGATTGGCCGGCCAGACGATGCCTTTATCGTCATGGTTCTGCTCGATCGCGGCTGCGACCACGCGGGAAATGCCGATGCCGTAACAGCCCATAGTCATAATCTGGTTTTTGCCGCCTTCGTTGATGACGCCGGCTTTCATCGCCTCGCTGTATTTGGTGCCCAGCTGGAAGATGTGGCCGACTTCGATACCGCGAGCCAGCGTGATTTGGCCTTTGCCGTCGGGGCTGGGGTCGCCTTCGACCACCATGCGAAGATCGGCAATGTGGTCCGGTACAGGCAAATCGCGTTCCCAGTTAACGCCTTTATAATGCTTGCCGTCCTGATTCGCGCCGCAAACGAAATCGGACATCAAGGTCACGCTACGGTCGGCGATGATCTTGATGTTCAAGCCTATTGGGCCGATAGAGCCGGGTTTGCAGTTGCAGGCGCTGAGGACTTGCTCGTCGCCGGCGAATTCGAGCGGAGAGGCGATGCCGTCGATTTTTATCGCTTTAATCTCATTAAGGTTATGGTCGCCTCTTAACAGCAGCGCAACCAACGTGTCTTCTTCGCCCTTAACGATCAGAGTCTTAAGGCATTGCGTGGCGGGGATGTTTAAAAAACCGCAGACTTCTTCGATGCTGTGCTGGTTGGGCGTGTCAACCAGCGTCAACGCTTCGGTAGCTGCGCCGCGAGAACCTGCGGGCATCACCGCTTCGGCTTTTTCAACATTGGCCGCATAGCCGCTGCCAGTTGAGAACGCAATCGCATCTTCGCCGGAATCGGCCAATACATGGAATTCATGCGATACCGCACCGCCGATAGAGCCGGAATCGGCGACTACCGCGCGAAACTTTAGACCTAAGTGATTAAAGATGTTGGTATAAGCCTGATGCATCGCATCGTAAGTGAGTTGCAACGATTCATGATCCAAATGAAAGGAATAGGCGTCTTTCATGATAAACTCGCGCGAACGCATCACACCGAAACGCGGACGGATTTCGTCGCGGAATTTGGATTGGATTTGATAATAAGTGATCGGCAGCTGCTTGTAGCTTTTGATCTCGTTGCGCGCCAGATCGGTAATGATTTCTTCGTGAGTGGGCCCTAAGCAAAAATCGCGGTCATGACGGTCTTTTAACCGCGCCAGTTCCGGGCCGTATTGTTCCCAGCGTCCGGTTTCCTGCCACAGTTCGGCCGGTTGCAGGCCGGGCATCAACACTTCCAGCGCGCCGGTTTTTTCCATTTCTTCGCGGGTGATTTTTTCGACCTTGCGCATGACCCTCAGTCCCAAGGGCAACCAAGTGTAAAGACCGGCGGCCAGTTTGCGGATCAGGCCGGCGCGGATCATCAGTTGGTGGCTGGCTATTTCGGCATCAGCAGGCGTTTCTTTAACGGTATTGAGCGGGAATTGAGTAGTGCGCATTATGTTTTAAGGAGCTGGACAATGAAAAACCGCTATTTTACCGATTTAATGCCGGTTTAGTCATCCCGTTATCGTAATCAATTCAGGCGGCCGGTTTGTTGCCGATATTATTATCGGCATTTATTTACAGTATGGGGGCTTTAACGCGCCATTCTTGTCAGACAATTTGACGTGAGGTTGTCAATCGCTCACGAAAATGAAGGTTTTTTGCTTTTGGAAAAATATTGATTCATCAAGTTGGTTTATTGTTTCCGCGCTACGTGTTATTTTTCATAAAAAATTTTTAGGCTTACTAAGATTATGGTTAAAGGTTTACCTTTGGAATACGCAGCGGATATTTTAATTGTCGATGATACATTGGCGAATTTGCAGCTATTATCGACGCTTTTGAAAGAAGAAGGCTATAAAGTACGCCCCGCCAGCAACGGCGCTATGGCCCTGCAAGCGGTTGCGGCAAAAAAGCCGGACTTGATCCTGCTGGATATTAAAATGCCTGAAATGAGCGGTTATGAGGTCTGCGCGGCGTTAAAAAATAATCCTGAAACCAAGAATATTCCTGTGCTATTTATCAGCGCCTTAAATGATGTTGCCGATAAAATCCAGGCCTTTAATGTGGGCGCTCTCGATTACATTAATAAACCTTTTCAATTTGAAGAAGTAAAAGCCCGGGTCGCCACCCATTTGCGTTTAAAAGCCTATGAAGACGACATGGAAGCGCAAATAGTGCTGGGCATTCGCGAAATCGAGGGCTTGAATCAGGAAATCATCGATACCCAGCAAGAACTTATTTTTACGATGGGGCAGGTTTGCGAAACCCGTTCGCACGAAACGGGGCAGCATGTAAAACGTGTCGCCGAATATTCGTATTTATTGGCAAAATTATACGGTTTTGAACAGTTAGACCTGATGAAACAGGCGGCTTCCATGCACGACATCGGTAAAGTCGCTATTCCCGACAGCATTTTGAATAAGCCGGGAGCGTTGACCGACGAAGAATGGGCGACCATGAAAACGCACAGCCATTTGGGTTATCAGATGCTCAGTGTGTCGCAACGCCCCCTATTTAAACTGGCCGCGACGATTACGCTGGAACATCATGAAAAATGGGACGGTACCGGCTATCCCTATGGCATTAAAGGCGAAGAAATCAGCGTGGCCGGGCGCATTACCGCGGTCGCCGATGTGTTCGACGCACTGGGGGCTATGCGCTGTTATAAGCCGTCGAAGAGTTTGGAAGAGATTTTAGAGATTTTTCAACAAGAACGCGGCCGGCATTTTGACCCTGATATGGTTACGCTGTTTTTTGACCATTTGGATGACTTTATCGTTATCCGAAACAAATATACGACAGCTGAATAGCCGAGCAAAATGCCCATACTATCCGTTGCCTTAAACCATCAACACATCGCCGATATTCCCTTTACATCCTCTGCCAACGTATTCAAATTGTTGGCGATGTCTGAACATACACGGGTACGGTCAGCGTGTCAGGGCAAGGGTACATGCGGCCTGTGTCTGGTGCGTATCGACCAGGGCCGGACCGGCGAGCTGACACAGTATGAACATCGGCGGCTTAGCGCCGGCCAGATCGCTCAAGGCATCCGTCTGGCCTGTCAAATCAGGTTGTTTGACCACGCAAGCGTTACCCTGATTAATCCGCTGGCTATCGATGCGTTGGATAACTTGACCGTGCATTCGCCACTGGCGGCTAATGCCCGGTATGCTGCGGCAGTCGATTTGGGGTCAACGCAGTTGCGAATCAGCCTATGGGATAGCGTCCATCGACGCCGTATTGCAGGCTATTGCGGATTTAATCCGCAAGCTTATTACGGCACGGACATACTCAACCGCTTGAACGCCGCTGCGACGGATAAGGCCGCAGGGACGGCGATGAGCGAGCTGATACAGGACACGGTGGAGAGTGTGCTCACGGAGTGGGCAGACACTAATCAATTGAGCATTACCGAAATCTTGCTGGTCGGCAATACCGCGATGTTGGTGTTGTTGGCGAACAAGCATGTTGAGCAATTATTACAGCCGGCGTACTGGACGCAAGCCATCGATTGCTCCTTAGATTTTTCGACATTGGGGCAAACGCAAATTCCTATTTCCGTCGTTCAGCCCGTAGCGGGTTTTGTCGGTTCCGATCTGTTAGTTGGCTTATTGGCTGTGGGTTTAGCGCAGAGTGAGGGGAGTGCGTTGTTTGTTGATTTTGGCACCAACACCGAGATGGCTTTATGGCATCGGAACAAATTATGGATCACGTCAGTTCCCGGCGGCCCCGCGTTTGAAGGTTGCGGCATTAGCTGCGGCGTTGCCGCCGAGCAGGGCGCGATTAGTCATGTTAATTATGACGCCGCGACAGGCGAGTTTCGCGGTGAATTAATCGGTACAGTAAACGATACCAGCGAGATTAAAGGATTATGCGGTTCGGGCTTATGCGATGTGATGGCATGCCTGCTGGCATCGGGACAACTGAAAAAAAACGGCCGCTTTGTTCAGGCGGATTCGGAATTGGAAATCGAGTTAGTCAATCTGAATTATCGTGTTACTGTTAAAAAACAGGATATTGATATTTTTCAGCGCGCCAAAGCGGCCACAGGAGCCGGTATCAGTAAACTGATTGGCATCGCAGGCGCGACATCGGCGGATTTAACCCGGTTGTGCATTGCGGGGTCTTTTGGGCGGTTTCTAAATATTCAACAGGCTCAGGCCATAGGTTTATTGCCCGATTGCGCGCCTGAAAGAGTCGAATTGTGCGGCAATACGGCGTTAATGGGATGCGAGCAATTGCTTTCAAGTTCTAATCGGGATGAGCAGTTAAATGAATTGAAGCGTTGCGTTGAAATAGTTAATTTGTCGCAAGTTGACGGATATGAAGATGTTTTTGTCGATAATCTTTATTTGCAGCCGATGCTGTTAGCTTAACCGAGAGTTTTATGATGCTGGAAAAAGTTATCGCAGCTTATAGCGAAGCCGTTTTCGATACGGATCGAGATAAAGCGTTCGAGGTCATTCACGACGCAATCGCCCAAGGCGTTACGCCCGAGGAGATTGTTTTTAAAGTGGTGATTCCTTCGATGGAAATGATGATTAAAGCCATCAGCGAAGATTTTGACGCCAATCTCGCCCAGCATTTCATGGCTTCTCAAATCGCCTCGCAAGTCACCGACGAAATGGTCGCGCGGTTTCAAACAAGCCCGGAAACCATTGGCCGTGTCGTCATCGGCACATCGTATGCTGATCTGCACACGCTGGGTAAACGCATTGTCAGCGGCTGTTTGCGTTCGTTGATGATTGATGTGATTGATTTAGGCGTTAATGTCAGCGCCGAGCGCTTTGTCGCTGCCGCGCTGGAACATGACGCAGGCATTATCGCCATTTCTTCGATGATGGTGCATACAGCCCGCAGTGAACGGGGCTGTCTTGCAGTACGGCAATTGCTCAAAGAACGCGGATTAGAAGACCGCATTAAAATCATTGTCGGCGGCGCGCCTTACACATGGGATACGGAACTTTATAAAGTTGTCCGGGCGGACGCTTGGGCAAGCGACGGTATTTCAGCAGGAAAAGTCATTAAAGATTTAATCGAGGGGATGCACAAATGATGACTGGAATGGATAGATTGGTCGCGGCAATAAAGGGCGAAAAGGCGGATCGGATTCCCGTGTTTTGCAATTTGCTGGATCAAGGCGCTAAAGAACTGGGCTTGGTTTCTTTGTACGATTATTATCAAAGCGGTGAATACGTTGCCGAAGGGCAACTGAAAATGCGCGAGAAATACGGTTACGATAACGTATGGAGCTTGTTTTATGTCGGCAAGGAGGCGGAATTATTGGGCTGTCGAAAGATTTTGTTTTCGCCCGACGGCCCGCCGAATGTTGAGCATTTTGTCATTCAGTCTTATGACGATATTCACCGGCTGGAAATTCCTGACGATATTACTCATCACCCCGTTTTTGTCGAGGAACTGAAATGCCTGCAAATCCTGAAGCGGGAAGTGGGCGGGCGTTATCCGATTTGCGGTTATGTGACCGCCGCTATGGCATTGCCCGCCTTATTAATGGGCATGGATAAATGGTTTGAGTTATTGTTCATGGGACCGCCGGAAGTGCGCGATGAGCTATTGGCCAAATGTTCCTTATTTTGTCAGCGTCATATCGCCGCATTGAGGGAATTGGGCGTCGATGTGATCGTTTACGCCAACCCGTTCGGTTCCACCGATTTTGTGCCGCTGCCATACATCATCAAAACGGGCATACCGTGGATGAAACAGGATTTAAGCGCAGGCACGCAAGGCATCGTCTATTACTGCGGCGGGGCGCGTTTTAATCAGGTCATAGAAGCCATTATTTCGCAAATCGGCATCGAGACTTATTATTTAAGCCCTTTGGATGATATTGCGGCAGGAAAACAAATCATCAACGGCCGCGGCCTGACCTGCGGCGTTATCAATGACATTAAGCTGATTGATTGGTCGGAGGAGCAAATCAGGCAAGAGGTGAAACGCATGTTGGAGGCGGGCATGGCGGGCGGTAAATTCCTTTTCGGCACGATCCTGATGCCGTACAAAATTCCTGAACGCAATATTCGGGCAATGTTGGATACTGTTTATGAGTTTGGGCAATGTTAATTGTTCGGCCACGGATTACGCGGATGGACATTATCAAGAGTGAGGCGAAAGGCGAAAGACGAAAGACTAAGGGCGGGCGTGTTGACGCTCGGATTTTTTCGCCTTTAGCCCTGTGCCTTTCGCCTTATCTGTCGATCTGCGGCTGAAATTGTATATGTCAACATCAACACTGAGCCTGGTCGGCTGCGGCATTTTGCAAAAAGAAGTCGGTTATTTAATTGCAAAAAATAACTGGCCGTTGGCAACGGATTTTCTGCCCGCTTCTCTGCACATTGACTTCAAAGGCTTGGCCGGCGCTTTACACACAGGCTTAGCCAGGCATGCGGATGAACAAACCATTGTCTTTTACGGGGCCTGCCATCCGGGAATGGATACTATGCTGAATGAGGCGCGCACTCTGCGAACAGCGGGACAAAACTGCATCGAAATGCTGCTGGGGGCGGAAGAATTCAATCGGGAACTGACTCAAGGCGCGTACTTTTTATTGGATGACTGGGCGCGCAATTGGGATGCCGTTATTGCCAAAACCTTCGGCTCGAATATCGATGTAATCCGCGATATTTTTCATGACCAGCACCGTTACCTGTTGTGCCTGCGCACGCCGCAATCCGGCGATTTTAGCCAAAAAGCCCTGCACATCAGCGCCATGCTGGACTTGCCTTTGCAATGGCGCGATGTAAGCTTGGATCATCTCGAAAACGTCTTGCAAGCGGCCATCAGCCGTAAATTGGATAGCCTGCATGCCCAATGAACTGATCACCATCCCCGCTGCCGAGTGGAATAAACTTAAACAACGCGCGACCAAACTCGCTTTGGACAAATCCAATCAACAACTGGTCATGCAGTTGATGAGCAAAATGAGTGAAGCCTCGGGCTTGGAAAATGTCATCGACAATATGTTGCGTTCGATTGTCGATGTCATCGGCGGAGCCAACTTGGTCCTGTATTACAAAATCGATGCCGATATTTTTTATGCCGATGTTTATGGCGTGAAAAAACAATTGCAACAACCGGATGACGAGCGTGTTATCAGCGCTTTCGCCACCGGCGACGCCAGCGAATATCAGCATGATTTTAACGATACCCAAATGCTGACGCCGGCTTTTACCCATGCGTATACATGGATTTATCCGCTCAAAGTCGGTTCGGTAGTGATCGGCGTGTTTAAAATAGAAAGTCTGCATATCGCTATGCGCGATTTGTACAGCCAATTGCCGCTGTTTTTTAATTACGCCGCGCTGGTATTGAAAAACGAGATTCTCGGATACACCCGTCTGCAACACGTCAACAATCTATTGCAGCAAGAAATCCTCATTCGCAAGCAAACCGAGCGGAACTTAGTCGCCGCAAAAAATGAAGCGGAAGCGGCGAACCGGGCCAAAAGTGTATTCCTGGCTAACATGAGCCATGAATTACGCACGCCGATGAACGCCGTGTTGGGATTTTCTCAGCTGATGCAAAGAGACAGCGACCTCAGCCCAACGCAACGCGAGACGCTGAACATCATTAACAACAGCGGCAAGCATTTGCTGGGGCTGATTAACGATGTGCTGGATATGGCGAAAATTGAAGCGGGGCGTGTGATTATCGAAAACGGTAATTTTGACCTGGGTGCGTTAGTTCGCGACACCATTGACATGATGCACGAACGCGCCGAAGCCAAAGGCCTGGAATTGTTGCTGGACCAATCGTCCAGTTTTCCGCGCTTTGTGAATAGCGATGAGGCAAAATTCCGGCAAATCTTACTGAATCTGGTCGGTAATGCGATTAAATACACATTAAAGGGCCGCGTTATTGTGCGCCTAACGGCTGAAAACTCGCCCGATACTGGGCAATGCATACTCACCTGCGAGGTTAAAGACACCGGCATCGGCATTGCCGAGCAGGATCTGCCGTTTGTTTTCGATACCTTTGTCCAGGTCGGCAGGGAATCCGATCAGCAAGGCAGCGGCTTAGGTTTGCGGATTACCAAGCAATATGCTGAATTAATGGGTGGCCAAGTTACCGTGACCAGTGAATTGGACAAGGGCTCGTCTTTTATCTTGACCTTGCCCGTCGCCAAGGTCGGCGAATCGGAGATTATCAACAAATCCGTTTTCGATGGTAAGCGAGTGCTGGGATTAGCGGCGGGACAGCCCGTTTACCGCGTTCTGGTTGTCGAGGATCAATTGGAAAATCGGCTGTTGCTGAAAAGGTTGATGGAAGCGGTCGGTTTTCAAGTGCGGGAAGCGGTGAACGGTCAGCAAGGCGTAGAACAATTTAAGCGCTGGAAGCCGGATTTTATTTGGATGGATAGACGCATGCCCATTATGGACGGCATGGCGGCCACGCAAAAAATCCGCGCTTTGCCGGATGGCGGTAAAGTGAAAATTGTTGCAGTTACCGCATCGATTTTTGCGGAACAACGGCAGGAGTTTTTAAATGCGGGCGTCAACGGCATTGTCGGTAAACCCTATCGCGATGCCGAGATTTTCGATGCCATGGCAACGTATTTAGGCGTGCGTTTTATTTACGATGAGCCGGTTAATGAGAAAAACGCTGCCGAGCAATTGTTGACTCAGCCGTATAGCCAGTGCTTGAAGCAGTTGCCCGAAGAGCTGCTGTCCGAATTGCGGCAAGCGGTCATGTGCCTGGATATAGAGCACAGCTTGGCGGTAATCGAACAAGTTAAAGCACTGGATGCGCCGTTAGCCGATGTGTTGTCGGAGCGGGTCAATCAATTCGATTTTGAAGGGCTTGCTCAATGGTTAGGCGATACCGGCATTTTATAATTGGCAGGGATGTTTAAGCGCACGATCCTTTTGCCCCTTTTCTTTCGTACATTGCTGTATCCGCATGCTGCAGCAGCGTTTTAGCGTCGGTTCCATCGCCCGGATAAAGGCCGATTCCGGCGCTCACGCCAATTTCTATATCGTAATCATCAATACGGTAAGCGTTGCTTATTGTGTCGATAATCTGGTTAAGCAGTTTTTCCACCATTTCCCGGTTGCTGACATTCTCGAGCAGTATGACGAATTCGTCGCCGCCCAAGCGGGTGACCGTATCGGTTTCGCGGACGCTGCGGGTGAGTCGGTCGGCCACTTTTTGCAATAGCCGGTCCCCGACCTTATGTCCGAATAGATCGTTAACCGGCTTGAATTTATCCAAGTCCAGAAACAACACGGCAAATTGGGTGTTGTTGCGCGCCGCCACTTTAATGGCATGCTCAAGCCGGTCGTCGAACAGCACCCGGTTGGCCAATCCGGTCAAAGGGTCATGATAAGCGATATGGCGCAAATGCTCTTCTTTTGCCTTGTGTTCGGAAATATCCGACATGATGGCGACATAATGCGTGATTTGGTTATCGGTGTTTTTTACCTGATTAATGCTGACTCTCATCGGTATTAAGTCGCCGTTTTTCATCCGGTCGATAATATCGCCCTGCCATTGGCCGGTTTGATTCAGCGATTCCCACATTCGGTTATAGTCTTCGTCGGCGGTATAACCCGATTGCAGGATCGACGGAGGCTGGCCCAATAATTCGCTTTCGTCGTATCCGGTCATCGCGCAAAGCGCTTGGTTGGCCGAAACGATGTGGGCCGATGAATCGGTAATCAAAATCCCCTCGCTGCTGCTGGCAAAAACCGTTGCCGCCAATTGTAACTGCTGCTTCGCTTTTTTATGTTCGCTCAGATCCATCACATAGGCGACGCCTTGCTCCTGATTGTTGTCGAGCATCGCCGCGCCAATACATACCGGCACCCAATGTCCCTGTTTATGGATCAAGGCTTTCTCGAAAGGCTCGCATCGCCCCTGTGTTAACAGCTCATTGACGGCTTGTTGATCCCGGCGCTGAAACTCAACCGGCGTAATCTCCCGCCAGTTGATGGCGGCGGCCGAAATATCCGATCGGTCATAGCCGAGCATAGTTAAAAACAGATCGTTCGCTTCCTCGATACTGCCGTCCATTCTCCAGGAAATAATGCCGATCGTATTCGATTCCTTGAGCCTGCGGAACCGCAATTCGCTGATAGTCAGCTGCTGCTCCGCTTTGGTGATTCCCTTGATGATCTGACGGCTGACCCATAGTCCGATACCGGTAAAGATAAGCAGTGCCAGCACGGTAATGCGCCATGTCGTTTGTTTGACCCATCTTGCCCCTTCACCCAGAATCAGCGAAAAGCGGTTTTCCAGCTGATGAAGCCGGTCGTTGAGATGCTGCAAGCGTTGCCTCAATTCGGATATTTTCCCTGTATTGCGGTTTGGTGCGTTGATTTCAGTTCGAATTTGCCCGCTTAGCCGCTTCAATTCGTCGATGGTTTGATCGGCGGATTGCCAGGTAGCGATAGCGTCGCGCATGTAGGAAATACGCTGGAATGTTAAAAAGAACCCGATCATTGAATCGATATCGTCCGGGTGGTTTTGTCCCAGCAGAAAGCCTTTTCTGGCTTCTTCGTAGTTTGGGGGCGATTCCAGTAATGCCAATCGGGCGTTTTTATCGCCCTTGATGACCTCTAGGGCTTCTTGATAAGCGTTGTAATCGGTTTCCGCGTGATTATAGGAATAACTGTCCAGATAGAATACGGCATCCTTTTGCGCTTTGGCCCACAAGCCTTCGCCCCTGACGTAGGAGCGCACGCCGTCGAAAATATTGCCGTACCAAAAAATCATGCCGCCCAGCAATACCGAAATCAGTACGAACAGGGAGATAATAAAAACAACTTTCCCGCCGGTAGAAAATACCGGAAGTCTAAGCCTGTGTTTTTTAGGGTTTACCATCGGCTTGCACAGGCTGTGTATTGCTTGGCGCTCCGGTACATAATCCTGTTGTTCATCGGCTGCTGTCCTGAGTTTGGTGTAAACGAGGCTTAAATTAACGCCCCTGCATCCTGTCTTCAAGCCAATAGTAAACCCGTTCGGCGCGGCTTTCCAGTCCTGTAGCCCATAAGTCCGTTTCAACATGCGCTGATGCCTGAGCACTGCGCTGTACTTCATGCCGCGACCGGCTCTAAAATGAAGAGTGTTGGCTCGTTAGGGAAGCGCCGAATAAATTGATTTCGCTCATGGTTCGACAAGGCTCTCCTGAGCGCGGTCGAAGGACTTTAAATATATGCCCTTTGATTTTAAATTGTTAATTTGGAGAGCATGGACGGAACAAGTTTTCGAGACACCCAATCGTGTCTTTATTCGATGCAACAAACCCGGCCGGACGCCTAACCTATTTATCGTACACTACGCATCAATTGCACGGTAATCGTTCAACCAAATTCCGGCATTTCGCGCCGTCTCCTCCTGCGCATCGTCCCTCCACGTTTCACTCAGGGCTGCGGCATACCAATCCTGCATGGAAGGCAATTCCAGCAGGCGCTTGGCGTATAGCAGGGAGCCATCAATCATGGACAGCCCATAAGTCTGTACGCGGAATGCGACAGGCGCGAAAAACGCATCCACGGCGGTGAATGATTGTCCCGCTAGATACGGACCGCCAAAACGGGAAAGACCCTCGCGCCATAGTTCGTCGAGCCGAGCCAGATCCTTGTTCAAAGCTGGGGAGTTCGAGTCGATGCGTACTCTTAGGCCGCAATTCATCGTGCAGAAACTACGCAAGGCCTGAAACCCCGAGTGCATCTCCGCAGTCGCACTGCGCGCCCAAGCCCGTGCCGTCGTATCGGCCGGCCAGACTTGCGGCGTCCTCTCTGCCAAGTATTCAGCGATAGCCAATGAATCCCAGACGACGGTAGCGCCGTCAATTAGGCACGGCACTTTTCCGCTGGGCGAAAAAGTGCGAAACGCGTTTGATCTCTGGTTGTCGCTGAAAGGCACTAAATGTTCAACGAACGGGATTTCGAGTTCGCGCATCAGCACCCACGGCCTTAATGACCAGGATGAGTAGTTCTTGTTAGCAATGTAGAGTTCCAGCATGAATGAATTATCCTTTGGTTTAGGTTTAGAGGCACGGCGTGAACTCGGCAGGCCGCGCAAGAGTGCAACGCTGTCCGTCAATATTGACGGGTATTTCCCCTGAAACAGACTGTTCAAGTTTCATTATTTAATGTAAAAAATCGCCAAACAGACACTCATATCGTATTGATTGTTGGACGGCATGCAATCTTTGCACGACTGTTTTTAGAATGCTCACTGACCGCCCCTTAACTGGAAAAACAGCTGCCGAGAATGGAAAATATTGTAAGTTCCTTTTCAGACGATCAGTTTTTAAAGGGCCAAAATACGCTCTCTCAACGCCATAACCTCTTCTATTGAAGCCCTATGTTCACGATAGAACTCTGGATAAAGCAGATATTGTTTTCTGTCGTTAGCAATTTGCTCCGGCAAAAGATCGAAGTCCGTTACCTTGCTTTTGTAATGAGTGACAACCACGTTCGGTTGTTTTGCTATTTTCTGCATGGCTTGCGCATGCGAACGGCCGTCCAAAAATTCACTTACAACCCCAGCTAACCGGTTACTGCAAAAAAAACTACCGTCTTTGTAGAGCTTTGCAACTATATTGCCTGTAGCATCGCGCGCCACCGCTTCTACTTCTTTGGACATCAGGTATTTCTTCTGTCCTTCAGGTGAACTTGCTTCCTCCGCTGCTTTCGCATGTTCTTTTTCAAGTTTGTCATGCTCGGCCCACAATTTTTTATGCTCAGCCGCCATTCTTGCAAATTCCGCTTCCGCCTCTTCTTGGCTAAGGCCTAGCTTTTTTTGTACCGACTCAACAGTCACGGGCTCAAAATTTAAACGCCGATAATTCTTAAGTTCAACGACTTTGCCATCCTTCATTCTCATTTTGAGATCAGAGGACGTCTGTGCTGTATTTTCGGCTTGCATTGCTTTTTCCAAGGTTGACTGAAAATCAGTAGTCACTTTTTGTTGGCCATTCATTGCTGTGTTACTTGCCGATGTTACAGTTGAAGCAGTAGCTGCGTTGCTTACATTTAAATTTGACATATCAGACTCCTGATTTTGATTACAAAATGGCGCCAAGAAATTTTGTAGCGCGTCATTATTGGTGTTTCAAGGGACTTCGTTTACTTATGATTGCTTTGGTCAAGCTATCGTGAAGACTTTTCCAGTTAATTCAGGCAACAATGAAAATCAGCATTCCCTCCCCATACACAAGGCAATCGACCTATCAATACTCACCGTCAAGGCGCTTAAGCGCAGAAAGTGCTTTCTGGGCATAAATGGCGCCTGCGTCGTTATGAATAGACTTATTAAAGGCAATCATTTTTTCCAAACCGGAGAATAAATTTATTGGCTGATTTGTGCTGCCGGGTTTGCCCATCGCGGCATTCAATTCGGTCAGCGGTGCAAAAGCCAAGAGTGAGCTGGATTCATCCAGCGACATCTCGCCATTTTTTATCAGACTGTTGATGGCGTTCAACATATCGTTCGGCGCTATATTGGTGAAATCGTAGGTGCGCTCACCCTTGGCTTCTTCTGCTAATCGGTCTCGTGCGGCTTGGGAAATAGTGGCCTTGTCGGCAAGGCTGGCCGTAAAAGCGGCAGATGTTTCCGTAGCACCGGCGGAAACTTGCCGCTGTTGTGGCGAACTAGAGATAATTGTAAGGGCTGTATAGGGCTTGATTTCCATCGGGGACGCCTCAAATGCGGTTATTCACGGATAACTCCGTAGCAATTGACATGCCAGCGGTATTGTTTTTGACGCGGATGCGCGATTAGTTTATACAAGAAAAGCGCCCAGTTACTATTCAGCGATCTACGCCGTTAACGCCTCGGCAACTGGACGTGAAATAACGACTATCGATCCACCATGATCAAGGACAAACGATGAAACTTTACGATATGGAACTGTCCGGCAACTGCTACAAAGTCAGATTGTTGTGCGCCTTGCTCGAATTGGCTTACGAATCGGCGCCGGTCGATTTAGGGCAAGGCGAGAATAAAACCGCCGCGTTCTTACAACTGAATCCGCGCGGCCAGCTGCCGGTATTGGATGACGGAGGCACGGTTATCTGGGACTCGTCGGCTATTTTGCTGTATCTGGCGCGCCGCTATGGCGGGGAATGCTGGCTTCCGCTTGACGCCATAGCCATGGCCGAAGTCATGCAGTGGCTGAGTCTGTCGCAAAACGAAATTCTCTACGGACTCGCCAGGGCTCGGGCAGCGAAAAAATTCAACAGACCCTGGGACATCGAGCAATCCCAAGCACTGGGCAAACAAGGGTTGAGGGTATTAGAGCAGCGCTTATCCGGCCATCTCTGGCTGGCCGGCGAACGGGCGACAATTGCCGACATTGCCTGCTATCCCTATGTAGCGCTGGCGCCGGAAGGCGGAATCGCTCTGGACGCCTATCCGTCGGTTCGGGCATGGCTAAAAAGGGTGGAAAACTTACCCGGTTATATCGCCATGCCGGGCATTGGGACAGCCTGAGCGAACAAGTATGATGGCAATTCTGGGCCGCATAGGGTTCGATCCGGGATCGCTTAAGAAATTGTCAAACATGTAAACACTACTGACACCACGCTGTCAGGAAGGCTGTCATACCATAGCCGCTCGTTAACACTTAAAATACGGAGATAAAAATGAACAATGTAGCAACTTGGTTTGAAATTCCGGTCACCGACATGCAACGCGCTAAAGACTTTTACCAAAATGTTCTGCAAGCCACTTTTAAAGACGAGGAAATGGGCGGTTATCAATTGGCGATTTTCGACGCCGAAGAAGGCGCCGTCAGCGGTATGCTAATGCAGGGAGAACATTACCAACCCAGCCAAACCGGCGCAGTGATTTATTTCAACGGCGGCGAGGATTTAAGCGTTCCTCTGGATAGGGTCGTTCAACACGGCGGCAGTGTGCTCATGCCCAAAACGCCGATTCATGACGGCGACTGCGGCTACTTCGCGATGTTTTTGGATAGCGAAGGCAACCGGCTTGGTTTGTATTCAGCGTCCTAATCATAATTGATCAACAGGCGGCCGGAGCATCGGCCGCCTCCTACCCAAAAACATGCGACGCGCCGACCGTTTATTTCAAATCGTACAAATCCTGCGCAACAAGCGCCTGGTCACCGCCAAGACGCTTGCCGAACGCCTGGAGGTATCCGAGCGCACCATTTATCGGGACATTCAGGATCTCAGTCTGTCCGGCGTTCCGGTTGAGGGCGAAGCCGGCGTCGGCTATATGCTGCGGCACTCCATCGACATTCCGCCGATCATGTTTACGTCGGACGAAATCGAGGCATTGGTCGTCGGTGCGAGGATGGTAAAGACTTGGGCGGGAACCGAACTGGGTTACTCGGCGCAATCGGCGCTGGACAAAATTACCGCCGTCATTCCCGCCGAACTAAGGACCAAGATTGAAGACAGCAAACTGTTTTCCTTACGCTTCTCTCAGCGCCAAGATTTGGATGTTAACTTGGATATTTGCCGTAAAGCCATAGACGACAAACGCTTGTTACAGATGGGCTATTGCCGTGCCGACGGCGAGCAAAGCCTGCGCCGCATCCGCCCATTGGGGCTCTATTTTTGGGGAAACGTCTGGACCTTGGTCGGTTGGTGTGAATTACGAGACGATTTTCGCAATTTCCGGCTGGATAGAATTCAGAGCATCCAATCGGAAAATGCGACATTTATAGACATCGAAGGTCAAAGCCTGCAGGACTTTATCAAGCGTATGACCTGTATGTGACGCATATTTTAAACTTTATTTTTTCCAGAACCCTTCCTAACGCTACGTGGGAATGCAGCACGACAAACAGGACAAAAATTATCCGTGCGTGACATCGGTTAACCTAGTCATTGATTTATATCGAGTTTGCTTTTACGTTATGTTTCGTACACCATGAATAATTTACTGAACAACTGGATAACTAGACGCAAGTTGCAACGTTGCGTTTTGAAGACCGCAACGCTAGGTTCTGTTGACGTTCCACTAATCCGGTAGAATCGATCATTTTGAGTGGAATGAACCGGATAAATTTAAGCGATGAAGAATGGCTGCGAATATTGGCAAACTTAAAGAAATTAACAGGCATTCATGTCGGTCAGCCAGACACGTGCAGACAATTTATTAGTGCGTGCTTGTGGATATTACGTTAGGGATCGCAGTGGCGGGTTTTGCCGCCAACGCAGGTAAGTGGAATAGCATATTCAAGCGTTTTTCACGCTGGCGTGCCAATGGCGTCTGGGAGAAACTCTTCGGCCATTATTCTGAAGCCTCGGATTTACAGGATGTTTCTATGGACGGATCGGTGGTTAGGTCGCATGCCAGCGCGGCTGGGGCGGCAAACAGCTCTGCCGACAATGAGGCATTGGGCCGTTCCAAAGGTGGTTTTAGCGGTAAGATCCACGCGCTCTGCGATGCTTTAGGCATGCCGATTAAGTATATCCCGACAGGCGGCCAGGAAGCTGAATGCAAGCAAGCGATACCCTTGCTTGAAAACGTTAAAGCCTCTGCCGTTTTAGCGGACAAGGCTTACGACACAAACGAGTTGAGAGCGGTTGGAATGCCGGGGAATAAAAGCCGTCATCCCGCCAAAATCGAATCGGAAAGAAACAATTGAGTGCTATTATAAAGAGCGGCATGTAGTCGATTGGCAAGCTCAAGCACTACCGCAGAATTGCCACTCGATATGAGAAAAAAGCTGTTAATTACATGGGGATGTTGTCGTTTTCTTCGGTACTTTTATGGCTGAGATGAAACGTCAACAGAACCTAGAGCCGTCCGTATTAAGCTTGTCGAAATGCGAGGTTATCTATAACAGACCCACTGGAGAACTATGCGTTTACATCACATGGCGTTGGCGATATTGGTCGTCGCTATTTGGGGAGTCAATTTTGTCGTGATCAAAGTCGGCCTTAAAGAAATTCCGCCCATTCTGCTTTGCGCACTCAGGTTCTTCCTCTGTACGTTTCCGGCTATCTTTTTTATCAAGCGCCCCGCCGCGCCATTGCGCATGGTTGTCGGCTTCGGCTTGGTGATGTTTGCGCTTCAGTTCGCGTTGCTGTTTTCCGGCATGTACGCCGGGACGACAGCGGGGCTGGCGTCGTTGGTACTACAGATGCAGGTGTTCTTCACGGTCTTGCTGGCCGTCTTATTCCTGGCCGAAAAACCTTCCATTTGGCAAATCGCCGGCGCCTTGGTTTCATTTTCGGGAATCGGGCTGGTCGCTTCAAATAGTGGCGGTGAAATTTCGGTTTACGGCCTGATGCTGATTATCGCCGCAGCGGCCACATGGGGGGTAGGCAGCCTGATTTCCAAGAAACTCGGCAAAGTCGATATGTTTGCGCTGGTCGTTTGGGCAAGCCTCGTCGCTTGGCCGCCGCTGTTGGTTCTGTCGTTTTTTCTGGAACAAAACAGCTGGAATGCTGAAATCATTTCGCATATTTCCTGGCTGACTGTCGGCGCGATTGGCTATATGGTGTATCCGGTGACCCTGCTTGGATTTGCCGCATGGAGCTGGTTGTTGAGCCGCTATCCGGCTGCGACAGTGGCGCCGTTTACCTTGCTGGTGCCGATATTCGGGTTTGCGGCTTCAACATTAGCCTTGAGGGAGCCTCTGTTCGATTGGAAGATAAACGCCGCCGCTCTGGTTATTGCAGGTTTGTGCATCAATTTGTTTGGGGCTCGCATTGCTGTTCGCATCCGACCGGCCTGAGCATAAAAGGTGCGGACATCAAAACTGATTGTCACGCCATAGGAAAATAAACGACATGATTAAAGCTATCGCTTTGCTCGGCGAATACACGCCGACATTCCCGCCGCATATTTCCACCGATGCGGCCATCCGGCATGCCCGGAATCTGCTCAATGTGGAGGTGGCTGTTGATTGGGTTTCAACTGAAGACATAAGCCCCACGCTGTTTGAACAGTATTCTGGCATATGGGTTGCGCCCGGCAGCCCTTACAAAAGCATGGAGCTTACACTGTGGGCGATTCGCTATGCCAGGGAAAACAAAATCCCCTGTTTCGGCACCTGCGGCGGGTTTCAGCATATGGTGATCGAGTATGCCCGGAACGTCTTAGGCTTTAAGGACGCGCAACATGCCGAGTACGATCCCTACGCCTCAAGCCTGTTTATTTCGCAACTGGCTTGTTCGCTGGCAGGCCGCGAGATGCAGCTTAATTTTGCACCGGACTCCCAGGTAGCTGCAATCTACGGAAGCCTGTCAGCGAAAGAGCATTACTACTGCAACTTCGGGGTCAACCCCGATTGCATTGACGAGCTGAAGCAAGGGCCGTTGAATGTCTCGGGCGCCGATGCCGAGGGTGAAATCCGCGTCATTGAGCACCCCGATCATCCGTTTTTTATCGGTACGTTGTTCGTGCCGCAAGCCCGCTCTGCGCCTGAAGGACCGCATCCGTTGGTTACGGCTTTTCTGGAAGCTGTAGTGCGTTCATAGTCATACAGTTGATAAGTAACGGGGGGACTAACATGAAAGGTAGCTGTTTATGCGGAGCCGTTGAGTACGAAATCGACAGCATCGATATGCCTGTCGCTCATTGCCATTGCCGGACTTGCCAAAAAGCCCACGCGGCCCTGTTCGCCTCGACTGCCGCAATGCTGCAAGGCGACATGCCCAATTACACGGACATAGAGCCGGTTATTCAAATCAGCGAAGTTCTTATTTCTCAGTAGACCCATGTACATACCGTCACAGTTTGAACAGCCCGATATTGAAGTCATGCACGAGCTGATCCGCAACCGGCCGCTTGCGACATTGGTAACGCTCGGCGCAAACGGCATTAACGCCAATCACATTCCCTTGCATCTTGAACCGGCACCCGAACCGTTTGGCGTGTTACGCGGCCATATAGCGCGGGCCAATCCGCTCTGGCATGACCTTGCATCGGATGTTGAAATGCTGGCCATATTCCACGGCCCGGACGCTTATATCAGCCCGTCGTGGTATGCGACCAAACAGGAAGCAGGGAAGGTGGTTCCGACCTGGAACTACGCGGTAGTTCATGCTTACGGTACTTTGCGGATTATCGATGATGCTGTTTGGGTTCGCGCCCAGCTTGAAGCGTTAACGCAGCAACAGGAAGCGGCTTTCCCCGAGCCGTGGGCGGTGTCGGATGCGCCGGAGGATTTTACCGGAAAGCTGATTGAGGCTGTGGTCGGTATTGAAATGGTTATCACCCGGTTAATCGGCAAGTGGAAAGTCAGTCAAAATCAACCGCCGCAAAACCGGCGTAGCGTTGTTCAAGGGCTGAATGCCGGCGGGCAAAGCGAGGCGGCGGCAATGGCCGCATTGGTCGACGCCGGGGTTAACCATGTCGGCTGAAGTTTCCGGCGTCTGTCAGGTCGTGGTAGACTGAGCGTTAAACTAAAAGCAGGAGTCAATACCATGACCACCGTTACCTTTGATACCCTTGAACTGGTAGCCAAGCTAAAATCTGCCGGTTTCCCGCAGGCACAAGCAGAGGCTGTTGTGCGGGTAATTTCCGAGGCGCAAGATACCTTAGTTTCTAATCTGACATTAGACCACCGCTTAAAAGAAACGGAATTACGCCTGGATTCTCGTTTTGAGCGTATTGACGGCGAATTAAAGTTAAACAGATGGATGCTCGGCGCATTATTGGCCGGCGTTATATCGCTGGTATTGAAGGCGTTTTTTTGATGGCAGGTATAAACAGTATGCCCGGCTGGGCTAAGGTTAGATCGGATGAGTGATTGCAAGACCTGAGCCTGTGCTTATTTGTTTGCACATCAGACCTGTTGCTGTATGTTGGCTTAATTAAAACAAATAATTAGATGGCTTTATGAAGAATATACGAAAGCACAATTTTTATATACGGCAATTGATGTCGTATATATTATATTAGGCCAATCCTCTGCTAAGTTCCCACATAATCAAAAAATTCAGGAAATAACCAAGATGGAGCAACAAGAAACAATTGATATTAAATCAGGAAAAATATCAGATATTGGGGAAATAATAATTTCTTATCCTTACTTTTTTGCAATTGTAGAACCTTTGCTTGTCTTTATATACGAAAATGGTGGAGATGTTCATGCTGTCAAAGCTAAAGACACTTATGAACCGCTAGCAGATTATTTCAATTTAACTGAAATAGAAAGGACGCGAACGTATGATGATATATACAAAAATGGAAGAAACGCGATTTATTGGAGAACCTTAGTGCAAAGAGCAAAAAACTCTGTATATATTAGATACATGATGCCAGCAAGTAAAGGCGTATGGACACTAACAAATCAAGGGGTGCAGGTGGCACAACAAGTAATTCTTAAGCATACAAATGAACTCTATGCATCAACTTCTGAAGCTACAATAACAGAAGGATCAAAAAAAGCAGCTATATCTAACCGATACGAGAGAAGCATTATTGCTAGAGAAATTTGTATAAAAAAACTTGGATATACATGTGCGGCATGCAAAATCGATTTTGCACAAAAATATGGTTCTATTGGGAAAGGCTATATTCATATTCACCATAAAATTCCGCTTTCGAATATCGCCGAAGAATATATCGTAAATCCAGAGTTGGATATGGTTCCAGTTTGTCCGAACTGCCACGCTATGCTACATAAAAAAGACCCGCCATTTACAATTGAGGAGCTTACAAAAATGATGGCAAATACAGCCGGATAGCAGCGTAGCGTAACCCGAACCACCCAACCCATTCGCACAAAAATATTGGTTTAACGATACCAACAGTAGGCGCTTCCTCAAGCGGGGCGGGGTTTGCAACCCCGCTCCTAACGTTTCCACAATGCCTAGAAAGTGGTTGAGCTTAATCAACACAAAACGTTTCGGACGGGGCAACATGCCCCGTCCGGCTTGTAGGCAGCGAGAACTGGTGTTTCCGGCAAACATCCATCCAAATTCGCCGGAAACGCCACCTCGCGCTACGCGCTTGGATGGCCTTATTCCGGCCTACGCCTAAGGATGAAAGCAGTAAGGCAGATTCGCGCTAGCATCGTAGGTTGAGTTGCATCTTTCCGCAACCCAACACATTCGCACGAAAATATTGGGTTAACGATACCGACAGCAGGCGCTTTAGGCGAAGCTGAAACCCAACGCGTCAGGAACCCCAACGGGGTTCAAGCCGTTAGCCGGGGGTTGAGCGTAGCGACACCCCGGATGGCATGAAACAAACCTCCCGACCCCAGCGGGGTCGCAGAAACACAACATCTAAGCGAAATACACCATGTCATTCACCTATCTTAGTCTGCATTACCATATCGTATTTGGAACTAAAAACCGTGCTCCCGTCATAGATGCAAAATGGCGTCCCCGGCTTTATGATTATCTCGGTGGAATTGTCCATAGACTGGGCGGGTTTTCAAAACGAATTGGTGGAATCGATGACCATGTGCATTTGCTGGTGTCTTTAAAATCCACGCACAATCTTGCCGATCTGATGCGGGAGTTGAAGAAATCATCTTCCGTGTGGGTTCATGATACATTAGGAGAAAAGCAATTTGCATGGCAAGAAGGTTATGCGGCTTTCACCGTTAGTGCGTCCGGGCTGGACGCTGTGGCGAAATATATCGCCAATCAGGAACAACACCATAAAATGAAATCGTTCCGGGATGAGTTGGTTGAAATGCTGGAAAAATCCGGTGTCGATTATAATCTGGATTATTTGTAGCCCGGATTATTGCGACCTGCGACCCTGCCGGGGTCAAGGTTCTTTGTCCATGCCATCCGGGGGTGTCGCTACGCTCAACCCCCGGCTAACGGATTAAACCCCGTTGGGGTTCCAGACGTGTCGGACAACATCTTTTTGTTGCCCAATATTTTGATGTATATGAATATCGGGCATAAACAGTTTGCCCAACGTGACTCCATAACAATAATCGATAATAAGGAACAAAATGAATAAGAAAGCCAGGTAGGGGTGCGCATCGCGCACCATTTACGAATATTAAAATGGCCGGGCTTTTTAAAATATTCTAACGGGTATCCATTTCAAGCATTAAGATTCCTTGTATGTTGGGATTCCGAAAAGGGGCGCGATGCGCCCCCTATAGGGCTGAAAGCCAATGCAGGACTGGCAAAATCCCCAACCGGCACGACACAAAACAACCCATTTATGGCAATTTATGCCGTATTCAAGTTGTAATGCCTTACGGGCAAAGCTGCCAATTAAAGCAGATCAGATGGCTTATTCTGAGCTGCCACAATAAAGACTGCATAACATCAGTTATAATCATGAATAAAATCAAATTGCATACCCTATCGATCAATAATGCATTCACTCCGGTTTAAATTTTCATTAGCGCTTATCATCACCAGCATGAGCGCCGTCATCGTTGTCGGTATTATTGCCCAGTGGCGGGTGTCGACACGATTTGATCAGATGGCGATGGAACGCGCTTTTGAAAATTTTCAAGCGGATGTTACGGCCTATATTGCCTCTTACGGGTCTTGGAACGAGGCGCGACAGGTCGAACGGTTTGGCCAGTTTGTCAGACGCAAGCGCGCGTTAACAGGCGCGCTTCCTGATGAGCCGTTCTTTTCCGGGCCAGAAGACCGGATAGAGCCTGCCGGGCGGCGATTAAAGCCGCCGATGCCGGATGAGCCTGAGTGGGCTCCGCCGTTCCTGTTCATATTGCTCGATCCGCAGGGTAAGGTGTTACTGGGTGGCGGAAAATATGAAGATGGAGAATTTGTGCCGGTGTCGGCCCGTTTGGGAGTGACTCCCATTATGCTGGAAAATCAGGTGCTGGCATTGGCGATTCCACAGGGCAAGCCCAATTTATCTGCGATAGACCGGAATTATCTGGCGATAATCAGGGAAGCTCTGATCTATGCATTTGTTATTGCCGGCGCACTGGCGATTTTTCTCGGTTTTCTGTTCAGTAAACGCTTAAGCAAGTCGCTTCATGAACTGACAACGGCTATCAGAGCCATGAGCCAAGGGGAGCTCCGCCAAACGGTGACAGTGCATGGTAATGATGAAACAGCTATCCTTGCTGAAGCATTTAATCGTATGAGTGCCGATCTTGCCCATGCTTATGAGAAACTGAAGGAGTCCAACTGCACCATTAGCGAGCAGGCCTTGCTTTTAAAGGAGCTGAGTATTCGCGATGAATTGACTCAACTCTATAATCGCCGCTACTTTAATGAACAGGCGAATAAGCTTTTCAACCAGATGAAACGATATAAGCATCCATTGAGTTTTATGATTGGCGATATTGATCATTTTAAGCAGGTAAACGACAAGTTTTCTCACGCTATCGGTGATGAAGTGCTGAAAGCAGTTGCCGGTATATTGAATGACGGCATACGCGCAAGCGATGTTGTCGCCCGTTATGGCGGTGAAGAATTTGTCGTTATTTTTCCTGAAACGCCGTTGATGCAAGCAGTGGAACAATGCGAAAGACTGCGTAAAAAGATTGAAAATTTCCCTTGGTCAGCGATACATCCTGATCTACAGGTTACCATGAGCATAGGCCTGAATGGCGATCTTAGTTTTGACGGTTTTGAACAGATGCTGGCAGTAGCCGATAGTAATCTGTTTCAAGCAAAAGCCGGCGGCAGAAATCGGCTTTGTTATTAATCTTCTGTGGATTTGGAGCTTCACCAGAGGGTAAGGAAATCCGTGTAACCGCTTGTTTTCAGCAGTGAGGCTTGGCTTGCACCTTTTCGCTATCCAAATAGGTTTTGTCCGACGTAACCCCATAACAATAATCGATAATAAGGAACAAAATGAATAAGAAAATTTTAGTGATTATCGCGGCTTTATGCCTCGGCTTATCGGCATGCAGTGGTGAAAAGGATAAGGCAAACCTGGTTAAATCGGCTTACATTAATAACTGCATACAGCAGGAAAGTTCCACACGCCCTGCGGAACAGGCCAAATCTTATTGTGATTGCGCAGCTGATGCGGTGTTTAGCAACAGAGACATTTCCGATGAAACAAAAAGCCTGATGCCGACCATGAGCGATAAGGACAGCAAGATTTATCAACAAAGTGATATTGCAACGGTCAAGGGGCTGCTTATGGCCTGCTACACCAAAAAGTTTTATAAAAAATAAGCCGCGCCCGGTTAGCTTTACGTTATGCGATAAGGAAAATATGAATACCTATAGTTGGAATGCCAAGGATTATCAGAGAAACTCACAAGCCCAACAAAAATGGGCAAGGGAGCTTATTGCAAATCTGAATTTAACAGGCGCAGAAGACATTCTTGATTTGGGGTGCGGCGATGGCAAAGTAACGGCGGAAATCGCTGGCTTAGTAGGCGATGGCTCGGTGGTCGGCGTTGATAACTCAAGGCAGATGATAGACTTGGCAAAGGAAAAATATTCGCAAAACCAGCATGCTAATCTTTCGTTCCAAGTCATGGATGCGAGCGATTTGTCGTTTGAAGGCTGTTTTGACCTGGTTTTCTCAAATGCGGTGCTGCATTGGGTCAAAAATCATCAACCTGTCGTTGAGGGCTTATATAACAGCCTCAGGGCTGGAGGAAAGATTCTGCTGCGAATGGGCGGAAAAGGCGATGCCGAAGGGATACTTTCGGTTATGAACGAGGTTAGAGCGGCAAATAAATGGGCGCAGTATTTTACCGGCTTTGAATTCCCCTTTACTTTTCTGGGTGTCGATGACTATCAAGTGCTATTGAAAGAAGCCGGCTTTTCTATAAAGCGTGTTGAACTCATGCCAAAAGACATGACGCATGATGGAAAATCAGGGCTGGAAGGATGGATTCGGACAACATGGTTGCCTTATACGCTACGCATTCCAACAGAACAGAGGGAAGGTTTTATCGAAGAGGTTTGTTCGAAATATCTCGATAAAGTGCCGCTAGCAGCAGACGGTAAAGCGCATGTGGCTATGGTAATGATTGAAGTTGAAGCAGAAAAAATCACATAAGCAGGGGGCAAGTTGACGTTAGGCATCAGATGGGACAACCGTTGAAATTTAGCCAGTTCGGTTCCGATAATGGGCGGCTAATTATCTATTTTCATGGTGCGCCCGGCGCACTAGAAGAATGCGCCATTTTTGATATTTATGGAAAAGAAAATAGCTTAACGTTTATTTGTTTTGATCGGTTTTCTGTAGATGCTTCAATAGACGGTGAGGCGTATTACCAGTTTTTGGCAAAAGAGATTTTAAAGAAAGCCGCTGGGGAAAAAGTGGATGTCATTGGATTTTCAATTGGCGCTTTCATTGCACTACAGACATGCCGCTATATGGCCAATGAAGTTCAAAATCTGCATTTAGTCTCTGCTGCTGCGCCGCTAGAAGCGGGCGATTTTCTTAGCGCAATGGCAGGGAAGCACGTTTTTCAATTAGCAAAAGCATTTCCCGTCTTATTCGTTCTTTTATCTTATTGGCAAGGGGGGCTCGCTTTGCTTTTTCCCAATGCGTTATTTCGCTTGTTGTTTGCAAATACCGCTGGTGAGGATAAAGCATTGGTCGTCAACCGTGAGTTTCAAGTGAGCATCATTAAAACATTGAGGTCGTGCTTTATTGGTCGCGTCCAAGGCTACACAAGAGATATTAAGGCTTATGTGCATCCATGGAAAACCACGCTCCCTGAGATTTCCGTCAATACGCATATCTGGCACGGAGCAGAGGACAATTGGTCGCCAAAATTTATGGCTGAATATTTAGAATCGGCGATTCCGAGTTGCTCACATGTCGAAGTATTGGACGGTCTATCTCATTATTCATGCTTGTACGAAACAGCACCAAAGATATGCACTCAATTGAGCAAGGCCCAACAATAAGGCCAAGTGGAACGCGCCGGCTTGTAGGCGATAACATGGCCGCACTGGTTTCTCTGTTTATATTTAAGGCATTCTTAAAAAACACTGGAATACGGCTATTCGATTTATGTTTTTGAGTCTGATCTATGATCCTGGAAGTCGCTCTGTTGCAAGTCCGCCCCGGTCAATATGCCGAATTCGAGTCAGCCTTTGACAAGGCGCAAGCCATCATTTCTTCAATGCCGGGTTACGTCTCGCATGAACTACAGCGTTGCGTTGAGCGGGATGGCGAATACATCCTTCTGGTGCGCTGGCAAACCCTCAAAGACCATGAAGTGGGGTTTCGCCAGTCGTCGCAATATCAACAGTGGAAAGAGCTGCTTCATCATTTTTACGACCCATTTCCTACGGTGTTGCACTATGAGCCGGTAGCCGGCGCAAAGGCGTAGCGATGGACGGATGTTTCCGGCCTACAGGACTTCACATTTATTTCACAATATGATCCTGGGTATCTTTGTTGCCCAGGTTATCGACCCAGCTGATGGTGATTTTATCGCCGATGTTGCCGCCTTTTAGCATGAAAGCAAAGTAGGGGTCTTTGGAAACATTGGCGCCGATGTTGCCGCTAATAATCACGTTTTTATTATGTTTTACCGTTAGTTTCTGAATGAAATGCGCGGGGATTAATGAGTCGGTTTTGGCGTCCCGATTGCGTCCGTGTTCCATCGGGTGGGCTATCAGCATCCTGATTTGCGTCTTGCCGTCCATGCGTTTGCTGCGGATTTTAATGCTCGACATATTAAATCTCGCAGCCGCCAACGGTGACGATGACTTTCTCGCCGGCGCTGTAAAAGCCTTCACCGGTTTCTACGATGACCATGACGACCGAGGATTCGGCTAATTTCAAACGCGTCGAGACAAAAGGCTCCAGGTCTGGCGATAGCTCGAATTTGGCGGCCAAAGGTATCGGGTTTTTTTCGACCAGTATGGCGATGCTTTCAACATTGTTCAGGCTGCTGGTGACCGTGATCGGTACGGCTGCGCCATTTTCCGCAGTTTTCGGAATCTGGATGGCGATTTTGTCGGATGCGATGATGTCCTGGGCTTTGAACAGGCGCTTTAAGGTCTGTTGCAGTATCGAGGTATCGGGCAGCCATTCTGCGTTGGCGTCGGACGAGCCAAGCAGTCCGCCTGTGGCGATAAGCGAGTAACCGCCCAAAGCGACAGACTTCTTGATGAATGCCCTGCGGTTGTCGGTCATGAATGGCTGGTCCCGGCGTGATTTAAAGCGTTAATGATGAAATAAGGCCTGATAAGCCCTGGCAGATTGTTCCGGCTCGCGGTCGAATAGCCCGCCGATGACCGCCAGCAAATCGGCTCCTGCCGCCAGTAACTGGGGGGCGTTTTCCGGCAGAATGCCGCCTATCGCAACAATCGGGATAGTCAGCGTAAGTTTTGCTTGCCGCAGTGTTTCAATATCGGCAGGCGCTGCCAGCGGTTTTGACGAAGACGGGAAAAACCGCCCGAAAGCCGCATAGGTGGCGCCCTGCGTCTGGGCGGCGATAGCCAGTTCGACAAAGTTGTAGCAGGAAACGCCGATAATCGCGTCGTTGCCCAAGCGCTTTCTTGCCTGGGCCGCCGCGCCGTCTTCTCTGCCGAGATGGACGCCGTCAGCGCCTACCAGCGCCGCAAGTTCGATGTCGTCATTGATCAGCAACGGCACGTTATGCCGGTGGCAGAGTTTAACCAGTTCACGGGCAAGAAAGGGCGCGTCGATCGGGTTTTTGTCCCGGTATTGCACGATGGCCGCACCGCCTCTAATTGCCGCGGCAACGTCGTTAATGACGGCGTCGCCGGATTTGTTTTCGGTTTGGGTGATCGCGTAAAGTCCGCGCATAGGAAATTTAATCACTCGTCATCCATCCAGAAAAATCGATTGGGAATGTGTTGGCCTTGGCCCGGCAGGTAAGCCGTATTCAATGAATTCCAGGTGTATTCCTGGGCCTCGATGACCGCTTGCAACGGCTCCAGGCCGTGCGCGATCAATGCCGCAATGCTGGCGGCCAGCGTGCAGCCGGAGCCGTGATAGCTGAACGGCAACCTGTCCCAGGTGTAGGTTTCCCATCTGCGACGGTCATGGAACAGCTGGTTGCCGACCGAAGGCGTGTCTTCATGGCTGCCGGTAATCAGCACATAGTCGCAGCCTTTTTCCAGCAATGCCAGGCCGCAGTCGTTAAGATCGGGCAGTCCGGCCAGTTTGCGAGCCTCTTCGCTGTTCGGCGTCAACACGGTAGTGCAGGGCAGCAGCAAATCAATCACGGTTGCTATCAGCCGGTCGTTAGACAGCTCGGCACCGCCGCCTGCCGCCAGCACCGGGTCCAAAACCACAGGAATATCCGGGTGCTGTTTTAATACGGCATGAATCGCGGCGGCGGTTTCATGATGGCCGATCAAGCCGATTTTAAACGCCTTGACCGGGAGGTCGTCCAATAGGGTGTTGGCTTGGCTGATAATGGCTTCCGGGCTTTGCGGAAGCAGTTTTTTGACATTCCGGGTGTCCTGTTCGGTTAAGGCGGTGATCACGCTGGCGGCATGGCAGCGATGGCTGGCCAGGGTTTCAATGTCGGCCTGAACGCCCGCTCCTCCGCTGGGGTCATGGCCGGAAAATGAAAGCACAACGGGGCGGTTTACTGTCATGATGAAATTGTATAGTTGTTATGGAGTCGGTTTAAGCGGTCTTGGTTTTAGAAATCCTATCGGCATTATATAACGCCCTTAACAAATTATGTCGTCGGAGAGCGTCATTGGCATTAAGTTAAGCCGTTCGTGGTGAGCCCGGTCGAACCATGAATGGCTTAACGACTTGTGTTCCGCCCACCTCATTCGACAAGCTCATGACAGGCTTCGACAAGGCTCTCCTGAGCGTAGTCGAAGGGCTCAGGGCGAACGGAACAAGTCTAACTTAGGAGCATGCATAAATTAATTTAAGCAATCACCATGAAGCGCATGAAGGACATGAAGACTTAAATCCTTCATGTCCTTCATGCGCTTCATGGTTTAAAAATAAAATTTGCTCAAGTTATTTCATGCACGATCCTTAGTGACAGGGACGTTAGATGCAAAGCCGCTGTGTTATGCTTGTCTTTCAACAAAACAAGTGGCAAAACCAGTGCAGCTGACAGAAACAGAAAATCAAGCCTATTTCGATAAACACAAGGCCAGAGAGAAAGCCTGCGCCGCTTGGTTAAAACAGCAAGGCAAAGCCGTCCGCAAGCCTGTTTTATTGGCCGCTGCTGCGGGCATTGCCAACGGCTTGGGCGTAATTGGTCAATCGGCGGCGCTTGCCTTTATCCTGCAAGCCGTCATTATCGACAAACTACCGTGGACGTCTTTAATCACGCCGTTCATGGTGTTGGCCGCGGTTTTCATCCTGCGTAGCGTGTGCGTGTATTTGCATCAAACCTGGGGATTTGAGGCAGGGGCGCAAGTCAGGGCGTCGGTAAGACAACGATTGTTCGACCGGTTTTTAACGCTGGGGCCTGCCGCGATCAAGCAACGGCAAAGCGGCGAGCTGGCGGCCGTTACCTTGGAACAGGTCGATGCGCTGGAAAATTATTTTTCGCGTTATTTGCCGCAGCAAATGATAGTCGGGGTATTGCCGCTGATCATGATTGGCGTGGTCATGCCGGTCAACTGGGTGGTCGGGTTGATCTTTTTAGTGACCGGGCCGCTGGTGCCGGTTTTCATGGCCTTAGTCGGCATGGGGGCCGCCTCCGCAAATCGCAGCCAGTTTTTGGCGATGGCGAGAATGAGCGGTTATTTTCTCGATCGTTTGCAAGGGTTGGAGACATTAAAGCTGTTCGGCCAGGCTACCCGGGAGTTAACCAACATCAACAAGATCGCCGACGGTTTTCGGGAAAAAACGATGGCGGTATTGCGAATCGCGTTTTTGTCGTCGGCGATTCTTGAGTTTTTCAGTGCGGTAGCGGTTGCGCTGGTGGCCGTATATGTCGGGCTGGGCTTGTTGGGACTGGTTCATTTCGGCCCGGCCGAGCAGATTAGCTTAGGCGAATCGCTGTTCGTGCTGCTGCTGGCCCCCGAGTTTTTTATGCCGCTCAGGCAATTGGCGATCAATTACCATGACCGGGCTGCGGCTTTGGGTGCGGCTGATGCAATCCTGGCGATACTGGAGCAAGACGCCGAGGCGTCGAGTGATAGTGATTGTACGCTGGTTCCCAAGCTCCAGCTTGGGAACCCAGAGGGCGAAGCTCTCGGCAACCGCTCCTGCGTTGCTCTACCTCCTGCATCCATGCAAGTCGCAGCTTCGCGAGACGGGAAGCTGGAGCTTCTCTCACCTAGTTCCCAAGCTGGAGTTTGGGAACTAGCGAATCTCATCGAATTTAACAATGTCAGTAAATCTTACGGCAAGCGGCAGGTCTTAACCGGCATCAATCTGCGCATTGCAGCCGGTGAAAAAATTGCGTTGGTCGGCGAATCGGGCGCCGGAAAAACGACGCTTTTAAATCTGTTATTGGGTTTTGAGGCGTCAACCGAAGGCCGGGTATTGCTTAACGGCTTACCCGTTAACCGTGAGTGTGCCGCAAAAGCCATTGCCTGGGTGGGGCAAAACGCCTATATCTTCCACGGCACGATCAAAGACAATATCGCGCTGACCGACCCGGATGCATCAGAACAACGCGTTATTGATGCTGCGCAGGCGGCCGGAGTGACCGAATTCAGCGCGCAATTGCCGGAAGGCTTGCTGACCCCGATCGGCGAGCGGGGCTATGGCCTGTCAGGCGGGCAGGTGCAACGAATCGCGCTGGCCAGGGTGTTTTTAAAGAATGCCGACATTATCCTGCTTGATGAACCGACCGCCAATCTCGATGCCGCCAACAAAGCGCTGCTGTTGGATGTGATCGACCGATTGTTTGCCGATAAAACTCTGATCATCGCCAGCCATGACCCGGACGTGATTCAGCGAATGAACAGGCGGATAGCATTGCAGCAAGGGCGGCTGGTGTCATGAAAGATTTATGGTTTTTCCTGAAATTGTTCAAACCGCATAGCGGCTGGTTATCAGGCGGGATTATCCTGTCATTGCTGACCGCATTCGCTTCTGTCGCGTTACTGACACTGTCAGGCTGGTTTATCAGCGCTTCGGCGATTGCCGGATTGGTCGCTGTTGACGGCAATACGCTGGCTTTCAATTTTATGCTGCCCGCCGCGCAAATCCGCGCTCTGGCAATCACCCGCACCTTGGGTCGTTACGGCGAGCGGGTAGTCACCCATGAAGCGACTTTCCGAGTGTTGGCGGGCATACGCTGCTGGTTTTTCCGGCAGCTTATTCCGCTGGTTCCGGGTCGTTTGTCGACTATGCGTAGCGGCGATTTGCTGTCACGGATGACGGCGGATATTGACGCTTTGGACGCGCTTTATTTGCGATTGTTGGCCCCAGCCATTGTTGCGGCAATCGGCGTAACCGCCGTTACCGTCTTTTTGGCTTTTTATGCGCCGGTCATCAGTTTGGCTACCGGCTTGATGCTGGTGATTGCTTCGGTGTGGACGCCGTGGGTTTTTAACCGTCTAGGACGTGCAGGAGCGGAAGAAATCGTCGTATTGGCCGCAAACTTCAGGATTCGGCAGCTCGATATGATCCAAGGCTTGGCGGATTTGATCGCCAACCGGGCTTACGGGCGATTTAGCGATAAGCTCGGGCAGTTTTCCGATTTGATGATCGACATCCAGCGCCGGAACAACCGTTTGTCGGCGGTTTCATCGGCATTCACCTTATTGCTGTCGCAGGTGACATTATTGATGGCGCTGGTGCTTGCGGCGATTGCATTTCAAGACGGCCTGTTATCGGGAGCGGATTCCGCGTTGGTTGTCTTTTGCGTGACAGCGGCTTTCGAGCTGGTGACGCCGTTGCCGCAAGCCATGCAAATGCTGGCGAAAACCCAAAAAGCCGCGCGGCGTATCAGGCAGATTACAGAAATGCCGCCGACAATTATCCCACCAACTCAGGCAATAGCATTGCCGGACAGTTATGGTTTGCAGTTAAACGATGTGAGCTTTCGCTATTCGGATCAGCAGGACCGGGTGCTGAAAAACATCAACCTGACTATTCCGCAGGGCGGTAAAATCGCCATCGTCGGCCCTAGCGGCTCGGGCAAGACCACCTTGTTGCAGCTAATAATGCGTTACTACGATCCAGAGCAGGGCAGTGTGTTATTAGGCGGACAAAATATCAAGCAATTCGATTCCGATGAGTTGATGAGCTGTTTCGGCGTGTTGTCCCAGCGCAGCCAATTGTTTGCCGCGACTATTAAAGAAAACCTGTTGATTGCCAAACCGGACGCCTCGGCAACAGAATTGAATGCTGCGATTAAAGCCGCCGGACTGGAAAACTTTATCGCTTATCTACCGGAAGGTCTTGATACCTGGGTAGGCGAAAGCGGCGTGAAAGTGTCGGGAGGGGAAGCGCGGCGTATCGCCTTGGCGCGGCTTTATCTTAAGAATGCGCCGGTATTGGTCTTGGATGAACCGACCGAAGGCTTGGACGCCGATACGGAACGGGATGTATTCACAGCGTTGGCGGATTTTGCCAGGGACAAGACAGTGATCATGGTGACTCACCGTGAGGCCGGCTTAGGCTTAGTCGATGTGGTCTATGGCATGGAGCAGGGCGTTTTGCGGGAGCTGTAACTTTTTACTTTTACAGGGGGTATTTGACAAACAATACTCTCAAGAATATAGTCAATCGCACTATTTATCGGGTGATTAAAATGATTACAGCAAACGACTTAAAAACCAAAGGCATCGCCTGTTTAGAAGAGAGCCTTGCGAATCAGCCGGAAGCCGTTATAACCGTGCGCGGCAAAGAAAGCTTTGTGGTGATGAAAATCGAACATTACCATTATCTGCGCGAAATGGAACTGGAAGCAGCGCTATATGAGGCGCAACAGGATGTTACAGCGGGCCGGTTCAGCAAAGACAGCGTGGATCAACATGTAGCCGAACTATTCGCCGAATGAGCTACGCCTTAATCTTTACCGACAGCTATAAAAAACGCGCCAAGCGCTTTGCACGGCAACACCCCGAATTGAAAGAGCAATACCGCAAAACCTTGCTGTTGCTGGCCCAAAATCCTTACCATCCGTCACTGCGACTGCATCCTCTAAAAGGCAAGTTGGCGGCTTTGCATTCGGTATCGATCAATATCAGCTATCGGATAACCCTGGAAATGATCATCACCGAACAGGAAATTATTTTGGTTAATGTGGGTAGTCATGATGAGGTGTATCAAACATGAGCTGGTATGATTTGATAATACGAAGTATGGGGTTTATCTCCTCAAAAAACAAAAATGCACAAGGCAAGACCTGCCCCTTTATTTCCAGGCATCAAGATTTCTGGTTCAATTGAACTTGTAACTTGCAGAAAATAAAATATGACAACGCTTCATCAAACTATTAATTTTGAAATAATAGAAACAATTTTGGAGTTCAAGAAAACAGAAGATGTTCAATCAGATATTGATCATATTCCATTTGATCTTAATAATTTTACTGTTTCGAATCATGCAATTATTGACGTCGAAGGAAATAATAAAGCAAAAGGATTACATGAATTATTAATCAATTATCCTGTTGAAGATATAAGAAAATCATATGTATTTTATTTATATGGCAGGCATATTCTTACTCGTTACGAACCATCACAATCATACTTCGATTTATTAGTTCCGTAGATACGGGCATGCTGTTTATGCCCGACGCTCTCAAGCTTCAATAAGATGACGAATTTTGGGCTTAACCGCCGCCGTTCCATCTTCTGGCGTTAAAATGTCGGGCAACGAAAGCTGTCGCCCGCCTACATTAACTGAATGCTGCCGTTAAGGCCGCAGGGTTGGAGAGCTTTATCGGTTAAGTGTCGGGAGGGGTGGCGCGGCGTATCGCCTTGGCGCGGCTTTATCTTAAAAATGCGCCGGTATTAATCCTGGATGAACCGACCGAAGGCTTGGATGGTGATACGGAGCGGGATGTATTTACAGCGTTGCGGATTTTGCCAGGGATAAAACCGTGATCATGGTGACTCACCGAGAGGCCGGATTGGGTGGTCGATGTGGTTTATAGTATGGAACGGGGCGTTTTGTATGAATCGTACAAATAAATCGAAACAGGTTTCTACTTTTCGTCTTTAATTTCACTGTCTTCGGGGCAACCGTAATGTTTGGCAGTGTAAGACAATATCAAGATAGAACCGCTGAGTATGGCAATCGAGACGGTTATGCTAAGCAATAAATAAAGATGGAAAATATCCGCTACTTTTTGCACATCAATGACTAAATGGCGTGATAATGCAGTGATGGCGATATAAATCAGAAACTGTACCGGCAGCCGACGCGTTTTAAAATAAGTACCGACCATCGCGCCTAATTCAAGATAAATGAATAACAGCAGTATCTCTTCCAAACGAGCGTGCCCCGCCCGCATCATGTCCAAATAATCATGAACAGCTGACCAGACTATTGTGGCGCCGATGCCGAATAATGCGAGATAGTGAAAACTGTCGACCAGTATGTCGCCGAATTTATGAATCAGAATGGTTTTATTACGCATGAATAATCGTCCAATGAGGTTACCTTAAAACGGACGGGTTGTTGTGAACCCGTCCGCGATGCGTGCTTCTGCCGCCGCATTGTTAAAAGGCTGGAATTTAATTTATGAGCCGCTTTTTGCCGTTGCAATTCTGATCAATTCATCCACTTCGTCCGTTGTTGCTGCCGATTCTTCAGAGGGTGCGGAATATTCCGCAACTCCTGTAGCTATTTCAACAGCCAGGCCGGGTGCTTTAATACATTTTGAAATCTCATTTTTAATCTGCGCCGCGATTTCCTCGGCTTTTTTCAATGGAGAACCCGGCATCGCAATAAGAAAATCCTGTTCATCCATTCTTGCCGCAATATCGACGCCCGCCCTGATGTCTCCTTGAAAACAGTCGGCCACGTTGCGTAAGATGGCGTCCATTTCAAAAGCGGGTAAATTATTTTTAGCTTTAAAATCCTTTAAGCTGATAAAGAGAATGGAAAAAGGAAAACCGTTGCGTTTGGAGTTCTCGACTTTTTCCTTTAACCGTCCCAGCATCATGTCCTTGGTCATTAACTGGGTTAACGGGTCTAAGGGGATATGTTCTCTATCCCATGTTTCTTGAGCCTCCAGCCGCAGTACGTTGATAATGCCCAACGAGCAGGCCAGCAATAATCCAAGTATCCAGGTGAAATACCACATAGCAATCTCCTAATAAGCCGTATGATCGTTTTGTTGAATGTGTTCCAGCGTGATTTTGCCGCGCAATACACGGAATACCCAAGTGGTGTAAGCAACAACGATGGGTAAGAAAATTACCGTCACTCCGAACATGATTTTTAAGGTGGTGAGGCTGGAACTGGCGTCCCACACGGTTAAGGAACTGTTCAAAGCAGAGCTTGACGGAATCAGGAACGGAAACATCGATACGCCCGCCGTTAAAATAACCGAAGCCAAGGTTAATGAGCTGCTTATAAACGCCAGACCCGTGCGGTCGGCTTTTGACAGCACGATGGTTGCCGCTCCGGCGATAAAAGCCAGTGCAGGAATAACCCACAACATAGGGCAATGAGCATAGTTATCCAGCCATAATCCCGGTTCTTTAGAAACCATTTTTGTCAGCGGGTTGGACGGCGCGTTAGGGAGGATTTCAGTGGTGATATGGTAGCCGTCGATATTGGCAACCCAGATGCCCGCCACAGCAAAAACGGCCAGCGTTGTGATTGCAGAAACAGTGACTACTTTTTTACTGCGCCGGTTAATGTCGCCCTCGGTTTTTAGCTGCAAATAGACCGCACCGTGCATAACCAGCATCGATAAGCTCACCAATCCAGCAGCCAACGCGAAAGGGTTTAATAAGGCCCAGAACGAACCGGTATAAAAGATGCGCATATCGTTATCGAAGTGGAACGGCACGCCTTGCAACAAGTTGCCGAACGCCACGCCGAAAATCAGCGCCGGTACGAATCCGCCGACAAACAACGCAATATCCCAGTTGCTGCGCCATTTTGGGCTGGGCAGTTTGCTGCGGTAATCAAAGCCTATCGGTCTTAAGAATAACGCGAACAAGGTCAGCAGCAAGGCGAAATAAAATCCCGAAAACGCCACGGAATAGGCGAGAGGCCAAGCTGCAAACAACGCGCCGCCGCCGGTTACCAGCCAAATCTGGTTGCCTTCCCAGGTCGCTCCGATGGAATTGATAATCACGCGGCGTTCGGTGTCGTTTTTGCCTAAAAAGGGCAACAGGACCGCCACGCCCAGGTCAAAGCCGTCGGTAATGGCAAAGCCGATCAGTAACGCGCCTAACAAAGCCCACCAGATCAGGCGCAGGGTTTCATAATCGAAAATCATAGTGATGCTCCAGTGGCGATTTCAAAATGGTAACGGCCTTTATGCAGGCTGCTGGGGCCTAACTTGATAAACTTGAGCATCAGGAACATTTCGATGATCAAAAATACCGTATATAAGCCGATGTAGCCTGCCAGGCTCAGGTATATGTCCAGTTCGGTTAGGGATGATGTGCTCAAGAAGGTCGGTAAGATTTCCGCAATAGTCCAGGGTTGACGACCGAATTCGGCTACGAACCAACCCATTTCAGAGGCAATCCAGGGTAAGGGCATAATATAAAGGCTGGAACGCAACAGCCAGTTCTGCCTGCATTTACGAATCGAGCTGGCTATGACCGCAAAAATAAATATCGCCAGCATGATGAAGCCGCAAGCCACCATGATTCGGAAGGTCCAAAATAGAGGCACGACTCGGGGTATCGAATATTGCACCGCTTGTTCTATTTGCTGATCGGTCGCATCGACCACGTTTTCGGTATAGCGCTTGAGCAACAGGCCGTAACCCAGGTCCTGCTTGTAGTGGTCGAACTCGGCACGGACAATCGGGTCTTTGCTACCCTGTCTTAATTGTTGCAGCAATGAGTAGGCCTTGATGCCGTCACGAATGCGCTGGCGGTTTTTTTCCAGTATTTCCGACAAACCGGTAATCGGCTCATCGATGGAACGGGTTCCGATCAAGCCCAATACCCAGGGAATCTTTATTGCGTAATGGGTTTCCATCGTTTCCTGGTCGGGTATGCCGATGACGGTAAATGCGGCGGGCGGTTCTACAGTGTGCCATTCGGCTTCAATAGCCGCCAGTTTGGCTTTTTGCACTTCGCCGTCGGTATAGCCGCTTTCATCGCCCAACACGATGACCGACAGGATCGCAGCCAGGCCAAAACCGGCGGCGATGGTATAAGAGCGTTGCGCAAAAGCCGCATCGCGGCCCTTGAGCATGTAATAAGCGCTGATGCCCAGAACGAAAACGGAAGCCGTGGTGTAGCCTGCGGCAACGGTATGGACGAATTTAACCTGAGCGGCCGGGTTAAATAACAGATCGGCAAAGCTGGAAATTTCCATGCGCATGGTTTCATAGTTAAACTCCGCGCCGACCGGGTTTTGCATCCAACCGTTGGCGACCAGAATCCACAAGGCGGATAAGTTGGTTCCCAATGCAACCAGCCAGGTCACCAGCAAATGTTGTCCTTTGCCTAGCTTGTCCCAGCCAAAGAAAAACAGGCCGACAAAGGTGGATTCCAGGAAAAACGCCATCAAGCCTTCGATCGCAAGCGGCGCGCCGAAAATATCGCCGACATAATGCGAGAAATACGACCAGTTCATGCCGAATTGAAATTCCATGGTCAAGCCGGTGGTGACGCCCAGCGCGAAATTGATGCCGAACAGTTTCCCCCAGAACTGGGTCATATCCTTGTAAATTTCCTTGCCGGTCATCACATAGGTCGATTCCATAATCGCCAGTAGAAACGACAAGCCTAATGTCAACGGAACAAACAGAAAATGGTATAGAGAAGTTGCTGCAAACTGCCAGCGGGATAAATCAACCACGGCTTCTGAAATCATAAATTTCCCCTATGGGTTGCAGTTCTGTAGATCAGAACTTGAGATGAATGGCGTTGAAAACAAAGTAAACCAATGCAACTTGGATTAGAACAAATTACACTTGGAGAAACAATACAAACTTTAAGTTTGTTTTTACCCTAACAATTAATCTTGTGTGCTAAGATTGGGTTGTGTTATTGTCTATTAATGTTTCCTAATATACAAAGTTATTTTTTAAGTTTTTCGGTACTTTTGCCTGATCGGTTACGGTTTATTTTTGCTGCTCAGTTTGTACCGGTTAAAGGTTGCAGAGCACTCCAAGGCAATTGCAAAACACAAGGCATGCAGTAATAACATCGAATGAGGAGAGTATCATGGCGCGTATTGTAATTTTAGGTGCAGGCATTGGCGGCGTACCAATGGCCTACGAAATGAAGGAAACGGTAGGAAAAAATCATGATGTGATCGTGATTTCCGATACGCCGACCTTCCATTTTGTTCCGTCAAATCCCTGGGTTCCGCCCAAATGGCGTAAACCGGAGGACTTAAAGATTGAGTTGGCTCCGGTGATGAAAAAGAAAGGCATAGAATTCATCCAAAAAGCGGCGTCGAAAGTCGATCCGGTGAATAATCAGGTGCAGCTGGAAGATGGCTCAGCTGTTCCTTACGATTTCCTGGTCATTGCGACAGGGCCGCGTCTGGCCTTCGACGAAGTTCCCGGTTTAGGGCCGGACGGTTATACCTCATCGGTTTGTCATGTCGATCATGCGGCGGTTGCGGTCGGAGACTGGGAAAAGTTCATGGAAAATCCCGGCCCGATTGTGATCGGCGCGGTTCAGGGCGCATCCTGCTACGGCCCCGCGTATGAATATTTAATGATTCTCGAAGCGGAATTACGCAAAAAGAATATTCGCGACCAAGTGCCGATGACTTTTGTTACCGCAGAACCTTATATAGGCCATTTGGGCCTGGGCGGTGTCGGGGATACCAAAGGTATGCTGGAAAGCGCCTTGCGTGACAAGACCATCAAATGGATAACCAACGCCAAGGTCGACAAAATCGAGCCCGGCATGATGTTTGTTACTGAAGTCGATGATGACGGAAAAGACAAGAAAAAACATGAGCTGCCGTTTAAACATTCAATGATGTTGCCGGCTTTTACCGGCGTCGATGCGGTGCGCAATGTCGGCGTTGAAGGCTTGGTCAATCCGCGCGGTTTTGTTTTAGTCGATGAGCACCAGCGCAATCGTACCTTTAAAAATATCTATTCCGTCGGCGTTTGCATTGCGATACCGCCTATTGAACCGACGCCGGTACCGGTTGGCGCGCCGAAAACCGGCTATATGATCGAATCGATGGTGACCGCCACCGCGCATAATATTGCCGATGAATTGGCCGGCAAAGAGCCGACACACAAAGCAACGCTGAACGCTTTATGTCTGGCCGATTTTGGCGATTCCGGGGTGGCGTTTCTAGCCAAGCCGCAAATCCCACCGCGTAACGTCACCTGGTCGGCCGAAGGTAAATGGGTGCATCTGGCTAAAATCATTTTCGAGAAATATTTCATGCGTAAGATACGCAAAGGCATCAGTGAGCCTTTTTATGAAAGAGCAATGCTCAAATTAATAGGCGTAGTCCGGCTAAAAGGAAAGTAAGATGACTATTGAACGCGTGGTTTTCGCCGTTGCCGGCAGTTTTATTTTGATCAGTTTACTGCTGGCGCATTATCATTCGGAATTATGGTTATGGTTCACCGCTTTTGTCGGCGCTAACCTGTTGCAATCGGCATTTACGGGATTTTGCCCGATGGCAATCATACTTAAAAAATTGGGTGTTAAGCCGGGCAGTGCATTCTGATTGCGGATAGTTTATTTTCACCACGAAGGCACGAAGAAAAACAGGTTACCAATTTATAGAGGGACATCAGGTTAGGCCCCACTTTTGTCCATCCTTAAATAGGAAGCGAAAAACATAATCCTTCGTGCTCTCGGCAATTGCTCCATGCATTGCTCTACCTCCTGCATCCATGCAAGTCGTTCGTGCTCTTCGTGGTGAATAAAAAACCTTAATGGGTATTGTGTTAAACCTGGCACAGGTAAGTGAAGATTATGCTTAAAGACATTAAAAACAAACTGGCATTAACTCTATTACCGATAATCATGCTATCGAACGGTTCAGCCCTGGCGGAGCTGTCGTCTCAAAAAACTGCCGATAAAGTAGCGCAGGAAAAATCAGTCGCCCAATCCTTTACGCTGGATCAGGCTATTGATTACGCCTTATCCAACAACCCTGACCTGCAAATCGCCACGGAACGCATCGGCCAAGCAGAAGCCCAATTAGGCGTAGCCCTGTCGGCGTTTTATCCGCAAGTTATCGCCAAAGTCGGCTATGAGCATTCCAATAATCCCGCACAAGTCTTTTCGATGATTGTGGCGCAAAGGCAATACAGCGCCGATCAAAACATCAACAATCCCGGATACCGGCAAAATTTCCGCCCAGAAATCATAGGAAAATTGTCGCTGTTTCGCGGCGGGCAGGATTATCAGAACAGTAAAGCGGCGGAGCTGGGCATAGACGCTGCTGAATTCGAGCGCTCAACCGTGCGCAATGCGTTGATTGAAGCCGTAAGCGCTTCATATTACGCCTACTTGGCCGCGCAGGAAGCGCATAAAGTCGCCCAGGATTCCATTTTGGCAATCGCCAGTGAGCTAAAGCAGACAAAATTGAGGTACGAGGCGGGAACCGTACTTAAATCCGATGTTTTATCGCTGGAAGTGCAGCTGGCTGAGGCGCAGAGCGCCGAGATCAGGGCAGCCAACGGCATCGAGCTGTCCAAAACCGGCATCGCCACCTTGCTCGGTCTGCCAACGGATCAAGCGTTTACGGTTGCGCCCGCATCTTCAAAATTACCGGAACCGAAACTGACAACATCGTTTAACGACCTGCTTGGACTCGCAATGACCCAACGCCCGGAAGTTAAAGCGGCCGCCAATCAGGTAGAAATAGCTCAGGCCAAGTTAAAAAGCGAGCAGGGCGCTTATCTGCCTAAAGCCGATGCTTATGTGAGTTACGGCCAAGATAGCCAAAATCCCGGTTTTTCCAGCGACAAAGACAATGTCACCGCCGGAGTCAGCGTTGAAATGGCTTTGTTTTCCGGGTTGGAAACCAAAAACCGCGTCAGCGCTGCGGAACGTAAAGCCGCAGAAGCCCGTGAAACCGAGCGAAAAACCAAGCTGGCTGTTGAACAGGAAGTGAAGATAGCTCATTTAAAACTTGAAGAAGCCTTGGCGCGTTTGCGCGTCACCGAAGCATCCGTGCTGGCTGCTAACGAAGCCTTAAGGCTCGTTAATGAGGAAAGGCGGGCAGAAACAGTCACCGTCACCCGCTATATCGAAGCTGAAGTTGCCAGGAATAAAGCTCACGCCAATACGATTGCAGCGCATTACGATGCTTTGAGTGCTGAGGCTGCATTGAAAAAAGCTGTCGGCGACTGGAAATAAAGGAAATCTCATGTCACACATCGAATTCAAAAATACCAATAAAATCGTCACTATTTCCGCCGCCGTTTTTGCTTTGATCCTATTGTTGCTTTATATGCAAGGCAGTTTTGTCGGTAAAGTGTCGCCCGGATCAAGTCCGTTGCCCGGCGATTCAAACGCCCAAATAAGCACGGCTGTAGTCGAAAAGAAGCAGGTTGACGATATTCTTGCCTGGCCCGGCACGGTAAAGTCGAGAACCGTTGCCAATATCGCCCCTAAAATGACGGCCCGGATTATCGAGATTAAGGTCCATGCGGGCGACAAAGTCAAAAAAGGCGATGTTATCGCCCGTCTTGACGAACGTGACGTTAAGGCACAGGAAAATGCAGCTCTGGCCGCGCTGGCCGGAGCCAACGCCCAGGCCAACCGCGCCCAAGCAGACGAACAACGCACCCGCAGCCTATACAGCAAAGAGGCGGCAACCCGAGAAAACTTTGATGCGGTAGTCGCCAGGGCAAAAGAGGCGCAAGCCGGTGCAAATCAGGCATCAAGTGCTGTAACGGAAATCAGGAGCCATCTGGCCGATACGCTGTTAGTCGCTCCTTTTGACGGCGTTATCGTTAAGCGCCTTAAAGAACCCGGCGACATGGGGCTGCCCGGCGTACCCGTAGTCACTTTGCAGATACCGGAAGAATTAAGGCTTGAAGCCGGCGTGCCCAGCACTTGCGCCGGACGTTACAGCATCGGCATGAACGTCAACGTGCGTATCGATACCCTGGATTTAACAACAAGTGCGCAAATTGACGAGATCAGTCCCGAAGTCGACCCGCAAACCCGCACCCAGCTGATCAAAATTGCGCTGCCTGCCATCGAAGGCCTGCAACCGGGATATTTCGGCTGGCTGGAACAAGCCTGCGGTCAACATGAAGCCTTATTGATCCCTGCCGGTGCAGTGCAACACATCGGCCAGCTGGAAGTCGTCAAAGTCTTATCGGAAGGTCGACAACAGATGCGCCACATCAGAACCGGCAAAGCCTTCGACGATCAAATTGAAGTCATTTCCGGTTTGCATACCGGCGAGACCGTCCTAACTGATCCGCAGCAGGCGCAATAATGGACGAGCTGCAAAACCAAAATCCCAAGCGTGGATTGACGACCAAGATTGTCGAAATCTTTACCACCTCCCAGCTGTCGATACTGTTCCTGATTATTTCTTTGTTGGCCGGAGCGGCGGCGCTAATCCTGACGCCACGCGAAGAAGACCCGCAGATTGTCGTGCCGGTTATGGATGTGCTGGTCGAATATCCGGGCGCGTCCAGCGAGGAAGTTGAAAAGCTGGTGTCCACGCCGCTGGAGGTTCTGCTCAAACAGCTTGAAGGCGTGGAATATGTCTATTCCATTTCCAGGCCCGGTGCGGCGGTCGTTACCGTGCGTTATTTCGTCGGCCAATCTTTTGAAGACAGCTTGGTCAAGACCTGGGACAGGCTGATGTCCAACCAGAACCTGATTCCTCCGGGTGTAACGCACTGGAAAGTGTCGCCGGTCGAAATCGATAACGTGCCTATCGTGTTGCTGACGCTTTCCGCGCAGAACAATAATTACGATTCGATGGCCTTGCGGCGTATCGCCGACGAGCTGATTACTTCCCTTAGGAGCGTCGGCGATGTCGGTAAAAGCTGGGTTGTCGGCGGCGAACAGCGGCGGGTATCGATTTACGCCAATCCCGCCGCACTGGCCGCGCATGATGTGACATTGCTTGAAATAACCCAAGCCCTGGCCGATGCCAACGTGAATCTGCAAGTCGGCAGCATCGAACGCGGCAACCGTGAAATTCTGCTGGAAGCCGGGCCGCATTTTGAGTCATCGGACGAAGTGGGCGCGACCGTCATCAAGAGCGTTGCAGGACGCCCTGTTTACCTGCGCGATGTGGCGCGCATTGAAGACGGCCCGGCCGATGTCGATCATTACACCCGCATCGGCTTTGGCCCTGCCGTCGATGCTTTGCCCACGGTTGGCAAGGCTACCGGCAACAAGCCGCAAGCCGGGCAAGAGCGGCAGATGGTCACCATTGCCGTCGCCAAGCGTAAAGGCAGCAATGCCGTCGATGTCGCCGAAGCCGTTATCGCCACGGCGGAAAAGCTGCACGGTACGCTGATCCCCGAAGATGTCTTGATGAGCATCAGCCGCGATTACGGCGAAACCGCCAACCATAAAGTCAACGAACTGGTTAAGCATTTGAGTTTCGCGATCGTGATTATCGTGGTGCTGCTGGCTTTTTCGCTGGGGCTTAAAGAGTCGTTCATCGTGTCCATCGCCGTACCGATGACCCTGGCGCTGACTTTGTTGCTGGACTATCTCTCCGGTTACACAATCAACCGCGTCACCTTGTTTGCGTTGATCCTGTCGCTGGGCCTGCTGGTGGACGACCCGATAGTCGATGTCGAAAACATCCACAGGCACTATAAACTGCGGAAGGAATCGCCGCTGCAAGCGTTGTTGACGGCGGTCGACGAAGTCAGGCCGCCGACCATTCTGGCGACTTTCACGGTGATCGTGTCGTTCCTGCCGATGTTTTTCATCACCGGCATGATGGGGCCGTACATGGCGCCGATGGCTTTCAACGTGCCGATAGCGATGATCGTTTCGTTGATCGTCGCCTTTACCGTGACGCCGTGGGCGAGTTTCAAGCTGCTGCAAAGCGAATATCACAGTCACAGCGACGAAGCGCCGTTGGAGCTTAAACAGACTTTCATCTACCGGACTTACCGCGCCGCACTCGGGCCTTTGCTTGAAACCTCGGGGCGTGCCAAATTATTTTTGCTGATTGTGCTGGTGGCTTTTGTGGCTTCGACCCTGCTGGCGGTTACCCGAGCCGTTCCGCTCAAGTTATTGCCGTTCGACAATAAAAACGAGCTGCAAATCATGATCGACATGCCGCGCGGCTCGACGCTGGAGCAGACCGATGAAGTCGCGCGCGCCCTGGGCAGTTATCTTGCGACCGTCAACGAAGTCACCGATTATCAAACCTACACCGGTCTTGCCGCGCCGATGGACTTTAACGGCATGGTTCGCCACTATTATTTGCGTAGCGGCGGTTACGTCGGCGAGGTCAGGATCAATTTGTTGGCTAAAGACCGGCGCGAACAGCAGTCGCACGAAATCGCGTTGCGCATACGGCCCGAAATAGAGCGGATCGGTAAACAATACGGCGCAAACCTCAAGATTACAGAAATTCCACCGGGGCCGCCGGTGCTTTCCGATCTGGTCGCCGAAGTCTACGGCCCGCCTGAAGCCAGTATTGACAGCTTGATCGCGGTCTCCAAACGGGTCAGGGCCGATATGGAAAAAACCGAAGGCGTGGTCGATGTCGATGATTTTTCCGAAGCGCAGCACGACAAGATGCATTTTCACCTGGACCGTGAAAAAGCCGCGCTATCCGGCATCAGCGTCGAGCAAGTTGCCCAAACCTTGCGCATCGCCGCCGCAGGCCGGAACGTCGGCATCGTTCATTTGGACAGCGAACGCCAACCGCTGGAAATCACCCTGCAACTGCCCCGCGCACTACGCTCGTCTGTCGCCGATTTACTGGCGTTGCGCGTTAAAACCGGACAGGGCGCTTTGATACCGTTAAGCGAAATAGGCAGCGCCAGTATCGAACACGAAGACCCGGTTATTTTCCACAAGAACCTGCAACGGGTGAATTACGTGATTGCCGGAATGGCCGGACGCAGCCCCGTGGAAGCGGTTTTCGATTTGAATGACGTGCTCGACGAACGCCCGTTGCCGGAAGGCTATACAGCCGAATTGGCGGGCGAGGGCGAATGGAAAATCACCGTCGATGTGTTTCGCGATCTTGGCTTGGCTTTTGCGGCCGCGTTGGTGATGATCTATGTGCTGCTGGTCGGGCAAACCGGATCGCTGAGCGTACCGCTGGTGATGATGATCGCCATTCCGCTGACCGTGATCGGCATCATGCCCGGTTTCTGGCTGCTTAACCTATTTGCTGCGCCTGTTGCCGGTTACCCGAACCCGATTTATTTTACCGCCACCGCGATGATCGGCATGATTGCGTTGGCGGGGATCGTGGTGCGCAATTCGATTATCCTGATCGATTTTATCGAACGTATTCGCGCCCGTGCCGATGTGACGCTGGCGGAAGCCCTGATTGAAGCCGGCGCGATACGCTTGCGTCCGATATTTTTGACTGCCGGGGCGGCCATGTTCGGTGCGTTTGTGATTATCTTCGATCCGATCTTTTCCGGGCTGGCATGGAGTTTTATCTTCGGTATTTTTGCGTCGACTTTGTTTTCGTTGCTGGTGATTCCGGCGGTTTATTTTTTGATTAACAAAGAAACAAGTGTGTAGTTTGTAAAATCGCGCACAGACGACTCGGATTTGAGTGGTGGAAAGGCGAAAGACGAAGGGCGAAGGGCGAAAGGCGAAGGGCGAAGGGCAAAAAAAGCTTGCATTTAAGTTTAAGGGGGATTTCAATTTTTAGCCTTTAGCCTTTAGCCTTTAGCCTTTAGCCTTTAGCCTTTAGCCTTTAGCCTTTAGCCTTTAGCCTTTAGCCTTTAGCCTTTAGCCTTTAGCC
>NZ_PTIY01000007.1 GCF_002934365.1 Methylobacter tundripaludum | reverse complement strand
GCTTACTGATAAGCCCGTAAGAAGCCGGCCATTATAACCTACTCACTTAACTTGTCAACGTCCTTGCTGGCTTTATTTCCTACCAAGCATCCTGCTCGCCCTTCCAAAGGCTTCATACCCGGAAGAGCTGCGTATTATACAACTACAGCCAATATGGTCAAGAAGTTATTATTTAAAAATCCTTTTATGCGTTTAACCAATCAAGATATTTTGTGACGCCCTGCTTAACGGTCAGAAACTCCTTCATATAACCCGCCTCTCTTAAACCGGAAATATCGGCTTGCGTATAACTCTGATAAGCCCCTTTTAAATGATCTGGGAAAGGAATGTACTCAATACTTCCTCCCTTATGCCAATCAATCACCGCCCGAGCTACCGCATTAAACGTTTCCGCTTGCCCCGTCCCCACATTATATATTCCGCGCTGCTCTGGATGATCTAAAAACCACAGATTTACATCGACAACATCATCAACATGAACAAAGTCGCGCTTTTGCTCACCGTCAGCCATGCCGTCGCACCCTTCAAACAGTCTTGCTTTTTTTTGCTCGATAAGCTGCCGATTAAAATGCAGTGCAGTACTGCTCATAGAGCCTTTATGCTGCTCCCTGGGCCCATAAACATTAAAATAGCGAAAACCGACAATCGGGCTTTTTGTTTTAGCCAATAAAGGGCGAACATACTGATCGAACTGGAACTTTGAATAAGCATACATATTGATAGGATGCTCACAGCAGCGCTCAACCCGAAAGCCATGCTTGCCGTCACCGTAAACCGAAGCAGATGACGCGTACATAAAAGCGACATTCCTTGCAATGCACCAATGCAGCAGGCGCTTGGAATAATCATAATTGTTCTTCATCACAAACCGCCCATCCCATTCCGTCGTCGCAGAACACGCTCCCTGATGAAAAACAGCCCGCACCCCATCAAAAAAGTGAGCCACACCGATTTTCTCTATAAACTCCTCCTTGTCCATATAATCGGCGATATCAAGATCGGCGATATTGTGCATTTTCCGCCCATTAACCAGATGATCGACCAACAATATATTGCGCTCGCCGCGCTGGTTTAATGCCCGAATAAGATTACTACCGATAAAACCGGCACCGCCCGTGACAACAATCATTCCAATCCCCTCGCTTTTTTAATCATCGCCGTCGTCGACTGACCGTCGACAAACTGCAAAATCTTTACTTCGCCGCCCGCCTTAATAACGCAATCGCCACCGGCGACTTGCTCCTCACTGTAATCGCCGCCCTTGACGATAACATCCGGCAACAATCTGCAATACAGTCTTTCAGGGGTTTCCTCTTCGAATGAAACCACCCAGTCGACGCAGGCTAATGCCGCCAAAACCGTCATCCGCTCCTGCAATCCATTTATAGGCCGGGTCTCGCCCTTGAGCCGCCTAACCGACGCGTCGGAATTCACGGCGACAACCAAGCGATCACCTAAGGCCCTTGCCTGCTGTAAATAAGTCACATGTCCGGCATGCAACAAATCGAAGCAGCCATTGGTCATAATGATCCGCTCATCGTGAGCCTTTGCGCCAACAAATATATGCGCCAGCTCATCTTCCGAAACGATACCATACTGTGAATCCCGATCGCCGTGCATGGCGCGCGTTAGCTCCTGCATTGATACGGTCGACGTACCCAGCTTTCCGACCACGATACCTCCCGCCAGGTTAGCCAGATACATCGCCTCATGCAACGCCATATCCAATGCCACACAAAGAGCCATCACGGCAATAACCGTATCGCCGGCGCCGGTTACATCAAAGACATCCTTGGCCTGGGCCGGCAATGAATGTACATGAACCTCCTGTATCAAGGTCATCCCCGCTTCGCCGCGAGTCAGCAAAAGCGTCGGGATTTGATACTGCGTTAACAGGCCCCGGCCTTTTTCTATCAAATCTGCTTCATGTTCAGCGACGCCAACTACTGCCTGCAATTCAGACAGGTTTGGCGTTATCAGGTCCGCTTGGGCGTAACGCCGATAATCCACGCCTTTGGGATCCACCAAAACCTTAAGACCTGCCTGCTTAGCCTCAATGATATGCGCCGAAACATCCGCCAACGTTCCTTTGCCATAGTCGGAGAAAACAACTGTATCATGCTTGGGCAGATACTCGGCCAGCTTGGCACGCAAGGCAGCTGCATCAAACCTGAGAGCCGTCTCTTCAAAATCAAGCCGGATAAGCTGTTGATGCTGCGCCATAATCCGTAACTTGCAGATGCTGCGAATATCCCGCTCGACTACAAAGTCGCAATCCACGCCTTCCGCTTCCAGCAGACGCCTTAATATATCGCCCTCGGCATCATCGCCGACAACGCCCAACAAGGTGACCTTGCCGCCTAATTTGGCAATATTGAGCGCGACATTGCCCGCACCACCGACGCGATCTTCGATAGCTTTAACACGAACCACCGGCACAGGCGCTTCCGGCGAAATACGCGAGGCCTGCCCGGACCAATATCGGTCCAGCATCACATCGCCGATGACTATGATTCGAGCCCGCCCAAACTCAGGTACAGCCGCCAACATTAATAGGCCTCCTCGGCAACCGTTCCTACGTCGCCTAAAGCGCCTATTTTTGGTCTTCTATCTCCTGCGCCGATGCTGTCGTAAATAGCGCCATATCCGGTTATTCCGATAACAACCATACCTTTCAACCTTGCAGCTCCCACTGCGTTTAATATCTTTTTACGGCATCCCGACGAGGAAACTGCTACCAGCTCCCCAGCAACATGCCGACAATCAATCCGGCGCTTCATCATAGCCTTATGCTGTCCAAGCTCGGAAATAAATGTCTTCAAAATAATGCTCCCTAAGCAATGCCTGAGTTTAATGCTTCAGTAGCGGCAACCGGCTTACCGCCCTTACGATGTTCCTTGAATTGCATGGAATGCAAGCGCGCATAGGCCCCATTCGTTGCAATCAGTTCCTGGTGAGTGCCTCTTTCCACGATTCGGCCATGATCCATCACCAAAATTATATCGGCGTTTTCAATGGTCGATAACCGGTGGGCAATAACCAGCGTCGTCCGGTTGCTCATGACCTTTTGCAGCGCCGCCTGTATATACCGCTCAGATTCGGTATCCAGCGCCGATGTCGCCTCGTCCAGTATCAAGATGGGCGCGTCTTTCAGCAGCGCACGGGCCAAAGCCAATCTTTGCCGCTGCCCACCGGACAGCTTGACGCCATTCTCGCCTATTTCCGTATCCAGTCCCTGCTCCAGCTTGGCGATAAATTCCATCGCATAGGCATCCGTTGCGGCCTGGGTTATTTCACTTCGGGATGCGGTTGCAAGCGCCCCGTAAGCGATATTGTTGGCTATCGTATCATTGAATAAAGTCACTTGCTGGTTGACCAGCGCCAATTGTTTTCTTAAATTCGCCAGCTGATAAGTATTTATTTCAACCCCGTCCAGCAATATCTCCCCGGTATCATGCGGATAAAACCGCGAAACCAGATTGGCGAGCGTGCTTTTACCGCCGCCGGAAGCCCCTACCAGCGCAATAGTCTGTCCCGGCTCGGCCTTGAAATTGATGTCGATCAGCGCCGGTTCATTTGCGCCTGCATATTGAAACGTCAGGTTTTTAAATTCCAGCGCTCCCTTGCATCTTTCGGCCTGATAGGTGCCTTCATCCAATTCGCCCGGCTCATCCAAAATCTCAAATAACGATTCGGCGGCCGCGATGCCTTTTTGAATATCGCTGTTTGCATCGCTCAACTGCCGGATCGGTTTCGGCAATAAAAAAGCCGCCGTCAGATAGCCGACAAACTCGCCGACAGTGGATTGCTTCATCAGGAACAATGCCATGTACATCAGGAATGACAAGGCTATCGCGATAATAAACTGCATGATCGGATTATGTATCGCCATCGTCGTTGACAGTTTTAACGATTGGCTCCGGTTATATAAACTGCTCTCCAAAAACCGCCGACGCTCGTATTCTTCGCCGCCGTAACTGCGCACAACCCGATGCCCACCGACCAATTCCGAGGTGATATGGGTCATGTCGCCTATCGATTCCTGCATTTTCTTGCTGATCCCCCGTAGGCGTCTGCTGACATACCCGACCAACACCACAAGAACCGGCGCTATGGCGACAAAAACCAGCGACAACATCCAGTTTGAATAAAACAGGTAAATTAACAAACCTATCGCCGTAAAGCCTTCGCGCACAATGGTGCGCACCGCATCGGTGGTGGCCTGGGTCACCTGACCGACATTATTGGTTATCCTTGAAATCATGTAGCCGCTGTTATGTGCGTCAAAATAGGCGGTCGGCAATCGCGTATACTGATCGAAGATTTCACAGCGCAAGGCATGCACGACATTGTTAGATACCTTGGCCAGAAAATAGTTGCCCAAATAAGCGCCAATGCCATGCACGATAATTAATCCGCTGAACAATAGCGGCAGATAATTCATGCCCTCCCGCGTCTCGGTTTGCAGCGTATCGATGATATGTTTGATCAAGGCCGCAAATAAGGTTTGGGTACCCGAATAAATCAGGAAGCCGATAATGCTGATTGCAAAAAGCCCTAAATGCGGCTTCACATAGGTCAACAAACGCTTGTATATTTGGGCGCTTTCTTTAGATTTTTTTTTCATATTTTTTGAATATTTCATTAAACGCGCGGCGCATTAGACGCGTCCCCACAATACTGAGATACGCCTTTTATTGCGACAATAAAATCCCGCTGCTCCAAACGGTCCAACAATCGCTGATAATTAAGGTCCTGCTTGCTCTTGTCATTATGCCGATGCCATAGATGCAGCACAGGCGCCGCAAACCGACCTTCCTTGCGCTTGACGCCCGCATGTATCAAGCGAATGACCAGATCGGAGTCCTCAAAACCCCAGCCCTCAAAAAGCTCGTCAAATCCATTCGTCCGCAAAAAGTCGCTTTTCCATAGCGCCAGATTACAGGTCATGGCTTTTTGCCACTTGTTGGGCTGCAATTTCCTTAAAAACCCCAAGGGCAGCCGAATAAAAGCAGAAACCCGGTTGATCTTTTTTTGCAGCCGGAGGGACATAAAATAACTCAACGGCTTTTGATGCAACGGAATATGTTTTTCAATGACTTCCTGGGTAAACGACTCGCTTAGCAACACCCTGTTGCCCGGCACAAAATAACCGGGTTCCGCCAGCTGCCGATGCCGGGCAATAAAATCAGGCCGAAGCACACAATCACCATCAATAAACAGCAAATAGCCGCCCTGACTGCTTGCAACCGCCTTATTCCTGATGGTACCCGCTCTGAAGCCTTGGTCCTCGTGATGAACATAGCGAATCGGCACCGGGCTGTTGGCGCAATAGGCTTGGGTCCGCTCCTGATTGGCCGGCGTGGAACCGTCGTCGGCAATGATGATTTCAAACGCCGGATCTTGCTGGGCAAACAGACTGTCCAGACAAAGCTCCAATGCAGCCGTCCAGTTATACGTGGTTACGATAACGGAAATTAAATTCATGCTTAACGAGGCTGCCGGTTTTGCAATTCCAGCAATTTAAGATATTTGTAATAAGCGCCTTCCGCATTGGAAATCGACAGCATCAGCCCTTGCCGTCCGTCCAGAAAAGCCGCTTTAATCCAATAAGTGCGGATGAACGTCCATAGCCCTTTTAAGACGGCTTTACCCAACGATGAGCGAACGCCCCGTTGATAGAGCATTTCCGCGCCCAAGCTTGAATAGCTGTCCACTTTATGCAAAACCTCATCCAGATTTACAAAGGCGTCATGCAGCAGCGGCGAGCGTAGGCGACCGATTTGCCCCTGAACGATAATATTCTCATGGACGACTGAATCGGTGAACCGGCCGCAATCGCGTCGAAACAATCTTAATATATAGTCGGGCCACCAACCGCCGTGCCGCATCTGCCTGCCGCAATAGCTGGAAAGGCGGGGGATTTCATAACCCTTACAGTTTCCCTGTTGGATCGCTTTTTCAATTTCCGCCCTTAACTCCGACGTCACAACTTCATCGGCATCGACCGATAAAATCCAGTCGCCATTGGCCTTATCCAGCGCATGCTGCTTCTGAATGCCGAACCCCGGCCAGTCTGTTTCATAGACTTTATCGGTATATTGGCGGCAAATGGACACCGTATCATCCTCACTGCCTGAGTCGAGCACCACAATTTCATCCGCCCACGCAACCGACTCCAGGCAGCGGCCAATATGTGACGCTTCATTTTTGGTGATAATGATTACGCTAAGCACACTCAGCCTCCGCCATATTCTTCGGCTGCCGTGCTAATAAACAACCGACAAAAAAAGCCAGCAAATGTCCCTCTGGAAAGGTTTTAAAGTTTGAATTAAACAAACTGGTGGCTGCAACCGCAACCAGCACACTCGCCGCAATCGCTCCATACGGCTGCTGGCTTGCCCCCTGCCTGATAGCCGTGTAAATGTAAGCTAAAAATATCAATAATCCGACCAAACCATTTTCCAGCCAGACGAATAGATATTGATTATGCGGATCGGATGCCGGTGCGCCGCGCCAATCTTGATATTTTGCGGCAACATGTGCGCTGTAAACCGTCTTGAAAGAAGACGTTCCATAGCCAAACAACGGTTTTTGTTGGATTAATTCCAGCGTATTTTGCGCAAAAATAACGCGAATCCCTATAGACGTTACACTTTCACTGCTCTGGTAATTGGTTTTTTCCTCCAATCCTAATTTAATACGCTGCTGTAAAGTACTTGAAGTTAATATCACTAACAACATTGCAGCTGCAACAATACCATGAATATAATGAAGTTTTTTATGCTTATACAGAATAAAAAACGCAAAGGCGGCGGCGGCAGGCAAAGCAAGATAACCGCTTCGAGACGGACTGATAAAAAAAATATTAACCAAAAACAAAGCCATCACTCCGACTAACAAAGATTTTTTTTGCAGACTGAGCGATTCTTTGAGCAAAAAAATACAGCATAAGGTGGCAACCACAAACGCTAAACTTTGCGAAGAGTGGTTGGTCATAAAAATGCCGGCCTCCCTGCCCGACCTTACAGTAATATCCAGCAACCACAAAGGGACTGCGATCACAGCGGCGAGAGACATCGCCGCTAAATAGCAGTAAATAAAACGCGCTTTCCACTGCGATTCATAAAACAGACCGAATAAGACAAAAGTGAACAATAATTTTTTCCAGCTGGACAACGTATCGATTTTATCCGACCAAGAGGTATCGGCGTACAGACTGCTGATAACAAGCCAGGCAAAAAACAGTAGCAGCATTTTCCCCGCAGGCTGCACCGCCGATCTTTTCAGGCTTTGCCAAACTTGCCCTGAAATAAGCCAGGTTAGCAGCATGACAACGCAAGCCACACCGGTAACAGCCGTAGAAGCCGGGGCGGCAATGGCCGCAATTATCGCCACACATCGGCAGATTAAAAGGGATTTTTCAGCAATCGCTGTGTAGGAAACCATAGACTTTTTTGATTAACGCTATTAATTGATAAATAGTTTTGCGTTTTAACTTTTCAAAGTTAAATAACGGATTTTGCAACCGCGCTGGCGAAACGGATTCCAAGGGTAATGTCAAACAAACCATTTTACTGTCTTGTTCAACAATAAGATCTTCTCACCGCAGTGTGTTGGTATCGAGCAGCTTGCGGCCAATGTTCGATGACATAAGATTTGCAAACAGCCAATAAGCTGTTGTTTCTTAAAAAGAACGCCCTATCCCTTCCCGCTATCCCAATCAAAAGTAAACGCCGCCGAAATCCTGCTTTAGCGCGTTATTTTTCCATAAAAGCGCGGCCATTGGGTAAGTTTTTTGTCATTAAGCCGATTGCTATGCCCAAAACTTATAGCTGCGGATTGAGCAATCATTGACCTAAGGAAGCGCTGAACAAAATGCTTCCGTTCATGGTTCGACGGGCTCACCACGAACGGAATCAATACGTTACCGCTCGTCCCGAGCCTGTCAGAGGACTAAGTCAGCGCTTCCCTAACAATTGCCCGGCCATGCGTTTAACACGTTCCGGGGACAGTTTATCCAAACATTGACTCCTGCTTTGCCGATACCGGTCGCAACCTTCTAAATGACAAGGAACGCAATCTGCCTCACCTTGAATGAGGTTGACATTATTAACATGCTGACAGCCTGTTTTATGAAAAGGATTGATGTTTTGACTAAACCCGTAAGGCCAGGGCGCCCATTTTACCGGATTGGTCGGCCCATAAAGCGCAATCACCGGGACTCCTGTTGCAGCGGCCAGATGAGTGATGCCGGTATCGGGACCGATATATAATTTTGCTTGAGCAATGATGTACGCCAATTGCGCCAACGAAACCTGACCCGCCAGATTGATCGTATCCTCGGGAAGCTGACGTTGAATAGTAGCGACATAATCAACCTCCTCCTGGGCGGAACCTCCCGAAAGAACCAGCTTCAGTCCCAGCTCTTTGAGATAACGGCCGACCTCGATCCACCCCTCTACAGTCCATTGCTTGTATGTCCATTGCGGATGCGGGTGCAGAACCGCGTAGCCGGTATTATCCGACAAAAAAGGAAATTGCTTCGCTAACTGCCGACTGTCGCCGATTTGCGGCGGCACCAATGCAAAGCACCGGGGGACATCAATCAAATCCAACAATTTAAGGTGTTGCAGGACCGTGTGCGTGTTTTCGTCATCGAATTCCGTCCAACGCTGAACAAAAAATCGCTTCCACCAGCCGGTGGAGTTTTTCGGCGGCACGGCGGCAATCCGAAACGGCGCGGCGAGCAAGGTGTACAAAAACGGACGGTCTCCCGCCTGAGTGGCGACAGCAAGATCATACCGCCTGAATAATTGCCTGAATAATTGCCAATAATCAGGAAGCTTAGGGCGGTTAGGCGTGGTAATAATATGATTAATATCCTGATTGCCTTGTAGCATGGCAACCGTATTACGGAACACTAATACATCAAGCCGGGCATCAGGGTAGGCCTGCCGCAACGAATGCAATAAGGGCGTTGTCAACAGCACGTCGCCGAGATAGCGCATAGCGATCACTAGGATTTTTTTCGGCTTTGGCTGCAAAGCTTGGCGGTTTTTCATTAGTTAAATTATGTTCCGGCAATGACTACAATGAAGCGCTTACCATCCTATCCATAAAATGGATGCTTACACTTCCGCCCCATTCAACCAGAGATCATGTTTGTTGCACATGCTCAACGCATAAATCGGGCCGCTATAATCATGCAGCGTATATGTCGATACTGCGGCTTTGTCCTTATCCGGCTTAAACAGGTATTCGCCTATGAATTTATAGCTTTGGTCCAGCAGAACGTGCTTAACAATATAGTGTTCGTAACCTTTCATTTCATGGGCGGTGACGATTTTTACAACGACTTCCACTCCCGCTTTTTCTATTTCAATGTTGGGCAAGTGCGTTGCAACTTTATCGCTCCAGCGGCCGGGCGCATCTTTTGTATAATAGATGCTTCCTGCCGCCTGTTTTCCGCTGTCGGCCAATGCCATTGCCGGTGCAACCATACCTGCACCCACACCCGCTGCGCTTAATCGAATAAAATCGCGACGATCCATAATATTCCCCTTATTTTTGCTTGCTGATGATTCCCTGTTTACGACAGGGCGCTTTAGTTAATTTAGCGTAATCCGATTACGCGATTTTATTCATTTTCCGCGCCCTGATATGCGCTTTTTCGTAACTTGGCGGACTTTAGCCAGTCGCGGACACTCTTTGCCGCCTTTAATACCGGCGCGGCGCCCCCCATAGCCACCGCATCAACCAGACAATACCAGGCGGCGACACCACTAGGCGGATTGCCTTGAGGCAGCCCCAAAACAGGGTCTATCGCCGCCCACTTCCAGGTGCCAACGGCGGTGCCGATTAACTCCAGCCATGTGGTAATAAAAAAGGCCGCCAAATAAACCATTGGCGAACGGCCCTTAAAAAGATAAGCCAGAAAAACACAAAACAGCAATGCACCAACCGAATCGCCTTGTTCGGCATAACCACTGATACCCCAAACAGACCAGACGCCGCACACGAATACCACTGAGGTGGCGATTTCTCTGGCATAACGCTGAAATAACCCGGAACGGCCCAGCGCGACCGCAGTTAAATAAACCATGCCATGACCGGGCGGCACATAGGCCGGAACATTCCCGAAGCGGTATGTGTATCCGCCCATAAAAGGCGACGCAAAATGCTCGCCGATAGTCGCAAACATGATGGCAATGACAACCTGCACTCTTATTTCTCTATTTTCCCCAAGCAACAATCCGGTCAAAAACACCCAAGCGCAAACACCAAGAGCATTTTGCTTTCCCAGGCTCCCATTGGCATCGCTCAACAGGCAGACCGCCACGCAAAAAAAAGTAAACGCCGCTATAAAATAATCCCGCTTTCTATGGGAATAAGCAACGTTAACAGGTGGAAAATGACGCAGCACAATGACCTCGTATTCAATCAATAAAATGTAAGTAAATAATTCACCATGAAAACATGCATAAGTTAATTTAAGCAATTACCATGAAGAGCATGAAGGAATGAAGCTTAAATTCTTCATGTCCTTCATGCTCTTCATGGTTTAAAAATAAAACCTGCTCAAGTTATTTTATGCACATTCCTAAGTAGTACGGCTTCTCTTCGTGAACTTCGTGGAGATATATTTTAAATTGGTTCGGGTAAGTCAGACCGTCACACAAACATCCAGGCTATCACCGCATATCGGCCAAATTTACCCAGCAATATGATTAAACAGGCCTGCAAAAATGGCAGCTTTAGCCATCCGCCGGCAAAACACAACGCATCGCCAACCACCGGCAACCAGGTAAAAAACAGCGTCCAAATACCTTTTTGCCTTACTAAAGCCAACGCTTTTTGTTTGTTTTCCGATAAAAGCGTGGCAACCGGGAACTTTTTAGCCGCCAGAACGCCCAAGCCCCATGTTGTGATCGCGCCCAGCGTATTGCCTATCGTGGCAACGATAACGACAAGCTCAGCCGGATAGTGTCCAGCCGCTATCATATAAGCCAAAACAGCTTCCGACCCCCCCGGCGCTATCGTTGACGATATAAATGCGCTGATAAACAGCCCGCCTATTTCAAACCCTATGTCTTGCACTTTTTCTCTCAAAAAAAACCCCTGCGGTCAAAGAGCGCAGGGGTTTTCATGTTGCCGGAACTTAATTTCCGGGCAATATCTTGTTTTTATTGGAAACGACCAGTTTAATCAAACCGGATAACAGCTTTATCACCAGCTCAATTCCCGCTCTCAGCCATTCAAAAACAGTTGCGACCGCTTCCGATACGCTCATCCCTTTAAATTTTTTCGCCAGGAACGGCGCAAGCAACAAACCAATCGCTAAACCGATCACGGTGACGCCTGAAATAACCGAGTCTTCTTTCGGTTGTTGTGTGGACGCCGGGGCCACAGCGGGAGCAACAACCGGAGCGGGTGCCTCAGCTGCCGCCGAAACCGCAGCCATCACTGTCTCCAGGCTTCCCTTGTAGTCGTCCGGCACAACGTAAGCGGTCACGCCGGGAATACTGGGCAGATCGCCATCGCCTTTGCCGACTTTCAACTGGGCTTTCATGCCTTTTTCCATATGCTGGGCAATGTCGCAATGCACCAGATAGGTTTTGTCTCCGGGAGGCAGAATCAATGTTCCTGAAATTTTCGCAGGCCCGGACACTTCTAAATGAAACATACCCTTTGGATACAAATATTTGGGCAAGCCATGCATCATCCATTGATGACGGATTTTATCTTCATTGACAAAATGGACGGTCAATTTAGTGCATGGCTTAAAATTAAATTCCTGCGTATCAAACGCAAACATTCTGCCGGGGAATTTCTCAGCGTATTTATGACCGGCATGCACGGTAATTTCCTTGGTCTCGGCGATGCGGTCGCAGCCACCCGGCAACGTGCTGGTATTCTGACCCATCACCATGCCGCCACCCATATCCATTAAATGGCCATCACCGTGATCCATCAGCATACCGTTATGATCTTCATACTCCACCGCCAATACCGGCGCAGAAAAAAGAAAAATCAGCGCCCCAGCCGATAATAACTTCACCATTATTCATTTCCCCCTGTTTAATAAATTCAAAGCTTCCGCCCCTGTTCCTTGCCTACGTCCCTGTAGGCAATGGCGTCACAGGACAACCGACCTAAAAAGCCGTGCCTGTTAGCCTTTAATTTTCGCTATGATTTCATCCACTTTGCTTTTGAAACCTGCGTGTGACAAATAAAGCACATATAAACCCGCAAATGCGAACAATGCGTACAACATCATGTTGTTTTTACTGACTGCTTGCCCGCCGCCTGCTTTAAAGCCCATATGCGCATCCAATCTCTGACCGGAATCAGGAACCAGCGTAATATGGATCAGGTATTTGCCTGGCTCAGGCACGCCATTCGGGAGTTTTAACTCAACAGTACCTTTTTTATGCTTCTGGGCCGGCAGGAAGAATACGCGAGTTCCTTCAGGTTCTTTTGTCACTTCAAACTCAACCGACATATCCCTGTATTTCATGTCCTGATAATCGAATACCAGCAAAGTCATTTCGTCAGTACGCGGAATATTGGCGCAAAAATCTTCAGCGGGGAACGCGTTGGGTTGGTAAGCGGTGTAATGCAACCAATGCCCCGGCTCCAATTCAAATTTACATTGGTCAGTATCGGTACCGGCAGCTCCACCATGCGCCCATAACGATGCAGAAAACAACAATCCCAGAAGTACCAGGAAACCTTTTCTTAAAATGTGTGTACTGTTCATAATGTCTTCCAGTTTTGATAAAATTATTATTATGAAAAAATGTAAATGCTATTAATTTTGACCTCATCAAAAACAAGCTTTTTCCGCTGTATTCTGACTAATAGCAATGGGTCACTCTAGCACATCAATTTAGCCAAATAAAGGAATTGATGGAAAGCCGGCCCTACAAATACCATTTAGGTAAATGCGCGGCTGTACTATTGATTGCTATCCTTCCCTGCTTTTCGTAGACTTAAGCCAACTTTATTCAAACGGAGTTTTACCGCATGTCATCCTTGACCACTTCTACAGCCTGGACAGCTTTAATAGAACATCACAACGAAACCAAAAATATCCTGCTCCGCGACAGCTTTAATGCTGATAACAACCGACACAACAAGTTCTCCCTCCGTTTTAACGACATCCTTTTCGACTACTCCAAAAACAGAATAACCGATCAAACCCTACCCTTGCTAATTGACCTTGCCAAGCATGCCGGGCTGGACGAAAAAATCAAGGCCATGTTTTCAGGAGCTGAAATAAATAAGACCGAACACAGATCCGTGCTGCATACCGCCTTGCGCAACCGAAGCAACCAACCTGTTTATGTTGACGGACAGGATGTGATGCCGCAAATCAACAGCGTTCTCGCCCAAATGCGGACTTTCAGCGACCGCGTCCGTTCAGGCGAATGGAAAGGCTATACCGGCAAGTCGATTACCGACATCGTTAACATCGGCATCGGCGGCTCCGACCTGGGACCGAAGATGGTTTCGAGAGCGCTTACCCCTTATGCTTCCGAAGCATTAAAAGTTCATTTTGTGTCCAATATCGACCAGGCCGATCTTGTTGAAAATCTAAAGCACTTATCGCCTGAAACGACGCTGTTTCTGATTGCGTCCAAGACATTTACCACGCAAGAAACCATGACCAATGCAAAATCGGCAAAAAGCTGGTTCCTTGAAAGCGCAAAAGATCCGCAGGCCGTCGCCAAGCATTTTGTCGCCATCTCTACAAGCACCAAGAATGTCGCCGCATTCGGCATCGATACCGCCAACATGTTCGAATTCAGGCATTGGGTCGGCGGGCGTTATTCTCTCTGGTCAGCCATCGGCCTGTCTATTGCCTTGTATGTCGGCATGGATAATTTCGAGGAACTTTTGCTAGGCGCTTACGAAGTTGACGAACATTTTCGCACCACGCCTTTTGAAAAGAACATCCCGGTCATCATGGGCTTGCTCGGCATTTGGTATAACAACTTCTATAACGCGGAATCCCACGCCCTGCTGCCTTACGACCAGTCCATGCTTTATTTCGCCGATTATTTTCAGCAAGGAGACATGGAGAGCAACGGCAAAAGCATAGACCTTAACGGTGAAAAAGTAGATTACAGCACCGGCCAGATTATTTGGGGACAACCCGGAACCAACGGCCAACATGCCTTTTTCCAGCTTATCCATCAGGGTACCAAACTGATACCCTGCGATTTTCTGGCCGCCGCGAACAGTCAATACAAACTGCCCGATCATCATGACATTTTGATTTCAAACTTTCTCGCCCAGCCGGAAGCCTTGATGAAAGGCAAGACTGCCGAAGAAGTTAAACAGGAATTATCGGATGACGAAAAAGCCGACGCCGTATTGGTCGCATCCAAAGTATTCGACGGCAATAAACCGTCCAATTCGTTTTTATTCAGCAAATTGACGCCCAAGACCTTAGGCTCGCTGATTGCATTTTACGAACATAAAATTTATGTTCAGGGCGTCATCTGGAACATCAATTCATTTGACCAGATGGGCGTGGAATTAGGCAAAACCTTGGCCAAAGTCATCCTGCCGGAGCTGCAAAACGACAAAGTCATCAACAGCCACGATTGCTCAACCAATGCATTAATCAATGCATACAAACAACTGCGACTGCCAGGGACGGCGGAGGTGTCGCAATCGGTACGGAACCGAAGCGACCGGCAATATTGACTCGTCTGCCCGGCCTGATTATCGGCTTTGTTTTTACCGCTTCGCTGACGGCTTGCGACAGCGGATTTCTGTCGCACAACAAACTGGAGCAAATCAAACGGGCGGGAACGTTGCACGTATTAACCAGAAACGATCCGACAACCTATTATGAAAGCCCGGAAGGCTTTACCGGGCTCGAATACGATCTGGTCATGCTTTTTGCCGAGCAGTTAGGCGTTAAAGTAAAGTTTGAAACTCCCGGCACCTTCGACGGCATCCTGAATCGCATTGCCAAAGGCAAGGCCGATATTGCCGCCGCCAGCCTGACCATCACCGAGCAGCGCAGCAAAAAAATGCGCTTCGCCCCGGCCTATTATGAAGTGACCGAACAGCTGATTTACCGGTCAGGCGCTCGCCGCCCAAACGATGTCAGCAGCCTGACCCACGGCATTATCGAGGTTGCCAAAAGCACCAGCCACATCGACAGCCTGACCTATCTAAAGCAGGACACGCCCGAGCTGGCCTGGAATGTCAACGACGAACTGGATACCGAAGGCTTGCTGTATCTGGTCAACGAAGGACTTATCGATTACACCGTAGCCGATTCAAACCAGACCATTTTGATCAGCCGTTTTTATCCCAAACTTAACATTGCTTTCGACATTTCCGAACCCCGCCAACTGGCTTGGGCGTTAAGCCCATCGGACGACAACAGTTTGTACGATGAAGTTGTACGTTTCTTCGGTCGCATAAAAAAGGATAAGACGCTCGATCAACTACTCGAAAAACATTACGGGCATACCAGCAGCTTAAGCTATATCGGCAACTGCAAATTCCGCCAGCATCAAAAAAGCAGGCTTCCGCTGTATCAGAAATATTTCAATTCGGCGGCAGCGCAATACCATATAGATTGGCGCTTACTGGCCGCAATCGGCTACCAGGAATCCCACTGGTTGGACAAAGCCGCGTCCCCGACCGGCGTCGAGGGCATCATGATGTTGACTAACGATACCGCGGCGGACCTCGGCATCAACAATCGTACCGATCCGGCTCAAAGCATTGACGGGGCTGCACGGTATTTTCAACAACGAATCAAGATCATCCCCGAGCAAATCCCGGAACCCGACCGAACCTGGTTTGCGTTAGCCTCATACAATGTCGGCTTGGGCCATCTTGAAGACGCCAGGACATTAACAAAAAAACAGGGCGGAAATCCCGACAAATGGATGGATGTCAAACAGAGACTGCCCCTGCTCACCGAAGAAAAGTGGCACCAACAAACCAAACACGGCTATGCCAGAGGCTATGAGCCGGTTAAGTTTGTCGAAAACATTCGCAGCTATTACGATTTACTGGTCTGGCTGACCGAGGAAAACCAGATCAAGAAAAATGCGATGGACAAGGACAGCGAAGATTCTGAAAATGAAGCGGTAACCATTGATCCGGCGGCGCTTTAAAAGTCTTTTATTCACCACGAAGGACACGAAGTTTTTAGCTTTTTCTTCGTGTCTCGGCAACTGCTCCTGCGTTGCTCTAGCTCCTGCATCCATGCAGTCGTTCGTGGTGATAGTTTTTTATTCATCAGCGTCTGGCTTTAAAAAAATCCCGCAGCATTTCCGAGCATTCCGTTTCCAATACGCCGCCGTCCCAGCTGATCCGGTGATTTAAAAAGCTCGCATCGGTCAGGCTCAGTGCATTGCACACCGCGCCCCGTTTGGGATCATACGCGCCGAACACCAGCCGCTTAATCCGCGCATGACTCATCGCGCCTATGCACATCACGCAAGGCTCCAGGGTCACATACAGGGTCGCATCGGTCAGCCGGTAATTTCCCAAGGCTACGCCGGCGCTTCGCATCGCAACCACTTCGGCGTGAGCGGTCGGATCATGACTGCCTATCGGGACATTCCAGCCTTCCGCGATACATTGATTGTCCCTGACCACGATAGCGCCGACCGGAACTTCGCCCTGCCGCTCGGCCCGCTCTGCCAGCCTGATCGCATGGCGCATCCATGCTTCGTCCGTTGCAAGGTTTATTCCCATTCAATCGTTGCGGGAGGCTTGCCGCTGATGTCGTAAGCGACGCGGGAAATGCCCGGCACTTCATTGATAATGCGGCGGGAAATCAAGTCCAGAAACTCATACGGCAAATGCGCCCAGCGCGCGGTCATGAAATCGATGGTTTCGACCGCGCGTATTGCGATCACATAATCATAGCGGCGGCCATCGCCCATCACGCCGACCGACTTGACCGGCAAAAATACCGCAAACGCCTGGCTGACCTTGTCGTACAGATCATGGCGATACAGTTCTTCAATAAAAATCGCATCGGCCTGACGCAGCAAATCGGCATATTCCTTTTTCACTTCGCCCAAAATCCTGACGCCCAAACCGGGACCGGGAAACGGGTGGCGATAAACCATATCCGCCGGCAAGCCCAGCTCCACGCCGAGCTTCCTGACTTCGTCCTTGAACAGCTCACGCAACGGCTCAACCAGTTTTAACACCATGTTTTCCGGCAAACCGCCGACATTGTGATGCGACTTGATCAAATGCGCCTTGCCGCTTTTGGAACCGGCCGATTCGATCACGTCGGGATAAATCGTACCTTGCGCCAGCCATTTTGCGTCGGTAATTTTCGCGGCTTCCTCATCGAATATTTCAATAAACAGACCGCCGATGATTTTGCGTTTTTGTTCCGGATCGGTGATGCCGCTCAGGGCGTCCAGATAGCGCTGCTCGGCGTCCACCCGGATCACTTTAACGCCCATGTGCTCGGCAAAAGTCGCCATCACTTGGTCGCCTTCGTGCAGGCGCAGCAAGCCGGTATCGACAAAAACGCAGGTCAACTGGTCTTTAATAGCCTTGTGCAGCAACGCGGCGACAACCGACGAATCGACGCCGCCGGACAAGCCCAAAACCACATGATCGGTGCCGACCGTTTTACGCACGACCTCGATGCTGTCTTCGATGATATTGCTGGATGTCCACAAGGCTTCGCAGCCGCAAATTTCCAGCACAAAACGTGACAATATCCGACCGCCTTGCTTGGTATGAGTCACTTCGGGATGAAACTGCAAGCCGTAAAAGCCTTTGCCTTCGTTGGCGATACCCGCAATCGGCGCGCCGTCCGAACTGGCAATCAATGTAAATCCGGGCGGCAAATCAACCACGCGGTCTCCGTGACTCATCCAGACATCCAACAGGCCATAGCCTTCCGGCGATAAATGATCTTCGATGCCGGTCAGTAATTTCGAATGGCCCCGAGCCCTGATTTGCGCGTATCCGAACTCGCGGTGATCGGAACTTTCAACCTTGCCGCCCAGTTGCTCGGTCATGGTTTGCAGGCCGTAGCAGATGCCCAGCACCGGAACGCCCAATTCAAAAACGATCTGCGGCGCTCTCGGCGTATCGCCGCTGGTTACCGTTTCCGGGCCGCCGGACAAGATAATGCCGTTGGGCACGAATTTTTCAATTTGTTCGGCGTCGCATTCGCAGGAATAAATTTCGCAATAAACGCCGATTTCACGAATACGGCGCGCGATCAATTGGGTATATTGCGAGCCGAAATCCAGAATCAGGATTTTGTGGGTATGGATGTTTGGGGATTGTTGTTTCACGATAGAACTCTTTTAGATCAGGCGAAAGGTTAAGGGCGAAGGGCGAAGGACGAAAGGCGAAAAAACCGTGCTTCAAATTAGATCAATCCTAACCTTTAGCCCTTCGCCTTTCGTCTTTAGCCTAAACTCACTCCATCCTGTAATTAGGCGCTTCTTTAGTAATGGTCACATCATGCACATGGCTTTCCCGCATACCGGCGCTGGTCACCCGCACGAACTGCGCTTTCTCATGCATGATCGCAATGGTTTGGCTGCCCGTGTAACCCATGCTGGCGCGAATGCCGCCGAGCAACTGATGAATAACCGCGAGCAAGCTGCCTTTATAAGGCACCCGGCCTTCAATGCCTTCCGGCACCAATTTTTCGACCAGCTCGGTTTCTTCCTGAAAATAGCGGTCGCTAGAACCTTGCTGTTGCGCCATCGCGCCCAGCGAACCCATGCCGCGATACGATTTATAAGACCGGCCCTGAAACAGTTCAACCTCGCCCGGCGCTTCCTCGGTACCGGCAAACATGCCGCCCAACATCACCGCATAGGCTCCGGCAGCCAGCGCTTTGGCGACATCGCCGGAATAGCGGATACCGCCATCGGCAATCAACGGCACGCCGGTTCCTTTTAACGCATCGGCGACATTACTGACTGCGGTAATTTGCGGCACACCGACACCGGCGACAATACGGGTCGTGCAGATAGAACCGGGACCGATGCCGACCTTAACGCCGTCCGCGCCCGCTTCAACCAAGGCCAGCGCCGCCTCAGCCGTCGCAATATTGCCGCCGATTACCTGCACCTGAGGATAGTTTTGCTTGACCCAACGCACCCTGTCCAATACGCCTTGGGAGTGGCCGTGCGCCGTGTCGACGATAATCACATCCACACCGGCTTCGACCAGGGCCGCGACGCGCTCTTCGGTACCCTGCCCGGTACCGATGGCCGCACCGACCCGCAACTGCTCGTGTTCGTCTTTACAGGCCAACGGGTAATCCTTGGCTTTCTGAATGTCCTTTACCGTGATCATGCCGCGCAAATGGAATGCACCATTAACCACCAGCACTTTTTCGATGCGATGTTCATGCAGCAGCGCAATCGCTTCTTTACGATCGGCATTTTCATTAACCGTAATCAACCGCTCTTTGGGCGTCATGACTTTTGAAACCGGCTCGTCAAAGCGCGTCTCAAAGCGCAAATCGCGGCTGGTCACAATGCCGACCAATTCATCGCCGTCAACCACCGGCACGCCGGAAATATTTTTGGCTCGGGTTAATTTGATAACGTCCCGAATGCTCACATCCGGCGAAACCGTGATCGGATCTTTAATCACCCCGCTCTCGTATTTTTTAACGCTCTGGACTTCGCGCGCCTGCTGCTCGGCGGTCATATTCTTATGAATAATGCCGATGCCGCCTTCCTGGGCAATCGCAATAGCCAGCCGGGCTTCGGTCACCGTATCCATCGCCGCCGCGACCAGCGGGATATTCAGCGTAATGCCCCGCGTCAGCTGGGTCTTCATCTCTACGTCGCGTGGCAGTACAGTCGAGTGCGCAGGCACTAATAAAACATCATCAAACGTCAGCGCTTCCTGAAGAATTTGCATAGACCACACCTTATAACTCAGTGAAAAATAACCGCGCATTATACAGCGTAGGATGGGTAGAGCGCGAGCGAAACCCATAAATTATTGAATGATCGGGGATTTTGTGATTGGGCAGGCGTGCGTTTGCGGTGTCTAGCGTTTAGGTTTATTATTCTCGGCCGTTGTAAGTGGATATGCTTAAATTATTCGCGGCCTTATGTGATGCCAACTGAATTTGTTTTAGGACGCACCAAATTTACACAACCGCATGGAACAACAATGATTTTTAAATTTTGTAAGTTACTCGACACACAAATGATGCAATGTCTTGCGTCTCTTAGAGATTTCTAATATTAGTTAAACGGCAGTTTTTTACGGGGTTAAAATGACGGACCTAGAATCGCTTTCTCACAAGCTCAAGATCAAATTTGGTACAGCACCGCATGAACCAACAGAGGCTCAAATAGCTCTGATTTCCGATGCTATCAAAAAAATCATTCAATCTGGAAAAACACCATCGGCAAAGGACTGGTCAGATGTGGTTCATCGGTATTGCCCAAGTGCCGGTCAATACAGATGCTTAGGAATTGACAACTCAGACCTGAATACTCTTCTTGCTCTAGCACTCCAGGTAGCTAATAGAAAGGGGGGATTATGAGCACCTTAAATTTAAGCTTGAAAGTATATGCTCGATTGCATCTTGGAATCCAACAACATTCCAACTTAAAACAATTGCATATGAACTGGTTCGTACACACCCCACATCCATCAATGATGTTGAGGCAATTATTGCTAGTGTATGCCCTAATACGACTTTTATTTGTTTGGAAGGGATTGATAACTCGGACGTTCGGGCTCTCCTTGAGTTAGCAATACAGGTCGCAAATGCAAAGAGTTAACGAATGAACCCAACCAAAGAACAAGATGTAGTTAATGCAAAAAACAAACTATCTGAACTAAAGTCAATATATATGACTTCTATCGCTCAATACATTGAGCATGACAGGCGTTCAACGAATAATGGATTATCTGAATTATTGGCCTGCCAAAAAACCGGAAATGAATACTTTAATTACGCCGAAGAATTTGTTGGCAATAGTGACTTATTAGGAGCACATAATAGTTCATTTTGGGCACAGGGTTTTGCAGAGGATTGTGCTGAAATATTAAACTCCATGCCAGCGCACTTTAAACTATTACAAGATGGTTTTTCTAAGGCTAATAGCCAAGCAGCCAATCTCGTAAGCCCCGGTAGAACAGCATATGCAAACATGCAGCGAATGGTTTACAAGTATTTGACAAAATCGGAATCCAACAAAATAAAGTCTGTATTTTTAAAGTCAAACTTGCCGATTTATGGTTTTAATAATCAAGCGAGAGAATTCATGAGTAAAAAGCTTCAAACTATACTTTCCTTCAGTTTCGGAGTTGTCTTTGTAGTTGTGATGCTAGTGATTAGCTTTATTCAGCCGATACCAAGCAGTTTTCAATATTCGGTATTTCGAACAGTTCTAGCTCTTGCTGGTGCAGGAGCCGTTGCAGTTTTTCCTGGGTTTATTGAAGTAAAATTTGGCAGTTGGCTTAGGGCTGGAGGTGCTCTTGCAGTCTTTGTTGTTTTGTATTTCTACAATCCAGCACTACCAAATACAGAAATAAATTCAAACTCAATTGCTGAGTCCAGTAATTCTCTTCATACAAATACAATCGGTTCAAACTCGATTGATTTTTCGCATAAGTAGCGCCAGCCGACATGAGCCGATTCGAGCGATGGCAAGAACAGGCGTTTCCGGCACACACCACCCAAACTCACCGGAATAACACCACTTCGCGCTACGCGCTTGGATGGCCTTATTCCGGCTTACACCATTTCGATCAGTCGAGGCGAAGAGATTGCGCCTGCCAACCGACCTGATCACATCTATTTCCCAAGCGGGTCGGGGCTTGCAACCCCGGCCCAAACGTTTGCCGCCGCCGTTATATTTGAACCACGCACGACCCGGCGGGCTGAATAGCTTAGCCCGTCCAGCCCACTTTTTAGTTAGACAATCATAAACACTAACTTTAAAATCCAAGTTGCTTTAAATTCAGGCTTACAAAATGCCTAGAAAAATCAGAGAGCTTATACAAGATTTAAAAAACGCTGGGTTTTATGAAATTTCCGGTGGAGGCAAAGCTTTATCAAGAAAAGCATATTGCGCAAGCTTTGGAACGGGTGAAACTATGAAAAAAAGCGATCTGTACCACAAGTGGGTAGAGTGGAGTGAGGAAGACCAAATATACATTGGAAAATGCCCTGATCTAATTACTGGTATCCACGGAGATGATCCGGTGAAGCTGTACAGCGAATTATGCGAGGTCGTTGAAGATGTTATTAGTCACTTTGAAACCGAAGGCCGCACACTTCCCAGCCCTCACATTCGGCCCATGCGGGATGTGGCCTGAAAATTGACTACCGAGAGCACAAAATTCTGTAGCCGGTTCGAGAGACAACGAAAACCGGCTTTCTCACCCATGCCATTTTGATCGGGTCGGAGTAACGGAATTACACTCATCTCCCCAGCCCTACGCCCTCTTATTTCTTCGCCGCCTGCATTTTCAGCAATGCCAGTTTTTTCTTCTTCGCACGCTCCGCTTTTTCAGCCTCTTCCATTTCCTTGCGCAAACAGCGCGCATCGTAGCGCCGTTTTGCCTGTGCGGATTTTTGCGCCCGGCTCCGTGCGGTATTGCTTGGCGGTGCGGGCTGCATGACGATGCAATCGACCGGGCAAGGCGCTACGCATAATTCACAGCCGGTACATTCTGAGACGATAACCGTGTGCATGAATTTTGATGCGCCCAATATCGCATCGACCGGGCATGCGGCGATGCATTTGGTGCAGCCGATGCAGTCTTCCTCGATAATGAACGCAACGCTTGCGGGCTTGTGTATGCCGAATTTAGCATTCAGTGGCTTGGGGGGGACGCCCAATAAATCGGCCAGATCGCGTATGCCCTCGTCACCGCCCGGCGGACACTGGTTGATGTCCGCCGCGCCCGAGGCGATGGCCTCGGCGTAGGGGCGGCAGCCTTGGAAGCTGCATTGCCCGCATTGGGTTTGCGGCAGTAAGGCGTTTATTTGGTCAATCAATGTGGGATTTTCAAGTGAAACAGGCATATTCCGGGTATTAGTCTGGCCGATTTGACAAACTCATCATGGCTACCAACTTAACACAGCGCAGTTTAAGGTTAAGCCGTTCGTGGTGAGTCCTTCGACCAGGCTCAGGAGAGCCTTGTCGAACCATGATCGGCTTAACCGTCCATCCTTCGACAAGCTCAGGACGAACGGTTAAGCCTTACGCGTATCTCCCTCTTAAGTGAGAGATCTTCATTATTACTTAACCCGCATCCCCGGCTGAGCCCCTTCATCAGGGCTCAAAATCCAAATATCCTTGCCGCCGGGTCCTGCGGCCAGCACCATGCCTTCGGACAGGCCGAAACGCATTTTCCTCGGCGCAAGATTGGCGATGACCAGGGTCAGTTTCCCTTCCAAATCTTCCGGGCTGTAAGCGGATTTAATCCCGGCAAAGATGTTGCGGGTTTCATCGCCGATGTCCACGGTCAACTGCAACAACTTGTCCGCGCCTTCGACGTGCTCGGCCTTGAGGATTCTGGCGATACGCAAATCCAGTTTGGCGAAATCTTCAAACTCGATCGTGTCGGCAATCGGTTCGCATTTTTTAGCCTTCGGAGCTTCGGCGGTTTTTTCCAGATTTTCTTTGGACGCCTCGATAATCGCCGCGATTTTATCGGCCTCAACCCGCGTCATCAATGGTTTGAATTCATTGATGACGTGATTTAACAAAGGCTTCGCATCAGCCGGCCAGGCTTGCGCGTCGATGTTTAAGAAGCTTTCCGAATTGCCCGCCAACACAGGAAGCACCGGCTTTAAATAAACGGCCAGCAGCCGGAACAGGTTGAGTCCCATCGTGCAGACTTCGTGCAGCTCTTTATCCTTGCCTTCTTCTTTGGCGATCAGCCAGGGCTTAAGTTCATCGATGTACTGGTTGGCTTTATCGGCCAGCGCCATGATCTCGCGCATGGCTTTGCCGAATTCGCGTGCCTCGTAATGCTCAGCGATTTGTGCGTTGGCGGCGACGAATTCATGGAATAAGGCTTGCTCCGAACAGTGTTCGGACAGCTTGTTATCGAAGCGTTTGGCGATAAATCCGCTGCAACGGCTGGCGATATTGACCACTTTACCAACCAAGTCGGAATTAACCCGCTGGCTGAAATCGTCAAAATTCAAATCGATGTCATCGACCCCGGCGCTGAGCTTGGCGGCGAAATAATAGCGCAGGTATTCGGGATTCAAATGATCCAGATAGGTCCGGGCTTTGATGAACGTGCCGCGCGACTTGGACATTTTTTCGCCGTTCACGGTTAAAAAACCGTGCGCGAAAATGGCGCTGGGCGTCCGAAAATGAGCGCCGCTGAGCATCGCAGGCCAAAACAACGCGTGGAAATAGATGATGTCTTTGCCGATGAAATGATACAGCTCGGCGTCGCTGTTCTTTGACCAGAATTCATTAAAATCCAGCCCCTGCTTATCGCACAGGTTTTTGAAACTGGCCATGTAGCCGATCGGCGCATCCAGCCAGACATAAAAATATTTGCCCGGCGCGTCGGGGATTTCAAAGCCGAAATACGGCGCATCGCGGCTTATGTCCCATTGCTGCAAGCCGCCGTCCAGCCATTCGGCCAGTTTGTTGCTGACTTCGGGCTGCAAGTGTCCTGCATTCGTCCACTCGCGCAACATGTCGCTAAAGTTGGCCAGATCGAAGAAATAATGCACGGACTCTTTATCGACGGGCTTGGCGCCTGAAATCGCCGACACCGCGTTTTTCAGTTCGGTCGGCGCATAGGTTGTACCGCACACTTCGCAGCCGTCACCATATTGATCGAGCGCGCCGCATTTGGGGCATTCGCCTTTGATAAAGCGGTCGGACAAGAACATGTTCTTAACCGGATCGAAGGCCTGGGTAATGCTGCGCGAACTGATGTGTCCGGCATCGCGCAGACGTTCGTAGATCAGCGACGAGAAGGCTTTATTTTCTTCGGAATGGGTGCTGTGGTAATTATCGAACGCCACGCTGAACTCGGTAAAGTCGGCCAGATGCTCTTTGCCGACCTGGGCGATCAATTGTTCCGGGGTAATGCCTTCCCGATCCGCCCTGAGCATGATCGGCGTGCCGTGGGTGTCATCCGCGCAAACGTAATAGCAGAGGTTGCCACGTTGTTTTTGAAAACGCACCCAAATATCCGTTTGAATGTATTCAACCAGATGACCGAGGTGAATCGGGCCGTTGGCGTAAGGCAGCGCGCTGGTGACGAGAATTTTTCTATCTGACATAGTGTAAAAGCTCTAGCAATTCGAAGGCAAAATTAGCTGGTTATTATGGCATAAAATAAACGCAAGCTGCGCAGCTAAAAAGTGCATTGTCGCAGGGTAATCGGTAGAATGAACGCTATCTTGACTTAATCGCTTGGTTATTGATCGGGCGCATTTTATTGACAATTAGGAGCATGGGCATGGCGAGCATCGAAAAGGCTGATGTAGAAAATCTTCTGCAAACATTTATCGATCCCAACAATGGAACCGATCTGGTTTCCGCAAAATCGGTCAAAGCCATCGAGATCGATGGCAGCAACGTCGGCGTTAAACTGGAGCTGGGCTACCCCGCCAGAAGTTATATCCCCGAACTTAAAGCGGCGGTTGAAGAACACCTGAAGACGCTTGCCGGCATCGGCAATATCAGCGTCGAGATCAGCGTAAAAATCGTTTCCCATGCCGTGCAACAGGCATTGAAACCGCTGCCCAACGTCAAAAATATTATCGCCGTGGCGTCCGGCAAAGGCGGCGTCGGCAAATCGACGACGGCGGTCAACCTGGCCCTGGCTCTGGCCGCGGAAGGCGCTAATGTCGGCATTCTGGATGCGGACATTTACGGCCCCAGCATCCCGATGATGCTGGGACTTTCAGGCCTTCCCGAAAGCAAGGACCAGAAAACCATGATGCCCAAGGTCGCTTACGGCGTGCAGACGATTTCCATCGGCTATCTGGTCGAGGCCGATCAAGCCATGATCTGGCGCGGCCCGATGGTCACCACGGCCTTGCAGCAACTGCTGAAGGACACCAACTGGGACAACCTGGATTACCTGGTTATCGATTTGCCGCCCGGCACCGGCGATATTCAGCTGACCCTGTCCCAGCAGATTCCGGTCAGCGGCGCGATCATCGTCACCACGCCGCAGGATATTGCGTTGATCGACGCCCAGCGCGGCTTGGGGATGTTCGAGAAAGTCAACGTGCCGGTACTGGGCCTGGTTGAAAACATGAGCATCCATATTTGCAGCAACTGCGGCCATGAAGAAGCCATATTCGGCGAGGGCGGCGGCCTTGCGATGGCCGAACGCAACCGGATCGAGTTTCTCGGCTCCCTGCCTTTGGATATAAATATCCGGCAATTTGCAGATAGCGGCAGGCCGACCGTGGTGGCCGACCCGGACGGGCGGCCTGCGCAAATTTACAAGCAAATCGCCCGCAAGACAGCGGCGCGATTGGCGCTGAAGGCCAAGGATTTCACTACGAAGTTCCCCAAGATTGTCGTACAGAACACGTAATATAAAAAAGCTTTTCACCACGAAGACACGAAGAGCTCGAAGAAAAAACATCAAACTTCGTGTCCTTCGTGTCTCGGCAACTGCTCCCTGCGTTGCTCTACCTCCTGCATGACCCACAGGGATGTGGGAAATGCAGATATTGCAGGAGCAAATATCTGTCCATGCAGTCGTTCGTGGTGAATAAACAACTCTTAATCGCCTGTTTCCCGTCATTCCACGCTTAGTTCTTGTGCCGCCTGTGGCTAATGAGAAGTTATGAAGTTCTGTGTTAAAATCCGCCTTTTTAAATCAATCAGGTAGTAATACTCCATGAGCATTAAGTCGGACAAGTGGATACGCCGCATGGCGGAACAACAGGGCATGATCGAGCCGTTTGAGAGCGGACAGATCAGGGATTCGGAACGCGGCCGGGTCATTTCCTACGGCACCTCCAGTTACGGCTACGATGTCCGCTGTTCGGACGAATTCAAGATTTTCACCAACATCAATTCCGCTATCGTCGATCCCAAAGACTTCGATTCAAACAGCTTTGTCGATGTTAAGTCCGATGTCTGCATTATTCCGCCAAACTCGTTCGCGTTGGCCAGAACGGTTGAATACTTCCGCATTCCCCGCGATGTGTTGACGATTTGCCTGGGCAAATCGACCTATGCCCGATGCGGCATTATCGTTAATGTCACGCCGCTGGAACCCGAATGGGAAGGCCATGTAACGCTGGAATTTTCCAACACCACGACACTGCCCGCAAAAATCTATGCCAATGAAGGCGTGGCGCAAATGCTGTTTTTCGGCGGCGACGAGGTTTGCGAGACCTCTTACAAAGACCGGGGCGGCAAGTACCAGGGCCAGACAGGCGTTACCTTGCCGAAAGCGTAAGCAGGTTTAATAATTCACCACGAACGACTGCATGGCCGCAGGAGGTAGAGCAACGCAGGGAGCAGTTGCCGAGACACGAAGAACACGAAGAAAAAACAGGTAAAAAACTTCGTGCTCTTCGTGCCTTCGTGGTGAGCAAAAATGCGTAACTTTCGGATGTTCTTGCGTGAGAACTATTGAATTTTCAACGGCGCAGGCAGATTGATCGGCGGCAGCTGCACAAAAAAACCTTTTTCTTTCAGGCTTTCAAGCACTTTTCCGGCGTCTTCCTTGGCCAGTTTGCGTTCCGGCGTCAGCTCCAAATCCATCACAAATTCCATATTGCCAAAGCTGTTGAACAGCGCTTCCGGCACCTTTGAAAAATCGTCTTTTTTATCGACATACAAATAAAGATTTTCTTTTTTCAGGCTTTTATAAATAAAACACAGCATATTGTCAGTCGCAGTAGTCAATCAAAACGCCCATTCTAACCATTTTTGATTAGAATGGCCTTTTCTTACCGATCGAATAATACGCAATGAATAAATCCTCGTTCCACCCCGATGATTTTTTTAAAAAAGCCTGTGCTTTTGAAGCCTCGCTGATTCTGGTCGCGGCGCTTTTAGGCTGGATCGCAAACATCAACCCTTTCGCTGACCTGAATTTTTCAGAATCGGCCATCGCTTGCGGCGTGATAGGGACAATACCTTTATTCTTAATGTTCCTGCTCCTGGAGCAGATACAGGCGGAGCCGGTCATAAAAATCAAGAACATGCTGTTTCAGACCCTAGGCCCCAGTTTGCATCGTTACCACTGGACCGACTTGTTCATACTGGCGGCGATTGCCGGACTATCGGAAGAGCTGCTGTTTCGCGGCGTCATTCAGCCCTGGATGGAATCGTCCTGGGGAATACCCGCAGCTTTGATCGGCAGCAATATTATTTTTGGCTTGGTTCATGCCGTAACCCCGCTTTATGCCGTGTTAGCGGCTTTAGTGGGGATCTATTTAAGCTTATCCCTGGATTATGGCGGCGACAGAAATTTATTAATCCCTATCATCATTCACGGCTTGTACGATTTCCTGGCGTTTGTCGCCCTAATGCGCGCCTATCGGGCAAGCCTTCTGACCGGTTCGGGCCAGTAACGTTTAAATTTAAAATCGACCCACTTGACAAATAAATCGTTGCCCCCATTTATTCCGGTGAAGACGAATCATCGTTTTTAAGTTTGTTATTGCATTAAATCATTAATCTTTAGGAGACGAAAAATGGCTATCATACGTTATGAACCTTGGGGTTTACTGAATCAATTACAAAGAGAACTGTCGCTTTCGCAAGATGAAAAAGCCGGTGAAGGCTCGGTTGCAACCGCCGAATGGGCGCCCGCGGTCGATATAAAAGAAGAAGCCGACAAATTTGTCATCCATGCCGACATTCCGGGGGTCAAGCCGGAAGACATCGAAGTCAGCATGGAAGCCGGTGTTTTGACCGTAAAAGGCCAAAAAGAAACCGAAGTCAAAACCGAAAAAGAAGGTTATAAACGGATCGAAAGAACATCCGGTTCTTTTTACCGCCGTTTTAGCCTGCCCGATTCTGCCGATGGCGATGCAATCAATGCAAAATGCAAACTCGGCGTGCTGGAAATCATCATTCCCAAGCGGGAAGCCATTAAGCCGAAACGCATCAATGTCGTGTCGGAAGAATAATTTCAAATACTCACCGGCATCATTAATCCTGCTTTTGTACAAACAGGACAACCCCAGGAGCAATCGGGAACCGAAAGCCTCCGAGGGGCGTTGATTAAATCGATTGCGTTCATGGTTCGGCAAGCTCGCCATGAACGCAATCGGAAACTCCACTCTCATCCACTATCGAAGGATTAAATCAGCGGCTCCTTGGGAGAAGATGATGCCAAAAATGACTATGACTAAGCATTTAAGGCGCTTGCTGTTGTGTTCGGCCCTTATGATTATTCATTTTTAGCTAAGGATCGTGCATAAATTAATTTAGGCAATTACCATGAAGAGCATGAAGGACATGAAGACTTAAACCTTTCATGCCGCTTCATGTCCTTCATGGTTAAAAAATGAAAAATAAAACTTGCTCAAGTTATTTCATACACGTTCCTAAATACGATTAACCGATTAAGTTTTGATGCACCCAAGGATGACAATTGATTTCCGGTAGTGTACAAACATCAAATCCGCCTGGATTCTCCAGGCAACTTCAACTGTGATCCGACAGGCAACTCAACATGCAGTATAAAGATTACTACCAGATCATGGGGCTATCCAGAAGCGCCAATCAGGCTGAAATCAAGCGCGCCTATCGCAAACTGGCGCGCAAGTACCATCCCGATGTCAGCAAGGAACCGGACGCCGAGGCCAAATTCAAGGAGCTGGGCGAAGCTTACGAAGTGCTCAAGGACCCGCAAAAAAGAGCCGCTTACGATAAACTGGGCTCCAACTGGAAAGCCGGCGAAGATTTCAGCCCACCGCCAAAATGGGATGAAGGCTTCGAGTTTAGAGGCGGCGGTTTTACCGGTGGCGACGCCAACGCTTTTAGCGCTTTTTTTGCACAATTGTTCGGTCGCGACGGCTTCCGTCCAGCGGACCAGGTACCGCACGGTTTCCGCGTGCGCGGCCAAGACAGTCATGCGAAGATTTATATCGACCTGGAAGACAGCATCCAGGGCGCAACACGCAATATTTCCCTGAGTACGCCGGAAATGGATGCGCAAGGCCGTGTGCAGATCAAACATAGAAACCTGAACATCAAAATCCCCAAAGGCGTTAAGCCCGGACAGCACATCCGGCTGGCCGGCCAGGGCGACCCCGGCCTTGGCGACGGCAAATCCGGCGACCTGCTGCTCGAAATAGCCTTTAACAATCACCCGCTGTACCGCGTTTCCGGGACCGATATTTATCTGGACCTGCCCGTTACGCCCTGGGAGGCGAGACTAGGCGCTAAAATCAAGATCCCGACACCGGTAGGAACCGTCGACCTGAAAATACCGCCCCACTCGGAGCAAGGCACCAAACTGCGCCTAAAAGGCCACGGACTGCCCGCTAAAACGCCCGGCGATTTCTACGTGGTGCTGCAAATCGCCCTGCCGCCCGCACACAGCGAAGAGGCCAAAGCAGCCTACCAAAAAATGCAGCACGAGTTTGATTTTAACCCACGCGTATCCCTGGGGGTATAACGCCAATGAATTCGCATCATTTATTACCGGTTCATACCGGAACCGTTATTGAAGACGACAAACTGACGTTAGGGCAACTGTGCCATGCTTGCGGCGTGCATGCAGACTGGGTTATCAGCCTGGTTGAAGAAAGCATTATCGAACCGCAGGAAGGGGATGAAATGCACTTATGGCGTTTTTCAGGCGCAAGCCTGGTAAGGGTGCGTTCTGCGCTACGGCTACAGCGCGATCTCGGGGTTAATCTGGCCGGCATCGCACTGGCGCTGGACTTGATCGAAGAGCTCGAACAGCTGCGCACCCGGCTAAAAATAATGGGTCACGACTAAATAATACCGGGTTTACGGGCAAACGGCCGTCATTAGCCGATTTCATTTCCATATTCGAAAAGATGACAATGACTTTGCAGTAGCGTACAAATATCGAGTCTATCTGGGTTTTTCCAATTGTCATCGGACGGGCCGGCATGCAATATAAAGACTACTACAAGGTCATGTGGCTGCCAAGAAACGCCACGCAAGTCGAAATCAAGCGCGCCTATCGCAAACTGGCGCGCAAGCACCATCCCGATGTCAGCAAAGAACCGGATGCCGAGGCAAAATTCAAGGAGCTGGGCGAAGCTTACGAAGTGCTCAAGGATCCGCAGAAAAGGGCCGCTTACGATAGGCTAGGCTCCCACTGGAAGGCCGGGGAGGATTTCAGTCCGCCGCCAAACTGGGACGAAGGCTTCGAGTTTAGCAGCGCTTCCGCCGATAGCGAAACCGGCGCGTTCAGTCATTTTTTTGAACAATTATTCGGGCGCTCGGGACTCCGTTCAGCCGACCGGAGACAGCGCGGCATCCATGCACGGGGCCTGGACAGCCGGGCGAAAATTTATATCGATCTGGAAGACAGCATCCAAGGCGCGACGCGCAATTTTTCCCTGAGCATGCCCGAAACCGATGCACAAGGTTTTGTGCAGGTCAGACACAGAGCCCTGAACATCAAAATCCCCAAAGGCATCAAGGCCGGCCAGCACATCCGGCTGACCGGCCAGGGCGAACGCAGCCCTGATGACGGTAAAACCGGCAATCTGCTGCTAGAAGTCGCTTTTAACGCCCATCCCATGTACCGGGTGTCCGAAACCGATATTTATCTGAATCTGCCCGTTACGCCCTGGGAAGCGAAGTTAGGCGCCCGCATCAAAGTGCCGACACCGAACGGAAGCGTTGAGCTGAAAATACCGCCCCACTCCCAACAAGACTCTCATCTGCGTTTAAAAGGCCTTGGGTTGCCGGCCAAACCGCCGGGCGATTTCTACGTGATGCTAAAAATTGTCCTGCCGCCGGCGAATACCGAACAAGCCAAAGCAGCCTACCAAAAAATGCAGCAAGAATTTGATTTTAACCCGCGCCTATCCTTGGGGGTATGAGACCCATGAATTCTGACGACTTATTGCCGGTACAGACCGGAACTGTCATTGAAGATGACAACCTGACGTTAGAACAGCTGTGCGATGCTTGCGGCGTCCAGCCCGACTGGGTTATCAGTTTGATAGAGGAAAGCATTATCGAACCGCAAGGGGATGAAACTCATTTATGGCGTTTTTCCGGTGCAAGTTTGGCGCGGGTACGTTCCGCGCTAAGGCTGCAACGCGACCTGGGCGTTAACCTGGCCGGTATCGCGCTGGCGCTGGACTTGATGGAAGAGCTAGAACATTTGCGCGCCCGATTAAAAACAATGAGGACATGACTGAAAATATCCAAACCGTCCACACTGCACTACTGAAACCCGGCAAAGAATTTATCCGCCTAATCTGCGGAAATGCAACCCTACCACGATGCGTAAACTAATAAACAGCAACATGACTGACGCCATATAAGCCGTTGCCACGCCGACAGAACCAACGCTCGCGCCAAGCACAAAGCTCAGCGACACCATCATTACCGTAGAAACCATAGTCAAGCTTAATACGATGCGGTGCGAGCCCATAAATTGCAGGTAATAAGGCACATCGGCAAACAGGGCGCTGAAGCAGGCGCCTGAGGCAATAATCAGCATAGTATGATAGCTGCCGCTGAAATGTTCGCCGAATAATCCCAGTATGGGACGGCCCGCGAAAATCAGAGTGACCAGCAAGGCCAGAACCATGCCGCCGACCGCTAACCCCCTTTGTTCCATAATCTTTCGTATCGCCTGTTTATCACCGCGGCCTATCATCACAGCCATCATGGGCAGATAATAACGATTGGTCGAGGTCCCTATCAGCGAAATAATACCGCCTGTCTGGGCGGCAACGGCATAAACGCCCACTTCTATACCCGAAGGGAACAGTATTTCCAGAATAATAACGCCGCCGCTGGTCATGACGGTTAACAACAGGCTATTCAAAACCAGGGGCAAAGAGCCTCTAAGCCATTTTTTACCCTGCATGACCGGCATCGTATTTTTAATGCCTGCCGGCATCAGCCTTTTAGCCATGCACCACATAATGACCAAGGCAATCGTCCATGCGCCGCCGAAACAAAGCACTGCGGACAGGGCGGATACTTTAACAGGGCTCAATGACAAACCGGCAAGCAGCACAAGATAAACCGCCGGCAGAAACAGCCTGTAAATCGTGACACTGAGCAGCTGAGCGCCATGCGCGGCAATAACATCAACCAAAAACAGCGTCACCGCGATGACCGGCAAAAAACCGGCGAACACGACAATAGCGATATGCACGTCGGCTTGCCGTAATGCTAAAAAAGCTTCAAGGCTTATACTCAGTATTGCCATCAGCAACAGACTGAAAGCGCTGATGCTGCGCAAGGCAAACAACCAGAAGCCGCGAAACCTTTGCCAGTCCTCGCGATCACGCAGCAACGCTATAGCCCGCAACGCATATTTTTCAAGGCCCAGGGTCGCCAGCGTTGACAGCATTGTTACGATTGACACGGCCACACTGTAATCGTCAAAGTCACCGACGCTGAGCCATCGCGCCAGAAAAATATTGGCTATGTATATCAGACCGTAATTGGCCAGCGCCATTACAAACAATCCCAGTGAACGAAAACTATTCGAATGCGGGTCTAGGTGGTGATCCATTGACGCTAATATTTTTAAGTAAAACCATGATTAGAATAACGGCCAATAAGCATTTAAAGCGCAGCTTGCCCCCCAGTACTTTGTAACTTAGGATCGTGCATAAATTAATTTAGGCAATTACCATGAAGAGCATGAAGACTTAAACCTTTCATGCCGCTTCATGTCCTTCATGGTTAAAAAATGAAAAATAAAACTTGCTCAAGTTATTTCATGCACGTTCCTAATCAGTTTTGAGCATCGGGCTCCTTTCTGATTATTTTAAAACATTCAACAGTTCCGCTCATTTCATTGGCCGTCAGCAGATAATGCTCCCCGTCTACCGTAAAATGAGTGATTCCTTCAGGCGACTTGCCTTCGTCGCCGCCAATCTTGCCCAAAGCGATTACCGTAGGGTGGAAAGGATCTGCCAACGAAATCAATCCAACTGAACCGGCTCTTTCCATACCGACGGCGACAAAAGGTACGCCGTCCAGATCGAACGAAACCACCATTTCCGGTTCAGAGCCTTTTTTGTTGCTGCGCCGCTCAGGGTAGACTTTATTGGCGAACGCAAGCTCATCAAGCTGATTGCCGGTGTCGCCCAGCAAGACGCCTGTCGCTGCATCGAAAACGCTGACCGAGCGCCCGCCGCTGACCGGCTGTCCCTCCGCCGGCGTTGAAGTATCCGAATCGGTATCGCCTTCATCGGCAGTGACGAAATAACGGCCGTTAGCTACCGTGGTTATCCCGTCGGGCTCGCGCAGCCCGGCCATCGATTGCTCGAATTTCACCCAACCGTCGTAGCGGGCGTCGGTTTTATGTTGGCTTGCGCCCAGGCCGTAGTAACTGATGACCTGTTCGCTGATTAAATCGACGACCGCAACCGCATCGTCTTCCTGCAAAGTTACATAGGCTTTCTTTGCGTCCGGCGAAATGGCGATATATTCCGGCTCCAATAAGGCGGGAGAATGGGTCTTTATCGGGATTAGTATTTTCTGCTCGCCTTTGGTTTCCGTACCATAAACATCCTGCCCTTCAAAATACCCCAGCAGGACTTTTTTCTTGTCAATCTTGCCGTTGCCGTCAAAATCCATGTTCTTGCTGATAATGCCGTCGCCGTTCCAGTCGATTTCTCTTTCCATAAACCGGCCGCCTTTGCTGACAATAAAGCCTTCATAGTTAATCGCGTTGGCCAGCTCCAGGTTTTTGTGGCTTACAATATGCCCGGATTGGCTTAAACGAACCGTGGAAATGCTGCCTTCCGGCGAGAAAAATTGTTTGCTCGACGGTTCAAACAAAAAATCTTCCCCTTCATTGGCGATCATCGCGAGCTTGCCGTCTTCGGAAAAAACCACCGAATCAGGCCCAAAGCCGACGACGATACGATCGATCAATACACCTGTTGTTGCCGAACGAATCTCCAGCCTGCCGGGGCGGTTACCGACATCGATAACCGCCGCAAACAGATCCAATACAGGATGAAAAGCAACCGAAGTCAGCTCTTCGCCCTTGCTTAATTTAAGATTGAAACGCGCTTTTCTCTGCAAATGCTGAGGCTGGCTGACATCCAGCACATCAACTTCGCCCGTTGCGAAATTGCTGAGCACCGCCCGCAACGTCGATTGTTGTACGCTGACGATTTCCGTGCCTTTGTCATGCCCGGAATCATAGAGACTGACCGGCTCTATGACCCAATTACCGGTAACGGATGGAACCGGCGCCAATGCGCAACCTGCCAACCATAAAACAGGTATTAATTTAATGATGTAACTAATTTTCAACGCTAACCTCTTTAATGACCGATTTTATAGACTGTTTAAATCGCCCATCATATATGAATTCTTTCCAATAAAAAAAGCCGCGCTGGAAATCCAGCGCGGCTTTTTATCTAACTAATACCCGATCTATTTAATACGCTAATTGTGTGCGTATAGTGAAAGTATCATTCGTATCTGGTTTACCTCCTGTAACGGTAGTAACAGCTGCATCAGTCATATTAAATGCCCGGGTGTAGTCACCCATTATGCGGATATTACTGTTAAGGTACCAGTTTAAAGCGACAGTGACATTCGACATTTTGCCACCGCGGAAAGCACCATCGTTTAGATCGGCATCAGAGTAACGGGCCGCAAGTTCCCATGCACCCAAGCCGCCATTCTTAAAACTGAAATTCTTCGCTGGATCGACTTTATAAAACCGGCCTTGCTTGTAGTGGCGCGATTCACCGGTGATTGTCCATGCAGCGTCTGCATACCAGCCATCTAATTCCAGATTAGTGCCGCCATTTTTACGATCAAGCCAAGTGCGCGTATATTCCGCTCCTACTGAAACAGGCCCGTAAAGTCCGGCAGCTTCTAGGCCCATCATTTTGATGTTGTTAACACCGGTTACTCTGGTATCTATCAAGTTAAGATTAGACATATGATTGGTTTCATATACATAATGTACGCCGCTGCTATCCAGAACCTTATCGTCAGCGTTTGGCGCCCGGTAATTACCGGCGACACCTAAATGCACAACTTTGGTTTTCTCTTCAATCGGCGCATAAGTAGCGCGTCCTGAAATAGCCCAACCTTCGTCACCTTTGTTAGGAGCGGCGGGCTTATTAGCGGTAATAGTGTCGCCATAAATACCGAGCGCAGCGGTATAGCCTTTTTTGGCTTCACTTTGAAGATTCAGACCGATCGCACGATCAACAACCGGGGCGTTTAATACGTTCATTAAGGAACGCTCGGCAAACATCAGATCGTTAGAGCTTTCGAGCAACTCCCGACTGAAGTTTTGTTTCTGTTGACCAACAGTAGCGCTCATGAAACCTAAGCCGGTATATTGAATAAATAAATCCTTCATGGCAACGCCGTTATCAGCGAAGTCCGCTTGGGTTTTAAAGTTCCAGTCTTTAAAGAAAGTACCGGTAAAGTCTATCCGGGCGCGGCGGAATTCCGTGCCGTCATTGGCTTCAACATGATTGTTTGTGCCTGCTGTAACAAAGTTATCATTGCTGCTGTAATTCGCATCTGCCTGAATACGGCCGCCCAGTTTAAATTTGAAATTTTTATCCTTTGTTTCAAAGTTAAGACCTTTTTTATCCAGCTTAACATTAACCGAATCAGGCCCTGTAGATTCCTCTTTGTGCTCTTGCAATGCCTTGATTGCGTTATCTTTTAACGCCAAATCTTCGCGAATGGCTTTAATTTCCGCTTTGTCCAGTTTCTCTGCTTTAGAGGGAGCATTGTCGACTTTCTCGAAAGACCCCATCAGTTCCCGACCCCGACCGGGTTCCGCATAAATTTGTTTGGTTTTGGTATCGACATAAAGGTCCATCGCAAAAGCGCCGGATGTTACGCCCGCTCCTAAAACGGTAGCAATGGCCAATGTAAGTTTAGAAATTTTCATATTTTGCTCTTGGTTGTTATCAAAAAAGTTTGAGCAAGAATATGGAAAGTAAATGACAGCCTAATGACAGCTTTGTTACATTTTTGTTACAGCGCAACAAATCGGCAATTAATTTGCCAACCTGCAACAATTTAAATCCGCTGTTTGGATTTTCTGCTATTCCTAATAAAAACCAGCAGGTTAGCAATTATCTTTTTAGCAACAAAGACACTGTATTTTAGACGTTAACCCCGAAGTAACCTGCTCTCTGTGTTAAATCAACATCTAAAAGCCGGCCGATGTGGCTACAAAGTTGCAACAACGCAGAGGGGTGTGGCTACAGTAAAACGGCTCTATGTGAAATTGAGTCGGTAACTTATTGAGTGGATAACTTTTCGTAAGCATGTCACCTTTCCCCGTTCGCCCTGAGCCTGTCGAAGGATGAATGGGGAAAGGTGACATGCTCTGATGGATTATATGAGCCAACAAAAATATATTATTATGAATTCAATTACTTATCAGATAAGAATAATATCAAACTCAACCGTAAATCCGCCCATCCTTCGACAAGCTCAGGACGAACGGATTTACTCTTCTCGACGTCTCGATGAGGATTGTAATGAACACAGGTGTACTAGCCATTATTGTTTTAGCCGTTTTGATCATTGGATTATTGTTTTTCGGTGTATCCAAGTTATCTGAAGAATAACTCACCTCGCAACGGCAAGCCGGTTTACTGTTCCGCTTGCTTAAACACCAAATCAATCCGGGCGCCGCCTGCCGCGCTGACGCGTTTTAACTCAAGCCGCGCTTTATGCAGGTCGGCAATCTCCTTGACAATCGCCAAACCCAATCCGCAACCGTCGCCCGGGCTTCCGGGAATGCGATAAAACCGCTCGATAACCTTGTCCATTTCAGCTTCGGGTATGCCTGGGCCGTCGTCTTCGACAATCAGCCGAGGCGCCGGATGGCTCTTGACTTTAACCACAATATTGCCTTGGGCATGACCGTAACAAATGGCGTTATCCAGCAGGTTAGCCAGCAATTCCCGCAACAGCACCTCGTCGCCGCGCACATACACCGCCCGCTTCGAGCCTTCAAAGCTCAGCTCCATGTGCTGCTGCAACGCTTTAGGCACCCAGTCCATGCAGGTTTCCCTGGCCAGTTTGCACAAATCCACCGGCCGCAATTCATAATCGCCATTAACCGGTTCCGACCTGGCTAACACCAATAATTGCGTGGTCAGGTGCGACATGCGGTCGGCACAACCCTGAATATGCCTCAGCGCGGGTTTCATGGCCGACAGGTCTTGTTCGCGCTGCGCGCGTTCGACTTGCAGTTTCAAGCCCGCCAGCGGAGTGCGCAATTGATGCGCGGCGTTGGCGATAAAGCGTTGCTGAGCTGCAATGGCTGCCGACAATCGCGCCAGTAAATCATTGATGGTATCGGTCAGCGCCCGCACTTCCAAAAACACATGCCGATCGGAAATGGGCCGTAAATCGCGCGACGAGCGCTGGGCAATTTCACCGGCCAATACGTGCAACGGCTGCAAGCCGCGTTTTACGCCTGCTACCAGATAAATTCCCGCCAGCAACACCAGCGCCATCTGCGGCAACAGGTCGGCCAACAAAATATCCGTCATCATGTTCCGCCGTTTATTTAAGGTTTCCGCAACGTGAACGAAAACCTTTTCCGATGTATTCTCGCGGGTAATCGACATGGACACCACCCGGACCGGTTCGCCATACATTTCGTCGTCAAAAAAGACCGGATGCGTCCAGTCGGTTTTCGAATCGAACGGCTCGGGAACAAATTTGTCGCCCGCCAGCATGCCTTTTTCTTCGGAGATGATTTTAAAATAGGTTTTGTCCGATTCATCCCATTTGAAGATCTCTAAAGCGGCGGGAGGCAATTCCACGAATATCTTGCCGTTGCGCACCTTGATTTCCTGGGTTAACGACCTTGCGGAATCGAGCAGCCAGCGGTCATACGCCACGTCGACATGATGCAGGGTGACAAAATAAGACAGGACAGACTCGAAGCCGATAAAAAAAATCAGCGGAATGGCCAGACGTAGAAGAATTTCCGTTTTGAGGCTGCGCTGTTTAGTCTTCATCCGAGCGCTCCAGCAAATAACCGAGCCCGCGCACCGTCCTGATCACCGCGCCATAGGGTTCGATCCGCTTGCGCAATCGATGCACATAAATTTCAACCGCATTATCGGTCAGCGCGTCGCCGTCAACGGCCAGCCGCTGCGCAATGCGGTCTTTGCTGACGACTTTTCCGGCCTGAATCAGCAGTATTTCCAATACGCCGTATTCCCGCGCCGACAAGCTGATCGCCTGACCGTCGACCAGGACTTGATGATTGCGGGTATCCAGCACCAAGCGGCCGATCACAATATCGTTATTAAAGCCGCCGTAACAGCGGCGAATCAGCGCATGAACCCTGGCTTCCAATTCCCTGAGTTCAAAAGGTTTGGTCATATAGTCGTCGGCGCCTTGTTCAATGCCGCTGATCCTGTCGTTGACGCCGTCGCGCGCGGTCAAAATCAAAATCGGCAACGGGATTTTCCGGCTGCGAAGCTTGCGCAACAGCTCCAACCCATCCATATCCGGCAAGCCCAAGTCCAGTACGATCAAATCGAAACCTTGCGCCAGCAACAACTGTTCGGCGTAAGCGCCGCTCGTGGCCGAAGTCACCGAATAGCCGCTATCGCTCAAGGTGTGCGTCAAGCCGTCGGCTAGAACGGCGTCGTCTTCTATTAACAAAATGTTCATACAGTCGGAAAATTGTGAAAGGTTCTTGAAAGGTTAAGCGGCTAGGATAAGTATCATCGGGATAAACAGCGCCAGCTGTTTAAATTTAAAACCGGCTAAAAATTGGGAAAACAAATGAAAACCTTAATCAGAGAAGTGATTCAAAGTAGTGCAATCGGAATTGCCGGCGGCAATCATGATATGCGACCGGCGAAGTGAGTTTTTATGAGGACAGTTTACGTTATTAGCCCTGTTATGTACGTCCAGCTGGAAGACGAGCACTTTAGAATCAAAGGAATATTACTATGATACACAAACACACTCAATATTATATCCGCCATCTAAAAGACGATATCCCCGCAGGACTCGTAGTGTTCTTGGTCGCCCTGCCATTATGCCTGGGTATTGCGCTAGCCTCGGGCGCGCCGTTGTTTTCCGGGCTGATTACCGGTTTAGTGGGAGGGCTGATCGTTTCATGGCTCAGTGGCTCGCAACTGGCTGTTTCGGGTCCTGCCGCAGGTCTTACCGTGATCGTTTTCAATGCCATTGAAACCCTGGGCAGTTTCCAGGGTTTGCTGTTAGCCTGCGTCTTAGCCGGGATCATTCAACTCGCCTTGGGCTACCTCAGAGCCGGGATTATCGGCGCTTTTTTCCCCTCGGCCGTCATTGAAGGCATGTTGGCGGCTATCGGTTTGATTTTGATTATCAAGCAGATTCCGCATGCCACCGGTTACCATAGCAGCTATGAAGGCGACGAAAGCTATATGAAGGAAACGGCCCGCTCAAGCTTTATGGAATTGGTTGACGCATTTGGCGGCATATCGCCAGGTTCGACTGTTATCAGCGGGGTGGCGTTGTTGCTGTTGATCCTATGGAGCATGCCCTGGTTTAAAAAGCAGAAACTGTTAAAGCTGATTCCAGGACCATTAGTCGTGGTGCTGTGGGGAGTCGGCTATAACCTGGCCGCGACAAAATTTGCACCGGCTTGGTCGGTCGGTGCGGAACATCTGGTCAGTTTACCGGTCCCGGAAAAAACCACGGATTTCTTCAACAATTTCATGTTCCCCGATTTCAGCTATCTGACCAACCCGCAGGTTTATGTAGTCGCAATAACGATTGCGATCATCGCCAGCCTGGAAACCCTGCTCAGCCTTGAGGCGACTGATAAACTCGACCCTTTCAAGCGTATCGCGCCAACCAACAGGGAACTGAAAGCGCAAGGAATCGGCAATATCATCAGCGGCCTGATCGGCGGCCTGCCGATGACCGCCGTTATCGTGCGTAGCGCGGCCAGCATCAACGCCGGCGGCCGAACCCGCATTTCCTGCTTCACTCACGGTTTGTTTTTGTTGCTGAGCGTCCTGTTTTTGGCGTACTACCTGAACTACATTCCGTTGCCCTGTCTGGCGGCGATTTTACTGCACACCGGATATAAGCTGGCCAACCCCGGCCTGTTCAGCCATTTCTACCACAAGGGCATGAGCCAATTTATGCCGTTTGCGATCACCGTGCTCGCCATTCTGATAACCGACCTGTTAAAAGGCATGGCGATCGGCATGGTCATCGGCCTGTTTTTTGTAGTCAAAGCCAATTATTCCGCGGCAATTACCTTGATTCAGGACGGGTCGCATTATGTGCTGAAATTCAACAAAGACGTTTCTTTCCTGAACAAGGCCTTGCTCAGGAAATTCATCCTTCGGATTCAGGAAAACAGCAGCGTAGTCATTGATGCGAGCAATGCCAAGTTTATCGATCATGATATTGTAGAGTTAATCGAGGATTTTCTGGTGCAGGCGCCGGACGACAACATTAGCGTTGAAGTCATCGACTTATACGGCAAAGAAAAGATCAAGAAGCATGAATCTTTAGTGGTGTTGAATGAACGCGCCGACGCTTAAATACCTTCCGGTATAAGCTCTTGCCAGCGCTCTCATAAACGATAAGAAACACTGCCGATCCGGCAGAAAGGGCATTGCAACCTTAACCAGCCTCCACAATCTCAGCGTATTTGCCGACCTGCTCGGCGGTCGGCAAATACGCCGCATTCGCATCGAATGCCCCTTAGGATCGTGCATAAATTAATTTAGGCAATTACCATGAAGAGCATGAAGACTTAAACCTTTCATGCCGCTTCATATCCTTCATGGTTAAAAAATGAAAAATAAAACTTGCTCAAGTTATTTCATGCACATTCCTTAATAGCTCCATGACTTTTGCAAGCGGATCCTGCCCACATAACCCAATTGGCACAAAACCTGCTTTTAATTTATCAAACAAGAAAATCCGCAGGCTCGGCTAATTAAATTGTTTAACTTAAACAGCCGAGCCTGCGGATTTTTTTACTTAATGGATAGCGATTTACTTTCAATAACCTAACCAGGAATGCAACGTTATGCGGAGACCCGGAAAATCATTTCACCCCTCCCTATCAAATTCATCCCGATATCTTGGTTTCATCCTTACGCTAAGCGTTTTTTGGCATGACAGCCTGTCCGCAGAAACGCTCAGCTTAGCTCAAATACTTAATCTGCTTGAAACGCACAATCCGTCGCTAGCCAATGCTCAAGCCCGCAAGGAGTCCGCGCAGGCCGCATTGGTGACGTCCAAAGCCTATCCGAATCCCGAGCTGGAAATAGGCGGAGGCTCTTCGACCGGCATCGGCCAGGGCGCGCTCAACGGTTCCAATGAGCAGGTTTATATCTCCCAAACGCTGGACCTGCCGTTCGTAAGAGAAGCCCGAAGCAAGGTTGCCGAAGCCGGTATTACTTCGGCGGATGAAGCCGGCCGCCATGTCTGGCTGACCGTGCGCAGCCAGGTACGGCTGGCGTTTTACGAGATTTTGCGGCGTCAGGCGGAACTGCAAATCAGCAAGGACAACGAGCAATTACTGACGCAGATACGCGATAAAATCAAACTCAAGGTTGAAGTAGGGGAAGCGCCCCGTTATGAACAGGTCAAATCCGAAGCGGAAGCGCTGAACGCAGTAAAACTGCGGGAAAGCGCGGAAACCCGGGTGGATGACGCCAAATCGGCGCTACGCATGATGTTCGGCCCGGCCTTGCCGCACCAATATGAGGCGGCGGGCGACTTGCCCGCACCACCCGCGTCACTGCCATCCCTGGAAAGTTTGCGTGAAGAAGTGATGAACAAACAACCCGTCTTGCAGCAGTTTCGCGCCGAAATCGAAAAAGCCGAGGCCAAAGTCAAGTATGAGCAAAACCTCCGCTACCCGCAGCCGACCTTGAAAGCGGGCGCGGAACGGGATCCGGGACTTGAGCAGTGGCGGGTCAACATTGTCGTCCCCTTACCGTTGTGGAATCAGCGCCAGGGGCCTATCGGCGAGGCCGCTGCGGAGCTGCAACAAGCCGAAGCATTGGCCACGCAACAGGAGTTCTCGGTCATGCGGGAACTGGAAAACGCTTACAACCGGTACCGGATAGCCCATCGCCAAGTTGAAACTTTCGATGCCGGTTTGCTGAGGGAAGCCGAAACGGTGCTCAAAGTCGCCGAATCCGCCTATCGCCTCGGCGAACGCGGCATTATCGATTATCTCGACGCCCAACGCACCTACCGCACCGTTCGTAGCGACTATATGAACGCCCGCTTCGACCGCCAGGCCGCATTGATTGACCTGGACCGTTTACGCGCTACCGATCTGGAGGATCTGTAACTATGACATCATTTTACCCTTTGCTGTTTATCCTGCTGCTGATCTCCCCGGCAAGCAACGCCGACAATGCCTTACCGGTGGTCAAAGCCAACTCCGTACTGATGAAGCAGATCAAAGTCATCGCGATAGGCAAAGGCCAAGTGCATGATTCCTTGCGCTTGCCGGCGCGGGTCGACCTGGATCAACAGCGCGTCGCCCGGATCGGCGCAACGGTAACCGGCCGGATTACCGAAATCCAGGCCGTACTCGGCCAGGAAGTCCGTAAAGGCGAACAGCTGGCGATACTCAACAGCACCGAACTCGGCATGGCCCAGTCGGCTTATCTAAAGACCAGTTCGCAAGTCAATCTGCGCCAACTGGCGGTAAACAGGGCCAAGCGCCTGCTGGCCAGCGACGTGATCGCGGCTGCCGAGCTTCAGGAAAGGGAAAGCATGCTGAATGAAGCCGACGTGGATTTGCGCACCGCGACCGACCAGTTGCGCGTGTTCGGCATGTCGGACAGCGATCTGTCCAGGCTGTCCAGGGAAAAGAAAATCCATTCGTTCCTGCCGATTACCGCCAGCATTCAGGGTACGATTGTCGAGCGCAACGTCACCGTCGGCCAAGTCGTGCAGCCCGCCGACGCCTTGTTTACCGTAGCCGACCTGTCCCATGTCTGGGTGGTCGCCGAGCTGCCTGAGCAACAGGCGGGCTGGGCGCACAAGGGCGATGAAGCGCTGGTCACTATCGCCGCCCTGCCGGGGGAAGAACTGAGCGGCCGCCTGATTTATGTGGACGACATGGTTGATCCCCAGACCCGTACCGTCACTGTGCGTATGGCGCTGCCCAATCCGCAGCGTGTTTTCAAGCCGAACATGCTGGCCACCTTGCTGATTCGCAAGCAGGGCGTACAGGAACTGGTTTTACCCGATTCGGCGGTGCTGCGCGTCAATGACGGCGATCACGTCTTCGTCCAGACCGCGCCGGAAGAATTCCAACTGAGACCGGTACAACTGGGCATTCGTTACGGCAATGTCCGCCGCGTTCTCGGCGGCTTGAAACAGGGCGAGAAGGTTGTCGTGGAAGGCGGCTTTCATCTTAACAGCGAACGCCAGCGCAAGGAATTGGAGTAAAACCGATGGTCGAAGCCTTGATTCGTAGAAGCCTGGATAACCGTATCCTTATTCTGGCGCTGGCGCTGGCGTTGGCGGCTTTTGGCGTGCGCGCGCTACAGTCGCTGTCCGTCGATGCATTCCCCGATGTCACTAACGTGCAGGTGCAAATCGCCACCGAATCCTCCGGGCGTTCGCCGGAGGAAGTCGAGCGTTTTATTACCGTGCCGCTGGAGATCGCAATGACCGGCCTGCCCGGCCTTACGGAGATGCGCTCGTTAAACAAAAACGGCCTGTCCCTGATCACACTGGTGTTTACCGACGCTACCGACGTCTATTTTGCCCGGCAATTGGTCATGGAGCGCCTGATGGAAGTCAGCCACAACATGCCCGAAGGCGTCAATCCGGTATTGGGTCCGGTTTCCACGGGGCTTGGCGAAGTGTACCAATACACACTGGAGCGGGCTGACGACGGGGAACGCGCGCTGACCCCGGAAGAGCTGATGCGCCGCCGCGAAACCCAGGACTGGGTCGTGCGCCCCCTGTTGCGCGGCATAGCCGGGGTTGCGGAAATCAATTCGCAGGGCGGCTACAACAAGCAGTATCAGGTATTGGTCAATCCCGACCGCATGCACCATTACCATATCACGCTGGACGAGGTCTTTAACGCACTGGCGCACAACAACGCCAACAGCGGCGGCGGCGTTTTACCGCATTTCGCCGAGCAATACCTGATTCGCGGCGTCGGTTTGATTCGCGACGTCGCCGACATCGGCAATATCGTGCTCAAAGAGCAGCACAGCGTCCCTGTCCACATTCACGATGTCGCCGAGGTCAAAATCGGCCACGAAGTGCGGGTCGGCGCGGTGATAAAAAACGGTTATACCGAATCGGTCGGCGGTATTGTGATGATGCTACGCGGCGGAAACGCCAAAGACGTCGTCAGCCGCATCAAGGAACGGGTGCAGGAAATCAACGACAAGAACATGCTGCCGGAAGACCTCAAAATCGTTCCGTACTATGACCGCAGCGAACTGGTCGATGCCGCGTTGCACACCGTCACCAAGGTACTGCTCGAAGGCGTGGCGCTGGTCGTCGTGATTCTGCTGCTGTTTCTCGGCGATATCCGCTCCAGCCTGATCGTTGTCGGCACTTTGCTCATTACGCCGCTGGTCACCTTTATCGTCATGAACCAGCTGGGCATCTCCGCCAACCTGATGTCGTTGGGCGGACTGGCTATCGCGATCGGCCTGATTGTCGACGGCTCCGTCGTCGTGGTCGAAAACGCCTTCAGCCAGCTGACCGAGCGCAAGGGCCGCTTTACCAGCCGGGTGAAAGTGGTCATGGCCGCCGCCCAGGAAGTCGCCACCCCGGTGTTATTCGGTGTCGGCATCATCATTCTGGTATTCCTGCCGCTGATGACATTGGAAGGCATGGAAGGCAAGATGTTTTCGCCGCTGGCTTATACGATCGCAATAGCCTTGCTGATTTCACTGATTCTGTCGCTGACCTTAACGCCGGTTTTATGCTCTTATCTGCTGGAAGGCCAGCATGGAGAAGAACACGATACGCGCATTATTGCGTTCATGAAAAAGCCTTATCTTAGGCTGCTGGATATAGCCCTGCAAAAAGGCAAGACCGTCGTTTTTCTGGCTGCCGGCCTGTTTGTCGGCGCACTGCTATTACTGCCCTTTTTGGGTACCGCCTTCATTCCCGAGATGAAGGAAGGCTCCATTGTTCCGGCAATCAACCGGATGCCGAATATATCGCTGCAAGAAGGTATAAAAATGGAAATGGAAGCCATGCGCATGGTCATGGAGATTCCGGGCGTAAGCCTCGCGGTGACCAATATCGGCCGCGGCGAAAGCCCGGCCGACCCGCAAAGCCAGAACGAATCGACCCCGATCGTCAGTTTGAAACCCCGTGATCAGTGGCCTAAAGGCTGGAGCCAGGATCAGATCGCCGATGCGATACGCGACAAGCTCAATGAAAATCTGCCCGGCATCCAGGTGGTGATGGCGCAACCGATTTCCGACCGCGTGGACGAAATGCTGACCGGCGTGCGCTCCGATCTGGCCGTGAAAATATTCGGCGACGATCTGGAGCAGTTGAAAACAACCGCAAACGACATCGCCCGGCTTGCGGGCGCTATCCAGGGCGCTCAGGACATCCGCGTGGAACGGCTGACCGGACAGCAGTATTTGTCGATCACAATCAACCGCGAAGCCATCGCCAGACACAGCATCAATGCGGCCGATATTAATGAGGTCATTGAAACGGCTATCGGCGGCAAGACGGCGACGGAAATCTATGAAGGCGAACGGCGCTTCTCGGCAACCGTGCGTTTGCCGGAAGGTTTTCGCAACAGCATCGAAGCCATTGACGCCATGCTGCTGACTTCGGCCAACGGCGCGCGCGTACCGCTGGGCGATCTGGCCGACATCCGCCTGAATGACGGGCCTTCGCAGATCAGCAGGGAAATGGGCAAACGCCGGATCGTTGTCGGCGTTAACGTCAGGGACAGGGACTTGGGCAGCTTCGTGGCGGAACTGCAAAAAGCCGTCTCCAACCAGATCAAGCTGCCGGAAGGGTATTACCTGGAATGGGGCGGACAATTCCAGAACATGGAACGCGCGCTGGGACATCTTAAAATCATCATCCCGATTACGATCGGCGCGATTTTCTTTCTGTTGTTCATGCTGTTCAACTCGCTACGCTTTGCCGCGCTGATTATTCTCGTACTGCCGTTTGCGTCGATAGGCGGCGTGGTATCTTTGTTCATCACCGGCGAATACCTGTCGGTGCCGGCCTCGGTGGGCTTTATTGCGCTGTGGGGCATCGCCGTATTGAACGGCGTGGTGCTGGTTTCCTATATCCGCAACCTGCGCGACAGCGGACTCAGCCAGATAGAGGCCATACGCCAGGGCTGCGCGCAACGCTTTCGCCCGGTCATGATGACCGCCACCGTCGCGCTGCTCGGGCTGGTGCCCTTCTTGTTCGCCACCGGCCCCGGCTCGGAAGTCCAGCGGCCTTTGGCTATCGTTGTTATCGGCGGACTGATCACGTCAACATTGCTGACGCTGATTATGCTGCCTACGCTTTATCGATGGTTCGAGGAAGACCGTTAGTCTCTTTGATTCATCAGACGTGACCCCCCTTTTCCCTACGGCATCACAAAACCGTAATGTCGTGGCGGACTTTAAAAAATTTTATGTGCATTGTGCGTAAACACAGCGGAGAATGAATGTGAACTTTTTACCGGGAGTAGAACATGCCGCACAATTATTTGAAAACAAGTTACGCCTTAGCCCTTGCAATCGCCGGAATGCTGGCGACCGCCCCGGTTCTAGCCGACAAGCATGCCGGGAAAGGCCACGAAAAAGCCGAGAAACATGAACGGCGGGAAAAACAAAGTCATGACAGGGAGCGCGATGATCGGCCATTTCAGCAAAAAGGCGAACAAGACCATAGAGAACAGCGCTATTTCGACGACCGGCACCGAGCCGTCATCCATGACTACTATGTCGAGCAGTTCCGTACCGGCCGCTGTCCGCCGGGCCTCGCCAAGAAACAGAACGGCTGCGTTCCGCCCGGACTGGCAAGACAGTGGAATATAGGCCAACCGCTGCCCCGCAACGTGACTTACTACGATCTGCCGTCGGCAGTACTTAATCAGCTGGGAGCGCCGCTGCCCGGACACCGTTACGTGCGAGTGGCGGACGACGTCCTGCTAATCAGGCTAGGAACGGGATTGGTTGTAGACGCCCTTCAAGGACTGGGCTGGCGCTAACAGTCGTCATATTTAAAGCCGAACACAGGGCTAGGGAAGCGCTGATTTAGTCCTTCGACAGGCTCAGGACGAACGGTAACGTATTGATTCCGTTCGTGGTGAGCCTGTCGAATCATGAACGGAAGCATTTTGTTCAGCGCTTCCCTAGGTTCTATCCCGCCAAGACAACAATGCGATGTTTCTCCGCACGAAAATAAACGCTGTACGGAAAACGATTGTAAACAATTATTTACCACCGAGAAGACACGAAGTTTTTACCTCAGATATTACCGGGTAGGTCGGGTAACTGCTTTTCGTTGCCCGACATTTGAAGCGCGTATATGTCGGGCATAAACGGCATGCCCGACGGGACTTTAATGCGTACCCGCCAATTTAAGTACCAGCGCAGTTATCAATACTGTTTGCAGCACACCAACGCCCACCACCCAACGGATTAACTCCGCTTTAGTTTCGGCAATATCACGCTTTAGCTCGGAACGTACCAGCTCAATCTTTAACTCCAGTTCCCTTAAGTCGCGCTTGGTGGCTAAATTATCTAAATCATAATCATGCCGTGCCTGCTCCAAGGTATTGCTGGATGTTGTTTTTTGTAAGTTGGTTATTACTTCCGCCTGTTCTTCGCTAAAACCTACATCCTTAAGCTTTTTAACAAACTCATGCGTATCGAAAGTTAATGTATTCATCGTTTCACCTGCATTGATTTAGAATGCATTGTATAGGCAAAGGTCATCATGCACAAAAAAGCCGGTGTGTCCGGCCTCTGCTGCTATGTCATGCGGTAACGGCACTAAGCTTTAAAGTTGCAATGCGAATCGGGCGGAAATTCTAAGCCCAGAACTATGATCGAGCTCTGCCTTGGCAAAGCACCGTACCAATCAAGCGAGTCGGGTAGTTGCAACAGCTTTTCGTCGCCCGACATTTGAAGCGCGTATATGTCGGGCATAAACAGCATGCCCGACAGAACTATATCTTCTTTGGGTCGGCAGGACTTGTATACAGATGAGCGCCGGAGCGTGGGAGCGATCAACAACCCATTGTTATTGATGCAATACATCCCAAACCGGCTGCAACAGGCTTTGGCATTGCAGCTCAAACGGCTCGCCCAGCACCTGCCCCAAGTCCGCCACATTGCCGTAAAGCCGCCTGAGTTCCGGCTCGTAAGGCTGTTCCACGGCCCTGGACAATTGCTCGATTGCCGCATCCAGCGCCGACTTTGAGGCCCGGCTGCCGATTTGCAGTTTGTGGGCCTGTTTGATGTACGCCAACGCCGGTTCGACAAAAAATGCATCGGGCTGTTTTCGGCCCTGCCGGTATATTTCTATCCATGCGCTCAGCTGCTCCGCTTGGCAATGTTCGGGCAACAAGCTTAAGTCTTCATCGGTGCTGAGCAAAAACGTCGACTGCATGGATGCAGGAGGTACGACCCCACGGATGGGGGAGGTAGAGCAATGCAAGGAGCGATTGCCGAGAGCAATGCAAGGAGCAATTGCCGACGATTGCCGCTGGACTTCGTTAATTATCAGATGATGCAACAGTGCGCAGACAAAATCCTTGCCCTTAAGGGCGGCGTAACGATAAATGAGGCTGCCGTGCTGATAAAGGTTGCCGAGTTTGCCGGCCAGACGGTATTGCCCGACAATTATATCTACCGGCAAATCGTCTAAAGACGCGCCTAAGTCTTTTTCCTTTATTCGTTGGACAAATTCATTAATCGCCTGCTGTTGGCGGTCGAACTCCAGTTCGCCCGGTACGCCCGCCAGCCACCGGCCTTGGGCTTGCAGTTTTTTTACCGTGGGCTGCTTGCCGTTTAGCGCCTCGTGTATCCATTCATGATAAATCGCGTAACCCTCCAGCTTGTCGACGCTAAACGGCTCGCGCTCTTCGGCATCGGCTTCCATGCCGCTAAAGCGTAAATCCATTTGCCTCTGCACGAAGTAACGTTGTGGATGGCGGAAGAAACTGAACAATTCGCTGAGCTCGATCACTTCGGTTTCCGCAGCGTCTTCGAGGATTGCTCCTTGCCACCATAAATCGACAAGGGCGGACGGTCGGTCGCCCCTGCCGGACAATGCTCTGGCGGTTTCGCAATCGGTCTCGGAAAAGCTGAATAAATCCGCCGCACCGTCAAAATAGCGCCGACTAAACGGTTGCAACGGATGCCGGGTAATCAGGCCGCCACACTGCAAAACCTCCAGCAATTCGCTGATCACCACCGATGGCGGAATGGCATCGTTGTGGCTGATCGACTGGCCGATATAGGTCATGATCAGCCGCTGTCTGGCCGACAACAGGATTTCCAGAAACTGGTAGCGGTCATCGCTGCGGTGCGAGCGGTCGCCTTTGCGAAAATTGTGCGCCAGTAAGTCGAAGGTCGGATGACGGTCGATTTTTGGGAACTCGCCGTCATTCATGCCCAACAACGCAATCACCTTGAACGGGATCGAGCGCATCGGCAACATCGAACAAAAGGTCAGCTGTCCGCGCAAAAAGCCGTTGGACGATTTGCGCTCGGCAACCATGCCTTCCAGCCAGCTGATAATCACTTGCAGCTCGACGTCATCATTATGGACTGCGGCCAGTTCGGCGGACAATTCCGCCAGCAGTTCGTTAAGCTGTCGGCGCTCGACCGGTTCCGCAGCCGCCAATAACTGGTCGGCGTAATAATAAAGCTGCGCGCTCCAGCTTTTCAGCGGTTTCGCCTGTTTCAGTTCCTTGCTGGCTTTAAACAGCAGCTGCATAAAATCGCACAAGCCGCCCAAAGCCAGCGCCGAGGAACCTTCAATATCCCTGTAGGGCAGCACCTCTGCAATAAAATCCTGATCGCTGCCGACCGCATAGCCCATCAGCAGCCTGTCCAGCATTGCCTGCCAGGTATTTTCGCTCAGTTCCGGCAGGCCCAGTTCCTGCTTGTGTTGCGCGGACTTGCCCCAGCGGACATGGGTATCCTGCACCCAGTGTTTGATCAGTTCCAGGTCGACCTCGGACAAACCGAAACCCGGATACACCACCGGCTGTTCCAGCAAATCCAGCACCGATTGCCAGCCGAAACGGCTTTGGCTCAAGTCCAAAAAGCGGATGAAGGCGTCCAGCGCGTTGTTGCTCAGGCGCAAGCTGCGATCGGCGACCGCATGTTGAACGTCATCGAACACGGCGGAAATAAACGGCTCGTACACCTGGATGTCCGGCGCCATGACCACGATGTCGCGCAGTTCCAGCGACGGGTCGTTTTCCAGCGTTTGCAGCAACTGGTTTTTCAGCACTTCCACTTCGCGCATCCGGGAATGGCAGGCATGGATGCTGATTGAGTCGTCTTGTTGCAGTACCTGTCCGTCCAGCCGGTTATTCAAGATGCCGTTTTGCAGCCGTTGCAGATGAGTGCGCGCCTCGCCCAGTTCGAAACTTTCCGGTTCGAAATCGAACTGCGCCTGATCCAGCAACATTTCCTGAAACTCGCGTCCCTGCTGGCCTAAGGTTGACAGCAACGGATGGCCGGTAAAATTTTCGTCGATTGCCCGCTGTCTCTTCGTTGCCAGATCGGCCCAAAAATCCTGCGCCGGATTGAGCAGGAAAAGATGCAGCTGGCAATGTTTGGACAAGCCTTGCAAATAGCTCAAGAATAACGGCGGCATCGTGTTAAGCCCGAACACCGAAATCCGCTCCGGCAGTTGCCCGCTGAATGCGCCTTCCTCCGCGGCATTCAATTTGGCGATCACGTCCAGCCACAACGAGCCCCGGTGCTTGTTGCCGGTCTGTTCGGTTATTTGCAGCCACAACGCCTGCTGCCAGCGTTCGGTTGTTGTCTGGTACAGCAACTGGCCTTTTTGCCACGCCTCCAACATATCCGGCCGCATCATCTGGTACTGGTCGAAAATCTGCGCCAGCTGCTGGGCTAACTGGTAGCGCTTTAACGCGACATTCTCGCCGGACAGGTATTGCGTTAACGGCAAAAATACCTCGCCGTCCAGTCGGTCGCATCGGTTCCCTACCGATTGCGACACTTCTGACCTCCAGGGAGGGAGGAAATGCCGAGGACTGCCGGGAGCAGTCTCGGTCGCCATCCCTGGCAGTCGCCTGAGCAAGGCCTCGATCCGCCATAGCATCAAGTTACGCTCGAAAGCCGCATCGCTCAAGCGGCTGTCGATGTTCTGCGCCAGCGAGCTGAAAAACTTGCCCGGAAATAAAAACTCGTAATTGCCCCATACCTTGAATCGGCCGGCCAGCTGCTGCGACAACCAGCGCTCCATGCCCTGGCTTTGGATCAAGAAGACCTCCTTCGCAAAAGGCGAGGCCAACGGCGAGTTTTCGATGACTGCGCACAGGTGGGCGACCAGGTTTTCGGTTTTATTGGAGCTGTGCAGGATGAACATGGGCGCTTGAGTTTATCGTGGGCATTTTTTAAAAATCAGCTGAGGAATCTTTGCATCTGCTGTATTATCACACACCATTTACAGTCCCTTAACTAAAATCAGGAAGCCTCATGACTCAAGACGAATTAAAACAAAAAGTAGCTCAAGCCGCTTTACACTATATTAAAGATGTTTCCATTATCGGCGTAGGCACCGGTTCTACGGTGAAACATTTCATCGATTATTTGGCCGATTTTAAAGGCCAGATCGAAGGCGCTGTCTCCAGTTCCGAAATGAGCACCGCACATTTGAAAAAAGTCGGCATTCCTGTGCTGGACCTGAACTCAGTCGGCACGCTGGATGTTTATGTCGATGGCGCTGACGAGGTGACGCCGCATAAACATATGATTAAAGGCGGCGGCGGCGCATTAACCCGCGAAAAAATCATTGGCGCAGCCAGCAAGCAGTTTGTTTGTATTGTCGATGAAACCAAATGCGTCGATGTGCTGGGTAAATTTCCGCTGCCAGTTGAAGTCATCCCGATGGCCAGAAGCTATGTTGCACGGGAGCTGGTTAAATTGGGCGGCCAACCGGTGTGGCGGGAAAACGTTATCACCGACAACCACAACGTGATTCTCGATGTACATAACCTGGACATTATCGATCCGATCAAGCTGGAACAAATCATCAACAACATTACCGGCGTAGTGACAGTCGGCATTTTTGCGATGCGTCCTGCGGATGTGGTGTTAGTGGGCAAGGGCGATGAAGTCATCACGCGATAACAAACTTCTATAGCGTTGATTCACTCTGATCGAGCCGGCAACAAGCATTTTGCCGGCTCGATTATCTCCTGTTCATCAATATCCTTAATCGAATAATCCTGCTTGTTGAGTTTATACGGATTGACGGTTGACGCGGACTTGACCACTTTGTTGATGTCGGTTTGGTAAACCCGGCTGACCGGCGTCGGGCCGAAGAGGGTGATTGACGGCCTATTTAATCCCCAGGCCATGTGCGTTGGCCCGGTATCGTTGCCGATCAGCAAATCGGCGTTGGCAATCAGCGCTTTCAGGCTGTTCAAATCCAGCTTGGGCATGACTTTGATCAGGCCGGATTGCGCCGCCATCCACTCCGCTCGGGCTTTTTCCTGATCGCTGCCCCAGATGACCAGGCAGTTTTGCTGCAAGGCCTCTGCTATTTTTACGAATTTTTCCGCCGGATAGTTGCGGCTGTCCCAGGTTGAGCCGATCACCAGCACGATATTGTTCCGGTCTTTTGACAGGTAGTCATAAATTTGCGGATCTTCGTTTTTGAAGAACAAAAACGGCTTTTTGTTGAGAATTTGCTCTTTGGTGATGTCGAACCCTAAAGGGCCGGACAGGACCAATGCATTTCTGTCGATGGTATTGGCATGAAAAGCGCACGCCACTTTAATATCGTAAAACCATGATGCGGCTTTTTCCCTGATTGAATCGGCATCGAATCCGGCGATGCGCTTTCCGTGCCGCGCTTTTGGCATACCCAGCCCCCCTGCCGCTACCAGTTTGGCGGTGACCGCCGATTTAATCAGCCCTTGGGCATCAATAACCAAGTCATAATTATTTTTTGCGTAGCCGCGGATTTTTTTGAGCTGCCGAACAAAACCGGTCTTATCGTTTTTTAAGGCTTTCAGGTTAACCGTCAGGATGTTATCGATGTCGGGATTGTTTTTTAAAACCTCGGCGAAGCGCTCTTCAACGATCCAGTCGATCTGAATTTCCGGGGAGTGCGCCTTGATAAACTGAAGAGCGACCATCGCATGGACGATGTCGCCCAGGGCCGAGAGTTTTACGATCGCTATTTTCATGTAGGCTCTGCTTCGGTAAGCGCTATCAATTGAAGCACCCGGTCCGGTGTGATGCCGGTCAGGCAATGGGTGTGGCCCAGCGGACATTCGCGCTTGAAACAGGGTGCGCAATCGAGATTCAATGAGATAACCTGGGCCTTATCGTTCAGCGGCGGCGTAAATCCCGGATCCGATGAGCCGTAAATGGCGATGATTTTTTTATCCAGCGCGGCGGCGACATGCATCAAGCCTGAATCGTTGGTCACCACATTATTAACCAGCGACATCAAATCAACCGCCTCGGCCAGGGATGTCCTGCCGGTAAAGTCGGTACAAAGGCCGGAAGCTGCTTTATTGATTTGCGCGGCGTCGGCTTTGTCCTTTTCGGAGCCGAACAGCCAGACCTGCCAGCCTTGGTCGATTTTATGCCGGGCGACTTCGGCGTAATACTCGGTCGGCCAGCGCTTGGCCGGGCCGTATTCGGCGCCGGGGCATAAGGCCAGTATTCTTGGAGAGGAAATCAGCTTGAATTTATCGATGACGGCTTGTTGCCGGTCTTTGCTGATCGTTAGCGCAGGCGTCGGGCATACCGGCGGCAACTTCGCATCTTTGGGCAAACCCAAGGCGACAAACCGCTGCACGGTCATGGTCAGCCGTTTTTTATCGAGCTTTCTGGCATCGTTCAGCAAGCCCCAGCGGTATTCGCCGATGTAACCTGTACGAACGGGTATATCGGCAAAAAACGTTGGTATTGCGGATTTCCAGGAATTCGGCAGCAGGATGGCCTGATCGTAGCCTTCCGGGCGCAGGCTTTTACCCAGTTTGATGCGTTCGATCAGGCCGAACTTACCGCGCGGCAGCGGCATCGCAATGGCTTGGGTCACTTCGGGCATTCTTTCCAGCAGGGATAATGTCCATGACGGAGCCAGCACGTCGATCCGGCAGTCCGGGCGGGCATTTTTCAGCGCGATAAACAGGCTTTGCGCCATCACCATGTCGCCGACCCAGGAGGGGCCGACGACTAGAATCTTGTGATATTTTTTCAAGACCTTAAATGACTATATACTTTATAAACCACGAAGACACGAAGAAAGAAACATAAAACTTCGTGTCTTCGTGGTTCATTTTTTTAAAAAACCTTAAGCAACGTAAGTCAACCAATCGGCATGGTCGTCTCTGCGCCCATGCACATAGTCGAAATACAGAGACTGCAATTTCTCGGTGACCGGCCCGCGGCTGCCTGAACCGATTGCGCGATTGTCCAGTTCCCTGATCGGCGTTACTTCAGCCGCAGAACCGGTAAAGAACGCTTCATCGGCCACGTAAATCTCGTCGCGGGTGATGCGTTTTTCGATCACTTCATAACCTTGCTCTCTGGCAATGGTGATGACCGAATCACGGGTAATGCCTTCCAGCGCCGAGGTGGTTTCAGGCGTGTAAATTTTGCCGTTGCGCACGATAAACAGGTTTTCGGCGCTACCTTCCGCCGCGAATCCTTCATGATCCAGCATCAACGCTTCGTCGTAACCGTTGGCCAAAGCTTCCTGTAACGCCAGGATGGAATTGATGTAATTGCCGTTGGCTTTGGCTTTGCACATGGTGCTGTTGTGATGGTTGCGGGTATAAGACGACGTGCGGATGCGGATGCCGTGCTCGATGCTGTCCGCGCCCAAATAAGCGCCCCATGACCAGGCGGCGACCATCACGTGGACTTTCAGGTTGTCGGCTCTTAGCCCCATACCTTCGGAACCGAAAAAGCACATGCTGCGAATATAGGCGCTGTCCAGGTTGTTCTTGGCAACCGCATCGCGATGCGCCTGGTTAAGCTCGTCTTTACCGTAAGGCATTTTCATATTCATGATATGCGCCGAACGGAACAGGCGATCCGTATGTTCCTGCATCCTGAAAATCGCCGTGCCTTTTTCCGCATGATAAGCCCGTATGCCTTCAAACACGCCCAATCCATAGTGCAAGGTGTGCGTCAACACATGGACTTTAGCTTCGCGCCACTCAACCCACTTGCCATCCAGCCAAATAACGCCGTCTCTATCATCCATCGTCATCGTTTATTCTCCAACTTAAATTAATGTTTATTTATGTAAGGGCATGGAACATGGATGCCAACAGTAGGCGCCTCTAGGCGACACGGATTTGACTGATAACCACTGATAACCGTTTTAATCCGCCTAATCAGGTCATCCCTGTCTATTACCTACTCCATGTAACCATGCCAAATCTGTTCGACTTGTGCGCTCATTTTGGCGACCTCGGCCTCGGCTATAACAGCCTTATCCCCTTGTAAAACCTGTTTATGACCGAAATCCCGATAGGTGCAGTAAGCGTTTTTAAGTGTTTCCTGATCGGCTTTGGAAATAAAGCCCTGCTGTTGCAGGCCTTCAAGCAGTCTGACATTATCGGTGTAGGTCGTCAGCGCTACATTAAGAGCCGCCTGATCCAATACGCCAAATTGTACTATAAACTCAATATCAGCAATACCGCCTTTGCTTTGTTTTAGGTCAAACTTGTCTTTATCTTTGGTAGCCAGAGCCTCGCGCATTTTTTCGCGCATCTCCCGGACTTCTTTTTTTAATACGTCTGTATCCCTGGGCAGGCTTAAAATCCGGCTGCGTATGGCCTCATACTGTACTTTAAGCCGAGGGTCTCCGGCGATAAAACGGCCTCTGACCAAGGCCTGCAACTCCCAGGTCCAGGCCTGGTTTTTCAGGTAATCTTCATAAGCGTTAATATGGCTGACCAGCAAGCCGGAGTCGCCATTGGGCCGCAGGCGCATATCCACTTCGTAGAGTATGCCGGACAACATCTTGGTATCGAGTATATGCCGGACTTTCAGCCCCAAACGACCGTAAAACTGGGCGCAGGAAATCGGCTTTGCACCATCGGTCATCGCATTGCCGTCCTTGCAATCGTACAAAAACACCAGATCCAGGTCGGAGCCGTAACCCAACTCGATGCCGCCCAATTTGCCGAAGCCTATGACCGCAAAACCGATAGACGTATTATCGGTCACCGGCGGCTGGCCATGCTTGTCAGTCAGCATCAGCCACGCGCGTTCAACGACATGACTGACGATGCTTTCGGCGATATAGGTCAGGTAATCGCTGACCACCATCAGCGGGATTACGCCCATAATATCGGCGGCGGCCACTCTTAATACGTTCAATTGTTTAAACTGGCGCAGCACCACCATCAGCTGCTCAAGATCCTGCACCTCGACATGAGCCAGCAAAACCCGAAGTTGCCGGTCAAGATCGGCTTTTTTGAGCGGCTCGTAAAGCGAGCGGGTATCCAGCAATTCGTCGAATAACACCGGGTACAGCGATAAATAATCGCAAATCCACGAACTGGCCGATGACAGCTTGACCAATTGCGACAAGGCGCCGGGGTTTTCGGACAATAACGATAAATAGACATTCCGGCCCGCAACCGCCCCAAACAATCCGAGTATCCGCATCAGGGTTTCATCCGGGTTAGCAACCTGCCGCATGGCTTCTATCAACTGCGGCATTAACCGGTCAAGCACGCCTGCACCTTTAGCTGTCAGCCTTCTGACGGCGGCGGAATGCTTAAAATCTTTTATTGCAGCGAGCATCGCGCCGGTGTCTTGAATGCCCCATTCTTTTAAATGGTCCATCAACTCCGAATCATCGGCCACACAAGCCCAAATTCTTTGCGCCGTTCGTGGTGAGCCTGTCGAACCATCCTGTTTTGACAGGGAAAAAACCTGGTCAAAAACCTCATGCACCTGCACTCTTACCTTGTCCAGATCCTGTTTAAAGCTAGGCCAGTCTGGATAATCCAGCGAATACGCCAATATCTGTTGCGCTGCCGGGTTTGTCGGCAAATCGTGGGTTTGTTGATCCTGATATTGCTGGATATGGTTTTCCACCCGACGCAAAAAACGGTATGACTGCATTAACTGATCGGCATCTTGTTGCGCCAGCAACTCCCGATCGCCCAGCAGTTGTAATACATCCAGAATCGGACGGGTTTGCAGGGCTTTGTCGTTGCCGCCGCGGATCAGTTGAAACGCCTGGCCGATAAATTCGATTTCGCGGATGCCGCCCGGCCCCAGCTTGATATTTTCCATGCGGTCCTTGCGCCGCAACTCCTGGGTGATCTGCGCCTTTAACGAGCGCAACTCCTCAAACGCGCCGTAATCGAGATAACGCCGGTACACAAAAGGCCTGAACATAGCCATCAGCTGCGCGCCGACTTTAAAGTCGCCCGCAACCTGGCGCACCTTGATCATCGCGTAACGCTCCCATTCCCTGGCCTGGGTCTGGTAATAGTTTTCCATGCCGTCAAAGGTCATGATGATGGGCCCGCTGTCGCCATAAGGTCTTAAGCGTATGTCGGTGCGGAACACAAAACCGTCTACGGTGATCTCGTCCAGCACTTTGATCAGGTTGCGGCATAGCTTGGTAAAAAACTCGCCGTAGCTGGTTTCTTTCCTGTCCGGCAGCACGCCGTCTTCCGCATAAGCAAAAATCAGGTCGATGTCGGAGGAATAATTCAATTCGTAAGCGCCCAGCTTGCCCATGCCCAGCACCACGATCTGCTGCGGGCTGCCGTCGGACAATAACGGCGTGCCTCGTAGTTCGCAGGCTTCCTGATAAAGAAAATCCAATGCGTATTGTATGCAGGCGTCAGCCAAGTGCGATAAATCGGCCAGCGTTTCCGATAATTCGGCCCAGCCGGCCAAATCCCGCCAGGCTATCCTGACCATCTCCCTGCGCCGAAAATCGCGCAATTTCGTCATTAACTCGGCCTGCGTCTCAACCGGCGTGTGCGCCAGCCCTTCGGCCGAGCTCAGGACAAGCTTTTCGGCATAATTGTTTTCGCTGTAAACCGCCGACAAATCGCCGGAGTTAACCAGATCGGCCAGCAGCTCGGGCTTGCGGGTACAGCTTTCGGCAACAAACAGGCTGGAGCACCAGACCCTGACGATAGATGCGTTAAATGCCGGTGTTGGATTGATATTGAGTTTAAGTTCCGTAACCCGTTCATCCCATTTAGTCAGCGAGTCGATCACCGTAGCCCTTAACTGATCAGGTAGCGCTGCAAATTCGGATTCGATATTTTTGATAAAAGACATGGCTGAAAGGCGTCAATGGAAAAACCCATGATAACGAAAACAGGCGCGCAACGAATAGCGCTATTTGTAAACATCTTGAATATGAACAACGAAGATGGGTAGAACGAGTCTTGATAAAATGATAAAGTTGAACAAATCCTCATTAAACTATTTACGATTTAAACTTATGAAAACGCCCACATTTACCAAGAACTTCTTTTTTGCTGCACTGACCAGCGCGGTTATCGCATTATCGGTTACCGGCTGTTCGGATGATGAACAAAAAACCGCAGCGGCGAAACCGGCAGCGACCGCCGAAGTGCACAACCCGTTCGACCATTCCCACGACACCCCGGTGACCGATATACAAAAACACAAGTTTGAGCATGATTTTGCCGACCAATGCGTACAACGGGAATTGAAGAATTCAACCAATAAAGAATTCGATAAGGCGCGCTATTCTACGCCGTGCATGTGCATAGCCAAATTCTTGATGAAAGATTTGACTGCCGATGAGGCTCAACTGTTTCTCGGCGAGCATAAAAACGCCCAGTCTTTAGTGATCAAGTATGAGAATGCGGCTTATCATTGCCTGCAACAGAACGCCCTGCCTAAAGGACCGGATTTTACCAGAGTGCCACAGGCTAATTGATTTAACATTTCGGCAACACAGCGTGTCCGTCGGGTTACATACCGGACTTAGGATCTGGTTACAAATAACTTCCCGAAATCACTATTTTCGGTCGTCAAGCCGTTCGTGCTGAGCCTGTCGAAGCATGATCGGCTTGACGCGGTGGGTCGAAATTTTTCCGCCCACCCCATTCGACAAGCTCAGGGCGAACGGAAAAATTTCATCCGATCCATGTCGGGAAGGTATTTCTGACCATATCCTTAAGCAACAACCGTAATAACCGTCTTCCCTGCCAGTTCTTTTAATACCTGCAAACCACCTGCGATAATCATTTCAGGATTAGGATGCTTCGATTCCCCGGCAACCTGCTTTAGACAATCGGCCGCCAATATCCCTTCATGCTCCTGGATTATTTCCAGCAACCGGTAAGTGATCGGAGTGATTTCTATAAAATTAACCTCGTCATTCGGATTGCGATAAACAACCAGGAAGGTGGCTTGTTCCGGCGCCGTTTCAGGTAAAAAAGCGGGGGATATTTGCTGGACGGGATATTGGTAGGCCAGCGGCCAAGCTAAAGACGACAACTGAATACGCCTATTGAGCAAATCATCCAGGTTCTGCTGATTTTCATGCACGGTTTCCTTGGCGATGGACAAGGCCATTTCCACCCATTCGTAATGCGCCAGCTCCAGCATAAACGGGAAATCATCCGCACCGTCCCGCTCGTTTTGCAGATAATCCAAAAACTCTTCAGGGATTTCTGAAAAATGCGGCGAACGACTGACATGCTTGGCGAAAAAATCCTGTCCCAGCTCAAACCATTGCCGGTCATTCAATAGTGTCCGCAACACTGGAAAATTGGCCGACAAAAAGCTGTCGATATTATTAAAAAACAGCTCGCGATACATCGCCATGCGCTGCGGCTGGACATCGGCAGGCGGCGAATTGTGTTCGGGATCTCTGATGTACGCGGCAAACTCGCTCTGCTTGGTTTTAAAATCGACGCTCATACCGGCCTCAAGCGGATTGCTTGGCATGCTGGGTTCCCCAAGCGGCTTGTATCGCGCTGATGGTGTTAACCTCCCTGATTAACTCTTCCATCTCCGGGATATTAAAATCCCGCTCCAACAGCGTCGGAAACACTCCGTAAAGCTCATAAGCCTTGCCCAACAGTTTCCAGACCGGATCGATCACGTCTGCGCCGTGGGTGTCGACCAGAAAATCTTCAGCCTCGACATAATGCCCGGCAATATGCGCGTAAGCGATGCGGTGCGCAGGCACGGCCTTTAAAAAAGCCTCGGCATCGTAACCGTGGTTAACGCTGTTCACGTAAATATTATTGATGTCGATCAGCACATCGCAATCGGCTTCTTCGATAACCGCATTGAAAAAATCGATCTCGGCCATTTCCTGACCGGGGGCGGCGTAATAGGACACGTTTTCGATGGCTATCTTTTGCTCCAGAATATCCTGGACGCGCTTGATCCGCCCGGCAACATGGGTAACCGCTTCCGAGGTAAACGGGATCGGCATCAGGTCATATAAATGTCCGTCCTTGCTGCAATAACTTAAATGTTCGCTGTAAAATTTTATTTGATGTTCGGCCATGAACCGTTTGACTTCGCGGACGAATTTTTCATCCAGCGGATCGGTGCTGCCTATCGACAGCGATAAGCCGTGACAGACAAAATCGAATCGCTCGGTCATCGCGCGAAACTGCTTGCCGAATTTTCCGCCGATGGTGATCCAGTTCTCCGGCGCGACCTCATAAAAACCGACTTCTTCGGGCGGGGATTCAACAATCTGGCTTAAAAATGATCGCCTAAGACCTAAACCGGCGCCGTGAACGAGATTCTGGGTTGTGTCCATAAGAACACCTTGCTGTGATTTGATGGGAACTGGAGGGCATGATGATCACGCCCTCCTTATGCTAAAAACGGAAAGGCCGCCTTAGACTTATTTGCCGGCGGGTTCTTTAGACATATTGCCGCAAGAGCCTTCCTTGCCTTTCATCATCGCGCCGCAGGCCGCTTCCATACCTGGTTTCATTTTGCCGTCTTGCATCATCGCGCCGCATTTGCTTTCGCCGCATTTGCCTTCGGCGGCTGGTTTTGCTGCATCTGGTTTTTTGTTGCCCGCACATGCTCCTTCCGCCGCTTTAGGCTTCTCCATACCGCCCATTGACGCACCGCATGACATTTCAGCCGCTTTATCCGCAGCGGCAACTTGCATGTAACCGGCCGACAATTCAGTCATACCGAAAGGATTGGCTTCTGCATTAACCGCAGTTGCAGCAAATGTAGACAAAAAAGCGGCACCCATTGCAGCAGCTAAAGGGGTTTTATTAATTTTTTTCATTGTAACTCCAGGGGTGTTGGTTGTTTCAATCCGCTCCCAGCGGGTTAAGTCGGGAGATTAATCGATACGCAACGTATCGAATGTTGCTTATCATATCAAAACCGTCTAAATAAAGAATGAATATCCTTCTATACCACAAAACTCCGTCAAATTATCAGCCCGGTGCATGCTTTATATTAATGTCCGGTTTTATTCTGATACTCGCACAAGTCTTCAATAACACAGCTCTCACAACGCGGCTTTCTGGCAATGCAGGTATAGCGCCCATGCAGAATCAGTAAATGATGCGCATCTTTCTTATGCTGTTTAGGCACCCACTTGTCCAGTTTACGCTCCACCTCCAGCACATTTTTACCGGGTGCAATGCCGGTACGGTTGGCAACCCTGAAAATATGGGTATCCACCGCAATCGTATGCTGCCCAAAAGCGGTATTCAATATGACATTGGCGGTTTTTCTGCCGACCCCGGCCAGCGCTTCCAGCGCTTCCCGTGTTTGGGGTATCTGGCCGTCATGTTTCTCAAGCAACTGCCTGCAAAGCGTGATGATATGTGCCGCTTTGCTGTTAAACAGCCCGATGGTCTTGATGTGCTCTTTTAAGCCCGCCTCGCCCAGCGCCAAAATGGCTTGAGGCGTATTGGCGACCGGAAATAATTTGGCGGTCGCTTTGTTGACGCCCTTATCGGTCGCCTGCGCCGACAAAACGACCGCAATTAATAGTTCAAAAGCACTGGTATAATGCAGCTCCGTAGTCGGTTCAGGTATGGCCAAAGCCAGCCGATCAAAAATTTCCAGGCGTTTTTTTAGATTCATGCGGTATTTGGTTTTACTCGATAGTGTGCCGCTATTTTCAGCATAATCGAAGGATCAAACAAGCTATGTCTGAAGTGAGGATGTAAGAATTTTTGTGAAACAGTCGTTTGGCGGGAAACTGCCTCCCATTCCCTTTTACTTCACGGCAGAGCAATGTCGCTTAAAAACGATGGATTGGCTAAACTGTTATTAGCGACTCCTGTCATGATGCTGTCTCACCAACTCTTCATACAGATCAACATACGACTGCACCATCTGCTCAGCCGTAAAGTGTTCCCAATATCGCTGCTCGGCACGCCTGCCCATTTCTGCAGCTTCCTCAGGATGCTCCCACAGATAACGCATCGCTTGCCGAAGCGCCACTGGATCGCTGGGCGGCACAACCAGCCCAGTCTCATCCGCAACGTTGATATAGGTAGTACCGGTTCCAATTTCGCTGGAAATCATCGGTTTTTTGTACATTGCGCCTTCCAGCAACGAAATACCAAAAGCCTCAGAGCGCAGATGCGAAGGAAAAACTACACCATAACATAGCGTTAACAGTGCTACTTTATCTTCATCCGGCAACTGGCCCAAAAAGTGGATATTGCGCAACCCAAGCCGAGCTGCCTGTGATTTCAATTCCTGCTCAATTGGGCCCGCGCCTACAATCACTATGGGATAACCGGTCCCTTGTGCAGCCTCCAGCAAAATGTGAAGTCCTTTGTAGTAACGGATGACCCCAACAAACAAGAAAAACTTCGGGCCGAGTCTCTCCCGCCAGTACTGCAATCGATCAGGCATCGCTTGGGGATAGGTGGCTTTGTCTAACCCTATCGGAATCACGCTGACTTTGTCTGAGAACATCCCAAGCACATCGCTAGTGGCCAGATAATTTGGTGAAGTGGCCACAATGCGGTCCACACTCGCCAAAAACTTTCGCTTCAATGGCCGGTAAAGCTTAAGTAAATGCTCTTGGCGGATGATGTCCGAGTGATACGTCACCACGGTCGGCTTCTTCATCCTCGTTGCAAAATGCACTACATCCATGAATGGCCATGGGAAGTGGTAATGAATGACATCGGCCTGTTTAGCTAACTGCGCAAAACGCAAAAAAGCCGAAAAAGAAAAACCCGTCGAAGCAATTTGCAAGTCAAGCCTGGCGCGATGCGCCAAGTAGCCATCAATTTCGATAGTACGCGGCACACGGTCAGGTGTTAACGAGAGCACATCGGTTTTGACGCCCAGCTTATTGGCTCCTCTGGCAATCTGATTGATAACCTGCTCAACGCCTCCCATCGTGTCAGGGAAGGACGTCTTGAAAAAATGTAGAACCCGCATGCAATCTCGTTCCAATTAACCTGATATTGATTTAAACCACACCGCGTAAGGCTGAGCCAGCCACCATTTCAACGGTACTCGCCCATAATATTTGCGGACAACATTGATCGCCTCCTGGTAATGTCGCCGACGCTGGGTTTTGGTCTTTGTCGCCTCATGTTCGCGGTTTACCGCAACAAAGTCATCCAAAAACTGCAATGATCCAGCCTGCTTGAATAATCGCCACCACAAATCGTAATCCATCGCCATATGCAGTTTACCATCGACGCCACCCACGCTCTCCCAAGCTGCGCGCCGGATCAGGGTCGCCGGCTGTGAAATAATGCAACGCAACGCCAAGCGCCGTTCAAGGAAAGGTTCAACCCATACCGGATAGCGCTTTCCCGATTTCTGCACCACATTCCATGCCCGACCATAAACGGCAGGCGCATCGGGATATTTTTCTGACTCGGCAATGAGTTTTGCCAAACCACCTGGCAAAAACCAGTCATCGCTATTTAGCCAGCACACATAGGGTGCCCGCCCCTGAGCAATGCCTTCATTGATTGCTGCGGCCTGTCCGTCATCGGCGTGACTACGCCACCCCGCCAATCGGTGTTCCCACTTACGGATCACATCAACAGAATGATCGGACGATCCACCATCCAGCACAAAGACTTCAACAGGGATTTCCTGCTGAAAAATAGAGGCCAACGCATCATCCAAAAACCGCCCTTGATTAAAAGAGGGAACCGCAACCGTCACCAACGGCTCTACCATGTCTTACTCGGCCGATTTGGTCAAAAAATCCGCATAAGACTTGGCAATCCCATCGCGTAACGAGGTTTTAGCCTGCCAACCCAATTCTCGCATCCGATCAACATTCAATAGCTTGCGCGGCGTACCGTCGGGCTTGCTGGCGTCAAACACAATCTCACCATCAAAGCCGACAACGCTCATTACCGTCTCGGCCACCTCGCGAATCGTCACATCTTCAGCCGTGCCGACATTGAACAGCCCCTCACTGATGTTTTGTTCCATTAAAAAGATACAGGCATCCGCCATATCGTCAACGTATAAAAACTCTCGCATCGGTTTACCGGACCCCCATACCACCAGTTCTTTATCGCCACGAACCTTGGCTTCATGCGCCTTACGAATCAGTGCCGGCAGCACATGGCTAGTGTTCAGGTCATAGTTGTCATTGGGGCCGTACAGATTGGTCGGCATCGCCGAAACATACTGAGTACCGTACTGACGGTTGTAATTCTCACATAACTTGATACCAACAATTTTGGCAATCGCATAAGGCTCGTTGGTTTGCTCCAAAGGTCCGGTGAGCAGATATTCTTCCTTGATCGGCTGCGGACAATCTCGCGGATAAATACAACTGGAACCCAGGAACAGCAAACGCTGCACTCCCGCCTTCCAAGCCGCATGCACAATATTCGCCTCTATCATCAGATTCTGATAGATGAACTCTGCACGATAGGTATTGTTAGCATGAATGCCCCCCACTTTTGCAGCCGCCAGAAAGATGTAATCCGGCTTTTCGTGTTCAAGGAACTGCGTGACTACGGTCTGATCGATTAAATCCAACTCGGCATGAGTACGCGTTATTAAATTCGTGTAGCCAGCAGCGGCCAATCGGCGAGCAATCGCCGACCCCACCATGCCGCGATGGCCCGCAATAAAAATCTTGGCATTCTTGTCCATTGACTTACTCGTGATAGTTATACGTTGAGTAGCCATGCTTCTTGACCAGCTCATCGCGCTCTGCTGCCTTCAAGTCTTCCCTCATCATTTCAGAGACTAATTCCTTGAAGCTGATCTGGGGCGTCCAACCCAGCTTTTGCTTGGCCTTGGTCGCATCACCCAACAAAGTTTCAACCTCGGTGGGACGGAAATAACGCGTGTCGACAGCCACGATACATTTGCCGTTTGCGTCGTACCCTTTTTCATCGACGCCCGTCCCTTTCCAATCGATCGTCAGTCCAATTTCCTGTGCCGCCGTATCGACAAATTCGCGCACACTGAATTGAACGCCAGTGGCAATTACAAAGTCTTCTGGTTGATCCTGCTGTAACATCAACCATTGCATTTCAACATAATCCTTGGCATGGCCCCAATCGCGCTTTGCGTCGAGATTACCAAGAAACAGACAATCTTGCAGGCCGAGTTTAATGCGAGCCAGAGCGCGAGTAATCTTGCGCGTAACGAATGTCTCGCCACGCACAGGAGATTCGTGGTTAAACAAAATTCCGTTGCAGGCATAAATACCGTAAGCCTCACGATAATTCACCGTGATCCAATAGGCGTAGAGCTTGGCCACTGCGTAAGGCGAACGAGGATAGAACGGGGTTGTTTCTTTCTGAGGCGTTTCTTGCACCAAGCCGTAAAGCTCCGAAGTCGAAGCCTGATAAAAACGAGTTTTCTTCTCCAACCCAAGGATACGGATAGCTTCGAGAATACGCAAAGCGCCGAGAGCATCGGAGTTGGCCGTATACTCCGGCTCTTCAAAACTGACGGCAACATGACTTTGCGCCGCAAGATTGTAAATCTCATCTGGCTGAACCTGTTGAATAATGCGGATAAGACTCGAGGAATCAGTCATATCGCCATAGTGCAGAATGAAGTTACGATTGGAAACGTGCGGGTCTTGATACAAATGATCGATGCGATCTGTATTAAAGAGCGAAGCTCGACGTTTGATGCCATGCACCTCATAACCCTTCTTTAATAAGAGTTCTGCGAGATAGGCCCCGTCCTGACCAGTAATACCTGTTATTAAAGCTTTTTTCATTGCTACTCCTAAAAAACAAAATCATTAAAATCAATTCGAATTGATCACCAAGTTTTTCAACCGCAGCATCTGTGCCGTGACCATTTTCTTGACCATCTCATCAAAGCTAATTGTTGGCTCCCAACCCAATAGCTTGTTTGCCTTAGAAGGGTCGGCTAGCGTCTGTCCGGACTCCATCGGGCGGACTAATGCCGGATCGCTAACCACGCTTTCGCGCCAATCTCTATCCACAGAACTGTAAGCAGTTTCGCACAAATCCCTTAATGTATGCAGCTTCCCTGTGCCAATCACAAAATCATCCGCGCGTTCCCGCTGAAGCATCAGCCACATTGCATACACAAAGTCGCTGGCGTAACCCCAATCCCGAGCAATATCAAGATTGCCCAATGCGAGCTTTCCTCGCTGAACAATGGGACGGCCCATTTCGTTAATATCTGGGGAATCTATAATCCCCAGCGCTGCACAGGCGGCACCGTAAGCTACCTTTTGCGTCAAAAAATGCAATGGTCGGCGCTCACTTTCATGATTGAACAAAATTCCGCTCGCGATGTAGAGTCCATAACTCTCGCGATAAATCTTCGCCATCTGATGGGCGTAAACCTTGGCGGCTGCATAGGGATTTACCGGATTGAAGGGGGTTTCCTCGCTCTGGGGTACGATGGAGGCCTGGCCAAACATCTCAGAAGAAGAAGCGTGATAAACTCGACACGCCGGACAATGGTGCCGAACCGCTTCAAAAAGACGCACAGCCCCCAAGCCATTTACCAACAGCGTCTCCGGGGCTCGCGACCAAGATTCGCCAGGGCGCGACTGAGAGGCCAAATTATAAATTTCATCGGGCTTGGCGTCCTGAATGGCGGACGCTATGTCAACTCCCTCTGACATATCACCAAACAAAATCTCTACCCGGCCAGACAAATGACTGGCATTATTTTGTCGGTACCAACTTTCCTTTCGAGCCAGACCGAAAACCTGGTAGCCTTTTTCAAGCAACAATTCGGCAAGAAACGAACCATCCTGCCCGGTAATCCCCGTAATCAAGGCTTTCTTCATGCCTCTACCCGCCGTTTTGGAGAAGCCAGCGCCTCGTCGTAAAGTTGCAGCAAGGCAGCTGCGCTAGACTTCCAATTAAACAGGGCAGCCTGCTTCTGCGCAGCCATACCAAGCTGATCGCGCTCATTCCTGTTCATCGCAAGCCTTAACATCGCTTGAGCCCAACTTTCGATATCTTCCGGGGCGAGCAGAATAGCAGCATTTCCGGTCACCTCGGGAATCGAAGTGGAATTTGAAGTCAGCGTCGGCGCACCGAATTGCATGCCTTCCAGAACGGGTAACCCAAATCCTTCGAATAACGAAGGATAGAGATTTGCGTAACAATTACGATAGAGCCAGATCAACTCCTCGTCTGATACATAGCCGGTCATCACCACCTGAGCCTCAATCCCTAATTCAGCCAAGTGCTTCTGAAAATCCTCCATCAACCAACCTTCCCCACCTGCCAACACCAGCGGCATGGGTACTCCTCCTAATGCCAGATAACGAGCATACACCTCAGCGAGGCGTCGCTGATTTTTTCTTGGCTCAATGGTACCCACGCTCAGCCAGTAGCTCCCGACAGACACAGCATCGAGTGCCTTTGGCCGCCGCCCCTCCGCAGATGAATCTGCAAATCGTGAACACGGGTAAATAACACGGATGCGATTCTCGGGAAAGTGAGGGAACACACTTAAATAATGAGTCCGTGAAGCTTCTGAAATAGCGACTACCCAATCCGCCGCAATCGCAGAGCGAAATACGCCATCGAAACACCCCACTCTATTCGTCTCGGTGGTCCAAGATGGATCAACCACAAATCCCATATCGTAGAAGGTATAAATCAGGCGGCTCGACGTCAATTGAGTTGGGCACCAGAAGTTATTGGCATGGATAATATCCGGCAGACCGAGGGATACTTCAGCGTTATTTCCCGTCCAGAATACACGCGCGGCTTCCCTCGTGAGATGCCGTGGACCGTAGTGGACGTCACGGCCGGGATACGGATTCCCGATAGGCATCAATGCATCAAAATAAAAGTCACCGAAACTGGGGAACAGCGAATAGCGATGTTCGGGCGCTAGTTCTAGCATCCTCTGAATCAGGGCGTGAGCAAAATAGCCGCAACCGGCCTTGCCGGAACCAGTTTGTGAAATGTCGAAACCGATGTTCATTCTGTCAATTACTATAAATCTATTGGGTTACTTAAGACCTTAATGGCGTATATATTAAATATGAAGAATGAAAGTAGAGTTATCTAGCATGTTATTTTCATTGCAACTCTGATCGCTTATATCGCATATAAATATGATTATACTCGACTGCAACCAGAGTCAGAAACGAAAATAGAGAAAAGACGAGCTTCCAGAGGCCATTATGCTGGATAACGCACTCCAAAATAATACGATGCTGGCCGCCCAGCGTATCGAGTCAAGTTTGAGCGAATCCTTGACCATTGCAAGGCGATGAAGTGCTTCCGGCAATGGAATTACGGCAATAAGCAGACCGACCACAATTACAACAAGCCCATGTGGTGGAAAAATCAGGGCAAATGGTTCCGTCGTAGGTTGCAGCTGAGGAATCAGGCCGTACATCCGCCCCAACAACTGTATCGCATAGTCCAGCGACTCCGCGCGGAACAGTACCCATGCGTTTATAATGATAACGAAAGTCAGTAACTGTTTAACCACTCCGGGCATTGGGAGATCCCAGCCGCGCCGTTCGCACATTTTTTCCAAGGTAAGAAAGAAACCATAATAAGCCCCCCAGAGAACGAAATTCCATGCAGCTCCGTGCCATAAACCTGAAATCAGGAATACGATCCATAAATTGAAATACATGCGCCATGGTGCAACCTTATTGCCGCCCAGAGGAATATAAAGATAAAGACGCATCCAGTTGGAAAGCGTGATGTGCCATCGTTGCCAGAATTCAGTCACACTCTTGGCCGTATAGGGCTGATTAAAATTTTCCGGAAATCGGAAACCGACAACCCGGCCTAACCCTATGGCCATATCTGAATAGCCGGAAAAATCGAAGTAGATCTGAACGGAGTAGGCGAGTACGCCCACCCATGCGTAATGCGAGGGCAGACTTTCAGGTGGCAAAGCAAAGATGGCGTTGGCAATCTCCCCGGCAGGATCCGCAATCAGTGCTTTTTTCCCCAACCCGCGCGCAAAGCGGAAAAAACCGGCTATAAACTCCTCGGCACTATGGGTTCGCACCCTGATTTGCTGGCTGATCTCATGATAGCGAATGATTGGCCCGGCAATCAGTTGCGGAAAGAAAAGGATATAGAGCAGAGCCTCGATAAATGAAGCCGGTGGGGATGTCCGTTGTTTGTAGAGATCCAGTACAAAGCTGATTTTATGAAAAGCAATGAAGGATATCCCCAGAGGCAGAGCAACCCCGTACCATGAAGGTTTCTCTATGCCAATCATATGCAACAACGGTTGAACTTGATCAACAAAGAAGTTGGCGTATTTAAAAAACAGCAGCGCACCGACATTAATCAAAATGGCGACGACAAGCCCGCCTTTTTTTACCTCCTCGCTGAGAGTCGGATTCATCAGAACATGTTTGATAATCATGTAGTCTATCCATGTCCCGGCAATGACATACCAGACAAAAACCGGATCGCCCCAAGCAAAGAAGAAGATACTGAACAGGACAATCACCGCATTGCGCAGACGAATACCCGGCACGGCAAAATAGGCCATCAAAAACAGAGGAATGAATACAAGGAGAAACAAAGGGGAATTAAAAAGCATGGGGTATTTCCTGCAACCGAGCCTGGAATGAATTTTTCACTTATTCTATCTATTTTGTCTCTTGCAGAGACAGATGCATAACCACCACCGCAAGTTGTCTTGGATCATTTGAACCGTAATTCTTTTTTCCGTGATTCCAATCCTGGTAAACAATCTCCAGAACATTGAGCCCTTGTTTAGCCGTCAGCGCCATGTCTGCGTCAACTTGCTTTTGGATACCGATTTCTTCCGAAGAGAAGTGGCGAATATCCTTTCCATTGAGACGGATGGTCACAGTCTGGTCTGGAATCGGTACTCCATTCTTGAAAGCAAATTTCAGCAGGAGTTGCCGTGCCTGTTCTGGCCATGCGGGATCGATATAAAACTTGATGCGCGTCGCGGGCCCAAGCGCCCAGCGCCAACTTTCCTTGTCATTGCTTTCCAAACTGCTTAAGCCACCAACTAAAACATCCTCTGACTCCTCACTATTAATCAAATTAACGGTTCGTATCCCGGCTTGGTCGAGTATTTGCGCCGACGGTAGCACTTCGATTGAAATCCTCTTATTCGCTGCCTTATCTGTGCCAGCACCCAGCATCTGAACGCCATGTAATAGCATGGCGAGCGGTTGCCCAGAGGCGTCTTGTAGTGAGATTTCGGTCACAAGGTCGTCTTGCCATTGGAAGGTGCTTGGCACTGTCAACTCCAGCATCCCACGGCCTTGTGCCAGTGTCGCCTGGCCAATCGACTTGCCATCCACAAGAATATCCAAACGGCGCGGAATACTCTGATCTGAAGACAGATTTTCCACATCAAGCGTTAGTTGGATACGGTTGCCATTGGTTGGTGGGCGAATAGCAAAGCTTGCCTTATGGCCGGTTGTACGCCACTGTTTGTTGCCAAGATCGCGCCATCCTTGCACCAAAAATCTTTTGGGATCAACCATTCCTGCATCTGTTTTTGTTAACAACCCGTCCAATAAAACCTGCGTTGCGCCAAATTCCATACGATCCGGGTTGTCACGCGAAATGTTGCCGTCCGACACTTCCATGACCAGTAACTCTTTAGTCAAGATTTCAGGCAATGCGGTACTCTGCTGCAGTGGAGTCTGAGCTGTTACCCTGCCTCCCATCCCAATGGTTTGACGTGAAATAAAGCTGTCATAGCGCGTTAACCAACCAGGAGACCAACTCATCTCCGGCAGCGCTTGCGTAAGGGCATAGACAATTTGATCGGAAAAGCTGTCCCCTATGATGATAATCTTGCGACTTTCCTCCCCGGGACTCTGCTGAGGGGTGATTTTAGGGAAAGGAGCTTCGCCAATAATGGCATCCGTGGAGAATATGTTTAGGATTGAAGCGACGTCCGTATCCGACCATTTGGATTTTCCATACTCAACATTAGAACAATTAATCGTGAAAAAGGGGTGCCCAGTCAAAGCCTCGGCCTTGCGCATGATTTCATCGGTCATCATGCACCCGGCCCAGTAACTCCAGTGGAAGCTTGTGGTGGTAAAGAAGGGCCATGGGGAAGCGGCTTTTCTTTGCGCAAAAATGCGCTGTATATTAAGAACGTTGACTCCGCTTTCTTCCAGCACATCCCCATACGAAACAGCGCGGCTCATAATGGTTTCAGCCGGAGCAATCAGATAAGGTGCAGCATATTCCGGGTACACCCTGACCTTTGGGGGTGGGGTAACAACCAGCAGAGCTACTCCATGATGGCTGAGCATCTCTTGCAAAATTCGCAACCGGCGAGCTGAGCGCTGATAGTGTTGCTTGATGGTTTCATGATGCAGAACGTCGTCGTTTAAACGACGTATCGCGTCCACCGGGTAGAAGCCAAATTCCGGCGTCCAGATATAACCGCTGTTGGGGCGCGTAGGAAATAAGCAATATATTGTCTCGTTGTAGGAACGAATTAAAATGGAGCGTAAACTTCCTATATGACTTAGAAAGCGTTGCTCCAGAAATGGCTGCCATTCGCGTTTGAAAAACCCCTTCCAAAATTGCGCGGGTTGAGCAATGGGTTGCGTGCGCTCCTGGAGGGTCAAATTGTGCCATTGAATTCCCAGAATTGGAAAAATCAGCATGACGATAATAGTCATGACAAGTACTCGCCTATAAATACGCCCTGCTTTTCCCATTATTTAAAACCTACAAACCACTCTCAAGAGAGAAGTTCTGAATAAGGAATTTGGTTTCCCGTGAATCGCCCTCAGAAAGACGGATAGGTTCGCCATCAGCCTTTAAGCGAACCACAATGTCCTCTGAGTTTGTCTCAACGACAGGACTTTCATACTCTCCCCATCCACCTTTCATCTGGATTTCAAATGAAGCCAATAGTTTGCCCGTATTCGTATTTAATTCCACAGTCAGTGTGCGCGGGTTTCCGGCGAGCTCGTATTGAAATTTCACTTTTGTTCTGGGTGTTTTTCCAATGTGATGGAATCGATATTCAACAGACTCTTTTACCCAGTTCCATGTCTTCTTGTCGCCAGTTTCCGTGCCATAAGCGCCCGTAATGGAATCAAGATTATAAAAAGAAAAGGGGGCTTGACGAATAAAAAACGGCCCGACCCGATCAAGCGGATTTTCACCCGCTGTTTGCGTAGGTTTTAGCTGGATCATCCAGTCGGCCGTATCTATCGGCATATCTCTTTCCTCCTCAGAGAGGAATTTACGCAGATAGCCATCTTCATACTTTCCCGCCAATTTACGGTCTGACAAAACATATGCGACCATTTGCGTTATTTTGTGGTGTTCAAAAGGAATTCCCAAATAAATGACCTGATCTTTTGGGATATTGGCGACCCTGGATCGCAAATCCAGAAATACATTAAATGGCGAATATTTTTGCATAGTTTCATCCTGAAGTTGCAGGGTGAACATTTGAGCGACTATTACTGATTGTATTGCCATCCCAGCAACCAAAGCAGTTAAAAAGGCGTATTTACAGATGCGTTTATACCTTTCTACATTCACTAAAAACCACGCAATTGCGATTCCCACCAGCCCAAGGTTAAAGGGGGCCAGCCACTTGGCGATCTTGAACTGGAGAAATGTGACGCCAATTTCCCCTTCCAAACCGGAGGTTGCATATCTGAATTTAGCAAAAGCCAACCAGAAAACCAGATTAATACAAGCTAAAAGAAGAACGGTGAGATTTCTCGGTTTCGGACGAAGAATCTTGACTAAAATGACCACCAGCACAATCAACAGCAAAGGAAACACCCAACTGCTAACTACCCGATCAACCCAAAAAACTTGACTGTCAAATGGGGATTTCATTCCAAAAGAATGCGCAACAAATTGAACGGGCGACCAGAGCACTGGCCAACCAAAATGAAACGTTCCTGACGCAGTGCCCAAGAGTGTGTAAATTAAATTTCTAAGTATGCGGACACCCTCGATATTGACCACTACCAATATTTGAACTGCAAGCACTAATACAGATCCCATGATCCGGCTTTTTTCGCTCCAATACAGTGAGCACACCAATAGGAGAAACAAGCCAATACCTGCGCCAACAACAGGGAACATATCGTTATAGGAAATCAAGAGTGCAGAGCAAATCAGTGCAAGCGGCAAGAGGACAATAAACTGTTTTGCCCAGGATGGCTTTGAGTCTAAGATATAACCTATTAAGCCGGGAATCAGGCAGGCAAGTCCGGCAGAAAAAGCCAGTCCGAAAGTCTGTGGGAAAAATCCATATTGTGCGCCAAAGACAAACCCATTCATCGTAAAGGCCGGCAAAGTACATAATGCGAGACCAACAGTCCTTGAAACTGGAACCACCTGCCGAATAACTCCTCCTATGGCAAGACTGCCTAAAGCGAATGCCAACCCTACTGTGGGTAAGTAGACATAGTAGGACCATTCCAAATGAAAGAGCGATTGGACGAAACCGAGAAAAAACGAGCCGCCCATCCGGTGTCCATCCGCTTGATAAAGAAAGACTTGTGTTTCCGCTGGAAAAAATCCTGAAGCCCGTGCAGCCTCGGAAAATGCGTGCTCTTGCAGCCACTGGCCATGCACGAGATAAGTGAATGAATCGTTGAAGGGATTGAACGAATCAAACCGGATGGCTGGCGCAAGTACGGGGATTGTTGCGACAATCGCAAACGCGGAAACGATTAACCAATTACGGAACAGATCGGCGCGCTGTTTCTCAAACGCAATGCCGAGTAGAAGCAACCCAACAGAAAGGGAAATAGAGATACCGGTTTTGAAGGGAGATAACCAACCATACACCGTTGTAATCAGCACAATACCCGCTAAACCCAAAAGAGGGGCAATATAAAACCCAAAGGAATCATTCAAAGAACTTGGAAGAAGATCGGCAATGCGTCGTCCAAGCGCCGTTACTACCAGCAACAGGCAAACTAATACTGTAATTGATGTTAGATATATCAAAGTGATGTTCCTAGATGAAGATTAATCCGAAAATATTCAGATTAAGTATGTGAAATAATATAGCGGCTCGCCGCCATAATATCGGCGACGCAAATATCATTGTTTCCTAGTTGAGCGCGGTCATTATTTCCATAGCCCGTCAGCACTAAGATTGATTTAACCCCGGCAGCCAAACCAGCTTGAATATCGCTTACTTTGTCTCCAACTAGCCACGAACCACCTAAATCGACATCAAAATCCTGGCTTGCCTCGTTGATCAGCCCAGGCATGGGCTTTCGGCATTCGCATGCCTCACTGAAGTCTGGATGGTGCGGGCAATGATAAAACCCATCAATCGCAACGCCATGCTCTTTCAATTCCTCATTTATCTTTGTGTGCAAAAGGTTGACCTCTGTATCGGTATAATAACCACGGGCAATTCCTGCTTGATTCGTAATCACAATAACAAGAAATCCGGCTTTTTTTAGCGATACAATTGCGTCGATTGCACCGGGAATCCATTCCCAATCCTCAATACGGTGAACATACCCTTTCTCTACATTAAGGGTTCCATCACGATCCAGAAATACAACTTTATTTGTCACGAACACAACTCAACTGTTATTTGGGTTAGCTGTCTGTCTAGAATTTTGCGTTAGCCGATACTTGCACCATGCTGCCAGTGTAAATGTATCCTGCACCTCGGAACGCTCAATCATATTTTCCAATTCCTGAAAATCGAAAAAGCGGAATTCCCTAAGCCCTAACTCAAATTCTCTTTGACTTGTCGAATATCCTGCTTCAGCCACATAAAGGTGAACCCTTGCAGCCAAAACACCAGAATCTGGCGTGATGAATCCCAGCGAAGAAAAACAACTTTGATCGGCAACCACCCCCGTTTCTTCTAACAATTCTCTCAACGCCGAGGCTACTTCATTTTCTCCCTCGTCCACAAAGCCATGTGGTATTTCCCATGAATAAGCGCGTATTGCCGGGCGGTAGATCCGTATCAACCCGACCTGTCCGTCGACAACCGGTAAGATAGCCACTCCAGTAATAAGATTTTTCCCTGCATTCTTTGGCGCAACCACCAGATAATCTCGAACTTCGCTACCTGCCTTATCGATCACATGATCGAAATAAACAAAAAACTTAGAATTCTCACATGCTAGACGCCTTTCAACCACCTCAATAGGTAAATCGTCATCCCCGATTTTTTTGTCTGAAGTCATGGCGCTAAACAATTTCAGACTGGTCTACAATCCATTCGGCAAAAGCCAGCGAACTGGTAAATGCTGGTGAAATGGCATTCAGCACATGCAGTGAGTCGGAAGACTTCTCGATGACATAGTCCATTTCCAACCTTTTTTCCCGCACATTAATAAGTTGAGGACGAATACCCACCTTATCACTAGAGATAAGATCATCGTAAGTCAATTCGGGCATCAGCTTACGCACCGCAGCAAAGAAATTTTTCTTACGATACTTGCCCAGTTCGGTATGCACCAATTGCCGGAAATTCTGATGGTTGGCTAAATACATTTTGGATACTTCAAGCCCAACTCGTAGCGATTCGCCTAATTGCGCACCTTGCAGAATCCCGTAATTTTCTCGCCCCAATGCAGGAATGGCCGTCGGCCCCGCATAGACATCCCCGCTCGCTACACGAGTCAAATGCACGCCAAGGAAAGGTTGGTTGACATCAGGAACGGGATAGATGTTGGCGTGTACTAGATGCGCTCGTTCAGGGCGCAATTTGAAGTAGATGCCCTTAAATGGCAACAAAGCATAGTCTAATCCTAGCCCAAAAAACTTAGCCACTTTGTCAGCGGAAGCACCGGCACAGTTGAACAGATACTTATAACCAAATTCGCCAATAGGAGTGATTACCTTGCTAACGTCCGTATTTATGGAGGATACAGGTGCGTTAAAAAATATCTTTACACCGTCATTAATCAATAATTCCTGTAACTTCGATATTACGGCTTTGCTGTCTATCACCGCCGTATCCGGGCAATGTATGCCTTGCTGGTAAACCCCTGCATGGGGTTCAATCTGGTGTATACCTTGTTCGTCGAGTCGTTCCGCCCTTATCCCGTTCTCCCTCGCGTTTTTAAGCAGGCGCTCAATCACGGGTATATCCTGTTCGGAAGTAGCAACAATTACCTTGCCGGAGTGCTGACAGTTAATGCCATGCTCTGCCGCAAATGCTTTCATGCGGCGTGCGCCTTCCGCACAAACCTTGGCTTTCAACGTGCCGCTATCATAGTAAATGCCGCTATGCAGTACACCACTGTTGCGCCCACTGGCATGCTTGCCCAGAACCGCCTCTTTTTCCAGTAAAGCAATACTTGCTGTTGGGTGACGCTTACGCAACTCACGTGCAACCGTCAGACCTACAATCCCCCCCCCAACAATGAGGTAATCAACTGATTCTTTCATCTCATCTCCATCTATTTCAAAGCGTGGAAACCAAGCTAAACATTGCCGTATTGAGAGTTCTTGATCATAGTGTAACCTTTGATCAGCTCTGCTATACCCGCATCCAGCGACATTGAGGTCTTGTAGCCTGTTGCTTCAATTTTTGCGTTCGACACAATGTAGTTACGTTGATCGGGGTCTTTACCTACGGGTGCATCAAGGAAGACAAAATCAGGAACTTGTTTCTGGATGGTTTCGCACAGTTCTTTCTTCGATACGTTGGCTTCGGAAAGACCGACGTTGTAAATCTCGCCTTTCATTTTGTCAAAGTTGACGATTGCGTGTTGGAAAGCACGAGAGACGTCACGAACATGCACGTAATTGCGCTTGAAGTAGCCTTCAAACAGGACGACGAATCGATCGTTAACGGCACGGTAGGTGAAGTCATTCACGAGTAAATCAATCCGCATCCGTGGCGACATGCCAAACACGGTGGCAAGACGGAAGCTGATTGCGTTTTCGCGTTGCATCAGTTCTTTTTCAATGCCTACTTTTTCTATCGCGTATTGGGAGATAGGGCGCAGGGGCGATTCTTCGGTGCAGAAGTTGTTTTCGTCGCCGGTGCCGTAAGCGCTGTTGGTGGTCGGCATCAGCACGATTTGCTCTTTGGACAGCAGCTTAATCATCAACGTGATTGCGTCGTGGTTAATCGTTGTTGCGCCAACGGGATCGAGGTTACACAGCGGAGCTCCGACTAATGCCGCCAGCGGAATAACGATGTCGGCTTTTTTGAGCAACGGCGCCATTACCTTCTCAAGGCGAATGTCGCCCTTGACGACAGAAAAGTTTGGATTGTTGCAAACATGATTAAGGCTGGTCTGCTTGAACATGAAGTTGTCCAGCACTGTTACTTTGTGTCCGGCATTAAGCAGGTCCGGAACCATGGTAGAACCGAGGTAGCCGGCGCCGCCGGTGACGAGAATATTGTAGCTCATTGTGTTCCTTTCTAAATTGTCAAAAAAATTATTCGCCAAACATTGCTACTTCGACACATTCACAGATGGTCGACCATCGCGTCCACAAAAAACGATACTTGGCATCCCCATGATGCTGTATTGCTCCAGCTCTTTAAGAATGCTCGGAGATTGTCCTGAAGTGGTTATACCTAAGAAACATCCTTTGCCGTTGCCTTACCGATAAGCTGCCGCGGAAAAACCAAGTCATAACCGCAGTCGTTAGCGATGGCGGTAAGTATGTCAATCGTGCCACCTACATTGCCGAAGCGTTCGCCCATCTAATTTGACAACTCGTTGGGACTAAGATTCAATGTAGAAACCACGGACAATCCCGCCTGATAGTCACTACCACGGCGGCCATTATAGTCGCCGTGGCGGCAATGATCGCATATCCCATCAATAAATACGGAGTCATCAATACGGTAAAGATTGTTTTTCTCGACATTAACGCCCTCATCCCGATCAAGAAACAGCATAGGCCGTTTCTTGGAAGAACTGGACAATTGCCGCCTACCTTAGGAAGCAAATAGAGCTGCGATATTTTCCCGGTTCGGCTGAGTGACAACACCTTTTTCAGTGATCAAGGCGGTGACCAACTCCGCGGGCGTAACGTCAAAAGCGGGATTGCGAATCTGAACGCCTTCCGCCGCCCACTGACATTCCCTAAATCCGGTTACCTCATCGGCAGACCGTTCCTCGATAGGAATCGCGGTGCCATCAGGAATAGCCAGGTCGATCGTGGACAGCGGACAAGCCACATAAAACGGGATGCCGTGACGTTGCGCCAACACGGCGACCATGTAAGTGCCAATCTTGTTCGCCACATCCCCGTTCGCCGCCACGCGATCGGTCCCGACCACTACGGCATCGATCTCACCCCGGCTCATTAAATGTCCGGCCATATTGTCGGTGATCAATGTCACGGGAATCTTCTCTTGCACCATCTCCCACGCTGTAAGCCGCGCGCCCTGCAGGAAAGGCCGGGTCTCGTCTGCGATAACCGAAATACGCTTACCGGCTTCCACTGCGGAGCGGAAAACACCCAGGGCCGTACCATGTCCCGCTGTCGCCAAGGCGCCTGCATTGCAGTGCGTCAGCACCCTCGCGCCGTCCGGCAATAAGGCTGCGCCGTAAGCGCCCATAGCCCGGTTGATGCGAACATCTTCGGCCGATACTTCATGCGCTTCCGCAAGCAGGCGGTCAACAATTTCATCCACCGTGCCTTGCTTGTTGGCCTCCCACACTTCGCGCATCCGTTTCAACGCCCAGAACAAATTCACCGCCGTAGGGCGACTTGCCGCTAGCACCTCGAATCCTTTTTCCATACCCGCAACAAATGCTTCACGGCTTGCTTGTCGCAGAGCCAAAGACTCCAGCGCAACGCCATAGGCGGCGGCACAACCAATTGCAGGCGCGCCGCGAACTACCATTGAACGAATGCCTTCCGCAACCTCGGAAGCAGAGCTATAAGGCAAATATTCAAACCGTGCCGGCAGCACTCTTTGATCGATCATTTCAAGACGCCCATCACGCCAGCGTAATGTTTCTACAGACTGGCTATCGTTACTCACATCAACCATTGTCAATCGCCCTCAAATTCACAAAGTGCAAAAACTTTGTGCCCATGCTTTTCCAGCCGGCCGCGACCGCCAAGATCAGGCAAATCAATCACAAAGCAACATTCCACAATCTTGCCGCCCATGCTCTCGATCAGCTTGCACGCCGCTTCAGCGGTACCGCCGGTAGCAATCAAATCATCCACAAGCAGCACCCGCTCACCTTGGGATACCGCATCCACATGTATCTCGATACGATCAGTGCCGTATTCAAGTTCATAATCGTGACCCACCGTTTCTGACGGTAGCTTGCCTTTTTTGCGAATGGGTACAAAGCCCACGCCCAATTGATAAGCCAGCGCCGATCCAACTATAAAACCGCGCGCCTCGATTCCGGCTACCCGGTCAATTCTTACACCCGTATAGCGGTTAACTAATTCATTGATGGTGACTCGAAAACCCACCGGGTCTTTTAACAACGTTGTGATATCCCGAAACATCACCCCTTGTTTGGGATAATGGGGGACGGTACGAATACGTGATTTTATTGGCATTCTTGATTTCCTGTTTGAATAAATCTTGGCGGGCAAACTTTATGAGTTTCAAGTACATGTAAGGCAGCATGAGCCCAAGCATGCGAAGAGAAAATGCACATATCGTACCATGTCTACGACAGCAATCGCAAATATCCGGTGAACCGGATGAATCTCGTAACCTATTAGTTCCACGGTGGTTAGTACTCGAAGCGTATGTGAATTATTGAACTGATTTCCAAACACGCCGTGAGGATATAATTGCAAAAACTACACTCATGATAAATTTACCGGCCCTCAAAATAGCGCCGGACTAACCCTTAGTAACCGTTAAATTTGACGGTATTTCATTAATCTTTGAATGTCGGAGGACATACCCTCCGACATTCCTGAAGCGCCTAGATTTAGGTAAATCCCAGAGCTGTTTTAGCAGTTCTGACAAAGATGGTTAAAGCTTGGTTTTATCGCCTGAGCACACGCCCAGCAACGGCATCAAGGCGCTTCAACATCTCAGGGGCTCTTGCATCAGGACCGGTGATTAATGCATGCTCAAGCGCGCTACGACACGCACACGTTCCGGCTGTAGCGTCCGCATGTATCCGTGGAGCTACTTTTCTCACCATACTGCGAGCATTATCTGCATTGGTAAGCAGCACCTTAACAATCGCTTCTACTGTTACATCATCATGATTGGGATGCCAGCAATCAAAATCGGTCACCATCGCCACTGTTGCGTAACAAAGTTCGGCTTCTCGGGCCAGCTTGGCTTCAGGCATGTTAGTCATGCCGATGACATCGCAGTTCCAGCTTCGATATAGCTCCGACTCAGCCAAACTGGAAAACTGCGGCCCTTCCATAACAAGATAGGTGCCGCCACGAGCAACCTCAATCCCTGTCTCCCGGGCAGCTACTTCAATATGGTCACCTAGCCGACTGCAAACCGGATGCGCCATGGAGACATGCGCCACTAATCCTGTGCTAAAAAAACTCTTCTCGCGGGCAAAGGTTCGATCAATGAACTGGTCGACGATCACAAACATGCCTGGCCGTAAATTCTCACGCAAGGAGCCTACAGCGCTAACCGAGATAACGTCTGTGACGCCGGCCCGCTTCAACGCGTCAATGTTGGCGCGAAAATTAATCTCAGATGGTGGAATCAGGTGTCCGCGTCCATGGCGAGGAAGAAACACCATCTGCTGCCCATCCAGTTCACCAAACAGGAGTTCATCAGAAGTTTCACCAAACGGTGAATGCACTCGCTCCCAACGCTTGTTGGTCAGCCCTTCAATATCGTAAACACCACTGCCGCCGATAATGCCAATTACAGGTGTTTGATTGCTATTTGTCATGTGTCTTTATCCTTCAAATTTTAAACGTTTTGGTATTCTAATTCTGTTTACGAATGAACGGCCACAGCAATCCTCGTCCTGCCATATATCGACCGATGAACCAAGCCCACAAGTAAGTGCGCCAACACAAAGGTAGATCACGATCCATTAACAGGTCTCTGGAAAAGGAAGCGATTGCGCCAAACAAACTACTAGGGGATGGTTTCTTTGCTCTTGGGTTTGGGACATATTTAGCTTGAGTGTTGCCGCTCAAAACCCGTAGCAGGTAGCTTGCCGATTCCCGTCGAGACTCAATGAGTGCTAGGAATGCTGTATCGTCTGCGAAGCGGCCACGATTTCCGTAGGTTTCATCAAAAGGCGCCTTTCCTGTCCGGTAATGCAGATGCTCAAACACAACATCGTCCAGGTAACGGATACGATCAAAACCTGCGTGTTGAAGCCGTTTAAAAATATCTAACAGGTGGTAGTCAATGAATGCGCCTTGATATTCATTCGGATAGGGCTCTACCAGCAAATCGCATGTGCGCCGTGAAAGAATCGGGAATGTGCAAAGATTCCCTTTCTTGAAGAGGTCGTTGCAATAGGCCAAGTAAACTTTGTCCGGAATACTCGCATCCAGCTCAGCAATCTTCTCGTCCCACCCATAGGTGCCAATCACCATATCATCGTTAGAGAGAATAATGATGTCGCCTCGTGCCTGAGCCAGACAGGCGCTGTTATAACCTCCCATGGATAATGATGGCCCTATAATTCTTACGACATGCACATCGTGGCTGTCCAAATGATGGCTACCGGTATCGTCATTGTCGACGTACAGTATGACCTCAACCCGGTTGAGATGCGACGTTGTCTCGCCAATGCTTCTGAGGAGGCGATCTACGAGGAATGGACGCCCACGCGTAGGTAATAACAACGAAATTGATAGGGGCTTCATTGAATAACAAGATAAAATTAATTAATAATAATAAGGATTACTCGAACCCTAAAACTCTCAGTGTTAAATAATCTAGATCGTCATAATTAACGAATGGTAGCTCTCAAAAAATAAACTAACTTTATGTTGCGCAATCCGTCTGCGCTTGCTCGGCAGTAATTTTGGCAAACAGTGGACTGCACCTCAAGCTACTATAGAGCATTAATCGATCAAGATACATGCAATATTACGTCCGCTACTGCATATTTTGCATCTGCCCGTTTGAAAAATGAAATATAAAGAGGACAGCTTGGCTTTAAGTCGATATTTCATATCAGCTTTGTTTGGACAGGTTACTTAAGGAAGCGCTGAACAAATCGCATTCCACGTACAATTGCCAGACAAACTGATTTTCTCAAAAATCGCCACTTGGCAGCACCCAATAAATGGCATTTTTAACCGTTTTCCCCGATTCTTCTTCATCTGTCGTTTTCGGGAAACGACAGATACATTTTGCCCTCAGGCAGCCATCAGCTGCCGTCTGAGCAGGTATAGATTTGCCAGTCCCGCCAGCAAGTGGCCTGCGTTGCATTTATCTCCAGACCACGTAGCGGGCCTTTTGAAAGCCAAATTGTTGTTTCGAGGTCAGCAAAACTGGCTTGATATGACATGCCGGCATTAGGCTTGTTTTGATTGATGACAATATTATCCCATACCCGGAAATTTAATCAGCGCTTTCTTAGCTTGGCGGCTGAGGCTCTGAGCTCGACTGTATAAGTGTTTGATTTTGACTGGCTAATTTCGACTCACATTTTAAATTTAAAAGGATTTTTAAAAAATGTGGCCAGTTTAAGTAGCCACATTATCCGAACGTGGGGCCGTTTCACGCAGTATTAAAACGCCGCAAAACGCCGCTAGTCTATCCGCAGCCCTTTCAGCGTCAACAACCCTTTAGCTCCACAGTTAGACAGAATTTCAAGTTTTACAAAACGCGCGTTGCGCGGCTCATCAAGTTTGATGTTATGCCAGCCGTCGTCAGACTTATCGTCTAAGCAATTGTTTTCAAAGGTTAAAGCGCTAACCCAAGACGCTCCATCCTCACTAAGCATAATCTTAATTGTCTTTGGCATACGCACCACGAGCCCATCTTGCGGCAAAATGGCTAAATTATTCACAGGCTTTACTTCGTTAAAATCGACTGTTATTTCCTGTGGGTATTTTGGATTTAATTCTGCATGCCAGCCTGGGTCCATCGAAGCAAACAGTCCCGAAGGACCATAATTTCCAAGAGTACTGGATGCGCTAATTTTCGGTGGCTTAATTCGCGAAAATTTAGGTTTGACCGGTTTGGATGTAAGCTCTGAGAAATTAATTACAAATGGCTCAACATTACTAATAATTGTCTCCTGCCCATACGCATAGCCAAGAACAATATTTTTCGGCTCTTCCAGAGCCTTATCCGCACATTCTTGATCAAAAGCGCAGTAAACTAAATTAAATTTTGGCCGGTCAACACGCTCTCGAAGTAATGCATGAACCATCCAAAGGACAGAAACTGGGTTGTATGCGCTTGCGAGCACGGCGTTCTCATGGTTAACCTTTGAACCCTTAAGCATGTTCTCTATACCAACGGGACGATTAATTTTTGGCAGTACAACAAATAAAAACCGGTTGTCAACCCAGCCTTTCTGAGCTACCCATTCGGATATTCTTGAGCGCATAGCTTGTATTTCCACTCCAGTAACCACCGCCTCAAGCGTGGATAGCCGGTTTTGAACTAAAGCAGTTGGCAACACTATGAGTAGTAAGGCAGCTAAAGGAGTCCACTTAGAATATTTATTTAAAAATAATTTAAAAAACGATGACAAAAGTACGGATATTGCTGAGCAAAAAAACAAATACCAAGGAAAAATATGCCTGGTAGAAAGACCACCCATTTTACTGAAGAGCCAGGGCGATGCCGACGCCAAAAGTACAATGCTGGCGATTGATAAAAAAACGATACTAAAAATCAGTGCCGACCTAACACTTTCATTCCGTTTTTTCCTGATTAACCATCCAGAAATTAGGGGCAGCACAACTAGAATTATCAAAGTTGCTCCTGGAGGGGTAGAAAAATTCAGCGGCGGCATTGAGTAGAAATACGTTGCTGCTGCAAGCACTCTTTCCCATAGCACTGCTGGAGTGAGCTGAACGCTTACTTCGTACTCACCCAAATCTTGAGTCTTTTCCAATAACGAGACACTCGCCTTGACCAGTACATAATATAGAATGGAGTTACCGAAATAAAAGATAAGGGTTGAAAAAAGATTTTTAAGCCTTTTTGATAAGTTTATTGAACTGCTAAAGCTAAATTCTATTAGTGCGAGCGGCAAAACCATAAAAGCATATGCCGGATATATCATACAGGCTAATACGAAAAACAAGGAGGCAAGTAAAATTCTTTTAAATTCTCCGCTATTTGTTTTATTCCTTTGGCTGTATTGACTAAAGGATGCGGCTGCCAAGATGACAGCAATGAGCACCATCGCTGCCGGCATACCTTGCAAAAACATAAAAGAATACCCCGGAGCAAACATAAGAGCAGCAGCCGTCGCTACTCCTGTAGCCAAGCCGCCAACAAGCGGTGACAAAACAGAACCCAAGTACATCACCGTCACAAGTGCTATTACTAGAAGGACAGGCCGAAAGTAAGCAAAATCAGATATATTGAATACTCCGGCATGCCCTATACATTCGGTAAACCATATCAGCGGCCTACCGGTCTGAACATACAAGCCGGAAACCATATTTGCGCACAACTTTGCTCGCTCAAGTGCTGGTTCACCGTCAATTGAGTACCTGAATGCCCTCCACTGATCTTGAGTGACATAGTCGAACTGCAAGGTTGGCAAATAAGCAAGAACGACCAGAAGCAACGACGTTATGATTACTAATTTAGAAATTACATCTTGTCCTCTCCACGTTCGGACTGTCTTGTTAAGCAGGTTTTCAAATATCATTTTTTTCGGCCTCCAGAGCCAGAGTTCACACATAAATTGGAAGTAATACAGCCTCCCTAACGAAAGATTTGCAGCTCTCTTTCGCCGCCGATACGACGTGGTGCGTCATTGGTATTTCAGTTATTTTCAGTTTTGCCTTCGCCCACCGAAATGGTTTCACCGGTTGATCCACCATCCACAACGCTGATTGGACTCAGCACGAACAATCAACTTTCGGCATGAGGGTTTTCATGCCTTTGACTCCATTTTTTCGATCTTTTCTTCAAAATATTTGAGGGCGAATTGATGGGCGCCAAAAATCTAACGGCAACCGATACGATGAGAATGCGGCGGATGATGTCGTTAACATCAGTTTACTGGTCTGTGAATGCCTACAATACATCGCTATTGATAGTATAAGTGACCATGATCGATAGCAGCAACAGAAAAAACCAAGGTTGCAGATAGAAAAAAGGTCGCAATAAATAATTTAGGAACCCGGTTAATCCGGGTAAAGGGAGCAAACTGGAGGGTGTCCTGAATTTTGTGTAAACGGAGTTTATTAAAGGGTTTGGCATTCGATCATCGGTTTGAATAGTAAACCGATTCAAAGCGGTTTTCCGGTCATGTAAAGGCATGGTCCATTTTTTATTGATGTTCATCAGTGCCAGATAGAACGGCTTTGACAGCGCCTCATCGCTGGGAAACGAGCCTCGATTCTTGGTAAGCGCTCAACCATTCCACATCGTCAGACCGTCGCCGTTATGATTTAATCGGCTGAGGCAAAAGGCAACAGTTCGTTGATGCGGCTATTGGGCCAAGTGGGGTTTGAATGACGGCGGCGCGTTGACCGGCGCGCTCCGATCCAGCGAACAACCCGTTCTTTTTACCCAAGGCAATCGGTCGAATGCTATTTTCGACGGAGTTATTATCGATCGGCAAATCACCGGTTTCGGCATAACGCATCAGCGCCGCCCAGCATTTCAAGCTGTAATCGATGGCTTTGGCCGTGGTGCTATTGGGCGCGGTGCGCAGACGCGTTTGTTGCAGCCAGTCGTATAAGGACGCCAGTATAGGCAGACTTTTCTCTGCCCGTAGACGTTGACGCTCGTCGACTGTCATCTGGTGGCCTTCGATTTCGATGGTATAGAGCAGCGCGATGCGGTTCAAGGCTTCTTGCGCGATCGGACTTTGACTGGTCTGGAACAGGTCAAAGAATTTCCGGCGCGCGTGCGGCCAACACGCGAGTTCGATACAGGGTTCGAGCAGACGTTGGGTTTCGGGATGCGCACGGGCAGCCGCAAACAAGGCTTTGTAACCACCATAGTCGTCGACCACGAGATGGCCTTGCCAGTCTTGTAGAAACGCTTGCGTAGGCGGCCACTGCGACCGGCTTGATAGTCGAAGACAATTGAGTTTGGGCCAGATTGCAAATCATTGCTGCGGTAAGCCCCACAGATAGGCTTTCTTGGACTTGCCGTTGCCGGGATCGAGTGCGGCGCCGGGGTTTCATCGGCATGCAAGCTATCGCGCTGCAATAGATGCCAAGTCAGGCGGTCGACCAAGGGTTGTAAGGCGACGCCGAGTCATCCGACCCAATCAGCTAGTGTGGAACGAGACAGATTCACGCCGTCCCGAGCTGCGATTTGTTCCAGTCGATACAGCCGCAGATGATCGAGGAATTTGTTGATCATCACCGAAGTCAGCAAACCCACCGCGGGCGTGTCGATCAAGCCAGGCATCGAAACAACTCTGCCACCCAATTCGCCGATACAGAGGCGGGCAACTCCAAGCGTTGACCTTAGGCATGGGTAAATACCATGACGCCTGCCGCAGACGGCTCAACCCGCACCGGTATCAAGGCAGCCGGAGGACTCGGGTAATTTGCGATAGTCGCTCAGTCGCGCCGCAAAAAATGTACGAACATTGATTGGCTGCTCAGCACAATACTCGGCTTGCGACAAGCCACTGCGTTGCCACGCTTCAATATGCTCACGCCATTTCCGATGTGGCGGCCATAATTTCTCCTGTTCAAGAAATCACAGGATGCCGCAGGCGGAATATTGTTTACACGTGGGAAGGCTGGCCGCTTACATTGCTTCAGCAGGCCATTTCCGTCGATCAGGTCTTCGGGTTTTTGATAACCTGACATAAGCTATCGATTAGGTCGGTAGGAATGGGTTTTGATACGGTCATTTTGACTCTTTACTAAGGTACGGCAGTTTCCTGCCTAATGACCGTTTACACAAAAATTTTACGCCCCCCACCAGGATTGCACTTCGGAGTTGAATCCGCCAAACGTCAACAGAACCTAGACTGCATTTTATGTCCACTTCTGCTGTTGTCAGATCGTCGTTAAGCTGGCCTCATATCCTCAAGGGAACTCCCGCATTATTCTTTTCCCAAGTTCAGAGAAGACTTGAGTTGAAGCATTTGGCGTAAAATGAACATTGTCCGCTGTTATTAGTGTTCCGTCGACTATGAAATTACACGTTTCATAATCATCTGGAATACGGCAAAGCTGTTCTTGAATATCGTAATATGCAACGCCGGCAGCAACCGCAACATTTTTCATCTGGTCTCTCGCCTGCGTCATCGAATTTATCAGTCCCTTAGAAGCGGCAATATTTATTTCACTTTCATTCTTTGGCAGCGGGACTGTTTTTCTTAAAATATCAGGCAACCTTTCTTTGAAAATAAACGGGAGACCTATAACTAAAACTTTTTTGTTGTTTTTAGAAAAAAAGTCTAGTGTAGATTTAAAGTTTTCTAAATCAGGGCCTAAACTGATTATAATCGTCAACTCAATATCGCTTTCTAAGATATGTTTAAATATATAATCATTCGATTGCCGACAGTAGCCTTCCCCCCAATTAATACCCGGACGGCAATTAGAAGGTGTCAATTGAAGTATATTATACCGATCTGCGGGTAAATTTTTATGCAGACCATGCCATGAAAAATCAGCAACTGAATCGCCAAAAACAAGAATATTGATTTTATTTTTTTCCGGATAAACACATTTTTCCTTTGAAAAATTATCAAAATTGGTAAAACTGCATGCGGCATCTCTAACGTTTCTATATTTTAAAGATTCACTGGTCTTATTTGAGATATCATCAACCCCTTCAGGGTGACGCCAAGGCCAGCCTGAATTTTCCCAGGCCCCTGCAGCGGGAATAACCACTATAATTGAAATTACTGCAAATGATAAAAAGAATTTAAATGTGTTACCTTTCGAACTGAAGCGCCGGATAGGCGATTCAATAAATCGATAAATTAAAGTAGCAAGCAAAACAGAGAAAAAAAATATTAAAAGCTTATCTTTTATATCAAGGTCCCCGTAATTTTGATATTTAAAGAATACAATAATCGGCCAATGAACAAGGTATAACGAGTAGCTTATTAATCCTAAATAAATGACAAACTTCAAACGAAATAAAAATGAAAAAATGTTCGACCTATTTGCAGACCAAATGATTAAAGCCGTACCAATACATGGAATAAGAGCATTATACGATGGAAACCGAATCTGGCTTGTAAAAGTAAAGGCAGAATAAAATATCAGTCCTAAGCCAAAAAAAACCACTAAATCGGCATAAATCTTTGAACTAGGTCTTAGATACATTAAGAAAAATACAGCAGCCCCTATCGCAAATTCGTATATTCTAAAAGGTATTAAAAAGAATTGAGTTGCTGTATTAATCGATGTTTCAAATAAAATATTTAACATCAAACTACAAAGGCCAATACCAAGTATAACTATATATGGCTTAATATTTAATTTAACAACAGCAAAGGCTATCAATATAACCCAAAAAATATAAAACTGAGCTTCGACACTTAACGACCACGTATGCAGGGCCGGTTTTAAAGTCGCTGCAACATCGAAGTAGCCCGATTGACTCCAAAAATAAAAGTTTGAAATCCCGAACATTGAAGACACAACAGAGCCGCCAAATTTCTGAAGATCCTGAGCACTCATAAGAAAGAATGCAATCAAAAAACTTAGAAACAAAGTTGTTATAAGAGCAGGGTAAAGTCTTTTAAATCGCCGAACAAAGAACTCTTTAAACTCTACAGTACCTTTTAATTTTATCTCCTCCAATATAATGGTTGTCATTAAGTATCCACTAATTACAAAGAAGACATCTACTCCAATAAATCCGCCGGAAACGGCAGATACATCAAGGTGGAACAAAATGACTAAAATAACGGCTATAGCGCGCAATCCATCCAGCTCTCTATAATAGTTTTTGCCACTTTCCATTAATAAACTTGGTTTGATGTTGTGTACCATTAGATTTTTCCAGTTGGCCTCATAATAATTTCGTTACTTAAATAGAAGGAAGAGTCAGATATCCATCGCTTAAATCAAGCGTTACGAAGGAGTATACAGGATGCGTACGTTGGCAGAATGGTGTACTTTGCCCCCCGCCGGGTGTTTTGACGCAGTGTAGCGTTAGCGTAGTCAAAATGCACAACCATCCGATGATCCAAGCATACGGGAGCATGGCGCGCAGCAACGCGAAATTGTGCGTCTGACGGGCGGGGGATGAAAGCGGATCGCTTTGAATGCATAATTGCCAAATCATTTTTCGCTTTAGCGAAAAACCCTGGCCCGTTGATATGGGAACGAGGTGGAAGTCCATTAGCCGTTGCCAGTATATCTAACCTCAATCGCCATTGCATCTATCAGTGGCTGGGACAATACGACAAATTGGCGCTGCCCGTGCTTTGATTATTCGACCCTCAAACCCCGCAACGTTAAGAACTCTGGATCACCACAATTTGAAAATATAAGAATCTTCAGATAACGCATCTTCACTGGTTTAGCAAATTTAATATCGCGCCACTCTTGTGATGCATTCGATGTACAAGCATTGTCAGTAGCTGCTACTGACGTCCATGATTCACCATCACTGCTAACTTCAACGCCTATGGCTTTTGGTGCGCGGCCAACGTTTCCGTCTTGGGGTAGCAATCCTATAGTACCAAATGATCGGGGCTCATGAAAGTCAATTAACAGCGTCTGCGGGTACTTTGGGTTGCGCTCAGCGTGCCACCCAGGTTGTCTGTGGAAAAACAGACCTTGAGGACCAAGGCTTTCCATTTGGGATGATGCTTTAACGTCTGGCAACACCACTCGTTCAATTACTGGATTTATTGGTTTTGAAGTGATAGCTGAGTTATTAATTATGAACGGATTTTCTATGCTTTTAATTGGTACATCACCATTAGTAATTCCTAGCGCCACTTTGGCACTATCCGCGACAATGTTATTTGCACAATTTTGATCAAAAGAACAGTCAACTATCTCGACTGATTTACCTACCGGGTGGTTTTCTTTTTCTCTCAGTAGGGCGTTAATCATCCATGGGATTGTGACAGGATTACCTGCGCTGGATAACATAGCATTCTCGTTATTAATTTTCCCGTTCATCCTAATATTTTCCGTATTATCGAGCAATTCTTTTACAAAAGCAGGTCTGCTTTCTGAAGGACGAACAACCAATAAATACCTATGGCCCAGATACCCCTTGCCCTCCAACCACTCGCCTAATATTGACCGCATATTTTGAATTTCGATTTCAGAGACGACTACTTCTAAAAAAGATAGTTTATTTTGTATTGCAGCGATAGGAATCATGCAAACAATCAAAGTAAAAACAGGCGCCAAACTACTAATTTTTGGGAAGAGATTTTTTGCAACTAAAAATATTAAGCCAACAAATGTCGCGCAAAAAAACAAATACCACGGTATCAGATGCCTAGTCGAAAGAGAGTCCATTCGGCTAAATAACCATGGTGAAATTGAAGCAAGAAGAATAACGCAGCCAATAATGAAAATGAGTCCACTGAAAGCAATGGCAGATAATAAATTCATGTTCTTATTTTTATATGCGCACCAAGTAGTGTTTGCAGTAAAAAGCCCAAGCAGAACCACAGGCAAACCTTCTGGCGTATGAAAATTTAATGGTGGCATCGCATAAAAATATTTTGCCGATTCTAGTATGCGCTCCCAGATTATGCCCGGACTCAACTGCACCGCCACTTGATACGGCCCCAAATCGGGATTATATCCTGTTAGCTTGAACAAAATGACGGCTGTAATTTTTACAAAAAGATAATAGAAAACTGCAGCGGAGAAATAAAATAAAAGTGTCAAACAGAGAGACTTAATCTTCTTTGACCAGGACTTATTCTGGTCAAAACCAAATGCTATCCAAGCTAACGGAACAACCAAAAATGCCCATGCTGGATACATTAAACAACTCGACACAAACAGAAAAAAGGGCGCCCAAAGTTTTGTTATTTTAAAGTCCTGGGTAGTTAAGTCTTTGTCGGACCACTTTCTTAGGAGACTGAATGATGCGGCCGCCAAAATAACAGAAATCAGTACCATTAAGGCTGGCATGCCCTGAAGGTACATGAAAGAATATCCTGGAGCCATCAAGAAAGCCGAAGCAGCCAATATTCCCATAGCTAAGCCGCCAACTATGGGGGCCAACACCGCGCCAAGATAAACCGCAGTAATAAGCACAGTAGACAGAACAAGCGGACGCAGGTAGATAAAATCCGAAATCTTCGCTACCGCTGTATGCTCCACACACTCTGTCATCCATACCAACGGCCTTCCTGTCTGGACATAAAACTTCCAAGTCGTTTCCACGCAAGCTTTTGCGCGTTCGTAGGGAGTCTGTTCCAGAGTTGAATATCTAAAAGCTCTCCACTGATCTTGTGTTACATAGTCGAATTGTAATGTCGGAAGGTAGGCCATCACCAACAATAAAAGCGTTGTAAGGATCAAACCTTTTGAAAGAACCGTTTCTGTATTCCAATATTTTCGTACTTCAGTAAAGCAAGCGGGTGTTCTCATTAGTGTCTCTAATCTCGACTTACAATTTTTTCACAACCATTACAAGGCTAACGCCAAAAGGCAGGTTAATGCAGCGGATCACCCACGCCTCAACGTACATGATGACTTTAAAAATAGTGTTAATAAATGAAGGCGGTAAATCGTTATAGGACTTTTTGGTCTTGGCGGGAAAAAACATTCGCAAAGCCGTAGTTAATGCCACGAACAAAATCTTTACTGGATACAAGATAGCGTTGTAAAAACTGAGCTTTTCAATCGTCAGTTTTGAGTTGACTGTATCCAATAACGCGTTTTTGGAATATCGCCTAAAATGGTGTACCACTTCATCCATTTCAGACCATAAATGCATGTGTGCCGGCACTGTAATAAATGCCAATCCACCTGGTTTTAAATGGTCGGCAACCCACTGCATCGCAGCATGATCATCCTCGATATGCTCCAGCACATCCGCCAAGAGCATTACATCGAACTTATGATCAACAGGCTCAGGGGATTGCCATCTAATTGGAGTTGCTTCCGGTTCGGTTTCAGATATGTATGCCAAGCAATCACTATCAGTTTCCAACGCATAAACGGTGCCATATTCTGACAATAAAGAAATATTCGCGCCAAAACCGCTGCCCACGTCGGCAACTAGGTAATCGCGACGATCGCCAACTAGGTATTTATCCATCATGTAGCGTAATAACCTTTCGCGCCCAAGCCACCACCAATGTTGACCTTGAACGTCGCGCATTAATTCATATTCGTTTGCTTGCATATTGCTTACCTAACCGGTCATTGCGTGGTTTTGTTTTTGGCGCATTTTTTACCGCCAAGCCAAAAAAACCGTTCCAACCAGAATTGGGAATAATAGGCGGCACCCCAGCGTAGTATCTGTAATTTTCTTTCGCCTCCAATACGGGCTGGTTCTGCCGCAGGAATTTCGCCAATTCTCATGTTCATTTTAGCAGCACGAACGGACATCAACGGCTCCCAACTTATTTTTGTTCCAAATAGCCGTTCGGGTATTGTATAAGCCTTTTCATTTAGCAAATCCAGTTCATCAATCAACGATGTACGATAGGCCCGTAAGATGACCATGACATCCGTATAATGCGCCCCGTAAAGGAGATTTACAGTTTTTGTGAAGAGCCAGTTACCAAAAGCAGTAATTATGTCGTCATCCTCGCTGCCCGCGCCGGGTAGGTACCGGGAGCCGATGACCATATCAAAACCTTTTTTCATCTCTTCGATTAGTAGTGGAATGGCCGAAACAAGTGAATTACCGTCTGGGCTGAAAGTTAAAATAACGTCCCCTTTAACCAACGGCATAACTTCGAAATATCCATAGCGGATGCCTTTTTGCCTTTGTACATGAACTTCGTAACCATTTTCACGCGCCCACTCAATGGTTCCATCCGTTGATCCCCCATCCACTACAATTATTTGTTCACACCATGACTTGTCTATCTGGGGCATGATAGCTTTCATGCCATCGATCTCATTTAACGTCATTACCAGGAGGGTTGTTTTCATTATTGATCCTTTGTTTTCTTGAATATTGTTGTGGCGAATTTTATGCTAACCAAAAATGTCACGGCAGCAGATACAATAAGAATGCTCCTGACTATTTCGTTGACATCAGATTGCTGGGTAGTAAAGGTTTGAAGTGTATCGCCGATGTAGGCAATTGCAATTGCTGGGGGTAGCAAGAAAATAAAAGTTTCCCAGAGGAAATTCCAATTCGATAGCGAAGTAAGGCCAAGCAAATAATTTAAAGGACCGGCAGGGATAATAGGGTTAATGCGTGCGAATGCAACAAATTTCCAACCACCTTGATCGAACTCGCGTTGTACCGTGCTCACCCATTTATTATCAAATTTTTCCGAGAGCGGCTGACCAATTAACAATCTGGCCGCAATAAATGCAATCCAGCCACCGGTAGTCATTCCTATGGTGGCGTAAACGCCTCCAAGAAAACCACCCCAAAAAAATCCAGCGGCAAGATTTAACGGTAGGGACGGCACAGAAGCAATGACTGATATTGCATAAACCAGGATGAATAATATGATTGCGCGTACAGGGTGGTAATTACCGTATTGCTCAATTATAGCCGGGCTGAGGGAACCGGCGTGGTAATGGTCCCAAGCCCAAAATACAAAAGCAATAAACCCCAAAAGCAGGATGATTCGTTTGGGGCCAATATAGCGGCGAATCCCGCGTTTTTTCTGTATAGATTTTAGTATTAAAGACATGCAATCAAGCCTAATTCATTGAATGCCGAAAAAGTTCGGCAATAGATATGCAATATTCGGTCGCCGCTAAAATCCAGCTTGATTAACATCAGTGAAATAATCTCATTAAAAATATGTTCCTGCGATCCTCGGTCCTCGGTCCTCGGTCCTCGAGTCAGGTGACCGGCTAACGACCAATAAAGAAGAGATCACCGAAGTGCTAAAAGGTATAAATCTCACGCCTCCCAGACACCTTAGCCGCACAAGCCCCAAAAATACAAGTGCATTTTATCACGGGAGCATCCCGCTGTCTTATCAGGCTTAGCATGTCAGGGCAAACGCTTAAATGAACTCAGTTTTTACAATAGCATTAAAAACCAATTGCTTACAAACATTATCATCTCAGGGTAATCATAGCCCCACAAAAGCCCATTTGTATCGTATTGGTTTTAAATAGTTAAAACTTCAGCTTGATTGCCCTGTACCGTATGATCTACTGTAACGTGTCGGTTCCGAATTAGAGGTAAAAAGTGATTCATGGTCTTTCATACGCTCGATCTTCACCAACACCGTTCTATTTTTAGCCAACGCGTAGCCCTCTCAAGGTCAAAAGCGGCGTATCGCCACAGCTCGAAAAAATCACGATTTTCATGTATTGAGTTGTAATCGGTTTTGCAAGATCAATCTTGACCCATCCGTCAGGTTTATTAGGCACACACGCATCATCGGAGCCTCCGACCTCTGTCCATGTTTTCCCATCACTGCTGGCTTCGATCCGCAACGACTTCGGAGCACGGGCAGGGAGGCCATCCTGTTGCAGCAAGCCTATAAATTTGACTTTTTGTGGCGTCATAAAATCGACCATCAGGGACTCAGGATATGTTGGAGGCGTAGCCGAATGCCATCCAGGTTGCACCGCTTCAAAGAGTCCTTGTGGACCATAATCTTGTAATTGGGAGCTGGCAGTGACTATAAAAGCTTTGGTTGCTTCTATGTTATTAACAGATTGTTCTGAACTGTCACAACCTGCAAAAATCGCTGCAGCCGTAGAAATCAAGGCAATAGTACAAAATTTAGTTGTTTGCATAAAACTGTCCTTTTCTTAGTTGATTTATTTAAAGTGAAATTGCTCAATCACAGCCCAATATTCAAAAATATCACTTGGGAAGGGTTTTTCTTGCTCGAAAGCTATCGCCATCGCCTCATAATTTTCAAACGCATGCTGATAAGTTGTATCCCAGTGACTAACGTATTCTCTTAAGCTATCTAGCCAATCAGCCTGCGTTATATCAAGCTGTGTGCAGCAGGCTGATATTTTTGAATTATCCGAGGTGCCAAGAGAAACTGTTGCTCTGCCGCAGCGAAGCGCGGCCATAACTCGCATCAAGGATAGCCATTTCCAATCTTTACGTTGAGGGATGTTGAGGACAATCTTCGCTGACCGACTAAGATTATCTCTTACTCGTCGAGACACGAAGGTTCCAGGGCAAGTTACCGACATTTGCCCCTCCAGTTGTCCCAGCAAATCGGCCCGATAGCTGGTAACAACACCAGCAAAAACCATATCTGCAGTTAAATTATTGTCTTGAATAAGAGCATTTGTGGACAATGGCTGAAATTTTGGAAACGGTAACGTCCGCACAGCTACTCCTGGGAGCATCTCATTGATATTCAGGAGTTCAGGCAGATCACCAAGGACAAAAAAACATTGAATGAACTGTACGCAATCCATGAGGTTCTTTATTCGAGCCACTTGAGTAGCTGGGTGCATGTAATCATTGTCGTTCCATAAAGGGTCGCCATGAATATAAATCTGTTCCCCTATGAAGTCAAGGTGTTCTGTCATGATGACTCCCACTCGTTTTCCCGAAGTGCGGCAAAAATTTATGAGTATTTCGCTCGTGGACTCCGAAAAATTCTCGATGACGACATTTAATGCATCAATGCGTGGTTGATTACCCACTGAAACCTGATAGCCGTTTTGCCGCATAATCATTAGAAAATATTCAATCTGATCGGTAACGCCATGAAAAGGATGATTGTAAATCCAGAGGTGAACAGTAGAATTTGCCTGTAAGTTGGAGGTCATGCGTTGTGTCTCGTAATTGCAGCTTTAATATCCGCAACGGATTGCTGAGTATAAATTCGACTATACCCTCCGGCGAGAAATCGGTCATATTCAAAGGCTCCTTCGCTTTGTGGTATCGCATAAAAGCAATCTAAGAAACGGATAATATTGAATCCGTGAATCCCTTCCTCTATTAGTTCGGCAGATGCGTTATTTTGATTTTGTTTTCTGCCTTCCTCTTGAGTCTGAACATCATGCTCGGCAATTTGGCGCAGCACCTCTTTAACCGAGTTTCCAACAAAACAGATACTGTAGTCACCGTTATCAGCCTTTTCTTTCAAAAATTCACCTTGGTGCTGCGGAATTGCGTAGTACTTGTCAAAATAACGAATCACGTTAAACCCGGAGGCATCCTGTTTGACCAGCTGGACATCAAGCTGTAGTTCTGATCTAACCCATTTGTCTAATGGCTTGCCTCGCTTTCTAGTCACTTTTAAAATTCTGGCCGCAACCCGATGAAGCCTGGGGAATGGACTTAATAACCTTGAAGTCCAATCTATGACCATGCGAAACCGACTTTCAATACATGCGTCTCCTGAGCGGGACATATAGCGCCCCTCCAACTCCTTGATACTTTTTGCATAGGTAAGTCTCGGACCATTCTTATAGTATTCCGCCAAAGCCGACCAATTATGACGTCTCACCACAGAACTGCCGATGGTGTGTATGAAAGCGCCTCCTAACTCTGTAACCCGGCCATTGCCAGAAAAAATCCTTGTGACAGGCTGCTGAACACTTTCAAAGATTCTTGCCCAATCATTCTGATCGACAGTGCAGTGCTCAAGCCCCGCGATTGCTGCGGATGACTTCGGCTTTGAGCGTGACTCTCTGCCGGCATGTTCCGTAAACAGTGTCTGGACTGTCGCCCAGAATTCATTGCTGAAAGAACTGCCGGAAAATTGGCTGCGCGCATCAGCCAAAGCATTTTGCCGCAACTCATCAAAAACATCTGGCTCTACTAATAGCTCAGTGATACGTTGTGTAAGCTGACGCACCAGAGAGTCATCAAGCGCCCGATTACGATGATAATTGTCAATCAAGACACCTGTTGCCGGATTTTTCATACAATTTGTTGAAAACACGCCTTCAAGAACAATACCGTTATGATCGTTCTTCACATAAAGCGATGTTCCGACCGTGTCGAAAATAACCGGCACCGTCCCTAAAGCCATTGCTTGCATGGTCGATACTGAATGTAATGAAGCGCTTGGAAGAAGGAAAAAATGCGCATCCGTCATCAAAGCATTCAATTCCTGATTGGTCAGATAATCTTGAATCCAGATAACACTATTACATTCTTCCCTATGAAGAAAAGCAACATCCACTCCGTGCTTACTTAGCAATTCATCGCTGGGGCGGGCGCAACGCAAATAAAGTTTACCCTGGCGACCTGATGCCATCAATTTCTGCCAGAATCGCAACACTACATGTCCGCCGCAATGAAAAAAGTTCACAGGATTCTGGTTGGCCGAATTTACAAACAAAAAGCGGGGGGTAGATACCAGCCCTCTTTTTTCTGGTATCTCTTTTGGTAGCGATTGACCGCCCAGCCCGATTCTTGATGGGTGTAGTTTTGCATCGATGGCGGGGGAATTAAAAAAATGACTTATATCCTGAAGCGTTTCTGGAACGTGCGAAAATATTCCCAGGCAAAGTGGATCACCCAAGATGCGTCGGTAATGGCTGCGAAGCTTTTCATGCGACAGCATCTTCCCTTTACCTTGGTGGGAAAAAGGAAAAAAAATGGGGGCAAAGGACTCACAATGAAACACAAATGGCCGTGTCAGGCTCGGGAAGGGGGCAGTATGATGGAATTCGATATCTCCCGGCAACAAGCTAGTTAGCGCTATATTGGGAGGGAAATATCCTTCTATGTATTTCGCAGCAAGACTAGAGCTGATCTTACTTCTGAGCATTTTATGTTGCACTGAAACGGCCTTGAGCAATTTTACTCTTAGCTCATTGTCGCCATGCAGTACCTGCGACAACTCGATATTATCCCAGGCATTAATTGTTATATTTTCCGGGCGGTGATCAAATAGAGCCCGATATAACGGATGAAAACCATTTAGGGGAATGTAGTGGCTCAAACTCCATGGAACTGCAACAGATAAATTTTTGTATTTAGTCATTTTAAACTTTCCCGTTATTTTTCTTGCGTCCTAACCACTGCCGCCATCTGGGGCGCTCCAATACAACAAAACGCTCGTCACTGCGACGCGCGGCTTCTTCCAAGCTACTCTCAAGACGAGACGCCAACGATGTCAGTTTCTCATCAATCGCTGTTCCCAGTTTCGACAAGCCAGCTTCAAAAGCTCGACGACCCAGCAGTCTATCCACCGCTACGCATGCGCCATCAACGGTGGCTGCTTGCAGCAGACTTCCGTTTGCCAGCCAGTCTTCCACAACGTCAGCGTTGGCGAAGTCAAGCGATCCGACAGTCATTTCTACTGCCCATACCCGACCGGCGTAGGCGATCAGATTGTAGCCATGATAGTCTTCCTGTAGTAGCCGAGTCCCGCCGTCGGATTCAGGTGCGATCAAGGATAGCCGCTGCGCTATTGTTGACAAGCCAGCTTCAAAAGCTCGACGATCCAGCAGTCTATCCACCGCTGCGCATGCGCCATCAACGGTGGCTGCTTGCAGCAGACTTCCGTTTGCCAGCCAGTCTTCCACAACATCAGCGTTGGCGAAGTCAAGCGACCCGGCAGTCATTTCTACTGCCCATACCCGACCGGCGTAGGCGATCAGATTGTAGCCATGATAGTCTTCCTGTAGTAGCCGAGTCCCGCCGTCAAATTCAGGTGCGATCAAGGATAGCCGCTGCGCTATAGACTCTTGTCTTTGTTCCAGACGGGTTTCCATTGTTGACAAGCCAGCTTCAAAAGCTCGACGATCCAGCAGTCTATCCACCGCTACGCATGCGCCATCAACGGTGGCTGCTTGTAGCAGACTTCCGTTTGCCAGCCAGTCTTCCACAACGTCAGCGTTGGCGAAGTCAAGCGACCCGGCAGTCATTTCTACTGCCCATACCCGACCGGCGTAGGCGATCAGATTGTAGCCATGATAGTCTTCCTGTAGTAGCCGAGTCCCGCCGTCAGATTCAGGTGCGATCAAGGATAGCCGCTGCGCTATTGTTGACAAGCCAGCTTCAAAAGCTCGACGATCCAGCTGTCTATCCACCGCTGCGCATGCGCCATCAACGGTGGCCGCTTGCAGCAGATTTCCGTTTGCCAGCCAGTCTTCCACAACGTCAGCGTTGGCGAAGTCAAGCGACCCGGCAGTCATTTCTACTGCCCATACCCGACCGGCGTAGGCGATCAGATTGTAGCCATGATAGTCTTCCTGTAGTAGCCGAGTCCCGCCGTCGGATTCAGGTGCGATCAAGGATAGCCGCTGCGCTATAGACTCTTGTCTTTGCTCCAGACGGGTTTCCATTGTTGACAAGCCAGCTTCAAAAGCTCGACGATCCAGCAGTCTATCCACCGCTGCGCATGCGCCATCAACGGTGGCCGCTTGCAGCAGACTTCCGTTTGTCAGCCAGTCTTCAGCGTTGGCGAAGTCAAGCGATCCGGCAGTCATTTCTACTGCCCATACCCGACCGGCGTAGGCGATCAGATTGTAGCCATAATAGTCTTCCTGTAATAGCCGAGTCCCGCCGTCAGATTCAGGTGCGATCAAGGATAGCCGCTGCGCTATAGACTCTTGTCTTTGTTCCAGGCGGGTTTCCATTGTGTTCAAGCGCTCGTCATTGCGATACGCCGCTTCTTCCAAGCCGTTCTCAAGACGAGAAGTCAAAGAGATCAATCTTCCATCAAACGTTGTTCCCAATTTAGATAGGCCAGCTTCAAAAGCTCGACGATCCAGCAGTCTATCCACCGCTGCGCATGCGCCATCAACGGTGACGGCTTGCAGCAGGCTTCCGTTTGCCAGCCAGTCTTCCACAACGTCAGCGTTGGCGAAGTCAAGCGACCCGGCAGTCATTTCTACTGCCCATACCCGACCGGCGTAGGCGATCAGATTGTAGCCATGATAGTCTTCCTGTAGTAGCCGAGTCCCGCCGTCAGATTCAGGTGCGATCAAGGATAGCCGCTGCGCTATAGACTCTTGTCTTTGTTCCAGGCGGGCTTCCATTGTGTTCAAGCGCTCGTCATTGCGGTACGCCGCTTCTTCCAAGCCGTTCTCAAGACGAGAAGTCAAAGAGATCAATCTTTCATCAAACGTTGTTCCCAATTTAGATAGGCCAGCTTCAAAAGCTCGACGATCCAGCAGTCTATCCACCGCTGCGCATGCGCCATCAACGGTAGCCGCTCGCAGCAAACTTCCGTTTGCCAGCCAGTCTTGCACAACGTCAGCGTTGGCGAAGTCGAGTGGTCCTGCGGTCACTTCTATTGCCCATACCCGGCCGGCGTAAGCGATCAGATTGTAGCCAAAATAACCCTCCTGCAGTAAGTGAGGAGTGTTAACGCCTATCCAATATTGATCAACAGCTTGGATTGGCACCAATCCTTTTATGCTCTGAGCCAGTTTGTCGAGTGCGTGTCGACGAACAGAAAGATCAATGTTGCCTATCAGAAGGGTGGCTTTGATTTCACTCAAAGAGGGAGCTGATGGAATTATTGCCAACACATCAGCAGGTAATGCTTCAAGCGCAACATGGCCGGCAGAAATGGGAATAGCAAAGAAGCGTTTTAAATAGCGAACTAAATTACACCCTAGAAAATCGCTTTCAATGGTGATGGGCATATTTTCATAATCAGCTTTAGAAAACCGAATATTCCGTTTTCGGCGAGCCATCCTGTCCATGGGCAAACCGACAGATCCATCCGATGGATAACCCAACTTTGTCAGTATATCCTCATTCTTATTGAGAAAGTCACTAACAATATGATCTGGAAGATGCTTTTTATAGCCCCCAAGTTGGCCCGACCTGAACGTAGCAGAATCAGGGTTAAATAAGTGAGAAGCAATGTTACTCGAATCGCCGGGCGCCTGCAATTTTAGCTGAATGGACCAAATAAGCCGCAATTGATCTATATCATTGCCGCCGCCTGCAGCGCCGATCAATTCTTCAAATGAAAGTGAAATAACGTTAGGGAAATCCAGCCACGGTAGGAAGCCACCAATCCGTTCACGTAGCGAACCGACAAGCCAGTTATCATCGAGCAGTCGGGCAATACGCTCATCAAAACCAATCCCATCAAGCCAGCCTGCAAATGCTGTTTTGCCATCTTTATGATAGTAATGCGCTTCGGACACAAGAATATCAAGAGGATGCCGGTAGATAAATAAGGCTGGCGAATACATAAAACTGTGGTGGCGGTTTCCGAAAGGTGATCGCCTTACTGTGTCGACAAAAAAATCGCGGGCCACTGTATGCGAGTTAGTGTATTCAACACAGTACCAAGTCTGCCCCTCAGGAAACTCAGGAACCTCGATACCTTCGTAATAGCCCAGCGCCTTGGCCAATTCGTAAATCAGATGTGTCCCCGCTTTTGGGATTGATACCAGGAACAGTGGTTTTTGACTGAAATGCCAATCAGTTATCGGAGCGACGACAATTACATTATCCAGATCGACACAAGACAACAATTGCTTGCTGAGTTCTTCGCCTTTTTGTTCCGTAATAATGAATAATCTCGTCTTTTTCAGTTGCGTTTTTTTAGAACTAACTGTAGGCATAACGTCGCTGCGCCGGATAGTAATTCCTTGCTGGGAAGCAGCGGCAGCAAGTTCATTTGCCAACTCATTATCACCGATTAGGCTGACGCTAAAGGCTTCGTCACCCCAAAGAGGCTGGAGAACTTTTAAGAAGGCTTCCGAGGTTGGGGCCTCAAAATAAAGTTTTTGCATCAAATCGAATTCTTTTTCAAAGTGAATAAAATGTCTTCCATATTTTTAGCCACAAGCACGCCCGACATAGCTTCAACATTCTGTTTATGAAAGTCTATAGGCCCTAAACACTGTGGTACGGCATAGTACTTGCCAGAGTAATTGATGATGTTCATAGCATCAATGCTCTCTAATAGCACGGGCTCAATGGCCTTATGCGAAAGCAAATCGGGGGCAGGAGATACTCCCTCGTCTCGTTGCTCCATGTCATCATAGCTGATCGCCTGAAACATAGTATTCTTCCATGCAGATAACGCCGAAGAATCGCAAAAAAGCGGAGCAAGATCAATAGCCATCATCTCGATTCGCTGCGGGTTGTCCGGGATGTTCGTTGCTTCAGCAATGTCGAACCAGTGACCCAAAGACCGGTTGATTGCATCGCAAGCAGATTCAGCGGCATCCCATACCTCCATCACCAGATCATCCTCTGTACAAGATGAGCGTTCGATCTGAGTATGGGTTCGCCAATCGTATCGTTTGAATGCAAACCGACTCAAATCAAGATTTGATTTGTTGAACGCGAACCCGAATAAATCTTCATCATCGTATTCACGAATGATCTCGTGATTACTGATAGCGCTTGCAAGCTGCTTCTGGAAAGGCGTGTAGGCGGCTTCATCCAAGGTGCCGATTGATCCATATCCCCATTCTTGCGAAAAAACATCCAGCCCGTAATCTCGCATCATATCGAGATGGGTGTTGGTAAGCCAAAGCTTCCACCCGTTTACAACCCCATGTCCATAACGAAGATTATGCTTATGCGCACCGGTAAGGTTGACATGATCGAGTTTGTGCCAAATTTCAACAGCCTGCTGCCGATCAATACTGACACCCATTGCATCAGCAACCTTGAGAACCGTGTCTACAGGATTTTGAATCAAATCCTCCCAGCGCATCGTTACATATTGATCCGAGCAACGAGAAAACTCTTCCAGATAGGCCTTAAACGGACTTAGCAAGGCTTCAAAAAAATTCAGGTCGGAAAGCTTGTAGAGCGCAAATTTCTGCCGAAGAAGATCGTTATCTTGTTCCGGCGGAACAAACTTTTGTATATATTCGCTCGCCAGCGCATTAAGTGAAAAACAGGCCGAAGCTAGCGTACCCGCAGGATGCCGTATAGATGCAAATCGCTGATGTTCCGCATAGCCAGGATGTGCCGCCCACCGGCTTGGAGCAACGTGAGAATGTGTGATTTCGTAATAATCCAGAACCTGTCGCGGGTGCGAAGTAAGCAGGGTAAAGTCCCCCTTTCCTTTGACCCCAATGTATTTACGAAAACAGGCGGTATCACTGCGGCCCTCTTTCAACCACTTCGGCCCTCCAACCATTTGCCTGAAGTTATAGTTGTAAAGGAGTTCATTTGAAATGCCTCGACGCAGGAACACCTGCTCGATATGCTCCGATATCTGCATTCCTGCTGTATCACAGAATACCTTCAGCGCATGGCGATTAGGCCGTACAATATTAGCGCAGTTTGAAATCTCAGCAATTACGCTGATCAGCAGGGTGAAGCCGGTACGTGGATAACCGACAACAAGTGCGGCGCCTGAGTTCATATCGAACAGCTCCGAGTGATATTTAGGTCGATTACCTCATGCACAACACCAAGGTCGACAAAGCCGACAACGCTAGGCGTGTCGGAAAATTTGATGCGAGCGACTGAACGCCGAACATCAAGAAACATGTCGGTTCCATCGACAAGCTGGTTGCAGCCGATATTCAGAAAATACTCGCCCCCCACTAGCCGGGATGTAAACATGAATTTGACCGCATAACAACGCCCTGCTTCAGCATTGATTAGCGGTGCCTGCATCATGATCATGTTCGTCCCAAAAACATAGGTTCCATCAATCGTGACAAGCGCAAAGCCAACCGATGTGTTTGTAAGGTCGTCATTGTACCTGAGCTTGATGATGAGCTCCGTTTCTGCGTGAGCCGAAATTTCGTGGGGATTAATTATCCCAGCAGAAATCAAGTCGAAGTCAATTATCGTAGCCGCCCCACTGCCTAAACGCACCTCATGTGAATTGTAATTCGGCTTCTCCGACACCTTGTCACGGGTATCATTGGATAGTGCACCGATTAACGAGGTAGAAATTTCGGCTTTATTTTTCTTGTCCTCAAATACAAGTTCAGAAGATTTTTCAACAGCATCCGGCGACCCGAATAATAGATTCTGATAATGATTGACCGCACTAGCGATGGGACCTATATGGCTTAACTTTCCTGAATCGAAAACAATGCCTCGGTGACATATTCGCAACAAGGTATCCGTGCTATGTGAAACGACTATAATGGTTTTACCCTGCTCCATAAATTCCCGGATACGCTGAAAACAGCGATGTTGGAACTTTGAATCGCCAACACTGAGCGCCTCGTCAACAACCAGTATTTCCGGGTCGACATGAATAGCCGCGGCAAATGCCACACGCACAAACATGCCGGAAGAATAGGTCTTTACAGGCTGATCAAAAAAATCACCAATATCGGCAAATGCTTCAATAGCAGGAAGTCTGCGCAACATCTCCTGTCGCGAGATTCCCATGATGGAGCCGTTCAGGATAACGTTTTCCCTTCCGGTAAACTCAGGGTTAAAACCGGCGCCTAATTCCAGCAATGCAGAGATGCGTCCACTGACTTCAACCACTCCTTCGGTGGGCTGCATAACAGAGCAGATAATCTGTAGAAGAGTCGATTTACCAGACCCATTCTTGCCAAGAATTCCAATAATCTCGCCTCGGTAAACGTCGAAAGAAACGTCTTGCAGCGCCCAGAATTCACGATGGTATTTCTTTCGGAATGGATGCAAAGCTTCGGCAAGACGCTCTTTAGCCGAGTTGAAAAGCCTGAATTTCTTTGAGACTCGGCGAACAGAAATGGCAATCTCTTTATTCATAGTTTCTTGGCTATATAACATCGGCGAACTCAGGCTTTAATCGGCGAAACACATAGATACCCACAAAAAGAACAATCAGGGTAATGCTCCAAAAACAAGCCGTTTCTTGTAAACTTGGCCATACAGCTGTTTTATAAATCATCAAGCCACGATAGCCTTCAACAATATAGAAGATAGGATTGAAAGACAACAGGCTGCGATACTCTGGCGGGACAATCTCCTGCGACCATACAATAGGCGTTACCCAGAACCATAAGTTGAGCATTATAGTGAGCGCTTGGGCTATATCTCGGTAGAAAACCTGTAGTGCTGATAGTAACCAGCCCAAACCAAGTACCAGCGTAATCGTGCATAGCAAATAATAGACAACGAATAGACGCTCGACTAAAAAAGGAACGTTGAAGAAAACCAACATCCCAACCAAAGTCAGCATGAAAATCAAATGCGGAAAGAGACTGGAGATAACGTGTACCAACGGCAGGACTTCGGTTGGAAAAATAGTTTTCTTAACCAGATGCGCATTGCCGGTAATAGCGTTTGTAATCGCTAACAGTGTGTCATTGAAGAGGAACCAAGGGATCAAACCACACACGAACCAGAGAATAAATGGGGTGCTACCTGGCCCTTGCGCTCGAAAGCCAACTGCAAAAACAAAATAGAAAACAGAAACTATCGCAAGAGGATGAACAAATGCCCAAATAAGCCCGCCTAACGTACCTACATATCTGCTTTGTAAATCTCTAACAGCTAACGCAAGAATCATGTCACGATGATGAAGCACTTGGCGAAAAAACTGAACAAAAGTCAGCGTTGTTTGCGTTGAAGTAATCATGGTATTACCGGCATTGCTTGTTTCATGCGTTTCTTTAATAAAATGGCCAGAGTACTGGGATTCTCAATCTGATTATTTTTTATGAGGTTATCAATTTCAGCAGGACAGAAAAAACATTTTCATCATGTCCTTTAATAGCATCCCCGCCCCCTCGGATCAAGAGTATGTCTGAATATTCGGATTAATACGACATTGTTTTCGTCGACAGGAGGTACTACACCCCCCGATAGAGCTCCCCACAAAGCAGAAATCACTATTTTCGGTCGTCAATCCGTTCGTGCTGAGCCTGTCGAAGCATGATCGGCTTGACGCGGTAGGTCGAAATTTTTCCGCCCACCCTTCGACAAGCTCAGGGCGAACGGAAAAATTTCATCCGATCCATGTCGGGAAGTTATTACTAACCATATCCTTAGATACCGCTCTCAAATACTGCTCTACTTGATGTCCATTTTTGTTAATAATGTGGTCTGCGAATACGAAGAAAACTGTGTTCTCAAAAACAACACTTCGTGGAGGGTGGCGATTTCCGGGTCGGTACTGATTTCATGTTGAACCAGTTAGGCGCTGAGTCTGTCGATTGATTGACAAGTTCGGGTTAAATTGTCGAAGATGGTGCATAGGTTGCTATCTATTTCAATAGATAGTATCAAAACGCGCCACTTTCATCAACGACCAAGAACCCAAATGTAAATGAACGGGTGGACGCCGGAGCGATTAAATCAATGACATACAGGTTTTTGATGTTTTCTCTAAGGTATGGCTTATGAGCCACGTTGAGACCGCTAGTGCCAGCCTCAACATGGACGAACTCAAAAACGTAGTCCGTGTCATTAACTTCCGTGCAATCAAACGTTGCCGTATTGAGTGTTCTTGATCATAGTGTAGCCTTTGATCAACTCTGCTATACCCGCATCCAGCGACATTGAGGTCTTGTAGCCTGTTGCTTCAATTTTTGCGTTCGACACAATGTAGTTACGTTGATCGGGGTCTTTACCTACGGGTGCATCAAGGAAGACAAAGTCAGGAATTTGTTTCTGGATGGTTTCGCACAGTTCTTTCTTCGATACGTTGGCTTCGGAAAGACCGACGTTGTATATCTCGCCTTTCATTTTGTCAAAGTTGACGATTGCGTGTTGGAAAGCGCGTGAGACGTCACGGACATGCACGTAATTGCGCTTGAAGTAGCCTTCAAACAGGACGACGAATCGATCGTTAACGGCGCGGTAGGTGAAGTCATTTACGAGTAGATCAATCCGCATCCGTGGCGACATGCCAAACACGGTGGCAAGGCGGAAGCTGATTGCGTTTTCGCGTTGCATCAGTTCTTTTTCGATGCCTACTTTTTCTATCGCGTATTGGGAGATAGGACGTAGCGGGGATTCTTCTGTGCAGAAGTTGTTTTCGTCGCCGGTGCCGTAAGCACTGTTGGTGGTCGGCATCAGCACGATTTGCTCTTTGGACAGCAGCTTAATCATCAGCGTGATTGCGTCGTGGTTAATCGTTGTTGCGCCAACGGGATCGAGGTTACACAATGGAGCACCAACTAATGCCGCCAGTGGAATAACGATGTCGGCTTTTTTGAGTAACGGCGCCATAACCTTCTCAAGACGAATGTCGCCCTTGACGACAGAAAAGTTTGGGTTGTTGCAAACGTGATTAAGGCTGGTCTGCTTGAACATGAAGTTGTCCAACACTGTCACTTTGTGGCCGGCGTTAAGCAGATCCGGAACCATGGTAGAACCGAGGTAGCCGGCGCCGCCGGTGACGAGAATATTGTAGCTCATTGTGTTCCTTTCTAAATTGTCAAAAAAATTATTCGCCAAACATCGCCACTTCGACGCATTCACAGAGCGTGTGCGCCAATACGATATGCAGTTCTTGAATGGTGCTTGTTGCTTTGCCTGGAGCAATGATCGCGTGGTCGGCCATCGCTTTTGCTTGACCGCCATCGCCGCCGCAAAACACAATACTCGGTATACCCATGGTACGGCATTGTTCCAGTGCTTTGAGAATATTCTGGGACCGCCCGGAAGTGGTTATGCCAAGGAAGACGTCCTTGGTTGTTGCCTTGCCGGCCAGTTGCCTGGAAAAAACCTGCTCATAGCCGTAGTCGTTGCCGATGGCGGAGAGAATGGAGCTATCTACTGTGAGGGCTTCGGCTGGTAATGGAGCCCTGTCGCGCGCCAATTTACTGACAAACTCGGCCGCCAAGTGCTGCGCATCAGCTGCCGAGCCCCCGTTGCCTGCGATATAGATACGCCCGCCTTGTTTGTAGCGGTCGACGACGGTTTCTACAGCCTTGGAAAACAGCTCAAGGCATTCCGCATCGGCAAGCATTTGATGCTTGGCCTGTATGGAAGCTTCCAGGTTTTTCTTGAGTCGTTCAATTGTATTCAACAGATGTCCTTCTTATGACGAAAGTAGCTCTGGTGCACGATGATAGTCATCAGGCACGCCAATGTCAATGAACGCGCCCGAGAACTCAACGCCCAATAGGCGCTGGCCTGAAACCATGGCAGTCATGAAAATGTCGTCTTCCAGAGAACACTTGTCGCCTGGTGAAAATCGTTCATTGAGTAAGGCGCGCGGGTTAACCCAATACACGCCTCCGTTTGCCAGCTGGCCTGGTCGGCCAGTACCTGACTTGAGTGAGACAATTTGCCCTTGCGGCGAAACATCCATCCCCATGTATCGCCCTTCCTCATGAGTGCGAAACAAAGAGAAGCACCAATCCGCGTCGTTTGCCAAGGAAAATTCGATCAATGTCTTCAAGTCCACAGCAAAATAGGTGTCGCCGTTCAGCAGCAAAAACGATTCGTCCTTGCTGACCTTTTCTGCGGCCAACAAGAGTCCACCGCCCGTACCAAGCGGGGTTTCCTCAATCACGTAATCAAGCTCGGCATCCTTATACCGATTGCCAAAGTGATCAACAATCACCTCATATCGATAGCCAACGGATAGTACAAATCGATTGATCCCTTGTTTAATCCAGTAGTCGAGCTGGTGCTCAAGAAACGGCCTCCCGCTGATCGGCGCCATTGGTTTGGGTAAGTCCGGTACGGCGCTACGAAGACGTGTGCCCAAACCACCTGCAAGAATTACGGCTGAGGTCACTGCGCGCTACCTCAGACCGAATTTATAATTGCGCAGAGTTCGTCTACTTCCTCATTTTTCAAGTCGGGGAAGTTGCCGATGTAAAAACCATAGAAATGGACGTGTTCCGTTTCAGGGAACTCAAGATGATGCCCGGTAGGCACAATACCTTTCAGATAAGGTTGACGAATCTGGTTGCCGCCGCCAGCACTACCTCTTCTGAACTCGACGCCAGACTCGCGCATTTTTTGCATGAGGCGTTCGACTAGAGCATCATCCGGCTCTTTCAGAATAAGGTTGAAGGCGTAGTTACTGGATCCTTCCAACTTGAAGTCGGTACGATATTTTGATGAATCGATTTGATCCAAAAACCGGATCAGGTTTTCAGTCCGCCGTTTGACGATTTGATCCAGACGTTTAAGCTGACTGCGTCCCATAATGCCGCCAATCTCGGTATTGCGTGTATTATAGGCTGGGTACGCGAAGATGAAGTCCGGGTTCAGCTCGGGATATTCAGCTATATAGGCTGCGCGTACATTTTCGTCGTTAGACTCCCTAACCATACCATGAGAACGTAACATGCGGACTTGCTGATAGACATCAGGGTCATTGGTACAGACCATGCCGCCTTCGATGGTACTCATATGATGGGCGTAGTAATACGAAAAGTTCGATATCCAGCCAATGCTGCCCACGCGTTTGCCGTTGTGGGTAGCGCCGTGGGACTCACAGACATCTTCGATCAGCGGAATATTACGACGTTGCAGTTCATCGATCAGTTCGTCAGTCAGCCCGTCGAAACCTTGTACATGAGTCAAGAACACCGCCCGCGTTTTATCGGTGATTTTGCTCAAAATCTGAGCTGGGTCCATCGCCAGGGTGGTTGGATCAATATCCGCAAACACTGGCGTGAATCCGTTTTGCAGCACAGATGCGACATCCGAAACCCATGCTAAAGGCGGAGTAATGACTTCTCCTCCTTCCGGGTAACGAATCTTCAGTATCGCCATAGTCAACAGGTTTGCAGATGCGCCTGAGTTAACGAACACGCTGTATTTTACACCTAGCCATTCAGACCATTCAGCTTCGAATGCTCTTACGTTGGCGCCGTGAGTCAGGATCGGATCGTCCTGCTTCAAATGTTCGATTACTGCGTCAAGATCTTCGCGCAGGATGTTGTTACGCATCAAAGGAAATTTCATCTTATTTTCACCAAATTAATCAGAAAGTGATTGTACAAACGTTGTTACACTGCTCAGCACGGATTGAGGGCCGATTCCTACCTGCTCGTGCAGTTCCTCACGTGAGCCGAGTTCAAAGCGGTAGCCTCCCTCGACGCCAATATTGAGCATACGGGTAGACAGGCCGCGCCGGGCAATGAATTCAAAGAACATGGAATCGACACCGCCCCGTCCACGGAAACCTTCTTCGAGAGTGACGATGCCCGCGTAAGACGAGAGCACGGCCTGGAGCTGGTCTGCGGCAAAATTGGAAATATCGAAAAGGTCTATGATTCCGACCGAATGGCCGGCAGCGGTGAGGTTCGCGGCCACGTTGAGAGCGGTATGCAGCATGTAGCCCGTCGCTATCAGGCAAACGTCCTTACCGGTGCTGTGAATATGAAAACCGACATCCAAGTCTGGAGCGCCGTTCTCATAGATTACGGGCAACACTTGGGCATCAAACCGCAGGTATTTTGGACCTTTAGTGCTCGCGCAACGGTCAAACAGGGCTCCGGCACTGATATGGTCAGATGGTGAAAGCACTCTGAAATTGGGCAGGGCGCGCATCAGGGTAAGGTCTTCGTAGCACTGGTGGGTCGGCCCGGACACGACATAACTATAACCAGCACCCACGCCGATCAAATTGACGTTCATCGGCCGCACTTCAGAAAGCAGTGCCAAACTGACCCGAATTTGCTCGTAGCAACGCATGGTAATGAAGGGGGCAATGGCGTAAGCGAAGACGGTATAACCTTCCAGCGCCAAGCCCGCAGAAATGTTGATCAGATTTTGTTCGGCGATCCCGACATTGACGAAACGGTCAGGAAAATCGGCGCGAATTTTGTCGAGAACCGGGGAGCCGAAATCGGCGCTAACGAAGTAAATCTTCGCGTCTTCCGCCATTGCTCTCCAGATACGGTCGAGCAATACGTCGCGCATCGCAAGAGGTTTAATGCTCATGGGTTTTGCTCCAGCAAGCTGTCAATCAGCTCCGGTTTAGGGTTCATGATGTGCGAAAGCGGGGCGTTTTCCAGGCCGGGCACACCGTGTCCTTTCAAGGTCCTGGCTATCAGTGCTTTAGGTTTTCCTGCGCGGTTTTTTTTCATTTTCAGCAGGGCTGCCTGCACGGCTGCGACATCGTGTCCGTCGACTTCAAGGCAATCCCAGCCGAAAGCTGATAAACGAGCGGAGAGCGAGCCGTGGCTAACAATGTCGTCTGTGTAGCCGAGCATACTGATCCGGTTGTCATCAATGATGAGGTGCAGATTATCGAGCTTATGTTGCGAAGCGAACATGATCGCTTCCCAGTTTGCGCCCTCGTGTAATTCGCCGTCGCCTGACACGACAAACACGCTGCGATCGCTGCCTTTGCATTTCAAGCCTAAAGCCATACCGGTCGCAACACCCACGCCGTGGCCCAGCGAGCCGTTGACGGTTTCGTAACCTGGAATCACCGGGTCCGGTATTCCGCCCAGAAAGCTGCCGGTTTGGCAGACTCGTTTCAATTCGTCAAGCGGGAAATAGCCCAAGTCAGCCAGAATCGGGTACATGCAGATTGAACCATGCCCTTTGCTGATAACGCAACGATCCCGATGTTCGGCAAGCGGCTGTGTGGGATCGAAACGCAGCACGCCGCCATAGTAAAGCGCTACGAAAATTTCGATGGACGAGAGCGATGAAGCCAAACGGGTTTCCGGAGCCCGGCGATGTACCGCCAATGTTTCTCTCCAGACCCAATGCGCTTTCTCGCGTAGATCGATAGGACTCATATTCACGAGCGGGTCTCCGTACTCAATGCATTGTCGAGATACCACTGATAGGTGTCTTTAACGCCTTCTTCAAAATTTACAGCCGGTTGCCAACCAAAGGCGCGAAGCCGACTGCTGTCGAGTAATTTTCTTGGGGCGCCGTCGGGTTTGCTTGTATCCCATTCGATGGTCCCGGAATAACCGATTACGCCGGCAATGGTTTCAGCCAACTCACGAATGGAAAAATCTCTGCCGGTTCCCAAATTTAGGGGCAGTTCAAGCGCGGTTGTGTCCCCGGTGAGCAGCGCGATGCAGGCGTCGGCAATATCGTTGGTATGGATAAATTCACGACGCGGTGTGCCGCTACCCCAAAGAGTCAGACTTTCTACGCCAGTTTGCTGCGCCTCATGGAAGCGACGGATCAATGACGAGAGGACGTGTCCTGATTTTGGGTCAAAATTATCGTTGGGGCCGAAAGCACTATTAGGGATCACTGGAATAAATCGTTGCTCACCATATTGCTTGTTATAGGCGAGACACATTTGCATACCGGCCAGTTTCGAAATTGCGTAGGCAAGGCTGGTCGGCTCGGGATGTCCTGATAGCAGCGCTGTCTCCGCCATCGGTTGCGGGCATTCGCGCGGATACATGCAGGAGGATGCAAACAGGATCAGTTTTTGCACACCCGAGCGGTGCGCCGCCTTCAGTACATTTAATTGAATCGCCAAGTTGGCGTTCATAAAATCAGCCGGGTAGGTCTGGTTCTCGATAATGCCGCCGACTCTGCCAGCAGCCAGTACCACATAATCAGGCGAGTGCTCGTCAAAAAAACGATCCACTGCTACGGCATCGGTCAGTTCCAGCTCAGCATGACCGGCCAACAGCAAATTGTCATATCCTTGGTTTTGCAAGCGCCGGGCAACGGCCGAGCCGATTAAGCCGGTGTGTCCGGCAACAAAGATTTTATCTGTTTTATTCATCAATCACAGGCCGTTGGGTTGATAAAGTACGACACGACTGCCGGAATCATCAAAATTGAAAGATACATGCACCAAGTCTTTAAGGGCTTCGCGAATTGCGGCATGTTTATCGGGTTTTGCGAAAAGCAGCATAAATCCACCGCCGCCGGCGCCAAGAATCTTGCCGCCGATTGCACCGGCGCGCATAGCTTGATCGTAAATCTGGTCGATTTCCCGGGTTGAAACCCGGTCTGATAGGCTGCGTTTGTATTTCCAGCTTAGGTCGAGCAGTTTGCCAAACTCGTCAATACTGACGTCAATGTTCGTAAGAATGGCAATAGCCTCGTCAACCATTTCCCTCATGCACTTGAGTTCCGTTTCGCGATTTTTGAGGTTGTCGATCTTGGATTTCGCAATTTCGTCGGCGATGCGGGAGAAGCCGGTAAAGCAAAGCATAAGGTGGTCACGAAGCTCTTCGCGTCTGTGTTCGGGAAGAATGATCGGGGCCACATCAAAGGAGTCGTCTCGGTGAAAATCAATGCGGTTGAGTCCGCCGTATGCTGCCGAAACCTGATCTTGCGAGCCGACATTCTCGCCGATGATGTTTTGTTCAATATGAATAGCATCTTTCGCCAACGTGTCTTGGCTAACCATTTTACCGTTAAGGCCATACAATGCATGCGCCAAGCCTACGGTAAAAGCGGAGCTGGAACCTAAGCCTGAACGCGCAGGCAAATCGCCATCATGGTGAACCTCCAGCCCCTCGACAACATTAGCCCAATTAAACGCTGCCCGCACTGCGGGATGCTGGATTTCATCGTTATGGCAAACGTTTTCGATGTGAGAGTAAACAATGCGATGCTTGTGCTCGAAAAACGGCGGCAAACGACGGCATGTAATATAACAATATTTGTCGATAGTAGTTGCTAATACCGCGCCGCCGTGTTCCCGATACCAACCTGGATAGTCGGTGCCGCCACCAAAAAAAGAAATTCTGAACGGGGTTCGTGTGATAATCATCGTTTATTAATCACCCAGGATTTTACGATTAAGGTGGATGCTGGCCATATCTTCGATATTTTTTCTTTCGACTGCGCCAAATTTTTGCTCAACAAGCGTTAGGTAAGCGGGATTGGTAAAGTATTTTTGCCATGCTTCGTCACGGAACCTCAAGACATCCGCTGAGCTGACATATTTGGTCGGTAGGGGTTGGCTTTCATATGACAAGAAAGCATAACCTTCATAGGAGTCAGGTAAAGCCCAGCCGTTTTTCTTGGCGATGTTGTACATCGGGCTGCCGGGCAATGCTTGGCAAGGGTACATATTTGCCATTTCGGTATTGAGTTCCAGTGCAAGATCCAATGTTTCTTGCATGGTCTCCATAGTGTCTTCAGGGAATCCAAAAATGTAATTGCTGATTATTTTGATATCGGAATCATTAATCGTTTTGCAGACGTCGCGAATATTGACTTCCTGGAAGGAGCCTTTCGATACTTCTTGGCGAACTAATTGGTTGCCTGCTTCAACGCCAAGCGCGAGCCAGTTAACCCCTGCACGCTTGAACAGGTCGAGCGCGTCTTTACGAACCGTATCGACGCGGGAATAGGTCCACATGTTGAAACCAAAATCCTGATCAATGGCCTCTTGAAGTATCGGGGCATAGTATCTGCGATTTAAAAAGAACATCTCGTCGCTGATTCGCAGGGTGCGCACACCCATATCTGCGAGTTTTCGCATCTCACGGCTTACCCATTCAGGGCTCCAGAAGCGCATCCCACGAGAATCTGCTGCATTAACATCATCGCCGTTGTCGGCGCGATTAACGATATTGATCATGCAAAAATTACAGCCGAAATTACAACCCAACGAGGTATATATCGCTGCGAAAGGGGTTCGCTTATCATGGTCAAATTCTGCATGCCAAAAATGCGCGCGATAGAGATCTAACGGCTTTTCCCGGTAAGGCAGGAGATCCCAAGCATAGCCCGGCAAGTCGTGATCCATCCGATCCTGCGGCACTATCGCCTGTGGCGGGTTGAGCGTAGGAATTCTGGCGTTTGAGGCGTCTCGCCTTTTGTATCCAATCCCCTTGATATGTTGCAAATCTTCGCCCAGATTGCTCTTAAGAAGATTGTGCAAGGCGTATACGCCTTCATTGAGCAACACAATATCGACACAGTCGTAAGAGAGCACTTCCATTGGGAGCGCACTGGTATGAGACCCAACAAAACAAATCGGAAGTTCAGGGTGGTGATCTTTGAGCGCATTTGCCATTGCTAATGCACCAATCATGCTTGTAGTTCCGGAATTTGGATTTTGTCCGTAAACCACGAAGACAACAAGACGAGGTTTTAAGTCCTGGACTCTTTGTATCGATTGCTCAAGAGACAACCTTTCCGCATCACAGTCAAGAATACCAACCCCAAACCCCTTCGAACGACAGGACTCTGCTAATAACAGAGACCATGTTGGCGGCTCTATTGCCGAATAAACTTTTGCCAGCCCTTGATAAGCCTTAGCTGAAGAGTCGGGATTGACGAACAAAACATCCATTATTACCATCCGGTTATAAAACATAACAACACTACCATGGCAGACATCTAACCCCTGACATGGCTGTAATGAAAAAAGTGACTTGAAACAGGTGAACTAAACTGCAATGAGACCGAAATCCCTCACCATGAACATATACGCATGTAGCGATAATAAGAATAACGCCTATTCATAGCTACTTATACCTTACTTACTTTGTTAATTTTAACCTACCGAGGGAGGTGGGGCAAATTTTGACGACAAATGGCGCGTAATAGTTCCGAAAGTAGCACTAACCTGCATCAGCCGGCCGGAGTACTTCTTTGATAATGTACCGCGGACGTCGCTTTGATTCCTTGAATATCGCACTTATGTATAGCCCGATAAAACCAAGCATCATTATCTGTATGCTACCTAAGAAGAGTATGGCGGACATAATTGCCGCCCAACCGGGTACCGAGACCCCTAATATCTTTTGTAAAAACACAACAAATATGTAGCAAAATGAAATTATGGACAAGCCAAAACCCGAAAAAAGCATCAACTTGAGTGGCGCATCCGAGAAAGAGATCAATGCCCGGTCAAGCCAATAATAGATTACTTTCCTGCTCAAAACATTCATCTTGGTATTTTCGCGACCATCGAATCGCTCTAACCGCTCATAAAACACCGGGACCTGCTTAAAACCAATCCAGCTGACAAGCCCACGCATGTATGGCTTATCTTCTTTCAACTGAAGAAGATTATCGACCGCGCGTCGAGACAGGAGCTTAAAGTCCCCTGAATCAACTTGCAATTCAATTTCCGAAATGGCGTTAATGAACCGATATCCAATCTTTGTTACGAGCATTTTCAACCAATGCTCGCCTTCACGACGGGTTCGCGTGGTGTAGACGACTTCCGCCTCATCATCCGCCTGCCAAGCATTGATAAGCTGAAAAATTACCTCGGGTGGATCTTGCAAATCGGCATCCATATAAATCACTGCATCACCGGTAGCATGAGTCATTCCCGCCATAACACATTCCGAAACACCAAAATTACGAGACATATTAATAAGCACTATGTCGCCATTCTTCAATTCGGATCGCAGGTATTTCTCGGACTCGTCGGTTGAGTTGTCATTAACAAAAATAAATTCATACGACCCTACGTCTTTGTTTGCTATCAGCGTGGAAAAAACCGCCCTTAACCGCTGCAGCAATTCAGGAAGTACCGATCGCTCGTTGTAAAATGACAAAATCACAGAAACCTTGGCTAACTCACGCCCCATTTTTAACTCCAAATAATTGACAAAGTTTTCTATAAATACGTTTGGTTACCAATGGCACGGTGAGAACAAGGAGAATCAACGCTAAAGCTATTTCCCAATGCCCGTCAGCTGTAAATATGCTCGTTACCGAATGCCCAGTCATCACAAACAGAGCCTGAAGAGGCAGCATGAATATTCCGGAAAACATAAGATACCGTGTAAAAGTAATCCGACTTAGGCCGAAAACGTAACCCATTGTAGATGCAGGTATCAATGGGTTCAGCTGCGAAACGGCGATAAGTTTCCAGTCATGGACGACCGCTTGCACCAACATTCCTGCTACTTTCGGATAGCGCTGCACAAGTACTTTTTCAATCTTGCCGTGCAAGAAGCTGCGAGACAAAAAAAACGTTGTTGCTGAAGACGCCATCGCCGCGCATATGGACACGACCAACCCATATCCGCCGCCCCATAACACTCCGGCCATCAGCGTCATTGGAGAGCAAGGCAAGAAGAAAACAGCCATAAGAGTATGCACCCCAATAAACACTAATGGAGCCGCCAGAGGATAATTAACAAGAATCGGCTGAATCCATACCAAAAAATGTTCCACCAACTGTTTTAGACTTTCACCAGAACAAAAGGTACAAAGTAAATCAAAAGTCACGACAGCGCCGCCGATACGATAACGAGAAAGTAAAAAACTCACTCATGATTAAAAATCCATCGCTTAATTTCTTTACGCATCGACGGAGAAATACTGCGATTCCAATACAGGGCGGAGAATAATGCTCTTAATCCGAGTTCTAAGACAAAACGCTTTGGTGCCGCATTACGATTTAATTTAGCTTCCACCACGGCATGCGCGTAATTAAACAACCACCGATCCGGCACCTTGCCGAGTAGCTTTTTGAACATATCGTTGATTTCCTTATGCACTTTTACCCTCGCCCCTAGTGTTTTGTTATCTGCGTACAATCTAGAGCCGGCGAGCTTCTCTTCAAGATAGCCAAATCGCACTCCGGCTTTACCAAACCGGAGCCATAATTCGTAGTCCATACAGTAATTCAGCGAATCATCGAGCAGACCATATTGCTCAACTACTCCCCGCCGGAAGAACAAGGCCGGTTGACAAATAAAGCAAGTTTCTTGAAGGCGCCCGAAATCCCAGGGTTCCGATGGATAACTTTCAAAGGCTTGGTCGTCAAGGTCGATGTGGTCGGCCATGCCATAGACCACGTCAACTTCCGGGTTAACTTTAAAATAGGCTGCTACACGGGCAATGGCATCGGGATAGTAAATGTCATCAGAGTTCAGCCAGCCGATGATATCGCCATCAGTGGCACGGATGCCTTGATTGACGGCATCGGTTTGCCCGTTATCTTTTTTTGATTCCCATCGCACCGCCGGGCTGAAATGTTTAAGTATTTCAACTGTATTGTCGGTACTACCACCATCAAAAACCACATGCTCGACTTCCACGCCTGGTGCTGTCTGGCTGGCAACACTTTGCAGCGTACGCTCAATAAATTGTCCTTGCTGATAGGAGGGAGTGACAATACTGAATTTCATGCGTTAACCTTCTCGGGGAATAATGCGTCATATTTGCCATCGGCATGGACGATACCGCATTTCTGCAATATCGCCGAAAGCTCACGATGATCATTACCATGGCCTGTGTAGGCCGGCACAAAAGTCGGAGTAATCGTGACTTCGTACCCCCCCCCGGCAGGCTCTATGGGCAGAGACAGAGCGGCGTTAGTCGTATGGTCGAATACAAACGAATCACCTAGGCGATTTCCATGAAGACTCACTTGCATTGTGAGACGCCGCTCCGGCAGCCATTCCGGAACTGAGAATTCAATCGCCAACGTTTGTTTGTTCGCTGCGGGGGCCACTTGTATGTGTAAACAGTGTCCGACCCAGCCATCAGCATAGGCGCCGGTCAGCAAATTTTCATGCTTTACGTTGGCCAAAGCATGCTGGAACAGCTCCCAATATTCCCGTGCCATACACTCTGAGTCTGAAAATTCAGCTGCGCGACGTTGCCCTGCCTGAATTAACCGTGCACGCAATGCTTCATTCTCCACCAGAGCAATCATGGCTTGCGCAACCTGGGTTGGAACGCGTGGATCGAATAGAATAGCCGCATCGGCTGCCACTTCGGGGAGTGAAGTCGTGTTGCTGCACGCCACTGGAACACCCGCAGCCATAGCCTCAATGACCGGCAAACCAAAACCTTCATAAAGTGAAGGAAACACCACACCTTTGCAATTGGCTATCAAGGTTGCCAAATCTGCATCGGACAAATACCCCGGAAAAAGAACATGATCACCCAGATTCATGGTGTGTGCCGCACTTATCAACCAGTCTTGCCGCGCCCCCGGAGCACCGGTGCAAACCAGCTTAATATCCACCGACAGTCCCTGATGCCTAACCATACCAAAGGCGGTAAGGAGCATTTCGTGGTTCTTGTGCCTCCAAAAGTTGGCGGGATAAATTAGATATCCTTGCGGGGTGAGATTATGACGCCTCAATATGGCTTTATCGTTTTCAACTCCCGGCGCAATGCGTTGAGCCATGCGCAGGTAAATGGTGTGTATTCGAGACGAGGCAAGGTTGCCATGCGCTATAGCGGAATCCCGCGAATAGTCGGATATTGCGGCGAGGACCGTTGCCCGACGACAAGCTTCTATAAAGGTGCGCTCGCGGTTAGCAACATCCTCTGCCGCAAAGAATTCGGGATAGGTATTGTATTGCAGATCATAAATTGTGCAGACCGTCGGAACCCCCGGCTCGAAATATGTAGGTGCGGTAAATGGACAGAAAAGCAGATCGGCTGCCATGTCGCGCAACAACGCACTGGAACTGCCGCGCTTCAACATCGCATTCACTTTGTAACCTAGTCGGCTAACAACCCTACGCAGCCTGCCAGGTAAATGAGGCAAAACACGGGAAGCCAGGCCTAGTAGACGTGGACGTAGGGAATTCGCCAGCACTTGCCCGACGACCATCTGACGACGCATATTGGGTCGATCCAATGTCGCAAGCTCTTCGTGCGATGCCACTTGCGTGAGTAATACAAATTGCGTCTGGGGCGACATTTCCGCCAAGCGGCGCAGCAATTCGAGCACGAATATCTTCGCGCCCCCGTTCTCTCCACCGGGCAGAACGGGGGTTAAATCTACCGCGATAGTTCTAAGTTGATTATTCATTGGGTGTTCTGATCCATTCTGCTAATTTCTTTACTTCTGTCCAGCTTAATAATCTAGTCCGCCAGCAACCCATGCGAGCAAACAAAACCTGCAAATCAGTCAAGAGCGACGCTCACTCAGCCTCCTTCTCTTTCAGCATTCTCGTAAGCGTTTCAATCTGCGTCCATCGCGCTTGACGATCAGCCTCTGATTCCTCCAACATCCTCGTAAGCGTTTCGATCTGCGTCCCTCGCGCTTGACGGTCAGTCTCTGATTCCTTCAGCATCCTCGTAAGCGTTTCAATCTGCGTCCATCGCGCTTGACGATCAGCCTCTGATTCCTCCAACATCCTCGTAAGCGTTTCGACCTGCGTCCCTCGCGCTTCACGGTCAGCCTCTGATTCCTCCAGCATCCTCGTAAGCGTTTCGACCTGCGTCCCTCGCGCTTGACGATCAGCCTCTGATTCCTCCAACATCCTCGTAAGCGTTTCGACCTGCGTCCCTCGCGCTTCACGGTCAGTCTCTGATTCCTTCAGCATCCCAGTCAGCATCTCGACCTGCTTCATTCTCTCCGCACAATTCCATTCAAGATCTGCAATACGCTTAACTTGCGAATGGATGAAAAAATTATCCCAAAGACATAAACCTACTTGAAAACAGCTCAACATTTCTTTGTTTTCTTCGCTTATGTAAAATCTATTTAACCCATCAAAATAAGCCAAAATATATCCACTATTCAGCAATATCGGCTCCCATTCCCCGAAGTTAAAAATGGATTCAAAATTATCCCATCCAGGAAAAATAGAGTTAGGAATTGTAGCCTCTATCACTAAGACTTTAGGTCTGTATCGGTGAAAATCAATTGAGCGGATTACGTCGCGCTCTCTTCCCTCAACATCTATCTTTAAGAAATCAACGGGGCTCTCTACATATTTTTCAAATAATTCATTTCCCGTTATTCTCTCAACTGGATAACAAATCACCTTGTGACCAGCCTCTAATAAAGACGCTGCGGCTTCCGCAGAGAATGTTGACAATTCAGGGTAATCAGTAATCTCATAAAAATCGAGGAATCCTTTTTCTATATCAATTGCGACATTTAAATTTAGCTCGTCAGGCCTACTTTGCGAAAAAAGCTCCATACTATTTTTTAAAGGGTCTACATTAATTCCTCGCCACCCCATATCATAAAAATATTTGGTAACAGACAAATTTTCCGGATGAGAAGCACCAATATCAATATAGCAACCTGTTTTCTTGTCGCCGAAAACTCTTTTTAAAATAACGTCTTCACCGTTCTGGGCATAGGAAATCATGGGATCCATTATCATCGCCCTTGGTAATTAAGCAATTCAGTAGACAGATTAGGATTACAAAGCTGTGTTCTAGAGGCAACAAAAACTGAACGGCTTAAACCCGCCTCATTCTTTTCGGCAGGATTAGTCCAGTCGACTGGAAACTCCTCGTGCCAAGGTTGTGTTCTAGTTAAATACACAAAGGGAAAAAGATTTTTAAGCGATTTAAAAATCCACGGTCTTGTTGGACGGCAACCAGTTCCCTGCAGGGCCTGCGTTGGATCACCAATCGTTTCACTGGTTAAATTGACAAGTTCTTCATCACCAAAAGAAACACATGTTTCAAGCAATAACATTTCAGTACAAAGAGAGGCCAAGTTCTCTAGCACAGACTGGGGGTTTCTTGTGTGGTAAAGAATGCCATATGCGTAAACGATCTGACTTTTTGGAATAAATTCAGAAGGGGGTAACTCAACGTTCCATAAAATTGTCGCTGCCTGAGGGTGTCTTTCCTGCAAGATACCTAGTAATTCTTGCCTCCCGTCTGTACTTGTAACCTTGCACTTTCTGTCTATAAAGAAGGATGTGTGATCTCCAATTCCCGACCCAACTTCAAGCACAGTTTTACCCGCAATAGGCAATCCTAAACTAGCCAAGTGCTCTTGGCGCCGTTGGTTGTGCCGTTGATAGTAAGGCGTGAGAAAATTTTGACTTGAATCCATTTTATATTTACCTCATTTTGTTGGATTAGGAACTAACCGACTTATCTCACGAAACTTAGCGGTGAGTCACGCTATATGAATTCACCAATCTCAATAGCATGCATAGGTATTCCAACCAGCCCGCTTACCGCAAATCCGTTATGCGACTCAATAAAAATGGCCTCATTGATCCACTCATGAGCAACATGATCTTGTTGGGTACCAACCGCTATAGCAGCCGTAATTGCATAAGTACCCTGAGGTAATATAGGCATCAAGAAACGAAATGTTGTTTTAAATCGGTGATTCGCTCTTATGGTCACCGGTGAATCAATTGTCGTAAGGTAAGTGTTGTCGCCAAAAAGAGTTTGCCCCAACTTATCCCTGACCATAAACCCCACAAATACGCCACATAGCTCTTGCAAAGCTAACGCCTCGATCGTAAGCACCACTTCTTCCCCTCCGATTATCCAACTCACCGGGGTTCCATTAGCATCCTGCAGGTAGGTATGCGTAATCTTTGCTAGGCCATCTCCCCAGCGGGCCGCATCCTTATTAAATTCAAAAACTTTGATATCGTTTCTCAGATTTGAATTATTTATGAAATCAAGTCTGCAATCGCGTTTTTGTTTGGAAACTTCCTTTATTACACTGTCTTTCACTGCGGATTGCTTTGCAGCATTATCAACATCCTGTTCCTTGGCATATAGCGCCGTTGCGTAAGCATCAAGAACGTCTTTTGTTTCACCAATCTCACGAACAGCGCCACTATCGAGCCAGATGGCTCTAGCACAAAGGGCTCGAACAGCAGCAAGGTCGTGGGAAACAAACAGGAGCGTGGTGCCTTGGTCCTGAAACCGTCGGATTCTTAAAAAACACTTGTGCTGGAAGTATGCGTCGCCGACTGAAAGTGCTTCATCCACAATCAGAATATCAGGCCGCACAGCCGTAGCCACTGCGAACGCAAGGCGCACCTGCATGCCGCTAGAATACACGCGCACAGCCTGGTCAATGTAATCGCCAATTTCTGCAAAAGCTTCAATTTCCGGCATGAGGAGATCGATTTCATGTGCCTGCAAGCCGAGCAACTGCCCTGCCATCAGGGCGTTCTGCCGACCGGTAAAATCGGGATGAAAACCCATACCCAATTCCAACAGTGCGGCGACGCGCCCCTCCATCTCCACCGAACCGATTGTTGGCTGGGTAGTGCCGGTGATTAATTTAAGCAAGGTGCTCTTGCCTGCGCCATTAACTCCGATAACGCCAACGGCTTCACCGGGGGAGACACTGAAATTAATATCTTGCAGTATCCACTTGAGACTGTGCCGAGGTTTATGTCCCGGTATAATCCATTCTATGAGACGAGACCAACGGGTAGGGTATTGGCGATAAGCCTTACCTAATTGTGTAACAGTGATAGTACCCATCAGAGTTCGTCTACCATTTCACCTGCGTGCTTTTGAAAAAGACGCATGCCGAGAAAACAAAGCATGCAGGCCAATAGTGCAGTTGGCCATAGACTAGCCCACAATGGCATCGTACCCTGAACGAGAATGCCCTGATAGGCCACCACCAGTGGAGTCATGGGATTTAGCATCACGATACGCTGCGCCCAGTCCGGCAATGTGGCAAGCGGATAGATGATCGGTGTGAGCCAAAACCAGAATTGCAACACAATGCCGAAAAGTTGCCCGACGTCACGGAAAAAAACGTTGAGCACCCCAATAACCATGCCCATTCCAATAGCAAGAAGAATTTGCAACAGCAGAACCGGTGCAATAGCGAAGAACGCCCAACCAGGAAAACTGCCAGTGAACAACAAAAATCCGACAAAAAGGCTAAAAATGATGGCGAACCCTATACAAGCGTTAAGGCTAACGATAATAGGCAGGCAGATACGAGGAAAGCTCAATTTCTTGAGCAAATTAGCATTGTCCAGAAACATGTTTTGGCTACGATTCAAAATATCGGCAAAAAGCCCCCAAGTTAGTAGGCCGGCGCATAGGAAAATGCTATAGCCGAAAGAGCTGTCAACCCCGGGCAGACGCGTTCGCATCACATGTGAAAAAACAAGCGTAAACACCAAAATTTGCGCCAAAGGCTGCAACACCAGCCAAGCAGCGCCCAACATGGAGTTTCGATAGCGCGAGGCAAACTCGCGCCGAACGCTTTCATAAATAAAACCGCGAAAACGATAAATGCCGGATAGCCGAAGCAAGATCATTAGAGCTGCTACTTAATACTTACACACGGCCATAGACATCTTCAAAGCGCACAATGTCATCTTCACCAACATAGTCGCCGCTTTGCACTTCGATCATCACGCAAGGCACAGTCCCGGGATTTTGCAGGCGGTGTTTATGGCCAGCAGGAATAAATGTGGATTCGTTGGTGTTGATAACGATTTCTCGTTCACCATTAATGACCTTTGCAATGCCGCTAACGACAACCCAATGCTCACTCCGATGACTGTGCATTTGCAGACTCAAGCTCGCCCCTGGATTGACTTCGATACGCTTGATCTTGAAACCATTTCCTTCTTCCAGTACCGTATATACACCCCATGGCCGGTGGACGGTGCGATGGAATTTATGTGCATCGTGACCCTTGATCTTTAATTCTGAGTAAATGTGCTTTACATCCTGTGCGCTGCATTTGTCGACCACCAGAACGGCATCCGGCGTATCAATGATAATGAGGTTTTCCACTCCAACCGCGCCAACCAAGCGGTCGCTACTTTGGATGGTGCAGTTCCGTGTATCGTACAACAGAGCATCGCCCTGGATTCGGTTGCCATCGGCGTCAGGCTCGGCAAGATCACCCAACGCCGTCCAGGTGCCTATGTCGCTCCAACCGATATTGCACGGGACAACGGCAACCTGATTCGATTTTTCCATTACCGCGTAATCAATGGAGTCATCAGCAACATTAGCGAAGGTATCGGGATCGAGCTCAAGTAGCGCATAGCCCTTGCCTTCGGCGAATCGTGACTGCTCGATACAAGCCTTTGTAGCGATAAGAATCTGCGGACAGTACTGCTCCATCTGTTGCAACATAGCGCCAACGGAAAAACAGAACATCCCGGAATTCCAAAGAAACCGGCCAGAAGCAAGATATTCCTGTGCTTTTTCAAGTGACGGTTTTTCAACGAAGCGCAGCACCGTGTTGCCATCGGCCTCAATGTAGCCGTAGCCGGTTTCGGGCGAGTCGGGCTGGATACCAAAAGTAACCAATTTGCCCGATGTTGCCAGCTCGACGGCTTTAAGCACAGCTTCCTGGAAGGCTTGCTGGTTAATAATCAAATGGTCGGCGGCAAGCACCAACGCGATTGCATCATTACCATATTTTTGGGCGATTTGGTAAGCGGCAGCAGCAATTGCTGGAGCGGTATTACGTCCGAAGGGTTCCAGGATGAAGGATGTTACTACCTCGCCAGTATTTACCTCACGAAACTCATCTTCTGTTTTGAAGAATAGCTCCCGATTAGTGACGGTTAAAACTTCTTCCACATCCGGCAATAATGCGCCTCGCAAAAACGCCTTTTGCAAGAGACTTTGCCCATCATCCAAACGTATAAACGGCTTGGGGTGCAGCTCACGAGAAACTGGCCACAGCCGGGATCCGGCACCACCACAAAGAATTATTGGAATCAACCGCACAAACGTCCCTTGGATATTATTGTGTCGTCCACGATAGTACACACAATGAATTATAAGACCCGGAATTATACTTCATAAATGAGCGAAAAGGAAAATACTAATTAGATAATACTAACCGATTATCAATACTTTACCGGATTAAGTATTGGGCTTATTTTAATCGATAATAATATCCCATACAGGGAGATTTATCGATGCTTCCTTTGGGATTAATGCGACACTGCGGAACCCAGACGCTTGTGTTTTTACTCTGGTAGCGTGCCTAGTCGTGGCTATTCCGTGTAATACTCGTCCCATTGCTTTTCATCTTTAAGTTGACAGCAAAATATACCACTTAATTGCGAAACTAAACAGGTAATCAATCGGAGATAACTGTTTGAATCACTTTCGTTGCGAGAAACCCTTTTCTTTAAGCACCTGCACCAGATAATCGCCATAACCGCTTTTCAACAAAGGGGCGGCAAGCCTCTCCAGTTGTGTAGCATCGATGAATCCCTGGCGATAGGCAATCTCTTCAGGACAGGCGATCTTTAATCCTTGCCGATGCTCGATCATTTGAACAAATTGACTGGCGTCCAACATAGATTCATGCGTGCCGGTATCCAGCCATGCATAGCCTCGCCCCATGATTTCAACCGATAATTTGCCGCGCTCAAGATAGAGACGGTTCACATCGGTGATCTCAAGCTCGCCACGCGACGAAGGCCTGAGATTCGCGGCAATATCCACCACCACATTATCGTAAAAATACAGGCCGGTGACGGCATAGTTGGACTTGGGTTGGTCCGGTTTTTCTTCCAGCGAAATAGCGTGCCCGTTTACGTTGAATTCCACCACCCCATAACGTTTCGGATCGCGAACATGATAGGCGAACACCGTCGCTCCCTCACTTTGCCGAGAGGCTTTTTTCAATTGGCTCTGGAACGAGTGCCCGTAGAAAATATTGTCTCCTAGCACCAAAGCTGAAGGATGGTTACCGATAAACTCCCGACCGATGATGAACGCTTGCGCTAACCCATCTGGCGAAGATTGCACGGCATACCGCAGATTCAGTCCCCACGAATTGCCGTCGCCCAGCAGTTGCTCGAAACGCGGCGTATCTTGCGGTGTGGAGATAATCAGAATATCGCGTATTCCTGCCAACATCAGCGTGGATAGAGGGTAGTAGATCATCGGTTTATCGTAAATCGGCAGGAGTTGCTTGGATACCGCCAATGTGCTCGGGTGCAACCGCGTACCGGAGCCGCCTGCCAAAATGATGCCTTTGCGTTGGGTCATGATTGCTTCTCAAAAGTTTCAGTAAACATGGAGATGATAGCGCCCACGATTTGGGCGATGCCTTCCAGATTAATGAAGTCGCCACACAGGAATATCCAGTGCCAACAGCTCACCCGCAGGCGCAGAGCTGCGTTGCCACTCCCAACATACGTGACCGACTTTTCCAAACAGACGGGCTTTCATGTTGAGCCGCCCTGCCCATCGCCTTTCGTGCAGCCACAACGTGCAACGTTCTTCCAACAGATTTGTCATACGACACGCCCAGTATAGTTCCGTTTAAGCCATTCCCGGTAAGCGCCGGATTGGACGTTGGCAACCCAGCCCTGATTTCCCAAATACCACTGAATCGTTTTTCGAATGCCAGTATCGAAAGTTTCCGCAGGCTTCCAACCGAGTTCACGTTCTATCTTGCTCGCGTCAACAGCATAGCGACGATCATGGCCGGGGCGATCCGTAACATAAGTAATTTGTTCTCGATAGCTCTTGCTATCTACTCGGGCACGGAGTTCATCAAGCAGTTCGCAAACAGTGTGGACGATGTCGATATTGGTTTTTTCGTTCCAGCCTCCGATATTGTAAACTTCGCCGACTTTGCCTGCTTCGAGTACCCGACGAATAGCACTGCAATGGTCTTTAACGTAAAGCCAGTCCCGGATTTGCTGTCCATCGCCATACACAGGCAAATGCTTACCTGCGAGGGCATTAACGATCATCAACGGAATGAGCTTTTCCGGGAAATGATACGGACCGTAGTTGTTGGAGCAGTTGGTGGTGAGCACAGGCAATCCATAAGTATGATGATAAGCGCGAACCAGATGGTCGCTTGCTGCTTTGCTCGCCGAGTAAGGACTATTGGGTTCGTAGCGATGGGTTTCTGAAAATGCCGGATCATCCTTGGCAAGTGAACCGTAAACTTCATCGGTAGAGACATGCAGAAAGCGAAAATTTTGCCGGACTTCGCCTTGCAGGCTGCTCCAATAGGCACGCACTGCTTCCAGCAGCCGGAAAGTACCGACGACGTTGGTCTGGATGAAGTCTTCCGGACTATGAATGGATCGATCCACATGGCTTTCCGCAGCAAAATTAATGATGGCGCGGGGTTGGTACTGGATGAGTAGACTAGTCACCAGGGCGGAATCACCGATGTCGCCTTGTACAAAAAGATGCCGTTCATCTCCTGCCAATGAAGCGAGATTCTCACGGTTGCCTGCGTAGCTAAGTATGTCGAGATTGATGACTGTTTCATCGGATTGCGCCAGCCAGTCCAACACAAAATTCGCACCGATGAATCCGGCGCCGCCCGTTACTAAAATCATTCAATATGCCTGTTTGCGCTTTTTATAAAAATCCGGGAAATCTTTATCTATCAATGTTGTCCAGCCGCCTTATCGTATAATAATCGTTGTAACCTACAACAATGAGAAAGAAACAAATTTTTTTATTGTTAAGACTTACAACTGCGGAATTTAATACCTGTTACTTTTAGTGTACTAAACATGGGATATATACTGTTTGTTTTTTCTGAAACCAGAATATTGAGAAACAGCAGCCTTTATCGAATAGTTTTTGTGACCAATTGAATTAACCGGACAAATGGTCAGAACAACCTTTAGTTAACTGAAGCCGTCTTAACACCCTGCTTTCATTAAAAACGCGATATACTTCACATAATTGTAGTTAAATAATGCAGACTCTTTTCATATCTAGTAGCGTTACAAGCTTTTCCTGAGGAGCGAACAGTGGATGAGACGACACATAAAGATGCTCTGACATTCAGACTGAACGAAAACAACAAATTACTTGCTGTATTCGAACCGGAAGTATATAAAGTTGCGCTGGATGCAGCTGCAATCAAAGAAATGCTAGTCCAGCAAAACCTGTCCGACCTGTTCCTTGATGAAAAAGCGCTCTCCCGCTTAGTACAGATGTACAACAATACCAATGCCGGTTTTGTGCTGGAAATTGGTGAGCGGCGAGATGGGGAGTTTACCATCACTGTCGCCAAAGACAAGATGAGCGCTTGGCTAACTCTGACTCCCGCATACGGAGGCGCCCCTGTCACCTTTGAACAAATCCGGCAATCCTTGAAAGAAAAAGGCATCGTCAGCGGCCTCATCACATCCGCTGAAATCGAAGCCGTACTGAAAGAAGGTCATGCCACGGATTATCTGATTGCTCAAGGCATGCCGCCCGTGCCGGGCCTGGATGCGCAGTTCCATAGCCTGGTGCCGGAAATGCAAGAGCGCCGTCCCCAGATAAATGAACACGGCATCGCTGATTATCGTAATCTTGGCAATCTGATTCTGGTGAAGCAAGGCGATCCACTCATGCGCCGCACCCTTCCCACCGAAGGAAAAAAAGGGAAAAATATCCTGGGCCAGATACTTACGCCAAAGCCTAGCCAGAACACACCTTTCGCCTCAGATTTAAAAGGCGCCACGTTCGACCCGGACGATTGCGATCTGCTGGTATCCTCAATCATCGGCCAACCACTGCTGATCCCCAATGGCGTTATGGTGTCGCCCACCATCACCGTACCGAAAGTGGACATCTCGACCGGCAACCTAAGTTTCGACGGCACGATTAATATCTTGGGTGATGTGATGGAAGGAATGAAGGTTTACGCATTAAATGATATTTTCATAGGCGGAACCGTTGAAGCCGCAGAACTTGAAGCAGGCGGAAATATCAGCATCAAAGGCGGCGTGATCGGCAACAGTGATACCAACAGCAGCTTGGCGGCTTCGGCTGGAGGAAAAATTTCCTGTAAAGGTTCGGTTAGCGTGCGTTTTGCCAAATATTTCAATATTGTAGCCGGCACCAACATCGTCATTGAGGAATATTCCATGAATAATCAATTGACCGCGATGAATCAGATCCTGGTTGGCAAACCCGGCGGCAAAAAAGGACTGATCATAGGCGGTACTGCCCGCGCCATGATGCTGGTACAAGCCGCCTCAGTCGGCTCTGATGTCGGCATTAAAACTTACATTCAAGCCGGCTTAAATCCGCATACCCAAGAGCAGCTGAATGCTATTGACCGTGAGATCGAAACCAATGGAAAAAATCAGGACGATATAAAAAAGATTATCACCTTCATTGAAAACAACCCTGAAAAAGACAAAAACGGCCTCCTAAACAAAGCGCGCCGCACCCTGGATAAACTGACGACTGAAATCGCCCAGCATCAAGCTATCCGAGAAAGCTTGCTCGCCGAAATATCGTTTGCCGAGTACGCCAAAGTTGTTGTGGATCATACCCTCTGTACCGGTGTCGAAGTCAGGATTGGCGATCAGATATGGAAAGCCAAAGAGGAACGGGGGAAAACAGTTTTTCGGCTCATTGATAAAAAAATCAGTTATGGGAGCTAACCCCCTTATCAATCGATCCGGCCAAGACAGGTGGCGCTAAAAAAGGCAACGCCGCACCGCTTCGCCCGAAACTTTACATCCAACCTAATCTTTTTCAGCGGCATCCGCCAACAGTTTTTTTCTGATTAAAAAAGCCGCGCCGATTGCACATAAAGCGGGTATCTGATACAACAAAAAAGTTCCCATAGGATTTTTAGCAACCATACCGGACAAAGCGGAAACCACCGTCAGCTTGATCACCCACCAAGTAATCCAATAGCCGATTAATCCAATGATAGCCCAATTAAGAGGCGACTCACCCTTTTCCTTTGCGCTCAAATAAAACCATACCAGAACCGCAATTCCGGCAAATCTAGCCAAATGCAACATTTTTACACCTCATTTTTTTAATTATAATAAATATACAGTGTTTACACTCTACCCAACTGGCGCTTAACCGGCAACAGCTGTTATAAGTAGATAATCATATTCCATAATTGATTGTCATTACATTTTTTTACGCAAGGAGAGTAGTGTGGGAAAACCGCTTAAAATCATTTTGTCGACTGTTGCTGCAATGGCTTTTCTGCTGATTGCCGCTGTCTGCATCCTGCCATTCGTTTTCGATCCCAATGACTTCAAGCCTGAAATTGTCGCCGCCGTTAAGGACAAGACCGGCCGGGAACTGGTGCTGGACGGCGAATTAAAACTCTCGCTATTTCCCTGGGCCAGCATTTCAACAGGGAAAATTGAACTCAGTAACGCGCCCGGGTTTCAAGATCGCCCCTTTGCAACAATTGAAGAGGGCAGTGTAAAAGTGCGGCTACTGCCGCTGTTGTCGAAAAAAATAGAAATCAGCCGCATCGCCTTAAAAGGCCTAGTCTTAAACCTTGCCAGAAACAAACAGGGTATCGCCAACTGGAGCGATCTAACCGCTTCTGACGACACCAAAACCGTAGCGCCGGCTGCCGCCGCCGGCAAACAGGAAGAACAGCCCATAGCCACCGCTGCACCGGCGGATTTTGAGATCGGGGGCATTGCTATTGAAAATGCCCGGATTAACTGGGACGACCTGCAAGCCGAAAAGCACATCGAAATAAAAGACTTTAACCTGAATACCGATGAATTCGCCTTTGATGAACCGATTGGCATTGCCGCTACCCTGACCGCTACGGATACCGAATCCAAAACAGCTCACACTATCAAACTAAGTACCGAATTAAGCGTTAATGAGCAACTCGATAGTATTGCGCTAGTCCATAGCGATTTGCAGGTAACGACATCCGGCGAAACTGTTCCCGGCAAATCGTTAACGACGGCACTGGCCGTCGCCGATACAGCGCTGAATATGAGCCGACAAACAGCCAAGATTTCAGGATTGCAGCTCAAATCCGGCGATGCGGCACTCTCTGCCGAATTGACCGGCGCCAATATCAAGGACAAGCCGTCTTTTCAGGGGCCGGTTAGCATTGCGTCGTTCAGTCCCGCCAAGTTTATGCAGCAACTGGGCATCGTCTTGCCGGTCATGCAGGATGCCAACGCGCTGGGCAAGTTGGCCGTTAATTTTGACCTCGCAGCTACGGCCGATTCGGCTGACTTTAAAAATCTGGTAATGACGCTGGACGATAGCCAAATCAAAGGCTCTGTCGGCATAAAAAACTTTGCCCAACCTGCTATCGGCTTTTTGCTGGACATTGATACGATTGATGTCGATCGTTATCTACCGCCTGCCGATAAATCATCCAAGCCGATAGCCACCCCTGCCGTTTTACTGGCTGTCGGCGCTTCCGCTTTACCCGTTGAGACCTTGAGAAATCTCAATGCCGAAGGCTCTGTGGCGGTGGGCAAGCTCAAGGCCAACGGTTTGACGATGCAGGACATCCAGTTAAATTTGAACGCTAAAAACGGCGCAGTGACCACGCAACAGTCGGTTCAGCAGTTTTATCAGGGTGCTTATTCCGGCAATCTGAGCGTGGATGCGCACGGAGACAAATCGACGTTGGCCGTAAACGAAAAAATAGACCATGTGCAAATTGAACCGTTACTAAAAGATTATCACGGTGAAGCCCGAATCAGCGGCATCGTCGATGCGACAACTCAGCTGCAAGGGCAGGGCAACAAAACCAGTGAACTAAAATCATCGCTTAATGGCCAGTTCAGTTTCCTGGTTAAAAATTCGGTTATTAAGGGTTTTAACCTGCAAAAAATAATCGATAGCGGCAAAGCGCTGATTAAGGGGTCCGCTTTGCCTGCGGATGCTAAAACCGACCAGACGCTGTTTACAGAAATGAGCGGTACCGCGACGATCAACAACGGCGTCATTCAAAACAACGACCTTGTTGCCAAATCCTCCAAACTCCGTGTCGATGGCAAGGGCAACATAAACCTGAACTCTGAAGCCGTGGACTATAAAATCGACGCCAAGCTGCTTAATGATGAGGTAGCCGCCACTGAACCTGAACAAGTTAAAGCCGCCATAGCCATTGATATTGCAGGAACGCTGGACAAGCCGTCTTATACAATTGATATAGCCTCACTATTAACCGATCAAAACAAAGCCAAGATTGAAAAACTGATCAACAAAATCGACAAAAAATTAGGCCCTGGTGTCGGCGACCTGTTAAAGAACTTCCTAAAGTAGGCCGCTTGCTATGACCCCTTCAGCTTTTCAACAAAACATCCTCGCCTGGTTCGATCAATACGGGCGTAAAGATCTGCCTTGGCAAAAAGACCTTACACCTTACCGCGTATGGCTTTCCGAAACCATGTTACAGCAAACCCAGGTCGCTACCGTTATCCCTTACTTCAATGTTTTTATAGAAAAATTCCCCGATGTGGCGAGTTTGGCGAATGCGCCTATAGATGAGGTTCTGCATCTTTGGTCGGGCTTGGGCTATTACGCCCGCGCCCGCAACCTGCACAAAACGGCGCAGCTCGTTGACGAACGTGGCAACTTCCCTGATACATTAGATGATCTGATCGATCTACCCGGCATAGGTCTGTCAACGGCGGGAGCCATATTGAGCATCGCCTTTGATAAAAGCCACCCGATTCTCGACGGCAATGTCAAACGAGTGCTGACCCGTTTTAAAGCCGTTTCCGGCTGGCCGGGCAACAGCGCGGTCAATAAAAAACTGTGGGCGATCAGCGCTGAGCTGACTCCCGTAGCGCGCGTTGCGGATTACACCCAGGCCATGATGGACTTGGGCGCAACCGTCTGCACCCGCAGCAAGCCGACTTGCGAGGCTTGCCCGCTTAATACCGGTTGTTTGGCTAGGCGTACAGACAATGTATCGGCATTCCCGACGCCGAAACCTGCCAAGACCTTGCCGGTCAAACAACTGACCCTGTTATTGCTGAGCAATGCCGACAACCGGATATTGCTGGAAAAAAGACCGCCAACCGGTATCTGGGGCGGCTTATGGAGTCTGCCGGAATTTGACAGCGTTGAGGCGGCGCACGACTGGTGCCTAACCCGGAGCATTCATATTGCCGACCAGCAGGCGCTGACAACCCGGCGCCATACTTTTTCCCACTACCATTTGGATTACACGCCGCTGCTGATTCAATCCGATAACCTTATAAATTTTGTGATGGAAGCCGGCCAAACTGTCTGGTATAAAGCTGAACACGCTAATCAGCTTGGCTTAGCCGCACCGATTAAGCTGTTGCTCCAACAATCACAAACGAGAATAAAATGACTAGACTGGTTAAATGCGTAAAATTGGGAATAGAAGCCGAAGGCCTGGATGCGCCGCCGTTTCCAGGCCCCAAGGGTCAGGAGATATTTGAGAAAGTATCCAAGCAAGCCTGGAAGGAATGGTTAGCCAAGCAAACCATGCTGATTAACGAAGGAAGATTAGCCAGCTTCGACCCTAAGACCAGGACATTTTTAGCCGAAGAAAGAACCAAGTTTCTGTTTGAAGGCAACAACGACATGCCGGAAGGCTATGTGCCGCCAAAAGGCTGATCAAAAGCATTTTTCTCACCACGAACGACTGCATGAATGCAGGAGCAATTGCCGAGGCACGAAGAAAAAACTAAACTTCGTGTCCTTCGTGCCTTCGTGGTGAATAAAAGAGAGTATATGCGCCGGCTCCCAAGTTGATGCTACCGCTTCATCGAATCAAAAAATTCCGCATTCGTTTTAAAATCTTTAAGCTTACCGATCAGAAATTCTGACGCCGCGGTTTCATCCATCGGCTGAAGGATCTTGCGCAAGATCCAGGTTTTTTGCAGGGTATCGGGATCAACCAGATATTCTTCCCGCCGGGTGCCGGAACGGTTGATGTTGATCGCCGGGTAAATTCTTTTCTCGGCAATTTTGCGATCCAGGTGCAGCTCCATGTTGCCGGTACCTTTGAATTCCTCGTAGATAACCTCGTCCATTCTTGAACCGGTATCAACCAGAGCTGTGGCGATAATGGTCAAGCTGCCGCCTTCTTCTATGTTCCGCGCCGCACCAAAGAAACGTTTGGGTTTTTCCAATGCATTGGCATCGACACCACCGGTTAATATCTTGCCTGAAGAAGGAACGACGGTGTTATAAGCTCTGGCCAGACGGGTAATCGAGTCTAACAAGATGACCACATCGTGTTTATGCTCGACCAATCGACGGGCTTTTTCGATAACCATTTCCGCAACTTGTACGTGACGGGTTGCCGGTTCGTCAAAGGTACTGGAAATAACTTCGCCGCGCACGCAACGCTCCATTTCCGTGACTTCCTCGGGACGTTCATCGATCAGCAATACAATCAGATAACACTCGGGATTTTGTTCCGCTATCGCTTGAGCCAGACTTTGCAGAATCATGGTTTTACCGGCTTTAGGCGGCGACACGATCAAGCCGCGTTGGCCTTTTCCGATCGGGGCGATTAAATCTATGATGCGTCCGGTTAAGTCTTCGCTGGTGCCGTTGCCCTGTTCAAGAACAAATCTTTGTTTGGCAAATAGGGGGGTCAGGTTTGAGAAGGTGATTTTGTTTTTGGTGTTTTCCGGTGGTTCAAAATTGATCTGGTCAACCTTGAGCATCGCGAAATAACGTTCGTTGTCTTTCGGCGGCCTGATCTTTCCGCTAATCGTATCGCCGGTCTTTAAAGAAAATCGTCTGATCTGACTGGGTGAAACATAAATATCGTCAGGACCTGCTAAATAGGAGCAACCCGGCGTCCGTAAAAAACCAAATCCATCCTGTAAAATTTCCAAAACGCCGTCGCCTGATATATCGTCGCCGGCTTTTGCCTGTTTTTTCAGGATGGCAAAAATCAAATCCTGCTTGCGGGATCTGGCGACATTTTCAAGTCCGAGGGACTCGGCGATTTCAATAACTTCACTTATTTGTTTTAGTTTTAACTCAGTTAGATTCATAAAAGGACGACTCAAGAAAAAGTACAAACGGTGTTAAACCGCAACTACGAGGACAGGATTATAATTCAGGGATGTGGTTTATCGGACGGTATGCTGGGGTGCGCTTAGATTTCGCACCGCATAAGTGTAACCCAAGTACTCAGCCCCGTCCAACCTTTTATGACAGGCCTGAGTAGGGGAGCAGCGATTGCTCGGGGCAATCATCTGCATCATTCGCTCCTTCCATGGAGGTCATATATTAAATATTGCTATCAAGAAAGGCGGCAAGTTGCGATTTTGACAATGCGCCTACTTTGGTTGCTTCCACTTCGCCGTCCTTAAACAGCATCAATGTTGGAATGCCGCGTACACCGTAACGTTGCGGAGTGTCCTGATTTTCGTCTATGTTTAATTTTACAACGGTCAGTTTGCCTGCATATTCTTTGGCAATTTCATCCAGGACCGGCGCAATCATTTTGCAAGGTCCGCACCATTCAGCCCAATAGTCAACCAGCACTGGACCAGCAGCTTTAAGAACAGTTTCGTTAAACTCACTATCGCTTACATGAAGGACTGAATCGCTCACTTTATTTCTCCAATTATCAAAAGCAAAACTATAGGAGGGATGAAGAGAGTAGTCAATCAATTTCAGCTGATTTGATTTTTACGTTATCCTATAGCCTATGAACAATACACATTTAACTCAAACCCGCTTCAGCAATCTCGAATTGTCTGATTCTATCTTACGCAGCTTAAAAGACGCCGGCTTTGATCACTGCACCCCGATCCAAAAAAGAGCTTTACCTTTGTCGTTGCGAGGCATGGATGTTGCGGGGCAAGCCCAAACCGGAACCGGCAAGACCGCCGCTTTTTTGCTGTCCACTTTTCAGTATTTAATCAATGATGCCGAGGACGATGCAGAAATAGAAGCCGACGATGACATCGATGCGGAAAAACCGACGCCAAAAGTCGCCGCCAAAAGCAAACAAATCAAATATCCCAGAGCGATTATTCTCGCGCCAACCCGCGAGTTAGCCATTCAGATCCACAAGGATGCATTGCAACTGGGCAAGCATCTCACGCTTAAATTTGCCCTGATATACGGCGGCACCGACTATCAAAAACAACTGGACAGCCTGAAAGCCAATGTCGATATCATCATCGGTACGCCGGGCCGTATCATCGACTTTTACCGGCAAAACGCGTTCACGCTGGATAACGTCAAAGTCACGGTGATGGATGAAGCCGACCGGATGTTCGATTTGGGCTTTATCAAGGACATCCGCTATTTATTGCGGCGCATGCCGCCGCCGGACCAGCGTTTGAACATGCTGTTCTCGGCGACGTTATCCTACAAAGTCACCGAGCTGGCTTACGAACACATGAACAATCCGGTTTTGATTCGCGTCGAAACCGAAGAAGTCACCTCTAAAGCGATCCAGCAAAGCGCATTTTGTCCGTCGAATGAACAAAAAATCCCTTTGCTGGTCGGCATATTGAATCAGCATCAGCCCCAACGCAGCATTATATTTGTCAACACCAAGCGCTGCGCCGAACGGCTCGATGACGTCCTGAACGCTAACGGTTACAAGACCGCCGCGCTCAGCGGCGATGTGCCGCAGGACAAACGCCAGCGCCTGCTTGCCGATTTTCAGGAAAACAAAATCGCCTTGCTGATTGCAACCGATGTTGCGGCCCGCGGCCTGCATATTGCCGACGTGTCCCATGTGTTTAATTACGACCTGCCGCAGGACGTCGAAGATTATGTGCACAGGATAGGCCGTACTGCGCGCTTTGGCGCCAGCGGCGTCGCGATCAGTTTTATCTGCGAAGAATATGCCTATTCAATGCCGGATATCGAAGAATACATTGAACAGAAAATTCCGGTTCTGCCCATTACCGCCGATCTTTTGGCCGACATTGTAATCCCTGAAAAAAGGCCCGACAGACCCAGAAGCGAGTATCAGGGAAAACGTCCAAATCAAGCGCGCAGGCCGGGTTAGTATAACCCTACAGCCCGGCCATCAATTCCCGAAAGTCCTCAATAGCAGGATAATCGGTTATTTCTTTTTTAGGCTGTTTGGTATCGGGCCTGCTCACCGAAATTAAATGGGCGATACCGAACTGCCTGGCGGAATTGAGCACCGCCAGGCTGTCATCGATCAGCAATGCGCTTTGTTTTTCAAACGGTACCCGCTGTTGCAGCAAGCGCCAAAACTCGGCTTGTTCCTTCGGATAGCCCAAATCATGGGAACTGATGATGCCGTCGAAAAATGCCTGCAAACAGGTTTTTTCCATCTTAAGGCCCAAGCTGCCGCGATGCGCATTGGTCACCAAATACACTTTTTTGGGCGACTGATGGGCTTTTTCTAAAAACTCCGTGACATGCGGCAATACCGCAATCAACCCGGAAATTTCCGCTTTCAGTCCGGCAATGTCCAGCTCTAGAACATCGCTCCAGTAATCCAGACAATACCATTCCAATTTGCCCTCCATGCTTTTAAAGCGCGGCTGCAACTGCTGCTTTGCGGCTTCTATCGACAAGCCCTGTTTTTCGGCAAATTTAAGCGGCACAAACTCCTTCCAGAAATGGTTATCGAAATTCAAATCCAGCAGCGTGCCATCCATATCCAGCAAAACAGTGTCAACTTTCTTCCAATCAATCATCATAGTGCGTTATATTTGCAAAAAAATACTTAATAAAATAACACAATGGCTGAAAAACCGACCATCCTTAACAAAACCACCATCGCCACCAGCCGGTTATTCCGTATCGAGTCGCTGGATATTGAATTTACCAATGGCGAACTGCGCAACTACGAACGGCTGGCCCGCGGCAATCCCGGCAGCGCCGTACTGATTGTGCCGATGCTGGACGCCGAGACGGTGTTGTTGATCAGGGAATATTCCGCCGGTGTGCATCGCTATGAGCTGGGCCTGCCCAAAGGCAAGACCGATGCCGGGGAATCCTTTATGGATGCCGCAAACCGCGAACTTAAAGAAGAAGTCGGCTTTGGCGCCAGAAACCTGCATCATTTAAGCTCTTTCTCGATCGCGCCGTCCTATCTGGAACACATGACCGAAATTGTCCTCGCCCAGGATTTATATGCCGAAAAACTGGACGGCGACGAACCGGAAGAATTGGAAGTTGTTCCGTGGAAATTACGCAATATCAATGAATTATTAGCGACCGGGGAATGTACCGAGGCCCGTTCGATTGCGGCGCTGTTTATGGCGCTGGAATATTTCAAGGCGACGTAGCAAAAAACCACCCACAGACTTATTTAATATTAGAAGAGACCAAAACTTGACATAACTTGACTTGCACATATACTTAGCACATGCAAAAGAGACTAAATACAACAAATACTCGACAGGCCATTGAAGCGGCAGGGCTTACTCAAACCTCAATTGCAGAGAAGCTTGACGTATCTAAAGAGGCGGTTTCTCAGTGGCTAAATGATAAGTCTTTTCCACGTCCAAATAAATTGCTTCAGCTAGGTAAGCTGCTAAACCTAGGCCTCCACGAGCTGGTAATCAAAGAAGAGCCTAACGCCCCCAAAATTGCCTTTCGCAAAATGAAAGGCACTAAAACCAAAGATCATCATATCGAGAAAGCTCAGGAAATAGGGCGGTTCTTGCGGGAATTGGTTCCTTTTTTACCGTTCGATACACTGGAAATGCCACCTGTGTTCAAGTCACCCAATTGCGACTATGACTTTCTGCGTAAGGCTGCTACGAAAGTGCGGGAAGACATTAACTTGGGCGCAACCGATACCATTGATTTTAATCATCTGATTCGTCGCTTTAGCGAACTCCAAGCGGTCGTTATCCCTGTGTTGTGGGGCAGTAAGAAGCGCCATGAGAACGCAGTCCATATTTTCCTGCCGGATTCTCAAAGCACTTGGGTGTATCTCAATCTTGATACCAATATTCACGATTTCAAGTTTTGGATGGCGCATGAGTTGGGGCATTGCTTGTCGCCTAACTTAGACGGTGATGAAGCCGAAGATTTTGCCGATGCGTTTTCGGGTAGCTTATTATATCCTCACGAACTAGCAGAAAAAGCCTATATCAGCATTAATCAACAGCCTACCAATGCAGCAAAAATTGCTCATGTAGTCACCCTAGCCGATGCGCAAACAATCTCGCCGTATACAGTTATCAGGCAGGTTAATAAGTATGCTTTGCATGTAAACAAATCTGAAATCCATTTAGGTAAGGCGTTCGATGGTGCCGTAACCAACTTCAACAAGAAATACCTTAACCTCAGCGACACGCTATTTGTCGATATAGCGCGGGACAATAACGGCAAACCCAGCGCACGGGATTATATTGCCAAAGTCGAGCATGTGTTCGAGACACCATTTTTTGACTTGTTGCGCCACTATTTAAAACAAAACAACAAAGGCCCTGGCTTCGTTCAGACTGTGTTGGATATGCCACTCCTAGATGCCCGGAGTATCCACACAGAGTTAACCTGATGCCCCAGTCAAAAATACTTGTTGATACCAATGCCTATCTTAGGTTGGCCCAAACCATCCGCCCCTTGTTATCCATGCCATTTGGCGATAACGAATACTGCTTGTATATCCTCCCCGAACTCAACAAAGAGCTAGAAGTCTACAAGCTACAAAACACCTTCTATTGGGTGACCGAAGACGAATATGTCCTGAATCGCCAGCACTTCCCAAACATTAGTCGAAAGCAGAAAAACGCCATCGACCAAACCTTCGAGTACCTGTGGGATCATGTGCAAACCGACCTGCCGGGTCCCTCGCGTGTGGATGTCCTACACATCGCTTATGCAATTGAACTGAACATCCCGGTAGTCACTGACGATCAGGATATGACTGCTCTGGCCGATGCGTTTGATGCCAAGGTTATACCCACCTTAGAGCTGCTGAAAATCATGCTGGACTGCGGTCACACGGATATGAAGACCATTAAAGGGCTGTGCGATTATTGGCGGAACTTCGGAGATCGCCCTGCCAACTTGGAGGCGGACTTTAGGCGCTTATTCCCTGTCCAGTAATCGACCAACAAAAGCCGTTAACTGGGCAGAGCGCCTCAAAGCCCAACTCGTCAACCATTGGCTTTGATCGTTGAGTTTCATTACATCAGTAACGTAGGCCAGAATAAGCCGATTCGAGCGGCAGCGAGAACTGGCGTTTCCGGCAAACACTACTGAACTCGCCGGAAACGCCACCTCGCGCTACGCGCCCTTTCGACAAGCTCAGGACAGACTTGGATGACCTTATTCCGGTCTACATCTAAACCACTCCCGAAGAACACGAAGCTTTATCTTTGTTTTTTGCTGTTCTTCGTGTATTCCTGCCGCCATGCTTTTATAAACGATAAAGCGGCTCCAGTTTGTCATCTTTCGTAGCCGCTATTTTTTCCCTGGCTTTGTTTTCGACAAACGCCTGGAACAATTTTTTGCCCTGCCACGGCTCCGCCGTCTTGCCATATAAAACCTGGTTCAAAAGCAAAATTTCATCCCTCAACCTTGCATCGCTCAGCTCGGCGATAGCGCTCAGGCTTGCGGCGCCGGACTTTTGCCGCCCCCATGCCAGCAAAGCGTCCTTGGCGGCTGCGGCATTATTATCCATGCAGGCTTTTTTGAGTTTTTTTACGCTATCGGCCAAACGTATTTCCGGCTCGGTTTTTTCCACAACCGGCTTTTTAGCCGGGCGCTTGGCCAAAAAGTAAACCAATGTCGCCAACCAGCCTATCGCCAGAAACACCGAAACCCATAACCAGACATTTTGCTGTTGCGGCGGGTTCGTAACCGGCGCGGCCTCTTCGGCTTGTTGCGGTTGTTGCACCGCCGGAGCTGCCGGCACAAACGGAGCCGGCTGGGTTCCTGCCGCTTCCATCACCGTGATGGAGGCTTCGGGAATTTTGGCGACTTCCATTTTTTGGCTTTGGCTGTTAAACCAAGGGATTTCTATCGCCGGTAATTTATAGAAGCCTGCTTTTGACGGAATGATGGCTATTTTTTCTTCCCTGAACGCGATCAGGCCTTCCGGTTTTTTCTGTTCCTGCAATACCGGCTGGTCGGGATAGGTTTTCAGCCGGTCGTCAATTTTGACGGCATTGATCTCCGGCAGCTGGCCGACCGTTGCACCTTTTGCCAGTAATGTCAGGGTTCTGGTCAACGGTTCGCCGACTCTCATTTGCTGGTTGTCGCCCGACCACTCTTCCTTTAAAACCAGTTGTTCGGCCGAAAGCCAATGCCGCCCGGTAAACGCGGCGGGAGCGGGCTTCACGTCCAGCGTCACCGCTTTGGATAATATCTTTTTGGTCCTGGTCGTCTGGGAATTAAAAAAACCGTTAAAATTCGGGCGGCTATGCGCCACAACCTCCGCAGTCAATACCAGAGGCTTGATGGTCACAGAACCGCTTTTTTGCGGAAAAATCGCATATTTCCGCTCGGTAACCAGGTAGTTCACCCCATCGATCTGGGTGTTGTAGTTGGTGTCATCGCCGAGTTTTTCAATCACCGCATCGCCCAGTTCCGGTTCATTCAGGCCGGCTTGGGCGATTTCGACTCTTCTGTACAGCCGCACGGTATACAGAACTTGGGATTGCACATAAGGACTTTGGGGGCTTGCCTCGACATCCAGAAACAAATCATCGCCGGTATCGACGGCTTTATTGGCTATCACCTGAGTAACCAAGATACTTGCCGGCAGGCTGACGTCATCGCCAAACTTCACCGGCGGAACAACCAGACTGCCAGGATGTTTGGCCATCACGTTAAGCGTCCACTGTATAGTCTTGCTGGACTGCCCGTTAATCCAGGACGAATTGCTGCTCTGGCTTTGTCCGAGTATCTCGAAATCCTGTTCCAGCGGGCTAAAATCCGGGTCGTTATCCGGCGTGCCGTTGGCGGTAAAAATGATCTGGAAAGCTTCATTCAGGCTGACCGAACTGCGGTCAAACGACACATCAATTTGTGCGGCAACAGCGTCAGGCACAAAATTCAGCAGTAACAAAAGAAGGAATAATTTTTTTATAGCGTTCATGTTCGTCATTTGGATTAATCAACGGGTATTACGCGAATCTCATAAAAATACGAAGCGGTCTGAAATTAAGCGTTTTAAAAAACCAGTAAAAACCGGGCCTACCAGCCGCCTGCATCGCCGCTCGATTGGCGGCCGCGCTGCCCGTATTGATATTTGAATTTACGTTTTAACAAACCGGCCGGATCGTCGGGGATCCTTTTCAGCCATTGCTCATTAGCCTGCTGTTGTTCTTTCGAGGACTGGGCCTCGACACGCTCTTGCTGTTTGGCCTGCTCCTCGGCTTCGTCTTTGCGCTGCTCGGCTTGCTGGGGTTTTTCGTCTTCCGGTTTTTTCTGCTCGGCTTTATCTTGCTGCTGATTTTCTTCCGATTGTTGCTTGTCCGATTGCTTCTGTTCCGGTTTTTGCTCGGGCTTCTGGTCATCGGATTTTTCCGATTGTTCGCCATCCTTGTTTTGCTCGGAATCGCCTTTGGACTGTTGCTTGTCGTCTTTTGGCTGATCCTGCTGTTTTTGCTCCTGCTTTTGTTTTTCCAGTGCCTTTTCTACGACCTCTTTGTTGTGTTTGGCGTCGGCGTCGGCAGGATTAACAGCCAAGGCTTTGTCGTAGGCTTTTATCGCCTGTTCCAACTGACCGGCTTTCGCCAGCGCATTGCCCTGGTTATAGGCGCTGCTTTCGGACTTGCTGCTTTTCAGGTTCTCCAACGCCTTGTCATACTGACCCGCCTTGTAATGCGCCGCCGCTTTCCAATCCGGGTTTTCAAACTGTTCCGCCGCCTTGGCATAATCCTGATTTTTATAAGCCTGTTGCGCCTGTTGATCTTTGGTCCGCCATAAATCCTTCCAGTCAACGGCGTAACTGTTTTTGGGCAGCGGCAGGATCAGCAATAAAGCGAAACACAGCAATCCCTTCCTGAACGTCAAAGCGGCCAACGGCAAAACCGGCAATAACAGCCAGGGGCCTTTGTCCGCCCATTGATCCAATAACAAGTTTTCGTTTGCCTTGTCCTGCTGCTTTACCGGTTTATCCAGGGTTGCCAACAGGGTTTTAATATCCGCGTCATTTGTCGTTATGGTTTGATAAACGCCATTGCCCGCCTGCGCCAGTTTTTTAAGCTCGCCGGAGTTTAATTTCGGCACCACAATATCGCCCCGCCCGTCTTTCAGAAACCCGCCCTCCGGCAGCGCTATCGGTGCGCCGTCATCCGTTCCTACGCCCAGTATCGATAGCGAATACTTGTCCAGTGATTTTACTGCGGTCAGGGTTTTGTCGGCCTCGACGCCGTCGGTGATCAACAGGATTTGGCCTTTTTGCAGGCCTGCCTGCCTGAACAGTTCGGCGGCTTTTTCCAACGCCAAGACCGTATTGCTGCCCTGGCTGGGCATAATATCGGTGTTTAATGCCGACAACTGGCTGTCTATGGTCTCGGTATCGTCGGTCAACGGCGTTACGGTGAACGCGTCGCCGGCATAAACCAGCAATGCGGTCTGGCCGTCTTTGCGCTGCTTTAGAATATCGGCGATTTTGTAACGGGCCATAACCAAGCGGCTGGGTTTAATATCGCCGGCGTCCATCGACCGGGACAAATCCAGCGCAATCACCAGGGCCGAATCGTTCCTGAACACCGGCGAAGGCAGCCGTTCCCAGGTTGGCCCGGCCAGCGCGATAATCATCAGCAGGGCGGCAACGGCTCCGGCCGTTAGCGGCCAACGGCTCCGGTTGACCGCTTTTTCCTGCAACAGGTACGGCAACAGCGCTTCATCGCATACCGTCGACCAGTTGCCTTGACTCAGCTTGTTCCTGAGCATTAAAGCCAGTATCAGAAGCTGCGGTATCAACGCCAGCAACCAGTACGGCCTGATAAAATGAAAGTCGGCTATGTTCATGACAAGCGCACCTTGGACAAAGCGATAACTGCGGCCAGAGCCAATGCCAGCGACAACGGCCAGTAATACAGTTCGCTGCGCGGCCTGAAATATTGTTTGTCTTTTTCAACCGGTTCCAGTTCGTCCAGCCGCATGTAGATATTATTCAACTCATCGGTATTTCTGGCCCGGTAATATTGACCGCCGGTGCTCTCGGCGATTTTGATCAGGGTTTTTTCATCCAAATCGACGGACGGGTTTATTTTGCGGCTGCCGAAAAAACTGCGCACGATCATTTCATCCGCGCCGATGCCGATCGTGTAAATTTTTAAATGGCCGGCAGCAGCCAATTCCGCGGCCTTTAACGGCGAAACTTCACCGGCGGTATTGGCGCCGTCGGTCATCAACACCAACACCCGGCTGTTGGCTTGCTCATTTTTAAGCCGCTTGACCGCCAGGCCGATGGCGTCGCCTATCGCGGTATTTTCACCGGCAAGGCCGAGAACCGCCTCATTCAATAAGGTCATCACCGTTTTCCGGTCGAAGGTTAACGGGGTTTGCAAATAGGCCTGGGTGCCGAACAGGATCAAACCCACCCTGTCTCCGACGCGCCGGTTGATAAAATCGCCGGCAACCATTTTAGCCGCCGCCAGCCGGTCTACAGACCGTTTGTTGATAACAAAATCCTGTTCTTCCATGCTGCCGGACAAATCCACCGCCAGCATTAAATCCCGGCCGCTGACCGCCTGCTCAATCGGCTCGCCCAGCCATTGCGGCCTGGCGCAGGCGACAACCAACAGCAACCAGGCAACAGCCGCCAGCCATAACGGCCAGCGCCGGGTTTGGGAAACCGCCATGGTTTCGACATCGGAAAAATCATCCAAAAACGGGACTTTCAACGCCGCCTGTTCCGCAGGCATATCGGCTGAAACCAGCCAGCGGATCAGCAAAGGCAAAGGTAAAGCGGCCAACAGCCAGGGCCATTCAAAGTGAATCATGATTTTAATTTAGCCTGGGATTTAAGCCAGCTTTCGCATAAGTCGGTTAATTGGGAAATTTCCAGTTCCGTGGGCGGCGTTTTTCGATAGGGCGCATCGGCCAGCAATTGGCCGATGCCTTCGCTGAACGGCGTGCCTTTGACCGAACTGTCGAGAAACGCCAGCCATTGCCGCCCGGTTAATCCGGCGGCCTTTGCCCGTGGCGACATGCTGATCGCTACCCGCCTGACCAGCACGGAAAGATCGCATAATTTCTGCAAGTTATCGCGGGCTGAATCCTGTTTGATCTCCAACAATATTTTGCCGGCGGTTTTAAGCGCGGTTTTGCGGGTAAATTTTTTATAAAGCCAGATCAGGCAGATAACCAGCAACGGAATCGACACCGCCAAGATCCACCAGCCGATAGCCGGAGGCCACCAGCCTATGGCTTCGGGTTCGTGGATGTCTTTCAAATTAAGGAGAGTTGGGTTCATTTATCTTAAACGTTGTATCGGATCGTCTGTGGTGCTGCATTGAATAAACGCCAGGCCCAATTTTTTTGCTGTCTGCTCCAGCTGATGCAGCCGCCGGGTAAAATGTTGCTGATAATTCAATAACCGCTGCCTATCGCGGGTATCGACAACCACATCCCGCTCGTCGCCGGTCGCCGCGCCTGTTCCTGACAGGCTTGCGGCATACACGCCATCCATGGCGATAAAACGATAACGGCCTTTTTCCGGCAAATGGCTCTCCAGCGGATCGTAAACAAAAATCAACACTACCTCGCAATGCCGCGACAGCTTTGCCAGATGGGTTTCGGCCTGATCGTTGATGCCGCGAAAATCGCTGATGATATAAACCAGACTGCCGGGACGCGCATGCTGGATAAGCCTTGCCAGCACCTGTTCCAAAGTAATGGCGGAAGCGGCGTTAGTCTCCGCTTGTACTTGATCCAAGCGATTGCTGCTGATTGCATTTAAAAACCGCAATACCGCATGTTTGCCGTTTTGCGGCTTTAATTCACGGCATACATTGCCGGTAAATATCTGCCCGCCAATTCTGTCGCCGTGATGCTGGGCGGCCCAGGCCAGCAAACCGGCAAGTTTGGCGGCCAGCACCGATTTAAACACGCCGCGCGTGGCAAAGTGCATCGCCGGACGGTCGTCGACGGAAATAAACACCGGCCTTTCCCGTTCTTCGCGAAACATTTTGGTATGGGGTTCGCCGGTACGCGCGGTAACCCGCCAATCAATGCTGCGTATGTCGTCGCCGGGCTGATAAACACGGGCCTCTTCAAACTCCATGCCGCGCCCCTTGAACCGGGACACATAACCGCCGCTTTGCCCGGAACGTATGGCCGAATGTTTCAGTTTTATGCCTGCCGCAGGTCTCGCCAAATCGACCAGTGTTTTTAACGACACTGAAATCAATTCGTTGGCCGGGCCAGCTTGTTTAGCAAAAATCATCAAGGTACGGCGACTCTGGCGATAAGTTCTTTAATAAAATGATCTGTAGTGATGCCCTCCGCCTCGGCTTCGTAAGACAGGATCAAGCGATGCCTCAACACGTCAAAGGCCATGTCCTGAATATCTTCCGGGGTCACGAAGTCGCGTTGCGCCAGCCAGGCTTTGGCCCTGGAACAGCGGTCCAGCGCGATGCTGGCTCTGGGGCTTGCGCCATATTGCAGCCACATTGCCAAATCCTGCCCGTAAGCTTCGGGATTGCGGGTCGCCAGAATAATTTGCAGCAAATAGTTTTCAAGGCTTTCCGCCATGTGCAGATCCAGCACTTCATTGCGTGCGTCAAACAAGGTCTGTTGCCCGATCGGCTCGAACTGGCCGCTGTTTTTTACCGAGCCCGAACGCGCTTCCGTTCTGGCCAAATGCAAAATATTTTTTTCGTGTTCCGCTTTCGGATAATCGATTTTTATATGCAGCAAAAAACGATCCAGCTGCGCTTCCGGCAACGGATAAGTGCCTTCCTGCTCGATAGGATTTTGCGTCGCCATCACCATAAACAATTTCGGCAGGGGATAAGTCGCCTGGCCTACGGTTATTTGGCGCTCGGCCATCGCTTCCAGCAGCGCCGCCTGCACTTTCGCCGGCGACCGGTTGATTTCATCGGCCAGGATCAGGTTATGAAACAAAGGCCCTTTCTGGAATTCAAAAGTGCCTTGCTGCGGGCGGTAAATTTCAGTGCCGGTTAAATCGGCCGGCAATAAATCGGGGGTGAACTGCACCCGGTGAAAGTCGCCTTGTATACCTTTGCTTAACACGCTGATAGCCCTGGTCTTCGCAAGTCCCGGAGCGCCTTCAACCAGGATATGGCCGTCAGCCAACAATCCGATCAGCATCCGTTCAACCAGCACATCCTGGCCGATGATCTCCTGGTTAATATAGTTTTTCAACCGTATCAATGCCGGTTGGACGGTGTTTGTATTGCCGTTGTTTTCTAACATAGTTGTTCTGACATGATGTTGTTTATTTTTAAATCCACGGTACGAAAGCCTTACACATTAAGGACCAAGCGGGTTTGATATATTGCCTGAATATCATTTTTCAATGAAAAAGCGCTTATTTTATACAGTTCCGGCTTGGGGCAACATAGAGCAACTCTGTTAAGAAATTCTTAATAAGTTGTGGATGAACCTGTGAATAACATTAACGGCGTAGTTATCCACAATCTGCACACAGGATGCAGATAACCTTAACAGCATTTTACCGTCACTAATAACATGTTGATTTTAAATATAGAAAAAGACTTATCAACAAGATTTCACTTAGCTAATAATAATAGTTGATGTTAAATTTTTTAATTTATTGTTATTACCTTGCACAAAAAATCTACCCGATAGCCTTTATCTCTTATACTCTTTCGATCGATAGAACAACCGAGGAAAAACATGCGATTTACATTGTTTATTTTAGGAAGCCTGTTTTCCGTCTGTGCTTTTGCAGGGATTTACAAATGCACGGATGCTGCCGGCAAGACAAATTACCAAGCAAAATCCTGCGATCAGCAACATAAGACTGTAGAAATTAATGTCAAAACAGGCAGTGCTAATTCTCCCGACGAACCGGATCGGGAAAAACAGGTTTTAGAACAAAAGCAGCAGGATGAAAAACTGGAGCAAGAACAATTGCTGAAAAAACAGAACCAGCTTAAACAGGATGCGATGAGCGAAAGCGCAAAAAACCGGTTTCTCATTAAAAATAATCCCGAGAAATTCTCGGCTTTCTCTATTCCGCCTTATGATTTCGACGAATTACCCGAGCCGGTCAAAAATTACCAGGCCAGGCTTCCCGATATTGAACGCTTAAGAAGACAAGCGGCGGAAAAAGCGTTGGCTTCAGGGCTGTGCAATCGTGTTGAAGGATCCGAATTGCATGGAACAAGCAGCAAAAAGGCATTGGTTTTTTCAGTCGATTGCAGCAGCGGAAAAAACTTTCATTTTACCGAGCAGGAATTAACCCAGTCAGCGCCTAAATGAACTCATCGAAAACAATATTAATCACCGGCTGCTCTACCGGCATCGGCCACACCACTGCGGTTGAATTAAAAAAACGCGGACATAAGGTTATTGCTACGGCCAGAAAACCGGAAGATGTGACCCGGCTGCAACAGGAAGGTTTTACCGCAATACAGCTGGACTTGGCCGACAGCAACAGCATTCAACATGCGGTCGGCTTGGCGGTTGAACTAAGCGGCGGAAAAATCGACGCGTTGTTTAACAACGGCGCTTTCGGTCAACCGGGCGCCGTTGAAGACTTAAGCCGCGATGTGCTCCGATTTCAATTCGAAACCAATCTGTTCGGCACTCATGAACTGACCAACCTGGTGATACCGTTGATGCGCGAACAGGGGCATGGCCGGATTATCTACAATAGTTCTGTATTAGGCCTCGTCGCGATGACTTACCGGGGCGCTTATAACGCCAGCAAATTTGCGCTGGAAGGCTTGGCCGATACCTTGCGCCTGGAGCTTTACGGCGCCGGCATCCATATTTCGCTGATTGAACCGGGGCCGATTATGAGCGACTTCAGGAAAAACGCTTTTGCCCTGTACAAGAAAAATATAAACCCGGCGCACAGCTACCATAAAGAAACCTATAAAGCGATGGAAGCGCGTTTGCAAAAGGAAGGCCCGGCAGCTCCTTTTACCTTACCGGCTTCCGCCGTGACCGAAAAAGTTATCCATGCGCTGGAAGCCAAACGGCCAAAGATGCGTTATTACGTCACTTTTCCGACCTATTTGTTTGCTTTTCTTAAACGCATTCTGCCGATGTCCTGGTTGGACGCCTTAGTGAGAAGGGTTTAACAATGCACGATCTTGATGAAATTACGATCTCCTGCCCTTATTGCGGCGAATCCGTAGATGTGTTGGTAGATACGAGTTCCGGGCCGCAGCAATATTACGAGGACTGTTCGGTTTGCTGCGCGCCGATTTTATTTATCGTATCTGAAGATCAGGCGGGAGAAATGTTGATAGAGATCAAAAGGGATGATGAATAATTCCGCCTATTTTCACCTGAATGGCAGAACAGATGCTTTTGTAAGCCTTGATAACCCTTTATTTAAAAAGGGTTTTTATTGCTTTTAAAAAGGAACAATTAATTTTTCTATGCTAGAATGCCTTGCGGCATTAGCCTTTCATTATGTTGAATTCTTGCTTTCTTGCATAAACTCTCATTTTAATCGTTATGCTGACACAAAATATCAACAATATTCAGGTTATATAATCAATGAAAATACTTAAAAAAATCGTAATTTCACTTGCTATGGCGATGTCTGTGGCTGCAATTTCATCGACTGCTTTTGCTGCTGAAAAGAAAGATCCGAATGCGGTAGTTAGAGAAGCGGCTGAAGGCACGATCGCTAAAATCGAAGAAGCAATCAGCTTAATCGAAAAAAACGGCAGCAAAGAAGACACTCTGACCGCCATTGCCGAAGCTCGCCAGCTGCAAAAAGAATTCCGTTATGAACTGACCGAACGTCTTCGTCAAAGAGCTAACGATAAATTGAGAGTGGCTCGTGAAGCTTTTGAAGCGGGCAATACCAAAGAAGCGGAAGAAACATTAAAAGCTTCTTTAGCTCAATTCAAAGAAATGAAAGTAACTTACGACGCAGGACATAAGTAACAAACTGCCGTTAAGTCAGATTCAATCATTTTAGCGCCGCGATTGAATCTGATTTTTTAAATTCCAAAATAAAACTCGCTAAAAATCACTCTTTTCACCACTCCACAGCTGGTTGATAAGTTTCGAACTGTGTTAAAATCTTTCCCGGTGTAGGGCTATTGTCATTAATAGTTACACAGCCAATTTAATCAAAAAATAACAATGACTTGAGGTCGAGTGCAATATGAAAATTTTAAAAAAAATCTTACTGTCTTTATTAATTGCAGCTTCTATGGGCGCTGTTTCAACTTCAGTATTGGCTGAAACAGATAAAGGCAGAATCACATATGCTCCTGCTGATGCAATTGATTTGGTAACCGGAAAAATTAAGGCAGCCCTTGACGCTATAGCTAACGGCACAGAAGGCGATGCACTGGCCGATCTGATCAAAGAAGCATCCGATGCAAGTAAAGAAATCAATGCTAACGATAAAGTTGATATAGCTCGTTCAAAAGCCAATAACGTTCTGAAATCAGCCAGAAAACTTGCTCAAGAAGCCAAGGTAAAAGAAGCCGAAGAAGCATTAAAAGATGCAGCCAAAAAGTTTGAAGCTTTGAAAAGCTTAATCTAATCTTCACCTGGCCATATCAGGATGCCATCCGGTTTCCTGATATGGTGTTAAGACCCTTTCCGCTTTCCCTGTAACCCCCCGGATAGCCCAATTGTATGGCTATGCCGGAATTCAAAAAGCTATTTTAAAATCCCACGTCGATCCGGTTATTAGGTTGGGTTTTCAGAACGATATTTTTCCGATGCCAACAAAAACGCAGCCAGCTGCTTGTCGGTGTTCAGGATATGATTGATTAACCAGCTGTTGAGGAAAGCAAGTAAATCTTCGCGCGAAATCAGAATCCCGGCTTTAATATCATTATGTACGGCGACCACCTTAGCCGAAAAACTGCGGTGCTGCAGGATGTGCCTCTCAATATCCCCGGTTTTTTCCTCGCTGTAGCCGTATTTCTGCATTAATTCCTCTTCGGTTTCAAAATGATACAGGGCGTAGCTGAGCAAATCACGCGTGATTTGCTCCAAAAAATCGGCATTATTATTTGCAGTCAGCTTGGTATTGGCCTCATTAAAAAGATTAATAAGGATTTGATGTTGCTCGTCAATTTTATCAATTCCGGTGACAAGCCCGTCGTTCCATACGATAAGATCATAATCGGCCATATGTGTTCTCTATGAGTATTGCTATGTGAGTAATCGGTCGGCGAGTATAACCCGCAAGCGGTGCAGGAGACTGTTCATATTCTGCTGTAGCGCCAGCAATTGGGCCTTATCGGCGTCTGCTTTAACCGTCATACCGGCCTTGTGATGTTCGTACAGGCGAGCGGCGGCTTGGTGGATGCTTTGATGTATTTCGTCGAGCGTATCAAACTCGCTTATATTACAAAAACGGCGCCGGCCTTCGTCGTAATACCATTGGCCAAAACGGCATTGCCGGTGATCGAGCAGGGATTCCGGCGTAGTCTGGTCATTCGGTTCGTCAAGATTGGCGATAATCCGGTCAATCCAGTAGCGGTGATTGGCTTCCGCCTTCAACAACTCGAAATAACCCCGCGAAGTTAAATGGGTGGAGGATAAACTCCATAGCGGATCCGGCTTAAATTTCTCCAGCCATATCGCCATTTTTTTTCCGGGCATCGGCCGGGCGATTCCGTAGCCTTGCATAACGTCGCATCCCAGCGCCATTAACATCAATATCTGATCGATGAACTCAACGCCTTGGGCAATGACTTGCAGCCGGAAGGAAGCAGCCAAACCGATGACACCTTCTACAATCGCCCTGTCTCCCGGATTTATAAGCATGCCGGAAACAAAGCTCATGTCGATTTTCAACGCATCGGCGGCAAGATGCTTCAAGTGCGTCAACGATGAAAACCCGGTGCCGAAATCGTCCAGCGTAACGCTCACTCCCATATCGCGGCATTTTCGGATAGCTTCGCTGCTGACACGCATATCTTCCAATGCCGCCGTTTCGACAATTTCTATTTCCAGGCGCCGGATAATTTCAACATCATATCGGGCAAACAATTCTTGCAAACGCTGCAAGAATTCCTGGTTGTGCAGTTGGCGGGAAGAGATATTGACGCTAATATGAATATTAAACCCTGCCCCGGCCCATTCATTCAGTTGCCGCAAGGCTTCCTGTATGGTCCATTCGCCCAGGGCGATAATCAGTCCGCTGTTTTCGATCACGGGGATAAATTCGGACGGCGACAATATGCCGAGAATCGGGTGGTTCCAGCGCACCATCGCCTCGGCTCCGACCACCTTGCCTTGGCGGCAATCAACCTTGGGTTGATAATACAGTTCAAACTGCCCTTTATCCAATGCTTCGCCGATTTTCTTGAAAAACGCCTGAGTCGTTTGCATACGCTTTGCGTATACCGAGTTAAACAACTTATAGCCGTTTTTATTCGATTGCTTGACCTCGTACATGGCTTGATCCGCATGGCGCAGCAATAAATCCGGGTCGCCGCTGTCTTCCGGGAACAGGGTGACGCCGATACTGGCCGAAACATGCGCCGTCTGCCCGAATATCCGGTACGGAGCCGCTATGGAAGCGATGATTCGCTCCAGCGTCTGTTCGCATTCCCCGACTGCTGTAAAGCCGCCCAACAGCAGAGCAAACTCATCGCCGCCGAAGCGGGCGGCGGTGTCTTCGCGCCGTATGCACTCTTGTAAACGCTGGGCCACGTCGCATAACAGCTGGTCGCCCGATGCATGGCCGAGCGTATCGTTGACTTGTTTGAAACCATCCAGATCAAGCATACAGACGGCGACAATTTCCCGATGACGGCGAGCTAAAGTCTGATTCATCCTATCAGCCAATAAAACCCGGTTAGGTAAATGAGTAAGCGGGTCGTAGAAAGCGAGGTTATTGAGTTTCTCCTCTATAACCTTGCGCTCGGTAATATCGGTATAGGTCGCAACGTAATTAATAACCTCGCCGTTATTATTTTTCACCGCAGTAATAGTGACGAATTCAGGATGCAGCTCCCCATTTTTAAACCGGTTCCAGATTTCGCCCTGCCATGTACCGGTACGCCTAATGCTGTCCCACATGTCGGCGTAAAATTTCGCATCGTGGCGACCGGATTTTAAAATATTCATCTTACGATTAATCAATTCCTCGCTTGAATAACCGGTGAGCCTGACAAAAGCCTGATTGACTTTGATAATGACATTGTCGATGTCGGTGATGACCATGCCTTCCTGGGACTCGAAGGCGATAGCGGCGATTTGGAGTGCATTTTCTGCCTGTTTCCGTTCGGTAATATCGGTAATAAAACCATGCCAGAGCGTCGAGCCGTCGGCAAGCCTTTGCGGTAGCGCATTCCCGAGCAGCCAACAGTCCGGCTCATCGCCGAATTTCAACCGGTACTCCTGAACCCAAGGTGTTAAGTTTTCTGCAGAGGCTTTAATGGAGGCCAGATGATTCTCTGAATCGTCAGGATGTACAACAGTAAATATATAGGATGCGTCTTCACGAACATCCTCCGGCTTGACCCGGTAAATCTTCAGCAGACTTTCATTGGCATACGGCATGCCACAACTGCCGTCCGGGCGCAATTGAAACTGGTAAACAATGCCGGGTACCTGAGCAGCGATTTTCCGGAGCCGATCCAGTATTTCCTGCTGAGCTGTTTCCGCTTGTTCCTGTTTGATTAATTGAATTTTAAGTGGACGAAACGCCAGAAAATAGACGGCGGGAAAGGTCAAAACCGAAAGCAGCGCCGCATCGAGCAGCACTTCGCGCCTTTGCGAAAGAGGCGGCAACAGTTCAATAAACAACATGACCAGTGTTTCGCCGACAAAAATGGAGCTGATTAACGCTAAAATCAGATGCCTGACGGACTGTGGGTTTTTAATGGATATCACGTCAATTCTTACCCATCAAAAGTAAATTTATTTTTTGGAGTGGAAACCGGCTCATTACATCCTTCAGGTAGCTAACAACTTGTAATCATTTACTGATACTGCGTCAGCATAACATAACAATACAATTTGTCTAACGGCGTTTATGCTTGCCTGTTTTAAAAGGGTGGAATTGATCCACCCGTTATTGAGGTTTTGAATTAGCACCATTAAATACAGCTGACGCACGGCTTCTTCTGGCGTGAGTTTGATTTCTTTATTGCGCACTCAGCAAGTAACGTAAGGCGTGGTTTTACCTCGCGTTTTTTAACGACTATACTGGTTTCCAGAGCTTGGATTTGTGCAAAATTAATTGTATGCTGAATCTCTGAGTAGTTCGGCAAGGGTGATGGTCATTATTTGTCCTGTGGCAATAGCAGGGTAGTTAGAATATGCGTATGTTATGCGACAAAACGCAGCAAGGCGTATCCGTAGCGTAATAGCGATGTCTTTATGTGTGTGCTGTCGTCAGGCTTTAGAATTCAAGCCAAACTATCACTTGCCAATGCAAAAACTGGAAAATATTTTCCCCAGCAAATCGTCCGAGGTGAATTTTCCGGTAATTTCCGCAAGACTCATTTGCGCCTGTCTTAAATCTTCGGCGACCAGCTCTCCGGCCTGGCTGCCTCTTAACTGGTTTAAGGCGCTGTCAACAAACTGATGGCCTTTGTTCAAGGCTTCGATATGCCGCCTTCTGGCTATGAACACATCATCGGTAGCCTCGTTAAAACCGACGCTCTGTTTGAGGTGTTGTGTTAACAGTTCCATGCCGTCGCCGGTTTTTATCGACAAATAGATTTCGGCGCCGAGTTCGGTTTGTTTGATTTCCGGCTCTAGGCCCAGCAAGTCTATTTTGTTGTAGATTTTGGTGATGTTACCGCCGGGCGGCAGGGTTTTTAACAGCGAGTCTACTTCCGGTTCCCGTGCATCAATCAGCAACAAGATTTTATCTGCGTTTTTGATTTCCTGGTGCGCCCTGCGGATGCCTTCCTGTTCTATCGCATTATCGCTTTCGCGCAGGCCCGCGGTGTCGATGATATGCAAGGGCATGCCGTCCAGCTGGATGCGCTCTTTTAACACGTCGCGCGTGGTTCCGGCTATGTCGGTGACTATCGCGGCTTCGTGTCCGGCCAGCGCATTTAAGAGGCTTGATTTTCCGGCGTTGGGTTTGCCGGCCAATACGACAGTCATGCCGTCGCGCAGCAGGCGGCCTTGTTGCGCCGTTTGTTGGATTTGTCCGATGCGATGCAGTATGTTGACTATCCGGTTTTCGACTACGCCGTCGGTCAGGAAATCGATTTCTTCATCGACAAAATCGATAGCCGCTTCGACGTAAGTCCTGAGTTCCGTCAGTTCTTCGACCAGTTCGTTGACTTGTATTGAGAAAACGCCCTGCATCGATTTTTGCGCAGAGCGTACCGATTGTTCGGTGCTGCTTTCAATCAGGTCGGCGACGGCTTCGGCCTGGGCCAAGTCGAGTTTGTTGTTAAGGAATGCACGTTCGGTAAATTCGCCTGGATTGGCCAGGCGTGCGCCCAGCGATAATACCCGCCGCAACAGCATGTCCAATACGACCGAGCCGCCGTGGCCCTGAAGTTCAAGGATGTCTTCGCCGGTATACGAGGCGGGAGCGGAGAAATAGAGGCTGATACCGGAATCGATGACCGAGCCGTCGTCATCGGTAAAAGATGAATACTGGGCTAATCGGGGAGTTAATTTTTTGTTAACAAGGTATTTGGCGATTTCGGGAACCAATGCGCCTGAAATGCGGATGATGCCGACACCGCCGTTCCCTGGCGGTGTCGCAATGGCTGCAATGGTATCTAGGTAAGCAATGTCCACTTGAGCCTAAATTATGCGGTTTTGGCTATCTGCTTGGTAATGACCGACTGTTGAATGATAGACAGGGTGTTGTTGACTACCCAGTATAAAACCAGACCGGCAGGGAAAAACAGGAAGAAGATGGTAAAGACGATCGGGAACATCTTCATGACTTTAGCCTGAATCGGATCGATCGGCGCAGGGTTTAAGCCTTGCTGAATTTTCATGGTGATGCCCATGATGACCGGCAAGACATAAAACGGATCTTGAATCGACAAGTCCTGTATCCATAGCATGAAAGGCGCTTGACGGAACTCGACGGTTTCGCTCAATACCCAGTACAAACACATAAACACCGGGATCTGCACCAAGATCGGCAAGCAGCCGCCCAATGGATTGACCTTTTCTTTTTTATACAGCGCCATCATTTCGGTATTGAAACGCGGTCTGTCATCGGCAAAACGCTCTTGCAGCTCTTTAAGGCGCGGCTGGATTTTGCGCATCTTGGCCATTGATTTGTAGCTGGATTGCGACAATGGGAAGAACAGCAATTTGATACACAGCGTTACGCCGATAATGGCTACGCCCCAGTTACCAACCGCATCGTGGATCTGGTTCAACAACCAATAAATGGGTTTGCCGATAAAGGTTAAAAAACTGTAATCGACGGTAAGCTCAAGCCCCGGCGCTGTCTTTTCCATCATCGGCTGGATTTTTGGACCGGCGAATAATTTGGCGACAAACTGCGCATCGGAATTTGCATTAACGGTAACCGGTGCAGAATAGGTTCCAATGACGTAATGGCCGTCATTCAGCGCTTTGGTATAAAAGTGATTCTCCTGATCGGCAGGTGGAATCCACGCAGAAGCAAAATAATGCTGAATCATCGCCGTCCAGCCGCCTTTGGTGGCTACGTCAAGATTCTCATCCGTCATGTCGTCATAACTGATTTTTTGATATTTTTCTTTTTCGGTATAAATAACTCCGCCGGCATAAGCTCTCATACCGCCAGTCAGCATCCCGCCAGAATTGCTAGTCGTATCCGGCGCTCTAAGCAATTGACTGTATTGTCTGCCGGACCAAGCCTTGCCTGAATCGTTTTTGACTTTTTGTTCCAGCGTTATCTCGTAGCTTCCGCGTTTGAAGGTAAATGATTTGGTAATGGTCAGGCCGTTATTATCCGTCCAGGTTAAGGGTACGGTTAAACTGTCTTGTCCCGGTTGCAGATCGTAATTAGTCTGTTCGTTTTTAAATACGGTGTGATGGCTCGGCGCAGCCGAAAAACCGCTGTCGGCAATCAAACCGCTTTGTGCGACAAATAATTTTTCCTGGCTGCTGTCAAATAAGCGTACCGGAGAGATATCTTTTTCGGCAACGGATAAACCGACTAAAGTCCTTAATTTATCTACAACGGTATTGGATTTTTCTACCGGATAAGTCAGCAAATCCAGATTTTGGATTGTGCCCCCTTTCAGGTCGATTTGAAGTGCAAGTACGTCGGTTTTAACGGTAATGACGTTAGCGGATGAGACTGTCGCCAATGGCACGGCTGCGGTACTTTGCTCTGCAGGTTCTGCTTCGGCCGATACGCCGGCGGCGGAAGGTAAGTCTTCTTTGGCATTGGCTGCTACGGTATCGGCAATAGCGGCAACTTCGGGTTTAGGGCCATAATCCAGTTGCCAGGCTTGTTGCAGCATAAAAACAAGCATTGCAAAAGTAACGATCAGTACAAATCTTATGTTATCCATTCTTATTACCAAATTTTTCTGGAACGGGATCAATGCCACCTTCATGGAACGGGTGGCATTTTAATAATCTTTTGAGGGAGAGATAAGAGCCGATAATGGCCCCGTGGAGCTGAAGCGCTTCCAGAGAATAACTTGAACAACTTGGATAGAAACGACATCTATCGCCTAGCAGAGGACTAATAAAGTATTTATAAAACTTTATAATTGCTATGAGTATGAATCGCATCGGGATACCAACTTAAGCCAATGCCTTTCCAATGATTTTCTTAACAAATCCGGTGGAGCATCTACGGCTTCTCTACGAGCCAAAACAACAATATCAATATTCCCCAAATCATGTTGTTTTATTCTAAAGTTTTCCCGGACAGTTCGTTTAATCACATTCCTTTGCACTGCCTTTCTTATATTTTTTTTAGCAATTGCCAAGCCCAGCCTCGGATGACCGAAATCATTCTTTATGGCTAACAGGGTAAAATATTGGTCGCTTGATTTTACAGGCTTAGCAAAAACTTTTTTATATTCAGCCGGTTTCTTTAACCGTAACTGCGGGGGGAAACTAAAAACTTCTTCAGCCACCAACCGTCAACTAAACGGTTAACTGGGCGCGACCTTTCGCTCTGCGAGCATTGAGAACTTTACGGCCGCCTACTGTCGCCATTCTTGCACGAAAACCGTGGGTTCTTACGCGTTTGATTTTACTTGGTTGGTATGTTCTTTTCATTTTACTTAAGGCCTGATCGGATGAGTGTTAACAAAAACAGATAAAAAAGACAGCGGATGATAAAATAAACCACTAGGCCTGTCAATTCTGTAGCGCAATGTTTTATTGCTGTATAGTGATAACAAAGCAGCAAACTTTATTACATTAATCAACTTTTTACTATTTAATAATGAGCTCAATTTGGAATAGCTGTCTTTCTAAACTTGAAAACGAAATTTCAGGTTCTGACTTCAGTACATGGATACGGCCCCTTCAGGCGGTTGAAACCGATGGACAAATAAAATTATTAGCTCCGAACCGCTTTGTGTTGGACTGGGTTAAAGAGCATCATTTTGCAAAAATTGAAGAAACCATTCACGAATTTTCCAACGGTACATTAAATTTGAGCCTGGAAATTGGCTCCAAAACATCGTCCGTTGCCGCCGCAACAAAAATAGCGAAACCTGCCGGAACTCAAAAAGCCAGCCCAAACTATCTCAATAAGGCGTTTACGTTCGATAACTTTGTTGAGGGTAAATCCAATCAGTTGGCAAGGGCTGCGTCAATGCAGGTTTCCGAGAACATCGGCAAGGCTTATAACCCATTACTTATTTACGGCAGTTCGGGTTTGGGCAAAACCCATATGATGCACGCGATAGGCAACGCCGTTTTAAAGAAAAATCCTTCCGCGAATGTCGTCTATCTTCACTCCGAAAAGTTCGTCCAAGATATGGTTAAAGCATTGCAGCAAAATGCGATCAATGCCTTTAAGGAATTCTATCGCGGCGTTGATGTTCTTTTAATTGATGATATTCAATTCTTTGCCGGCAAGGAACGCTCTCAGGAAGAATTTTTCCACACCTTCAACACGCTATTGGAGAAGAAGCATCAGGTGATTTTAACCTGCGATAAATACCCTAAGGAAATCATAGGCCTTGAAGACCGGTTGAAGTCCCGGTTCGGCTGGGGTCTTCCTGTTTTGATCGAACCGCCCGACATGGAAACCAGGGCCGCTATTTTAATGAAGAAAGCCGCTTTGGTTAATATTGAACTGGCTCAAGATGTGGCCTTCTTTATCGCTAAACGGATTCCTTCCAATGTCCGGGACCTGGAAGGCGCTTTACGGAGGGTCATTGCCAACGCCCAGTTTACCGGCCGTGAAATTACCATCGAATTTACCAAGGAAGCGCTGCATGATCTGATTTCTTTGCAGGATAAATTGGTTAATATCGACAATATCCAGAAAACGGTTGCCGAATATTTTAAAATTCGTGTTGCCGATTTATCTTCTAAAAACAGAAAGCAATCCATTACCAGGCCAAGGCAAATGGCTATGTCGCTGGCTAGGGAACTGACATCACACAGTTTTCCTGAAATTGGCGACGCATTCGGTGGCCGCGATCACACCACGGTAATGAATGCCTGCAAACGGATTACCGAATTAAAAGAAGCCGATAACAAGATTGCCGAAGATTATTCCAACCTGTTGAGAACCCTGTCGCATTAACAGGGAGCAACCTGTGGATAAAATGTATTTTTTCTGACGGCCCTTATTTAGCAACAAGCGATACACTTTAAAATGCACCTTTAACCACATTGTTTATAACAACCCAGCTAATTGATTATTAAGGATAAAAACCTGTTTTCAACAGTTTCCTTTTAAGCTAGTAGTAATAATATAAAAATATTCTTTTATGAAATTTATTATTAATAGAGAAGAAATCCTGCTTCCTTTGCAGCAAATAGTCAGCGTGATCGAAAAAAGGCAAACCATGCCTATTCTTTCCAATGTCTTGATGGTTATCGAAGGCGACCAACTGACCTTGACGGGTACCGATCTTGAAATTCAGATCATCGCCAAAATTAATATCGCAACAGCCGATCCGGGTTCGATCACCGTACCGGCCAGAAAATTTCTGGATATTTGCAGATTGTTACCTAACGGAGCTGAAATTAAATTCGAGTTGCAGGACGATAAAGTAAAAATTGCTTCCAGCCGCAGCCGTTTTTCTTTGAGTTGTTTACCCGCGGATAATTATCCTGAATTTGCAGAGTCCGAATTAGAGAACCATTTATTTATCAATGCCGGTAAATTTAAAAAAGCACTGGATAAGACCGTATTCTGCATGGCTAATCAGGATGTTCGTTACTACTTGAACGGCTTGCTGCTTAATGTATCCAACAGCAAGTTGAAGCTGGTTGCGTCCGACGGACACCGTTTGTCCATTTATGAGGACAATCTGGACCAGCCGACCGGCTTTGAATCCAGAATTATTCTGCCCAGAAAAGGCGTATTGGAATTGAGCCGGTTGCTTGACGATCCCGAAGCCGAATTGAAGGTGGAGTTTTCCAGCAACAACATTAGAATTTTTATCAAGAACCTGATTTTCTCGGCAAAACTGGTCGATTCAAAATATCCTGATTTCGGCAAAGTTTTCCAGCAGGAATTTTTTAACCAGATTCATATTCAAAAACAGTTTTTAAAAGAGGCGCTGACTCGCGTCGCTATCTTGGCGAATGAAAAATTCAAAGGTGTGACTTTTGACATCAGCCCCGGCAGTCTGAAAATGAGTACGCATAATCCTGAGCATGACGAAGCTGAGGAAGAATTGGTTATTGAATACACGGGCGAACCTTTAACGATTGCTTTTAATGCGCAGTATTTATTGGATGCGGTTTCAAACCTGGATTCCGAGCTTGCGGTTCTGACGATTGCCAGCAACGCCAGCAGTTGTTTTATAGATGAACCTGGCGATTGCGGGTATAAATTTATCGTTATGCCCATGAGACTGTAATAGCGCAGTAATGAGTTTGTTGAAACTGGATATTTACGCAGTTAGGAATATCCAAAAAGAATCGATTAATCCTTCTCCGGCAATTAATTTTATTGTCGGGGAAAATGCCAGCGGCAAAAGCGCACTGCTTGAAGCTATTTTTATCTTGGGGCGAGCCAAATCTTTTCGTTGTTCCGCTATCAAGTCCGTCATCAATTTCGCCAAAAACCAGCTGGTTGTTTCTGCGCAAACTTTGCAGACAAACGGCAACCATGTTCAGTTGGGCATACAACTGGATGGTAAAAATATTGAAATCCATATTAACCAGCAAGCGAAGCAAAAACGTTCGGATTTAGCCTATGCCTTGCCGTTACAGCTTATTCATCCAAAAAGCTACGAATTACTCGATGCCGGTTCGCAAATCAGAAGAGAGTTTTTAGACTGGGGCGTTTTCAATAATGATCAAAACTTCTTGCCTGCATGGCGTAGATTTAAAAAAGCCTTGTCCCAACGCAACGCACTGTTAAAAACAAGGCGGCTTGAGCAAATCAATGTTTGGGATAAAGAACTCGTTTATTACGGTACAATAGTCGACAGCTACCGTCAGCAATATTTAGAAAAATTCCAGCCTGTTTTTATCGAGATTATCGGCAGATTCCTCACTCTTGATGGAATCGACCTGAAGCTCGTATCAGGTTGGGATACGGCTAAGGAATTTAACCGCGTTCTGATTGAAGACCTGGATAAAGACTTGCGCTACGGATTTACCCATAGCGGGCCGCATCGCGGGGATTTTCAATTATTAGTCAATAACCGGTTAGCAAAGGATTTTGTTTCGCGGGGCCAATTGAAATTATTGGTCATGAGCTTGAAACTGGCCCAGGTTCAGTTGCTTGCCAACGAGCAAAGTCAGACAGGCTGCATATTGATTGACGATTTTGCAGCCGAACTTGATGTTATTAACCGAGCTAAATTACTGCGTTATTTGTCGGAAATGGCATGTCAGGTATTTATAACGGCTACGGAAGCACAAGATTTTGGCGATTTAAGCCAGATAGAGAATTACAAAATGTTCCACGTGGAACAAGGCTCCATAAAACCCGTGTAATGTTCCACGTGGAACATTCGCAACCAACAGGAAAGAAATAATCATGAGTAACCCCAGTGATCAAGTTGTCGAAACGGCTAAGCCTGAATACGACAGCACCAATATCCAAGTGTTAAAAGGTCTGGATGCGGTAAGAAAGCGACCGGGCATGTATATCGGAGACACGGATGACGGTTCCGGCTTGCATCACATGGTTTTTGAAGTCGTCGATAATTCGATCGATGAGGCTTTGGCGGGTTACTGTAAAGAGGTCAGAGTCGTTATTCACAGTAATGGTTCGGTCTCAGTTTCTGACGATGGCCGGGGTATTCCAGTCGATATTCATAAAGAAGAGGGTAGGTCGGCGGCGGAAGTCATTATGACAGTGCTGCATGCTGGCGGTAAGTTTGACGATAACGCTTATAAAGTTTCCGGCGGCCTGCACGGGGTGGGTGTATCGGTGGTTAATGCCTTATCCGAAGAGTTGAATCTCGAAGTGCGCAAGAACGGCCAGCTTTACAAGCAGCAGTACCGTATGGGGGAGCCGGTCGCCCCGCTGGCCGCAGTAGGGCCTGCCGAAGGCTCAGGCACTAAGATTAATTTTAAACCCAGCGCCGAGACGTTTACCGATGTCGAGTTCCATTACGACATCCTGGCAAAAAGGCTCAGAGAATTATCCTTCCTGAACTCCGGCGTGCGCATCAGTCTTGAAGACGAGCGCTCCGACAGACAGGACGTATTTGAATTTGAAGGCGGCATAGGCGCTTTTGTGGTTCATCTTAATAAAAACAAAACGCCGCTGTTTCCTGAGGTATTTCATTTCATAGCGGAAAAAGAAGGCGTCACGGTTGAAATAGCCATGCAGTGGAATGATTCTTATCAGGAGAATGTGTTTTGCTACACCAACAATATTCCGCAACGCGACGGCGGTAGCCACTTGGCCGGTTTCAGGAGCGCGCTGACCCGGACCATCAATCAATACATTGAATCCAGCGGCTTAGCCAAAAAAGAAAAGGTACAAACCACCGGCGATGATGCAAGGGAAGGTTTGACCGCCGTGCTGTCGGTTAAAGTGCCTGACCCTAAGTTTTCCTCGCAAACCAAGGATAAGTTGGTTTCATCGGAAGTAAAGCCGCTGGTCGAATCGACGATGAACGAGAAGCTACAGGAGTTTCTTCTGGAAAAACCGCAAATAGCCAAAGCCATCGTCGGCAAGATTGTCGATGCGGCCCGTGCCAGGGAAGCGGCGCGTAAAGCGCGTGAAATGACCCGTCGCAAAACCACGCTGGATATTGCCGGATTGCCGGGCAAACTGGCGGATTGTCAGGAAAAAGATCCGGCGTTATCCGAACTGTTCCTGGTGGAAGGGGATTCTGCGGGCGGATCGGCCAAACAGGGTAGGGACCGCCGCACCCAAGCCATCCTGCCGCTAAAGGGGAAAATCCTAAACGTAGAGAAAGCCCGCTTCGATAAAATGATTTCATCGGAAGAAGTCGGAACATTGATTACCGCGTTGGGCTGCGGCATAGGCAAGGACGAATACAACCTGGACAAGCTGCGTTACCACCGTATTATCATTATGACCGATGCGGACGTCGACGGCTCGCATATCAGAACCTTGTTGCTGACGTTCTTTTACCGTCAATTGCCCGAGATCGTCGAAAAAGGCTACATCTACATCGCCCAGCCGCCTTTGTATAAAGTTAAGAAAGGCAAACAAGAGCATTACGTTAAAGACGACGCCCAATTGAATGAATACCTGATTCAACTGGCCTTGGATAAAGCCCAGCTTTTCACCGATGCATCCGCTCCGCCGATTCAAGGCCAGGGCCTGGAAAAACTGGCTAAATTGTTCACCGAAGTAGACGGTATCAATAATCGCTTGTCCAGACGTTACGATGAAGTTTTCCTGGAGCAGTTTGCCTATATGGATGTGATCAGCGATGAACTCAAACAGGATCAGCAAAAGCTTGCGGCTTGGTTTGCCAACATGGAGCAGAAACTGACCGATTGCGACAGCAAGGCGATATACACCGTTGAGCTGGATTACAAATCAAGCACTGATTTTTCCGTCGTGGTTAACAAGCGCCTGCACGCAATAACCAAAACCTTCGTATTGCCTTCGACATTTTTCAACGGCAAGGATTATCAAAAAATCGCGCAATATGCGGCAGACACAGCGGGCATGTTTAACGAAGGCTCATTCATGCAAATGGGCGAAAGACAGCAGCCGGTCAGCAACTTTAAACAGGCTTTTGAATGGATGATGAAGGAAATCAAAAAAGGCCAGCATATCCAGCGTTATAAAGGTCTGGGCGAAATGAACCCGGAACAGCTCTGGGAAACCACGCTGGATTCAAATAACCGACGCTTGCTGCAAGTCAGGATCGAAGACGTGATTGCAGCCGATGAGATTTTTACCACGCTGATGGGCGATGTGGTCGAGCCGCGGCGGGATTTCATCGTTAAGAATGCGTTGGATGTGACCAATCTGGACGTGTGATCATGGTCGAATCACAGAGTCGGTGAAAAACTCCGTCAGTTTAACTGACGCTTAAAAATCTAACGGCGCTTTAACAACCGGGCCGACCTTATGGTTTGCCTGGTTGATTGATGCATCCATTCTGATACTCGTATTTTAATTTCGCTGTTCTATCGCCAACGACCATGGCCTGGTTTTTGTGGGCAGCACCTTTCCCGCTCCGTCCAGTTTGATATGGGCTAAAGTGACCGCATCCAGGACATTGCCGCCTATTACGTCAAGCTCTCCAGGCCGTTGTGCAACCACTAAATCACAGTGGTAAGCCCCGCGTCTTAGATCGTTATAGCTGCGAATTGACTGGATAAAAGCTTCACCCCGTGGCGTACAAATAATGTCTCCGGGTTTAGGGGCATAAGTGCTGATGTCATGGCTTACAAACCTGTCTTCGGAACCGGCCGACATCACATGCTCAATATAATCCCAATGCAAAACGGTAGAAGGCAAATCGCTTTCAGGCACGCCTGCGCTTCGGGCTAGCCAGACAATAAAAGCGCCCGACCAGGGTCTAATCTCCCCTTCATGCCCGATTATCGGTAGGTCTGTCACAGCATACCAATACATGAAAATCCGGCTGAAAAAAGGCGGTAGAGTTTCATGACCATGGCTTGCTTCACTTGGATAAGTGAGTGAAGGCGGCTCAATATCGTAATTGACTTCGGGACGGCCGAACAATTCCCATTCCTGGCGGGCAAGGTACAGCATCCGATCTCTAACGTTAGGAATAACAAACGATGGGCTGACATTGTCATCGGCGGTAATGGCAGGCATTTCACCTTGCTTTAGTAGAGCGCAGCCATTAACAAGCAAAACAATACTGAGTAGAAAATAAGGCATGGCAATCGACTCCTCTAACGATTCAACGGTTTTCTGCTTGCCATCACTTTCAGATATTCGACAATATCAGCGATGAGTTCCCCTCGGTTACCGACATCACGGTAAAACGGGATCATTTTACTGTTTGCCCGCACGCTTTGCGGATCGGCGATAAATCTGACCAGCCATTCAGGCTGCCAGTATTCGGTAACGCTGACGGGATAATTGAGTTCCGGTCCGATATTGCCGCCATCACCATTAATGGCATGGCATTTTATGCAATGTTGCCGAAATGCCAAAAACCCCTTTTTAACAGATTCCTGGCTGGCGGCGGGCGGCGTTGATTGCGGATATTCCCGCTCGAATGAGGTTAATTCGATGGTCGTTAATTGCCACGGCCAACTGAGCCAAGGTTCATTTTTGGCGGCGATGTCTTGGATATTTTCCCACACCAAAAAAAATGGCCCCGGATCGACGGTCTCCCGATTGTTTCTAAGCAGCTGCGAAAACCCGTGTTGACCGTTTTCGCCTATGGCGATGATCCCGTTGTGCTTGAGGATGACGCTAATGGGGATGATAGGTTGGTATCCGTCCGATGCTGTAAATTTAATCGCGTCGCGGTTTTTCCACTCTGAATTAAAAACGGCGTCCAACAGCGGGATTAACGAAACGCCTTGATAAGATTTGATTGTCAAATCGGTCGGGTTGTTTGCGGTTAACGTCTTTATTCCACCGCTTTGAACCAGTTCATCGGTCTCCATCGTTTTGGCGATATGGCCATTGTCAACGAATGTTAGTGAAGAGGAATAACATGAGAATCCGATGAAATAGAGCAGCAGAGCGCAGAGTCGAGAAAGTGTTTGGCGAGTGCGATAATTATCTGACATGGTTTTGGCTCCAAAAAACTACCTGATTAGCAAGATGCTTCAGCTAAGTCGTCATACCGGCAGGGATTGCCGGTATCCAGAACACAGGGATGTGATTCAGCCTGCCATCCATGGTATCTGGGTTCCGGCAATCCCTGCCGGAACGACGGTTTTGGAATTAGCTGAAGCAGCTTGCTAATCAGGTCAATTTTACCAGTTAAGTTAGAACATATTATCTAAAAACAGTAATGCGCTATACCGTCATTCCAGCACAAATCTGGCCGGAATGGATTTGCATTAACCCGAAGATCGTCAGAAGTATAACCTGACGTGCTTTGAAATACTTGGGAGCCTCGAAAAACCTCGCATTTCGACAAGCTCAATGCGAACGGCTCTAGGATAATCAACCTGTTCCGTTCGTGCTGAGCTTGTCGAAGCATGAACGGAACAGGTTTTTCGAGGCACCCACTTGTTCACAACGATGAGAGCGGGGCGTGGGAAATAGGGCTGCCTGTGTTGTAACCTTCTATACAATAATATATGCTCAGGCTGCATACAAAGGAGTATCGCCATGCCAAATGCACAAGCCAAAGAAGCGGCTTCCGTTTCCATCAACATCCGCGCTAAGGCCAGACAACGCGATCTTATCGACCAAGCCGCAAGTCGCCTGGGTCGCAGCCGCTCAGACTTCATGCTTGAAGCCGCCTGCCGTGAAGCGGAAGACGTGCTGCTCGGCCAAGCATTCTTTACCGTCGATGAAGGCGCCTTTGCTAAATTTCAGGCACTGCTTGATCAGCCATTGCCGCCGACTGACAAACTACGCTGGCTGCTCAAGACCAAAGCGCCTTGGGAGAAATGAGCGCGCTTGATTTCACACCGCCCGAGCCGATCACGGCTAATCATGAGTTGGCAGGTTTCGACAGCGGCGAATCATCCCTAAACCAATGGTTCAAAAAACGCGCGTTTAAGCATCATGCCTCCGGCGCTTCCCGCTGCTTCGTGTTGTGTACCGGTGCTGATGTTATTGCTTACTACAGCCTGTCGGCCGGAGCGATCAGCCACGAGGGCGCACCGAAGACGATGCCGCGCAACATGCCCAACCCGTTGCCGGTCCTGCTGCTGGGTCGGCTCGCCGTCGATAAGCGCTACCACAATCAGGGAATCGGGCAGGCACTGTTACGCGATGCGATGCTACGGGTAGTCAACGTCGCCGATGATGCCGGAGTGTTTGCCTTATTGGTTCATGCGCTTTCCGACCAAGCCAAGCAGTTCTACCTTTCACGCGGTTTCGTGGAGTCGCCTTTGCAACCGATGACTCTGTTCATGACGATAGAAACAATTCGATTGATTTTGGCTGAGGCTGATTGATAGTAAGGTAAATGTTGGCTCGTGGTGAACTATGGCATATTTGTAAAGCCTCGTTTGCACACCGAATAGCATCTGATTTTCTTAACATAGTTAAGTCAATGAGAACATCACCCTCATAGATTGAATGAGATTGCTTTAATTTATCCAGAAAACGTTTTTTTGATGAATAATGGCGGACGGTCATAAATTTTACAAAATCAATCGAAGAATTGGTTCCATTAGTTTCCAACATACTGCCCCTTATGACCGCAAAATTTGATCATAGCCAAACAACACGCGCCCTTGAGCAAATTACTGATGCGGGTGCTTTCGAACGCCTAGCAACGTCAGTTTTACGGAAAGCAAACCCATTGCTTTACGCCAATTTAGCTCATCCGGGAATGAATCCAGATGGGAGTACAGTAAAGTCACCAGTCGACGGCATTGCTTTTGTTTTTGGTAAAAGTCCACCACACATGATTGCTGCTCATCATGGGAAAGGCCCAGCAGCTGGTTTACGCAAAAAATGGCTGCACGATCCTTCGAAGGTCAAGGCTCAGGGATCAAAACCTACAGCTCCAGCGGGAGACGTTTTAAAGACAATGGAAATTGTGAAAAATGAACGTCAGCGTAATCCTGAGCTATCGGTTACTTTAGCATTAACAACAAACCGAGAGCCGCCGGAAGACTTGATTCGCGATGTCAACAAAGCGGCTGCGGATTATGGAATTACTATCGATATTTGGTCTGGTTCTCGTATCGCCGACTATCTCGATAACGACCCAGAAGGCGAATGTCTTCGTAAACGGTTTTTCGGTATTGCCGAACAACGATTGTCGAAATCCCTGCTACGAACGCTTTCCGAAGAAAGCATCAAGGCCTTTCCGTTAAAAGTTTCAAATGAAAGTCTTGTTGATAGGTCTCTTGACAGAGCGTTAATTGAGTCCTTTCCAGTTCCAATGGGTTTTCTGGCTGGGGAGTCTGGTGTCGGAAAAACGGTAACTTGCTACAAACGTTTAAAAAGCCATATCGATAACGGTGGCTGTGGTTTGGTTTTAACTAATGAAATAGTGGCAGCACAAAGAACTTTAGAGCAAGCGATTGATGCTGAACTCAGAAGATTAAGACCTAACTTGGATGCCGGAATAGGAGGAATTGCACTTGGGCTTTGTTCGTCGCACGACCCGTTTATGATTGTCGTTGAAGATATAAATAAGTCCAACGCTCCCGCCCAGTTACTTGAGAAACTTATCGGTTGGATACCAAGCTCTAATATAAATAGTGACGTGACTTCGCCGAGTTGGCGTTTGATTTGCCCTGTCTGGCCTCGAATGTTGACAATGGTTTCTGAGGAGCTCAAAAAGCGAATTGATAAATTGACTATTTCGACAGGTTCTTTTTCAAAGCAAGAAGCTTGTGCTGCTATAAAGCAAAAAGCTTTACTGCTTGGGAAAAACTTATCCACAATGGATGCAGATAAGATTGCATTAGCCTTAGGTAATGATCCTTTGCTTATAGCTCTTTACGATTTCGACGCAAAATCTGAGCCGCAAGAAGTAATCAAGGACTACATCAATGGTAGTCTTCAGCGTTTAGCCCAAAAGCCTGATAACTTTACAGTATCCGAGTATCGAACAGCTATACGCGCTGTCGCCCTTGAAATGTTAAGCAATCGACGAATGGAGCCAAGTTGGGCGGAAATTAAAAATTGGTTAAATGCTCAGTCGGATTACCTTTCTGCATTTCGTCAAGTTTTTCAATGTGCTGAAATTATCCAGTTCAATGACAAGTGCGGAATAGAACAAATAGCATTTCGGCATGACCGAGTTAGAGCATGGCTATTGACTGATGCAATTGCTGAACAATTGCAGATAGGAAGTATGGACGACTCTGCCCTTTCAGACCCATTTTTTGCGGATGTAATAGGTGCAGCTTTGACCGAGACAAACGTGCCAAGTGAAGCCATCTTAAAAATACAAGCATTAAATCCATTGGCATTGTTCTATGCGCTAAAAAATTGCAGGTTAACTTCGCACAAACAAAGCACAGCAAAACTTACAGCCATTAACCAATGGCTAACTTCTCCAAATCTATTTGATCGTTCAAATAATGCCTTGCGATATGCTGCTTTGCAGGTTTTATCTGAAACTGAGTCACAGCATGTCATCGAACTTACTAAAAAATTTCGTGACGATTCCTTCCCGTCCATGATGGCGCGGTTTCGCAATGGTGATGTAAGTGCAGGTGTTCAGCTATGTTGTTGTGTTGAACCCGGAGTTGATGCACCATGGAAAGACTACCAAATTGAACATGCAAAATTACGGTTTGGGAGTAGCTTAATCCAAAAAGTCGACGAAGTTTTGAAACAATCTGATCTTTCAAAAGGCATGCGTTGCGGTGCACTTCGTTTGGCCGGTCATTTGGCCGATCCGTCATTAGGCAATAGCATTTCTATCTGCTGGTCTATAGATTCAAACAAGATTGAGTATTTGGCTGATTATCTATGGGCGGCAGCTGAATGCTGTGGTGATAATCACAAACAACTGCTTGAAGCTGTTTGTGATGTGTGGGCTCAATTGCCCATTAATAGCGTTGAGGATGATTCATTTTCACCAAGGGATAATCTTGCAGCAGATAATATTTCTTGGGCATTTAATAAAGCTTTGCCAGAAACGGCTTTACACTATTTTATCGAAAGGGCAAACAGTGAGGATTTACGTTGGCCTATCACTTGTATGTTGCGGGGCGTTGATCACCCCGATGCTGTCGCATTTATAGCGCAAGAGTTGGCAGCATTGAGTCGTATACGAGAGGAAGCCGATTTCTTTTCTCCTTTTTTCTCACATGCTAAGAGCAACTGGAAACGTAAACAAAGGGGCACTGGTAAAGGAATGTCTTCTGCTTCGCGGCAAAAATTGCAACAGCTTTGGCTTAGCACAGAAAACGATAAATATTTACGTATTCAGGCCTTCGAGCTTTGGGCGGCAACATTGGAATCTGATGATTTAAAATTGCTGAATGCAATTGATACTAACGAGCCGTTAGCTAACAAAATTTTAAGGGCAAGATTAGAACGAGGCGACCAATCAGCAATTCCCGCTTTTATCGAAAAACTCCAAGACGATGAATGGGGTAATTGGTGGCAACTTGGGAAACATATTTGGGCAGATGAATTGACGGTTGAGCTTGATGTGGCTTTGCAGAAACGGGGAGCTGAAGTTCCATTGGAATGGTACAGCGGACATAAGCTTGATTTCATTATTGCTGGTTTATTTCCGACACTAAATGCATCAACGGCGGAACAATTATTAATTAAACATTGGAAGCATCTGCGTTTCACCGGAAAGTATGTTCAAAACGCACTCTATATTGCTTCGCCGACTTCGATTGAGTTGGCAGAAGAGGCCATTTCTAGTTGCCCAGAGCCTCGCAAGTTGCTGGAGCATCTACACTTTCAGCTAGGCATCAAGGTTTTCGATCATCCAGGTGTTAATAACATTCGCCAGTTTGAGGTTCTTATCCCTTATCTCGATTATTTGAATTCCATGGATATTCATTTTATCTGGGAACACTGTAATGATCGTGGCTGGTTTGAATTCCGACGTACATATCTCGATTCTCGGCTTGAGGAACGGTGGCGAAAAGAAACACTGATTGATAAAACAGATTTTTTCGAGAAATTAGACGTAATTATTCAAAAGTCAGACGCTTATTGGCGGATAGAGCATTTGATTGATAAATATCTAAAGCAAGGTGAACAGGTTGCCCAAATATTTGAACTTCTCCGTGAGTGGTTAAACAGGCATCGTACTATCGTTGCTCTTGAAGTTGTTGCAGCGGCTATTATTCATTCTGGGGAGCGCTCTGATATAAACATCCTAAACATTGATAGAATAGAACCGTCCGATCAAGCTGAAGCAATTAGGAAAGATACCTGTTTTGCTGTGTACTTACGTTCACTTTCATAATCGAAATTTAAACGGCTAATATGATTTTAGCTCGGTGGGATGCGCAGGACAAAATAAAGCGCATCTCCGCGATGATTGATGCGCCTCCTTGCGTCGGCAGCATCCTACACAATTCGATGCTAACTTTAATTCTTTAGATTCAACTCATAGCGCAATCCCTACAACGTAACTGCCCAGCATATAGAGAAAGCGACACTCACAGGCTTGGTCTTTATTGTGGACTTCCCGTTAAAAATAACATAAATTGTTATTTGTTGTTATTTTAGCGGCGGAGCAAAACCCATGAACATTTCCCTTACCCCTCATTTTGAAGAGCTGGTCAAAAACAAGCTGGACAGCGGCCTTTACCATTCGGCAAGCGAGGTCATCCGTGATGCCTTGCGCCTCATGGAGGAACGTGATCAGGTTCGCGGCCTGCGCCTTGAGGAACTGAAAAAAGAGATCAGGCTTGGGATGGACAGCGGCGAATCGACCCCACTGGACATGGAAAGCATCAAAAAACGCGGGCGTGAACGGCTTGTGGACAAAGAAAACACAAAATAATGCCGCGTTTGTTAAAAAAGCCCCAGGCTGAAACCGATCTTGATGAGATTTGGTGGCATATCGCACAGGACAGCCCCAATAACGCCGATAAGTTTATGGATTCCATCCAAGAAAAATGCTTCCTGATTGCCGAATTTCCGGGCTTAGGGGAAAGCCGCGATGAACTGGCCCAAGATTTGCGGAGTTTTCCGGTCGGCAGTTATCTGATTTTTTATCTTCCGCTTAAAGATGCGCCGACATTGTCAGGGTTCTGCACAGCTCCCGCGACATTAAAACACTGTTCCATTAGCAGGACAGGATGGGCAGCTATGCAGGTCAAGTTAGAGCCAGCGAACCGGTCGGCATTTGCTTGAGCGGTAAATCTTATTAGGCTGGTAGATGCGGCTAAAGATACAATTACGACAAATATAGTGTTCGCACATCATTGTCGGTTATTAAATCTCCTCACCCTAACCCTCTCCAGCAGGAGAGGGAGCGCAGATACCGCATTTTAATGTGCGATGGATATAAAGATAACTACCACTTCAATAAACCATTAACTCGACAATTATGCTGAATTTTCCCCAAATTGATCCCATCGCTGTAAGTTTAGGCCCGCTAAAAATTCACTGGTACGGCCTGATGTACCTGATCGGTTTCGCCGCCGTATGGTTTATAGGGCAAAAACGCGCAGAGCAGCCCTGGTCGCCGATCAAACCGGAAGCCATAGAAGATTTGGTGACCTACGGCGCGTTCGGCGTCATCCTGGGCGGCAGGATCGGCTATATCCTGTTTTATAATTTTGCCGGTTTCCTGGAGAATCCGCTGGTGCTGATTAAAATCTGGCAGGGCGGTATGTCCTTTCATGGCGGCATGTTGGGCGTATTTATCGCGATGTGGCTGTTCGCCAAAAAACAGCAATGCAGCATGCTGCAATTGACCGATATTATCGCGCCGCTGGCGCCTATCGGTTTGGGCGCGGGGCGTATCGGCAATTTTATCAATTCGGAGTTATGGGGCAGGCCCACCGATGTGCCTTGGGCGATGGTTTTTCCAAACGGCGGCCCGTTAGCCCGCCATCCTTCGCAATTGTACGAGGCCTTTTTAGAGGGCGTCGTGTTGTTTGCTATCCTCTGGGTATATTCCAGCAAACCGAGGCCGGTTATGGCGACTACCGGATTGGCGTTATTTTTTTACGGCTGCTTCAGGTTTTTTGTCGAGTTTTTCAGGATGCCGGATGTGCAGTTAGGCTATTTGGCTTTGGACTGGGTGACTATGGGCCAGATACTGTCGACGCCGATGATTTTGATCGGCGCGGCGTTATTTTATTTTGCGCATAAAAAAACTATTCCAAATAAGTAAACCGATGCAGAAAGAATCAGGCGGCGCAGTAGCCGGAAAAAAGAAACGCCGCGATCAGTGGAGCGATATCCGGGATTATTTGAACACACAAACTCCCGAGGTATTGATCGAGCTGTTGCTGGATACCGCCAAGCGCGATGACCGGTTGCATCAGTCTTTATTGCTCAAGGCCCAGCGTGTTGCAGGCGGAACCGATGTCGTCAAAGCCTTTCGCAGGGCGATAGACCAAGCGACGCGTATCAAGGGTTTTATTGACTGGCGGCAGTCCCGCAACTTTGCGGCTAATCTCGACCAGGTTGTGGAATCGCTGGCGGAACTGCTTACACCCGATAGCGCTGGGATGTTGATCGGATTGGCCGAATACGGCATTGAGCGAGTGGAAAGCGCTCTGGAACAGATTGACGATTCGAATGGCGAGGTCGGCAGCATCGTACAAGCACTTGGCGATTTGCATCTTAGCGCCTGCGAGTTGGCGAAACCCGATCCGCAAGCGCTGGCGGAACGCTTGTTCCGTTTAGAGACGACATCGCCATTCGGGATTTGCAGTTTTAGCGCAGTCACTTACCTTGATGCGCTCGGTGAGGAAGGGCTGCGGCGTTATCGGGAATTGGCTGAAGTCGAGTGGGCCAAGATTAAGCCACGGCAAAGCGGTGACGCTTACGTTTACGATTCTCATCGTTTCCATATCACCAGTATCATGGAATCGCTGGCCAAGGCGAGCGGCGATGTGGAGGAGCTGGTGGCGATCAAGTCGCGCGATCTATCGATGTCTTACCACTATCTGACAATTGCCGAAATATGGGTCAAGGCAGGGCAGGACGATAAGGCGCTGGACTGGGCGGAACGCGGTCTGCAAGCTTTTCCCAAAGCGACGGACAACCGGTTGCGGGATTTTTTGGTGGCGGTCTATCTGCAACGCAAGCGCAACGATGAAGCCTTGCAATTGACTTGGGTGCAGTTCGAGGAACGGGCATTTCTGGAGCAATACAAAAAACTGTCTGGTGTTGCCAAGCAACTTGGCGTTTGGCCGGAGCAGCGTGAGCGCGCCTTGGCATGGGTTGCCGAAGTCATTGCCGCTGAAGCTGCGGTTACAAACCGCTGGAGGCCGAAACCTTCAATACCCAACTATTCATTGCGGGTTGAAATCGCTTTATGGGAGGATGACCTTGATGCAGCCTGGGCGGCGGCACATGCAGGCATCTGCCATCAGGGCTTGCTGATAGCGTTGGCCGATAAATTGGAACCGACGCGCGCGGACGATGCGCTGGCACTTTATAAGCAAGTGATTCCAGACATCGTTAATCAAACCAACAATACAGCTTATGCCGATGCCGTTAAGCTCATCCGCAAGATTGGTGGGATAATGATTGCCCAGAACCGGAATCGTGAGTTCGGGGATTATTTGGTCGAGTTGCGCGTCCGCTTCAAACCTAAGCGGAATTTCATCAAACTTCTGGATGGAGTGGGGGGGCGCTAGTTTTATAGGGGGTGAGTTTCGCCCCTATAAACGCCTCGTCAAATTTTAGAATCCTATCTAAAAAGCCAATAGTTATGAAAAAAACCGCATGAAGCAATATTTAGAATTACTCGATAAAATCAACACCGAAGGCAGCCAGAAAGGCGACAGAACCGGTAGCGGCACGCTGTCCATTTTCGGCCATCAGATGCGGTTTCCGCTGGCGGAAGGTTTTCCGCTGGTTACCACCAAGAAAATACATCTAAAATCAATCATCTATGAGTTGCTTTGGTTTTTAAAAGGCGACACTAACTTGGGCTTTCTGCATCAGCACAACGTCAATATTTGGAACGAATGGGCGGATCAAAACGGCGAGCTGGGCCCCGTGTACGGCCATCAATGGCGCTCATGGCCGACGCCCGACGGTCGGCATATCGACCAGATTCAGCAAGTCATCGATCAGCTCAAGACAACCCCGAACAGCCGCCGGATTATCGTCTCCGCCTGGAATGTCGCGGATTTGCCGGATGAAAGCATCAGTCCGCAGCAGAATGTCGCACTGGGTAAAATGGCCCTGGCGCCCTGCCATGCGTTTTTTCAGTTTTATGTGGCTGACGGCAAGCTGTCTTGCCAGCTCTATCAACGCAGCTGCGACACGTTTTTAGGTTTGCCGTTCAATATTGCCAGTTACGCCTTATTGACGCATATGATCGCCCAGCAGTGCGATTTGGCTGTCGGCGATTTTATCTGGACCGGCGGCGACGTACATCTGTACCTGAATCACCGGCAGCAGGCTAACTTGCAGCTAAGCCGCAAGCCCTATCCGTTGCCGACATTAAAAATAAAGCGCAGGCCGGAATCGATATTCGATTATCAATATGAGGATTTTGAAGTCATCGATTATCAGGCGCATGAGCATATCAAGGCGCCGATTTCGGTTTAGCCGTTTTTCTAATGGAACACGGATGACGCGGATTAGACGGATTTAAACGGATTTTATTTTTTGAACTTGTTAATCCGTGTTCTATTTTTGTCATTTCCGAATGATTACTTTTTAAGCAAACTATCCACCACATATGAATATACAATACAAAGCGCACCCTTGGCACGGCATCAGTCCGGGCGACAATACGCCGACTGTCGTCACGGCCTTTATTGAAATTGTCCCGTCGGATACCGTTAAATACGAAATCGACAAAGAAACCGGCTATCTTAAAATCGACCGGCCGCAAAAATATTCCAACACGATTCCTACGCTTTACGGTTTTATCCCGCAAACTTATTGCGGAGAAAGGGTTGCCGAGTTTGCCGAATTAAAGTCCGGTCAAGAGGTTGCCAAGGGCGACGGCGATCCGCTGGATATTTGCGTTTTGAGCGAACGTAGCGTGACGCATGGCGATATTCTGTTGCAGGCGATACCTATCGGTGGTTTTCGCTTGCTGGATGGGGGCGAGGCCGACGACAAGATTATTGCCGTCATGAGGGGCGACGAGTTTTACCGGCAATGGAATGACGTATCGGACTGCCCGGAATCTTATATCAACCGTTTGAAACATTACTTCTTGACCTACAAACAGCTGCCGAGCGAAAAAAGCTCCTGCGAAATAACCAATGTTTACGGGCGGGATGAAGCGCATGAAGTGATCAGGCGAGCCATGGACGATTATCAAAGCCGTTTTATTGCTGAATAAGGCTCAAAGCAGAAGCAATCGTTGCTCCCTGCTATGCATTGCCGGCAGCGGCTAGAGGTGTTCACCGGTAATGTCCTCGCTGATAAAATCCATTATTTTCCGCTTATCGTCAAAATTGCCGTAAGCCAACAACAGTTTGACATAAGCGGCTTCGACCGACATATTCCAGATTATTTCAGCGCCTTGTTCGATTAAGGTTTGGGTGCTTTGATAGGCGTCGGGCGATTTAATCGCCGGAGCCAAGTAAACGGCGACGCCTTGTTTTTCGCAACGTTTGATGAATTCGACTAATGAATGGTTTTCGCCCCATTGCAGCGAGGCGCATGCGGTGCCGGAGTGATACAGGTCATGCAAAACCGCATCGACATGGTCCAGGTTGAAGCGGTCGTAATCGAGCCCTGGATAGGGTTTTATCATTAGGATGCGTTCGGAAAAATCAGCCTTTACCGGGATATTTTTGGTTGTAGATTGTTGTGTAGGCGGGTTCAATAGTGAAAACCGGCGGTTTTCAAATTGCATGTAACTCTTGCCCTGAACACTAAAAAAATCGCCGCCCAATTGTAAGGAACAGGCCAGATGTGTGCCTCGATGCAGTTGGGTAATTTGCTGCTGGTTTCGATAAGGTACAAAAACTCCGGTGCCGATTTTTTGCAGGATAAATTCGACCGCGCAGATGAAATTTTCCAGCCCGTTGGCTTTAGGATGATCCAGCGGATAATCGCTGGAAACCAGCAGTATCGGAATCTTGATCGCATTAAAATAAAAGCTCAATGCGCAAGCGGTATACGCCAGGGTGTCTGTGCCGTGAGTAATGATGACGCCGTCGTATTGCTCGGGCCGGGCGGCTTCTATCGCTTCGATGATGGTTTTCCAGGCGCGGGGCGCAAGGTTCTCGCTTAAAATTTGTATAGGCTGGATGGTGTCGAAACGGATTTGCCGGTGGTTTTCGTAATGCTGTTTAAACAGCCGTATCAGTTTGAACGATGTGGTATCGGAAGTATTGATGGTGCCGCCGGTTGCAACAGAGCCGATAGTACCGCCGGTAAATACAACCAGTATATTTTTCATAGTATGATGCTGGGGTAGAAATTAATGACTAAAAGAATACTGCATTAAAATGAAAATATCACTTATCGTCGCGATGGCGAGCAACCGGGCCATCGGCCTGAATAACCAGATGCCCTGGCATTTATCCGCTGACCTTAAAAAATTCAAAAAAATAACCATGGGCGCGCCCATTTTGATGGGCAGAAAAACTTACGAGTCGATAGGCAGGCCGTTGCCGGGGCGCACCAATATCATCATTAGCAGGAATCCGTCATACAGCCAACCGGGCTGCCTGGTTTTTAACGATATTGACAAGGCGCTGGAAAGTTGCGGTGATGCGGAAGAAGTTTTTGTTATCGGCGGCTCGGATTTTTACAAGTCGATGCTGCCGGTTGCCGATACGCTGTACCTGACGCAAATACACCGGGAGTTTCCCGGCGATACTTTTTTTCCCGAGATCGATGCGGATCAGTGGATCGAGGTGGAGCGGGAGGATATTCAGGATGATCCCGATGTTGAATTCAGCTACAGTTTTTTGAAGCTGGAAAAACGAAAACTTTGATTAAAAATCATGTAAAAGACCACCACGAACGGCTGCACGGACAGATATTTGCTCCTGCAATATCTGCATTCACCACATCCCTGTGGATTATGCAGGAGGTAGAGCACCAAAAGTAGGCGCTTTAGGCGACGCAGGAGCAGTTGCCGAGACACGAAGGGTACGAAGTTTTATTTCTTCGTGCCCTTCGTGTCTTCGTGGTGAAAAAAGATTTAGCTTTAACCCGCCGCCAGATTATTTTTGCGGGGTTTTTTAGCCTCAGGACAATCGATACTGAAACGCTGTACTTGTTCTCCCAGTTTTAACGCGGTCAGCTGGCCGCCCCAAAGACAGCCGGTATCGATTGCATAACAGTTCGATCCTTCGTAATAGCCCAAAGAGGACCAGTGGCCGAAGATAATGCGCATGTCGGTATTTTTACGCTTGGGTGCTTCAAACCACGGAACAAGGCCCTTGGGTTGGGAGCCTACAGGCCCGCTATGAATAAAATCCAGCCGGCCGTTAACATCGCAATAACGCATTCGGGTAAAGCAGTTGACGATGAAGCGTAACCTCGCGACGCCTTTCAGGCTGGATGACCAGAGGTTGGGCTTGTTGCCGTACATTTGCTTTAAAAACGCCTGATAATCGGGACCTTGCAAGACCTGTTCAACCAGCGAGGCCATTTTTTGGGTCTTTTTAAAGTCCCATTGCGGCGGAAGACCGGCGTGAACCATACAGAAATCATCGTTAAAATGAAACAGCGGCCGATGCCTCAGCCAGTCGATTAATTCATCCCTGTCCGGCGCCTCAAGTATTGGCAGCAGCGAGTCTTTTTTATTGGCTATTTTGGGGGCGCAGGATGCGGCTAATAAATGCAGGTCGTGGTTGCCCAGCACGGTGATCGCGGCATCGCCGAGCGATTTGACAAAACGCAGGGTTTCTAAGGATTTGGGGCCGCGGTTGACCAGATCGCCGGCAAACCACAGTTGATCGGACTGTTCATTGAAAGAGATGGCATCGAGGAGTCTTAATAATTCGTCAAAACAGCCTTGAATATCGCCGATAGCATAAATAGACATCTAGTGCAGGGTTCTTGGGATTGACAGGGTAAATCTGGGAACATCTGCGCGGAAATGGTCGCCGTCGTCGGAATGCATCGTATAGTCGCCCTGCATCGTACCGACCGGGGTCGCTATCATTGCGCCGCTGGTGTAACGAAAAGACTCTCCGGGCTTAAGATAAGGATGCTCGCCAATGACGCCATCGCCCCTGACTTCCTGGACCTTGCCGTTGGAATCGGTAATCAGCCAATGGCGCTGGAGCAGCTTTGCCGGCACTTCGCCGACGTTGGTGATGGTGATGGTGTAGGCGAAGACATAGCGATCCTCATCGGGAGAAGATTGCGCTTCTATGAAATGAGGTGTGGCTTCAACTAATATTTTGTTTTTTTCGTTCATTATTGGATCATATAGGTTATATGTTGATTATTTCATCGTAACTTTTCATTAAACGCAAGCAACTATTCGGTATGAAATACAAAGACTGCTTTTTAATCCTGTTATTGGCTGTATCTCAAGCGACCCTTGCGGAAGGCGGCCAAGATTTATTTGCGGCGGCGATGATGGGCAAGATTGAAAGAACCGAGGCTTTGCTGGCGCAAGGGATAGACGTTAACAGCAAAACTGCGGGCGGCCGCACTGCGCTGATGGCCGCAAGTTTTAACGGCAATGTAAAGATTGTTAAAACCCTGTTGGCGTATGGGGCCGATGTCAGTATTGCCGATAATTTGGGAACGACAGCGTTAATGGATGCATCGGTTTTCGGCAATGAAGACATCGTTAATTTACTGATTGCGGCCGGGGCCGATGTCAATGCGGTGGATAAACAAAATGTGACGGTCTTGACCAGGGCCAAGAAAACCGCCCATGAAAAAATCATTAAAATTCTGGAAAAAGCCGGGGCGAAAGAGGAGGAGGATGTGCCAGAAGGGGCGACAGGCAAAGACGGCGCAGGCGGAAAACCGCCGGCTAAGAAATAGTTACAAACCGGTAAGGATAAAACATTGCATATTCACATCTTAGGTATTTGCGGGACATTTATGGGCGGGCTTGCCGTCATTGCGCGGCAGTTGGGGCATCAGGTCAGCGGTTCCGACCAGAATGTTTATCCGCCGATGAGCACACAGCTGGAGCAGCAAGGCATAACGTTGATGGAAGGCTATCGGGCCGAGAACCTGGACAGCAAACCCGATCTGGTGATTATCGGCAATGCCTTGTCGCGCGGCAATCCCGAAGTCGAGGCGGTGCTTAACCGGGGGCTGAGATATGTCTCCGGCCCGCAATGGCTGGCGGAGCATGTGTTGCAGGATAAATGGGTGCTGGGCGTTGCCGGAACCCACGGCAAAACCACTACGACCAGCATGTTGAGCTGGATACTGGAGCATCAGGGATTTAAGCCGGGCTTTTTGATCGGCGGCATTCCGCTGAATTTCGGCATTTCGGCGCGGCTCGGCGAGTCCGATTTTTTTGTGATCGAGGCCGACGAATACGATTCGGCGTTTTTCGACAAGCGCTCGAAGTTTGTCCATTACCGGCCCCGCACCACGATTCTTAATAATCTTGAATACGACCATGCCGATATTTTCCCCGACCTGGATGCGATCAAAAAACAATTCCATCATCTGGTCAGGACAGTACCCGGCGAAGGCCTGATCATCAGCCCCGAATGCGACGCCAATATCAATGATGTTTTGACGATGGGCTGCTGGACGCCGGTTGCGAAGACTTCGATTAACGCCGATGCACAGTGGAACGCACAGCTGATCAACAGCGACGGCAGCCAATTCAACGTACTGATGGATAACCAAGCGCAAGGCTGCGTCGAGTGGCCGCTGACCGGCGAGCATAATGTCTACAATGCGCTGTCTGCGATAGCCGCCGCAAAGCATGTCGGCATCCTGCCCAAGGATGCGATAGCTGCGCTGGGACAATTTAAAAACGTCAAGCGCCGGATGGAAGTGATAGCAAATATTAAGGGAGTGACACTCTACGACGACTTCGCCCACCATCCGACCGCGATACAAACGACGTTGGACGGCCTGCGCAAACAAGTGGGTCAGGATCGTATCATCGCGATAGTCGAGCCGCGCTCGAACACCATGCGTCTGGGTGTGCATACCAAAACGCTGGCCGAATCGCTGGGCAACGCCGATCTGGCGATCATCTACCAGCCGGAAGGCATGGGCTGGGACTTGGGCGAACTGAAAAAGTACGCCGGTAATATCGAAATCTGCTCATCGCTGGATGACATCATCGCCAAGCTGAAATTCGAAGCGCGTTACGGCGGGCATTTCGTGTTGATGAGCAACGGCGGCTTCGGCGGCATTTATCAGCGCTTGCAGGATGCTTTGAAAAGCTGACTCTAATAATGGATTACAGATTGTTCATAACTTGTTTTTATTACCATGAAGAGCATGAAGATAATGAAGGGATACACATGAAGTCAATACTGCTATCTTCATTTCCTTCATGCTCTTCACGGTAAAAAATCAATGATATTTCTCCAAGCCGGGACGGGGTATTTCCCCCGTCCCTAACGTTTAATATAAATCCGAATGCAAATACAACAAGCCCTGCAAGCCCTGCTGAACAAACAAAACCTTAGCTACGACCAAATGCGCGACGTGATGCATCAGATCATGAGCGGCAAAGCCACCGACGCGCAAATCGGCGGCTTCCTGATCGCCCTGCGCTGCAAAGGCGAAACCATCGACGAAATCGCCGCCGCCGCCGAAGTATTGCGCGAACTGGCAAGCAAAGTAGCCGTAACAGGCGACCATGTCATAGACACTTGCGGCACCGGCGGCGACGGCGCGAACACCTTCAACATCTCCACCACCTGCGCCTTTGTCGTGGCCGCAGCGGGCGGACAGGTCGCCAAACACGGCAACCGTTCCATATCGAGCAGTTGCGGCAGCGCCGACCTGCTGGAAGCCGCCGGGGTCAACCTGGATTTAAGCGCCGAACAAGTCGCGCATTGCGTCAATGAAATCGGCGTCGGTTTCTTGTTTGCGCCCAAACATCACGGCGCAATGAAATATACCAGTAATGTCCGCAAAGAAATGGGCGTAAGAACCCTGTTCAACCTGTTGGGCCCGTTATCCAATCCCGCCGGAGCGCCGAATCAGTTGATCGGCGTATTTGCCAAGGAATGGGTGGAACCGCTGGCGCACGTTCTGAAAAAACTCGGCAGCAAGCATGTGCTGGTCGTCAATGCCGACGACGGCCTCGATGAAATCAGCATTGCAGCGCCGTCAACCATTGCCGAACTGAAAGACGGTAACGTCACAACCTATACGATTACGCCGGAACAATTCGGTTTTAAGCGAGCCAGTCTGGCCGAATTGGCCATTGATGGTGCAGCCTCCAGCCTGGTGATGGTAAAATCGGTGCTGGACAATAAAGCCGGAGCGGCCAGGGACATCGTGGCGCTCAATTCCGGGGCGGCGATTTACGCGGCCAATATCACCGATTCCTTAAGCGCAGGCATAGAAAAAGCTGGACAGCTTATCGCCGGCGGCGCGGCAAAAGCCAAATTCGACGCGTTGATCGCTTATTCAAAAACCTTATAAAAACTAAAAGCCATGACCGATACGCCAGACATTTTAAAGAAAATTCTCGATAAAAAAGCCGAAGAGATAGCCCGACGCAGAACAGGCATGACCATCGCCAATCTGGAAGAAATTGCCGGTGGGGTTGAAGGCCCGCGCGGATTTTACAACGCGCTGCAAAGCAAGGTCTTGGCCAAAAAACCGGCGATTATCGCGGAAATCAAAAAAGCCTCGCCCAGCAAAGGCGTAATCAGGGAAGATTTTAACCCGATCGCGATCGGCCAGGATTACGCGATGAACGGCGCGGCCTGTCTGTCGGTATTAACCGATAAGGAGTTTTTCCAAGGCTCGGAAGTCTACCTGCAAATGGTCAGGGAACGCTGCCCGCTGCCGGTATTAAGAAAAGACTTCATGATCGACCCCTATCAAATCTATGAAGCCCGCGCCTTGGGTGCAGACTGCATATTGCTGATCGCCGCCGCGTTGGAAGACGGCCAAATGCATGAGCTGTCGGATACCGCAACCAAACTGGGCATGGACGTATTGGTGGAAGTGCATAATGCGGAAGAACTGCAACGGGCATTAACGCTGGACACCAAACTGATCGGCATCAACAACCGCAATCTGCGCACGTTTGAAACCTCGTTGCAGACCACTCTGGATTTAAAAGCCGATGTTCCGGCGGATCGATTGATCATCACCGAAAGCGGCATTCATACCCATGAAGACGTACAGTTGATGCTGGATAACGGCATCTACACCTTCCTGGTCGGCGAAGCGTTTATGCGGGCGGAAAGTCCGGGGCAGAAGATGCGGGAGTTGTTTGGGTTGTAGAAAGATTCCCGTTTTTTTCATATTGCGGATACTTAGATGGGGTCCTCTTTTGGTTTAAGACGTTTGTTTTGCATAATCAAAGTGTGACTCCATGTGTAATGCGGAGTTACTCTGATTTTTGTATTTTGTTTTAGCTTTAGCTTGGTTATGGTGAAATTTCAACGAAACTGTGCGCCTCATTCATGTGACTATCACACAGCCAAAGATATAACTGATTGATTTTTAATTTCAACTGGCGTGTAAATATCTGTTTCAACTCCCGGTGTCTTAATACTGACAATCAATGTATAGCGAGCTTGTTTGCCCCATCGATCCAGATTTGCTCGCTCTTTCCACCAGCCCAACACAGGATAAACGGCAATATAACCACGTTCTGCAAGTTCCGCCGCGGAACCATGCCATGTATCTGAATGAATGGAACCCAAGCTACGCAATTTTTCGCCCAATTTCCATTCGCCACTTTCGGGCTGTGCTTGACTGTTATATTCTTCATCACGCGCAAGTTGATTGATGCGTTGTTTAAATTGTTCCAGGCTTTCAAGTGATCGACGCACATCAAAACGTAAGCCGTGGGATGCATAACGGTATTTGTTTACCCATCCTCTTGATCCGGGATTCGGTTCGATAAAATAAGATAAGGTTACTTTCATTTCGACGCGGGTATTTGCTGGTAAGTCACGTAATACTTCAGTGGGCCAGGGTAGGCTATGTAAATTAATATCGCGGGTTTTAACTGTGCTTTTATCTTTAAAATATGGCTGTAACGCATCCTGAGCAATTAGTGTCAATTCGTTTCGACTGCTCCAAAATAACGTTTCTTCATCGGGAACGCCATACCCACAATAGCGCAGTAATTGGCGGTATTGGTCTTTGGTATTGAATGGGGCAAATCTTGTTTTCATCGCATCTGTCCATTTTGCAGAATGGACCATTAATGCCCGTATGGTTTCCGGCCAGTACTCGGGATAGTGGGTTTGTACTTTCGCAGCCAAATGAGCAGCCAATGCCGCTGCTGCGCTGGTATCTCCGAATGAAACCAGTTGTTTATCAAGTAAAAACTTATGTCCTGTAGTCAATAATTGTAGAGCATCATCAATATAGTCGGCATTGCCGTATATCGGATCGATAGCCATATTACCTGCTTCCATAACAATATCGGGTTTTATGGGCCAGGTTTTTTGCCAATCCATGGAAGTGCAACTGGATGGGGATAGATCTCCTAGTGGAGCTATCGGCAACCAACCTGGATATTCTACCGAATCAAGCCAGACTTTTTCGGTATACCCTCCAACTGTTAATGCATTCCATGATTGCCCCGGATCATGCACCTCGTCGGCCAGATTATTGTTCGGATACATGTGTCTAAAAGCTTGAGCCGTGTTGCCGGCAGACAGAATAATCAATCGCTGTTGTTCATCGTCATAACCCGATGCAAGCGCATCAACAGCAGCCGACCAAGAGGAAGGTCGCCCCCTATCCCTATCATCAGTGGCAGATACCGCCATGCAATAGATACGTTGCCGATTGGGTTCGATTTCAACTCGTGTGATACTTTCACGAGTAATCGCACCATATAAGCGTTTATCTTCATGAAAGCCGGGATATGGTGTAATTTTTACCGATTCAATACGATGGGTGAGCTGTATGGGTAAAGCGGAAGCCAACACTTCGGTTAAGTCGCCATAAGCGGATAATCCCGCCATTGCAGTACCGTGACCATTGCGATCATCGGTTCCCCACACCGGGGTATAAGTATGCATATCTGGTGAGTCAGCAACTGGTATTAACAGTGGGTGTTGTTCATTAACCCCAGTATCAAGGATACAGATATAAGGGGATGCATTGGATGGGGGCGTCAATTGCTTCAATGTTTGGCTTATCCAATTATGTTGATCTTGCCTATCCATGCCGGTAAAAAAATCGGCGGTGTCTTTAGCTTTTCTAAGTTCAGCAATAGAGCCTAATAAGTGAATAGAGCGGCTCATCTGTTCCTTAGTGCCATAAACAAGAACAACAGTTCTATCGAGAAATCGTATTGATTCTTTGCCGACCCTCATTTCTAGTTGAGGGGCATGTTCACGAAGAAATGATTCGTAGTCGATGTTATCGCTATGACGTAACCAAACTTCCCACCAGATCGATTCATCGATATTAGGCAATGATTCGGGAGCATCAGTCCAGAGGGCATCCAAGGCAGCCAGTTTAATACCAGCAATACTTTCTACCAGCTCTTTGTGTTTGGGGTTATTTTTGGGTGTGTTTTCTTCCTGATATTGTGAAATCTTCTTCAGAAAATGCGAGAGCTTTCCTTCTGGAACAAAAACGGTGGCAATTGTTTTGTGATCTGCTCCTTTAACTGTACAAAGCTCAATACCGCTGGGCTGAAATTCCAGGCTGCTAAACTTTAATTCGAAGTCTGGTTCGCTTTCAAAGGCTAGGTAAATTCCATTATTGACATCCAGACCGAACGCTTTTTGTTCTTGAATAATGGTAGTTTGTTGAGTTTTTACTTGTTCGATTTGATTAAGCAGTTGTTGGGCGTGAAATTGCCGATCTCTTTGAGGGAGTTGCATTCCAGGTAGGACAATAGCTTTTTGAGGCCTCGTATAAGTGTCTGTACTGGCCAACTTTTTTATTAAAAGATGAGGAAGGCGTTCCTTGCTGTTATCTGCCATTTACGAGTTTACTTGTTGTTTCTGACGGATTAAACACCGCTCTTTTATTGAGTGAATGAGGTCTGAATGACTGACAAATTCTTTATTATGGATAATCGCGTCTTTTATGGCATCTTCGCAAGCCCTAGTAATATCGCCATAACTTAATTTATCCGCTGCTTCAGTCACTTTTGTCCATAAAATTCTGGATGTTTTAAATGCAGCCAGTTTTGACTTGAAGGCTGCGACGATTTCTTTTTTTTCCGGTAAATCATATTCGATCAGATCATCGAAGCGTCGAAACAACGCGTGATCAAGCATCTCTGAATGATTGGTTGCTGCAATTAACAGACTATCGGAAGTATCTTGTTCGATCATCTGCAAGAAACTATTGAGAACCCGTCGTATTTCACCAACATCGTTAGTATTGCCTCTTTGAGCTCCAATGCTGTCGAACTCATCGAATAAATAAACACCACGCGTTTGCTGGATGGCGTCAAAAATCAAACGCAGTTTGCCTGCTGTCTCTCCCATGTATTTTGTCATTAGACTTTCGAGTCTGACAATAAACAGCGGTAAGCCAAGTTCGCCAGCTAAAACAGAAGCCGTCAAGGTTTTTCCGGTTCCTGGCGGACCGATTAACAAAAGTTTTTTACGTGGGGCTAAACCATGAGAACGCAATTTTTGAACGTGTTTATGTTCTTTAATCAGCCTTTGTAGCCGGGTTTCGATATTGGCAGACAACACCATGTCAACCAAACGCAATTTGGGGTATGAAACATTCAGTAAATTACTAAGTTCGCCTTTCGGTTTGACTAAAGGTATTGGCGTTAAATCATTCGTCCGGCGAGTAGATTTTGCCTCATCGATTAAATCCCGAATTTCTTTGGCGAATTTCCCATGCCCTTGCTTTGCCTCTTGAGCGGCCATCTGCATTGCAATAGACAAAAACAGAGCGTCATCGCCATCAACATGCGATTTTAACAAAGCTTTTATTTGATTTGCGATAGCCATAAGCAATGAGTCAAATTAGGTTTCCTAGTGTGGTCATTATAATTCGATATGACCTATAGATCTAAAGAATCCATATTAACAATAATACTTGTGCCATGCTAATAATAGCCACGTTCAATGCTAAATCATCCCCGTATCCTCATGAGAAACAGATGGCAATGGAGTACCATGGTGCCGTCGAAATCTTCATACGGCTCAGGGTGGTTTGCGGCTCGCCGTATTTCACCAGAAGACTATCACGCCACAGAGTTTCCGTTTTGCCGAGTGGGTCGGCAGAGGTAATGATCCAACTGTGTTGGTGCCGGTTTGCGGGCCGAATGATGTTTTCGGGTGAAACGCTGGCAAGCGATAGTTTCTTTCAATGCGAAGTGATTCTGAAAGAGCGCCGCATTCTAACGAAAATAATGATTCCAGAAGACGTTTAAATCTTGTTCATGACAGATAAACGACCTAAGTAGCACCGTCAGCAAGGACAAGAAAATCTATGCTGATGACTGTATAATGGCGCGATATGAAAAGCTCAAAACGAAAAATACACCTTCTTACTGCCCGGTAGTTGCGAAACATGAATGCCGCAAATCCTATTGGCGTTTTCGATTCAGGCGTAGGCGGATTGTCGGTCCTGCATGAGATTCGCCGGTCGTTGCCGGGTGAAGACCTGCTGTATGTGGCGGATTCGGGCCATGCGCCTTATGGCGATAAATCGCAGCAATTCATCGAAAGCAGGTCGATTGCGATCAGCGAATTCTTGGTGAGCAGGAACGCCAAGGCTCTTGTCGTTGCCTGCAATACGGCGACCGGCGCGGCGGTGACGACGTTGCGCTCACGATTCATGATGCCGATTATCGCGATGGAGCCCGCGGTTAAACCGGCGTCGGAGCAAACAAAATCAGGAGTTATCGGCGTTTTGGCTACCAGCCGGACATTGGCCGGCGATAATTTTGTGCGCTTGTTTGCGCGCTATGGCGAGGATGTCGAGATATTGGGACAGGCCTGTCCCGGACTGGTCGAGCAGGTGGAGGCGGGGGATCTGTCGGGAGACAAAACCCGGCTGTTGCTTCAGCGATATGTGCTGCCGCTGCTGGAGCAAAAAGCCGATACGATAGTGCTGGGCTGCACGCATTATCCTTTTTTGGCGCCGTTGATACGGGAGATAGCGGGGCCGGGCGTAGCCGTCATCGATTCCGCCGCCGCCGTTGCGCGGCAACTGAGCCGCCGGCTTGAAGTGGGCGGTTTATTGGCGGATGCGGCCGATGCCGGTACGGAGTGCTTCTGGACCAGCGGTGCGCTGGATAAGGCGAAGCCGCTGTTCTCGCAATTATGGAACGCGGATGTCGAGGTTCGCCCTTTGCCGGATTAAGAACCGCGAAGACACGAAGTTTTTACCTTAGCTGCGTTTTAAATTGCAGGGCGGATGCACTTTCCGCCCTGCGCCCAAAATTCTTTAAGGATATTGCACCGGCACAGGCTCCAGCTTCCAGATCTCCCGATTATAATCATTGATGGTCCTGTCCGTGGAAAATTTGCCGCTGTTTGCGCAATTCAATATGCTCATCCGGGTCCAGTAGTCCTTGTCCTGATAGGCCGCTTCCACCCGTTTTTGCGCATCGATATAGCTCCTGAAATCCGCAATCGTCATCCACGGATCGAACTTGCTTTTAATCGATGCGATAAGGCCGTCGAAAATTCCGGGTTCAAACTGGTTGAAATGCCCGCTTTCCAGCAGATTCATGACCCGCTGCAAGTCTTCATCCTGCTCGATGATCGCATAAGGGTCGTAATGTTCCCGCCTTGCTTCGATCTGCTCTTCGGTCAGGCCGAACAGGAAAAAGTTTTCATCGCCGACTTCCTCTCTTATTTCAATATTGGCGCCATCCAGCGTGCCGATCGTCAATGCGCCGTTCATCATCAGCTTCATATTGCCGGTGCCGGACGCCTCTTTGCCCGCAGTGGAGATCTGTTCGGAAAGATCGGCCGCAGGGCAGATTATTTCCATGCCCGAAACCCGGTAATCGGGCAGGAAGAACAGAGTTAGTTTGTCGCCGACATCGGGATCCGAGTTGATCACATGGGCGACATTATTAATCAGCTTAATGGTCCGTTTCGCCATCGCATAACCCGGCGCAGCCTTGCCGCCGATCAACACGCAACGCGCAACCCAGTTGTGGGTGTCGCCGCGCTTGATGCGGTCGTAAAGATGAATTACATGCAGCACATTTAAAATCTGCCGCTTGTATTCGTGGATACGCTTAACCTGTATGTCGAACAGCGCATCGGGGTTCAAATGGATGTCCAGGTATTGTTTTTTGTGCTCCATCAGGCGCTGCTTGGCGTGTTGTTTGATCACGCGCCAGCGACTTCTGAACTCGGCATCTTCGGCAAAAGGCTCCAGCTTTTTTAACTCATCCAGATGAGTTATCCAGCCGTCGCCGATGGTTTCGGTTATCAGCGCGGCCAGTTCGGGATTGCACGAGGCCAGCCAGCGGCGTGGGGTGACGCCGTTGGTCTTGTTGTTAAATTTGTGCGGCCATAGTTCGTAAAAGTCGCGGAACAGGCCCTGTTGCAATAACTGGGAATGCAATTGGGCGACGCCGTTGACCGAAAAACTGCCGACTATTGCAAGATAGGCCATGCGCACCTGCTGCTCGTCGCCTTCCTCGATGAGCGACATTCTGGCCAATCTGGCCTTGTCGCCGGGCCAATGCGCGGCAACTTCGGCTAAGAAATGGGCGTTTATTTCAAAGATAATCTCCATCAATCTCGGCAACAATCTTTTCATCAGCCTGACCGGCCATTTTTCCAGCGCTTCAGGCAGCAGGGTGTGATTGGTATAAGCCATGGTTTGCCGGGTAATGCCCCAGGCTGTCGCCCATGACAGGCCGTGAACATCCATCAGCAGGCGCATCAGTTCGGCAACGGCGATACTCGGATGGGTGTCGTTTAGCTGAAAACAGCGTTTTCTGGTGAAATTTGCGAACTCGTGTCCATGCAGCCTGATCCAATGGGAAAGGACGTCCTGCAAGCTGGCGGAAGCCAGGAAATACTGCTGGCGCAGCCTCAATTCCTTGCCGTTTTCATTGGCGTCATTCGGATACAGCACCATGGTGATGTGCTCCGCGGTGACTTTTGCGGCGACCGATTCGGCATAATCGCCCGCGTTAAAGTCATCCAGATTAAACTCCTCGGTCGCCACGGCTTTCCATAAGCGCAAGGTGTTGACGGTGTTGTTTTTATATCCGGGTACCGGTGTGTCAAAGGGAACGGCCAGCACATCATTAGTGCTGATCCAACATACCCGCTGTTTGCCTTTTTCATCGGTCTGTATTTCGGTATGACCGCCAAACTTAATGCGCCACGAATATTCCAACCGCTCAATTTCCCAGATATTGCCGTGCCGCAGCCAGTGATCGGGCTTTTCGACCTGTTCGCCATTGACGATGGTTTGGGTAAACATGCCGTATTCATAACGCAAGCCGTAACCAATGACCGGCAGTTGCAGTGTCGCGCAACTGTCGATAAAACAGGCGGCCAAGCGCCCCAGCCCGCCATTGCCTAGCCCTGCATCAAGCTCCCGGTCAACCAGTTCCTCGATTTCAATGCCCAAATCGTGCATGGCCTGGGTGGCTGCATCCGTCACGCCAAGATTAAGCATTGCGTTACTCAGAGTTCTGCCCATCAAAAACTCCATGGACAGGTAAAATACCTGTCTGCTATCCATTTTGTTATAGGTTTGATAGGTGGTTTTCCAACGCTCCATCAGCCGGTCGCGAATCGACAGCGACAACGCCTCGCAGGCATAGAACGGCGACGAACGGAAATTCTCGTCGCGCCCCAGCAAATGAACGTAATACTGTTTGAAGTCATCAATCAAATCCTCTTTGGTTACGCCCAATATAGGGACATCGGTAATTGAAGATTTAGGCTTGCTGGTAACAAATCGTTTATTAGGCATGATTTACTCCAAGAGATTGATGTAAGTTTAAGCGCTGTGCGTTTGGTTAATGCGGGCCAGAATTTCCAGCCACAAGGCATCGTAAGCAACCGTAGACAGGCTTTTTTTGATATAGCCTCCGAGCGGCATACGCTCCAGGCCCATGCGTTCAATGTCGCTGGCGTAAGGAATGGCGGCGGTTAAAATCCCTGCATGACTCGCAACCAGGCTGTCCATGATGTCCCGGTGCATTTTTTTACGCCGGTCGACCATCGAAAAAAACGGGATCAGCACCAGCTGATTCAGTTCATTATCTTCGATGAACTGTTCCAGCTGCTCAAGCGTTCTTAGCGACAATGTCGTGGGGATTATCGGCGACAACAAAATATCGGCGGCCTCAAAAACGGCTTCCGATAATAAGGAGATGTTCGGTGGGCAATCCAGAAAAATAAAATCGTATTCCTCGGCCAAAGGCTTCAGCAGTTTTTTAAGTTGCCGGGTCGGCTTTTTCTTGGCGTCAAGAACCAAATCCAGGTTTCTGAACGAAAAGTCGGCCGGCAATAAATCCAGGTTTTCAAAGTCGGTGCCTTTAATCAGCCCGTCCAGGTCGCGTTTTCCGGCGATTAAGTCTTTGCCGCCGCCTTTGATCTTGGGCTTGATGCGGAAATAATAACTGCTGGCGCCCTGTGGATCGAGATCCCAAACCAGGGTGCGGAAACCGTTGCGGGCGGCCGTGTGCGCCAGGTTAACCGCGCTTGAGGTTTTGCCGACGCCGCCCTTGATGCTGTAGACAGCCAATACATTCATAATCGTGTCTCGTACTGATAACGGGAAAGTTGAAACACGATAACATAACCGCTGCTGTTGGCAAGGTGGCCGCCTAAACTGTTGCAGGCGGCTGACTAGGGCGACAAGGCAAGCCGTATGCCGTTGCGGTCGGCTTGCTTGACCCGGTACAACGCGTCATCGGCCGATTTCATCAGCTCTTTCCAGCCCGGCTTGGCCCCGGTAGAGCCCGCCACGCCAATACTGACGGTAACCGGGTGGCGCAATACGAGCCCGTGGGGTTGATTTTTTTCGATGGAACTGCGGATGCGTTCGGCCAGCAGCATGGCGGTGGCGCCGTCGGTGTTGGGGGCGATAATCAGAAACTCTTCGCCGCCCAGGCGGCAGACAATGTCGTTGGTGCGGGCGGCTTTACGCATCAGTCCCGCCGCATGAGCCAACACCTTATCGCCGACATCATGGCCCAAGGTGTCATTGACCGATTTGAAATGATCCAGATCCAGCATCAAAACGCTTAAGGCCTGATTGGCGCGCCGTGCGGCCGCCGATTCCTGTTCCAGGCGGTTCAGCGCATAGCGCCGATTGGGCAAGCCGGTCAGAATATCGGTATTCGCCATAGACTTAAGACGGCGGTTGGCGACCGCCAGTTCCGCGGAATAGCGCTGGATGTCCCGGCTCTCTTTTTCCAGTTCATGTTGCAGCGTGATGATACGCTGGCCGGCCCGGAGCCGCGCCAGCAGCACGCGAAGGCTGACCGGCTTGGTCACATAATCGTCGATACCGGCGTCGAAAGCTTCAACCAGGGCATCCTCTTCTTCGGTCGAGGTCAGCATAATCAGGTAAATGTTTTTGCTAAAAGCCGATGCGCGTAAGGCCTTGCACAGCGTTAATCCATCCATCGGCTTCATGCGCCAATCGGTAATCACCAATTGAGGGTTGTGCTCGACGATATGTTTCAGCGCGGAATCGCCGTCGCGGCATACCGCAACCAGATGCCCCGCCGCCGCAAGCTGTTTGGAGAGACGCGTCCGCATTATCGGGTCGTCATCGACCAGCAGCAAGTTCAAGCCGGATAAAACCGGCTCCAGAGCGGCGGCGGGTTTCAGCAACGGTTGGGATATATCGGTTTTTACCTCGATTAACTTGCCCCATTCGTGCCAAAGCTCGATTGTTTCATCGATAAACGTCAGCAAAGCCGGTTCATCCAGGCCGTGAAGACTGGCTTCCGTTATTAAGTCCGGCAACAACTCGGCCCGATGGGCTTCATCGGCAATGCAGTAGTCCCCGATCAGCCGGGCGAGAATCAGTTGTCTGGCCAGCTGTTCGGTTCGGCTAAGCCCGGCTACATTCCTGTCGAAACTCAGTTTTAAGGCATCCAGAAATATCGCCGGAAAACCCCAGTCGGCCAGCAGTATTAAACTCAAGTCGTTATGATCGATGGCGAAACGTTCGCGTTCCAGGGCGAGAAGGGGCTTGCCTTCCGCCGCGCCAAGACATTCACCGTAGACCTCCGGCCAAGCGGTCGCCAGAGCGAGACTGCCGATGTCGCTAAGCAGTCCCAGGGTAAACGATTCCTCCGGCACGACGGTGGGTTCCAGCGCCGTGATTGCTGCAAGCGACACCGACACCGCCAGCGAACGCGACCAGTAGGCTTCGTAATCAAAACCCCGGCAATGTCCCTGGCTGTTGTTGCCGATCAGGGAAAGGCTTAGCGCGAAGTTGCGCACCGCCTGCATACCCATCATCATGACGGCCAATTGAATGTCGGCTATCGGACGTCTGGCCCCGAAGGCCGCCGAATTGGCAAAACGCAAGATGCGTCCGCTTAACGCAGGGTCGACTTTAACCAGCTGGCTCACTTGTTGCACGGTGGTATCGCTTTGTTGCACCAGCTGCATGATGGCCAACGCCGTTCCCGAAGGCGAAGGCAGGCGGTCTGTGGTTTTTAGCTCATTAAGATTGAATTTGGTATTCATTGGTTTTGTCGTTTTCTTTGCAGCAAACTCTCGATTAAACGCACCGTGGCCAGGGTCAAGTCGTCGATCATTGCCTGAAAATCGGTATCGGCGCCGCTACGGGCGGCATGTTCCAGATTCGCCGCAAGGCTGATGGTTTGGTCGGCGCAAAAATGTCCGGCCATGCCTTTAATGGCGTGGGCTGCATCGGCCAATGCCGGAAGATCGGCTTTATCCAGGGCGGTGCTCAATTCCGCGACAGAGACAGGCGCCTCTTCGAGAAACAGGTCTATCATCTCGATCAATAAGTCAATGTCGCCGTCCAGCCGTTCGAGCGCCGATGTTTCATTCCAGCAGGCCGCTGAAATTCCGCTGTTTTCGGCTTGCTCTTTCGCCAAAGGGAGGCCCTGTTCAGCGCCATTATCTTCAGGCGTTGATGCGCTTGTAAGATGGGATGGCGTAACCAGCCAGCGGGCCAATACGATTGCCAAGTCGGCCCGGCTGACAGGCTTGCTGAGATAATCGTCCATGCCTGCGGTCAAGCATTTTTCGCGTTCGCCTGTCGAGGCGTGAGCGGTTAGCGCGGCGATCGGCGTATGCGGCTTGCCGCCCCCTCGGCTACGCTCGGGGCAAGCTCCGGTTATTTCCCGTTCGCGTAAAGTACGCGTCGCTTCGTAACCGTCCATGACCGGCATTTGGCAGTCCATCAGCACCAGATCGTAGGTTTGACGTTCCAGCCGTTCCAGCGCCGCTTGCCCGTTATTGGCCAGGTCGGGCCTAATTTGAAACTTGGCCAGCTGGGAAAGTATTACTTTTTGGTTGACCTTGTTGTCTTCCACGACCAGCACCCGGTTGCCGCTGTAATCCGGCAAAACCTCTGCGGCTTTGGCGACGCCGGCGGTTTTCCGGCCGGGAAGCTGTAATGCGTCGATAATAGCATCAAAAAGCTGCGTTTGTCGTACCGGTTTTAACAGGCTTTGCGCGAATCCCGATGCGATCCTTTCGGCTTGCGAGCCGATGCTGCCCGAGGATAAAAGAATACGCGGGGTGTCGGCAATGGCGGGGTTTGCGATGATCGCGCGCGCCAGGGCGAAGCCGTCCATGTCCGGCATTTGCATGTCCGACAGCAGCAAGTCATAAGGTTCGTTTCGCAGAGCGGCGGCTTCGAGCTCGGTCAGTGCCGCGGGCGCGCTGTCGGCTTCGCTTAAAGTAAACCCCCAGTTGCTTAAGTAATGATTCATAATCATCCGGTTAGTTGCGTTATCGTCGACTATCAAGGCGCGCTTGTCGGCAAAGTTAGCCTGCGGGACCGGGACATCGCTCGCCATCGGCTCCAACGGCAGGGTAAACCAGAAGATTGAACCCTGCCCGGCAGTACTTTCAACGCCGATATGGCCGTTCATAAGCACAACCAGATCTTTGCTGATGGATAAGCCCAGCCCCGTGCCGCCGTATCGCCGGGAGGTGGAACTGTCGGCTTGCGAGAAAGCCTGGAACAGTCTCGTTTGCGCTTCGGCGCTAATGCCGATGCCGGTATCCGTAATCTCAAATCGCAATGCCGTCGGTTTGCCGGGATAGAGTACGGAGCCGTTATTTTCCGGCATGGCGACTTTTACCGAGACTTCGCCCCGCTCGGTAAACTTAACGGCGTTGCCGATCAGGTTGGTCAACACTTGACGGATGCGCGTGGGGTCGCCGTGCCAGCGTAGCGGGAGGTTCATCGGCAGGAAGCAGTTTAACTCCAGGCCCTTGCCGTGGGCGCGGCTGGACAGCAATGTGCAGACCTCTTCGACCAATTCAGGCAGGTTGAACTCGATCTGCTCCAACTCGATTTTGCCCGCCTCAAGCTTGGAAAAATCCAGAATATCGTTGATGATCGTCAATAGAGATTCCGCCGAGTTGGCCGCGATGTCTATCAGGTCCCATTGCTCGCGAGACAGTTGGGTATCCTGCAAAAGATCGAGCATGCCCAAAACGCCGTTCATCGGCGTGCGGATTTCATGGCTCATATTGGCCAGGAACTCGGTCTTGGCCTGTGCGACCTGCAAGGCTGCATCGCGCGCCGCTTCCAGCGAGGTATTGGCTTGATGCTGGAGCAGCGCGAGCGCGATCATTTCGCCGACTTCCGTGAGCATGGCGATACGGGATTCGCTATGCACCGGGTAAGGATCGGTAACGGTAAATAATACGCCGAGAATATCCTCGCCGGAAGCAATAGGCACGATGTAGTGGCCGTGCGGCTGTAGGCCGCCGCAACTGCAATGAGCGGTAACGGACAGTTTCCTGGAGACCGCGACTTGTCCGCACAGGCCGTCGCCGAACGCTATGCGCCGCTCGATGCCGAGACATTGGTCTGCGTCTTGTTCATTGAGCTCTACGAACTTCTCCAGATAGTTTTCATCCTGCGCCCGGAGAAAGATGCAGCCCTTGCGTTGCCGATCCAATGCCTTAAGGCCGAACAGAATGGCAAGAATCTGAATAAAGCGTTGTTCCAGCGTCAGCGGCTGATGCAGTGCTTCCGATATAGACAGCCGGGCGGCGGTATCGTCAGTTTCGATTTGCAAGGCCGCTTCCTGCTCGACTTGTTTGCTGACATCGTGCTGAATCTGAACATAACCGGACAATGCGCCGTCTGCACTCAGGATCGGCGTAATATTGGTCTTGGCCCAGTATTCCAGCGTATCCTGGTCGGAAGCGTTGCCTCGGCGTCGGCCCCGCAACCGGCCGGACCAGGGTTCGCTGCAATGAAGCCTGTCTTGCATTTCGGCAATGGCTCCCTGCATTGCCCTGCCTCCTGCATCCGTGCAGGAGGCGGTAGGGCTGTCCAGCACATAGGGTTTTTGCCCGATCAGCGCATCCTCCGTCCAGCCGGTAAACAGGCATAGCGCCGGATTGGCGTATTGGATGAATCCTTCCGCATCGGTGATCAGTATCATCTCGCTGCTGGCGTCCAGCGCGCGTTTGAGCGCGGTCAGCTTCAGTTCGTTCGCTTTCCGGGCGGTCGTGTCCCGGCGTATCGAAATGTATTGCTTGGGTTTGCCGGCCTTGTCCAGCGAAGGCACGATAGTGCTGTCCACCCAGTACAGTCCCCCGTCTTTGCGGCGGTTGCAGAACTCTCCCTTCCATACCTGGCCGCCTGCGATAGTGCGCCACATGTTGCGGATATAATCCTGGTCGTGATAGCCGGAGTTGACGATACGATGATCCTGACCGATCAGTTCATGTCGGGCATAGCCGGAGACTTTGCAGAACATGTCATTGGCATAGACGATGCGGCCCTGGACATCGGCAATACTGAGCAGGACGTGATTCTCCAGCGCCTCCAACAGCTCCTTATTGGAGGCCGTCCGCTCCTCGGCAATCTGCAAGGTCAGCGGGCGCACCGTCAGAAACCATAACAATGCCGAGCTGAGCGCAGTCAGCAGGGCTATGTTCAAAACCGCATCCTGTAACGGCGACAATACAATGCCCTGTTGATGAATGGCTCCCAATAACAAGATGACCAATGTTTCGGAAACAGAGACGGCTGCAATGATGCACCCTAACGAACAGAGAGAGTTATTTTTCGGGTCTGGCGACAATGGGCTTGTCATGAGCTTTTTTGATGCTGTCTGTTTTTTCATTATGTTGCAAGGAATGAGCCTGATTTGTCAGGGGCTCACCGGTTTTATCGGGCGGCGTATTCCGCGTCTGTTATTAAATAAAGCGCCAAGCCGTAACCCGAATTGGAGCGTATCTTTAAACCCGTTAATTTTCAATAGAATTGTTGAATATGGAACGATAAGCTTTCAATCAACGCTAAGTTATCCTATCCTTTACGCCATTAAATTTAACCTTGTCCGCAACCGTTCCCTACAGGCTTACGGTATACACACCATCTTGGCGATAAAAAACAACCATGACTGAAGCAAGCTCCTTATTTTCCGATGCAAAACTTGTAATTCCAGGCGGCGTCAATTCGCCGGTCCGTTCTTTTAGCGGCGTGGGCGGCACACCGGTTTTTATCGACCATGCCAAAGGCGCTTATATTTACGACAGTGTCGGCAACCGCTATATCGATTATGTCGGTTCCTGGGGGCCGATGATTTTAGGGCATGCCCACCCGGACGTTATCAAGGCGGTCAAACAGGCGGCGGAAAAAGGCCTGAGCTTCGGCGCGCCGACCGAAATCGAAACGCTGATGGCCCAACGGGTTTGCGAGTTGGTGCCGTCGGTCGATATGGTCAGGATGGTCAGTTCCGGCACCGAGGCGACCATGAGCGCAATCCGCTTGGCCCGAGGCTACACCGGCCGCGACAAAATCGTTAAATTTGAAGGTTGTTATCACGGCCATTCCGATGCGTTATTGGTCAAAGCCGGTTCCGGCGCATTGACATTCGGCGTGCCCAGCTCTCCGGGCGTACCGGCTGCCGTTGCCGAAAACACCATTACCCTGACTTACAACGACAGCGAGGCTGTCAAAGCACTGTTTGCCGAGCTGGGCGAGCAAATTGCCTGCATTATCGTCGAGCCGGTCGCAGGCAACATGAACTGCATCCCGCCTGAACCCGGTTTCCTGGAATGCTTGCGCGAGGTATGCGACCGATATAATAGCGTATTGATTTTCGATGAAGTGATGACCGGGTTCAGGGTGGGCTTAAGCGGTGCTCAGGGACTCTATAATATACAGCCCGACTTAACCACGCTGGGCAAAATCATCGGCGGCGGCATGCCGGTCGGGGCTTTCGGGGGCTTGCGAAAAATCATGGAACATCTTGCGCCGCTCGGCCCTGTTTACCAGGCAGGCACGTTGTCCGGCAATCCGGTCGCAATGGCCGCCGGCTTGAAAACACTGGAATTGATTGACCAGCCGGGCTTTTACGAGGCGTTGACCGCAAAAACCGAAAAACTGACTTCAGGCCTGAAAGCCCGCGCCGCTCAGGCCGGTATCGCGATGACCACGAACAGCGTCGGCGGCATGTTCGGGCTGTTTTTCAGCACTGAAACGCAAGTGAGCCGCTTCGCCCAAGTCATGCAATGCGACCAAGACCTGTTTAAACGCTTTTTCCATGCGATGCTGGATGAGGGCGTTTATTTGGCGCCTTCCGCGTTTGAGGCCGGGTTCGTTTCGGCCGCGCACAGCGACGAAGACCTGGAAAAAACCCTGGATATTGCTGAAGCCGTCTTCAGGCGCTTGCAAGCTTAAGCGGAGATGACGTTCGCCGGCAGCAACGTTTAGATAATTATGACAGGACTTTCTGTTGCTCGAGCGCGCCTTCAGCAAAACGGTACATTACCCATGATTCGACTCCTCTATTTTAGCCAGTCCAGGGACGTAATATCCGACAAGCAAGTGCAGAACATCATGGAGTCGTCGCGGCGGCATAATCCGGCCCTGGGCATCACCGGCGTTCTTGTTCACGGCGGCGGCATGTTCATGCAGGTTCTGGAAGGACCTGAACAAACGACGCTCCGCACGTATGTGAAGATTTTGGACGATCAAAGACACAGTAATTGCCAAATTGTTTACATCACGCCTACAGACAAGCGAATCTTCGAGGGTTGGTCTATGGGGGTCATTGCCCGTCGAGATGTGTTGGAATTTGAGCAAATCATGGAACTGCGGGAGCAGCGGCGTAAAGAAGTAATTGAGCCGAAGGTTTTCACAAATGCTATGCGCGGATTTCTTAAGATATTAAATGACGGGCATCGCTGATCAAATGACTTGCTTGAGCTAGCCCATGAATTTTATCAATAATATTCCTCCGCTGGTATTGACGTTAATAGGCCTGTTGCTCGGCGCATTGACCATGCGCTTGTTGAGCGGCAAGGATAAAACCCTGATCCGGCAACTCTCGACCGATCTCGCTGTCGCCGAAGAAAAACTAAAGCAGTTCCAAACCCGCGAAGCCGAATTCAAGCAATTGCAGCAGCTGTTCATCGAAACCAAAACCGAGAATGCCCAGTTGCAGGCCCGCATGGACGAGCAGGCGAAAAATACCGAGGAAAAATTAAAATTGTTGCTGGATGCGGAACTGCGCCTGAACACCCAGTTTGAAAACCTGGCAGGCAAAATTTTCGACGACCGCAGCAAGCAGTTCACCGAACACCATAGAACCAGCCTCGATCATATCGTCACCCCGCTACGGGAACAGCTGGGCGAGTTCAAGCAGCGCATCGAAACGGTTTACGACAACGAGAACAAGGACCGCATTTCCCTGCGCGAGGAAATCGTCTCGTTGCGGCGCGATACCGCGCAAATGAACCAGGAAGCGCTGAACCTGACCCGCGCGTTGAAAGGCGACAAGAAAGCCCAGGGCAACTGGGGCGAAATGATCCTGGAAAAAGTGCTGGAAAAATCCGGGCTGCGCAAAGGCGTCGAGTACGAAACCCAGGGCGCATTCCGGGACGAGGATAATCGGTTGTTCAAGCCCGATGTAATCGTCCGTTTGCCCGAGGGCAAGGATGTGGTGATCGATTCCAAGGTGTCGTTGCTGGCTTATGAGCGCTATTGCTCAACCGAGGATGACCAGGAGCGGGTGCTGGCCTTAAAGCAACATACCGACGCGGTGCGGGAGCACATCAAGGGCTTGAGCAACAAGGATTATTCCGGCCTGAAAGGCCTCAGGTCGCTGGATTTCGTGTTGCTGTTCATGCCGATCGAATCGGCCTTCATCGCCGCATTCCAGGCCGACGAGCGCCTGTTTACCGACGCCTTCGAGCATAAAATCATCGTGGTCACCCCGACGACATTATTAGCCACTTTGCGCACTATTGAAAACATCTGGCGCTATGAACGCCAAAACGAAAATGCCCGTGCTATCGCCGATAAGGCCGGGCTGGTTTACGACAAGATCCGGGGCTTCGTCGACGACCTGGATAAACTGGGCAAGCAATTAAGCACCGTCAACAGCACTTATGACGGCGTGATGAACAAATTGACTCAGGGCAACGGCAACCTGATCCGTCAGGCCAGCAGCTTTGTCGAGCTGGGCGTTAAAGTCAAAAAGACTTTTCCTAAAAGCATCACCGAACAGGCGGGGCTCGATAGTGATGAAAGTTAGAAATTCAAGGTAAAAACTTATACATAAGTGCTTATTAGCCGCGTCGTTCCGGCAGGGATTGCCGGGATCCAGAAGTCATGGATGGCAATGCCGAAGCAAACAATAACTCTTGCAAAATAGGAGCGTGTTAGATAAACCAAGCGTTCACATCCCTGTGGCCTGGATTCCGGCAATCCATGCCGGAATGACGACTCTTAAAATACTTGTGTATAAAGATGAACATACCGGAGTTTATGCGATACTACGCGGCTTTGATTTTTCTGATGTATGTAGGCAATGTCATTCAGTTAAGCCGTTTGTGGCGAGGTTAAGCCGTTCGTGGTGAGCCGAAGGGCTTAGGGCGAACGGAAAAATCCTTAACTTAATGGCGTTTCCCTTCGTGATAACTATTAGACATTTATGATTACCTGCTTAATAAGGAGTAACACATGACCGCACTGGTTGGCATCATCATGGGCTCGACGTCCGACTGGGAAACCATGCGCTTTGCAGCGGAAACGCTGGAACGGCTCGGCATTCCGCACGAGGTCGAAGTGGTCTCGGCGCACCGCACCCCGGATAAACTGTTCGATTATGCCGAAACGGCCGAGGGCAAAGGCCTGGAAGTGATTATCGCCGGAGCGGGCGGAGCCGCGCATCTGCCGGGCATGACGGCCGCGAAGACAGCCGTGCCGGTGCTGGGCGTGCCGGTGCAGTCGAAGGCGCTGAACGGCATGGATTCCCTGTTGTCCATCGTGCAAATGCCCGCCGGCATTCCGGTCGGCACACTGGCGATAGGCAAAGCGGGCGCGATCAACGCGGCCTTGCTGGCTGCCGCGATCATCAGCAACAAACATGCTCAATATAAGCCCGCATTAAACAATTTCAGAAGCGAGCAAACCGAATCGGTGCTTGCGCATTCCGATCCAAGACCGGGGGATGCGTTATGAGAGTGGGCATATTGGGCGCAGGCCAGCTGGCCAGAATGATAGCGCTGGCGGGTACGCCATTAGGATTGGAATTTATTTTTCTCGATCCCTCCGCCGATGCCTGCGCCAACAAGCTGGGCGAGCCCTTGATCGGCGATTACAACGATCCGAAATTATTGGCGCAGCTGGCGGAACGCGCCGATGTGGTCACTTACGAATTCGAGAATGTTCCGGCTGAAGTCGCGGAGTTTCTGGCCTCCCACACCCAAGTGCATCCGGCCCCGAAAGCCCTGGCCATTGCCCAGGACCGCTTGCTTGAAAAAACCTTTTTCCACGACATCGACATCCCCACTCCGGCTTATGCGGCGGTGGACAGCCTTGAAAGCCTGGAACAGGCGATGACCACCCTCTGCTATCCCGCCATTTTGAAAAGCCGCACCCAGGGCTACGACGGCAAAGGCCAGTCGCTGCTCAAATCGGCCGACGATTTAAAATCGGCCTGGGAGCTGTTGCAAGGCGTACCGGCTGTTGTTGAAGCCTTCGTGCCGTTTAACCGCGAAGTGTCGATCATCGCCGTGCGCAGTGTTTCAGGGGAGATTGTCTTCTATCCGTTATCGGAAAACCTGCATCGCGGCGGCATACTGCGCGTTTCCGAATGCCGTGCCGACGATCCGATGCAACAACAGGCGGAAAGCTATGTCTCCCGCTTGTTGGAGGAGCTGGATTATGTCGGTGTACTGGCCTTGGAACTGTTTGAAATGGACGGCCATCTGGTTGCCAACGAGTTTGCGCCACGGGTGCATAACTCCGGCCACTGGACGATCGAAGGCGCGGAAACCAGCCAGTTTGAAAATCACCTGCGGGCGATCCTGGATCTGCCGTTAGGCTCAACAGCGCCGGTAGGCAACGCGGCCATGGTCAACTTTATCGGCGGACTGCCTAAGACTGAAGAACTGTTGGCAATTCCCCATGCGCATTTGCATCTTTACGATAAAGCGCCGCGCAAAGGGCGGAAAGTGGCGCATGCCACGGTGCGCGCGGAAAGCCGGGAACAATTATCGGAATTGGTCAAGAAACTGGCCGCGCTGGCTGATCAAGTTGATGATTCGTAGATGTTTTTTGAATAACTTTACAGCCGGCGGGGCATGTTGCCCCGTCCGGCTTGTAAGCCTCTAGGGATTCAAGCCGATTCGCTTAAATCCGCTCTGTGAGTCTTTCTCCTATCTCTTCGTATATTCCACATAATTTCAATTTTTTCATCCGTACATTCATTGCGCATCGCTTTGATGACTGCTGCACGAAATGAAATAGACTTTAATGCTTCCGCGAATGTTTCCTCGGTTTGTAAACTAACAGAGTTAAAAAATGTTTTCATGTTTTCTGCTTCACTGAAGCTATCAAAACGCATCGCTATACACCATAGTTTCCACTGTTCACGATATTTCATCGCGTTGTCGCGTTTTTCAGCGAGTCTGGAAAGATACTGAATAAATAAATCTGCAATATCGAAGGGACTTGTTTCTTCATCATAGTGTAAACTTCCAGTCCCTATATATAGGCAATTCAACAAGCTTGAATAACAAGCCCCGACCACAAACAATTGCCTCCATAGTTTATAGACACTGCACTCGATTTGAAACATCACCTGACCTGGCTCCATTTCGTTATTATTCATCTCAGTCCATTTTTGCGATTGGTAAGGAATGATATCTAAAACATTCCGAAGTCGTTGCATGGTATCGAGAATTGCCTGTTCAAGCTCACCGCTTTTCTTGAGATATTCTGTTACTGTTAATGACTGCCAAGACAAAAACAGTAACTCTATTTCAAAAAGCATTCGCTCAACTTTTATCTGTGCCCAACCAAATTCCATACGAATGAGCCAAATATTTTGGTGCGCCATGTTACGGAGCAACTTCTCGGCATGACGGAGTTCTTGTTCGGCACGCTCGATTTTTTTTAGCGATGAGGCAGCGATGGGGTGTAGCTCTTTGGCTAGTTCAGCGAATTTTCGAGGTAACTTTTTAAACTGTTTATTCTGATCTTGCGTACTCGTACCATCAAGCTTCAGCTTTTCGCGTACCTGATCGCGTTTAGATAGAGAGAAGTAGTGTTCATGTGCACTAATTGCAAGTAGCTCAGCTCGTATAATATGCACTACACTGATCAATGACCAGTGGTCGATTCGCTCAGGAAACAGTCCCGTTGATGCGAGATCGAGAAAATGATGAGCTTGCGGGAAATGTCCCCGCAAATACAACGCTCGTACTCTGATGGTAAGTGCGTTGGATCGATTCTTTGTATCTTCATCATTTGTTTTAGTGGTTTCACGAAGTAGGTCTTCAAAAAGGACAGAATCTATTTCGGCCTTTCTTAGCTTGTCGTCCATTATTCGTGAGTCGGAATCTTTACGTTCAAGTAGGGGGTGCCAAAACGGCCACTTTATAAACCAAGATCGACCACGCAGTTCATGTGCCACAAGTTGTTTCCTTTTTACCCAACTCTCAATATCTGTATTTGTTGTTCTTCCTTTTATGTCATCCAGCTTGTCAAGAATAAACTGAGTATGCTCTTCGGCACGATGATCGCCGGGATGAACAAGGCATCGCGCAATATTTAACAAATTATTAAGCTGCTCCTTAGCTCCTTGAAACTTTTCGGAAAAGTTTTTATTATCTTTATTTGTAGCTGTTTCCCCCTTATCCTTTAAATTTTTTTCTAGTTTAATTAATTCCTTAACAATTTTATTAAAGTTGTTCTTTTCTTTCTTAAAGTTGGATTCTGATCCGTATTTGCTCAAAATGCTCTTGTAATCCATTTTCGATAGCAGTGCTTGATATTTTAACTTCTCAAATAGTTTACTAAGTTCGTCAAGCGTCTCTTTAATTTCTATTGGACATTCGCTAGTGTGCCCGCTAATTCCTTTCATATTAGTCAACTCAAACTCCAGAAACTGATCCGACCATGCCAGAATGCTATCAGGGGCTGCTTCGATACGAAAGAGTAGTTTATTTTTCTTGAGAGCCATCAAAAGTGTGTCCAAGGAGTTTTTGCGAAGAAGTTTAAAATTTTCTACTAATTCTTGTGCACTAGAAATTTTCTTTGTGTTTCTCTTAATTGGGTCAAAAATGCCTAGTACCCAAACATACCATTCAAAGGGATTATCATCATCGGGTTTGAATCTTTCGGAATCACCAACTGGAAAAGTTTCACAAACTGAAGAAAGTTCTTTGCAATGTATGCTCAAATCGTTCCAAATGGTTGTCTTATCGCCTTTTTCGAAGTCTTTTTCAATGATAGTGATGAGCAAAGTAATGATTCGGATAGCGGAAACGCGGTGATACAAATACTCCCAGAATGATCGTATATCATGAGTAGGTAGGAATATATCAACGTAATAAGCGCGAGCGGCAAACAGGTGCCAAGTTATACTTAAAACACCATCCATAATCGCCGCCGAACTTGATGGTTTATTACAGGGGATTTCAAGTTTCCAAGCATCTATCCAGGCTTTAAGATGTAGCTGTTCGGTAAGTGCATCGTATATAGCCTCGTAAACTTCTCTGAAAAGCCAAACACTTCCACCTTCATGATTCTGTGATACGACACTACCTACAGGACTACCAATGGTGACAATTAACTGTAATAATTCATTTATTGCAGCATGGGTTTTTGCAGAAACTTCATCATCAAGTAAGTTCTCTCCAATTTTTCGCAATCCCCAGCGTTCTACGATTGAACGCAGCAATGGCAGAGAACGGGGGCGACGGAAAATCGAGAGGAGACAGATAAACGCTTCTGTAGTAGTTTTTTCACTGAGTTTTTTAAGCTTGGATTCTTCAGCATTGTCTTCTGACCTAAGCGCATTGAGTAGAAAAAGGACATTTTTGGCACGTTTCAACGAATTATCAGGCAGATTTGCCTCACTATATCGCCAATGTGCGGATAGATTGGTTGATGGGTCAGGTTCTGGTACTAAATTTTTTTCGGAAATGAGATCTTTGTATTCTTCATTCTTTTGGTGGTGGAGGCAAATATGTTTATGTTGTAATTTTTGTTCTTCACCAATGCGTTGGAGTGACTTTATCAGCAGGTAAGCGTATTTGTATGATTTGCATGACTTCAACAGAGTTGTGTTATCGATTGACCTCAAATGATGTCTAAGGCGCGGCTTGTCGGCGGTCACGATAATATAAGAATCCCAGTAATTAGGGGCTGGCATCCTTTTTCCCATGTGTAGCAGCTCCTTGAGAAAACGCCATAAACCTTTTGAACGACCTTCAAGACGTTTTTCATACGATGAAGGGATACCATGATGCACCATCTGCGGTCGACCAAATGATTCCACCATGTCGAGGACAAGAACGTAGCGTCCCCTTTTAAATACATCGTGGATTCTCTCAATCGCCTTAGATATTGCAGCTTCACGGTTGACATCCATATTGGTAATCGCACATGATGGAATTTGAGGATCAATTAGACGAACACGATTGAAAAATTCCGCAATGATACCTTCCACTGTGTGATGATTTTCAAGATCAATCCAGATTACCGTGTATCCATTATCAAGCGAATTGACAAAAGCCATCCCAGCAAGGGAAGACCAGTTCGAAGAAGGTTTGCCATTATCGATTTCGCCAATACAAAGATGGACTGGACGGCGCTTCTCCTCTTTTTCTTTTTTTGTATTCGCGAGGTAAGTTTTCAGCCCTGTCGTCAAGGGTCTACTGGAAATAGTTGAATAGCTCCTAGAGGTAGATTGGTAACTATTGCAGGTAATGTGTAAATACAGCTCTTGGAGAAAGGTGTCTATGTGTCTAACGTTAAGACGTTGCACGCTGTTGCCCGAATCGGCAATCAATTCATTAAATAGTGGGCCTGGTTCACTTGGCCCCTGAATCCAGATAAGTCGAGGTTTATCTGATCCACGCTCTCTTTCCTGAACAAATGCTTGGAGTATTTGCATAATTCGTCGCTCAGAACCGTTAAAACCCATGACCAGTATTAGCGCATCTTTCGGTATGTAGCCTAAAGCATTATTACGGGCATCAATTTCGAGCGTATATTTTAGCCGCTCACCTAATCTAAGTCCGTAGGCAGAGCCATGAAGCTTAAGCAGTGAAAGTTGCCGATGAACCAAAGCTTGATTTGGGAGTTCAGCATCTTTGTGTACATCAAACACTTTCGGCGGAATACCTTCCTGATAAAAAGCACGCTCAAGCAAGGAATCGAAATTGGTTGTAAGTAAAAGCGGTATCCCTAACTTTGGCTGAAGGAACGCAAGGTAACGGTGTGATAGGGTTGGATTAAGCCCATTTTCGAACGAGGTGAAAAGTGCATCAATGAGATTAAAATTACCTTCGCAAAGTTTGTCCAAAAGCATTTCCCAGTCACCATATAAAAGACTTGGTTCCAGTTCATCAGAGGACTCATTACCATAGTGATAATGAGATTTCCATTGCAACCATTCTTTCAACATGGCTTGATTCGCACCACTTTCGCGTCCCGTCAGCTCTTTGCGCAAAGTCCATTGAACTATTGCCTGTTGATGATCGCGTAACGCAAGTGATTTATTTATAAGAGGTTTTGTTCCTTCTAAGATATTCGGAACTGCTTCAGATATTTTTTTAATTTTTTTATCTATACCCACGTCATAAGCGAGAAGATCAAGGAGTATTTTTTTGTTACCTAAATTTTCACCACGTTGCTCGCGTTCCTTATAATCACTTATGGCGAGCCGTACTGCTTCATTACTAACCTCCCAAATTTTTTTCCGCCCTACTCCATTTTTGTAAGGCTTCTTAATATCATCACTTTGATTTTTTTCATTCAGCGGTCGTTCAAGCCATTCCCAAATATCAGCGTTGAGCTGTCCTAGATTAGGCCAGCCAAAATCTTCTAAATATTTACTCGGATGCCGGCTATAGTTATCCAATGCCCACTGATGATCTTCTTTGATCTTTGGGAAACGATCTTTGAATACGCCATATTGAATAGCAAAATCCACTTTCGCAAGATATTGGATAACAAATCTAATCGTAGGAAAACCCGCAGAAACCGAAATACCAGCACCAAGAAATGGCACTATTGGTCTATAACTTGACTCTTTACGAATGGTCTCAAGTATTTCCTGCCTTTTTTGGCATAATGACTCTTCCTTCTTCGACATATCAATTACCCCTACACGCTAATAATATTTTCAATTGCAATCAGTAATATGAATTCACCGAGATGCTCCACATAGCCTTAGATTGTGAGCGATTGTCGTTGCAAAAGCATTTTTGAGCTCAAGTATATGTCAGTAAATATTTACTAGATTATGAGTTTAGTTGCCTAGAGAAGTCCATTATTCTCGATTGATGCGTTTCGGCTTGATTATCGATTAATACGGTCGATTGCGCGATTCTTTATCAGCTGAAAATGATCGCTTAGCTGTTCCGGTTTGAGTTCAGTATATTGACCGTCAACAAGATCACGTTCGCCCTCCGCCAGCTTCGACCGCAAGTGATCCCGCTTCATCTGATTGATCAGCTCTTCGTTGGTTTTCATAAACCTCAGTGCTTCACGGATTACTTCGCTAGCATTGTTATATAAACCGGAAGTGACTTTTTCTTTGATGATGGCTTCGAGTTCTGGTGTTAATGAAATATGCATGAGAAACGCCTCCTGGATTCAGGATTCACTAAGAATGGCGGATTCAACTCCGAAGTGCAATTCTAGTAATCATGCGGCATCCCTCTCTTGTTCAGGAAAAAAGACCTCATGAGGTGTTTTAAAATTGAGTGTTTTTCGAGGGCGATGGTTGAGCTTAT
>NZ_PTIY01000006.1 GCF_002934365.1 Methylobacter tundripaludum | reverse complement strand
GTCGATCCGGCTACGGTGACATAAGCTGTCGTTTTCGCTGTCGCGGTGACGTTGGTTTGATCGCCGATCGCGTTGATCGCAGCGGCTTTATCCGCCGCGCTGCCGGTTGCCGTCGATCCTACCAGTATGCCGTTGATTTTTACCACGTCGGTCGAAGTGGTTGCGGTGTCGTAAACGCCGGCCAGTACGTTCAGGGCAGTGGTGGCTGCTGCACCGGTGGCGACTGAGCCTGACATGTCGCCGTCGCCGACCACGCTGCCGTTGCCGGTGCCTTGGTTGAACCCGAAGGTGTTGATTGCACTTGGATCGTTGGCAGCCAACGTGCCGATTTTAATATCAGAGCCATCCCCGCTGGTAAGGCCCAGAAAACCGTTATAGGTTGCCGCGGTCAAGCCGGAGTTGGTGGTAGTGCCGCCAATCGTTATTGCCGCGCCGTTATCGTTGGTCAATATCAGATTGCCGTCCTTGCCGATGGACGCGTCGACGCCGCCGACTTGCCGGTTGATATTGTCGGCCAATTGCGATAATGAAACGGCGGTGTCTATGGTTACCGCAGTGCCTGCGGCGCCGGCGGCTGTGGCTACGGTGATGGTCAAGCCGGTAACCGCTTTGTCGGCGGCCACTGAAGCGCGCGAGCCGGTGACCTTGTTAAAGGCGTCCGCAGTCACGCCCGATGTTGAGGACGTAGCGTTAATCGCTGTTTCAAGGCCTGCTATATTGGCAACAGATGCACCGGCGGCTACGCCGCCCACGGATACGCCGTTAATGGTCATATCGCCTGCCGTCGTCGAGGTATTGGAGACGCGTCCTGAGTAGGTTTGTCCTGCCGCCACCGAACTGTTCAGCGCCAAGGTTTTGGTGTCGGTCTGGCCGATGGTGAAGTTAATGCTTTGGCCTGCGTAAGCGCCGACCTGAATGCTGCGGCTTTGATTGGCGCCGGCCCCGGAAAACAGCTTGACGCCGTTGAAGTCGGTAGTGGCGGAAATCCGGTCAATTTCATCGTAAAGCGATTTGACTTCGTTCTGGATAGAGGTGCGGTCGGTGTCGCTGTTGGAGTCGTTGGCGGACTGTACGGCCAACTCGCGCATCCGTTGCAGGATGGTGCTCATTTCGCCCAAACCGCCTTCAGCCACCTGAGCGATGGAGATGCCGTCGTTGGCGTTACGCACCGCCTGATTAAGGCCTTTGATCTGCGCCGACATACGTTCGACAATCGATAAACCGGCCGAGTCATCTTTCGCGCTGTTGATACGCAAACCGGAGGATAAGCGTTGCATTGCCTGCATACCGGCGGCTTGTGATTTGTTTAAATTACGTTGCGCGGTCAGCGCACCCATATTGGTATTGATATATTGAGCCATGACGCTTCTCCTAAATAGAAATTTATTTCGGTTTTAGATGTGTGGGTTATTTTATGTCCCTCGCAACCTGAAATTATTATCGGCGTAGCTTTAGGAAACTTTAATTTTTTTTATGGGTATTTTTTGTTCTGAGGATTGTATCTGTTCTAATGCGCTTTGCCGATATTATAGCCGAATATATTCTGACGCCGCCGTAACCTAATGCCCGGTACGGAAAATAAATGTCGGGTTAGGCTATTCCGGCCTCCCTTGCTTTTTAAAGCGTCAATGGCGCTTATCTATAAATGGCGCTATGCCGGCAGGTTTATACGATGCAGCCAAAAAATTAATTAATGTTTTTTACAAAAAAGGTAAAGTTTTTGTTAAAACTGTCGCTACAATCATCAGGTGTTCCATGTAGTGGGGCGCAACATAATGATTTAATGAGGATAGACAAATGAACGCTGTATCAGCCATAAAACAATATCAGCAAGTGAGTGTTAACAGTTCTGTAATGGGTGCGTCGCCTCATCGTCTTGTGCAAATGTTGATGGAAGGCGCCTTAGAGCGGATTGCAATTGCAAGGGAAAGTATGGCGCGCAATGAAATCGCCATGAAAGGCCAGAATATCGGTCACGCGATTCAGATTGTAGGCGGGTTGCAAAGCTCCTTGAATATAGAAGCGGGCGGCGAAGTTGCAGAAAATCTGAGTAATCTTTATGACTACATGGTTCGTCGTCTGCTAGCCGCAAATAATCAGAATGACGAGAGCATTTTGGATGAAGTTTCCGGTTTGATGGTAGAAATTAAAATGGGCTGGGACGCAATGCCCGATGCCTATAAACACTAACCCGGAGGTTTTTATGATCGGTTCAATAGGCGGTGCAGGCGGCGGTAGTTTGCTGACAGCGGTTATGAAAGAGGCGACGGCGGCGCAAGATGTGGAGTTTGCGCTGATCAAGAAAAGTCAGGATATTGAAAAGGCAAACGGGGAGTCGGCTTTAAAGTTGATAGCCTCGGCAACCGCTGCCGCGAGTTCCGGCGGAATCGATATTCACGTTTAAGCGATTGAACGGCATGAGTTTCTTTCGGGCGGCTGTTGGCATTCTGACTTAAAATCGTTTTTATGCGCCATAAACGAGCCCGTTGCGCTTTGGCAATGTAGTTCCCAGCCTTTTGCTTAGGCGGTGGACAAAATTCTGCGGCCGGATTAACTTAGCAGCAAGCCCACCAAAGCCAAGATACCGAATTCTTTGCCGGCTATTGTCCAAACGCAGCTAAATCATCCTGAGACTACACAACAGATGCCGGAACAACCTATCCTACACGATGCTGAAATATCACAGCTCGCAGCCCAGGAAATCACCAAACAACATACTAAATCGGTATCGGCCGATAAGACATTGTCTTGTAACGGCCGCGAAACAGCCCCAGATCAATCGGAGGTCGATGCGTTGCTGGCGCTTTATGGGCAAGGTCGCACTACTGAAGTGGAGGCTATGGCCGCGTCTCTTAGTCAACGTTTTCCGGAATATGGGTTCGGCTGGAAAATACTGGGGGTTATGCTACAGCATCACGGGCGTGACCGGGAAGCGCTTGCGGCGTTGCAAAAGGCGGCGGAGCTGTTGCCGGACGATGACGAAGTATATAGCAACTTAGGTTTTGCGCTTAACGCCCAAGGCCGGGCTGCTGAAGCGGAAGTCTGTGATCGACGGGCGATAATGATCGCTCCCGACTCTTTTGCCGCGCATTGTAATCTAGGTTATGCGCTCCACAATCAAGGCAAGCCGGCCGAAGCGAGTTATCGCCGGGCATTGGAGATCAAGCCGGATTATGCTTTGGCGCATAGCAACCTGCTTTTTTCCCTCAGCCACAACGAAGAAATAGATGTGGTAACCTTGTTTGCCGAACATTGCCGCTTCGGCGCACAGTTTGAAGAACCGTTGCACGCATTGTTGCCGCAGCACAGCAACTCGCGAGAGCCTGGGCGTTGCTTACAGGTCGGCTTTGTGTCCGGCGATTTGCGCGACCATGCCGTGGCCACTTTTATCGAGCCGGTGCTGGAGCAACTGGCGGCTTATCCGCAATTGGTATTGCATGCCTATTACAATCATAACCTTGAAGATAAGGTTACCTTGCGTTTGCGTAAGTATTTGCAACACTGGCACTCTGTCTTTGGTTTGTCGGACGACGTGCTGGCGGAAAAAATACGCGCTGACGGTATCGATATTCTGATCGACCTTTCCGGGCACACCGCCAAAAACAGGTTGCTGACTTTCGCCCGCAAACCGGCGCCGGTGCAGGCCAGTTGGATCGGCTATCCCGGCACCACCGGCCTGAGCGCGATGGATTATTATCTGGCCGATCGTTTTTTGTTGCCGCCCGGTCAACTTGACGATCAATTTACCGAAAAAATCGTGCGTTTACCGGCCGGTGCGCTGTTCCAGCCGGACATGGCCGCGCCGCCGGTCAACGCCTTGCCCGCTTTGAGCAACGGCTATATCACTTTCGGCAGTTTCAACCGTCAAAGCAAGCTGAGCCGGTCAGTCATCGCTTTGTGGTCGCAATTGCTGCGCGCCTTGCCCGGTTCCCGAATAGTCTTGGCAGGCATGTCCGAAGAGGGGCGACACGACGCATTGATCGACTGGTTTGCACAAGAAGGCGTTGCGCCGGAGCGGCTGAGTTTTTATACCCGGTGCGGCTTGGACGAGTATCTTGCCCTGCATCGGCAGGTGGATATTTGCCTGGATACCTTTCCATACAATGGCGGCACCACAACCTTTAACGCCTTATGGATGGGCGTGCCGACTTTGACGATTGTCGGGGGAACGGTGCCAGCCAGGCAGGGTGCGACCATTTTGGGGCATGTGGGGTTGAACGCTTTTGTCGCCCAGGATGCCGAGGATTTCGTTCGCAAAGGCTTGTCCTGGGCAGGGCATCCAGACGCGCTGGCCGGTGTACGCAGCCATTTGCGCGAACGTATCAAGCAATCGGCGATAGGCCAGCCGGAGGCGGTTGCCGCAAGCCTGGAATGCGCGTTGCGGATGATGTGGCAACGCTGGTGCGCGGGCTTGCCGGCGGAATCGTTTGAGGTTAGTCTGCAAAACATCAGAAAAGCAGCAGATGATTCAATGAGCAGCCTAGGACGCGAGTCAAATGAGGCAGGATCAGGAAAGTCGGCCATCAAGATTGCATCCGATAGGAAGGTGCAGAAAGCCCTGGATATGTCGCCCGGGGATGCCGAAGCGGAAAATAGTCTCCTTTGTGCGTTGAAGATCAACCCGAATCAGGCCGATGTACAGAATAATTTGGGCAGTGTTTGCTGGCGTCAGGAGCGGCTCGACGAAGCCAAAGCCTGCTTCCTCAGTGCGGTGGCGATCAATCCGGAATTCGCCGAGGCACATAACAATCTGGGCGGTATTTTCTTTGCCCAGGGGCAGCTCGCTGAAGCTGAGGCCTGCTTCTATAAGGCGGTGGAGATCAATCCGGATTTTGGCGAGGCGCATAATAACCTGGGTTACGTTTATTTACATCAGCGTCGTCTGCCTGAAGCCCAAGCCAGCCTCCAGAGAGCATTGGAGCTCAGTCTGGATGTCGGTGAGGCGCGTAGTTCCGAGCTTTTTTACCTCACTCACAACGAAACGGTAGATGCGGCAGCCATCTTTACCGAACATTGCCGTTTTGGCGAGGAGTTTGAAGCGCCGCTACGCGCATTTTGGCCGCAACACGGCAACTCGCGCGAGCCTGAGCGTTGTCTTCAGATCGGCTTTGTGTCGGGTGATTTTTGCGACCATGCCATGGCTAATTTTATCGAGCCGGTGCTGGAGCATTTGGCGGGGCATCCGCAATTGGTACTCCACGCCTATTACAATCATAGCCTTGAAGATGAGGTCACCCGGCGTCTGCACAGGCATTTGAAACATTGGCATTCAGTTGTCGGCTTATCGCACGCGGCTTTGGCTGAAAAAATACGCGCCGACGGTATCGATATTCTGATCGACCTTTCGGGCCACACCGCCAAAAACAGGTTGCTAACCTTCGCCCGCAAGCCCGCGCCGGTGCAGGTCAGCTGGATGGGCTATCCCGGCACCACCGGCTTGAGCGGCATGGATTATTACCTGGCCGACCGGTTTCTGTTGCCGCCCGGCCAGTTTGACGATCAATTTACCGAAAAAATTGTGCGTTTGCAGGCTTGTGCGCCGTACCGGCCGGATATGTCGGCGCCACCGGTCAACGTCCTGCCGGCGTTGAGCAACGGCTATGTCACTTTCGGCAGTTTCAACCGTCAAAACAAGCTTAGGCAGCCAGTCATCGGCGTGTGGTCGCAACTTTTGCGCGCCTTGCCCGATTCCCGGCTAGTGCTGGGAGGCATGCCGGAGGATGATCGGCACGAGACACTGATCGACTGGTTTGCCAAGGAAGGCATCACACGGGAACGGCTGAGTTTTTACCCACGTTGCAGCATGGCCGACTATCTTGCACTGCATCAACAGGTGGATATTTGCCTGGATACCTTCCCTTACAATGGGGGAACCACGACCCTTAATGCGTTGTGGATGGGCGTACCGACGCTGACGCTGGTTGGGGAGACGGTTACAGCCAGACAGGGCGCTACAATTCTGAGCCAGGTGGGACTGAACGCTTTTGTCGCCCAGGATGCGGCGGATTTTGTGCGGAAAGGTTTGTCCTGGGCGAACCACCCTTCATCGCTGGCCAGTTTGCGCGCTAATTTGCGTGAACGTTTTGGGCGGTCGGCGATAAGGCAGCCTGAGTTGATTGCCGCAGGTGTGGAATGTGCGTTGCGCCTGATGTGGCAACGTTGGTGCGCCGGTTTGCCTGCGGAATCATTTGAGGTCAAGCCGTAAGGCCGGGTGTGAATAAGCCGAAGAATGAAGGGGAGCGTAAAATGTGTCTAGCTCTCAGGAGAATAGTGTACCGGCCGCACTGCTGCCCAATTCAAAAAAAGAAATCCGGTTTCTTGCTTGAGAATGTAAGCTGCATAGTTATAGCTTTGCCAAGATGGCTGTCGGGAGCAGGAACAAAAACGTATGTCTAAATCCAAAATCAAAAAACCTTTCAAACCGGGCAAAGCGTCAAAAAAAACGACGTCGGTTAGTCCTAATTCTCAAGACATAGCAACAATGACAGCCCTTTTTAACGAGGGCCGTGTCACTGAACTGGAAGCACTGTTCAAAACCTGGACGCTACGCTTTCCCTGCTATGTGCCCGGTTGGCAGGCATTACAATCGATACTGACGCAACAGAAACGGAATGCGGAAGCGCTGGCGCCCTTGCAGAAAATAGCGGAGCTATTGCCGGAGGATGCCGAGGCCCATTTCCATTTGGGCAATCTTCAGATGGAACTCGGACAACCCGCTGACGCAGTGGCGAGCTATCGTCGGGCGTTGGAGATCAAACCCGGTTTTGTCGAGGCGCATAACAACCTGGGCAATATCCTGCAAGACCTCGGGCGACTTGATGAGGCAGTGCTATGCTATCGCCGGGCGCTGGAGATCAAACCCGACATCGCCGATACGCTTAACAACCTGGGCCACGCCCTGCAATCCCTCGGCCGGCTAGACGACGCGGTGGCATGCTGTCGCCGGGCGCTGGAGATCAAACCCGATTTTGCCGAGGCGTATAACAATTTGGGCAATGCCCTGCAAGACTTGGGGCAGCTGGATGACGCGATGACATGCTATCGGCGGGCGCTGGAATTCAAGCAGGATTACGCCGATGCCTACAGCAACTTGGGCAATACCTTGCTAAAACTTGGGCTGTCCGATGACGCAATGACAAGTTATCAACGGGCGCTGGAGTTCAACCCCGATTTTACCGATGTGTATAACAACATAGGCAATATCCTGAAAGACCTTGGACAGCTCGACGATGCAATGGCGTGTTATCGCCGGGCGCTGGCGATCAAACCTGATTTCGCCGAGGCGCACAGTAACCAAGGAAGCATTTTTTTCGGGCAGGGCAGTCTGCCTGAATCCGAAGTCAGTTTCCGCAAAGCGTTGGAGATTAACCCTGATCTTGCCGAGACCTATAGCAACCTGCTTTTTTTCCTCACTCACAACGAAAATACAGACGCGACAACGTTGGCTGTCGAGCACCGCCGTTTTGGCGAACAGTTTGAAGCGCCGCTGAGTGCGTTTTGGCCGCAGCACAGCAACTCGCGCGACCCGGAACGCTGTCTACAGGTCGGCTTTGTATCCGGCGATTTATACGCCCATGCCGTTGCCAGTTTTATCGAACCGGCGCTGGAACATCTGGCGGATTATCCGCAATTGACATTGCACGGCTATTACAACAACAACGTTCAAGATAGCGTTACTTTGCGTCTGCGCAAGTATTTTAAACACTGGCATTCGGTTATCGGTTTATCGGACGACGCGCTGGCGGAACAAATACGCGCTGATGGCATCGATATTCTGATCGACCTTTCGGGACACACCGCAAAAAACAGATTGTTAGCCTTTGCCCGCAAGCCCGCGCCGGTGCAGGTCAGCTGGATGGGTTATCCCGGCACCACAGGCTTGAGCGGCATGGATTATTATCTGGCCGATCGTTTTCTGTTGCCGCCCGGCCAATTTGACGATCAATTTACCGAAAAAATCGTGCGTTTACCGGCTTGTGCGCCGTACCGGCCGGATATGTCGGCGCCACCGGTCAACGCCCTGCCTGCTCTGGGTAACGGCTATATCACTTTCGGCAGCTTCAACCGGCAAAGCAAGCTCAGTCCGCCAGTCATCGGCCTGTGGTCGCAACTTTTGCGCGCCTTGCCCGATTCCCGCATGGTGCTGGGGGGGCTGTCGGAGGAGGGGCAATACGGCGCATTGATTGACTGGTTTGCGCAAGAAGGCGTCGCGCGGGAACGGCTGAATCTTTACCCGCGTTGCGGCATAGCCGATTATTTTGCCCTGCATCAACAGGTGGACATTTGTTTGGACACCTTCCCTTACAACGGAGCAACCACGACGCTTAATGCACTGTGGATGGGCGTACCGACATTGACGCTGGTTGGGGGAACGGTTACTGCCAGACAGGGCTCTACACTTTTGAGTCAGGTGGGACTTGATGCTTTTGTCGCTAAGGATGCGGCGGATTTTGTGCGGAAGGGTTTGTCTTGGGGGGGGCATCCTGCCTCGCTGGCCAGTGTACGCGGAAATTTGCGCGAACGTATCAAGCAATCGGCGATAGGTCAGCCGGAGATGGTTGCCGCAGGCGTGGAATGTGCGCTGCGGACGATGTGGCAACGCTGGTGCGCAGGCTTGCCGGCGGAATCGTTTGACGTGGGGCCGGACGTTTTCGGCAAGACAAGGTAAGAGGCCGATTAATGACGAAATTCCCAAAAAAACCACAGATTTATGTTACGGAACCTTTATTGCCGCCCCTGGATGAGTTTATTCCTTATTTGGAACAAATTTGGGGTAATAAATGGCTAACCAATAGCGGTCCGTTTCACCAGCAACTGGAACAGGCATTGTGCGACTATTTGGGGGTCAAGTACGTTTCCCTGTTTGCTAACGGCACGCTGGCCTTAGTAACGGCGCTCCAGGCGCTGCGCATTACCGGTGAAGTTATTACTACGCCGTATTCCTTCGTAGCCACTGCGCACTCGCTGTTGTGGAACGGCATCAAGCCGATATTTGTGGACATCGACCCGGTCTCGCTCAATATCGATCCTGAGAAAATCGAAGCGGCCATCACGCCGCAAACAACCGCTATCATGCCGGTACACTGTTATGGACATCCGTGCGACGTGGAGCGCATCCAGCGGATTGCCGACAACTACGGGCTCAAGGTGATTTATGACGCCGCTCATGCTTTTGGCGTGCAGCATTACGGCGGCAGTGTGCTCAATTACGGCGATTTGTCGGTGCTCAGCTTTCACGCCACAAAGGTATTCAATACGTTCGAGGGCGGCGCCATCGTCTGTCCTGACGCCAAGATCAAGCAGCGCGTCGATCACTTAAAAAATTTCGGTTTTGTCGATGAAGTCACCGTGGTGGCTCCGGGCATTAACGGCAAGATGAATGAGATCAGCGCCGCCTTCGGCTTGCTGCAACTAAAATATATCGATGAAGCCCTGCAAAAACGCAAAGCCATTGATGCTCGTTACCGCGAAGATCTGGCGGGGGTAAAAGGCATTCATTGCCTGGCCGATGCAGGAGGGGAGGTGGCAAATTACGCTTACTTCCCGATTCTGGTGCGGCCTGAGTATCCGATCAGCCGTGATGCGCTGTATCAAGAGTTACGAAATAACGATATTCATGCGCGGCGCTACTTTTACCCGTTGATTAGCGATTTTCCAATGTATCGGGATATACCTTCCGCGGCGCAGTCAAATTTACCGGTGGCCAGAAAGATCGCGAGTGAGGTGATTTGTTTACCGATTTATCCCGCCTTGTCGAATGGCCAGGTCGATGCCATTGTTAAAATAATTGCAGGGCAACCTAGCAGATGACAGCCATTGCGATCATGCAGCCTTATTTTCTGCCTTATATCGGTTATTTTCAGCTGATGGCGGCGGTGGATAAGTTTGTGGTGTTTGATGACGTCAATTTCATTAATCGCGGCTGGGTGAACCGGAATCGGCTGTTGCTGAACGGCGCTCCCCATACTTTTACGGTGCCGTTGCGCGGCGCCAGCCAGAATAGGCTTATCTGCGACATTGAACTGGCGGATGAGCGGAGTTGGCGGGACAAGCTGATGCGCACCCTACGACAGGCTTATGGGCATGCGCCCTGTTATACGCAAGTATCTATCCTGATAGAACGACTGGTTAATTTTCCTTCGATCCGTCTGGATGAGTTTTTACTGAACAGCCTCCGGGAGGTGGCGGATTATCTGACGCTGGAGGTGGAGATCGTCAGCACTTCGCGCATTTATCAAAACATGCATTTGAAAGGGCAGGATCGTATTCTGGATATTTGCCTGCAAGAGCGGGCCGACATTTACGTCAATCCGGTCGGCGGCGTAGATTTATATGACCGGGCCGGTTTCTTGAAACAAGGGATACAGCTTAAGTTTTTGCGTCCGGGAACGGTTAGCTACAATCAGGGCAAAAGCGAGTACGTGCCTAGTCTATCGATTCTCGACGTATTGATGTTCAATCAGCCGGACGCTGTACGGCGACTGCTGGGTGAGAGGGATATGCTTTGAAGCAGCGTAAACACCAAACAATTATTGACCATTATGAAGCTTGTCTGGCACGGCATGGCGATTCGCATCTTGGGGTTGACTGGCCCAATAAGCAAGATGCGGAAAAACGCTATGCGGTGATGCTGAATGTGATTAGTGAACCCAGGGCTGGATTGACTCTGCTTGATTTTGGCTGCGGCGCTTCGCATTTGTATGATTTTCTACGGCAAAGCAGGTTTTCCGATATAACTTACTATGGCCTTGATGTGTCGCCCGCTTTTTACGAACTATCCCGGAATAAATATCCTGAAAATACTTACTATTGCCTGGATGTTGTTGCCGAGCCTGAAAAATTGCCTAAATTTGATTATGTGGTTATGAACGGCGTTTTTACCGAGAAATGCGATCTCGAATTCGATGAGATGTTGGCATATTTCAAGCAAGTGCTGCGGGCGGTATTCCCCAAAGTGCGTTGCGGTCTTGCGTTCAATGTGATGTCTAAAGCGGTGGACTGGGAGCGGGACGATCTGTTTCATTTACCCCTTGATACTCTGGTTGACTTTTTGACCAAGGAGCTATCACGTCATTTTGTGATACATAACGATTACGGTTTGTACGAATATACAGTCTACGTTTATAAGGAATCCTTGTATGGCTAATGTGGTGATTTTTGGCATAAAAGATTTTGCAGAATTGGCGCACTATTATCTGGAACGGGATTCCGTACATGAAGTGGTCGCTTTTAGCGTCAATCGTGATTACCTGCCGGAAGAACCGGTGTTCCTAGGCCTGCCGGTAGTCGCATTTGAAGACGTTGAATCACTTTATTCCCCCGATGACCATGCGTTTTTTGCGCCGATGTCGCCGAAGAACATGAATCGCGATCGCGAGGCGGTTTACCAGACGATCAAAGGCAAGGGCTATCAGTGTATTAGTTACCTGAGCAGTAAAGCCACGGTATTCGACAACGAAATCGGCGAGAATTGCTTCATTCTGGAAAACAATACCCTCCAGCCGTTTACCCGCATCGGCAATAATGTCGTATTGTGGAGCGGTAACCACATCGGCCATCACAGTGTGATTCACGATCATGTGACGTTTACCTCCCATGTGGTGATGTCCGGGCATTGTGATATTGGCTCATATAGTTTTTTTGGCGTGAATTCGACGTTGCGTGATGGCTTGCGAATTGCTGAAGGCAGCTTTGTCGCGATGGCATCTTCCATCGTCAAAGATACCGAGGCTTGGGGTGTATACAAAGGCAATCCCGCAATTAAGTTGGCTATGCCCAGCACAAAGATGAAGCTGTAGCAAAAAACACATCAGGAAAAATAATGGCCCACGAACGCGCATTTGTTGCCTTAGAGACATTGGTAGACAGCGAGCATCTAAAAAAAGCCGATGCTTTTAATTTGGATGATTTCAGGTACAGCACAACGGTTAGAGGAAAAAAAATCGATTGGCTTTGCCTGTCCCGCAGATTGTTATGGATGGCTTCAGGCCATGAGCATATAGAGCCTGAATTGTTGGACTGGATTGACCGTATCCCCGCAGGGGAAGTTTTATATGACGTTGGCGCCAGTAACGGGATATTTTCAATGTATGCCGCTGCATGCGGTTTGCGGGTTATCGCCATTGAACCCGATCCGCTGAATTATTTTCTGCTGGCGTACAATAGTTATCTTAATTCAACGTCATCAGGAGCGGCGCTTGAAGGTTGTTATAACCTGGCTGTTTCCAAAGAAATGGCGGTTGGCAAGATGCATATAAAGCGCATGGAGCTGGGTGGGCATGAGAAGATCCTGGATCAGTCCAGAGACGTTTTTGGTGTTGATTTTCAGCCCGCACATTCGCATCCGGTCTTAAAATGCAGGCTTGACGATTTGGTCGAGACGATGGGGCTGCCTCTGCCGCGGTATTTGAAAATCGATGTCGACGGGGCGGAAGCCGAAGTGTTGCAAGGCGCCAAGTTGTGCCTGAAACATGTCGAGTCTATTTTTATGGAATTGACCGAAGAATTCATCAGTTCAACAGTCTTTTCCGTTTTTGAAAGCAATGGCTTTATTCTGCAAGAAAAATATCAAGTGCAAAACTACGATGGTTTGTTTAACTGTGTTTTTAAGAGAAGCGCGGCGTGATTTCGTGGCATAAGCGCGGGATCATTTACGGCCTTGATGAACGGCTGCCGTGGGCGCGGTCGCACGCCCAGATTCCTACGGTGGATATGCTGGATGACAAGCGGCTGGATGTGTTTTTCAGCAGCCGCGACGACGCTAATCGCAGTTTGATTGCACGGATGAAAGTGGATGCGGCAAATCCGGCGAATATACTCGATATTCAGGCGGAACCCTTGTTGCAGCTTGGCTTGCCGGGGACGTTTGACGATTGCGGCATGATGCCGTCTTCAATCGTGAACTGGCAGGGACTGAAATATTTGTATTACATCGGCTGGAATGTGCGCAATACAGTGCCGTATCATAACTCTGTGGGTTTGGCGGTCAGTGACGATGGCGGATGCACCTACCGTCGGCTGTTTGACGGTCCGGTCATGGATCGCTCGGCCGAGGAGCCTTATTTTTGCGCTACGACCTGCGTTCGGATTGAAAATGGCGTTTGGCGCAACTGGTATCTGTCGTGTACCGGCTGGGAGATGATCGGCGGGCGCATGGAGCCGTTTTACCATCTCAAATATGCCGAATCGGACGACGGCATTCATTGGCGCAGGGAAGGGCGAGTGGCGATTGACTATGCCGACGCTGCCGAGGGCGGCATCGCTAGGGCCAGTGTGTGCAAAGATGGCGCGCTTTATCGCATGTGGTACAGTTACCGCGGCCATACCGATTACCGGGATACCTGTGCGAATAGTTACCGTATCGGCTACGCTGAATCCGGCGATGGCCTGGTGTGGACTCGCCTGGACGATCAGGCCGGTATCGAGTTGAGTAATCAAGGCTGGGATTCTTTCATGCTGGCTTATCCCGAAGTGGTTGATGTTGGCGGTCGCCGTTATATGTTCTACAACGGAAACGGTTTTGGGCAGACAGGCTTTGGTTACGCCGAGGCTTCAGCGTAGGTTTTGACGGCGCCCTAACTCACGGTGTTACCGATCTATTTATAGAGGACTGGATAATGACTGCCGAACTCGAACAATATAAGTCAAATGGATTTTTCGTCGCGAAAGGCCTGCTGGATCAGCAGTGCGTTGATAAGGTGCGGGACTCTATAGCCAAGACCTTTCTCGACCAGTTGCGGCAAATCTTCGTTGACGTTGAAGGCATGGCGCTTTTTGATGCGATGCAGGCGCTGCATCAATGTGACCTGGAGCGTTACAAAAAGACGGCCGGGGCGGTATGGCGAAAGCTCGATATATACCAGCTGTTACATGATCCCCGGATCACCGGTTTTCTGTTCGATAAATTCGGTTGGCGAGACATTTTTGTACCGGGCGGTCAAGTCGCTCATATCATGGCGCATGAGTTAAAAATCCCGGAAGGCTATTTCGGACTGGGCGTGCACCAGGACTTTCCTTCGGTACAGGGCAGCCTGGACGGTGTGGTTGTTTGGCTGCCGCTGGTCCGGGTGGATCGGGATAACTTTCCGTTGGAGCTGATTCCGGGCAGCCATAAGCGAGGTCTGTTAGCCACTGTGGATAGCGGTAGCGCCTTATGGGAGCTGCGGCCTGAGCAGTACCGAGAAGCGGATTTCATTCCAGCCGAGGTCGACGTGGGTGATGTGGTGTTTATGTCGATGTTTACCGTCCATCGCAGTTCAAGCAATGGGACACCCGGCCAATACCGGTTTGCACTTTCAACCCGATTCGATAACGCCGATGAAATCACATTTATTGACCGCTGCTACCCGAGCGCTTATCAGCGGAGTGTCCATCGGGCTCAATATTTTCCCGATTTCCCAACCATAGAACAGGTTGAGGAAGTTTTCCTGCCAGATCAATGAATCAGAAAGAATGATCTCTTTAACCGCAAAAACGCATGTCAATCATATACGTCAGCAAGGCTATGCCGTTATCAAGCAGGCCGTTGACCCGGCTGTAGTTCGGAACTTGCTCGAGTTTGCCAATACCTTTCAATATACCGAGGATGAACAGGCTAATTTGTTGCGTAATCAACAGCGATTGAACAGTTTTGACCGGACTATTTACAAGCGTCAGGACGCGCTTCGCTTATTTATTCGCGGCACGCCGGGCGAAGTCCTGAAAGAGCTGCTGAACGAAAAATTTTATGAGGCAATCCCGCCGGATTAGCCCAACTATATACTGCGCGCGATGCATCTGCGCAGCTCGCTTGAAGCTTTGCCGTACCACATAGACTCGTTTATTCCTTACTCAGGAAACTATACTTCCGTCGGTCAAGCCATTCTCTTCCTGAATGATTCCAAGGTGGACAATGGCTGTTACACTGGTCGTGCCAAAATCCCATCAAACCGGGGAATATGCGCCGCAAGGCGAGAATGCGGAGGCAATTCCTTTAGAGGCCGAAGCCGGGGATATTGTGATTTGGGACAGCAGGATTTTGCATGCAACTCTGGAAAACAGCGTGAAAAGAGACCGGTGGGCGCTCATTGCCACGTTTTGCCGTTGGTATATAAAACAAGGGTTTGATTACCCGAGAGCCATACCTGAGTCGATGTTTGAAACACTGGACGATGACGAAAAAATTGTCTACGGCTATTGTTCCTATACGCCATTGGATGAATTCGATAAAACCGAGCATGAAAGTCGAAACAGAAAATGATTTTTCCGGAATTGACGGAGACCACCCGATGAGCCAACAGTTCAATATTCTGACGTATTCGCTAGGGGAGGCAGCGTAATTCCGCTTGGGTTTTTTCGCGACTGGCGGGACCAGGAACCGGAAAGCGGCACTTTTTATATAGGCAAGTGCTCAGGTTTTGGTGTGGGGTCTATGGTGAAATACGATTCCGAGTGCCAGAGTTTACGGGTAGGACGTTTTGTTTCAGGGGGCTCGCGTTTATAATTCCTGCTTAATGGCCAGCATGAATCCCGAACTATTTCTACCTATATGTTTTGCATTGCTGGATTTGGCCTGATGGCAGATTCCGTTGACCTAGATACGCGATAACAATGATGCCTCTCTTGCTGACCTGACGGACAGTGAAGAGTACAGCCTGGAATTGCTTGCAGAACTTAAATTGCGCAAACAGCGCTGAGTTCGGCGAGCATCACCAAAATTGTTTAAACTTCATTGACGCTTGATTGGATTAACCATGCCGTTTTGTCTAAAGCCAGTAGCGCATTTTTAATCACGCCGATGCCCTTGTCACTGCTTGTTGTCGCTTCGACAATCAGCCGTGAGCTGAGGCACAAACGCAAGGCGCTGACCGCCGCGCCGTTACGGCTGCCGCAGGCGACGGGCTGGCCAAGTTGGCAGCGTATTGATGACGGCATGCCGGCGGCCGTTTCCGGCAGTTGCCGGTAGACATGCAGGGTTTCCTCGCGACTTAACGGTGTCCGCCCGGCGGGCTGGGGATGGTAAAGCAGAAAAGGAAAGATGGTCTGGAGATGGTCCCAGTTATCCGGCTCTATTAGCGGACGACGGTCGAGTGGAGGGACAGGCAAGGGCTCGAAGTGAGGGTCGGACGCCAGCCGTTGCCGGATCGCTTCGGAAAAGGCCTGCAAGAATTCGATGACGGCTGCTTGCGGCACGGCGCGAAACCGGCGCAGTTCTTCCAGCGCAACTTCACAACGCAGCAGCAGGCCGAAGTTGGCGGCATGATCCAGATGCTCGGCTCCGGTCCAATTGGTCGGCCAATCGGCTTTTGACGAACAAGACGACAGACGGCGTGGAAATGGACGTTTCTGGAACCGCTCTGCCAGGGCCGGAGGAAGCAATAACATACCGGAGAAAGTCGGAGCGGTAAGGAATTTCGAACCGGTCAGTGCGACCATGAAGCCTTGTTCCAGATAGGCGCGCAAAGTCGGCATTGCGATGCGAAATTGGCAGGCATCGACCAGTACCTCGATGTTGTCGGGGAAACGGCGGTGCAGCGCGATGACGCAGGCCGGGCTCGGCGCGATTAACCCGGTTTTGGATTGATCGACCAGAATCAACAGCACGCGCCGGTTTGATGCGACGGCTTTGCTGGCCAGGGCTTCTGCGTCGGCGTCGATTGCGGTCGGCGGCTTGGGCGTTCCATCGTCCAGCCGAATCGATACTTGTGCAATTTCAACGGTATTATCCGCCAAGGCCGATGCCACTCCGCTTCCGGTTTCATTGGCTTCGACCATGATAGCCAGCGCCGGTGCGGATGCGCCGCTGCCTGCATATTGGGAGGCAATGCTATGGATGTCGGTGCCGGATGGGGAGAATATAAGTTCCAGTCCGGTGACGTCGGACAGGTCGCATAAGCGCAGGCATTCCTGGCGAATCCGCTGCATTTCCCGTGCATAAACGGTTGAAGGCGATTCCGTGCCGAGGGCTGTCAGCAGTTTTTGGCGCAGCCGGTCTGCGGCGGCGAAACCTTCTGCGGAAATAATCGATGCGGTAGAGGAGCCGAATGCCAGCAGCTGAGGGTCGGGAAAAGGCCCGCAGCCGTATTTATTCAGTCCGCTGAGCGGATCGACCGCGATACGCGCATCGCCGCCTGCAAGCAGCAGTTGTTCTGTGGATGGCAGGTTGCCGGGCGTTTTGAAAAGGTTTTGCACAATAATTATGAAGTATGGAGTGCAGGCTTCGCCTGCAAGCTCTGCTTGCGCTCCCGCAATGAGTTGTCAGGCGTAATGCAGTTACTTAATGATGACATTAAGCGGCGCTACGTTGCATTGCGTTAAGCAGCATCTGCCGAAAGGCGCTGAACACTTTCCGCATCTGCGGTTGCTTGTACGGAAAAATATCGACCGGATCGATCGCATGGACAATCATGCAGCTGTCAATCTCGAAAATCAGCAATTTGCCGTCGGCGGTTTCGCCGCAATCGATGCCCAGATAGTCCAGTCCGGCCCGTTCGTTGATGGCGCGGAAGGCTTCGGCATGTTTACGGGCAAAGCCGCTGTCGAAATCGATCATAAAACGTTCTTCTTCGGCGCGTTTTTCGGCGTTTTCGGCCATGCCTGCATTCAGGTAGTGGACCATCCAGTGTTCGGATATGCCGACATGGCAAACAAAGGGTTTGCCGTCGATCAGGACGATGCGGTATTTGCGGAACAAGCCATCCTGCCCGCGATAGTCGACAAAACGGGATATATAAAACTCTTCATTGGGCATGTTTTGCAGGTAGCTGACAAGCACGGTTGAGCTGTCTATCTTGTCCAGGTCTTTCCCTGCGTGGGAATCGACCGGGCGGACGATAATCGGGAAAACGCCGTCTTCGAGAATCTCTGTCAGCGGCAGCTCGCCATCGGCGATTTGTTGCAGGGTTTGCCGGGATATGCGTGCCGTAATCGGCATCTCTATGCCCGGTGCGGATTTTAGCAATACGCAGGCTTCATTCCGCGACATCAATGCAATACGGTCAGGCCTGTTCAGCACCGGGCGGGGCCATGTTGCTATCGCGGCATCGATCTGTTTTAACAGCGGCATATTTTGATCGGATTGGGCGATGGCGACGAACAGCACATCGTGATCCGGCAGGTCGGCCGGTAAAGGCTGGTTTTGGGTTACATAGACGATATCCAAGGCGACATCGGAGTCTTCCAGCAGGAATTCCACCGGCGTGTTGGACATCAAGTCGCCGACGCCCATGATCGCGAGCAGGCGGACAGTTACTTGATCTGCCGCAGTGGGAGGGGAATATATTTGCTGGCTTTCGATGGCCTGGGCTTGCGTGCTTAAGGCCAAGTCGCGGTTGCCACGGAGCTGCAAAATCGTGGATAAATCCATCAGGGCGTGGCCGCCGGATTCAGTCTCGGCGCGTTCGATCAACTGCGTGCCCAAAGGGGCGAGGTCGGAGCCGGAGTAAGCCATTCGCATCAGCTTTGCGAGGCCGAGCAGCGGTTCGGTATGTTCATTGGATTGCATTGGTTTTCCTAAGGTTGGGCATTTTCTATCGCCAGGAATGGTGTGTATGCGGCAAGCCTGTCAGGAACAGGCGCTGCGAGCGGCAATCCCGCCCAATTCGAGTGTGGCATCGATCAAGGCGTCAATGTCGCTTACGGTGGTGCGATGATTGACGATGGCGGCTCGAATGGCCAGCTGTCCGTTGATGGTTGTCGTTGACGGTGCCGCAATGCCGGACTCCTGCAGCGCGACCACCAGGTCGGCATTGACCCGGTCGGCATCCTCGCTACGGTAGCGGAAGCATACGATATTCAGCGCAACGGGCGCGAGCAGTTCCAGCTGCGGTTCGGCTTCGATACGCCGCTTCATGTGCTGGGCCAGCGCGCAGGTATTTGAAATAACCCTGCCTAATTTTTCCTCGCCGTAAACTTTTAAGGTGAACCAGGTTTTGAGCGCCCTGAAACCGCGTGAAAGATCGGGGCCGAAGTCGCAAGGCCACGGCGAACCGGCCGCCATGCCGCGGGTTTCCCGTTTCAGGTAAGCGGCGGGCGAAGCGAATGCGTTGTGATGCAGCTCGCCGTCCCGCACTAATATAAATCCTGCATCATAGGGAACTTGTCCCCATTTATGGAAATCAAAGGCGATCGAATCGGCGCGTCCGATGCCTTGCAGTCGCGGAGCAATATCCGGCGCGAGCATGGCCAGCGCGCCGTAAGCGCCGTCGACGTGGAACCAGATGCTTTCGCGTTCGCAAAGTTCGGCAATAGCCTGAAGGTTGTCAATGGCGCCGACGCCTACGGTGCCCACTGTGCCGGCAATGAAAAACGGCGTCATCCCGGCTTTTTTGTCCTCGGCAATGGCGCGTTCAAGCGCCGCTATATCCATTTGGTGCAGCTGATCGACAGGTATCATGCGTAACGCGGCACTGCCGAAGCCGGCAATGTCCATGGCTTGAACGATGCTGATATGTGCGCCGGCCGAGGTATAGGCGACCAACTGTTGACCGTTGGCGGCTATGCCCGTATGACGTACATCGGTGCCTAAGCGGGCGGTGCGTGCAATCAGGACGCCGATCAGGTTGGCCATCGAGGTGCCGGTCACAAACAGGCCGCTGGCGGTTTCCGGGAAATTAAACAGTCTTCGGACCCACTGTACGACCTGTCGTTCGATTTCTATCGGCGATTGATCGCGTCCGCCGAGATTGGCGTTCAGCCCGCCTGCCAGCATTTCCGCGAGCATGCCGACCGGGGTTCCTCCGCCATGAACCCAGCCCATAAAGCCGGGATGGACGTTGCCCAAGGCGTAGGGGAGTACGTCTTTGAGAAATAGTTCATGCGTTTTTGCTAGGTCGGATGGGACGTCATCCAATGCTTGGCGGAATGAATCCCGAACTTCGTCGGGCATAGGCTGCCAGACCGGTTGGTCGCGCAGGTGTTCAAGATAGTCGATCATGTCGTCCAGCATCCGATGGCCTTGCAAGCGAAAGGCATTCCAGTCGGATGGGTCTAGTGTGTCTTCAGGGGTTTCCAGCATAGTTATATTTGGATTGAAACCGGCATGGGTTTGGTAAGGAAATTGTAAAAATGCACTATCTATGTAAGATAATTTCCAGCACCAGCTTGCTGCCGAAGTAAGCCAGCAGCAGCAAAACAAAGCCCGTCAAGGTCCAGCGGACTGCGGTTTTTCCTCGCCATCCGTAACGCAATCGGCCTATCAGCAAGCTGGAAAAAATGATCCAGGCGATTATGGATAATACAGTCTTGTGCGCCAAATGCTGGGCAAACAAATCTTCGATAAAGATGAAGCCGCTGACCAGGGAAATGCTCAGGAAAAAAAGCCCTGTGCCGAGCATTTGGAACAATAAAGATTCCATGGCTTGCAAGGAAGGCAGTGACTGGATAAAGCGTTTGGGCGGGTGGCTTTTAAGCTGCTGGTCCTGAATGGCGAGCAGAACGGCTTGCAAGGCGGCGATATTGAGCAGGCTGAACGCGATAATTGAGGTTAAGATGTGAACGCTCATCTGCCAGTTGTGGGTGTGCAGTAGATGCGGTTTCTCGGGCAGGTTCAGTTCCAGCGCCAGCATGATCGCGGCAACCGGAAATATGACGAGACCGAGTTTTTCGACAGGCTTGTTGAGTGTAGCGATAAGCAGCAGTAGGGCGACAATCAGTGAAACTAGGGACGCGGTACTGATAAAGCTAAAATTGAAGCTGCTGTTTTGCTGGAATGCGGCGGCGGTATATAAGGTATGTGCGCCTACGGCCAGCCATCCAAGATAAAGCGGTGTACTTTGTCTTTTGTTCTGATGAGTATCCCAGGCAATAAGCAGCGTGCTTGCCAGATAAGTGCATATTGACAGGGTGGCGAGTGCGATGGTGTTCATTAGGGTCGTTTTATTGGTTTGTAATCAATCGGTAACGCCACTGTCAGGTGTGGACTTTTTGCCAGTATGAATGGTAAGGGGCATTAGCTTCCAGATAATGCGACAAGTCGCATTTCCATCACACCCAAATTCCCTTGAGTTTAATGCAAAGGCCTCAATGGCTATGTTAATATATCCCGCTAAATAGTCCTAACGCATTTGTGTTAGTGAATGGTTTCCCTGAAGATTTAATTAAAGATACTGATATGTTTGATAATTTAACCGATCGATTAGGTAGCACGCTTAAAAAAATTAAGGGCCAGGGGCGCTTGACTGAAAGCAATATCAAGGACACCCTGCGCGAAGTGCGGATGGCTTTGCTTGAGGCCGATGTTGCTTTGCCGGTGGTTACGGATTTTATTGAACGTATCAAAGAAGGTGCGTTAGGGCAGGAGGTTCAATCCAGTCTTTCGCCCGGCCAGTCGCTGATTAAGTTGGTTCAGGCTGAGCTGGTCACCGTGATGGGCGAGGCCAACGAAAAGCTGAATCTTAATGCCGTCCCTCCCGCGATTATTTTAATGGCGGGCTTGCAAGGTGCCGGTAAAACCACGACGGTGGCCAAACTGGGTCGTTGGTTAAAAGAAAATCAAAAGAAAAAAGTCGGCGTGGTCAGCGCCGACGTTTATCGTCCTGCGGCGATCAAGCAGTTGCAGATGCTGGCAAACGATCTTTCTTTGGAGTTTTTTGAAAGCGATGCGTCGCAAGATCCGGTAGATATTGCCAAGAATGCGATTGAAGCGGCCAGGAAAAAATTTCTCGATGTCATTATTATCGATACCGCAGGCCGTCTGCATGTCGATGATGAAATGATGGGCGAGATTAAAGCGTTGCATGCGGCAATCAATCCTATCGAAACCTTGTTTGTTGTTGACAGCATGACCGGGCAGGATGCGGCAATTACAGCAAAAGCCTTTAATGACGCGTTGCCGTTGACCGGGGTTATCCTGACCAAGGCGGACGGTGACGCACGAGGCGGGGCGGCGCTGTCTATACGCCATATTACCGGCAAGCCGATCAAGTTTATCGGGATGGGCGAAAAAACCGATGCTTTGGAGCCTTTCTATCCTGATCGTATCGCTTCCCGTATTTTGGGTATGGGTGATGTGCTGGGTCTGATTGAAGAGATCGAACAGAAAGTTGACAAGGAAAAGGCCGAGAAACTCGTTAAAAAGCTGCAAAAAGGCAAGTCTTTTGATCTGGAAGATTTTCGTGAGCAATTGCAGCAAATGCAGAGCATGGGTGGAGTCGGCTCCATGTTGGATAAGTTGCCCGGTATGAATAGTATTCCTCAGGAAGTGAGAGACAAGGTTAATGATAAGGAGTTGTCGCGCCAGATTGCGGTCATTAATTCCATGACCATGAAGGAAAGGCGCTATCCCGACCTGATTAAAGGCAATCGGAAGAAACGTATTGCGGACGGTTGTGGGCAGCAGTTGTCGGATGTCAATCGCATCCTGAAGCAGTTTATGATGATGCAGAAAATGATGAAGCGCTTCAAGTCCGGCAATATGGCCAACATGATGCGAGGCATAAAAAATAATGTGCGTGGTATGGGCGGCATGAGACGATAGTTCATTGTCGCAATGGCTGCTTATTTGATTGCCAGAGCGAATGAACTTGATCGGTTGTGTGTTGTTCTTTACTTATATGGAAAATCGCGTAAAATAAATCGATTCAATTTTGACTAAATGTTTTTTGAGGAACTTAGATGGTAACCATTCGTCTTTCTAGAGGTGGCGCGAAAAATCGTCCTTTCTATCACGTTGTTGTAACCGATAGCAGAAGCGGTCGCGACGGCCGTTATATTGAACGTGTTGGTTTTTTCAATCCACTGGCTCGTGGCAATGAAGAAAGATTGCGTTTAGATAGCGAACGAGTTGAGCATTGGAAAGCCAATGGCGCGCAGCCTTCTGATCGCGTTGCAAAATTGATTAAAGACGCACAAAAAGCGGCGGCATAAACCGTTTGTCAGAACAGCAGCATATAAGTGTCGGAAAAATTTCCGGCGTTTTTGGTGTAAAAGGATGGGTTAAGGTATTTTCCTTCACTGATCCGAGGGAAAATATTTTAACTTATTCTCCTTGGTTGTTGATAAAAGGCGACGAGATAAAAACCGTTGATGTTGTTGACGGACAGCTGCAGGGCAAGACGATAGTCGCCCAGCTGGACAGTGTTAGTGACAGGGATCAAGCAGCCGGTCTGATGGGTTGGGATGTTTTTATAACCCGAGATCAACTGCCGAAAGCCGCTAAAGGCGAATATTACTGGTCCGAGTTGATCGGGTTGGCTGTTGAAACCATTGATGGCGTTCAGCTAGGCACAGTTGATAGTTTGCTGGAAACAGGCGCTAATGACGTCGTTATTGTCCATGGAGATCGAGAACGGGTTATTCCGTTTTTACAGGGACAGACGATAATTAATGTTGATCTGGATGCGGGCAAAATTATTGTCGACTGGGATCCTGAGTTTTAATTATCACCATGCGTTTTGATGTTGTAACGTTATTTCCGGAAATGGTGACAGCGGCTGCGGGTTGCGGTGTAACCGGCAGGGCGATCGAACGCAATATAGTCGGTTTGTCGACATGGAATCCTCGGGATTATACCCACGACAGGCACAGAACAGTTGATGATCGTCCTTACGGCGGCGGTCCTGGCATGGTCATGAAATATCAGCCCTTGCATGATGCGGTCAATGCCGCAAAACAGGCTGGCGCTGAAGGCGCTAAAGTGGTTTATTTGAGTCCGCAAGGCAAACCGATTACTCAGGCTTTGCTGGCAGAGGCCGGTAAAGTATCGCAGCTGATTTTAGTTGCGGGGCGTTATGAAGGTATTGACGAGCGTTTTGTTGAGCTGGATTGCGACGATGAATGGTCTATCGGTGACTATGTTATCAGTGGCGGCGAGCTAGCAGCGCTGATAGTGATTGATGCGGTGACGCGTTTGTTGCCGGGTGTGCTCGGTGATGAGGATTCGGCTCAGCAGGACTCTCATAGCGATGGCTTGCTGGATTGTCCGCATTTTACCAGGCCGGAACAGATTGAAGGACACTCGGTACCGGAAGTTTTGTTAGGCGGCAATCATGCGGATATAGATCGCTGGCGTATGAAGCAGGCTTTGGGTCGGACTTGGCAGAGACGGCCGGATTTATTGAAAAAAAAGAATTTGAGCGCAGAGCAGGAAAACTTGCTTAAAGAATTTATTGTGGAGTTGGTTTAAATTAAGGTGTGGTATGAGCAATATTATTGATGAATTGGAAGCGGAACAATTGAAACAGATTCCTGACTTTGGTCCAGGTGACACAGTTGTTGTACAGGTTAAGGTAAAAGAAGGCGATCGTGAAAGAATTCAGGCTTTTGAAGGCATCGTGATTGCAAAACGTAATCGCGGATTAAACTCGGCTTTCACAGTAAGAAAAATTTCTCACGGTACCGGCGTTGAGCGTGTTTTCCAAACACACAGCCCGCTGATTAGCGAGATCAATGTTAAGCGTCGCGGCGATGTGCGTCGTGCCAAGTTGTATTACTTGCGTGACCTGACCGGAAAAGCGGCTCGTATTAAAGAAAAACTTTAATCAAGTCGGTTTTCATGAGATAAAAAAGGCAGCTTTGGGCTGCCTTTTTTTATGGCGGTTAATTTAGAGCGATTGTCTTTTAGCGAATCATTAAAATTATTCAGGACTTGTTTTATGCCGTTTATAATTCAGTGGGTCGAAAATTGCTCGGAAGCTGAGGAAGTTGTAAGGCTTCAGACTCCGGCCGGGCAGTTTGTTTTGACTAGCTGTCAGGGCGTGATCAGCAAAACAGACTGGGATTCGGGCGTTTGTCCGAGTCCGCCTGCTGAACATGAGTTAGACGCCTATTGGCGGCATCCCGATAGACCTATTAACATCAAACTGTTAAAACAAGGCAGCGTCTACAGAAATCAAGTCTGGGCCGCGCTTTGCCAAATACCCTTTGGTGAAACCATGACCTATTCCGCATTGGCCAAGAAAATAGGCTCATCGGCGCGGGCAGTCGGCAACGCGTGCCGGGACAATCCTTATGCTTTATTCATCCCCTGCCACCGGGTGGTTTCCGTTTCCGGCATGGGTGGCTATTGCGGGCAAACCGGCGGCGATTTATTGGCGGTAAAATACAAATTGCTGGAATTTGAAGCAAACTATAAAAAATGAACGCAACGGCTTTGATAGATCAATTTCTCGATGCGGTTTGGGTCGAGCAGGGCTTGAGCGAGAACACGCTTTCGGCTTACGGCAGCGATTTAAGGATTTTTGCCAAATGGTTAAAAGATAAGCCGATACTGGAAGTGGACGGGGGGCAGCTATCCGAATTTCTGTCCAGCCGTTATAAAGAAGGCATAGGCAACCGGTCTACTGCGCGTATTTTGTCCAGTTTGCGCCGGTTCTACGGGTATTACATCCGGGAAAACAGCATTCAAGTCGACCCGACCGCCTTAATAGAATCGCCCCATATCGGCCAGCCGTTGCCCAAATCGCTATCGGAACAGGATGTCGAGTTGCTGTTGGATGCGCCTGAAGTCACCAACGCGCTTGGTTTTAGGGACAGAACCATGCTGGAAATGCTTTACGCCACAGGGCTCAGGGTATCGGAGCTGGTCAACTTAAAGTTCGAACAGATTAGCTTCAGGCAAGGCGTGGTCAGAATTATCGGCAAGGGCAACAAAGAGCGCCTGGTGCCGGTCGGCGAAGAAGCCATGAGCTGGCTGGAAAGCTATATGACTCAAGCCAGAAAGACCATTCTCGGTCAGCGGCAATGCGATTACCTGTTTGTCACCAACCGGGCCGAGAATATGACACGGCAGGCTTTTTGGCATATTATCAAACGCAATGCAAAAAAAGCCGGCATTAACAAAGCGCTGTCGCCGCATACGTTGAGACACGCTTTCGCCACACATTTGTTGAATCATGGAGCGGATTTGCGGGTCGTGCAGTTATTACTCGGGCATTCGGATTTATCGACCACGCAAATCTATACCCATATTGCCCGGGAAAGGCTTAAAGAATTACATTCAAAATTTCATCCAAGAGGATAAAAGATGGCTCAAAATATTCATCCAACCGCCTATATAGCACCGGATGTGTCGCTGGGAGACAATATTACGGTAGGGCCTTTTGCCGTTATCGAAGCAGGCGCTCAACTGGGAGCCAACTGCCAAGTGGGCGCTCATGCCGTGGTACACAGTCATGTGAAGATGGGCGACGGCAATATTTTACATCCGCATGCTGTGTTGGGCGGATTACCGCAAGATACCGGCTTTAAAGCCGAGACAGTTTCCTGGCTGGTCTGCGGAGACAACAACGTTTTCAGAGAGGGTTTTACGGCGCACCGCGCCTCTAAAGAAAATGCCGAGACCCGTATCGGGTCGGGCTGTTTTTTTATGAACAACAGCCATGTCGCGCATGATTGCTCCGTTGGGAATAACACCATATTCGCCAATAATGTCGCCATCGGTGGGCATGTTGAAGTCGGCAATAATGTTTTTATCGGGGGGGCTGTCGTTGCGCACCAATTTTGCAGAATCGGTTCATACGCGATAGTGCAGGGTACGACCGGCCTTAACATGGACGTGATTCCCTTTATGCTGATCGGCGGACGTCCCGCCCGGCATTACAAGTTGAACACCGTAGGTTTAAGACGCGCAGGCATTACCGGAGAGCGGTATAAAGTGCTGTCGGCGGCATTCCGCCTGCTGAAAAATAAGAAAAGCCTGGACGGCCTGGAAGAAACCGCAGAGTTAAAGCAATTGAAAGACTGGCTGGCGGTTAAGTCCAAGCGCGGCTTGCACGGATTTGTTGATGTGTCTGGCTAATTTGATATTAACAATTGAAACATCAACCTTGTCCGGCTTAAGGTCCCGCTATCTGGTATCATAAGCGATTGAATGACGGCAGTTCGCCGCCATTCACGTCAATATAAAGAGTCCTTAGTGAGTACTGCCAAATTTTCATCCCTAGCTTTAAAACCCGCCCTGCTTGAAAACATTGAATCCCTGGGTTACACCCACTTAACGCCTATCCAGGCGGAGAGTTTGCCGCATATTCTTGAAGGCAGGGACGTGATTGCGCAGGCTAAAACCGGCAGCGGCAAAACCGCCGCTTTCGGCATTGGTCTGTTGTCCAAGTTGGATTTGAACAGTTTTAGGGTTCAGGCGATGGTGGTTTGCCCTACGCGGGAACTGGCCGATCAGGTCTGCAAGGAAATCCGGCGATTAGCCCGGTTTACGCAAAACATTAAGGTGCTGACCTTGTGCGGCGGCGTGCCTTTCGGTCCGCAGCTGGGTTCGTTGGAGCATGGCGTTCATGTGGTTGTCGGCACGCCGGGGCGGTTGCAGGAGCATCTACGCAAACGCAGCTTGCGTTTGAGTAATCTCAAGGTGTTGGTTTTGGACGAGGCCGACCGGATGCTGGACATGGGTTTTGAAGAAGCCATTACCGATGTGATTTCATACGCGCCGACGCATCGGCAGACTTTGCTGTTTTCCGCGACTTATGCCGAGCCTATCAGGGAGATGAGCCAGAAATTCCAGTTTAAGCCGGTGTCTGTCAGTATCGAAACCAGGCATCATGACAGCGACATTGAGCAACGTTTTTATCAGGTAGAAAAATCTAAAAAAATCAGTGCATTAGGCTATCTTTTGTCCTACTATCGGCCCGAATCGACTGTGGTCTTTTGCAATACCAAACGGGATTGCCAGGATGTGGCGAGTTTCCTTGAAAATAGCGGTTTCTCGGTTCAGTCACTGCATGGCGATCTGGAGCAAAAGCATCGGGACCAAGTGTTGGTTCGTTTTGCCAACAAGAGCTGTTCAGTGCTGGTGGCGACCGATGTGGCTGCGCGGGGGCTGGATATCAAGGATATGCAGGCGGTGATTAATTATGAATTACCCTGGGATCCTGAAATTTATGTGCATAGAATCGGGCGTACCGGTCGCGCCGGTAACAAAGGTTTGGCGTTAAGTCTTTGTACGGAAAAGGAATTAATCCGGGTCAAAGCTATTGAAAAATATCAGAACATTCCTGCCAAATGGGATGAAGTGGCTCCATTCCAGATGAACCATGAGCAGCGCTTCGAACCGCCGATGGTGACTTTGTGGATCGACGGCGGGCGCAAGAATAAAGTGCGTCCGGGGGATATATTGGGGGCGTTAACCGGCGACTCCGGGATTGCAGGCAGCGAAGTGGGCAAGATCGATATTTTTGATGCCCATGCTTACGTTGCAATCAAGCGCGACAGTGTTGATAAGGCCCTGGCTTGCTTGAGAAACGGCAAAATAAAGGGACGCAATTTTAATGTCCGCAAATCTCAATGGGGATGAGGCGTCGGGTTAGCATAACGTAACGCTAATATAACTTAATAAGACATATCACCACGAAGAGCACGAAGTTTTTTCTTCGGGAACTTCATGTCTTCGCGGTGATGTGCTTTTAGAAGCAGTTACGCCATGCAATCCTACCTGTGAATCTAAGCGCTTTTCGCTCTAGGCTTATTTCCGGCTTGATTACCGCCGGGTTTCCGTGGCTGATTTGAGTTTCTGCTTGGGCGCGGTCCTCGCGGCGGCTCTGGCGGCATCGGCGGCGCAACTGCGGACGCTTCAAAACCGGCAATTTGTTCGCGTCTAATCTCTTTCCCGATCAGCTTTTCAACTTGACGCAAGAAGCTGTATTCATCATGGGACACCAGCGATATAGCTTGGCCTTCCTCACCTGCGCGACCGGTTCGGCCGATTCTGTGTACATAGTCTTCCGGCGCTCTGGGCAGTTCAAAATTGACGACATGCGGCAGCAGGTTAATATCGATGCCGCGCGCCGCGACATCGGTCGCCACCAGCACCCTGATTTCACCGGCTTTAAAGCCCGCCAATGCACTGGTTCTGGCGCCCTGGCTTTTGTTGCCGTGTATTGCCGCCGCCTTAATGTTTATCTTGTTAAGTTTTTCAGTGAGCCGGTTCGCGCCGTGCTTGGTAGTCGTAAAAACCAAAACCTGCCGCCAGTCATGCTCTTTTATCAAGTGACAGAGCAGTTCGGTTTTGTTGGCTTTATTAACCAGGTAAGCGACTTGCTCAACCAGTTCTGCGGCGGTGTTGCGCGGAGCGACCTCGATTTTTATCGGATTGACCAGGAGTCCCGTTGTGAGCTTGCGTATATCTTCGGAAAAGGTCGCCGAAAACAGCAGGTTTTGGCGTTTCTTCGGCAGCAAGGCGATGATTTTGCGAATATCCCGGATGAAACCCATGTCCAGCATGCGATCCGCTTCGTCAAGTATCAGTGTTTCTACTTGATCGAGTTTCACCGCATTCTGATTAACCAGATCCAGCAAGCGTCCGGGCGTGGCGACCAGGATGTCTACGCCGCCTCTTAAGCGCATCATTTGCGGGTTGATCTTTACTCCGCCGAATACGACTTCGGATTTTAAGCGGGGATGCAAATGCGCTCCATATTTGCTGACCGATTCGCCGATTTGCGCGGCAAGTTCCCGGGTTGGGGTCAGTATCAATACCCTGACCGGCCGGTTATTGGTATAAGCCTTTTGCGATAAGCGATGCAGAATGGGAAGGGTGAATCCGGCCGTTTTGCCGGTTCCTGTCTGTGCGGCTGCCAGAACGTCATGGCCGCCTAAAACGGCTGGAATGGCTTGCGACTGGATCGGGGAGGGGGTGGTGTAGCCTGCGTCAGCAATGGCGCGCAGCAGCGGGTCAGATAAACCCAGGGTGGTAAATGGCATATTAGTTAGAGTCTCAATAAAAGGTTGCTGCTGACAAATGTTTTGCAGCTTGGTGAAAAGTGTGGGGGGTTAAATAAAAAACGCGTCAGAAAACGGCGGTCGAGTTGATTGCGGTAATATCGGCGTTTTTATAGCGATGGCGTTAGCTGACGTCTCTGGTTACGGTTAGACGTGTGTATATGAGCGTTGTAAGTTGTTGATATAAATGGTGCCCCGAGGCGGATTTGAACCACCGGCCTGTCCCTTAGGAGGGGACCGCTCTATCCAGCTGAGCTATCGGGGCAAAAATAAAATTAATTCTACCATAGATGGATATTTAATTCATTTGTTCCGTCCGTAGCGCCCCGATAAGTCTAAAGTTCTTGGTTGCCGGACAGAATGTTGCCAGATGGCGGCAGCGGATCGCCGAATTCGATAATAGAAATGGAAAGGGGGTTTTGAAAAGAATTGCCGGTATCAACCGGTACAGATATAGAGTTTATACCGAAATCAGGGTGTGGCTATGCCGGTCGCTTTGGGTCGATCCATCGGAGCCATAAGTGTTTGTAAATTCCGGTTTGCCTTTTAGAATATCCAGGGAGCGTTTGGTGTGGCGGGATAAAAGGTCGATACTGGCGCCGTTTTGTTCATTCAGGTTTCGGCATTCTGTGCAGGTGAGCATGAGCTGGGTCCAATTGCTCATTGATTGAGTGGCTAACAGGCCCGCTGTGACCGCCCTTTTAAAATATTCGTTGATACCTGCCTGATCGTTAGGCAGATTTTCGGTTGCCAAAACTTGAGTGAGTTGCGCGTTGAACTGTTCCATTTGCGCAACCAGCTGTTTTTTATTGGCAGCGATAGTGTTGATCAGTTCCGCCTGCTGTGTTTTTTTTAAGGCATCAGCTTCCTGAATAAGCTCATGATGCAGCTGTTGAGCCAGCTGGAGAGCATTGATGATTAGTTTTTCAGTAATCGGATATGTTTGCTCTATCATGTTCATGTGCTGTTTTCTTGAGACATTAATTTCTCAAATTGAATGAGTTTCTTTGCGGTCTTTTCAGTATTGACCGAATAGCTTCCGTCCGCGAGTGCTTTTTTTACCGCATTAACCCGATCAATATCTACCCGTGGCGTAGCTGAGCCAAGCGTCTTTTTCATTTCCTGCGTTGCGGCTGTCAATGCAATGCTATCGCTTTTCTCTGTGGTTGTAATAGCAACTTTTTTTTCGCCGTCGACTTCCGCTTTTGAGGGCGTTTTGATGGGAGTCGGGCTATTTGCTCTACCGGTTATCTCGATAGCCATGTCAAATTCCTTAAGATATTTTCATTTGCAAAAGTTATCGGCAGTGCGGTCAAAAACTTTAATAGTTTATTTGGCGAGATCATGTGTGAATTTAATATTTAACAGCGACCAATCCAGGTTCGATGACTGTTGCATTAACGATGCGCCCCGAGGACTGATTTTTAACGCTGATAAGTTGGCCTTTAATGCCATCCATCATCGCGACTCCGTTCATCCTGATCGAAAGATCCGCTCTCGTTGTGGTAATAATAACCTTATCTCCTCTTTTGACAAGTTTGGGTTCGACCAAGTGCCTAAAGCTAAGAATGCTTCCGGCATCTAATTGACGCGAAGCCTGTTTATTCTCAACGGGCTCTATTTCCGTGACAAAGTCGTCCCTGAGATTGGATACGTCTCTTTTTTCGATAGCAAGATGTTGTCGGGTGACAATTTCACCTCGACGCACCGTTTGAGATAAAACCACGACCATTTGATAAGACTTGATGACTGCGGACGTGAAAATCGACCATTTTTTTTCTGTATTACAACGCACGCCTACAGTCATTCTGCCGGCCTTAATGATATTGGTCGCTTTGAATGCTTCTAGCGGTTCGGCGCATTGAGGCAAATTTAGCCTGCTGTCCAATGGAATCAGCGTCACCTCATATTCACCCGGCAGGTTGATATTCTGCGCAATATATTCTTTAACCGCTTCACCAATAGATTCGTGCGATTGGGAACCTTGTTCCGCATGAGATGCGGAACAAATAAAGGCCAATACCAAAATGAGCGGGATGTTTTTTGTCATCGTTGAAGTTTGTTTTATGACGTATGTCAAATATTACGCACAATTGGTGCCAAGTTATTTTTCAGGTGTCAGTCAATTTATTGACGTATGCCCCCGGCCTGTTTGTTGCTTTATCTGTTTTACTGTTTATTGGCGGCTATTTTTTGCCGGATGACGGAGAGTATTTTAAGCGTAATCGCCAATAAATGAGCGGAAAATGACTTAATAATTCATATCATGATGATTTATATGTATTTAAAATTTATGGCATGTGCCGTGCTTTTATTTCTGCATACATAATCAGGAGGTAACTATCATGGCTATTAATTTTGACACAGCTCTTGGCATTCATTCTAAGGCCTTGGCTTTTCGAGAAAAACGAGGCGAGATACTGGCCGCTAATTTAGCAAATGCAGATACACCCAACTTCAAGGCGCGAGACTTGGATTTTAAGTCGGTTTTAAATCAAAGCCTGGCTTCGGGGGTACCCATGGAGCGTACTCATCAAGGGCATATTACACCACAGCAGCAAGTATTTGGAGCTAATGTCATGTATAGAAATCCCAATCAGGTGTCATTGGACGGCAACACCGTCGAACCCCATATCGAACAATCTAAATATGCTGAAAATGCGGTGCAGTATCAAGCCAGTTTACAGTTCCTCAGTAACAAATTTACCGGTCTTATGACCGCAGTGAAAGGTCAATAGTCATGTCTTCAAGTATATTTGATATTGCCGGTAGCGGCATGAATGCACAGTCGTTAAGACTTAATCTGGTCGCAAGTAACATATCGAACGCGAACAGTGTCGGTACCGATGCAAATGACGTTTACAAATCCAGGCAGCCGGTGTTTGCCGCTGAATTAAAGAACGTCATCGATAAGCAGAACGCTACCAGCAAGGTGAAGGTATTGGGAGTCGTGGAAAGCCAGGCTTCAGCTGTGATGGAGTTTGCTCCGAATCATCCGTTGGCCAATCAAGACGGCTTCATTTTTAAATCGAATGTTAATACGGTTGAAGAAATGGCCAATATGCTGTCTGCATCGCGCTCTTATCAAAACAATGTAGAAGTCCTGAACACGGCAAAACAGATGATGCTTCAGACTTTAAGAATGGGACAGTAAGGAGATAAAGATGGCTATTCAAGGTACAACAACTGATTACAGCAGCTTAACCGTTACGCCCAAAAAAGATTCCGAGGCGACTAGAAAAGCTTCATTGGGGCAAGAGCAGTTTTTAAAATTAATGACTGCACAGATGACGCATCAAGACCCATCAAGTCCGATGCAAAACGGTGAATTTATTACGCAAATGGCGCAGTTTGGGACGGTATCCGGCATCCAGGATTTGCAAAAATCGTTTGCCGATTTTGCCAGCTCGATCAACTCCAGTCAGGCATTGCAAGCAACGAGTTTAGTGGGGCGCTATGTATCCGTTCCCGGAACGAAAGCGGTGTTGCCGGCCGGCGGCGAGATAAAGGGCGCTATTAATTTAGCAGACAGCTCATCCAGTGTTAAGGTCAAAGTCACCAATGCCAATACCGGGGAAATTGTACAAAATATAGACCTTGGCCAACATAGCGCCGGAAAAGTACCTTTTGTCTGGGATGGGGTGAATTCAAATGGCGCCATGGCCAATCCCGGCGTGTATAAAATTGAGGCGACAGCCTATATCGATGGAAAAAATACGGTATTGGAAACAGATCTGAATGCGCAGGTTGACAGTGTCACTATGGGCAACGGTTCCACTGGCATGAAAGTCAACCTGACCGGATTGGACAGTGTGGATTTTAATAAGATTAAACAAATTCTTTAGGATTGGGGGTGTAACATGGGTTTTGCAACAGCATTAAGCGGATTAAAAGCCGCATCGACAAGTTTACAGGTAACCGGAAATAACATTGCCAATTCTCAAACCACCGGTTTTAAAGAATCGCGGGCGGAATTTGCCGATGTGTATGCTTCCAGTCTCGGCGGAGTCAGCAAGACTCAACCAGGAGCTGGCGTAAAAGTCACAGAAGTGGCGCAACAGTTCAATCAGGGTAATATCGAGTCCACCCAAAACAGCCTTGATCTTGCGATCAGCGGCAACGGTTTTTTTGTGTTGGCCGATGACGTGAATCTTCCCGATCCTGCCAATCCATCAGGGCCGGTCGATCCTTCGGTACCCAGCGCATATACCCGTAACGGTGCTTTTCAGTTAAACAGCGCGGGTAATGTAGTGAATGACAAGGGCCAGTATTTATTGACTTTTGCGCCCAACGGTACGACTGAAGCCGAGGGTTTCAGCGTCGGTGTTTTCAGGCCGCTAACGATCGATACCGCTCAGGGTTTGCCCAGCGCCACCGAAAATATCAATATGAAGTTGAATATCAACGGAGCTGCAAGCCAACCGTCAACGACGGTGTTCGACCCTAGAAATCCTTTGTCCTATAACAACACAACATCGATTACCACTTACGATACTCAGGGTAATGCGCATATCGCATCGACCTATTATGTCAAAACACCGGTCGCTAACGTATGGGATGCTTATTTGTTTCTCGATGGCTTCGGCATTACCACGGGCGGACAGGCTGTGCCGCCGGCAACGGCGCCGGACTCGACCGTATCGTCAACGGTTGACCAGCCTGGATTACCCATACCGATGACTTTCACCGCATCGGGCTTGCTTGATGAAGTCGGCCCTCGCGCGGCCTCGGTTAAGGCTGCGGCGATTGTGACGACGGGGGCCACGGCGGTTACCGATACTACGACGGCGTCGGCTGCGGCTGCGTTGATGGATTCAACGGCCATTCCGGTTGGAGCATATACCGCGCCGCTTGCCGCCACCGCTCTAGCCAAGGCCGTAGCGGCATCTACGACGGCGGCTAATTTTGCCGCCGCCGCGGCCGCCATTAACAGTACGCCTGCCGCCGCAGCGCTTGCCGCCACGGCTAAAAGTACCGCCGCCACTGCGGCGGCATCTGCAGCGGCTTATGCTACGGCTGCGGCGACCGTTACTGATCAAGCTACTGCCGACGCTGCCGCCATTCTTGCCAATACTGCGCAGACTGATGCAGCTACTGCGAAGGCTGCGGCCGATGCTTATAAGCTTGCTGTTGATGCGGCCTCTGCCGGCGCTTCGCAAGCGACCAAGGTGGATTTTGGCAACATTGATCTATCGCTTATCGATCCTAATATAAGTGTTGAGGATATGGCGTTCGATGTGGATTTTTTCGGCACCACCCAATTCGCGACGCCTTTTAGTGTCAATGGACTGGATCAGGACGGCTTGCCTGCCGGCAATTTGACAGGTATTGATGTTAACGATACCGGTGTGGTGTTTGCAAGATACAGTAACGGCGGCTCCAAGGCTTTGGGCCAAGTCGCTCTGGCTCGGTTCCAAAGCAATCAATCGCTGGCCAAATTAGGGGATACCTCCTGGGCTACGACTTCAAGCTCGGGAGCGCCTATTTATGGCGCGGCCGGCGATAATAATTTCGGCGGGATTCAATCGTCAGCCCTGGAAGGCTCCAATGTGGATTTATCCGAGCAGTTGGTTAAGCTGATTATCGCGCAGCAAGCTTATCAGGCTAATTCACAAACGATCACCACCGAAAAAAGCTTGATACAAACTATTTTGAATGCATAGTTTTTAGCTTGATATAGTTGGAACGATGTTTGCTTTTTATTCTGTTATAAGATTCTGGTTTTAAGGTAAAAGGGGAGCTGTTATGGACCGTAGTTTATATATTGCAATGAGTGGCGCCAAGCAGTCGTTACAGGCGCAAAACTCAAACGCCAATAATTTGGCGAATATGCAGACAACCGGCTTCAAGTCTGATCTGGAATGGTTCCAGAGCAGGCCCATGAACGGTGCGGGCTATCCTACCCGGGTTTTTGCGATGATAGAAAAACCCGGAACCGATTATTCCCCCGGTGCGATGCAGACGACGGGCCGCGATCTGGATGTGGCCATCAATGGTAAGGGATGGATTGCCGCTCAGGGGGGAGATTATGACAGTAAAGAAGCTTATACGCGTGCAGGCGATCTGCGTATTACGCCGGAAGGCTTGTTGAAAACCGGCGCCGGTTTGAAAGTGTTGGGACAGAATGGACAAATCACCATTCCGCCCGCCGAAAAGGTGACTATCGGAACTGACGGCACTATCAGTATTATTCCAATGGGTTCCGGTAATGCGACAACGCTGGTGCAGATTGACCGGATTAAACTGGTCAATCCTGAGATCGGCGAGCTGGAAAAACAAGGTGACGGTTTATTTCATACTAAAACCGGCGAACCGTTGCCGGTCGATGCCAGTGTCAGTTTGAATACCGGAACGTTGGAAGGCAGTAACGTTAATGCCTTTGTCGCGATGACGGAAATGCTGGAGTTGTCGAAAAACTTCGAGCTGCAAACCAAGGTGATGAAGACTGTCGATGACAACTCTGCAATGAGCGCCAAGTTGATGCAAATGGGATAGGTATCGCGGATCGGGATTTATGTGCGGAAAGCCGGGTTTAGCCCGGCTTTTTTTTAAGCTGAGTTCGGGCTTTGTGTGGATATGGAAAGATGGCACGAACCATGCTTTCAATTTAACTGAGACAATAAATTGGCACACAGGAGATTATCATGACAGAACGCTCATTATGGGTAGCTAAGACCGGTCTGGATGCCCAACAGACGAGAATGGCGGTTATATCCAATAACTTAGCGAACGTTAATACTATCGGTTTTAAGAAAGACCGGGCCATGTTTGACGATCTTATGTATCAGAATATTCGCCAAGTCGGTGGGGATACCACGCAGAATATACAAGCGCCAACGGGGACGCAGCTGGGAACCGGGGTTAAAACGGTTTCAACCGAAAAAGTTCATACTCAGGGCAATGTCCAGCAAACGGATAATGCGCTGGATGTGGCAATTAATGGCCGGGGCTTCCTGCCGATTTTAATGCCTAACGGTGAGACGAATTATACCCGTGACGGCTCGTTAAAATTAGATTCAACAGGGCAGCTGGTTACCTCCGGCGGATTAACGCTGAATCCGGCGATCACTGTGCCGGCCGACGCGATGAGCGTAACGATCGGGACTGACGGAACCGTATCCGCTCTGCTGCCGGGTACGACCGCGCCGAGCAATTTGGGACAAATTCAGCTCGCTAACTTCATCAATCCTACCGGGTTGCAAGCGGTTGGCGACAACCTTTACCGGGAGTCTGCCGCCAGCGGTGCGCCGATACTCGGAACGCCGGGGCAAGGCGAATATGGAACTTTGAACCAAGGGTCATTGGAAACGTCCAATGTCAATGTTGTTGAAGAGTTGGTTAACATGATCGAAGCTCAACGGGCTTATGAAATGAACTCCAAAGCGATTTCAACAGCCGATCAGATGTTGTCCTTTGTGACACAGCAATTATAACTAGAGGGTGATGGCCATGATGACTAAAAAACCTAACTTTACCTTAAGCATCGTTGCCGTCACGCTGTCGCTGCTAAGTGCTTGTGTAACTCCGCCGCAAAGAGATCCGGCATTTGCTCCGGTTGCGCCGGCCGATTTACGGCCGCCGGTACAAAGCAGCGGATCGATCTATCAGGCCGGATACGATATGCGTTTGTTTGAAGACCATACGGCAAAAAGAGTTGGGGATGTGCTAACCATTACGCTGTTGGAGAGAACCCAAGCGCAAAAGACTGACGACTTTGATGCTAAAAAGAACACTGCGATGTCAGCCGAAGTTCCCTCGATGTTCGGTATAGCGGCATCCGCTTTGACCGGGCAAAGCGTTAGAACCACCTTAGCGTCCAAAAAAGAATTTACAGGGACGGGCTCAGCCGATCAAAGCAATAGTTTAACCGGCGACATTTCCGTTACCGTCGTCAGCGTGTTGCCAAACGGCAATTTAAGCGTTCGGGGCGAGAAAAGAGTCACCCTGAATCAGGGGGATGAGTTTGTCAGGTTGTCCGGCATTGTCAGGCCGGTCGATATAAACGCAGCCAATATTATCACCTCGGACAAAGTGGCCGATGTAACCATTATGTATGTCGGCGAAGGCGCTATAGCGGACGCCAGCAAAATGGGCTGGTTGGCAAGGATTCTTCAAAGCCCATGGTTCCCATTCTAAGCTAAGGATTTTGACATGAACGCATTACATAAATATTTTACTCCGCTCATACTGGGCATTGTCTTTAGCGGGCCGGTTCATGCCGAACGCATCAAGGATATTGCCACTATCGAAGGCGTGCGGAGTAACCAGCTGGTAGGCTACGGTTTGGTCGTCGGGCTGGATAAATCCGGGGATAAAACCCCATTTACCGGGCAAAGCCTACGCAGTATGTTAGCGCGCCTTGGGATGACCTTGCCTCCCGGCATCGATCCTAAAGCAAAAAACATTGCGGCGGTTTCCATTCAGGCGGATCTGCCCGCATTCGCCAAGCCGGGTCAAACAATTGACGTTACCGTCTCTTCACTGGGCGACGCAAAAAGCCTGCGCGGCGGCACCTTGTTAATGAGCCCTTTGAAAGGGGCTGATGGACAGGTTTACGCTATCGCACAGGGCAGTCTGGTTGTGAGCGGTCTCAGTGCTTCAGGTAATGACGGCTCAAGCGTTACCGTCAATAATCCCAATGTGGGCCGCATCCCTAACGGTGCAATTGTCGAGCGCGTGGTTAACTCGTCTTTTTCTGACGGCGATGCCTTGATTTTTAATTTGCATAGTCCCGATTTTACTACCGCCAATCGCATGGCGGAGTCTATTAACAGGGTGTTGGGCGTTAATACGGCAAAGGCGCTTGATGCGACTTCTGTCAGGGTTAATGCGCCGGTGGATCCCACCCAAAAAGTGTCATTTGCTTCAGTGGTCGAAAACATGATGGTTACGCCGGATGATGCGGCGGCGCGCGTGATCGTGAACTCTCGCACCGGGACTGTCGTCGTTAACGGTAAAGTCAGGGTGCAGCCTGCGGCGGTGTCTCACGGCAGTCTGACAGTGACGATTACTGAAGATCTCCAGGTCAGTCAGCCTAACGCGTTTTCCAATGGCCAAACAAGGGTTACGCCTAAATCCGACGTAAAGGTTGAAGAAGAAAAGAACCACATGTTTGTGTTTAATCCCGGTGTCTCCCTGGATGAAATTGTTCAGGCAGTCAACAATGTAGGCGCCGCGCCCAGTGATTTAGTGGCTATTCTTGAAGCCCTGAAATCGGCAGGCTCCTTGCATGCGGAATTAATTGTTATTTAAAGCTGTTGTCGACCGTGGCGGATTGCTATCGCGATCCGCCTTACGCGGAGGTTGTTATGTTAAGTGGACCACAAAATGCCGATGTTTATACCGACTTTAGCGGTTTGGCCAAATTAAAAACCCAAGCCAAGGAAGCATCGCCGGAAGCATTGAAAGAAGTTGCCAAGCAATTTGAATCAATTTTTCTAAACAACGTGCTTAAAAGTATGCGTGAGGCAAAATTGGCCGACGGCATTATGGATAACGATCAAAGCAAGTTTTACGGCGAAATGTATGATCAACAATTGGCTTTGCATTTGTCAGGTTCTCCCGGCGTTGGTCTGGCTGACTTAATTGTCAAGCAACTGAGCCCCGATAGAGTTAAAAATGAAAAGCAGGATATTGAAGATTATCTGAATAAATTCGGCGGTGTCTCACGAGGCGGTTCCGCACAGGCTCATGCCGCTAACCGGCAAGTGAGCGGCAAAGCCGACAGTTCTGCGGCCGGTTCCACAGACGACCAGGCTAAGATCAGCCCTTATACTCAGGATAGAAGTCCGTTTGATGAGATCACCGACATTCCGTTAGATAGCGATTCCGCGATGAACGGACTAAAGTCGGGGCGCACCGGGCCGATACAGTCGGCGGAAGAGTTTGTCAGCCGTTTGCATCCCTATGCCGAACGGGCCGCCAGGGAATTGGGCGTGGAACCCAAAGTTTTGTTAGCGCAAGCGGCCCTGGAAACCGGATGGGGACGCTCGGTAATAAGAAACAGCAACGGCAGCAACAGCTATAACTTGTTTAATATCAAAGCCGATAAATCCTGGCAGGGTAAGCAGGCGCAAGTGGCGACACTGGAATTTGATCAGGGTATCGCTAAAAAAGTGAATGCCGGATTCAGATCCTACGATTCATACGAAGAAAGTTTCAGGGATTATGTGAGTTTTATAAAAAATAATCCACGCTATGGCGAGGCATTAAAAAAAGTCGGCAATGCGGAACAATATATGCATGAATTACAACGGGCGGGTTATGCAACCGACCCGAAATATGCCAACAAGGTAATAAGTATTTATCAGGGCGTTACGATGGCCGACTTTGAGCCCGATGTCATCATGGCGATGAATCAATGAGCAGATTAAGTTCGGCATCTAACTCCCGGAACAGGACGCTATCATGAGTGGATTATTATCAACATCATTGACAGGCTTAAGAGCCGCCCAGCGCTCATTGGAAGCCGTACAGCATAATATTTCCAATGTAAATACAGAAGGCTACAGCCGTCAACGCGTGGAGCTTGGCGCCAGGCCCGCGCAATTTACCGGCGACGGATATATCGGTCAGGGCGTAAACATCAATAATGTCACGCGCAGTTACGACCAGTTTATTAATAAGCAACTGAGCTCCAGTCTTTCTGCGTTCGGCGAAGTGGATCGTTACCATCAGCTTGCTACCCGCGTTGATAATATAATGGCTGATGCCGGTACGGGCATAGCGCCCGTCATGAAACGTTTTTTTAATGCCGTCAATGAATTGGCGAATGATCCTTCATCGATTCCTTCCCGGCAGGTGCTGTTGGCTGAAACGGACGCTTTAACACAAAGCTTCAATACCATGAGCGGTAGATTTGAAGACATACGCGCGCTGAATAATAACGATATAGCCGTCATGGTTGACGAGATTAATTCTTTAGCTACGTCAATAGCCGATCTCAATGTGCAAATCGTCAATGACTTAGGCAAAACACAAGGCTTTAGACAGCCCAATGACTTATTGGACAAGCGGGATGCGTTGATTTCTTCATTATCTGAAATAGTCAACGTTTCTGTTGTTCAGCAGAATGACGGTATGACCAGTGTTTTTATCGGTAATGGACAGGCCTTGGTTCTTAATGGCGGGGCGGCCGCGTTTACTACGCTTCAGTCGGAATTCGATCCGGGCCGTCTGGAAATCGGGATTAAGACGGTTAACGGCATCATGGAAATGACCGATCAGATAAGCGGCGGTTCGCTGGGCGGGTCGTTAAGATTCCGGGATGAGGTGTTGGATCCGGCGCAGCAGAAACTGGGCCGGGTTGCCGTCGGCCTGGCGATGGATTTTAACGCCGTCCATAAAAGCGGCTTCGATTTGAGCGGCGCGGCAGGCCTGGACTTATTTAATTTTTCCGGCGTTGAAGTTCCTGTTATTCAAAGTTCGTCCAATAGCGGCAGTGCAGCCGTTACGGTTAATTTTCAGGATACCAATCCATTGGCGTCAGGAAGCCTGGATTTCAGCGATTTTAATTTGAAGTATGTCAATTCAGGCGGCGGGGTTGATTATACCTTGACCAGGATTCGGGATAATAAGGTGATTAACCTTACGGCTACCGATACTGTGCCGCCTACCGGCGTTTACAGCTTGTCGTTTGCGGCCACTCAGCCGTCAAATTTTGATCCAACCGATTTTACGCTGTCGACCAGCATCTCGCCCGGCGCTTTTACGCAGGCAGTGTCAAGCGGTACGGCGGCGGTAGCGCAAGAGGAACAGATCGGCGCATTTACAACTGCGGTGTCCAACGGCGCGGATACCTTTACCATGAACATCGACGGGATCCCCTTCTACACCGAGCCCGGCTCGGTCGGCGGCACCGTAACCGGCGCCGAACTGGACACCGCGCTGAATGCTTTTCTGGCCCAACCCGCCAATGCCGGAGCCTACACCAAAGTAAGCGGCTCTTTCAGCGGCGGCGACTTGGTGTTGCGCAAGTTCTCCGGTACGGCGATTTCCGTTAACATCACCAGTAACTTCGCCACCACCCCCGGCGCTTTCGCGGCCAATACCGTCAATGTTGCGGGTTCGGTTGCCGTCGCCGCGACCGGCGGTCCCTTTACCCTGGAAGTCGACGGCCTGCAAATATACACCGAAGCGGCATCGATCGGCGGCACGGTTACAAAGAACGAGCTTGATGCCGCACTGAATACATTCCTGACCACCGGAAGAGGGGCCGGCGTGTATGTCAAAACCGGATCGTTTGCGACCAACGACCTCGTGCTCAGCAAGGCCGGTTCGGCATCCACTCTTACCATCAGCAGCAACTTCAGCGGCGTAGGCAGCACCGCCGGCGCGTTTTCAGGATCGACTACCGGCGTGACAGCCGTTCCGGCGGGCATTGATATAACGGTTGATTTGAGTGGTGGTAAAACCATTTCAGTCGGGGATCAATTTGTAACCCGGCCAACCTACAGCGCGGCCCAGAAGATTGGGGTTAATATCGATGACCCGAAAAAAATCGCGGCCGCGACGAATGTAGAAGTCGATCCGGTGACCAAATTGCCGGTATTCCCCGCATCCATTATCAAAGGGGCGATGCCCAACGATAATAGGAATGCAATACTGCTGGCGGGTCTTGAGAATAGATTGGGCATGCTAGGCGGGAGCGCCTCGTTTAGCGATGCTTACGGTCAAATTGTTTCCGGTGTCGGAACCTTGACACGGACAGCCGAAGTCGGTGCTTCGGCGCAGGAAACCTTATTAAATCAGGCAAAGGACTCCAGAGAGAGTCTTGTCGGTGTAAACTTGGATGAAGAAGCCGCTAACCTGATAAAGTTTCAACAAGCTTATCAGGCATCCGCACAATCGATTTCAATGGCTAAGTCCTTATTCGATACTTTGATCGGCGCAGTTAGATAGGAGCGATAACAATGAGAATTTCAACAGCTTGGGCGCAACAGCTTAATGTTAACGCGATGGCCGGCCAGCAAGCTAAATTGGCTAAGGTGCAGCAGCAATTAAGCACCGGACTTAAAGTATCGACACCTGCCGATGACCCGGCCGCTGCGGTAAAGGTTTTGGATTTGCAGGCGACGATTGCCCAAACCACCCAGTATCAAAGCAATATCTCGACTGCCCGCGGGCGATTGAATATTGAGGAATCAGCGCTGGCAAGTTCAGCTAACATATTGTCACGCGCCAAAGAACTGACGCTTCAAGGTAAGAACGATAGTTTAAACAGCAACGACAGGTTGGCGTTGAAGTTTGAAATAGATCAGTTGATTCAGGAAATGGCCGGCGTGGCAAATACCAAAAACGCCAACGGCGAATTTATTTTTTCAGGCGATTTTTCGACGGTACCCGCTTTTGCGCTACACCCTACGACCGGTGAATATGTTTACCAAGGCGGCCCGCAGCAGCGTGTTCTGCAAATTAGTCCTACCCGTCAAGTAGCCGACGGCGATTTAGGCTTCAATGTATTCGAAAATATAAACTCTACCAGTCCGGGAGCTGACGAGAACGGCAAGCGCAGTATTTTTAACACCTTAAAGTCGCTGTCTGATGGCTTGGCGGGGACTTTTAAGGCCACTCCGGCCCAAATCAGCGGCGACAGGTTTTTGCGCTATGGCTTGGATTATTCTGATCCTCTTTTGCCGCCGACTAAATTTGAGTTGGTGGGCAATATAGAGATGCTGCCTGCTACGGCGCCGCCGTCAGTCATCCCGCTTCCGGCCGCACAAATAGATCTGAGCGGTAAAGCCTTTGCTAATACCGAGGATGTGGTCACTGAGATCAATGCGCAGCTTTCAGGGGCGGCCGGTTTACTGCCTGCCGCTTTTGTCGCCCCTAACACGAATTTGCCTGTCGGTTCTCATTATAGCGATGTTATGCAGGCCCGGAGCAACGGCAATAGAATTGAATTTGGCGCGGTAACTACCTACGTTACAGAAGCCACGGGCGTTAACACCAGCATCAAGATTAATAACACGTCAGGAACTTTTTTAACCGATGCCGGTTTTGTTGACGGTCAGAGTAATACGGGGGTTGACGTACCCGGTGCGGCAACGTCAACGAGCCAGATTTTTCAAGACCAGCTTGACGGTGTGTTAAACGATCTTGACGCGGCGCTGAATAGCTTTTTGGAAGCAAGAACCAGTGTCGGGGCAAGGTTGAATGCTTTGGATAATCAAGAAGCGCAAAATGAAAAGTTTGTATTAGACACGAAGACCACACTTTCCGAGACTCAGGATCTTGATTACGCCGATGCAATCAGCAGGTTTCAATTGCAATCCACCGCGTTGCAGGTCGCTCAGCAGACTTATGCCCAGGTAAGCGGGTTATCGCTGTTCAAATATCTCTAACGCAGGGCTTGATCAAACGTCAGGATCAAGGGTTTGGATGCCATAGCGGGGATTGATAGGACATCAGTCCCCTTTTTTTGTCCGAAAAAGAGGGGAAGGCCGGTAAAAGGTGAATCCGGTTTAGACGCACCTTTTATTAAAAAGCGAGGTTACGGATAAATTACTTTGGGCGTGAAGCTGGCGGCCGGATATTTAGGGTCGAACTCGGTTGCCTTTTCTGCGGGTTTTTGGTCTGAACATTTAGGTGAAGATTTGATCGCATCTTTGTCGATATAGACGACTTTAGGTTGAAAATTTGCAGCGGGATATTGGGCATCGCTCTCAGCCGATGCGGTCAATGAGGCCAATGCAATAACGGTAGTCGTCAATCCTAAGATAATTACTTTTTTCATATGATATTAACCCTGGGTAGTTTGTACGGTAAGCCCTGCAAGAATCCCCTATAACAAGGCTTGACGGTCAAGAGTATCGGATATTTTGAACGATGCCGCAACTGTTTTTCGATTCGGGAAACGGTCACAAAAGTTGTTTTATTTCAGGATGATGTTGCAGCAACTGTTGCCTGAATGCTTCAATTGCCAGCTCATTGTTCCTCTCGTTTCGGGGGATAGGCACGATGATTTCACTGATGGCCCGCATCGGCGTTGCCGATAAAAATACCAGCCGGTCAGCCAACGCAACGGCCTCGCGCAGATCATGGGTGACAAATAAAACCGTGTGCGGGCGTTGTTGCCACAGTTTCAGCAGCAGTTCCCTGACGTGCCTTGCGGTCGGCGCATCCAGCGACACAAACGGCTCATCCATCAGCAACACGTCGGGATCGACAGCGAACGCGCGGATGATTGCGACCCTGCGGCTCATGCCCAATGACAATCGTTCAGGATAAACTTGTTGCGCTTGGGTCAGTTGCATGGCCCCAAGCAAGGCGTCAATGACTTCGGGAGGCTGCGGCCGATCCAGCGCCAGCTCAATATTTTCCCTGACCGTCCGCCAGGGCAGCAGGCGCGGATTCTGGAAAACGTAGCCGATCTTGGGATGCGTGTGTCGCCGTCCGACGAGGATTTCGCCATCGTAATCATTATCCAGACCGGCAATAATATTCAGCAGCGTGGTTTTGCCGCAGCCGGACGGGCCGACCAGACAAATAAATTCATTCGAGTTCAGCGACAGCTCAAGGTTGGCGATGCTTGGCTTCGTCGCTGTCGGATAGGTTTTGTTGTTGATATTGATTTGGATGTCGGTCATCTGCGCCACCGTAGCGCTTTTTTGTCCAGCGGTTTTAAAACCAGCAGCTCTATCAGCTGAATCACGGCAACAAAAGCGATCGTATAAGCCAGAATACTTGCGACATCAAACAGTTGAAAGAACAGATGCAACTGGTAGCCCATGCCGTTGCTGCGGCCTAATAACTCGACCACCAGAATAATTTTCCAGATCAAGGCCAGACCCGACCGGGTGGCTCCCATCACAAACGGATGCAGTTGCGGCCAGATCACATGAACCAACGTTTTGCGCTTGCCGAAACGGTAACAGCGCGCCATATCCAGCAAATCCTGATCCAGCGCGCGCGTGCCTTCCCGGATCGTGACAATCACATTGGGCAGCTTGTTGATCACCACGGCGAGGATCGCCGCCGATTCAACCAGGCCGAACCAGACATAGCACAGGATAATGGTGACCAGCGCCGGAACATTCAGGAAAATCACCAGCCAGTTGTCAAAGAACGCATCGAGCTTTTTATTGCGTCCCAGCACGATGCCGATCGCGCAACCCAGCAGCATCGCAATGGTAAAACTGACCACCAGCCGGAGCAAGGTCACGCCCAGATGAAAAGGGAGTTGCCCCGATACGCAGCCTTGCCAGAAAACGTTGGCGACGGTTTCGGGAGACGGCAAGGTGTTGCTGTTTAAATAAGCGGCAAAACCTTGCCACATTGCCAAGAAAGCCAGTAATGACAAGGCGGGTAAAAAAATCTTAAGATTGATCAAGTTGCAATTATTGGGCAGTTAGAAAAATAGCATACAGATGCCAAAGGCGGCAGTTGAATAGTTTATTCAGCCGACCAGAATGTTCCGGGTTGCAGGGTATCGGAATGGCCTGTTAACTGTTTATTGCTTAAGGTGTGGAGCATCGTATAAATGCGCCCCGCCGCTTGTTGTTGTTCTTGTCCCCAGTGCTCAATGTTGCCCTCACAATAACGCTGACGAAGTTTGGTTTGGGTGGGTAAGTCATCCGCCTTGGTTAACGGGATTATTTTTTGCCAGGCGGCATCGGAGATGCACAGCTGGTTTTTAGCTTGCTTGCCGGCCTTGAAGAAACTGTTAATCGCTTGTTTGCGGCTCATTGCCCAACTTTCTTTGAAAACATAGCCGAGGCTGGGAACATTCTCTTGAATGCCTAAACCTTTTAAGATGTCTCTGCCGTCAATTATCTGGCGATAGCCTTGAGCCTCAAGCTTGGCCGCAAAATGCCAGTAGGTGAGGGCGGCATCGACGCGGTTTTGCTTGATTTGCTCGCTGATCAGCGGCGGCGCGCCGAAGACTTTTTCCACTGAAGCATTCAGGTCCAGCTGTTCTTGTTTGGCCAAGGCTTGTAGCAACAGCCAGTTTTTGTCCAGCTCGCCTCCGGCAATCCCCAATCGTTTGCCGTTGAGATCTTTTATGGAATGGATAGGGCTGTTTTCGGCTACAACCAAGGCGCCCGAGGTATCCGAATAGGGATAAAAAGTAAAATCGGAGCCGGTGGCGCGCAGGCTGGAAACCCAAATCCAGTCAGACACAATCATATCGACAGCGCCGGATTGCAGCGCGATTTTGCCGGCTTCAGCATTGGCGACGCGCTGTATTTCCAGTTGAAAGTCAGCCTGTGGATTATCCTGTATAGCCGCAACCTCCCAATCGACCGTTCCGGAAGCCTGAACGCCAAGGCGAATGACTGTTTTTTCCGCCGCATAACTGCCGGATGAGGCAAGCAGGCATAGACTGATAAAGAACAAGGCATTAAATTTCATGAAAGCTGTCTCTATGGCTAAAGTGAAAGATGACTATTCTATCGTATGCAGCGCTTGGTGCGGGGATGTTTGTGCTGTTATGAGTCTTGGCGATTCAACAAAAAGATGATGTCGGCGGCTCGGCCGCGTAGCCATTTGGCGGGTAATGGTCTATCTTTAGTGGCAGTAGATTTCATGTCAGCCGGTATTGACTGCAAAAAATGCGGGAGATACCGGGGATATATATGAATTTTTCCTTTGTTGTCAAAACTCCAAAATGAAGATTGCTGTTTTTATATGGAGTTTTTACTCAGTCTCGAACGGGTTATGAATTTGTGAACGCATTCGCCACTACCAACTATCACTGTTTTTTTACCCGAGGTGTTTTACTGATCGCGGCGGTTTTATTTTCCGGCTGTGCCAGCACTCCAGAAACCAAACCTACTGCGGATTATTCACCGATGGTCAGTTATGCGCTGAGCTTGCAGGGTACGCCTTACCATTACGGTAAGAGTTCACCTTCGGAGGGTTTCGATTGCAGCGGATTTGTTAAGCATGTCTACGAGCATCAGGGCATATCGTTGCCGCGCACGGTTCAGGGAATGGCCCAGTCGCTGAATCAGGTTCCGAAAGAGGATCTTCATTCCGGCGATCTGGTCTTCTTTAATACCGACGGCAAGCCGTTTTCCCATGTCGGCATTTATGTCAATAACGATAATTTTATTCATGCACCCAGTCAGCGCACCGGGAAAGTGCTGGTATCCAGCCTTAAAAACCGTTATTGGGAAGAGCGGTTTATTTGCGCACGCCGTCCATAGCTGTCGGGGATATGGGGCTGTAATAGGCCGGCAACGACGCGGCTACCAATAAGCCCTAAACTGTTTTCTCGTTTGTTTGGATCATGCCCCTATTCATTTTGAAGTTCAAAATAAACCGTTTTTTAGAAATTTGTAATTTCCGATGACTTTTCAAACAGCGGCTTAGAATTACTTTGTTCCTGTTTGCAGGTGATTTGCCGCGTCGCGCGCCAATGCGCTTAATTCTGAGCCATCGGCTTGTGCATATTCCAGCAAAGCCTTCCGCATGCGGGGTTCCCAGTTCCGTAAGATGTGATTCTTAACGCCTTCAACCGCAACTTGATGATCGGGTTCGGCGGCAAAGAAATTGCTAATGTCATTAGCCATTCTAATAAGTCTTTCGATGTGCATAGTTTTTAATGTGTTAAACGTTGTGGATGGGTATAAATAACATGTTTGTCGTGGCGGGCAAAACCAACCAACGTCACTCCGGCTTGTTCGGCAAGACGAATCGCTAATCCGGTCGGCGCGGAAATGGCCACTAATAAGCCTATGCCCAGAAAGGCGGTTTTTTGTACCATTTCATAACTGGCGCGGCTGGTTACGATAATGAAACCGGCGTTGACATCCCGACCGGTGCGGCATAACAAGCCCAGCAGTTTGTCCAGTGCGTTATGGCGGCCTACATCTTCGCGTAAATCGACAATGCCGCGTTCCGGTTCAACCCAAGCGGCGGCATGAATCGCGCCGGTTAATTGATTTAAGGATTGTTTATGCTGCAAATCGCCTAAAGCGGCAGTTAATTGTGCGGCGCTGACGCTAACGGTGCTGTGTACAGGTGCAGGCTGGCGAATCGCCTGTTTCAAGGTGCTTGCGCCGCATAAACCGCAACCGGTGCGTCCGGTCAAGTTGCGCCCTTTATCGGATAAACACTGAAACCGCTCCGGCGGAATTTTGATGCTGACCTCAATACCGTTGGCGCGCTGATAAACCCGCGCCGATAAAAATTCTTTAGGATTTTGGATAATGCCCTCGGTCATGCTAAACCCTAAGGCAAAATCTTCCAAATTGGTCGGGGTGGCTAGCATCACCACATGAGAAATGCCGTTATAAACCAGCACAACCGGCACTTCTTCCGCGACATAATCCTGTTCCTGGCTATGTTGGCTTCCCTGCCAACGCTGCACCAGCCTTTGCTGATAATTTGCCCAACCTAATTCCGCTACGAAGTCCAAACCTAAGTCTGGACTCGCTTCAGCATTAGGCATGCTGTTGTCCTGATTCCAGCAATTCCAATTGTTGCTCGGTGAAATCGCGATAGCTTTTTTGCCATTCCGACGGTTGATGCACTTTAGTAATTTGCACCGCTGTGACTTTATATTCGGGGCAGTTAGTCGCCCAGTCCGAATTGTCAGTGGTAATTACGTTGGCGCCGGATTCCGGGAAATGGAACGTCGTATAAACTACGCCGGGTTGCACGCGGTCAGTTACCGAGGCGCGCAATACCGTTTCACCGGCACGGCTTTTGATGCCGACCCAATCGCCGGTCACAATGCCGCGATCTTCGGCATCATGTGAATGAATTTCCAGACGATCTTCAGAATGCCAAGCCACGTTGTCAGTGCGGCGGGTTTGTGCGCCGACGTTGTATTGCGACAAAATCCGTCCGGTGGTCAAAATCAGCGGGAACATCGGCGTGACTTTCTCGATAGTCGGCACATATTCGGTCAACATGAACAAGCCTTTGCCGTTATCGCGCAAGAAATGATCGGTGTGCATAACCGGCGTGCCTTCCGGCGCTTCCTCATTGCAAGGCCATTGGATACTGCCCAGCTCGTCAATTTTTTCGTAACTGACGCCATTGAAACTCGGGGTTAAACGCGCAATTTCATCCATGATTTCCGACGGATGGCTGTAATTCATCGGATAGCCCAATGCATTGGACAACAATTGCGTCACTTCCCAATCCGCATAACCCGCTAAAGGCCGCATCACTTGCCTTACCGGAGAAATACGCCGTTCCGCATTGGTAAACGTACCGGTTTTTTCCAGGAAACTTGCTCCGGGTAAAAACACATGGGCAAATTTTGCGGTTTCATTCAGGAAAATATCCTGAACGATCACGCATTCCATCGCCCGCAGTGCGGCATGAACATGCTTGATGTCCGGGTCGGATTGGGCAATGTCCTCGCCTTCACAATACAGCCCCATAAAGCTGCCGTCCAGCGCGGCTTCGAACATATTGGGAATGCGCAAGCCCGGATTGGTGCTTAACTCCGTTTGCCAGGCTTCGGAAAATAAGGCATGGGTTGCAGGGTCGGAAACATGGCGATAGCCTGGGAGTTCATGCGGGAACGAGCCCATATCGCACGAGCCTTGGACGTTATTTTGTCCGCGCAATGGATTGACGCCCACTCCTTCGCGTCCCAAGTTTCCGGTCGCCATCGCTAAGTTGGCGATACCGATAACGGTGGTTGAGCCTTGGCTGTGCTCGGTGACGCCCAAACCATAGTGGAATGCGCTATTATCAGCGGTGGCGTATAAACGCGCGGCGGCCCTGATTTCTGCGGCCGGCACACCGGTAATCGATTCGGTTGCCTCGGGCGCATGACGCGCATCGGCGATAAAAGTCCGCCATTTATTGAATGCGGCAACGTCGCAACGTGCGTTGACAAATGCTTCATCCACTAAGTTTTCAGTGACGATGACATGCGCCAATGCATTGACCAACGCAACGTTGGTGCCGGGGCGCAATTTCAAATGGTAGTCGGCTTTGACGTGCGGGGTTTTGACTAAATCAATCTCGCGCGGATCAATGACAATCAGTTTTGCGCCTTGACGCAGGCGTTTTTTCATCATCGAACCAAATACTGGATGGCCGTCCGTTGGATTGACTCCCATGACCACAATCACATCCGCTTTCATGATCGAGTCGAAATCCTGTGTTCCTGACGATTCGCCAAAGGTTTGTTTCAGTCCGTAACCCGTTGGCGAATGGCAAACCCGGGCGCAAGTGTCCACGTTGTTGTTGCCGAAACCGGCGCGGATCAATTTTTGCACTAAATAAGTTTCCTCGTTAGTGCAGCGCGACGAGGTCAGCCCGCCGATAGAGTCTTTGCCGTACTTGGCTTGAATGCGTTTTAATTCGGACGCTGCGTAAGCAATGGCTTCTTCCCAGCTGACTTCTTTCCAGGCATCGTTAATGCTGGCGCGGATCATCGGCTTGGTGATGCGGTCTTTGTGCGTGGCATAACCGAACGCAAAGCGCCCTTTCACGCAGGAGTGGCCGTGATTGGCCTTGCCGTCTTTGGCGGGTACCATGCGGATGACCTGCTCGCCTTTCATTTCCGCCCTGAATGAACAGCCGACGCCACAATAGGCGCAGGTTGTCACGATCGCATGTTCAGGTTGGCCGTTGTCGATCACGGTTTTTTCCATCAGCGTCGCGGTCGGGCAGGCTTGGACGCACGCGCCGCAGGAGACGCATTCCGAATCCATAAAGGCTTCATTTTGTCCCGGCGAAACCTTGGAATCGAAGCCGCGGCCGTCGATGGTTAACGCAAACGTGCCTTGGGTTTCTTCGCAAGCCCTGACGCAGCGCGAGCAAACGATACATTTGCTGGGATCGAAGCTGAAGTAGGGGTTGCTTTGATCTTTTACGGCGTTCAGGTGTGTTTCAACCGGGTTGTAACGCACTTCGCGCAGGCCAACGGCGCCCGCCATGTCTTGCAGTTCGCAATCGCCATTGGCTGAGCAGGTCAAGCAGTCCAGCGGGTGATCGGAGATATACAGTTCCATGATGCCGCGACGCACATCGGCCAGTTTTTTATTCTGGGTGACAACTTTCAAGCCTTCCGAAACCGGCGTCGTGCATGAAGCAGGCATGCCGCGGCCGCCTTCTATTTGTACCACGCAAAGCCGGCACGAACCGAACGGCTCTATGCTGTCGGTTGCGCATAATTTGGGGATTTCAATGCCGATGCTTGCCGCCGCACGCATAACCGACGTCCCTACCGGCGCCGTTACCTGAAAACCATCAATTTCCAGCGTAACCATGTTGTCGCTGGCGCGGGCCGGTGTACCAAAATCTTTTTCTTTATTGATCGACATTGTAATCTCCTCTAATCATTATCAGGCGGCTGTAGCTTTGGCATTTATCCCGAAATCTTCGGGGAAATGATTTAAAGCGCTCAGTACGGGGTAGGGCGTCATACCGCCTAATGCACAGAGGGAGCCGTTGAGTAAGGTGTCGCAAAGATCACGTAACAAAGGGATGTTTTTGTCGAGGTTGCGACCGTTAATAATGTCGTCCATGACTTCTACGCCACGGGTCGAGCCGATGCGGCAAGGCGTGCATTTGCCGCAGGATTCGATTTTGCAAAATTCCATACTGTAGCGAGCCATTTCGGCCATATTGACCGTGTCATCGAAAACGACAATGCCGCCATGTCCCAGTACCGTCCAGTTCGCGGCAAAGGCTTCGTAATCCAACGGCGTGTCGAATTGCGCTTCGGGCAGATAAGCGCCGAGCGGGCCGCCTACCTGGACGGCTTTAATCGGCCTGCCGGAAGCCGAGCCGCCGCCGAAATCATAAAGTAATTCGCGCAAGGTTAAACCAAAGCCCAGTTCGACCAGGCCGGGGCGCTTGATGTTGCCTGCCAATTGTATCGGCAAGGTGCCGCGCGAACGTCCCATGCCGAAATCGCGGTAATAATCGCCGCCTTTGTCCAGGATAACCGGCACTGAAGCCAGCGATATAACGTTGTTGACGATGGTCGGTTGGCCGAACAGGCCGCTGATGGCGGGCAAGGGCGGTTTAAAACGTACCAGACCGCGTTTGCCTTCAAGGCTTTCCATTAATGAGGTTTCTTCGCCACAGACATAAGCGCCTGCTCCTTGCCGTACTTCCAGGTTAAAGGTCTTGCCGCTGCCTTGGATGTTTTCGCCCAGGTAACCTTCCTTGTAAGCCGTTGCAATCGCGGCATTGAGTATCTCGAAAGCGTGAGGATATTCTATGCGCAGATAAATGTAGCCTTGGCTAGCGTCGACTGCTAAACCCGCAATCGTCATGCCTTCGATTAACACGAAAGGATCGCCTTCCATGACCATGCGGTCGGAAAATGTGCCGGAGTCGCCTTCATCGGCATTGCAGATAATGTATTTTTGCAGCGATGCGGTGTTCAGCACCGTATTCCATTTAATACCGGTTGGAAATGCAGCGCCGCCGCGGCCGCGTAAACCTGAATCGGTTACTGCTTTGACGATGTCCGCCTGAGTCATGGCTAATGCATTTTTTAAACCGCGATAACCGTCATTTGCAACATAGTCAGTCAAGCTGATGGGATCGGTTTTACCGATGCGGGCAAAGGTCAAGCGTTGCTGTTTCTTGAAGTAATCCAGCTCTTCGGTCAGGCCTAAATTTAGCGCGTGCGCGCCGCCTTGTGTGAAGTTAGCATCGAACAAGCCGGACACGTCTCCGGGCTGAACAGGGCCGTAGGCCACGCGGCCTTTGTCGGTCGCCACTTCAACCAGCGGCTCCAGCCAATACATGCCTCTTGAGCCGTTGCGGATCAGTTTAATATCGATGCCGCGTTTTGCGGCTTCTTCAGCGATGGCGATAGCAACGCGGTCTGCGCCCATTGATGCGGCGCTGGAATCGCACGGAACGTAAATAGTGATGCTCATGCCGATGCCTCTATATTGTTGATGGCAGCATCAAAGCTGTCAGCTGTCACACGGCCGTATATGTCCTTGCCGATTTGCATGGCCGGTGAACAGGCGCAATTGCCTAAACAGTACACAGGTTCCAGGGAGAATTTACCGTCTGCGGTCGTTTCATGAAAATCGATGCCCAGTTTGCTTTTAGCATGCTCCTCCAGTTGTCTTCCGCCCATCGCTTGACAGGATTCCGCGCGGCAAAGATAAATGGTTTGTTTACCCGGCGGCGTGTCTCTGAAATAGTGGTAGAAGCTGATGACGCCGTGTACTTCGGCGCGGGAAAGGTTAAGCGCTGCTGCGATGTCCGGGACGCTTTCAGCCGGGACATAGCCCAAAGCATTTTGTACGCCATGTAGAATAGGTAAAAGTGCGCCGGGCTTGTCTTTGAGTGTGGCGATTATTTCTTGCACGATTGATTGCATGGTGCCTGATTCTGTCATGATCATCTCAATATGGCGATCCATCCTGGTTAAAACAACGGCTATCCCTGACTGTTGCGTATTTAAGTGTGCCGGGTAGCATAGCACAAGATATTTTGGCTGTAAAAATGCTATAAATCAGATAAATAATGTAAGTGTTTTAAAGAGTATTGGTTATGTCCCTATTTATAATAGATATTTTTTAAATGCAGCGATTCAAAATGATTTGTCTATTATCAGGCAACAGACTGTTCATGCATATGCTTATATTGGCAAGATAGCGCGTTCAAAATTGGGCTACCTTTCTGTTTCATAAAACAGTTTTTAGCCTATTATTAGCCCCGGCCATTTAGAAAGTAAGAGAGGATTTTATGCCCTATTTAAAACTAACAACCAATATTGCAATCGATAAAAAACAGTCTCCAGAACTCATGAGCCAATTTTCGCAACTGCTGGCAAAAGAAACCGGCAAGCCGGAGCGTTATGTTATGGTTGAGCTAAGCGGTGGCAAAGACATGCTGTTTGGGGGCAGTAATGAACCGCTGGCTTATGTCGAATGTAAGAGTATCGGTCTAAGCGCCCAGCAGGCGCAGTCGCTTTCGGCGGCTATCAGCCAATTGTTGGCAAGCCGCTTACAGCTTCCAGCGGAGCGTGTTTATATTGAGTTCAGCAATTGTCCTGCTAACTTATGGGGCTGGAATGGATCTACCTTTGGATGAGTAAGCCAGAGCGCCGCTCTATGCATTAACTTAAGGGGTAAAAAATGAAAAAGCGGCTTTCCTATTTCACAAAACAGCTTTTCTCGGCATATTGTTCCGCATCTTTGAGCCGTTTTCTCAAGTCCTTGGATTGAGCCGGATCGCGCAGCGCCGCCGCGGCATCGCCTGTTTGGCCTTTGGTTAAATAAGTAAAGGTTTTCGCGGCCTCGAATTCAGCGAAATTCAGTTTTTCGGCAATTTTGTCGATCTTGCAGCCGCAGGCGTATTGGGTGATGTAGGTCAGGCCGCCGTGTTGAGCAACGCAGTTCAAAACATACTCAACGCGGTCGCGGGTAGGGTAGTCGTTGACAAACGGCGCGGGCTCGGCTTGTTCAACGGGTTTTTCCGGTTCCGTGGCGCAGCCTGAAATAACGGCAATTAAAGCAAGGCTGAAAATAGATGATAGGTATTTAATTTTCATTGATGATCTTTTATTCCCATAAGTCAGTTAAAGTGAAAAAGTATGTGTAGCTTGCAATAAACAGCAGGCTTGCGAGAATAGTCTGTCGGTTGAACAAGTTGACCATTATCTACGGTATTCAAAGCTTACCATTATGAACAGTCAAACAAAAGTAGCGGGCGTGATTCTTGCGGGCGGCCGTGCGCGGCGCATGGATAATCGGGACAAAGGCCTGGTGGATTTTAAAGGCCGGCCGATGGTCAGTTATGCGATAGCCGCGCTGGCCCCTGTTGTGGACGCTGTTTTCATCAGTGCCAACCGGAATATCGACCAATACCGTCAGTTCGGATGGCCGGTTATCAGCGACCAAACCGACAGTTTTGACGGCCCCTTGGCCGGCGTATTAAGCGCAATGATGCATGCCGATGCCGATGTTTTGCTGGTCATGCCTTGCGATTCGCCGTTAATTAAAACCGAACATTTACGAAAGTTGTTATTAGTCCGTGCGGAAAGCAATGCCGATGTCGCGGTCGCTTTTGACGGCATAAGGCTGCATCCGGTTTTTTTAGCGATAAAAACTACATTGCAAACCAGTTTGCAAGATTACTTGGCCAATGGTCAACGTAAGGTCGCGGTTTGGCTGGCTCAGCAAAGTTTGGTGCGGGTGGATTTCAGTGGAGAGCCGGAAATATTCAATAACATTAATTCCATGGACGAATTATCCATGCTGGAGGAAGCTAAGTATTTCAGTTAGAATCGAACGCAGTTATCTAAGGTAAGCAGGCGCTAAAACATCGGCCCGCCCGCACCAAATCCAAGAAGCTGTTTAAAAACCTAACAAATGCCGCGTAAAAGGCGGTGTGCCTCGATAATTTTGATAAATACCTCAGTCGTCGGTTAGGCGTTCATAATCCTTGGAAAGGCCCAAGCCAGGCAAAAGAGCGCTCAACCACTCATCGGCGAGGTAACGCGACAAATTTACCTCGCATGGCGTCAGTCCGTTTAACAATCGTAAGGTTCCAGTTGAACATGTTTTTTGCCCATTCGACTAAAACGCCGCTATAACCGCCATTGCTCATCGGTTAAATTCGTGCCAACCCTCCTAGGCCAGAAATATTGCAGATTAGCTGATCATTGAGGTTTTTAAGCGGCTTCTTAGGTTTTGAGGTTTTGGCCGGAAGGCTTGGAGACGGGCGAACAATTGGCGTTCTTACAGGGTAAGGCCTGCAAGGCTATCTAAAAAGTAAGCCGGTGACGACAGAGGTGTTTGTCGAACTGCTGCGGGCGCAATAGCTTGAAAGTCCGTACTTTATTAATAAGCAGACAGTTATTATTGATCCCGGTATCCGCTAACACTGATGACTTCCGGCGTGTACGTTGCTGTCGGAATTTGTATTTTCCGGTATAATTTCCAACATTTTCAATTCAGGGTATAGGCGCTATGTCGGAAATCAATAAAGTTGTATTGGCTTATTCAGGCGGTTTGGATACTTCCGTTATTCTTAAGTGGTTACAGGATGTTTATGATTGTGAAGTTGTCACCTTTACGGCCGATTTGGGGCAGGGCGAAGAAGTCGAACCTGCGCGAGCCAAAGCCCAGGCAATGGGCATTAAGGATATTTACATCGAAGACTTGCGCGAGGATTTTGCGCGTGATTATGTGTTCCCGATGTTCCGCGCCAATACGATTTACGAAGGCGAATATTTGCTGGGTACTTCGATTGCGCGTCCTTTAATCGCCAAGCGTCTGATCGACATCGCCAATGAAACCGGCGCGGACGCCATTTCCCACGGCGCAACCGGCAAAGGTAACGATCAGGTGCGCTTTGAGCTGGGCGCCTACGCATTGCGTCCCGATATAAAGATTATTGCACCCTGGCGGGAATGGGACTTAACTTCCCGTCAAACCTTGCTGGATTATGCCGAGAAACACAAGATTCCGGTGGAAATGAAGAAAGGCAAAACCTCGCCTTACTCAATGGATGCCAATTTACTGCATATTTCTTATGAAGGCCGGGTTCTGGAAGATCCTTGGGCGGAACCTGAGGAAGATATGTGGCGCTGGACGGTTTCCCCCGAATCCGCACACGATCAAGCAACTTACATTGAATTGACTTACCGTCAGGGCGATATTGTCGCCATTGACGACGTGCCTTGCTCTCCCGCGACAGTGATGGAGCAATTAAACAAGGTGGCTGGCGCTAACGGTATCGGCCGATTGGATATCGTGGAAAACCGCTATGTCGGCATGAAGTCCCGCGGCTGTTATGAAACACCGGCCGGCACGGTGATGCTCAAGGCGCATCGGGCGATTGAATCGTTAACGCTGGACAGGGAAGTGGCGCATTTAAAGGATGAGCTGATGCCGCGCTATGCTTCTTTAGTCTATAACGGCTACTGGTGGAGTCCCGAGCGCAAGATGATGCAAACCATGATCGATGCATCCCAGGCGAATGTTAACGGCAAAGTCAGGCTCAAGCTTTATAAAGGCAATGTGATCGTCGTCGGACGCGCTTCCGATACAGACAGCCTGTTTGACGAAAGCATCGCAACATTTGAAGATGATGCCGGCGCGTATAATCAAAAAGATGCCGAGGGTTTTATCAAGTTAAATGCGCTGAGAATGAGAATAGCCGCCGCCAAGCGATTAAAGTAATGCTATAGGCAGCATAGGGTTAGAAACTTTATGCTGCCTTATCAAACCTGTCTTGCCGGATTTATATGCGGCATACACTTAAATAATATGCAGGACTTGAGCATTAAACTTGTATAATCGCGAGTTAGGTAGCACTACTACCGACATGGTTTGTTATGAAAAATAATAATTGTTCGGTCAGGATGGTTGGTCGCCGTAGGTTCCTGGTTCGAGGGGAAGTTAATTAATGAGCGATACAGATAAGACAAATTCAGTCGTGGAGGCGTTGCACGGCAACGCTCCGGCCGTTCTGCAAATAATACCTTCGCATCACGCATTAATGAAAGTTAACAGATTGTTGCTGACGATAATCTGTTCCTTGATGGTTGTCATTTTGATAGCCGGTTTTTTATTGTTCCCAAGCCAGAGTTTTATTAATAGCTATAGAAACGCCACTGCCACCGAGACTTATGCGGCTGAGATGAATCCGGTGGTATCTGCGGAAGTTAACGCACTGAAAGGTCAGCTTGTCGGTCTGGTCAGCGGTTCAATCGAAAGTAAATTAAACGCATTGGAAGAAAGTCTCCGGGTGGGATCCGTTTCCAGTTCGATAGGTACGATAGAAGACTTGAAAAACGATCTTAAAGTGCTCCGCACTTATTCAGAGCCCGCTAAGAAAGCAAATACGGCTATTTCTAATGAACAGTTAATGCAGGAAATGTCCCAATTAAAACGCCTGATCTATGTGACGCTTGCTTCTTGCGGGTTGATGCTGGCGGCAGTTGCGGGCATCTGGATTAAAAATCGTAACCGATTGCCTTATAAAGAAGTCAAAACAAGTTATTTGGGTAAGGATTAGTTTCCTGGTCGCGCGTGTAACAATACCGTTTTTTGAATAAAAAAAGCCGCCCCGATCTCTGACTGGGGCGGCTTTTTTGTGTTCGCCGATCCAGGTTAGTTGCCGCCCAGATATTTGTACAAAGCGTCAACAGCTTGATCTTCGCCGTATCCGGCTTTAACAACGGCTGGGTTTTTCATGATTTCAGCGATAGCTTTCGGCATGCCGCCTTTACCTTCTTTCAGAACGTTTTCGAATTTTGCTCTGTCCAGTTGGCCGCCTTTAATTAAAGTAGTTAACTGTGGGTTTGAAGCGATGTCGTGGCAAGTGCCGCAACCGCGACCGAAAGCGCGCTCATAAATTTTCTTGCCGATGTCGCTGGCTTCGTCGGCAAATACTTGTCCACTTAAAGTGATTAAAGCGATGCCTGCCAATGTAGCTAATGATTTTTTCATAATGACCTCTCTTGGTAGTAAAAAGAACTGTTATTTTTGAAGAAAAAACAGTCCGATTAAAAGTTAAACCCGTAAAGGATAGGGAATTTAGCCGGAAAATTCAATTGTTTTGTTTATTTTTCCGAGTAATAGTATCAGCAGCGCTTATGAATGACAGCTTAACCGTTTAGCCGGCCTGAAACCAGCTTAGTTTGTCATGCAGCGTTACGACCGTGCCGATAATAATCAGAGTGGGCGGCTTGATGTCCTGACCGGCAATCTTGCCCGGCAATGTTTCCAAGGTGCCGGTAATCACCCGCTGGTTGGATGTAGTGCCTTGTTGCACAATGGCGACAGGTAAATCTTTGGAACTTCCGTGTTCAATCAGGGACTGGCAGATTTTTTCCAGGCCGACCAAGCCCATATAGATGACGATGGTTTGATTGGGCGCCGCAAGTTGCGTCCAGTTTAAGTTGATGGAATTATTCTTTAGGTGTCCGGTGACGAAAGTGCAGGATTGCGCATGGTCCCGATGGGTTAGCGGGATGCCGGCGTAGGTTGCACATCCGGAAGCCGCAGTGATGCCCGGGACTACCTGAAAATTAATGCCTTGCTGCATCAAGGTTTCAATTTCTTCACCGCCGCGGCCGAATATGAACGGGTCGCCGCCTTTTAAGCGTACCACCCGCTTTCCCGCTTTAGCCAGATCAGCCAACAGGGTATTGATGGATTCCTGCGGCAGTGCATGATATTGGCGCTGTTTGCCGACATAAATCTTTTCTGCATCCCGGCGCGCCAAATCGAGAATTTCCGGCGAAACCAGCCGGTCGTAAACGACCACATCGGCCTGCTGCATCAATCGCAGTGCGCGGAAAGTCAACAAGTCCGGTGCGCCGGGGCCTGCGCCAATCAGGTAGACTTCGCCGAGGGTAGTGTCTTGTTCTTGCTTAAGCAGGGTTTGCTCCAATTGCTGTTCGGCTTCCTGTTCTTTGCCGGAGAAGATCAGTTCGGCGACAGAACCCTGCAATACGTTTTCCCAGAAAATCCGGCGTTGTGCCGGCCGCTTGATATGCTGCTTGACCTGGTCCCTGAACTTATCTGCCAGACCGGCCAGGCGGCCGTAGGCGGGAGGAATCACCGTTTCTATTTTAGCCCTCAGCAAGCGGGCCAATACGGGTGTAGCGCCGCCGGAGGATACCGCTGCAATAATCGGCGAGCGGTCGATAATGGCCGGAAATATGAAGCTGCAAAGCTCGGGGTTATCGACTACATTAACCGGGATGTTTTGTTCCGCCGCCGTTTCGGCAACCAGGCGATTGGTTTCTCCGTTATCCGTCGCGGATACCACCAGCCTGAAGTTGCCAAGATCGGCGGGAGAAAAGGATTGTTGCAGCAGCGTCAAGTTATGAGACGCCTGCAAGCTCGATACCGTAGGACTTATCTCCCTGGCGATGACCGTGATTTTTGCACCGGCTCGCGCCAATAATTCAATTTTTCGGGCGGCGATTTCGCCTGCGCCGACAACCAGGCAAGCCTGGTCTTTAAGTTTTAAAAATATCGGGAAATAATCCATTGTGTGTGATGATTCGTGGATTTAAAAGAGGATGGTATTATAAGCGCACCGAACTTAGTTGAGAAAACTTAAAACCATGATCGAATTTAATCTGGAACTAGATGCCAGCGGATTGAACTGTCCATTGCCCTTGTTGCGTCTGAAAAAAGCCTTGATGAGCATGTCCAGCGGCGAAGTAGTCAAAGTGATCGCAACCGATCCAGCCGCACATCTGGATTTTGGCGTTTATTCCGACCAGACCGGGCATCAAATTATTCTTTTGATAAAAGAATCCGATAAACAGGTTTTTTATTTCAAAAAGAAATAGCGTAGGCCGGCAACGCCAGTTTTAGCTGCCGCTTCGGCAAGGCTCTCCTGAGCGAGGTCGAAGGACTCAGGACAGGCCACTTCGACGAGCTCAGGACAGGCTTATTTCGGCAGGGCTCAACGCTGCCCGCCATGCCTGAAGTTTTTGTTCATAGGACAGAGAGGCGTGCGCCGGGCTGGTCGATGGAAGACGCATATAGCTGAGCGGAACGTTGCTGATGGTAGGCAAAACATACTGCCGGTACGCTGACTCCGCCTTTGCTCCGTTGAAAAAGACCGCACGGATCCGGTTATGCGCAGCAAAGAAGCTCTGAAAGTTATTCGCCGTGATGGAGCTGTTATCAATGCTTGCATCCAAACTGCCGATTCGTGTACAAGATTTCAGTACATCCCATAGCGCGATGCGGGCCGTCTTCAGTTCGTGTAGCCGGGCCTCATACGAACAGCCGGGATCAAACTCAAGCAATTCGGCCATGATTTTCCAGAAAGCATTGCGGCGGTTTGCATAATATTGGCCTGCCGCCAAAGACTCCTGTCCCGGCATGCTGCCCAAAATCAATATCTCTGCGTTGCAATCTGCAACCGGTTCGAAACAGAATAAAAGTGGTTTTGTCATGATCCTTTACGAATGGATAACACCGTTTTTAACAGAATAACCGAAACGGTGTAATTAATCAGGCTGCTGTTAAAGTTAGATTTATAATGCCGAGAGCAGTAAAGGCAAGTAAGCAAAATAAATTTCCCCAAAAACACTTTTGAGTTTAAACAAGATGGTTAAACGAAGTATTTTTAGAAAACTTCTCGTTACGATGGTTGGGTTGATTATCGCTTTGTTGACGATGTTGACCTTTGTTCAGATCGAGTTTCAAAAAGATGTGTTTGAAAAGGAATTGGAAAAGCGCATTGTACTGATGAAAGGCAGGTTAATCGATAGAGGGCGGATTCTGTCCGATAATCTATCGGGTCAAGTCGAGAACGGCATCGCATCCGTAAACCTTTCGCTGGTTGCCGATCAGTTAAGAAACGCGGTGCGGGAAAATAAGGCGCTTCATTACATCATATTGATGCAATCCTCCGGGAGAGCCTATATCCATACGCTAAAGCCGCAATTGGAAATGGACGTTTTATCCGAAAAAGAGGATGTGTTTGCGGCAGGCCAAATAACCGCAACGGTTAATGAGTATGTCAGCAACGGTAAGTCCTTTATGGAATTTATCATGCCGATTCGAGTGAGTGCAAAGCCTTGGGGGGTGCTCCGGCTGGGCTTTTCTTTGGAGTTGCTTAATCAGGAGATTGTTAATTCCAGAGAGGAGAGCACCCGTCAAATCCGCGCAATGATAACGAGGCTATTAATAACCACAGCTATTTTTATCCTGATTGGCGCGTGTGTCGTATTGTTTGTATCTGAGCGATTGTCCCGGCCTCTGATGCACTTAACCCGGTTGGCGGATGAATTAGCGCAAGGTAATTTTTCGGTCGGGGACCATGTTAAAAAAATCCGTCAGGATGGGGAAATTGGCGCGCTAACGTTAGCGTTTGCGCAAATGGCCAGGAACTTGAAAATTTCTTACGATAAGCTTGAAGACTACAGCCGGACCTTAGAGCAAAAAGTAATAAACCGCACATCCGAATTGGCCGAAGCGCGAGACCAGGCGGTTGCCGCCAATAAAAGCAAGTCGGAATTTCTTTCGGTGATGAGTCACGAGATTCGAACCCCGATGAATGCGATCATCGGTATGACCCGGTTAGCGTTACAGACCGATCTGACTGCAAAACAGCGGGATTATCTGACTAAAGTTCAGGTTTCTTCGCGCGGATTGCTCGGGATTATTAACGATATTTTGGATTTTTCCAAAATCGAAGCCGGGAAACTGGAGCTGGAAGCTATTGCGTTTAATTTGCATGACGTGCTGAGTGATCTTTCCAGTTTAATGACGGACAAGGTGGAAGAAAAAGGCCTGCAGATGCATTTTATTACCGGAGGCGACGTGCCTTTGGATTTGGTGGGCGATCCGCTAAGACTGGGCCAGATATTGCTTAATTTAGTCAATAATGCGGTAAAGTTTTCCAATTACGGCGAGATCGTTGTTGAAATTGCGTTAGCGGAAGGCGGTGAACAACTGAAAAAACCGGATCAAATTATGCTGGAGTTTTTTGTTAAAGATACCGGCATAGGCCTGACGGAAGAACAAATAGGCGGATTATTTCAGTCCTTTAACCAGGCCGATAAATCGACCACCCGTAAATACGGCGGAACAGGCTTAGGCTTGGCGATTTGCAAGCGGATGGTGGAGATGATGAACGGCGCCATCAATGTAAGCAGTGAAATAGGGATGGGCAGCACGTTTACGTTTACCGCCGTCTTTGGGCAACTCCAGGAGGCGGATCAAAAACGAGCGGCATCGCGCGATGCTTTTCGCGGCGTAAAGGCATTGGTGGTGGATGGCGACGAGGCGTCAAGGAATGTCTTGTGTCTGTATTTGGAAACCTTTTTCTTTCAAGTGACCCAGGCCGAGACAGCCGAGCAGGCTATTCAACTGTTGGAAAACGCCTCTGCTGAAGACCCTTATCAGCTGGTGTTAATGGATTGGGATCTACCTGGAATGGATGGTATTTCGCTGACGCATCATATTAAAAGTAACCTTAACATTCCCCGCATTCCCCACATTATCATGATTGCCGCGCATGGCGCGGAAGACATTGAGCAGCGATCAACCGAATTTAATCCAGACGGTTTTCTGATCAAACCGGTGCATCCGTCTGCGCTGTTCAATGCGGTTGTCGATGCGTTTGATCAAAATCCTGTTTCGCAAGACCGCTGCGCCGGGGCGGGAAACGAAATTCCTGATGGGATTAAAGGCGCAAAGTTACTGCTGGTAGAAGACAATCATATTAATCAGCAGGTGGCGAAAGAAACGCTGGAGCAGGAAGGTTTCGATGTCACCATTGCGGCGGACGGCCATGACGCCGTACAAAAAATACGGGAAAACCATTTTGACGCCGTATTGATGGATCTGCAAATGCCGGTTATGGACGGCTATGAGGCAACCCGAATCATCCGTTCCGAAGCGCAGTTTGACGATTTGCCGATTATTGCGATGACGGCTCATGCCGTCAGCGACGCTCGAGAGAGGTGTCTGCATGTAGGGATGGACGGGTATGTGACCAAGCCTATAGATGTTGATGAATTACTGGCAAGCCTGATCGATGTTATCAAACCGGAATTAAGGGCAACGCAGGGTTCCTGTTTGGCGAAGGCGGCCGAACAAAACGTGGCGTTACTGCCGGACTGTTTACCCGGTATCGATATGCTGCAAGGATTAAAAAATGTTGTGGGCAATGAAAGACTGTTCCGTGACTTGTTATTGAAATTCTATCAGAGCTATAGCGATGCCGAGATTCGGTTAGATGCTTTGTTGCAGGCAGGCGATGTCGATTCGGCTTTGAGCATGCTTCACGCCATGAAAGGCGTGGCGGCCAATCTTGCGATGCCGGAATTGAAAACCGGCGTAGAAATGTTGGAACAAACGCTTAAGAAGCCAGCGCAATATGAACCTGAAATATTAGCCGGCTTTGCGGATGCGCAAAACAGGGTGCTCGAATCGATTGCACGGCTACGCGAGGTTAGCGGTCAGGAAATAGAGGCAGGGACGGCATGACTTGATTAGATGGAAGCGGTTTATTCGGTAGCGCCAAGAAAATGACAAAATGCCGTGAAGCAAGCCGCACAAATGTCAGGCTTAAAGTAACCTTATGTAAAATTATAAAAATAAATAATTGGTATTATTTGTGCTTAAAAAGTGGAAGCAGATAAGCGTATTAAAATCATTATGATACAGTCTCGATTTTATAGCTCTGTGTTCTGAATCTACCGGTAATCATTAATGGTTATTAAAGTTTCTTAAAGCTGCGCCGATAAGAACTTAAGATTGTATTAACTTCTACTTGAGAGAAGCACCATGGCCCAATATATTAATACCAATATGGGTGCGCTGACTGCGCAACGTAATTTAAATAAATCGCAAGCCGCCGGTATGCAGGCGATGCAGCGCTTGTCCTCCGGCCTGCGTATCAACAGCGCGAAAGATGACTCGGCCGGTCTGTCGATTGTCGAACGTATGTCGGCGCAGATCAAAGGCCTCAATCAGGCCGTGCGTAACGCCAACGACGGTATCTCCATCGCCCAGGTGGCTGAAGGTGGTTTGGGCGAAATGAGCACCATCCTGCAACGGATGCGTGAGTTGGCCGTACAGTCCGCCAACGATTCCAACAGCGACACCGACCGTTCGTCTATCCAAAACGAAGTCAAATCGCTTTACGATGAAATCGACCGGATTTCCGCCACCACCGATTTCAACGGCGTCAAGCTGTTTTCCGGAGCCGGCGCAAATCAAAGCCGCAACATTCAGGTCGGCGCCTACGCAGGCCAAGGCATTTCCTTCACCATCGGCCAGACCGACACCAAAACATTGGCGCTGAACAGTTCCGTGGCGGCCGGGCAGACCTACTCAGGACGGGTTGGAAATACGATAGCGGCGACTGGGGTTGGCCAGATGACTCTTAACGGCGTATCTGTGGGAGGCGTAGCTGGAGGCTCAAATTCCACCAACATAGCGGGTATGGAAACGGCGATTAACAACACGTCCTCAACATCAGGCGTGACCGCGGATGCCTTTAACAAGGTCACCGGCACCCGCGCCTCAGTGGACGCCGCCCACGCGGTTACCGGCTTAGTCATCACTGTGGACTCGGCTGCCGGCACCCTCGGTACTTCTGTTACCATAGACACCGCCGTTTCTCTGTCGCAATTGGCGGATAATATCAACCGGCAGGTCGGCGGTGTCGACGCGACCATCGGCAAGGACGGCAACCTGATATTGAGCAACCAGAACGGCGCGGCAATAGCGATTAGCGGCGTCACCGCCAACACCGGTTTGTCGGCGGGAACCTATACTGGCTTTCTTGGATTGACCAGCGGCAACGGCGCGGATATAAAAATCGGCACTTTGGCTACCTACGATCCGAGTGCGCTCACTGCGTTTGGATTAAATATGGGGACTGGCAACGGCAGTGTGACCGGGGATGGACAAATCACGGCCTCTTTCGCTACGGCAGCGGCAGCCACGGCAGATCTCAATAGCGTCGTCACCACCGGCGCCGGCGTTTACGACCCGGCAACGACCTCGACCGATGTGGTAAAAATCAACGGCGTACAGGTTGGGGCCACCGCAACCGGCAGCGCCGCGGATAAAGCCGCCGCGATCAACGCGATCGGCAGCCAAACCAACGTCACCGCGACAGCCTCAACCTCAGCCTATGTCACAGTAGCCGGATCGACCTTGGGGGCAACTAACAAGTTTTCCATTAACGGCACGGTCGTTTCGCTTGCGGCAACCGATGTGTCTTTAGCGGATGTGGTAACCAAAATCAATGCCGCGGGCATCGCAGGCGTCAAGGCCTCCGCAGATGCCGTTACCGGCAAGTTGCTGCTGAAATCGGATTCAGGCGTCGATATTATCGTTGCCGACGATAACGGCGCAGGCGCAACGGGTGGCGGTGTTTTCACCGCAGTCTCCGAAAGCGCTACCGGCGCACTAACCACCACCATTGCCTCCGCCCAGTTTGTCGGCATACGCGGACATATTGACTTAGCCTCGTCCAACGGCGGTTCAATCAGGATCGATGGGAACGGCCTTCCCGATGACCTTGGGCTTCTTATCCCGGCAGGCGGCACCGGTTTGAAGAAGTTTGGCTTAGTTGCCCAAAACAACGACGATGTCGTGGTCGGCGGCGGACTGGATGTCAGTACCGCGTCGGGCGCTACTGCGGCAATCAAGGCGATTGACGCGGCGATCAACACAGTTGTCGCCAAACGTGCCTCTATGGGGGCGATACAAAACCGTTTCACTTCGGTGATTTCAAATTTGCAGGTTTCGTCTGAGAATATGACTGCGTCCCGCAGCCGTATTCAAGACACTGACTTTGCATCGGAAACGGCGGAATTAAGCCGCACCCAGATCCTGCAACAGGCAGGCACCGCGATGCTGGCTCAGGCAAACCAATCCAGCCAAGGCGTGATGGCTCTGTTACGCTAATCAAGTTCACAGGCTGGTTTTAGTCATGTTTAGCGCTACTAAAACCAGCCTGTTTCGCAGGTGAATGCCCGCAACAAATACAATCACTTTTCTGCCGAGTTGTTAGTGCGGTAGTTCTCCAATATTACCGGCATTACATCAGGGTAATGTTCGGGAAACGCAATGGCGATTTACACCCCGATTCCTCCTATGTTTTCAGCATGCCGGTAATGGCCCGGCATAAACGGCGGTTGACTGATTGGCTCAAAAATCACATGAGCGCCATCAGCAACGCGAGAAACTTGGCTCCACAGTAGAAGGTTTATCGAGCGGATTTTCGTGCCGCATCGGCCGTTTTCCAATCGAAGTTCCACCTCGAATAGTTCATATTTAAACCGTATTGAAATGCTATAGCGCAAGATGAAATACGATTCGCCGCTTCCCGGTTCGCTTAAACTCAGCCTGCTCGTCCATGAGGCGTTTGACTTGGCATGAGAAAAACGATGAATCTAAATGGGTTCAGAGTTTGTAATTAATATTTATGCTGGTACATTAAAGAAGAACAGCAATGTAGTTGAGTGTTGCGCTCAATAAGGAATGGGTTTTTACAATGCAGATTAAGTTTCCGTTTGATTTATCCAAGCCGGTTGTCGGTGAAGCGAGCATTGAGATTAATAAACCGGTTCACGATGTTTTTTCTTATATTGGCGAATATTTTTTTGATAACTACCCTAAATGGTCGGTAGAAGTTGTTGAATTTGAGCCCTTGGACGGTAAAGAGGTTTTTATCGGCGCCAAGGCGAAACAAGTTCGTAAAGACAACGGCGCGGAAGTCGAATCGGTTTTTGAAATTACAGATTATCAGCCCTCTATAAAACTTATTTTTAAAGGCCTGACCGAGCCCTATCAGCACAGTTATCTATTGGAAAGCAGCGAACACAAACAACCCACGCGCCTGACTTTTCGTTTTGAGTTATTGGAGCTCGAAGTTTTTATGCGTCCGTTTGAAAAACTGATACGTTCGGCCATTGAAGAGGGGGCTGAAAACACGGTTGAAAACATCAAAAACTTAATCGCCGTTGAAGGCGGCTAACGTCTGGCCGATTCGTGATTTATATAAACATGGGAGTTTAATGATGCCTTTTATTGTTGAAAAAGACAGCGGTCTCATTCCGCAAGTGCTTTCCGCTATTTTAGATGAGTGTGTTAACGGTGTGACTTTAGCCGACCCGGATTTGGATGACGCTCCGATTGTTTACGCTAATAAGGCCTTTGAGCGATTAACCGGTTATAGTCAGGCAGAAATTATCGGCCACAATTGCCGTTTCCTCCAAGGTGACGACAGGGACCAGGAAGCACGCCGCCAAATAGCCGAAGCGATGAAAAATCATGAGGCAATCGAGGTAACCTTACGCAATTATAAAAAAGACGGTACTTTGTTCCATAACCGGTTGAAAATAACGCCTTTATTCGACAGAAAACAACGGGTTATTTATTATCTCGGCGTGCAGTACGATATAACCGAGCAGATTAACGCCAATAATGAAATTAAAGAATTGAACGATTTACTAAAAGCCATGCCGAGCAAATAGCCCCGTTACTTAGAGAGAAGGGTAAGTTTATGAATCAGACAACAAGCGCCAATAATGGCGGCGACTTACTTTTTAATGAGGCGTTATTCGGTCTTGCGATATTGGCTTTTCTGTTGTTGCTGGTCATGGAGAAAGTTAAGCCTTATCGTGATTTTCCTCAAAAAATCAACAAGGAATCGTTTGTTACCAATACTACGGCGTTTTTGGTCAATAACCTGATTTTGACGGTATTAAGGGCATCGTCATTATTTCTTGTCGCGCAGCAATTTGCCGCTTATGGATTATTGGGCGGCTTGGAAAATGGTCCGGTCAAATGGGTATTGGCCTTTGTGTTTTTTGATTTGGCAATTTATCTGTGGCATGTGGCGAGCCACAAAAACGAGTTTTTGTGGCGGTTTCATAAAATACATCACAGCGATAAAAGTTTTAATGTCTCCACCGGCTTTCGCTTCCACGTTTTCGATTTATTGCTGGAAATCGTTTATAAGTCGATATTCGTCGTGGTCATCGGCGTGAACGCTTATCTGGTGCTTTCGATCGAGATTATCGAGCTGTTTTTCATTTTTTTTCATCACGCCAACCTTCGCGTTCCCAATGAAGAGGCGATCTCTCAAGTCATTATTACGCCGTCGCTACACCGCGCCCATCATTCCACGTTACGCAAAGAGCACGACAGTAACTATGGCATTGTATTGTCCATCTGGGATCGAATGTTTGGAACGCGAAAAGAACTGGTACCTGAAAATATAGGTTTGGACCTCATTGAAGCTGAAAATTTTATACAGTTGTTTTCGCTGGCGTTTATTACCGAGCTTAAAGTTCGGCAACTTTTGGGTTGGATTCCTAAAGGTAAAAAATAACCTGTTTCGGTTTGCTCGCATTGATAAAGCATTGGGTCACTTTGGCGATGATAATTAAAACAAAAAATGATATTCCGGCCAGCGAGATTACCGATCCTTTAATCTTTAGAGGGCGGCGCAAAATCATTAAGGCCGTGTTAGCGGTGATGGGGGCTGGCGCCGGTATTTCGCCGATATTGGCGGACAGCAATAAGCCTGCTTGGGCGGATTTGCCAACAGGGGATTTCTCTGCCGATCTTTTAACGCCTACGCCAGCCGAACTGATTAAAAATTACACAAATTATTATGAGTTTTCGTTCAATAAAAAAGATGCAGCGAACCTGGCGCAAAACCTGCGCACCGATCCCTGGTCCGTAGAGATAAGCGGCGAGGTCGAAAAGCCCGGCAGTTATTATCTGGAAGATGTTTTGCGCCAACAGACCCTTCAAGAGCGCATCTATCGGTTTCGTTGTGTCGAAGGCTGGTCAATGGTTGTGCCTTGGGTCGGCTTTTCGCTGGGCGAGCTGTTAAAAACGGTTAAGCCTTTATCAACCGCCCAATTTGTAAAATTTACCGCCGTTTATCAACCGGAAATAATGCTCAAACAACGCAATAACGCGATGCTTGAATGGCCTTATGTCGAAGGCTTGCGCATCGACGAGGCCATGCATCCGTTGACAATCCTGGCGGTCGGCATGTACGGCGATATTCTGCCCAAGCAAAATGGAGCGCCGTTACGTTTGGTGGTGCCTTGGAAATACGGCTTTAAAAGCATTAAAGCGATTGTAAAAATCGAGCTGTTAAAAAGACCGCCAGTCACATCGTGGAATCAATTCGCGCCTAATGAATACGGCTTTTATTCTAATGTAAATCCGGCTGTCGCCCATCCACGCTGGAGCCAAAGCAGCGAACGCCAATTAGGCAGCGGTTTTTTTACTCCGCGTCGGCAAACTGAATTATTTAACGGCTATGGCGAGCAAGTAGCTTCGCTTTATAGCGATATGGACTTGCGGCATTTTTTCTGATGATCTTTCGAATCAATAATTTGCGGTCAAAATTCATTGTCGTCTGTTTACTGCCATTGTTATGGTTGTGTGTCGACATTGCGTTCGACAATTTAGGGTCAAATCCGGTTCAAGCCTTGCATATTCGTCTGGGGGATTGGTCATTGCGTTTTTTATGTCTGACCCTGGCGATTACGCCTATCCAGACGATTACAAAATGGCGCGGTATGGCCGATTACCGGCAATTGTTCGGGCTGTATGCTTTTTTTTATGCAAGCTTGCATTTGCTGGGCTACTTGCTTGCAGATCATGCCCTGATGTGGCGTATTATCGGTATTGATATTATTGAGAGCCCTTATATCTGGTTTGGGGTGTTAGCGTATGGCATTATTTTTCTATTAGCGCTGACTTCGCCTAAATGGGCTAAAAAGCGTATGGGTAAAACCTGGAAAAAACTTCACCGGCTTATTTATATTGCAGCCGTTGCGGCCATTATTCATTATTTCTGGCAACTCAAAGGTAATTTGGCCGAACCTTTGTTTTATTCGATCATCGTGTTTTTGCTGCTGGGTTTTCGAGTTTTAGTCTGGGTTAAAAACCGGCAATTAACTAAAATGATGATCCCAACCGGTCAGCGGGTCTTGGCGTTGGCGGAAAAGCAAGGCGTGATCCAGGAAGCGCCCCGTAAACAGCGTTGAGTTGCTGTTGACGGTTAAGCATTCAAAGCCCGGTTTCAGTGGTGAAATACCTGTTTGCGGCGGCAGTTTTTTCACTCAAGTTTCAGCATTGGGTTATTGGGATAGCTACCGGGAGTCCCTATATGCCGATAATCCAGAACCGGACGTTTTTGCCGGTCAACACGGGGGGTTACGTGAGCAATTTTAACGATTTGGCGCTATCCGGCTTGGCTATTGCTTTATTTAATCGTCGAGCAATGCTAAAGTAATTGTTTATTAAAACGCTTGGTATTTGTTTTATCGCCGGCTGTTTGTATGCAATACTTTACATCAACTTTAATTTAGGAGAATCCCATGGCTTTCGAACTTCCTGCTCTGCCTTATGCTAAAGACGCATTGGCGCCCCATATTTCTGCCGAAACCTTGGAATATCATTACGGCAAGCATCACCAAACTTATGTGACAAACCTGAATAACTTGGTTCCGGGTACTGAATTTGAAGGTTTATCATTAGAAGAAATCATTATGAAATCTTCCGGCGGTATTTTCAATAACGCGGCGCAAGTCTGGAATCACACTTTCTATTGGAACAGCTTAGCACCCAATGCGGGCGGCGAACCTACCGGCGCTTTGTCCGATGCAATCAACGCAACTTTCGGCTCATTCGCGAAATTTAAAGAAGAATTCACCAAATGCGCAGTTACTACCTTCGGTTCAGGCTGGGCTTGGCTGGTAAAAAATGCCGACGGCAGCTTGGCGCTGGTCAGCACCAGCAACGCAGGTTGCCCATTAACCACGGGTCAAACACCTTTGTTGACTTGCGATGTTTGGGAGCACGCTTATTACATCGATTACCGCAATGCGCGTCCGGCTTATTTGGAAGCATTCTGGGCATTGGTTAACTGGGATTTTGCTGCAAAAAACTTTTCAGCATAATTTTAAAGTAGTATAAAAACCTCCTGCGTCGCCGATGCAGGAGGTTTTTTTATGGGAGCAATAAAAATCTACAACGTTCTGGCCGCGCTACCCTACTATTCAGCTGGAAAAACTCGATGTTTCAGAGTTTTGACAAATTGAGGCCTTGTCGCAAAAACTGGCGGGCAGCCGTATCGATGTTTTGATTAATAATGCCGGTATTTATACGGATGACAACAGTAACGGTTTTGGCCGTCTCGATTATCAGGCCTGGACCCATTCGCTGGTAGTTAACACCGAGGCCCCCATAAAAATGGCCGAGGCTTTTTTACCGCAAATTAAAACCAGCGATAAAGGACTGATTGTTAATATCAGCAGCCTGATGGGCAGTATCTTGCACCGGTCCAGCAAAGCGGCGTTGAATGCGGCAATGAAGAGTTTGGCGATAGAGCTTAAAAATCAGTCTGTCGGCGTGCTTACTTTTCATCCCGGCTGGGTCAAAACCGACATGGGCGGGCCGAATGCGCTAATCGATGCGGAGCAAAGCGTTGCCGGAATGCGCACGTTGATAGAGAACTTTTCTTTGGATCAATCCGGCAGTTTCGTCAAATACGACGGAACGCCAATGCCATGGTGAATGTTATGATTAAAAAGATATTGATTTTATCGGTCATGTTACAAGGTGCGGTTCATGCGGAGGTTTCAACGCCCGAACAGATTAAAGCGCCTGCGGGCTATAGCCCCGTTTTGACCGCGCATGCGAAGGGCGATCAGATTTACCAATGCGCACTGAATAAAGGCGAGTATGCGTGGGAAACGCAGGCGCCCGACGCCAAATTGTTCGATGCCAAGGGCAACATCGTCGGGAATCACTCCGCCGGCCCCCTGTGGGAATATAAAGAAGGCAGCCGCGTAGTCGGCCGGGTCGTCAATAAAGTCGATATGGCGCCGGGCAAGGCTATTTCCTGGTTGCTGGTCGAGGTGGTTTCCCATCAGGGTGACGGTCTGTTTTCGAACGTGGACTTTATCAACCGGGTTAATACGCAGGGAGGCCTGCCGCCTGCCGCGGGATGCGACGCCAATCATCTGGGAGGCGAAAAGCGGGTTGCCTATACGGCGGATTATGTTTTTTATGCCAAATAACGTAAATTCACGTTCATAACTGATGTTACGCAATGGTTAAAAGTATTCACCACGAAGAGACGAAGGACACGAAGAAAAAAATATAAAATTTCGTGCTCTTCGTGTCTTCGTGGTGAATAAAAGTCTTTGTTCTGTGTCGTATGTATTAAATACTCTAGTGCTGCTCTAGCTTCAATTCCCTCAGCTTCATCAACGCATAGACCGATTTCAGATGAGGCGCGACAATGCTCACCCGGCGGGCGGCGCGCAGGGCATTGCCGAGGATGGCTTCGGTCTCCATCGGCTGATCGGCCTCATAGTCCAGCAGCATGCTGGTTTTATAAGGCGGCATCGCGTAGGTATTTTCGATGTTGGTGTCAACAATATCGTCGGGCAAGGGATGCCCCACGGCCGACGCAATATCGCAAATTTCCTGCATGATGCTGCGCACGAAAAACTCCTGGGTTTGCAGGATGTCGAGCGTCAGCAAACCGCCTGACAGTACCGACAGCGGATTAAACGGCGCGTTCCAGACGCATTTTTGCCAGCGCCCGGTCACAATGTTGTCGATTGCCCCGCAATCAATGCCGGATTGATTAAACAGTTCGCAAAGCTGCGCGGTTTTAAGGCTGACGCCGTTCGGCAAATTACCTAAAGCCAGACGGCCGTAGGCCAAGTGCAATATTTCTCCGGGGCCTGTCCGGTTGCAGCAGATAAACGCCAGGCCGCTGACGAGTTCATTATTCGGGAAAGCATTCAGCATTTCCTGTTCGATTTCCACGCCGTTTTGGATAAAGACTATCGACGTATTTCGGCCGACAACCGGGCGTATCAGTGCGACACGATCCAGCGTCGGAATGATTTTGGTGCAGAGTAAAATATAGTCCGGCGTCCCTTTAAAATCGGTCACATTTTTTAACACCTGTGCCGGGGTAAAATTCCAGCGGCCGAGCGCTTGGCTGTTGATGATGAAATCGTGTTGCTTGACTTGATCGTAATCGGAGCGGCAAACCACCGATACTTCGGCTCCGGCCTGCGACAGCAGCGAGCCGTAAAACGCGCCGACGGCTCCTGCTCCAATAACCAGCACTTTAATCATGGCTGTCTTCGTTCAGAATCTGCTTTAAAAAAGGGACGGTTAGTTTGCGCTTGGCGGCCAATGACGCCTTGTCCAGTTTTTCCAGTAAGGCCCATAAACCGGCCAGATCCCTATCGTAATGAGTCAGCAGGAAACGCCCGGTTTGCGGCGCGATCTCAAAGCCCATTTGATCGGCTTTAAAGATTAATGCCGCGATACGGTCGCTGTCGGTCAAAGGCTGTATTTTTAAGGCCAGGCCCCAGTTAAGACGGGTTTTCAGGTCGGGCAATCGGATGGCGAGATCATTGGGTGCGGCACATGACGATACGATCAGTTTGTGGCCCCGATCGCGATGCCGGTTGAAAAAATTAAAAAAGGCCAGCTCCCAATCCGCATTGCCGGCTATGCACTCGATGTTGTCGAAACAAACGACATCATATTCATCGAGTCCGTCCAGTATCGCGGGATCAGGCAATTCTGCATGGGCTAAATCAAAATAGAATGAGCGGATGTTTTGCCGTTGGGCCTGATGGCAGCAGGCTTGCAGCAGATGAGTCTTGCCCAGGCCCGATTTGCCCCAGAGGAAAATTTGCTGTTCGCCCAGGCCGGCAACACACCGCTGCAAATGAGTGACGATTTCGCGATTGGTTCCGGGGAAAAAATCGTTAAAGGTCTGGTTGGCCCGAAATTCAAAATGTAATGGAAGCTGCTCCGCCATTGTCAGTTTTGTTTTCCTGCAAAGCGGACATAAAACGCGGAGCCGAAAAACAGCATCAGGCTCAGCAGGATTTCAAGCGATGCATACAGCCGTTCGTCGGCGTTGACGTAGGCTTCGGCAGTGCCGTGGAGAAAATAGATTAGGCTGACGTAGGCGGCCCATGCGCAGCTTCTGGGATTGCGATCCAGTAAGCCGCGCATGGGCAGCAATAATGGCATAACGGAGACCAATAAAACCAGCGCCACCGGAAAACGGGTCGACGGCGCGAGCACGGTATTCCATAGCATCAGCAAAGCGAACAGCCCGAAAAAACCGGTCAGGGCAGTGATATAGCAGTAAATCGGTTTTATGGTCATGAATGGTAATTTCTCAGTAATAACAGGTAAGTCCACAAAAAATCGGTTAAAAAGATTTAAAAGATTAACACCACGAAGACACGAAGGACACGAAGTTTTATTCTTCGTGTCCTTCGTGTCTTCGTGGTGAATAAGGGGGCTTTTAATCGCCTGTTTACCCGCATCCGCTTCAAGCTTGTTTCAAACGAAGCGCGGTTTTAGCCAGACGCGCACCGAGCGCTTTGCACAAGATTTTTTCGTGATCGCTCAATCCTGTGTGGTTAGTCGATACGTGACTGGGGCCGTATGGCGTGCCGCCCGACGTGGTTTCGCGCAATGCATGTTCGGTGCTGGGCAAGCCCACTATCAACATGCCTTGGTGCAGCAGCGGCAGCATCATCGACAACAAGGTGCTTTCCTGTCCGCCGTGCATGCTGCCGGTCGAGGTGAATACGCCGGCCGGTTTGCCGGACAATGCGCCTGAAAACCAGATTTCGGTGGTGCTGTCGATAAAATATTTTAGCGGTGCGGCCATATTGCCGAAATGGGTCGGGCTGCCCAGCGCTAGGCCGTCGCAGGATTTTAAATCGTCAAGCGTAGCGTAAATTGCGCCGTGGGCGGGGATGCTTTCCGCGGTTTTTTCGCAGACGGCTGAAACATCGGGGACGGTTCTGAGTACGGCTTCAGCGCCGTCAACCGATGCTACGCCGCGGGCGATATAATTGGCCATATCGGCGGTCGCGCCGTTGCGGGAGAAATACAAAACCAGGATTTTTGCCATAAGATTAAGCCATCAAAGAATGGCGAGCACGGCTTCCGGCGGACGGCCAACGGCCGCCTTGCCGCCCGCGATAACAATAGGCCGTTCGATTAAAATGGGATGGTCCGCCATGCCTTGTATCAGCGCCTGCCGGTCCAGCGACGTATCGTCCAGGCCGTTCGCCTTATATTCGGCTTCTTTTTTACGCATTAACTCGCGCGGTTCCATGCCCAGCTTTTGCAGAATCTCATCCAGTTCCTGGGCGCTGGGAGGCGTTTTAAGATATTCGACAACCTCAGGTTCGATGCCTTGCTCTTTTAACAGTTGCAAGGTTTGACGCGATTTGCCGCAACGCGGATTATGATAAATCTTTACGCTCATGGTTCACCTGCTCATTAAAATAAAAAAGCTATAATAGCATTTTTAATAAAATTCAGGCTTTGGAAAAGGCAATAACGATGATGGACAAAATAATGGATCGCGTACTGGATCGAATCAAGCAATACTGGCTATTAGCGCGATTCGACAAGCCTATCGGCATCCTGATTTTATTGTGGCCTGCGTTGTGGGCGCTGTGGGTCGCCAGCGGCGGCAAACCCGATTTGCTGGTTTTGACCGTTATTTGTCTGGGCGTTGTGCTGATGAGGGCGGCAGGCTGCGTGATTAACGATTATGCCGACCGCGACTTCGATCCGCATGTGGAACGCACCAAGCAGCGGCCTATCGCCGCAGGCAGGGTAAGCCCCAAGGAAGCGCTGATAGTTTTTACGGTGTTGTGTTTGTGCTCTTTCGGTTTGGTCTTGTTGTTGAACATCTACACCATCATGCTGTCGTTCATCGGCGCCTTTCTGGCCGCCAGCTATCCGTTTATGAAGCGTTACACTCATTTGCCCCAGGCCTATTTGGGCATGGCTTTCGGCTGGGCGGTGCCGATGTCGTTTGCCGCGCAGCTGGACAGCATTCCGCCGGTGGGCTGGCTGATGTATTTGGCTACCATATTATGGGCGTTGGTTTACGACACCATGTACGCGATGGTCGATAAGGACGATGATCTGAAAATAGGCGTTAAATCGACGGCCATACTGTTCGGCGCTTACGACCGTCACATCATGGCGGCGTTGCAGGTCGTCATACTCGGCCTGCTGATTACTGTGGGGCAAATGGCGAACACCGGTTGGCCTTATTACGGCGGTATTTTAATTGCGGCGGGCTTGTCGGTTTATCAGCAAAAATTGATTCTTCACCGGGAAAGAGCGCTTTGTTTTAAGGCGTTTTTAAACAACAACTGGTATGGCTTGGCCGTGTTTTTAGGTTTGCTGGCGGATTATTGGTTGCGACGATGACCGGACCGATTGTGACAGCCGGGGATATTCCCAAAGCCGCTTGCTAAGAACGGTTGTATATTTTGGCGTTTAGGTCAAAACCTATCAGCATAATCAAACAGTTAAATTCGAGCCATAACATGATGACCATGATGGTGCCGATGCCGCCATACACCTTGTTGTAAGTGCCGAAGTTGTTGACATAATAGTTAAACAGCAATGACGCCGAGATCGATAAAACGGTCGCCAACAGCGCGCCGGGGCTTATAAACTGGTAGTTGGCCGAATTAACCGGGCCAAAGTAATACAGCAACGAGATGGCGGTATATAACAGCAAAAGCGCAACCAGCCACTTGCCCAGCATCAATAATAATATTTCTCGCCAGTCATGTAAGAGCCAGCCCTGATCAATTGCATAATTGATCGCAACTTCGCTGAATATAATCAGCAATGAAGCCGTCAGCAGGAGCAGCGAGAGCGCTACAAACAAGAGTAGCGAAACGCACCGCTGCTTGATAAAAGATCGGGTTTCAACGACATGAAGAGCCTGGTTGAACGCTTCCATCAACGCATTAATACCGTTGGTGGCAAAGTAGACTGTTACCAAAAATCCGAATGATAGCAATCCGTTATGCTGGTTTTTCACCAGATCGTTAATGGTTTCAACAGCGGCCTGATAAGCGTTTTCAGGTAATAGCGAGTGCATTTCGTTGAACACCTGCTGGTGCAGATTAGCGACGGGCAGGAAAGGTATCAACGAAAAAAAGAAGATGATGGCGGGAAACATCGCGAGAAACAGAGTAAAGGCTACTGCGGACGCCCGAGTGGTAATGGCGCTTTTTTGGATTTCCACCAGGAAGAAGAAGCCTATGTCATGCAATGTCAGTCCGGCGAAACCGGGAGGGCGAATTGCTTTCGACTGCGTAATCAGTTTTTGCAGTAACTCTAAAAACAGAGTTTTTGATCTGAACACATTATTCGTCATTATTGGCGGACTGTTGCAAGTAAGCGGTGCTTACTTTATAAATATCGCACCCGGATAATTCAATCAGCCTTGTCATAACAGGCTTTAACGCGGGTTTCAATATAAAAATACGGAAAATAAATTTATCCCGGCCAGTATAAAATACTTTTGTATTTTCTTTTGCATTGTTAGTAAGATCACTTACCTTTTAGATATTTTTGCGGCGAAACATTCTAGCTAAGCATTGAGGAATAATTATGACAACCATAGCAGACCCTATCATCGGCAGTTGGTACAAGGATGTGGAAAACAACCTGAAATTTAAAGTCGTCGCCATTGAAGAAAGCGATGATTCCATTGAAGTCCAATACCTTAACGGCGATATTGGCGAATACGACCATGACAGCTGGTATAGCTCAACTTTCGATTATATTGAGGCTCCTGAAGACTGGAGCGCGCCTTTTGACGATCTTGAGGTCGATGATTTGGGCTATACCGATACGGACGAACACAGACCCAATCCTGACGATCTGGACATAGAAGATTACCTGGATTAATGAGGGAAGCATCACAATGAAAATGAGTCCTCAGGAATTCCTGGACTGGCAAACAAAACGCATTACTCTGCTGGCTATGTCCGGCGCGGGAAAAACCACGCTGGCCAATAAATTGCCTAAAGCCAAATGGTTCCATTATTCCGGCGATTACCGGATAGGCACAAAATATCTGGAAGAGCCTATTCTGGATAATATCAAGCGCCAAGCCATGCGCGTTCCGTTTCTGCGCGAATTGCTGCTTTCCGACTCCATCCATATCAGCAATAAGATAACCGTCGATAACTTGGCTCCTGTTTCCAGCTTTCTCGGTAAACTCGGCAATCCTGAGTTGGGCGGACTGTCTTTGCAGGAATTCAAACGCCGGCAAAAACTGCACCATCAGGCTGAGATTGCCGCGATGAATGACGTGCCGGATTTTATCGATAAAGCGGTAGACATATACGGCTACAAGCACTTCGTCAATGACGCCGGAGGCAGCGTTTGCGAGCTGGATAGCCCCGAGGTGCTGGAAACGCTGGCGCAGAACACGCTGATTGTTTACATCAAAATTCCGCCGGAATTGGAGCAAACCATTATTGAACGCGCTAAATCCGATCCCAAGCCGCTTTATTATCGGGAAGCGTTCCTTGATGAAAAACTCGCCGAATTCATGAAGCTTAGACAGTATTCTTCCACTGATGCCATTCAGCCGGATGATTTTGTCTCCTGGGTTTTTCCCGAGCTATTCAAGTCCAGACTGCCCCGCTATCAGGCTATCGCCGATCAATACGGCTATACTGTCGATGCGAACGATGTCGCCGCCGTTAACGGCGAGGATGACTTTATCCGGCTTATCGCCGATGCCCTTGGTTCCCAGCAATAATATGGACGGAGTCCGGTTATGCCTTTAGTTGCACATACTGATTTACCGACATTTCAACGCCTTCGTGAAGAAGGGGAGGAAATACTGGATCCTGTTCGCGCCAGTAATCAGGATATACGGGAAATGCATATCGGTCTGCTCAATATGATGCCCGATGCGGCGCTGGAAGCGACCGAAAGACAATTTTTCCGGCTGGTGGGGGCGTGCAACCAGATCGTTCAGTTTCATGTGCATCCGTTTACCATTGAGGGACTGAAAAGAAGCCCGGAAGCGCAAGCCCATATCGCTAAATATTACGAACCCTTCGAGAAAATCAAACGGGATGGCTTGGATGCGCTGATCATCAGCGGCGCTAATGTCACGCATCCCCGATTATCCGAGGAAGATTTCTGGCAACCGTTGACCGAGGTTTTTTTCTGGGCGAAGGAAAATGTCACCTCGATATTGTGTTCATGCCTTGCGACGCATGCCGTCATTCAATATTGTTACGGCATCGAGCGAACCCGCTTGCCGGCCAAACGTTGGGGAGTGTTTTCGCATAAACTAACCGATCGCAGCCATCCGTTGGTCGCGGAAATCAACACCCGATTTGACGTCCCTCATTCCCGTTTTAATGAAATATTCCAGAGCGATATGGAACAACACGGGCTCAGGGTCCTGGCCGCCAGCAAAGAAGCCGGCGTGCATCTTGCGGTCAGCCCGGACGGTTTTCGCATTGTGTTTTTTCAAGGGCATCCTGAATATGACGACATCAGCCTGTTGAAAGAATACAAGCGTGAAGTCCTGCGCTTTTATCGTGCGGAAATAGACGACTACCCGCCGTTCCCGGAAAATTATTTTAATGCCGAGGTCCAGCAGATTTTTGCCGGTTATGAGCAGCAGGTCATATCGGCCAGACAGAACGGGCTGCGTCTGGCCGAGTTTCCTGAAAACCAGGTGCTGGAACATATCGACAACACCTGGGGCGATACGGCGAAAGCGGTATTCAACAATTGGTTGGGAAAAATATATCAATTGACCCATCAGGAACGTGGCCTGCCTTTCATGGATGGCGTAGACCCAAATAATCCCCTAGGCTTATAAATGGATGAGGAGTTTTTGCGGCAGGCGGTCGATCTGGCCGTAGAGAATGCCCGATCGGGACAGGGCGGCCCTTACGGGGCGGTTATTGTAAAAGAGGGACGGGTGATTGCCGCCAGCGGCAACAAGGTCACCAGCAATATCGACCCTACCGCCCATGCGGAAGTGATGGCGATACGCCTGGCTTGTCAAAAGCTCAATGATTTCCAGTTGCCGGGCTGCACCCTTTATTCCAGCTGCGAGCCCTGTCCGATGTGCCTGGGGGCGATCTACTGGGCGAGGCTTGAAAAGGTCTATTTTGCCTGTAGTCGGCATGATGCCGCTGCCGCCAACTTTGACGACAGCTTCATTTACGATGAGATTGCCGTGTTGCCGCATCAGCGCCGTATCGCCATGCTGCATTTAAATCTGCCGAATGCAATGCAGCCGTTTCAGATATGGGCTGAAAAGACCGACAAGGTGCTTTATTAAAACAGGCAAAAGGCACAGAGCGATCCTGTGTTAGGTTTTTTCGTCTTTCGCCCTTAGCCTTTCACTTCTGTTATTTATCGGTTACTTTAACCAGCCATCCGTTTTGGCCGGAGCAGCCTAATTCCGCTTTGGCGCTGACATTGAGCCTGACATATTGGCCATTGAAAGCAGCAGGCAACTTTGCCTTAACCCGGTGAAAACTGCTGTTGCTTTCGACCGTATATTCGAGTTCTTGATTTTTAGCGGTCAATTTGATGGTGCTCGGCTTGGCCCAAGGCGAAACCATGAAGGAAAATGTTGATTCAGGCGGAATCTCGGTTTTTTCGGGCTCTTGAAAGACAGGAAGGCTGAAGTCTCTGAACTGGGGCTTTTTGCAAATCTCTTCTGTTAGACCCGACTCATAGGCGGAAACGGTGCCGGTAAATAATGTGGCTGCAATAAACAGCATAGGGTTAAACATTTTTGTTACGTTCATATATCCACTCCTCAAAAAGACTTGGTGTTGCCATGGGCGGTTTCGGTTGATCCACTGTAATTAACAGCCAACCACGTTAATTATTTTTTTCAATTTGCCGCGCTTAAAATGATATGAATCCAAATTCACACAAACGCTACGGTAACATCTGTCAGATAAAACCTGTGTATTCATATCCTTCAGACAAAACCGATGATGTCTTGTACAATATCGGAAGTTTAAATTTTAGCAAGAGAACACCACATTGAGCGAACAAAATCAAGAAAGCTTGAATTATAAAAGCGCAGGCGTTGACATTGAAGCCGGTAACGCATTAGTCGAACGGATCAAGCCTATTGCAGCCAGAACACGGACGGCAGGGGTCATGGCGGGTCTGGGCGGTTTCGGTTCGATGTTTGAACTGCCGCTGGACCGTTATCGGCAGCCGATTCTGGTTTCCGGTACCGATGGCGTAGGCACCAAGCTGAAACTGGCCAATGAGTTGGGTATCCATGACACCATCGGCATCGACCTGGTTGCAATGTGCGTCAACGATATTATTGTTCAGGGCGCGGAGCCCCTGTTTTTCCTTGATTACTTTGCGACCGGTAAGCTGGATGTCGACACCGCCGCAGCGGTCGTGGACGGCATCGGCAAAGGTTGCGAGTTGGCAGGTGCTGCTTTGGTCGGCGGCGAAACCGCAGAAATGCCGGGCATGTATGCGGACGGGGAGTATGATCTGGCCGGGTTTTGCGTCGGCATCGTGGAAAAAAGCAAAGTGCTCGACGGCGGCAAAGTCAAAGTCGGCGACAAGCTGATCGGCCTCGCATCATCCGGCCCGCACTCCAACGGCTATTCATTAATCAGGAAAATCATCACCCACAGTCAGTCGGCGCTGACCGAACCCTTTAACGGCAAATCTTTGGGCGCAGCCTTGCTCGAACCGACCCGGATCTACGTCAAGTCGTTGTTGTCGCTGCTCGATAAAGTACCGGTGCATGCGCTGGCCCACATTACCGGCGGCGGCTTGACCGAGAATCTTCCGCGCGTGCTTCCGCAAGACACCAACGCCCACATCGACCTTGCTTCCTGGGAGTTTCCGGCCATCTTCAAGTGGTTGCAGGAAAAAGGTAACGTATCGCAGGCGGACATGCTGGTCACTTTTAATTGCGGCATCGGCATGATCGTTTGCGTGGCTCCCGAGGATGAGCGGGCGACGCTTGAAACCTTGAGTCAGTTGGGCGAGCAGGCTTTTACTATCGGCGAGCTGGTCGAGTCCGAAGGCAAGCCGGAAGTTAACTATCTGTAAACGGGATTTAATCGTTTCCGCTTAAGGCATAACACCACGAAGACACGAACGACTGCAAGGACAGATATTTGCTCCTGCAATATCTGCATTCCCTACATCCCTGTGGGTTATGCAGGAGGTCGAGCAACGCAGGGAGCAGTTGGCGAGATCACGAAGTTTTTATATTTCATTTTTCGTGATCTTCGCGGTGAAAAATTAATTTATTCCTTGCTCCCGCAATAACAGCGCAAACGCTTCCGCCGGCACAGGCGGGCTAAGGATGTAACCTTGATACGAATCGCAGTTCTTTTCCCGCAGGAACGCCAGTTGCTCCGGGGTTTCGACGCCTTCCGCCAGCACTTTAAAGCCCAGAATATGTCCCATTGCAATAATAGTCGCGGCAATTTCCATATCGTCCTGCAAGTGCGGAATGTCATCGATAAAGCTTTTGTCGATTTTTAACACGTCCAGCGGGAAATGCTTCAGGTAAGCCAGCGACGAAAAACCCGTGCCGAAGTCGTCAATGGCGAGACGGACGCCTTGATAACGCAACTTGTTCAGAAGCTCCATCACATTGCTCTGGTTTTCCAGCAGTCCGCTTTCAGTCATTTCCAGCTCCAGGTGTTCGGCCGGGAACCCTGTTTCGTTCAGCACCGCCTCAACCAAGGCGCTAATATTACCGCGGCGGAATTGCTGGGGAGAAACATTGACCGCCAACGTTAGCGGCGGCAAACCCTCATCCAGCCATCGGCGACCTTGACGGCAGGTTTCACGGAGCACCCATTTGCCAATGTCCAAAATCAGCCCGGTTTCTTCGGCGATTGGGATAAAACGTAGCGGGGGAATCAGCCCCTCTGCCGGGTCTTGCCAGCGTACCAAAGCTTCGGCGCCGACGATGCGTCCGCTGGCAATATCGACCTGCGGTTGGTAAAAAACGCGCAGCTCCTGTTGCTCTATCGCCCGGCGCAGCCTTGTTTCCAAGGCAATGCGTTCACGGGCTGCGATCGTCTGGTCTTCGGAAAAATAGGCATAGCAGCCGCGTCCTTGGTCTTTGGCTTGATACAGCGCGGCATCGGCGTGATCCGTGAGCTCTTCATAGCTGGCGCCGTGTTCAGGATACAGGCTGATGCCGATGCTGACGCCAATCTGCACGTCATTGCTTTGGGTTAGTTGGAAGGATTTGCTTAACGCGAATATGATTTCTTCAGCCACCCGTGCGGCGTCTTCAGGATGCGCAATGTCTTCCAGCAAGACGACAAATTCGTCCCCGCCCAGACGCGCCACCATGTCCACATCGCGCAATCTTGCCGTGATGCGCGCCGCGACCTGTTGCAGTAACTCGTCGCCCGCCAGATGCCCCAAACTGTCGTTGACCGCTTTAAAGCGATCCAGGTCAAGCATCAGTAATGCCAGCCGTTTGCCGTCACGCCGTTCTATGTCGATGCTGTGTTTAAGGCGTTCCTGCAGCAGTCTGCGATTAGGCAGCTGGGTGAGAGGATCATAAAAGGCCAGTTGTTTGATTTCCTCCTCGGCGGCTTTGCGGGAGGTAATATCGGAAAAAGAGGCAACGTAATGATGAATCTGCTCAGTCTTTTCATCGGCTGCCTTTACCGCCGTAATAATAAGCCATTCAGGGAACACCTCGCCGTTTTTGCGCCGGTTCCATATTTCACCCTGCCATGCGTCGGTGCGATTGATGCTATCCCACATCGCCGTGTAAAAAGCCTTATCATGCAGCCCTGAGCTGAGCAAATTGGGGGTTTTTCCCAGGACTTCCTCGGCACTGTAACCGGTGATTCGGGTAAATGCCTGATTGACTTTGAGGATAACGTTGTTTGCATCGGTGACCAACATGGCATCCTGCAATTCAAATGCGGTGGCCGCGATGCGAAGATCCACCTCATCCTGCTTTTGCTTGGTGATGTCGGTGATGAAGCCGTGCCAAAGTACGGAGCCGTCCGCCTGCCGCTGCGGCAGCGCGTTACCGAACAGCCAGCAGACAGGGGCGTCGTCAAATTTCAAGCGGTACTCCTGGCGCCATGGCGTTAAGTTTTGCGCCGATACCTTAAAGGACGTCTTGAAAGCGTCCAGATCGTCAGGATGCACGGCGGCAAGTATCTTGGTCGCATCTTCGCTGACTTCCTCCGGGCTGACCCGGTAGATAGTGCGAATGGCCTCATTGGCGTAAGGGATGCAGGAGCGCCCATCGGGAAACCGCTGAAACTGGAACACCAGTCCCGGTACCTGGCTGGCGATTTTTTGCAGGCGATCCAGGGCGTCCTGGCTGGCTTGCTCGGCTTTCTGGCGTTCAACGACCTCCTTCGCCAGTTGCATGGTGCGTGAAGAAAGCGCATCGAACATCGAAAGCATGGTTTCGATCAGCACCTTCATCGCCCCGCTCATTTCCTGGTCGGCTTGCTTCTTGGCCTGGTTTAACGGTACGCCTGATTGTACCGCCAACACGACTTTGGCCATGCGCATGTCGGTGTCCAGAATATGAAAGGCCAGCCATTGGGTCAGAAATGTCAGGATTTCTTCAATCAGCTGATCCAGCGGCCTGCTGGTTTTCCCCCCCATTATTCTGTTCACCGTAGCCAAGAACCGCCTGTGATCCTCTTTATGTTTTGTTTCCCAGGGGTCTTCAGGGAAGAACGCATGCCAGATGCGCTCCTCGGCCTGAAAATGGTAAATAGCGTATTCAGCCAAGTCATTGAAAACATTGTTTAAGGTGGGGACGTCGGATTGGTAGGCCAAGTGACCTGCCAACACATTTAACAACTCGACCAACTTTTGGTGCTGTGCATCGATCAGCGGTACACCAACCTCGAAATTTTTATTCCATGGAAAAACTTCAACTGAATACATAATGCTCTCGTCCAACTTAAAAATTTAGCTGGGGGCTTTGGGGTAAAAAATTGGAATGATTGTACGCTTATAAGCGATAAGGTTTTAATAAAACCTGGTTTTTGATGCGTAAGGGAAGATTCTTTTGTATATATCGCGCCTACAGCTTTGTTTTCTGACGCGGTTGAATTTGGTGATAGAATAAAAAAGTAAACAATAAAAACGAGCGGTTACTTTTACGGTCCCGGCAACAATTAATGCGGTAAAGATTTAGGTGTAGTGTGGATAAGCCCGTGCATCGACTGAATTTGCCCGACGCGCGATACTTTTACCCTGCCTGCCGGACTATCTCAATCATCACAACAGAGGAAGCTCACAACCATGAATACTCAACCAGTCGACGCCGCATCGTCTACCGACATCTTTTCTTCGGCTTTTTTACTTGGCAATGTTGGCACGCCGTTTGTAATCGGCTTGGCGGTCGGTTATTTCGCCAAAAAAATGTTGCGCACGGTGCTGTTTCTTGGGGGAGCTGCAATCGTGCTGCTGTTTGTTGCGGAATATTACGACGTCATCGATATAACCGATGAGAAGCTGCAACATGCGGCCAGTGCGGCCACAGAAGCCGCAAAAAGCTCCGGCGGGTTTCTGGTCGATCGCCTGACCAGCGTTACCAGCAAGGGCGCCAGCGGAGTCGGCGGTTTTTTTGTCGGCTTCAAGCTGGGCTAGTTCTCCTCTGGTCAGCTATTGTGGATATGAGCACGCCAGGCGGCGGGTTCAATATCCGGCTGTCGTTTAGCGCTGCCGGTAAACTTTTACGTTAGCCGTCGCCAATCAGGCAAAGTTTTCACTGCCGTCGCACGCCAGCAGTTGCAGTTGTATCGGAGACAAATGTTGAGCAATGGAATGTAGCTTGTCCCGTGTGTCGGCATGCGACGGAACCGGTTTATCGCAGGCAAAAAAAATGCGGCTGATTAGGCCGCATTAGAGAAGGATATAACACTCTGAATTCCGAGGAGGAAGTTTGCATCTCAAGAGTTGCAGCTATATTAACGGCAAATGTTAAGTAACGGAATGTGACAAATTGCCGCGTGTCAGAATGTCGCAGAACCGGTAGCGGATTGTTTTATCGTAAGCAAAAAACGGGTTGATTAAGCCGGATTACCGGGAGTAAATGACTTTCTTGCAGGCAAAAAAAATGCGGCCGGTTAGGCCGCATTAAAAAGGATATAAAACTCTGAATTTCGAGGAGGAAATTTGCATCTCAAGAGTTGTATATATATTAGCGATAAATGATAAATGATGGAATGTGGCATATTGTCGCAGTGTTCTAATTGCCGTAAGTATTCGCCTACATTGGGCGATCGTTATTCATCGGTTGCCCCGTGCAACGCAGCTCACGGCGGAATAAAAGACCCGTCTGGACAGTTATATCCCCAGCTCCTGAATTTTACGGGTCAGGGTGTTTCTGCCGTAGCCCAATAAAATAGCCGCTTCATGGCGTTTGCCGTGGGTAAAATTTAACGCGGCCTTAATTAAAATGGTTTCAACCGTCGGAATGATGTGTTTGGCGATTTCACCCTCGTACCCATGCGCCAGATGAGAGTTCAACAGCAATTGCTGGTCTATCCAGCTCCTCAGTAATGCTTCCCAGCCGTTTTCAGTCTCGTTTTTTTCCGATAGGGTATTGAGCAACTCGGGCGGCAAGTCGTGTAAATGAATTTCCCGGCCCGACGCCATCACGGTCAGCCAGCGACAGCTGTTTTCCAGTTGCCTGACATTGCCCGGCCAGTCCAGCGTGCTTAAAAAAGCCTCCGCTTCGGGTTTTAGGATTTTAACTTCCGTATTGAGTTCAACGGCCGCCTGATTTAAAAAGTGGCGCAGCAGCAAGGGGATATCCTGCTTGCGCTCGCGTAGCGGCGGGATGTGGATGCGGATCACGTTCAGGCGGTGGAATAAATCTTCCCGAAAGCGGCCTTGCTCAACCAGCGTTTCAAGGTTCTGGTGAGTGGCGGCGATAATGCGTACATCGACTTTGACCGATGAATACGACCCGACCGGATAGAACTCGCCGTCGGCCAGTACGCGCAATAAACGGGTTTGCAGTTCGGCGGGCATGTCGCCGATTTCATCAAGAAACAGGGTGCCGCCGTCGGCTTGTTCAAAGCGTCCGGCGCGGCGCGATTGCGCGCCGGTAAACGCGCCTTTTTCATGGCCGAACAGTTCCGATTCCATCAGGTCTTTGGGGATCGCGGCCATATTCAGGGCGATGAACGGGTTGTCGGCTCTGGGGCTGTGCCGATGCAGGGCTTTGGCGACCAATTCCTTGCCGGTTCCCGACTCGCCGTTGATCAGTACGGTGATCTGCGATCTTGCCAGCCGACCGATTGCGCGGAACACTTCCTGCATCGACGGCGCTTCGCCGATAATTTCCGGCGTCGTTTCCTCGACCGTATGGGTATCCGAAACCGTCTCAATTTGCTGCTGCCGGCTATGGATGCAGGCTCTATGGGCAAGATCGACGACTTCTTTAATATCAAAGGGCTTGGGCAGGTATTCGAAAGCGCCGCCGTGGAATGCGGCGACGGCGCTTTCCAGATCGGAATGAGCGGTCATCACAATCACCGGCAGATTCGGGTGGCTCAGTTGAATCTTGTTCAACAGTTCCAGCCCATCCATGTCAGGCATACGGATATCGGTAATCAGCGCATCGGGCGAGTCGTCCTGCAATGCGTTCAGCAAGTCGGCCGCACCGGAAAAACTGCGAGTGTTGATGTCCGCTTTTTGCAGGGCTTTTTCCACGACCCAGCGTATGGATTTGTCGTCATCGATGATCCAGACAGTTTCGGCTTTAGTCATTGTCGGTCTCTCCCTGTGAAATAATGGGTAAGAAGATTGAAAACACCGTGTTTCCAGGCTCGCTGGTACATTCAATCAAACCGTTATGCTGATTGATCAACGCTTGGGCTATCGACAAACCCAGTCCTGTGCCGTCGGCGCGCCCGGTGATCATGGGATAAAAAATCTGGTTCATCATATCGGCGTCGATGCCCGGACCGTTATCGATAATGTCGCACTTCACGGCCAATTTATAGCGTTTGCGGCCAATGGTCACTTGCCGGTGGATTCGGGTTTTGATCAGGATGTCGCCTTCCCCGTTCAGTGCTTGAACGGCGTTCTTAGCGATATTTAAAATAGCCTGAATCAGTTGGTCTTTATCGGCATAGATGTCCGGGATACTGGGGTCGTAGTCCGATTTAATGGTCAGGTTGGACTCGGCTTGAACCAGCTGCCTGACCCGCTCCAGCACTTCGTGAATATTGATGGCCTTTTTATTGGGCAATTTATTGGGGCCGAGCATTTTATCCATCAAGCCTTGCAGGCGGTCGGACTCGGCAATGATAATCCGGGTGTATTCCTTGAGATCCTGGTCGCGTAATTCCAGATCCAGTAATTGCGCCGCCCCGCGCAAGCCGCCCAAGGGGTTCTTGATTTCATGCGCCAGCCCCCTGACCAGCATTCTGGCGGTATTCTGCTGGGTTAACAAGCGTTCTTCCTTGGATATGCGCAGGTGATTGTCCACTTGTTGTAATTCGACCAGGATTTCGTCGACCTGCTCATCCTTCAACAACGGCGTCGCGCTAAAATTGATGGTGATGCTGTGGGTCATGCGGTCCAGAATAAGCTCCCGATCCAGCAGCGGTTCCGCCATTGTTAAACATTGCTGCAAATTAAGCAGCAATGCCGGATCGGAGGATTTGAATATCTCATTAGCGCTGAGCCCCACCAAGTGGCGCGAGCTGTCGGCAAGCAGAATTTCTCCGGCTGAATTAAGGTAAGTGAGGCTCAGATCGCGATCAAATAACAAGATTGCGCCGTTAAGGTGATCAAGGATACGTTTATACATGGATTGCTTTAAAGTTATTCAAAGTTAAGAGCGTTATGGATTGTATAGCAATTTGCAGGCCGCCCGGCAGGGTGGAGTGGGGCGTTAGGTGGAATCCCACATAACCAGCCACGCTATACGATGGTTTTTGCGGCATGCTTTATTACGCTCCATTCTGTTGCACCATTATCGACCGTTTGGCTGCCTCTTCAAATTATTTATGCCCCATCTTGGCGCGTTAGCGTTCTTTTATATTTCATGTTTTAGATGTCGGCCGGAATAAGATCGGACAAGTCCGATTGCACCCTTCGGTGCTGCTCAGGAGAGTCTCGTCGAAAAACATAGCGGGAGGCGGCGTTTCCGGCTTGTCGGCTCGCGAGTTACCGGAAATACCGGTTGTTACTGACGCTTGAGCCGGTTTATTACGGCTTACAGGATTAAAGTCGGCATACCGATTGCTATTGAAATGGCATACAGTTTGAGCTGATGCATTCACATAAGGAACCCCAGATGAAACAACGCTTGGTCGTCATAGGTAACGGCATGGCGGGTATGCGTACCGTAGAGGAACTGCTGACCGCCGCGCCGGACAAATACGATATTACCGTGTTCGGCGCCGAGCCTTACGGCAACTACAACCGCATCATGCTGTCTTCGGTGCTGTGCGGCGAAAAAACCATCGAGGATATTGTGATCAATAACCGCCAGTGGTACATCGACAACGGCATAACCCTGCATGCGGGCGAGGGTAAGGCCGCGGTTTACATCGACCGGAAACACAAGGAAGTCTACGCCCAGGACGGCACGGTCGCCGGATACGAGCGGCTGCTGATCGCGACCGGTTCCAAGGCGGTCATGCCGGAGGTTCCGGGTAGTGACCTGGATGGCGTGATCAGTTTTAGGGATATTTTCGATGTGAATAAGATGCTCGACTACAGCCGCAGCCATAAAAAAGCCGTGGTGTTGGGCGGCGGGCTGTTGGGGTTGGAGGCCGCTAACGGCCTGGTTTTAAGGGGCATGGATGTCACCGTGATCCATAATCATGAAATCCTGCTGAACCGGCAAATGGACAGGCCCGCAGCAAAAATGCTGCAAACGGAGCTGGAGCAACGCGGCCTTAAATTTAAAATGGCCGCCAAACTTACGCAGTTGACAGGCGATCAAAACAATCACATCACGGCGGTTAGTTTTTCTGACGGCAGACAACTCGAATGCGATCTGTTTGTTGCGGCTATCGGCGTGCGTCCGAACATGGAACTGGCTCGAAAAGCCGGGATTTATTGTGAGCGCGGCATCGTGGTCAACGATACCTTGCAAAGTTACGATCCCAGCATTTATGCGGTCGGCGAATGCATCCAGCATCGCGGCGATACGTTTGGCCTGGTCGCCCCGCTGTTCGAGCAAGCCAAGGTGTGCGCCAATCATCTCAGCGCCCACGGCGCGGCGGAATATGTCGCGCTGCCGACTGCGACCAAGCTGAAGGTGACCGGCATCAACCTGTTTTCGGTCGGCGATTTTCAAGGCGATGAAAGTTGTCAAAGCATCTGTTTTACCGATCCCGCTTTAGGCGTTTATAAAAAACTGGTCATCAAGGCTAACAAGCTGGCCGGCGCGGTGCTGTACGGCGACACAGCCGATGGCGGCTGGTACCAGCAATTGCTGGAGCAAAGAGAAGACATTTCCGGCATCAGGGACGCGCTGATTTTTGGTAAAGCTTATGCCGAGTAAGGCGGTGTCTCTTCCAAATCAACTTAAAGCATTTCACCACGAAGACACAAAGATAAAAACTTCGTGTCTTCGTGGTGAATTAACCTACTTACATTCAAGCCGTTTTTAATGAATACAACCGTACAAACCACTTGTCCTTATTGCGGCGTAGGCTGCGGCATCAGCGCGAAGATCGATGAAGCCCATCATCACCTTAAAATCAGCGGCGACGCCACGCATCCGGCTAATTTCGGGCGGCTTTGCTCCAAAGGCTCCGCGCTCGGCGAAACCGTCGAACTGAAAGGCCGGCTGTTGCAGCCGAAAGTTTACGGGTGCGAAACCAGCTGGACGGAGGCGCTGGATCTGGTCGCCGATTCTTTTATTAATACTATTCAAAAATACGGTGCGGACGCGGTAGCGATTTACGGCTCCGGGCAATTGCTGACCGAAGATTATTATGTCGCCAACAAGCTGATGAAAGGCTTTATCGGCAGCGGCAATATGGATACCAACAGCCGCTTGTGCATGTCGTCTTCGGTCGCCGGACATAAACGCGCCTTTGGCTCCGATACCGTGCCGGGTTGTTATGAGGATTTGGAATTGGCCGAGATGATCGTGCTGATCGGCTCCAATGCCGCCTGGTGCCATCCGGTCAGTTTTCAGCGGATACGCGCGGCCAAGGAATCTAACCCTAAGTTAAAAATCGTCGTGATCGATCCGCGCCGCACCGTCAGCTGCGACATCGCCGATTTGCATTTGCCGCTGGCCAGCGGCAGCGACGCCGCCTTGTTTAACGGATTGCTGCATTTTTTAAGCGGGCAAGGTGTACTGGACCAAGCTTATATAAAAGCCCATACCGAAGGCTTTGAGTTAGCCCTAAATGCCGCCTGTATCGATATTGAACAGGTTGCAGATACTTGTCGGTTAGACAAAGACGACCTGCACCGCTTTTACGAATGGTTCGCCGGCCATGAAAAAGTCGTCAGCCTGTACAGCCAAGGCATCAACCAATCGTCATCCGGCACCGACAAGGTCAATGCGATTATCAACTGCCATCTGGCGACCGGCAGAATCGGCAAGCCCGGTTGTGGGCCGTTCTCGCTGACCGGACAACCGAACGCGATGGGCGGGCGTGAAGTCGGCGGCTTGTCGCACCAACTGGCCGCGCACATGGATTTTTCCAGTACCGATGACATCGAGCGGGTTGCACGGTTTTGGGGCAGCGACAATATCGCCCGTAAATCCGGTTACCCGGCCGTCGAACTGTTCGATGCGATCTATGAGGGCAAAGTCAAAGCCGTGTGGATTATGGGTACCAACCCCGTAGTCAGCTTGCCCAATGCCGATAAAGTCAAACAAGCCTTGCAGCGATGCGAATTTGTAGCGGTGTCCGATTGCATCGCCGATACCGATACGACTGTCTTGGCGCATGTGCTGTTGCCCGCGCAAGGCTGGAGCGAAAAAGACGGCACTGTCACCAATTCCGAGCGGAGGATTTCACGGCAACGGGCATTATTCAAGCCCGCAGGCGGCGCCAAGCCGGACTGGTGGATTATCACCCAAGTGGCGCGGCGCATGGGTTTCGAGCAGGCGTTTCATTACCAGAGCCCGGTGGAGATTTTTCGCGAACACGCCCGGCTGTCCGGTTTCGAAAATAACGGGTCGCGCGATTTCGACATATCGGCGTTTGCGGACATCGCCGGGCAGGATTACGAGCGATTACAGCCTATCCAATGGCCGGTTAACCAGGCCTATCCGAAGGGCAGGGCCAGGTTGTTCGATGACGGTCGGTTTTTTACCGAATCCGGCAAAGCCAAATTTATCGCCGTCACGCCGCGCCCGCCGGTCAATCCGCCGGACCAGGATTATCCGCTGATTTTAAATACCGGCCGCCTGCGCGACCAGTGGCACACCATGACGCGCACGGCCATTGCGGCGAAGTTAAATCAGCACAAGCCCGAGCCTTTTGTCGAAGTGCATCCTGACGATGCGCGGCGTTATGGCTTGGTTACCAACAGCCTGGCAAGCATAGAAAGCCGTTGGGGAACCATGCTTGCGCGGGTGCAGGTTACCGACAGCCAGCTTCCGGGCAGCCTGTTCGTTCCGATGCACTGGACCGAACAATACGCCGGCCGCGGACGCATGGGCGCGTTAGTCAACGCGATAGTCGACCCGATTTCCAATCAACCGGAAAGCAAGCACACGCCGGTGCGGATCAAAACCTATCAACCCGCTTGGCAAGGCTTTATCCTGTCCCGCCGCGAGCTGGGCATCGACGCGCCGGATTATTGGGTGAAAATCAAAGGCGAACAGGTTTACCGTTATGAATTGGCCGGGATGACGCTGTCCGAAAACTGGCAGGATTGGGCGAAAAACAATCTCTGCGACAACGATGGCGCAGCGCCTCAGTGGCAGGAATATCAAGATCCCGGCCGGGGCAATTACCGGGCCGCGCGTATCGTGAACAATCAGCTCGAAAGCGTGGTTTTTATCGCCGCCGAGTCTGCGCTTCCCGAGCGCAACTGGCTGGCCGGGCTGTTCGAAAAAACAGAGCTGGAAAAAACCGAACGCAAGGCGTTATTGACCGGCAAGCCGCCCGTCGGTCAAGCCGATGTCGGCACTATCGTTTGCGCCTGCTTTAACGTCGGGGAAAAAACCATACTTGCAGCAATCAGGGAACAAGGCCTCAAAACCCATCAGGAAATCGGGCGTTGCCTAAAAGCCGGAACCAACTGCGGCTCTTGCGTGCCGGAGATTAAGGCGTTGTTGTGAGGAGCCTGTACATGCGCTCGTTGCGTAGCACCCGAAGCGCGGGGACAGGGATGCGCCGAGAGCACCCACAGTAGGCGCTTTAGGCGACGCAAAAGAAGGTAACTCCCCCCGTCGGGTTCCAACCATCGCCGCTGTAGCGATACATTTTTCTTGTCCCCAAGCTGACTTCGTCTAAATGAAGAATCTTGCTAATCGGAGGGGGCGGTGATAATGTCCTTGCCCTGATTCACGCGAGCCCAGACTAGATTATGATCGCCCCTACATTACCCAGCCGAAGCGGCCATTTAGACTGATGGATTCGATTGTCGGTATCTTGCTGGCCGCCGGAGCCGGCCGGCGCTTCGGCGCGGACAACAAACTGACCCGTAGCTTGCCCGATGGCGATTTGGTGGCGGTGCGAGCCTGCCGCAACCTGTTAGCGAGCACGGACAGGGTGCTGGCGGTGGTGCGGCCCAGCGGCGGGGAGCTGACCGCTCTATTGCAGGCCGAGGGCGCGGAAGTCCGGGTTTGCGCCGACGCCGAGCAAGGGATGGGAGCGAGTCTTGCATTCGGTATCCGGGCCTGTCCCGCCGCCGCCGGCTGGCTGATCGCGCTGGCGGACATGCCTTGGATAGAGCCCGCGACCATCGGCAAGGTGGCGGATGCGCTTCGCTCGGGTGCGCCCATTGCCGCGCCCTGCTGGCAAGGCCGACGCGGACACCCTGTAGGTTTTTCACGAAATTTAGGCCCGGAACTGGCCGCGTTGGGCGGCGATCAAGGCGCGAAAACGGTGATTCAGGCGCATCTTGATCAACTTCGGCTGATAGATTGCGCTGATGCAGGCGTGCTTCGGGACATCGATAAGCCGGAAGATTTGAAAATCCTGACAAAAATTATAAAACCATTGTGACCCGCGATATTCTCGACCTCCAGATCGAACTGCGCATGGCGCGCCGTCCTTATGCCTTGGCCACTGTCGTGGAAATACTGGGCTCATCCTCGGCAAAACCTGCGGCCAAGGCGCTGATCGACCTCTCCGGCAAGGTCATTGCCGGCTGGGTCGGCGGCGGTTGCGCGCAATCCCTGGTGTCCGGTGCGGCGCTTGAATGTCTTGAAACAGGAGAACCTCGCGTGATTGAAGTCGACTTGAATGACGAAGTTTTCGGCGCGGGCATGCCGTGCGGCGGCAGCATGCGGGTGTATGTGGAACCGGTCTTGCCCAAGCCGGTACTCTGGCTCATGGGACATGGACGCATCGTGGAAAGTCTTTGCGAATTCGCCAGCCGCTTAGGGTTCGAGGTGGTTGTCAATGACCCGCAGGCCACGGCGGAGCGCTTTTCCTCCGCTGAGCGCATCATCAGCGACGATTGCCGGTATCAGCAATTGCAGCCGCAAACGGGCGATTTTGTAGTGATAGCGACCCATCACAAGGGCGACTACGACTCTCTAGCCCGCGCTGTGCAATCCGAAGCCGCGTATATCGCGCTGGTTTCCAGTCGCAAGCGGGCGAATCTGGTCTTGGCGCGATTGGCGCAGGAAGGTTTTTCAGCGTCCGGCCTTGCCAGGGTGCGCGCCCCGGCCGGCCTGGATCTCGGCGCGAAGTCGCCTGAGGAAATCGCCTTGTCTATCGCCAGTGAAATGGTGCTGGTGCGGCGAGGCGGCTGCGGCGAGTCGTTGAGCAAGGCGCTGGAATAATCATACAGCCGAGTAAAATCCTGACACGAACCTCGGCTTAGGCGCCTTTACTGGCCGATCCAAGCCCTGTAAGATTTCGTCCGACATACTTGCGGCCAGTGACACTGCGATGCGAGTGCCCTGTAGCTCTGATAACTGGAAGGAGAAATATCCGATGATTACGCTCAACATCAACGGCAAGCCCCGGCAGATCGATTTGCCGACGGATACCCCCCTTCTTTGGGCCTTGCGCGACTATCTGGGCCTGACCGGAACCAAATTCGGCTGCGGCATGGCTTTATGCGGAGCCTGTACGGTGCATCTCGACGGAGAGCCCGCCCGCGCTTGTGTGACGCCGATCTCGGCCGCCGTCGGAAAGAAAATCGTCACGATCGAAGCCATCGGCCAGGACGCAACAGGGCAAAAGGTTCAGGATGCCTGGTTAACACTGAGCGTGCCGCAATGCGGGTATTGCCAGTCCGGCCAGATAATGGCGGCCACGGCGCTGCTCAAGCAAAACCCCAAACCCAGCGACGCCGATATAGACAAGGCCATGAGCGGCAATATCTGCCGCTGCGGCACCTATCCCCGCATACGCGCCGCGATCAAACAGGCCGCCGGGTCAACGGAGCGTAAGTCATGAAAAAGTCTCTGGATAATCCCACTATATTGAGCCCGGACGACGCCGGCCTGTATATCGCCAACATCAGCCGGCGCGCGTTTATCAAGAATTTTGCCTTGACCGGATTTGTATTGGCTGCCGGTTTTCCCTCGCTGAGCGGGGCCGACGAAACGGCCGCGCCTTCAGAAAAAGGCAAGTACGGCGCCGATGCAATGCCGCACGGCTGGGTGGATAATCCGCTGGTGTTCGTCGCGATAGCGGAGGACGGCACGGTGACCATTGTTTGTCACCGTTCGGAAATGGGGCAGGGCGTGCGCACCAGCCTGCCGATGGTGGTGGCCGACGAACTCGAAGCCAACTGGCTGCATGTACGGGTCGAGCAGGCGACCGGCGATGAATCGCGTTACGGCAACCAGGATACCGACGGCTCCCGCAGCATGCGCCATTTCTTTATGCCGATGCGCCGGGTCGGCGCGGCCGCCCGCAGCATGCTCGAATCGGCGGCGGCAGCGCAATGGCAAGTGCCGGTGCAGGAAGTCCGCGCCGAGCTGCATCAGGTTCTTCATCCCGCGACCGGCAGAACACTTGGTTACGGTCAGCTGGCCAAGGTCGCGGCAAAACTGCCGGTGCCCGATCGGGAAACCTTGCGCCTGAAGAAACCGGCGGAGTTCCGCTACATCAGCAAAGGGCGGCTCGGGATTTATGACGGTCAGGATATAGTCACCGGCCAGGCACAGTACGGCATCGACACCCGTCTCGACGACATGCTTTACGCCGTAGTGGCGCGCCCGCCGGTATTCGGCGGCAAAGTCTTGAGTTACGATGCCAAGGATGCCCTGAAGCTGCCGGGCGTGGTTAAAGTGGTCGAGCTGCCGAGCAGTCCCCTGCCTGCCGGCTTCAACCCGCTCGGGGGAATCGCCGTGATCGCCCGCAATACCTGGGCGGCTATTCAGGGACGCAAGGCGCTGAAGATCGAATGGAACAACGGGCCTCACGGAACTTACGATTCGTTGATGTACAAGGCCGAGCTTGAAGCAGCGGCGCGCAAACCGGGTAAAGTGGTCCGCAACGAAGGAGACGTCGACGCCGCTTTGCAAGGCGCGGTCAAACGGCTGGAAGCCGAATATTACGCTCCGCATCTCGCCCAGGCCCCGATGGAGCCGCCGGCCGCAACCGCCCGCATCGTTAAGGGGAAATGCGAAATATGGACCTGCACGCAGGCTCCGCAGGCATCCCGCGACAGCGTGGCCAAATGGCTCAAGCTGCCGGAGGACGATGTTACGGTGCATGTCACCCTGTTGGGCGGCGGTTTCGGACGCAAATCCATACCCGACTACGTCATTGAAGCCGCGCTGTTATCGCAGGCGATGAACGGCAAGCCGGTCAAGCTGACCTGGACGCGCGAGGACGACCTGCACCACTCTTATTTCCACACGGTTTCAGTCGAGCGGCTGGAAGCGGGTCTGGATGCCCAGGGCAAACCGGTAGCGTGGCTGCACCGAACGGTAGCGCCGACCATTTCGTCCACTTTCGGCCCCGACAGCAAGCACCAGATGCCGATCGAACTCGGCATGGGCGTTATCAATGCGCCCTTTGCGATTGCCAACCTGCGCATCGAAAATCCGGAGGCCGAAGCGCATACCCGCATCGGCTGGTTTCGTTCGGTGTCCAATATCCCGCATGCTTTCGCGATCCAGTCCTTCGTTGCCGAATTGGCCGCTACGGCGGGACGCGATCCTAAGGATTTCCTGCTTGAGCTGATCGGCCCGCCGCAGCGCATTGATCCGAGTACCCTTGGCGACAGCTGGAATTACGGGGAGTCGCCCGAGGCCTACCCGCTGGACACCGGACGCCTGCGCCGGGTGATCGAAACCGTTGCGCGCGAGACGGGCTGGGGACGCACCTTGCCCAAGGGCGGAGGATTGGGCTTGGCGGCTCATTACAGCTTCGTCACTTATGTTGCGGTTGTGGTCGAGGTAGCCGTCAACGGCGACGGCGAATTGAGCATTCCCCGCATTGACGTGGCGGTGGATTGCGGGCCGCAGGTTAATCCTGAGCGCATCCGTTCGCAGATCGAAGGCGCCTGCATTATGGGGATCAGCCTGGCGACGCTGGGCGAAATCAGCTTCAAGGAGGGAGCGGTGGTGCAGGATAACTTCCATGCCTATCAACTCACCCGTATGGATGACGCGCCCCGCGAAATCCGGGTTCATCTGCTGCCCGCGACCGAGTTCGATGCGCCGCTCGGCGGCGTCGGTGAGCCGGGCGTCCCGCCCATTGCGCCCGCATTGTGCAACGCGATTTTCGCCGCTACCGGCCAACGCATCCGCCAACTGCCTATCCGGGATCAGTTGCGCAAAGCCTGAACACGTTGGTTAAGTGCAGCCCGTAGCCCGGACATCGCAGAAAGACCTGGAATGGGGCTGTAGACTAATGATGTTGGACGGGTTCAATCTCGATAAGCAGCCGATCAAACCGTCTCAAGGGACGGCCGTTATAATCGACAAGCATTTATCCCAAGCACGCGGCGCGCTTCGGCGGTAATTAAAGCGGCGCACTGGACCCTACGGAATTTACTCCGTATACTTGGACGAGCCTGCTTTTTGGGTCATCTTTGAAAGATAACTTGGGAAGAAAGAGGCGGGTGTAGGGAAGAAATTCAGATAAGGTAATCGTAACGCTTAAGGCCGGCAATGACGTTTTTGCACTCAGAGTACCATTCCAAATTCAATCTATCGGCAAAAGACATGCTTGAGATCAGTCGGGAAATCAGTCGGGATTTTACGCCATGCTTTTCAAGCCAGATGCCGGAGCGTGTCGAAAAAATAAGGCTTACGCCGAGAGAACTCTTGGATATTGGCAAGGAAATCAGCCGCGATTTTGCGCCGAAAGTGTCTTGCAGCAAACCGGAATTGATATTGTTGCCGGTCGATCCCGAACATCTTCATGCGTATTGGAATCTTGGCGAAACCAGGGAAACGCCTGAGCCTGATAACGGGCTTACCTTAAGAATCTATACCCAAGCCGAGGAAGACAGCGCCGATACCGACGAAGCATTATGGTTCGACGTAGCCGTCGACAGCCCCAATACCCAGCAACAAGTGATTTTGCCAAGCCCGGTTGAGGAAACGACTTATTCGGCCGCGATCGGCAAACAGGGTGCGGACGACAGCTTTATCGTTTTGGCGCAGTCGAATATTATTCATGCTCACCATGGACCGGCCCAGCGGCATCAAGACTCAGAGAACTCCACCTCTTGCCTGAATAAAAATGCCTCCGGTCTAGGCATCAGCAACTAAACATCATGACAAACAGCTTACCGCGTACCGGGCAGGGATTCCTGAGTATTATTCTTCACGCGCATCTTCCGTATGTGCGCCACCCCGAGCATGACAGTTTTTTTGAGGAGAACTGGCTGTTCGAAGCCATGACCGAATGCTACCTGCCGTTGATCGGCGTGCTCGACCGCTTACATGCGGATAACGTCGATTACCGTCTGGCGCTGTCATTGTCGCCGACGTTGATCTCGATGCTGCGCGACGACCTGCTGCAAACGCGTTTCCTGAAATACCTGCATAGCCGGCTGGAATTGGCCGAGAAGGAAATCATCAGAACCCGCAAGCAGCCGGAGTACCAAAAATTAGCGCGGCTGTACCGGCGCTTTTTCCTGAATGCGTTGGACACTTACCAGAATCGCTATCAAGGCGATTTGCTGGCGGCTTTTATAAAACATCAGGCCACCGGCAAGCTTGAGTTGGTAACGACTGCCGCGACCCACGGCTTTTTGCCGTTGTTGAATGTCAGCGAAACCGCGGTCCGCAACCAGATCAATACCGGCATCGCAACGTTTAAGGCCGCGACAGGCAGCGCCCCGAGCGGTTTCTGGCTGCCCGAATGCGGCTATTATCCGGGGCTTGAGACGGTGCTGGCCGATGCCGGGATCAAGTATTTTTTCGTCGATACGCACGGCGTCATGGATGCAAGCGAGCAGCCCCGCAACGGCGTTTATGCGCCACTTGATTGCGGCAACGGTGTTGCGGCGTTTGCGCGCGATCCCGAGTCGTCGAAGCAAGTCTGGAGCGCTAAAGAAGGCTATCCGGGCGATTTTGACTACCGCGAATACTATAGCGACATCGGTTTTGAGCGGGAGCTGGATTATATCGCGCCCTATATTCTGGACCGGGAAACCCGCATCAACACCGGAATCAAATACCATCGCGTGACCGGCGGCAACCTGCCCAAGGAAATTTATAATCCGAGACAGGCCAAGGCGAAGGCGTATCGGCATGCCCAGGACTTCATCGATAAACGCCGGGGCCAAATCGACCGGCTTGAGGCTACGATGGACAGGCCGCCGGTCATTGTCGCGCCTTACGATGCGGAACTGTTCGGCCATTGGTGGTTTGAAGGCACGCATTGGCTGGAATGCGTGCTGAGATTGGCGAGCGAAAAGGCGAGCGGCGTTCAGCTGATCAGTTGCGGCGAGTATTTAACACAGCAGCCGTCGCTTCAGGCCGCCACGCCAGCCGCATCCACCTGGGGCGATCAGGGTTACTCCGGTTACTGGATCAATGAAACGAACGACTGGATTTATCCCTTGCTGCACAAGGCCGAGCTGGATATGGAAAAACTGGCGAACGACGTTAAGGGATTAGCGCTGACGCCGCTGCAAATTCGGGCTTTGAATCAGGCCGCCAGGTCGATTCTGCTGGCGCAAGCCTCCGATTGGCCGTTTATCATGAAATCGGGCACAACCATCGATTATGCGAACAAACGCATTACCGATCACTTGGCCCGGTTTAACTATTTGCACGACAGCATTCGCAAGAACAGGCTCAACGAGCGTTATCTGACCGCTTTGGAGATCATGGATAATATTTTTCCTGACATTGATTTTCGGGATTACAATCCTTCAAATGTAAGTGCCGGTTATAAACCTGATAAGCATTAACTTAAAGCAGAACACCACGAACGACTGCATGGATGCAGAAGGTAGAGCAATGCAGGAGCAATTGCCTAGACACAAAGTTTTATTTTAGTTTTTCTTCGTGTCTCCGTGGTGAATCAAGCCACTACTTTTCTTTTCGATCTGTCGCGCGGACCAGTAATAACGGAGACAAAGGATGGACAAAATCCAACTGCTGTATGTTGAAAATGTGATTAGCCGAAAAAAAACCGGCGTTCAGCAGAACTTGAGTTTTTTCATGCGGGTGGAAAGCTCAAGCTACGACAAACGGATTGATGTGCTTTGGGCGGGTGAAGACGGCGACTGGCAAACCCTGCCTGCAAACTATCACAGCAAGCTGGAGCACGATCAGGAATACTGGCAGGCGCAGGTCAGTTTTCAGCTCAGCCCGGCCAAATCGCTGCCCGGCAATATCCGTTTCGGGCTTCGCTGCCGGACCTCGGCGGGCGAGTGCTGGGATAACAAACAGGGCTTAAATTATTCCAGTCAGGCCGACTCCGGCATCAAGGTGGTTTGCGCTGTTCCGGTTTTAAACACGGGTTTTGCGAACAAGCTGGAAGACGGGCAAAAAAATATTCCGATCACCGTGGCGGTGGACAAATTTATCGATGCCGACCAAGTGACGGTGCATTGGACGACCGACAACTGGCGGCATACCCATAAAACGCCCTGCCATTTCAAAAGAGCCTACTGGGATAAAGAATCGCTCAGCAATGCCAGGAACCCGAACCAATACGGGGTTGCAGCCTGGAAAGGCTGGCTCAGGATCGGCCAGGCTTTTCGCTTGGAATACAGCATCTCGCTTGAACGCCACGGCCAGGTTTTTTGGGACAATAACCGCGGCAAAAACTACTCGCTCAGCCGCGAGCCGCTGAAGGTCTTGATTCTTAACCTGCATTGTTATCAGGAAGACAATCAGGATTATAAATTCTCCCAGATAGCCAAGGCGATTGACGAACTGAATGCCGACGTCGTCTGTCTACAGGAAGTAGCGGAACTTTGGAATGGCGGGGCAGGGGATTGGGCGTCCAACTCCGCCAGGATAATCAACGACCGATTGCCTACGCCGTACCATATCCACACCGACTGGTCGCATCTGGGCTTTGACAAGTATCGCGAAGGCGTCGCGATTCTAAGCAAATATCCGTTCGTCAAGCAGGATGCCCGGTATGTGTCGGACAGCCATGATGCCTACAGCATCCACTCCAGAAAAGTGGTCATGGCCCAAATCAAGGCCCCTTACATGGGCCGGGTTAATGTTTTTTCGGCGCATTTAAGCTGGTGGGAAGACGGTTTTGCCGGGCAATTTAAACGGCTGTGCGAGTGGGCCGAGACGCAACAGTCGGCGCATGTCGGCGCCACGTTGCTGTGCGGCGATTTTAACATTGCCGCCGGGTCCGAAGGCTACCATCTGGTGGTCGATGGCCACCAATATGACGACCAGTATCTGGCGGCCAATTCAGAAGGCGTGTTTGAAAAAATATTCAGGGTGAACGATCCGCATTGGCAGGATTATCCTAGCGATGATTACCGTATCGATTATATTTTCTTGAATAAAACCAGCGAGCTGCATGTCACTTCGGCGAGGGTTTTGTTTACCGATCAGGATTACGGCCGGGTTTCCGATCATTGCGGTTATTTCATGACCTTTGAGCCTAAATGAGAAATTGTAAGCGGCTTACAAGGTATTCGCATGGATTGTATTATCGTCATCCCGGTAATCCCTGCCGGGATGACACGTTGTTTAGATGCCTATGCCCTTTTATCATGGAGATAAACCTATGCAGATAGCCGAACACTATGCCTCGCCCACTCACGGAAACCTGGGCGGCTCTTTCCAGAGAGTTAACGATTTCAACGACAAATTCTATATCCGCTGGGGAAAAATAGATTTCGATGTGTTCTACGGCGTTCAGGCCAATGTAAAGGTTATCTTAAAAGTCTACCGCGATGCGGTCTGCGAAACCTACATCGTCGATACCGACGCCTATGACATTCAGTGGGACCGCCACAAACGCTGCACGCGGGATTTTTATATCCACCCGTTTTCCAGCAACTTCGGCCAGATCAATTGCGTTAAGTTCGCTTTTATCGTGCATCTGGACGAGCACTCGATTGCCTCCCAAAACGAATATATCTTTATGGACTGGCACCAGCTCCAGGGAGACAGCCCGCAGTACCGAAGGATTACTGGCGATTGGTCGACGCCTAGCAGTTATCGGGCCTACGAACTGAATGCCGGTGAATTGCAGAGCGATGTCGATTGGTACAACCATCATTTCGAAGCTTTGCAGCTGGTGCCCAAGTTCACCAAGGGACAGCAATACCATCCTTACCACCCGAAGCGCTATATTCACGACCTGATCGACAAGGTTATCCGTTGCAAGCACGAGAATCCCGGGCGTTTATGCACGATAAAAGTCAGTGTCGATTGCATAGACGATTATGATTTTACGACGCATTTGCTGCACGCCAGCGATCAGGGAGTCTTGGTGCAGTGCATCGTCGATTGGCGAAAAATGACGCTGACCAACAGTCACAACTATGCGCGCTTAAAGCGTTCCCGGATCGAGTTGATCGGCGTGTTTTGCAGCCCCAAGCATCATCTGATCGAAGTGGAGCCGGATATGCACACCAAGTTCATTATTTTTAATGACGAGGACAGCATACTGGGTTCGTTCAATATCACCTTCGATCGCTGGTGGGCCAATTGGGAATCGGGCATGACTTTCCATTCCAAAGGCATCTGCCGACTGCTGGATAATATCTTTCAAAGCCAGCGCGGCGGCGTCAACCAGAAATACGGCATCGATCCGTTGAGTCATTTCAACCTGCTCTATACCTTTGGCCGGCACGTTATGCTGAACGGCAAGCCCTACCGCCCGCATCACGCGATATTGGCCGAAATCAACCGCGCCCGATATTCGGTTAAAGTGTCGTTATTCCTGATCGGCGATTTGTTGGGTGATCACCACGACAGCGTGGTCAATGCGTTGATCAATGCCCATCACCGGGGCGTCAACGTTCATATCCTGCTGAACGGGCATCTGGCCAGACAGGGGCGTATCGGCGTGGAGCGGCCGATGGCGGAAGAGCTGGCCAGGCCGTTGCTGCCGACAGTGGACCGGCTAAAGTATGCGGGCATTTCGGTCGGCCTGGTTTACGGGCAAGACGATCATCCGGTGCCGTATTCGCCGATCCATTCCAAATACTGCATTATTGACGACTACATCGTTATTGAAGGCAGTTTCAACTGGTACAACACCTCGGTTTTTTCACACGACCTGCTGGTCGTGGCCGCCAATTACGAAGTGGCAAAGCCTTATCTGTATGAGTTTGAGCAAATACGGCGGTCGTTTAGAGTGTATTACTGAGCCGGTTTATGTGTGAACGATCGAATACCGAAAGGTACGCATAGCGTACCCTTGCGGCTTGCCCGCTACAGATGACTGTACAAAGTCATGTATTGCTGGGCGCTTGTGCTCCACGAGTAGTCTCTTTTCATGCCGGTGGTTTGCAGCTGTTTCCAGGTTTTAGGGTGGGTATACAAAATCAGCGAGCGTTTAATCGCTTCCATCAATGCCGCAGGGCTTGCTTCATTAAACACAAGGCCTGTCGCGGTTTTATTGTCCAGCGTTTCCGGGACGGCGTCGACGACGGTATCGGCCAGTCCGCCGGTTTTTCTGACGATGGGTATGGTGCCGTAGCGTTGGCTGTAAATCTGGTTTAAGCCGCAGGGCTCAAAGCGCGAGGGCATCAGGAATATATCCGCCCCTGCTTCAATCATGTGCGCCAGCGTTTCGTCATAACCGATGGTGACCGATATTTTGTCGGGGTGGCTTTCGGCAAAATTATGCAGGCGTTGTTCAAAACCTTTGTTGCCGTTGCCGAGCAGTACAAATTGCAGCCGGTGGGTCAGCATCTCGGGGAGGCATTCCAGTATCAGGTCGATGCCTTTTTGTTCGATCAATCGGCTGATAAGCCCGAATACGGGGATGCTATCGTCAACGGGCAGGGATAGTTTTTCCTGCAGCGCCGTTTTGTTGAGCCGTTTTTTGGTTAGCGTTAAATGATTATAGGTTTGGCTGATGTTGCTGTCGGTTTCCGGGTTCCAGTGGTCGGTATCTATGCCGTTGATAATGCCGCTCAGAAAGTCTTTGCGGTGGCTTAACAGGCCTTCCAGGCCGTAGCCGAACTCGGCGGTTTGAATTTCCTTGGCATAGGTCGGGCTTACGGTGGTGATGCGGTCCGAATAGACCAGGCCGCCTTTAAGGAATGACAGCATGCCGTAATATTCGATACCGTAAGGGTTCCAAAGTTGGCCGGGCAAATTCAAGGAAAGGTAAGTCGCGCTTGGGAATATCCCCTGATAAGCCATGTTATGTATTGTAAAAACGGTAGCGGGCCTGCTGTATTCCAAAGACAGCAGCGCCGGGACCAGTCCGCTTTGCCAGTCGTTGCAGTGAACGATGTCGGGCTTCCAGTCCAGATAGCTCCGGTTCATCGCGACTTCTACCGTGACGCGGCAGAAAAGGGCGAAACGTTCGGCACTGTTGGCCCAGGGATTGCCGTGTTTATCATGATAGGGATTGCCGGGAACATTGAAGAATTCCGGGGCGTCTACCAGCCACACGATGACGCCGGTGCCCGGCAGCCGGGTTTCCAGGATATTCACCGCGTAATTATTGACATAGATAGTGCTTAAGTAGCGAATTTCTTCGGTCGTTTTGATGGCTTGATAATTCGGCATGATAATGCGCGCATCTTCGCCCAATTCGACGAGTGCTTTGGGCAGACTGCCGGAAACGTCAGCCAGTCCTCCGGTTTTAATCAGAGGATGCGTTTCACTGGTGACAAAAAGTATTTTTTTCATGGTCTTGCTTGTTTTATTAAAGGATAACTACTCAACAGATGTTAGGTTTGTTATCGAACACCGGATGATATTTTCAAGGCTAAAGGCCAAAGGCTAAAGGCTAAAGGCTAAAAATTGGAACGTTTTTTAAATTTAGATGCAAACTTTTTCGCCCTTCGCCCTTCGCCCTTCGCCCTTCGCCCTTCGCCCTTCGCCTAAAACCTATAATTTCAAAATTACGGCGCCTAACGGAGGTAAGGTAAGGCTGATAGAGTAGGGCTGATTCATCCACGGCGTAGGTTCCGACAATGCTACGCCGTTGCCGACATTGCTGCCGTCGTAGTAGCCGGAATCGGAATTGAATATTTCCGTATAGGCGCCTTCCAGAGGTACGCCTATCCGGTATTCTTCGCGGGGTACCGGGGTAAAGTTGAGTATGACAATCAAGTTTTCATTTTCGGTTTTGCGCCGGTAACTGATGATGGACTGTTGCACATCATGGCAATCGATCCAGTCAAAACCGTGATGATCGAAATCATGCTGGTACAAGGCCGGGTGCTTTTTATAAAGATGGTTCAGGTCTTTTACCAGCGTTTGTATGCCTTGGTGATGCGGGTAGTCCAGTACATACCAGTCCAATGGCCTGTTAAAGTTCCATTCGGAGCCTTGCCCGAATTCGCAGCCCATAAACAGCAGTTTTTTGCCGGGATAGGTGTACATCAAGGTGTAAAGCAGCCGAAGGTTGGCGAAGCGTTGCCATTCGTCCCCCGGCATTTTGTTGACCAGGGAGCCTTTGCCATGCACGACTTCGTCGTGGGAGAAGGGCAGGCAGAAGTTTTCGGTAAAAGCATAGAGCATCCCGAACGTGAGCTGGTCGTGATGATATTTGCGGTGTATCGGCTCCTGGCTCATATAGGCCAGCGTGTCGTGCATCCAGCCCATATTCCATTTCATCGAGAAGCCCAAGCCGCCGGTCCAGGTCGGCCGGGTTACTTGCGGCCAGGACGTGGATTCTTCAGCCATCATCACCGTGCCGGGGTGCTGGTCGTGGGTGACGGTATTGAGTTCTCTGAGGAAGTCGATCGCTTCCAGGTTTTCGTTGCCGCCGTACATGTTGGGAATCCAGTCATTCTCGTTGCGGGAATAATCCAGATACAGCATCGAGGCCACGGCATCGACCCGCAAGCCGTCGAGGTGGAATTCCTCCAGCCAGAACATCGCGCTGGCCAGCAAAAAGTTTTTAACTTCGTTGCGGCCGTAGTTATAAATCAATGTGCCCCAGTCGCGGTGTTCGCCTTTGCGCGGGTCTTCGTGCTCATAAAGCGCGCTGCCGTCGAAACGGGCCAGCGCAAAGCTGTCTTTGGGAAAATGTGCGGGTACCCAGTCCAGGATTACGCCGATGCCGTTTTGATGGCAGGTGTCGATGAAATAGCGGAAATCGTCCGGCGTGCCGTGACGGCTGGTCGGGGCGAAATAGCCGGTGGTTTGATAACCCCAGGAGGCGTCCAGCGGGTGTTCGGTGACCGGCAATAACTCAATATGGCTGAAGCCCATCTCCTTGACATAGTCGACCAGCTGTACGGCCAGTTCGCGGTAATTGAGGAAATTGCCCAGATGATCGCGGCGCCAGGAACCCAGGTGAACCTCGTAGATAGACATGGGTTCATGCAGCCAATTGTGGCGGACACGGTCATCCAGCCATTGCTGATCCTGCCAATCATAGTTGTTTTCATGGACAACAATTGACGAGGTGTTGGGGCGGAATTCGAATTGCTGTCCGTAAGGGTCGGTTTTTAACAGAACCTCATGGGTATTGCGGTTTAATATCTCAAATTTATAGAAACAGCCGGCTTGCAAATCCGGTACGAACAGTTCCCAAATGCCGCTGCCGCCCAAGCTGCGCATCGGATTGCAACGTCCGTCCCAGCGATTGAAATCGCCGACTACGCTGACCCGTCCGGCATTGGGCGCCCAAACCGTAAACAAAACCCCGGCAATGCCGTCGACGCTGTGCAGATGTCCGCCCAATTTTTGGTAGATATGCCAGTGCTTGCCTTCGCCGAATAGGTGTTGGTCAAATTCCGGCAGTTGCGGACCGAAATCATACGGGTCGTAGTTTTCGTGGCTGTTGCCGTCTTTATCGATCCAGGACAGGCGGTAATGAGCCGGCAACCGGCCGGGTTCGGCGTTATATTCAAAAAAGTCGGTATCCGGTATCCGGTTCAAGGCCGCGCCGTTGTGACTCAAGCTGACCGTTTCCGCGTAAGGCAGGTACACTTTAACCTGAATGTGATCGTTCTTGGGGTGGCGGCCTAAAATTGAAAAAGGATCATGATGTTTGGCTTCCATGATTTTTATAGCATCTGAATCAAGTGCGTTATTAGATTGCTTTTTCACTATGAATAGCCTCGGTGTAGTGGAATAATAGTTGCGTGAATGTTACCAAACACATCAAGAGTTGTCAGTCTATTCCACATGGAGATGAAAAATGTCAGCGTCAAGTAATCATAAGTATGATCATAATGTCAGCCAGTTAACCCGCAATACCATTGCATTAATACTGGCCGGTGGCCGAGGTTCGCGGTTAATGAATATGACCGATTGGCGCGCCAAGCCGGCTGTACCGTTTGGCGGCAAGTTTCGGATTATCGATTTTCCGCTGTCGAACTGCATGAACTCGGGGATACGCAAGATAGGCGTTTTGACCCAATACAAGTCGGATTCGCTGATCAGGCACATCCAGCAGGGCTGGGGGTTTTTACGCGGCGAATTTGGCGAGTATGTCGATTTGATGCCGGCCCAGCAACGGCACGACGAGAATTCCTGGTATAAAGGAACAGCTGACGCTATTTTCCAGAATATTGATATTTTGCGTAGCCGTAGCCCTGAACATATCCTAGTGCTGGCCGGGGATCATATTTATAAAATGGATTACGGCGCGATGCTTGCCGATCATGTTGAAAAAAAGGCCGATTTGACGATCGGCTGTATCGAAGTCTCGCTACAGGATGCAACCGCTTTCGGCGTGATGGATGTCGATGAAAACAGGCGGGTCAGGGCTTTTGTTGAGAAGCCGGAGCATCCTCCGGTTATGCCGGGCAGAACGGACACTGCGTTGGCATCCATGGGTATTTATATTTTTAATGCCGGTTTCTTGTTTGAACAATTGCTAAAAGATGCCGACACCAAGAGCTCAAGCCGGGATTTCGGCAAGGATATTATTCCGGCGGTTATCGATAAATATGTCGCCAACGCTTACCCCTTTTTGGATTTGCAAAGCGGGGTGCAAAGTTACTGGCGCGATGTGGGGACCATCGATGCATACTGGGCGGCCAACATGGAATTGATTGGCGTAAAGCCGGATTTAAATTTATACGATAAAACCTGGCCTATCTGGACCTATCAGGAACAAACACCGCCGGCCAAATTTGTTTTCGACAGCGACAAAAGACGGGGCCAGGCAGTTGACTCTATGGTTTCCGGCGGTTGCGTGATTTCCGGGGCGAAAGTCAGGCATTCCCTGCTATTTTCTAATGTCCGCGTTAACTCATACACAACGTTGCAAGACACCATTGTTTTGCCGGAAGTGAATATCGGCCGCCATTGCCGCATTACCAAAGCGATTATAGAGAAAGGCAGCGAAGTCCCGGAAGGCACCATCATCGGCGAAAACAGGGCCGAAGATGAGAAAAGATTCCATGTGAGCCCCGGTGGAGTCGTTTTGGTTACGCCGGACATGCTGGGACAAAGAAGACATTATGTCAGATAAAAGAAAACTGAAACTGGTCTTGTGCTGGCATATGCACCAGCCGGAATACAGGGATTTACAGACGGGAGAATTCAAGCTGCCGTGGACCTATCTGCATGTTATTAAAGACTATGTGGATATGGCGGCGCATCTGGAAGCCGTGCCGAAGGCTAAGGCGGTGGTGAATTTCGCGCCTATACTTCTGGAACAAATCGAGGAATATGCCCGGCAAGTCAACGGCTATTTGCATGACCGCATTTCGATTACCGATCCTTTATTGGCGGCTTTGGTTAACCCGAGTATTCCGGCGGATCCTGAAGAGCGCATGAAACTGGTTAAAGACTGCATGCGTGCGAACAGGGAACGGCAAATCAACCGTTATCCGACCTTTAAAAGATTGATTGAAATGGCCGAATGGCTTGAGCAGCATTACGACTCTTTGACGTATGTCAATTCTCAATTTATCAGCGATATTCTGGTTTGGTATCATTTGGTTTGGATGGGTGAAACGATAAAGTTGGCGGATAGCCGAATAAAACGCCTGATAGAGAAAGGCTCCGGCTATACCATGCACGACAGGATTGAAATTGTAGAAGTCATTGCCGAGCAGCTGACCAGTATTATCTGTAGATACAAGGCATTAGCCAGAAAAGGGCAGGTTGAACTTTCCGTGACGCCTTACGCCCATCCTATCATGCCGTTGTTGCTGGACTTGAACTCCACCCATGAGGCTATGCCGAGTGCTCCTTTGCCTGAGTTGGATGCCTATCCGGGAGGCAAGGAGCGCGTATGGTGGCATCTTGAAAAGGGCGTGCAGACGTTTAAACGGTTTTTTGGTTTTGAGCCTAAAGGATGCTGGCCTTCGGAAGGCAGCATCAGCGAGCAGACCTTAAAAATATTGGGTGACTTCGGTTTTGATTGGGCGGCTAGCGGCGGGTCCGTGCTGCATAATAGTTTGAATCTTCCTGAAAACGCCAAACACACAGGGATTCATCATCCTTTTAAACTGAAAAAAACCGATATAGCCTGCTTTTTCCGGGATGACGGCTTATCCGATCTTATTGGTTTTGAGTATTCAAAATGGCATGCCGATGATGCGGTCGGCGATCTGATCCACCATCTGGAAAATATTGCCATGCATGAAGCCGGAGACAAGGTGGTTTCAATTATTATGGACGGCGAGAATGCCTGGGAGTATTTTCCTGCTAATGGCTATTACTTCCTCAACGGCCTGTATCATCGTCTGGCCGATCATCAGGCTATTGAATTAACGACTTTTTCGGAATGTCTGCGCAAGAATGTTGACGTTAAGCCGCTGTCGAAAATGGTTGCGGGCAGTTGGGTTTACGGCACTTTTTCGACCTGGATAGGCGATGCGGACAAGAATCGAGGTTGGGATATGCTCGGGGATGCTAAATGGACGTTTGACAAAGTCATTGCCGCCGGTAGGTTAACGGATAAACAAGCGCAACAGGCCGAGCTTCAGTTAGCCGTTTGTGAAGGGTCCGACTGGTTTTGGTGGTTTGGCGATTATAATCCGGGCGAAGCGGTCAGCAACTTTGAGAAACAATTCCGGCTTAATTTGGCTAATTTGTATCGATTGCTGGGTGAAGATCCCCCCGCTTATCTGGCGATGTCATTTACCCAAGGTTCCGGCGCTCCGGCTATGGGAGGAGCAATGCGTCCAGGCGTCGAGCTTGTATGAAGCTAACATATTTGGCTGATTAAAATTGAAAGTTGTATGAAAGCTATAACAGGTAAAGTTATTAAAGCCTGTTGTAAAGGGCATAATGGATTTGGCTTTTGGCAATCCGGCCGAGTCTGCCGCGCAGTGTTAGCCGCGTTCCCATAAAGTTAGCATTTGCTGAATAGTTACCACAAACAAGAGATCATTAAGAGTGAATGACGTCTTAAATAAACGCCGCGCCGGCATTCTTTTGCATATTACATCGTTGCCGGGTGCGGGCCGTCAGGGTGATTTGGGGCAGGAAGCTTACCATTTTGTAAAGTTTCTGCATGATTCGGGGGTGAGCGTATGGCAAGTTTTGCCTTTAGGCATGACCCATGCGGATGGTTCGCCCTACCAATGCCTGTCCGCCCACGCCGGGAATCCTGCATTAATCAATATTGAGTGGCTGGTCAAGCGGGGGTGGCTGCACCGCACCGAGAAATGCGAAGAATGTGCCGGCAATTGCGCCACAAGGTGTCTGGTAACAAAAGCTTATTATGGATACCTGGAAAGCGCCGAACAGCGGGATAAGGAGGACTTTGAACTTTTTTGCCGGGACAAGGCGTTCTGGCTCGATGATTTCGCGTTGTTTCTGGCGCTTAGAGTTGAATTTAACCAGCAATGCTGGAACCAGTGGCCGGAGCATTTCAAGGAAAGAGATGCAAAAGCCATAAAAGAAGCGCGTCGCCGGCTAAAAACACAAATTGAATGTATTAAATTTGAGCAATATGTGTTCTTCCGGCAATGGCTGGAATTAAAAGTCTACGCCAACCGGCATGGTGTTTTTTTATTCGGCGATATTCCTATTTTTGTGTCTTATGACAGTGCCGATGTCTGGGCGCATCGTGAGGTTTTTAAGCTCGATAAATCAGGTGAGATGTCTGTTGTGGCCGGTGTGCCGCCCGATTATTTTTCTGAAACAGGGCAGCGCTGGGGGAACCCGCACTATAACTGGGACCATCTGGAGAACACCGGATTTCATTGGTGGGTCGAAAGGATGGAAACCCAGCTTGAGTTGTTTGATATTATTCGGATCGATCATTTCCGGGGACTTGAAGCCGCCTGGGAAATACCCGCCAATGAAGATACCGCAATTAATGGCGTTTGGGTTAATGCGCCGGGCCAGGCGTTATTAAATGCAATAAAAGCCGAGCATGGGTCGATTCCGTTGGTTGCCGAGGATTTGGGTATTATTACACCCGAAGTTGAGGCGTTAAGGGATGAGTTTGGTTTGCCGGGCATGAAGATCTTGCAGTTCGCATTTGGCGACGGCCCTGATAACCCTTATTTGCCGGACAATTATGAGAAAAACTGCGTTGTTTACACCGGTACTCATGATAATGACACAACGTTAGGCTGGCTGCAGGGTATTAGCGATGATGCTAGGAACCACATTTACGATTACCTCGGCAGGCCCGCTATGCCGCTGCATTGTGCGTTAATTCATGCCGCATTGGCATCGGTTGCAAACCTTGCGGTCATTCCGATGCAGGATATTCTGGAATTGGGGTCTGAGCATCGTATGAATACTCCAGGTACAACTGTGGGTAATTGGAAGTGGCGTTTTCAGTGGGATCAGTTGTCACATGAACGGGCGGTCAGATTTGCGTATCTGGTTGGCTTGTTTAATCGTAAATAAGGTTTTCGTAGGGCGGCCGGCCGGGCCGCCCTTGAATATAGATTAATTGGGGTCAATCGTCGTCTTTGCGAACAGCCTGTTTAGGGAGCGGTAGCAACGGAAAGTTGTAACCTGCCATGATGGCCCGAATCTTATCCGCTTTATCCGCTATCAGCTTGTCAAGAGCCTCTTTTCTTGCTTTATCGCCATTGCGAACGCCCATCGCCATCGCAAATTCGAATTTCATGTCCGGTGTTGATTTCATCGGGATCATTGAGTAACTGTTTTTAGGGCTTTGCGCAACGACATAGCCCGCCATAGGTCCCCACAGAATAACCATATCAATCTTCTTCGCTTTAAGATCCTTTTCTATCTGCATGGCGACATTATTTTCGCCGTCGCCCGACATCGATTGATAAGGGATGCCCACATCGAGCAGACCGTTTTTTTGCATCCAGGTTGTGCCGGGGCCGCGGTCAAACATCGCAATTTTTAATGCCTCCTGTCTTTTTAGCGGCAGATCGGCTAATTGGGCGGCATCGATAATATCATCCCAGCCGCGTCCTTTGGCGATTAACAGCACATAAGTCGACTGGTAGTACGGAGAGGTTGTCAAGGTAAGCTCGTAACCTGCCGGAACGCCCATAATGACGTCACATTTATATTCATTGCTGTCCACATCGGTGTCTTTTAACGGCGCATTTAACGTGTTGCGGATAAAGCCGATGCGTTGCGGCAACCATGTGTATTCAACGGTCTGTCCCAGTTCTTTGGCAAACAGTTCGGCGATTTTGTTTTCAAAGCCGTCTTTGTTTTTTGTGGAATAGGGCGGATTCAAAGGGTCGGCGCAGACTTTGAATTTTTCTTCTGCTGTGGCGGAAAAGCTGATTGCGGCTAGAAACAAGATGGCGAAGTATGCTGTATGTTGAGGTAAGGTCCTCATTAAGATCTCCTTGTGTGAATCAAACAGTAAGGGGTCATAGTTTACTGGATAAAGAGGCAAAAAAAAGCCCCGGTTGATAAATCAACCGGGGCTTTTAATTCACAATCTAAAAATCAGATCGATTTAGTTGCTGGGTAATGTAAATACAGTTAATGTACCGCCCAGTTTAGTGAAAGAGCTTAAGCTTCTGTAAGCGCCCACAGCGCCCAAACCTTCGGAGTTTGAACTTGCTTCACCGCTGTCAAGGCCGGCAGCGATACCGATGCCAGCCCAGCCGCCGATACCTGAAAGAACGCCAACATATTGCTTGCCGTTATATTCCCAAGTATTAACGTTGCCGATGATGCCGGAAGGTGTTTTGAACCGATAGAGTTCTTTACCTGTTTTAGCGTCAACCGCTTTCAGGTAGCCTTCCAGAGTACCGTAGAATACTACGCCGCCGGCAGTTGCAACAGAACCTGACCAAACAGAGAATTGTTCTTTGTTAGACCAAGCGATTTTACCGGTTTTGGCGTCATAAGCTGTGAACTGGCCCAGGTTGGTTGTGCCGTCTGGTTTGCCGGTCATAACGTCCGCGCCGGCAGGCATCATAGTCAAAGTAGCGCCAACGTAGGGTTGACCCGCTGTGTATGATACTTCGAATGGTTCGTAGTCCATGCACAAGTGGTTGCCTGAGATATAGAACAAGCCGGTTTGTGGAGAGTAAGAAACCGGTTGTTGGTTTTTACTTCCTAACGCAGCAGGGCAAACGCCTTGTGTGTTAACGTCTTCGCCGTTTTGCTCAGTACTGTATTTAGATACAACTTGTGGACGGCCGGTGTTCATGTCGACATGAGTTGCCCAGTTAACTGATTTGTCGAATTTTTCAGCAACAAGCAGTTCGCCGGTTTCACGATCTAACGTGTAGCCAAAACCGTTACGGTCGAAATGCACGATAGTTTTGTGCATTTTGCCTTTAACTTCTTGGTCAACCAGAACGGTTTCGTTGATACCGTCAAAGTCCCACTCATCGTGTGGAGTCATTTGGTAAACCCATTTAACCGCACCGGTGTCGGCGTCACGAGCCCATAATGACATGGACCATTTGTTGTCGCCAGGACGTTGAACCGGGTTCCATGTAGATGGGTTGCCTGATCCGTAGTAAATCAGGTTCAATTTAGGATCATAGCTGTACCAGCCCCATGTCGTGCCGCCGCCGATTTTCCATTGGTCGCCTTGCCAAGTGCTGGTGCTTGAGTTTTCGCCAACCGGAGTGACTTTGCCGTCTTTCCAGGTGGTTGTCTTCTTGGGATCAATCAGAGTGTCTTTATCAGGACCCATGCTGTGGCCTTTCCAGACCAGCGCGCCGGTATTGATGTTGTATGCCGCCAAGAAACCGCGAACACCAAATTCACCACCGGAAATACCGGTTAAAACAGTATCTTTAACAACTAACGGAGCCTGTGTGTTGGTCATGCCCAGTTTAGGGTCGCCGTTTTGTACGCTCCATACGCGTTTACCGGTTTTAGCGTCCAGTGCAGTTAAAACGGTATCGGATTGTTGCAGGAAGATTTTGCCGTCGCCATAAGCCAAACCACGGTTGACAGTGTCGCAGCACATAACAGGAATAGTTACGTCAGCATCTTGTGTCGGCGTGAATTCCCAGATTACGGATTGAGTTTTTTGATCAATTGCGTAAACAGTGTTAGGGAAAGGTGTATGAATGTAAAGAACATCGTTAACAACCAAGGGGCCGCCTTCGTGGCCACGCAAGACGCCTGTAGAAAAAGACCAGGCTGGTTGCAGATTTTTCACATTGCTGGTATTGATTTCGCTTAGCTTGCTGTAACGAGTACCTGCGTAATCACCACCCCAAGTTGCCCAGTTGGCTGGGTTTTGGGTCAGTTTTTCAACTTCGCTGTTAGCAGTTGAAACTGCTGGTGCGGCTAGAATAGCAGCCACACTGGAAGCAAGCAGCCAACTTTTCAAAGGCTTCTTCATATTATATTTCTCCTGGTATTCTGTTAATTTGACAGAATAGTGATTGTGTTTTTTAGGACTAATATTAGTTTTTAGGGTGTTTTTCATGTTCCATGGATACAGGAAATTTTCACTCTAGGGGCCTAAATTTAATGATTTTGCCCCAAAAGTCAACTTTTATAGGCGTCGATGCGGAGTGATTTTCTGTAACGTTTTGATAAAACACAGGGTGGCCGGTCATTGCTCCTGCATCCGTGCAGCCGCTACGAGGGCTTTAGATTTTCAGGATATTTCGTTACAGATGCGGTTGAGCGACACGTCATTGATTTAATTGTCGCCGAGGAGGAAGAGGAGGTTCTACAAAGATTGCATTTGTAATAGTGCTCGAATTAAAGTCGCTGAATTTATTTTTGACTTTTATCTATGTAAAACAAATAGACAGGTTAAATGGCTTCGATGTGGTAGCCGTTGCTGTTCCAGCATAATACTTCGGCCGCATGCTTGCTCCATGCGGAAAGAACAAAGCGCTGTGCGGGTTGTCCGTCTATTTCAAAGTCATGGATAGCGGGACGGTGCGTATGCCCATGAATCAAGCGCAGGCAGCGTCGCTTGCGCATAACGTTGATCACCGTGTCCTGATTGACATCCATAATGTCCTGGGACTTCCGGCGTTTGTGGAAATAACTGCGGACACGATACCAGCGTGCCGCCAGCAGCCGTAAAAACAAGGGCTTTGACAACACGGATTGTTGCCATTCCAGGGTATGGGATTTGGCGCGGAATGCCTGATAAGGCCGGTCATCGGTACACAATAAATCGCCGTGAGTTAACAGCGTCGGCGTGCCATGTAAATCGATCACGGCGTACTCATCGAGAAGTATGACGCCGGTATCCTTGGCAAACCGCTTACCTAGCAGGAAATCGCGGTTGCCTTGCTGTAAATAAACCTGAGTGCCTGAATCGGTCAGCTGTTTAAGCTGTTTTCGGATCGTGTTGTTGGGTGGAGTAAAGTCGTCGTCGCCTATCCAGGCATCGAAAAGATCGCCCAATATATAAACCGCGGCTGCTTTGGGCGCTCTATCGCTAAGGAATGAAAGAAACCGGCGGGTGATTTCAGGCTTTTCCAGGGAAATATGCAGGTCTGAGATGAATAGGATTTCTTGATTCAAGGGCGAGTGAGAGGCAAAAGGGCAAAGGGCAAAGGGCAAAGGGCTAAAGACGGGGGGGTGTCGGCACCTTTCGCCTTTAGCCTTGCGCCTTTCGTCTATTTTATAACTTCAGCTTTTTCGACAATGATGTCGGTTTTGGGTACGTCTTGATGTCCGCCACGGTTGCCTGTGGGTTGTTTTGCCATTTCATCGACAACATCCATGCCTTCAATGACTTCGCCGAATACCGCGTAGCCCCAGCCACTGGGTGTTGGGCTGGTATGATTCAGGAATGAATTGTCTTTGTAGTTGATAAAAAACTGAGCGGTTGCGGAATCGGGAACGTTGGTGCGCGCCATCGCTAAAGTGCCGCGTTTGTTCGGCAAGCCGTTATCGGCTTCGTTTTTGATAGGATCATGAACCGCTTTTTGGTTAAAGTCAGTATCAAAACCGCCGCCTTGCGCCATAAATCCGGGAATTATGCGATGGAAAATAGTGTTGCTGTAAAAGCCTTCGTTAACATAAGTCAGGAAATTTGCCGATGAAATAGGCGCTTTTTCAGGATTCAGCTGGATAATGATTTCACCCATAGAGGTTGTTAATTTAACTTTTGATGGTGTATCAGACATTTTATTTTCCGTTGCAAATGAGAGTGTTGTGGTTAAAAGCAGCATCATGGAGAAAATGAAAGTACGCATGGTTTTCCTTGTTGAGTGATGCAAAGAACAAATTCTAAGTGTTTTTGTCTTGAAAGAGAAGCATGCGCTTGGTAGATTGTGCGGATTTGTTTAACCTGCCCCGGCTGATCGGCAATGGAAAACATCGCCTAACTGAATGATTTAATGACATGCTGAAAATATATAACACCCTGACCCGAAAAAAAGAACAGTTCCAGCCGCGCGTAGCGGGCAAAGTCGGCATGTATGTCTGCGGCATGACGGTTTACGATTATTGCCATGTCGGCCATGCGCGGGTCATGGTCGTGTTCGATACGGTTGCTCGTTACCTTCGCTATCAGGGTTATGAATTGACCTACGTGCGCAACATTACCGATATTGACGACAAAATCATCCAACGTGCGATTGAAAACGGCGAAGACTACAGTCAATTGACTGCGCGGTTTATTGACGCGATGCACGAGGATGAGCGGGCGCTGGCCGTTTTGCCGCCCGACCTTGAGCCGAGGGCGACGCAATCTATCGACGACATTATCGCGATGATTAAAGCCTTGGCGGACAAAGGCTTGGCTTATGTCGGCAGCAATGGCGATGTTTTTTATGCGGTGACCCAGTTCAAGGATTACGGCCGGTTATCGGGCAAGAACCTGGACGATTTGCAGGCCGGCGAACGTGTTGATGTGGATCCGGCAAAACGCAATCCGATGGATTTTGTGTTGTGGAAGATGGCCAAGGCCAACGAACCTGCCTGGGATTCGCCGTGGGGTTTGGGCCGCCCCGGCTGGCATATCGAGTGTTCGGCGATGTCCACCTGTTGTTTGGGCAATCATTTCGACATCCACGGCGGCGGTATGGATTTGCAGTTTCCGCATCATGAAAATGAAATAGCCCAGTCGGAAGGGGCGACCGGCGAGAAATTCGTCAATCTGTGGATGCACAACGGTTTTGTCCGTATTAATGAAGAAAAAATGTCCAAGTCGCTGGGTAATTTCTTTACCGTGCGTGAAGTGTTGAACCAGTACAAGCCGGAGATCATCCGCTTCTTCATTCTTTCCAGTCATTACCGCAGTCCGTTGAATTATTCCGATGAACAGCTCAATGACGCAAAAGCGGCTTTAACGCGGCTGTATACTGCCCTGCGCGGCGTGGAAATTACGGCCGATGCGGCGATTGAGCAAGCATATAAAATCCGTTTTGAACAGGCGATGGATGATGATTTTAATACGCCGGTTGTTTTGTCGGTGTTGTTTGATTTAGCCAGGGACTTGAATAAAGCCAAAGAAACCGACCCGCAGAAAGCTGGTGTATTGGCGGCTACGCTGAAATATTTAGGCGGCTTGCTGGGCATATTGCAGGATGACCCTGATGCTTTTCTTAAAGGTAGCGGGGACGCTGTACTTGGTGAAGGACAAATCGAACAGCAAATCCAGGCGCGTCTGGATGCAAAAAAAGCCAAAGACTGGGCTTTGGCCGATAAAATCCGTAACGACCTGAAAGAGCAGGGCGTGATTCTGGAAGATTCGCCCGACGGCACCACCAGCTGGCGGCGCGAATAGTTAGTCGAGTAACGGTATTCCCACGGGAGTCGTGGAAAAAGTGCAATGTTAAGTTGTAAAAAATATCACCACGAAGACACGAAGGACACGAAGAAATAAACTTCGCGTCCTTCGTGTCTTCGTGGTGAATAAAAAGATTTCAAGTGATAAAACTCAAGTAAATACATCAAGGTTTTAATAGCCGATCAAAATACCCCGGCATCCAACGATTTGGTAAAAATATTGTTAAATTTAATCAGAGGCTTCCTCTCAAAAAAAATCCGCAACGTCTATTACAGCGCCAGGGAATCGATTGGCGAACATAAGCGCGATATAGTGGTTGCTCATGTCGAGCAGGCCTGCGTGGGTTTGCGGGAAACCAAAAATGAGTTTGAAGATGCGCTGGAGCGGTTTAAGACCCTGGTTTGCGTTAATGAGACGGCGCTGGACCATAAATATAACCTGCTGAACAGACAGTATCAGTTTTGCTGTGCCAAATCCGAAGCGGTCAGCAACAGAATCAGGGCGATCGAACAGGTCAGCGAGGCGCTGTTTAAAGAATGGGAAAGCGAACTGAATGAATACACGAACCGTAACTTGCGCTCACACAGCAAGCAGCAATTAAAGTTAGCCAGACAAAATTACGCCCGGCTTATCAAGTCCATGCAAAAGGCGGAAGCAAAAATTCAGCCGGTGCTGGCGGCATTCAAGGATCAGGTGTTGTATTTGAAGCACAACCTTAATGCCCAGGCTATCGCGGCATTAAGACATGAATTTATTGAGATAGGCATCGATATTTCCCAGCTGATCCGTGCAATGGAGCAGACCATCACTGAGGCAAGTCAATTTGTTGCAGTATTAACCGAACAAAAAGCCTTGCCTGGCCGGTAAGGCTTAGAGCTTGTACAAAACGTCGTTGGCTTTGTCTTTAGGGTCTTCTTTTGGGCCTTTACGGTTATCCTGGTCAATTCTTTCCTTGCCGAATTTGGCGATCATATCATCCCAGCTTGTGTATTTCTCGTAGCCTGCAAAACCGCTGTTTTTCCGTTGCTGATAAAGTTCTTTGCCCATTGCAATGATCTCTTCAGGTTTTTTACCGTCAACAGTATTAAGAAATTCTTTTTCACTTTTAATGGAATCGCGAAGCATCCAGAAAGACACTTCAAACTCAATGCGAGCATCGGGCGATAAGCGGTTTTTTAGCGCCTTTACTGATTTAAAAGCGGTGCGGGTAGTATGGCCATTAATTTGTGAGCCCTTGCTACATGCGATTAAAGAAGTGCAGCAGAGAATGAGCAGAAGAATAGGTAATTTCTTCATAAAGATAACCTCAAGTTTAAGTAGGGACGCATGTCATGCTATTTACATGGTTTGCGATGTTTATTATATAACGCTGGTTTGTCAAACGAAGTAAAATAGCAGGTCATTATAATCCTGAGCTGGCTTTTCATGCTGGAATTTATCCAATTATTAAAACAACGTTACCAGGCGGTTTCGGCTCAACTGGGCGCCGACTCTGTCAAAACAAGCTATCAACAACGGATCGATCAGCTTATTCTGGCTGAAGCCTTTATCCGTAAGGGCCAGCTGATTGCTGCGTCGCAGCAGCCGTTGTTGCAAATGGCCGTGGTGGGACCCACGCAGGCCGGAAAAAGTTCGCTGGCCAACGTGCTGTTAAACAGCAGCGCCGCCGGCGTCAGTCCGTTGGCGGGTTACACTATTCATCCTCAGGGTTTTTGCAACGGCGTCAGTATTGAAGACTGCAACGGCCTGCAACGTTATTTCGGCCGCTTCCAGCAGTTGCCGCAAACCCAGCTCAGCAAAGACCGGCACGATTGCTATTCGCTAAGCGAAAACACCACTGATTCAGGACTCTTGCCGCATGGCGTTTTATGGGATACGCCCGATTTCGACTCGATAGACTCGGCTACCTACCGGGAAGGCGTTATCAGGGCGATTGCGCTGGCGGATATGGTGATCCTGGTGGTCAGCAAGGAAAAATACGCCGATCAGTCGGTCTGGGACATCATGGCCGCTGTTGAAGAACTGCATCAGCCGACGATCATTTGCCTGAACAAGCTGGTTGAAGGGTCGGAATCGGTCATTATCGAGTCCTTAAAGGAAAAATGGCGGCATGCCAGAACCGATGAATTTCCCGAGGTCGTTCCGCTGTACTACCAAAAGCCGGGCGGGCTGCCGGTATGGCCCGAGTCCAGGCGTCAGTTGCTTAACCAACTGGCGAATAAAGTAAGGCGCGACAAGCACGCGCGTTTTGAGCAGGCGTTATTGAGAAGGCACTGGCAAACTTGGCTGGAACCTGTGTTTGCCGAACATCGGGTATTAAACGATTGGGCAGAATTAGTCGACCTGATGATAGGACAGGCGATGGAAAGTTACCAGCGCGATTACCTGAATCATCCGCATCATTATGAAACCTTTCAGCTTGCGATGACCGAACTGCTGCACTTAATGGAAATACCCGGATTAGAACGCGTTTTGGCCGGCACCCGCAAGGTCTTGACCTGGCCGGTCAGGCAGTTCATGAAGTTAGGCCGTAAGAGTCTGCATATTTCAGACAGCAGCTACGAAATAGCTTTGTTAAATCAAATAGCCGAACATACGCTGATTCAATTGTCCGACAAGCTGATCGACAAGACCGAACAAAGCCAGTGGTGGCGGCAGATCAACAGTGTGCTGCGCAGCCGGCGGCAGGACGTGTTACAGGATTTCGGGCTGGCGGCTAAAGATTATCACCTGTCTTTCCAGCAGGATGTGGAAAGCGCCGCGCATCGTTTGTATTACAAGCTGCAAGAACAGCCGGTGGTGCTCAATAGTTTACGCGCAACCCGTGCCACCGCCGATGCCGCCGTTATTGCGCTGACCTTGCAAATGGGCGGCATCGGCCTGCATGACCTGGTTGTCGCCCCGGCGATGCTGACAGTGACCTCGCTGCTGGCTGAAAGTGCGGTCGGCAGCTATATGCACAAAGTGGAAGCCGAATTAAAGCAGAACCAATTCGATACCGTCAAACAGGCGTTATTTGTCGGGAGCCTGCGCCTTAAACTGTTGCAGCTGCCCGAGCACTTATCGATGAATACTCATTTTAATATCTCCCCTGACCAGCTGCATGCGGCAGAGCTACAACTGACAGAAAAGCGACATGGCTTACGATTACTCTAGTTTGGTACAAACGACAAAACGCTGGGCCGAACAGGCGTCGGCGGCAGGCTGGATCAATGCCGACACTGCCCGGCAGTTAAGTGATGCCGATGCGAGAACGCCCGATACATTGTTTGATCATGACGGTTCCAGGCCGCTGATAGTCGCTTTCATGGGCGGCACCGGCGTCGGCAAGAGTTCATTGCTGAATCGCCTGGCAGGCAAAGCCATCGCCAGAGCCGGAGTCGAGCGGCCCACTTCGCGGGAAGTCACTCTTTATCATCACCATAGCGTTGCGATCAAGCATTTGCCCGAGCAACTGCCGCTGGCCCAAATCAAAACCGCCGAGCATGACAATGAGGCCAGGAAACATGTGATCTGGATCGACATGCCCGACTTCGACAGCACCGAGCAAAGCAACAAACACCAAGTGCTGGAATGGCTGCCGCATATCGACGTGCTGATCTACGTGGTCAGCCCCGAACGCTATCGCGACGAAAAAGCCTGGCGCTTGCTGCTTGCAGAGGGCGGCAGGCATGCCTGGCTGTTTGTGCTGAATCAGTGGGACAGAGGCCTGACAGAACAGTATGAAGATTTCAAGCGGCAACTGCATAAAGCGGGTTTTGCCGAGCCGATCATCTTCAAGACCGCCTGCGCCGAAGGCCTGCAAGTCGACGAGTTCGGCGCGTTGGAATCGACCATCAGCTCGTTGGCGACCGAGCATGTCGTTGCGCAACTGGAGCAACGAAGTTCGCAGGCCAGGAAAGACGAGTTAAAGAAAAACCTGGAAAACACCGGGCGGCTACTGGGGTCCACATCGGCGTTTCAACAATTACCGACGCTGTGGCAGGATCAATGGCGACGCTCAGCCCAAGTATTGCAACAGGGTTTTGCATGGCCTATCCAGCAATTAGCGCGGCACTATGCCGACCATGCTGCTGATTTATTAGGCAATCCGTCGGCTGCTAAATATGTAGCGACTGGTGCTAAACTCAACTTATGGGACGAGTGGGCCGAAGCCCGTTTCGACGACGCGCTGGATGAATTCGTGATCAATGCGGACCAGTTGGGCGTACCGGTGAGTCCGCTTAAAAAACAGCTGTCCGCATTACGGGAAAAAGTGCCCAAAATCGTCCAGGCTCAAAGCGAACTGGCCGCCAGGCAGGCCTTGGCGAATCCCGGCAATGCCTTGCATCGCGGCTTTTTAAAGTTCATGCGCCTATGTGAAATCGTCCTGCCGCTTGCCGCCATCTGTTGGGTCGGCTATCAGGTTTTTATCGGCTATTACACCAGCAACATGACCGATGTAGCTTATTTGGGCGTGGACTTTGCGATACATAGCGGCTTGTTAATCGCCATTACTTGGCTGACACCTTTTTTCATCCTGAAAAAATTAAAGCCGTCGCTGGAAAAAAGCGCCTTAAGGGGACTAAACAAAGGGTTAAACAATGCGCTTACCATGATCGATGGCGGTGTGCTGCTGGTGATAGAAAACATCTGTGCTCAGCATGTCGAGCAGATCAGCCGGCTTGACGGGATTATCGAGCAGTGCGGAGCCGCTGACCGGCAGCTACCAATAGACAGCAACAGTCCCTTGGCTAGGATGCTGATTGATTAACACGATGCTTTTATTCCCTCTCTCCTGTTGGAGAGGGCTAGGAGACGACTGCATGGATGCAGGAGGTAGAGCAATGCAGGAGCGATTGCCGAGGAAAATTAAAAAATAAGGATTTTGACGTACAGAAACGACAGTCAAGGCTTTGCCGTCCTGAGCCCTTCAGCTGCGCTCAGGAGAGCCCTGGCGGAGGATGAACGGTAAAGCCCCCTGGAACCCTTATAAATACCGGGCTAAAAAAATAATTGTACAATTTTTATACAATTCGTATATTATACACATCACGGGGGGCGACATGGCTTCGACGTGGGTAGCGAAACCTTAAGCGCATGCCGAGGACAGTACACCTCGTAAAATCTACTGAAACTAAAGTATTCGCAAATGACGAAAACTACTCAATGGCTTTAGCTGCTTAAAACCAGCACCATTCCTCTGACCATCTGTGCTTATGCGGGTGGAGTTTTTAGTACCTTTTAGGTATGAAAGGCGCTCAGAGGTCATCTACATAAGATCGCGCCAAAATCTGTCCGGTGTGGCGGCGCTAAAACCTTACGGAATCGCTGGTGATTTTCTTGGCCCGACGGGTAGTCACTAGCTAAATCAAAAGTGCGGGATAAGCATGTAGACCTTGTGGCGGAGTACTTGCGGACGCGGGTTCAATTCCCGCCGCCTCCACCAAATTATTAAACCGATATATAGAAACCCGCAAGCCGAGAGGCTTAGCGGGTTTTTTATTGCTCAGCGAAATACAACAAAAATGCCGAAATAATCTGTGATTTGTAGGGATATGCTCACAATCTGATTTGTTACATTAACCTGAAATTTGATGTTGATAGTGCCGAAGAAGCTGTTTTTTCTGATTTTTCAGCAGGACAGCGCTTTACAATCCGCCAATCAACACACAACGTCAATTACAGTCCGTCGCAGTTGCGGTGAATTGCCTAACGGCGAATCCACCTGCGCACTACGTTGAAATAATAAGAAAAATTAAATGAATTGGAGTTACGTCAATATGAGTAATAAAGAACCTGACAAGAAAACTGAATCCGCGGTACCCAAAAAGTCAACCAATATACTTTTATGGATAGTGGTTGTTATTGCTTCCTTAGTCGTAGCGATAGTCTTTTGGAACTATTTTTCTCACTTTAATGATTCACCATTTAGTGGTAAAGCAGATGCGGGCCAATTTGGTGATTATATCGGCGGGACACTGAATCCAATCTTGAGTTTTTTAAGCTTGATTGCCTTGTTGTGGACTATAGGCATCCAGACCAAAGAGCTTGAACTAACAAGGAATGAGCTTGATTTAACCCGAAAGGAACTTAGCCGTAGTGCATCTGCTCAGGAAGACACAAAGAAAATTCTTGATAAACAATCAGAAACTTTAGCAAGGCAACAGTTCGAAAGTACTTTTTTCTCGCTGCTTGATCAGCATAATAAAGCGCTGGAGGCCATTAGCACAAGTCCAGATGTCACCAGATACAGTCACGTTAAACTTATCTATCGTTCTATATTTTTGGAATCAGATTTTACGAACTTAGCATCAGCAAAGGTAGCTCTTGAAAAGAAAAATAACGTTTGCGGGCACTACTTCAGGGTTCTATATCAACTGTTAAAATTCATAGCTATAAACGCTCCAGGCAGCACAATTGGTGCAGCACTCGAAGCAGATAAAATCCAGTCTTCAGACGTGCTGGCCAATGAAAAAATGTACAGTAATATTGTTCGCTCATTCCTTGGTTATGACATTACTCAATTGTTGGCGATCAATTGTTATTGTACGGATGCCAATGATACATATTGGAAATATAAGCTTTTAATCGAAAGATATGCGTTTTTAGAGCATATGCCTTTTGAAGTGAATAACGGAGGACACCCTATTCTGAATGAAACAAAGAATGCTTATGAAAAAAATGCTTTTGGAAATAGCGAATTCATAACGCGCTAAGGATCGTAGCCAAGAAGTTCGAGAAACTGCGTTTCGTTGCCCGACCCGACTATTAAACCTTATGCGGCGTTAACCCACGTGTCTCCCCCTGGTTTTACTATCTCCGCTAATTTGGAATCCATAATCAGAACGCTGTATCAATGAAGGTAGGTAAAGAGGTGCACAGCATAAATGTCAGGACGTAGAATTGTCTCTACAGGGCTTTGATTATCGGTGGCGCGGATCGTCCTCAAACATTTCAGCCCATTGCTGACAATATACTGGCTTAAATATTTTTTTGTTACTACAATAAAATAATGCGAATCGACTTTGACCCGGCCAAAAACGCTAAGAACATCATGGAACGCAGTTTGAGCTTTGAACGCGCGGCGGAGTTTGATTTTTTGTCGGCAACCTTCCTGATTGACGAGCGGCAGGATTATGGCGAACAGCGCCAAATCGCTATCGGTTATCTGGATGGACGATTACATTTTCTTTGTTTTGTGCAAATTCCTGACGGCATCCGCGTCGTGAGCTTTCGCAAGGCCAACAGTAGAGAGGCGCGTAAATATGACAAACCAATTACCCTTAACTGACGCGGACGGCGAAGTACGTGAGCTTACCGAAGAAGATTTTAAAAACGCCGTGCCGTTTTCCGCCTTGCCTGAATCGTTACAAGCCACGCTACGAGGCTTAAAAAGACGTGGTAAGCAACAGTCGCCCACCAAGGTATCTACTACGGTGCGTTTTGACCGCGATGTGCTGGACGCATTTCGAGCTACAGGTCGCGGCTGGCAATCGCGGATGAATGAAGCGCTGAAGGAGTGGCTTAAGGAGCATGCCGCCTGATCAAGCACCTGGGTTTGGCGTCGTTCCGACGCAACTCATTCGGCAATGCTCCGGCGATTGCTAACCGTGACGCTGGCGCGTTACTAACTGCGTTCCCACACAGGAGGGAACGATGAATGAAAGGGTGGCAAGCACCTCAATCGGTTCTATTCCCGGCCAGCAATTCCAATATTGAAGCATCGCAAGCGCCGCAGCCTGAGCATGCACCGGTCATTCTGGATATTCTGTCCAGATCGTCGACTCCCTTATTAACAAGTTCCTTAATTTGCTGTTTAGTGGTTCCGCTACAGTGGCAAATAACGTCGTTTTTATACGGGTTAATATCATTCATAGCGTGCTTAGGCTTCTGTATTGCTCTGCATGCATCGCGAGACAATGATTTTCAGGTCTGACTAAAACCCAGTTCGTGCAGCTGCATGTTGATGATTTTAAGCGCGGCCAATACCGCAGCAAAAACCTGGTTGGAATGCACGGCGCGGGTTTTGCGCAGTTCGTCGCCGCAATTCCAGGTGATGACGCACTCGGTTAAGGCGCTGGTATGTCCGCCTCTGGGTATCCGTATTTCAAAGTCGGCCAGTGCGGGCAGGGTGTAGTTGTGTTGCTGCATGACTTTGTTGATGGCGTCGACGAATGCGTCAAAGCCGCCGTTGCCGGAACCGGATGCAATGTGCGTCGCGCCCATCACTTTGACTCGCAGGCTGGCAGTCGATTCCAAATCCAAACCGCTGGTGATCGAGCAGTTCAGCAGTTTGATATGCTGGTAACTCTTGCTCTCCAACACGTCGGCAATGATAAAGGGCAGGTCGTCGGTGGTGATGGTCTCTTTTGAATCGCCGAGGCTGACGATCCGGGCCAGCACTTTTTTCTGGTTCTCTTCCGACAGGTCGAGTTCCAGCATTTCCAGATTCTTTTTCAGCGACGCTTTGCCGCTCATCTTGCCCAAGGCGTAGCTACGGGTGCGGGAGAAACGTTCCGGGCCCAATTTGGTTTTGTACAGTCCGCCTTTTTGATCGCCGTCGGCATGGATGCCTGCGGTTTGGGTGAAAACATCGGCCCCGACGATCGGCGCATTGGCGGCGATGCGTTTGCCGGAAAAGTTTTCGACCATAGAGCTGATGCGGACGATATGGCTTTCATCGATCGACAGCTGCATGTTCATTTTATCGCGCAACACCACGGCCACTTCGGCCATTGAGGCATTGCCCGCGCGCTCGCCGAGGCAGTTAACGGTGCAGTGTATCGCGTTGACGCCGGCGCGAACCGCTTCCATCACGTTGGCGGTCGCCAGGCCGTAATCGTTGTGCGGATGAAAATCGAATTGCAGCTTCGGGTAGCGGCTGCACATGTCGCTGAAGCTTGAGAACACTTCGGCAGGCGACAACACGCCGAGGGTATCGGGCAGCATGAAATGATTGATGCCCGCGTTTTGCAGGTTGTCCATCAAACCGTAAACATAATCCCGGTCGTCTCGATAGCCGTTAGACCAGTCTTCAAGATAGACGTTGACTTTCAGGCCCTTTTCCAGCGCGTAGTTGACGGTTTGCAAGACATCTGCGGTATGTTCGGCGAGCGTTTTGCCCAATTGTACGCGGCAATGCTTTTCGCTGCCTTTGATCAGCAGGTTGATCACGTCGCCGCCGGTTTCCAGTATCCAGTCGACGCTGCGCGTGTGATCGACAAAACCCAGGACTTCAACGCGTCCGGCAAAGCCTTCCTGTTTCGCCCACTCGTTAATGCTGGTGACCGCTTCTTTTTCACCCTGGGAGACGCGGGCGGAGGCGACTTCAATCCGGTCAACCCGCAGAGATTGCAACAGGGCTTTGGCAATACTGACTTTTTCCACCGGCGTAAAGGAAACGCCTTGAGTTTGCTCGCCATCACGCAAGGTGGTGTCCATCAGCTGGATATGTCTTGAATCGGTGGACATGGTTGTCGCCTGTGCTCTCAATGTAAGCGGATTGATTAAAGTTTCTGTTGGGTTACAACTGCATGGGCCGGTTTGCTCCGGCTTCCATGCCCAATGCTGCTGATTTTAGAAGATACGCTCTCTCCTTCAGGGAGAAGGTTGGGATGAGGGGATAAAAAGCTTATTTTGGTTCCCCTCACCCAACCCTCTCGGCAATTGCTCCTGCATTGCTCTACTACCTACATCCTTGTAGGTATCCCGCTGGAGAGGGCTTTGCGCTGCTTAAACCCAAAGCCAAGGAAAGTTTTGCTTATGCTGCTGTTCATACTGCGTGATCTTATCAACATGCTTTAAGGTCAAGCCGATGTCATCCAGTCCGCTCAACAGGTTGCCTTTGCGGAACGGGTCGATCTCAAAGCTGAAGCTATTGCCGCCAGGTGTGGTGACCTGTTGATTTTCAAGGTCGACGACAAAACGCACGCCTTCGTTGGCCGCAATTTCGGCCATCAATTTATCCAGCTGAGCTTTATCGACTTTGATCGCCAGAATGCCGTTTTTGAAACAGTTGTTGTAGAAAATATCGGCATAGCTGGTGGAAATGATGGTGTTAAAACCATAATCGGCAATTGCCCAAGGCGCGTGTTCGCGTGACGAGCCGCAGCCGAAGTTGTCGCCGACGACCAGGATTTTAGCGCCCTTGAATGCAGGCTTGTTCAGCTCGAATTGCGGGTTGTCGCTGCCGTCGTCGTTAAAACGCCAGTCGTGAAAAAGATGCTGACCAAAACCGCTGCGTTCCACTTTTTTCAGGAACTGCTTGGGGATAATCTGGTCGGTATCGACGTTGCTGCGGTTCATCAATGCCGCGATGCTTTCATGTTTTTTGTACGGTTCCATAATTCTTTCCGATCTTATAGTTTGCGAATATCGACAAAATGGCCTGCCGCCGCTGCGGCCGCCGCCATTGCAGGCGAAACCAAGTGCGTGCGTCCGCCTTTACCTTGGCGGCCTTCAAAATTCCGGTTTGAAGTCGAAGCGCAACGTTGGCCTGGAGTCAATTCATCGCCATTCATCGCCAGGCACATCGAGCATCCGGGCTCGCGCCATTGCCAACCGGCATCGATAAAGATTTTATCCAAGCCTTCGGCTTCGGCCTGTTGCTTGACGTGATAGGAACCGGGGACTGCAATCGCGGTGACGCCGCCCGCTACTTTGGTGCCTTTTGCCACTTCGGCGGCGATCCGAAAATCTTCGATACGGCCGTTGGTGCAGGAGCCGATAAAAACATAATCTATCGCAATGTCGGTTATTTTGGTGTTCGGTTTTAAGCCCATATAGGCCAGCGCGCCCTCGCAGGCTTTGCGTTTTGTTTCGTCGGCAAAGCTTTCGGGGGCAGGCACAACGCTATCGACGCCGGCCACTTGTTCAGGCGACGTTCCCCATGATACTTGAGGGGCAATATCGGCTGCATCCAGCGTGACGACAGCATCGAATACCGCGCCTTCATCGCTGGGCAGGCTCTTCCAGTAAGCCAGCGCCTGATCCCAGTATTGACCGGATGGCGCAAACTCGCGGCCTTTAAGATATTCGTAAGTTTTTTCGTCCGGTGCGACCAATCCTGCTCTGGCTCCGGCTTCAATCGCCATGTTGCACAGCGTCATCCGGCCTTCCATCGACAGTTCCCTGATCGCCGAGCCGGTATATTCGATGACATAACCGGTGCCGCCTGCCGTGCCTATTTTGCCGGTAATCGCCAGCGCAATGTCTTTCGCAGACGCGTATTTGGATAACGCGCCGTTGACCACGACCTGCATGGTTTTGGATTTTTTCTGCGGCAGGGTTTGAGTCGCCATTACATGCTCAACCTCGGACGTGCCGATGCCGAAAGCCAGTGCGCCGAACGCGCCATGCGTTGCGGTATGGCTGTCGCCGCAGACCACGACCATGCCGGGGTGGACGAAACCGTGCTCAGGCACCACGACATGAATTACGCCGTTGTTCGGGTTTTTCATGTCGTACAGGTTCAGGCCGTTTTCGAGGCAGTTTTCGGCCATGGTTTCGATCTGCTTTTTAGCAATCGGGTCGGCAATCGGCAGGTCGCGATTTTTGGTCGGTACGCAGTGATCCATCGTAGCCAGAATGCTGTGCGGATTGCGCACCTTGCGACCTGACAAACGCAGGCCTTCAAAGGCCTGTGGACTGGTGACTTCATGCATCAAATGCCGGTCAACATAAAGCAAAGGAGCTTGCCCGGCCTCGTCAACGACAAGGTGGCTGTCCCAGATTTTTTCGTACATGGTCTTTTTCATAGCGTATTCCAAAGCTTGCACAGCGGCTCTATATCGAGCGTATGGCGTGTTACGGGGGCAATCAAAAGCATAGTAAAGCTTATGCGTAGCCGTATATTATCCTCTAAAAGAGAGCTAATTTGCAATTTGACAGAAACACTCTCGCGCCGGAGAGTCGGGTATATCGAGAATGGGGGTGTTATGGCAAAAAATCAAGTCGGTTTTTGATGGTTTATCAGTGGGTTTTGATAGCTCTATTGCCTACCGTCGGCTATCAAGGCTGCCTGTCGATGCTAAATAAAGGCGCCGTTTCATTTACAGATGCAATATCGAATACAATCAGCCTTTCTTTATTTGAAACTGTATTTTTACCCATCGGAAGGTTATCCGTGCAAATTGCTTATGCACCTAAAAAGCTTTATCAGCATCTGTATTTTCAAGTCCTGACCGCTATTTTTATCGGCATTCTGCTTGGTCATTTCTACCCTGAAACCGGTGTTGCGATGAAGCCTCTCGGCGACGGCTTCATCAAGCTGATTAAGATGATCATCGCGCCGATTATTTTCTGCACCGTGGTAACCGGCATTGCCGGTATGCAGGTCTTGGATAAGGTAGGCCGCGTCGGCATTAAGGCGCTGCTGTATTTTGAAGTCGTCAGTACGCTGGCGTTGCTCATCGGACTGGTTGTCGTGCATGCCATTAAACCCGGCGCGGGCATGAATGTCGATGCAAGCGCGCTGGATGCCACTGGCCTCACCGCTTATACCGCCGCCGCGAAAACGCAGAATACGGTCGATTTCCTGCTCAACATTATTCCTGCCAGCGTAATCGATGCGTTTGCCAAAGGCGACATATTGCAGGTTTTGCTGTTTTCACTGCTGTTCGGCTTTTCTCTGGCCGCGATGAAGGAGACGGGGGCGGAAGTGGTGGCGTTCATCAACAAGGTTTCACAGGCCTTGTTCGGCATTGTCGAAACCATTATGAAGCTGGCCCCGATCGGCGCTTTCGGCGCGATGGCGTTTACCATCGGCAAGTACGGTGTGGCGTCTCTGGTGCCGCTGGCGAGTTTAATGGGCAGTTTTTATCTGACCTGTCTGTTGTTTATCTTTATCGTACTCGGGTCGATCGCACGATTCGCAGGTTTCAGCATCATCAAATTCATCGCTTATATCAAGGACGAGCTGTTGATTGTGTTAGGCACGTCGTCGTCGGAATCGGTGTTGCCGCGCATCATGGCCAAACTGGAAAGGTTGGGATGTTCCAAGTCCGTAGTCGGCCTGGTCATTCCGACCGGTTACTCGTTCAACCTCGACGGCACCTCGATTTATCTGGCGATGGCCGCTGTTTTTGTCGCCCAGGCCACTAACACCCCATTGACCATGACGCAGGAGCTGACCTTGCTCGGCGTGTTGCTGCTGACCTCGAAAGGCGCGGCAGGCGTGACCGGCAGCGGCTTCATCACCCTGGCGGCAACGCTCTCGGTTATTCCGACTATTCCTGTTGCGGGACTTGCGCTGATTTTGGGGATAGACCGCTTCATGTCCGAAGCCCGCGCCTTGACCAATCTTATCGGCAACGGCGTCGCCACCGTGGTTGCCGCGAAATGGGAAAACGAATTGGATATGCAAAAATTTGATGCTGAGTTGAATACTCCGCAGTGATGTTCATTTAACAATGGAACTCGGATTGGGCGGATTTAAACGGATAAAAAAGGCAAAAGGCAAAAGGCAAAAGGCGAAGGGCGAAGGGCGAAGGGCGAAGGGCGAAGGGCGAAGGGCGAAAAAACGCCTTTCTTCTTTTGCCGTGATTTTTATAGAGAGGCTCGGTTTTTTCCGTGTTTATCAGTTAAATCCGTGCCATCCGTGTTCTATTTACTCATTTACTCATTTACACAGACAGACTCATGAGAATTTTACTGGTTTTATTATTATGCCTGCCCGGCTGGGCTAACGCCGAAATCTACGAATGGAGGGACGCGAACGGTAGCACGCATTTTTCCGACCGGCCGGTTGCCGATGCAAAAACAGTCGATATAAAACCGGGCTATGATTTTTACAAGGTCAAGACGGTTTACGACGGCGACACGGTGGTGTTGGAGGATAGCCGTAAAATCCGCTTATTGGGCATCAATACGCCGGAGGTTCAGCACCGGGATAAGCCTGCCGATGCGGGCGGCGACGAAGCCAAGCACTGGCTGAGCGACAAGCTGAAAAACACCAGGGTACGCCTTGAAATCGGCGTCGAAAAAACCGATAAGTACGGCAGAACATTGGCGCATTTGTTCACCGAAAACAAAGAACATATTAATCTGCAACTCGTTGAAGCGGGCTTGGCGGCGGTCAGCATCTATCCGCCCGAGCTGCGTTACGTTAACGAGTTGGTTAAGGCTCAAGATAAGGCGGAGCAAGCCAAAATCGGTGTTTGGGGGCGGCCGGAATATGCCGCAACACCGGTCGGCAGCCTTACCGAAGCCGGGCATCCGGGCTGGACGCGTCTGGTCGGCAAGGTGGCTAATATCCGCAAGACCCGGAAGTCGGTTTACCTGGAATTCTCCCCTGTCCTGAGCGCAGCCGAAGGGGATACCTTTGAGGCGCGCATCGAAAGCAAATGGTTGGATTTATTCCCCGATGTTAACGGCTATTTGGGCAAAACCATCGAAGTGCGCGGCTGGCTGAACAAAAACAAGGGGCATTGGTCGATGTTGATCCGTCATCCGAGTGCGGTTAAGGAAAATCCCTAACTACTTAGCAGGTAGGCAGAAATATTTAGTTCACCACGAAGGGCATGAAGAAACAAAACTTCGTGCCCTCGACAATTGCTCCTGCATTCATGCAGTCGTCCGCGTCTTCGTGGTGATTGCTTTTTAATTTTTATTTGCGCAGCCACTCCTATAAACTAACGCGCTTTAACATTATCTGAGATTTAAATGACTGCCCCACACATTGGTTTTATTAGTTTGGGCTGCCCCAAAGCCCTGGTCGATAGCGAACGGATCTTAACCAAGCTGCGTTCAGAGGGTTACACGATTTCGCCGACTTACCAAGACGCCGATCTGGTCGTGGTGAATACCTGCGGCTTTATTGACGCGGCGGTCGAAGAATCGCTGGACAGCATCGGCGAGGCGCTGGCCCAGAACGGCAAGGTCATCGTGACCGGTTGCTTGGGATCCAGGGAAGCGGAAATCCGGGAGCGTCACCCGCAAGTCCTAAAAGTGACCGGCGCGCATGCCCTCGAAGAAGTTGTCTCTGCCGTGCATGAGCATTTGCCGCCTCCGCACGATCCGTTTATCAGCCTGGTGCCGCCGCAAGGCATCAAACTGACGCCAAGGCATTACGCCTATTTGAAGATTTCCGAAGGCTGCAACCATCGCTGTACTTTCTGCATCATCCCTTCGATGCGCGGCGATTTGGTTAGCAGGCCGGTCGATGATGTGATGCGGGAAGCGGAACGTTTGGCCAATGCCGGGGTTAAGGAATTGCTGGTGGTTTCGCAGGATACCAGCGCCTACGGCCTGGACTTGAAATATCAAAGCTACGACTGGAAAGGCCGTTCGGTCAGAACCCGTTTTTATGAGTTAGCCGAGGCGTTGGGCGACCTGGGCATTTGGGTCAGGATGCATTACGTTTATCCTTATCCGCATGTGGACGAAGTGATCCCGTTGATGGCCGAGGGCAAAATCCTGCCTTATCTGGACATACCGTTCCAGCATGTCAACAGCCGCATTCTTAAGCTGATGAAACGTCCGGCTGCCGGCGAGAATAATCTGGAGCGTATCAAGGCATGGCGGAAAATTTGCCCCGATATTACCTTGCGCAGCACGTTTATCGTCGGCTTTCCCGGCGAAACAGAGCAGGAATTCGAGCAGCTGCTGGATTTTCTGAGCGAGGCGCAAATGGACAGGGTTGGCTGCTTTGCCTATTCGCCGGTCAAAGGCGCGGTCGCCAATGAGCTGCCCGACCAGGTCCCCGAAGAAGTCAAGCAGGAGCGTCTGGCGCGGTTTATGGCGCATCAGGCCGAAATCAGCGCGGCGCGATTGCAGCAACGGGTCGGTCGAATCGAAACGGTGCTGGTCGATGAGGTCGTCGAAGAGGGCGCCGTGGCTAGAAGCAAAGCCGATGCGCCGGAAATAGACGGTCAGGTGTTTATTGATGGCGCGACGCATCTTAAAGTCGGCGATTTTGTCGATGTCGAGCTGGAAGAAGCGGATGAATATGATTTGTGGGGACACTTGGTTTAAGGTCCGCTAACGCATAAACCTAAAAATCGCAGACCCGTCCGTTTAGATGCGGTTTTTAGGATAAACAATACTGTGTTACTTAAATCTTCCTGAGCATTTTGTTGCTCAACAAAGATAACGTGAGTGTTGAGTGTATTCAGGAGGGTGTGTCTACGTTTTTTTGTGTTCTTTAAGCTGTTGTAAAGTTTCAATGCCCTTTTTCCTTTGCACCCGGATAATTTCCAATTCGGTTTGATAATGCTTCCTTAAGCAATCCTCGTCAGCCTGTTGCATAGAGCGGGTGATTTTTCGCTCTTTTTTCTTCAGTTTTAACAGGATTTTTTTCAGTTCCTCGATGTGCTGCCTTTTTTTATGTTTGTCGGTATCGAAAAAGGCCTGTAATTTATGGAGCAACTTTTCTATTTTCATCGCTTTAATTACCGATTAGGTGAGTGCAGGGATGGTGCTATTGGGTATCCACGGTGTGAACAACATCGTTAATTTCAGTTTCATTCAGGGTTAATTGCTGCTCGGCTTTGGCGGCGCCGGTATCGCTGTGCAGGAACAGTGTTTCGGCGGCTTTTAACAAATTCTTTTTAATGCTGCGCATGTACGAGCTGTCATTAATCAGGGAAGAGCCGGTTTCAGGGGTTATTTTTCGTTCCCTGATCAGCGTTTCAATGGCGCGATTCATTTGCATGTCGTCATTCCTAATACTTGCTTTTAATGCGTCCAACGATAACAGCGGCAATTCGTTGTCCTCAATGTCATGCCTGAAATCTTCAATCTGCCGGATATGCAAGACTATCTGGTAGGCGATTTTGTTGTATTCGTCGGTTGCGGCTTGATTTCTTGACACCCTGAAACGGATCCAGTTTTTTTGCAAGTGCTTGGTGTCTTTAATGGCTTCGACAAGATGCTTGTTGGCCTCGCGCAGCCAGGAGAGCTTGGAAGACTGGCTCATTGCCCAAGTGAATCCGGCTTGGCTGATGAACGCGATAATGGCGCTGTAGAGGCCTTTTATCCGCTTTTCATAGCCGGCATCGATATTGTATTCGACGGAGTTGTTATCCTGTCCGATGAGTTGCTTGAGTGCGTCGTCATTTTTTTGCAGATCGTGTTTACGCAGGCCAAAGGTGCGCAAAATAATATGAATGGCGTTCTCATATAAATGGATGCTTTCGAGCCGGACCGATTCGACGACTGTTTCGGGGAAATCCATGGCGGATATGTCCAAATATTTCGGTTGGAAAATAACGGGACGCTTTTCTATGAGCAGCTTTTCCAGTAATGCAACTTGTTGATTAATGAACGGGAAAAAGATCATGATGCCCGCAAGATTAAACAGGCTGTGAAAGGTTGCCAGTTTCATCGCGTTGTCCGATGCGGCAATACCCAAGCTTGCGCTGATGATGTCAACCGCGATGCCGAATTGCTTGATAAACAGCAGCACAAAGATTCCGGTGCACAGGTTAATTAACAGATGCGCGCCCGCCAGGCGTTTGCCCTGAATATTGGCGCCGAAAGCAGCAATGATCGCGGTGACGGTGGTGCCGATATTGGCGCCGATGACCAGCGCCAGTGCATTGTTATAGGTGATTTGATGCACCGAAACAGCGGTAATCGTTAGCAGCATCGTGGCGTGGCTGGACTGCATGATAATGGTCGCGATGATTCCTACGGCGGTGTAGGTCAATAGCCCTTTGACGCCGGGCATTGCGAATTCGGACAGGTTTATGGTGCTTTCAACGTGTTCGAAACTTTCTTTCATGTAATGGATGCCGAGCAGCAAAAAGCCCAGGCCGGTCAGGATATAGCCGACGCCTTTTAACTGTTTGCCGCTCTGGAAAACGCATAACACGCCGAAAACCAGCAGCGGCATGGCGTAGGTCGCAATGTTGACCTTCAGTCCCAGCCCTGCGATCAGCCATGCGCCGGTCGTTGTGCCTAAATTGGAGCCGAAAATAATGCCGATGCCGGCGACTAAATCGAGCAAGCCAGCGCTTAGGAATGAAACGGTGATGACCGAGACCAGGCCGCTGGACTGCATCAAGGTGGCGGACAGGAAGCCGAAGCCGAAGCTTTTCCAGGAGGTATCGGTGGTTTTTTGCAGAATCCGCTCCAGCACACCGCCGGTAAAGGCTTTAAATCCTTGCTCCAGCGACAACATGCCGAACAGGAAAATCGAGACGCCGGCCGCAATGCCTTTAAATTCCGCGCTTAGCCAAAAGCCGTAAGACAGCAGCGGGATGACGATCAGCAAAAGGGCTTTATGCATGGATGTTCGGGAAATTTATTAAATGACAGGCGATTGATGAGTCGCCTAAACAAGCTAGATCGGCGGTTGCTTTGCGCCGGTGGATTTGATCTGTACCGTATCACCGACGGTCAAGCGGCCGCATTGGTTGTGCAGCGCATTTTGCCCAAAATAAATATTATTTTGCCATTTCCGGGTGCGGTTCAGCGTGATTAGCGGTTCCTTACCGATTTGCGCGGTTTCAGGATCTATTGCCGGAATGGAGCACCGGGAGCAGGGCTTGGGTAGCCTGAAGTCTATAGCGCCGATGCTGATCTCGCGCCAGCTGTCTTCCCCGTAGGCGGGGCAGCCGGAAACAACCAGATTGGGCCTGAAACGGGTCATCGGTAAATTCAGTTGCATGTCATCGTTTAACGCAGCCAGCGAGTTTTCGGAAACAATCAGGAAAGGAAATGCGTCGGCAAACGCCACCTTGTCCGCAGGATTGGCGTAATCGGGATCGACCGGCCGAACGACCTCGTCGGGCTGGTAGACCAGTCGGCAGTCCCGTTTTAAAAAGTCGCCAAGCCATTGGTCAGCTTCTGTTGAAACGCTACGGGCGTCGCACTGGTCATGCCAGATGGTGCTGTTAATGATGTGTCCATCGGCGGGGTTTAGGGGAAGCGACAGGTTTTCCATGCCCGGTGCGGACAGGATCAGGTTTTGATCGGTCAGTGCGGTTTTAATTAAAGCCATTCTCGGCAACTTCCGCTGGCTGAGGAATTGCCGGTTATTGTCGATAATCATCCATTTTCTGTCGTGCTGAAAGCCTTTTTCAGTGACAGGCCAGCTGTTTGCGCTGATGCCCGCTAATGACTTGACCGGATAAACGAATATTCCGCTTAATACAAAGTGCGTCATTGGCGATAAGCTGTAATATTAACCTAGCAATGATTGTACAGCGCCGGAGAAAACGTTGCTGTGAGCGCCATGTGCCTGAGACGGATTGCTTTGCATGTCGGCGAGAAGCCGGCTGAGCGCTTGTTGAGCTTGATCTTGGTTTTCTATCGGCGCGGATTGGTCGCTGCTTTTTACCGGCGAAGACGACGATAGTTTTAACGATGTGTCGGAAAGATTGATTGTTTCTTTGGGGACTTTCAGGCTGTCGTCCTGACCGTTGTCCGGCCGGGTTTCGATAGCGGGCTCGTTATTGTCCACATTTTTCGTCCGCTGGGCAGTTGCCGGGCTAACGAGCGTCTCTTGTCGCGGTTGTATTTTACTGGCGTCCATTTTTATGTCCTCTTAACAGAGTAATAGGGCCGTAAAAAACGGCGTTGGTTTTATCTTCATTCTAACAAATAACTCTGGAGTCAGGGTTATTTGTTGATGCTGAACTCTTTGTCGATCGAAGTCAATGTCCTATTTGTAACGGGTATTGAACAAGTCAACGGAATGCATCTTGTCTAAGCATAACGAGATGATTTTTCAGTTAAATACGGTAACCTGGGCGCAAATTATTTTGCCGGTTTTAGTGAACTCCATCGAAAAACGAAACAAAGTTAATGAATACGTTAAAATTAGCGCCTGTATGTTTTATTTCCGTTAGAAAATGATGCGACCAATTAACTTGTTTTTCCAGGTAACTGTTAAATTTTTATTTATTATTCATCTATTTAGCTCTGGTCTTGTTTATGCAGAAGCCAAGCAGACGATCAATATTGCTTATTTGACGCAAGAGCGGAAAGTTCCTCCGCCGCTGTCCAACCTCGATGCTTTTATCCCGAACAAGGGCGTGCTGGGGTCGGAACTGGCGGTTGCCGACAATAATACGACCGGGCAGTTTACCGGGCAGCAGTTTGTGCTGAAAAAATTCATCGTGCCGTTGGATGGTAATGTTGTCGATGCTTTTAATAAGGAGATTGACGATCAATATCCCTATGTCGTTGTTAACTTGCCTGCCGAACTTACCAATAAAATCGCCGATTTACCCGCCGCAAAACAAAAGTTGTTATTCGACGCGGCGACGATCGATGATGCGCTACGCAATGAGCAATGCCGCAATAACGTTTTGCATCTTTTACCCAGCCGGGCGATGCGGGCCGATGCGCTGGCGCAATACATGATGAAAAAACGCTGGAACAAGTGGTTTCTGGTCGTAGGCGCTACCGATGAAGACCGTTTATTTGCCGATGCGATCAGGCGGGCGGCTAAACGCTTCGGCATGAAAATAGTCGAGGAAAAAGCCTGGGAGCACACTTACGATGCGCGGCGCACGGCGCAATCCGATGTGGCGGTGTTTACCCAGGTGGACGATTACGATGTGCTGGTCGTTGCCGACGAGCAAGGCCAATTCGGCGAATACCTTGAATACAGAACCTGGAGTGCAAGACCGGTGATCGGTACGCAGGGACTGGTTGCAACGGCATGGCATCGAACCCACGAACAATGGGGCGCGGTGCAGATTCAAAACCGCTTTAAAGACCAGGCAGGACGCTGGATGGAGGAGCAGGATTATGGCGCTTATCTGGCGGTCAGGGCCATCGGCGAAGCGGCCACCCGCACCAAGTCCAACGACATAAAACTGCTGAAGGATTATATATTCAGCGATGCGTTTGCGTTGCAGGGTTATAAGGGCAATCCTTTGTCGTTCCGGTCCTGGGACGGGCAGTTGCGGCAGCCTGTTTTGCTGGCGGCGCCGAGATCGCTGGTTGCGGTCGCGCCGATTGATGGTTTTTTGCACCCAAAAACCGAACTCGATACCCTGGGTTATGATCAACCTGAGTCAACCTGTAAATGGAGCAAATGATGATGAAGAAAAATGTTTTAGGGCTGTTTTTGACCGTTGCGCTGACCGGAACGGCGCAGGCTGAAACGGTGTTCGTTACGCTGGAAAAAGATAATGCGCTGGCGGTAGTCGATCCTGTCGCCGGTAAATTAGTCAAAACGGTAGAAATCGGCCAGCGCCCCAGAGGCATAGCGATCAGCCCGGATAATAAGTTTTTGTATGTGGCGACCAGCGATGACAACACCATCAAAATCATCGATACCGAGACGCTGAAGGAAACCGGAAAGTTGCCGTCCGGCGAAGACCCCGAGACTTTCGCGTTAAACCCGGCGGGCGACCGGCTGTATGTGTCCAATGAAGATGACAGCCAGGTAACGGTGATCGACATTAAACATAAAAAAGCCGTCAAACAGATTAAGGTCGGCGTGGAGCCGGAGGGCATCACTGTGAGCCCCGATAATCTTTGGGTAGCCAGCGCTTCCGAAACAACCAATATGGTGCATTGGATCGATACCAAAACCAATGCGATCGTCGAGAACACGCTGGTTGATCCGCGCCCCCGCGCACTGAGTTTTACTGCCGACAGCCAGCAGTTGTGGGTCACTTCGGAAATGGCCGGAACCTTGATGATTCTGGACGTTAAAACCAAACAGATCGTCAAAAGCATCAAGTTTGATGTGCAAGGCGTGACGCCCGATAAAATCCAGCCGGTAGGCGTGGTGATCGATAAGGACAGAAAACGCGGTTATGTGGCGTTGGGACCCGCAAATCGTGTGGCGGTGATTAACGCGCAGACCTTTGAAGTGGAAAAATACCTGCTGGTTGGGCAGCGGGTCTGGAATCTGGCGTTCTCGCCGGATCAAAAACGGCTTTATACCACTAACGGCGCCAGCAACGATATTTCGCTGATCGATCTCGAGGCTCAGACGGTGACCAAATCGATTGGCGTGGGTACTTACCCGTGGGGAGTCGCAGTCAAGCCATGAACTCATCCATAGCGCTGTCCGTCGAAGATTTAAGTTTTTCTTACGGCGACAAAAAAGCACTGTCCCAAGTCAATTTCAAGATCCAGCCGGGCGAATGCACGGTTTTGTTGGGGCCTAACGGGGCAGGGAAGAGCACGTTATTTTCCCTGATTACCCGGTTGTACGACACCCGAGACGGGCGCATCGAGTTGTGCGGTTTCGATATTAAGCGGCAAACGCTGCCCGCGTTGGCAAAGCTGGGCGTGGTGTTTCAGCAGACTACCCTGGATATGGATTTGTCGGTCATGCAAAACCTGCGCTATCACACCTCGTTGCACGGCATGGGGCGGAAACAGGCCGAGCAAAGGATTCAGCAGGAGCTGGAGCGCTTGAATATGTACGACCGGCGCTTTGAGAGGGCGCGCCAGCTCAATGGCGGGCACAGGCGGCGCGTGGAGATTGCCCGCGCCTTGTTGCACAAGCCGTCGGTGCTGCTGCTGGATGAACCCACCGTCGGTTTGGATGTGCCCAGCCGGCTGGCTATCGTCGAATATGTGCATCAATTAGCCGCCGAAGAAAATTTGGCGGTTTTATGGGCGAGCCATTTGATTGACGAAATTTATCCTGACGATCATTTAATCGTATTGCATAAAGGGCAGGTTAAAGCCAATGGAACGGTTGACGACGTGCTTAAAATAACCAACACCCTAACGATTAAAGATGCTTTTTATAGCTTGACCCAGGGAGAGCAGGTGTGAAGTTACTACATTACTGGCGCGCCATGTGGGGCATTATCTGGCGTGAATTATGGCGTTTTGTGACCCAGCGCGAGCGATTTATTTCCGCCCTGGTCAGGCCTTTGGTCTGGTTGTTTGTGTTTGCGGCCGGATTCAGGGCCGCACTAGGGCTTGCGATCACCCCGCCTTACGAGACCTATATTCTTTACGAGGTTTATATCACCCCCGGCCTGATCGGCATGATCCAGCTGTTTAACGGCATGCAGAGCTCGTTGTCGATGGTTTACGACCGGGAAATGGGCAGTATGCGGATCTTGATGGTTTGCCCGTTGCCGCGCTGGTTTTTATTGCTCAGCAAGTTGCTGGCCGGGACCGGCGTATCCGTTTTGCAAGTCTACGTGTTTTTAGCGATTGCGTGGTTTTATGACATTCAGGCGCCGTGGCAGGGCTATTTGTGGATATTGCCGGCACTGTTGCTGTCGGGATTAATGCTCGGCGCTCTGGGCTTGTTGTTGTCGTCTTTTATAAAACAACTGGAAAATTTTGCCGGGGTGATGAACTTTGTTATTTTTCCGATGTTTTTTATGTCAACCGCATTATATCCTTTATGGAAAATCAAAGAGTCCAGCGCGCTGCTGCATAATCTGGCGCAATACAACCCGTTTTCCCAAGCTGTCGAATTGATCCGCTTCGCGCTGTACGGCCAGTTTAACAGTCACGCGTTTATTTATACCTTGGTTGCTTTTATCGTATTCATGGCGGCGGCGATTGTTGGCTATAACCCGTCAAAAGGGATGATGACGAGAAAAGGCGGGGCGTGATGCCGCTGGACAGCATTAAAATAACTTCGGTGAACATGTGAAGAACTCTTTTTTTCTTGTTATTCCAACGCAACAGAATAATTCCCACCGCTTAAAGGAATTTGAAGCCAAGGCGCTGCAACATTGGATTGACGAATTGCCTACGGCTAATCCCGGCTTGGCTACGCGCTTGCTTCACGATTTTCTTGTCGATTTCAATGCCATTCAAATGACCGTCTCGTTAAGACTGGATGCGCTGGAGCGTTTAAGCCCCAGCGTTCACGTCATTGAAGATTATCTTCGCTCCAGGTTGATTAAAGCGGGATTTCCCAAAGAAGATAATGACAAGAAAATTTTGAATGTATTGGTTTCAATTGAAAAGGAATTCACTATCGGCTATTGGATAGCGCTTAAGGAACTGACCAGGCGCAATGTCGGCTGGTTTCAAGGGAAAAATGCGGCATTAGCGGTGCAGCGCTGCATTAGAGGGCTGGGCAGTATTATTGTCAGCCATTTCATTATGGGTATGCCGATACCTGATTGGGTATGGATAGACTTGCATTCGCTTTACAACCTGAGCGTGACCATAAAAAACAGCTCGGCCAAGGTTGGCAATGACGCCAGCCAGTCCAGCAAAGCCAGTAGCCCCGAGCAGTGTTATCTACAGATCCTGTTGCTCAGTCTCGCTGATCCGACCGGATTAATGCAGAAGGAACTTTTGCTGGTTTATAGCTTTATAGAAACGATAGGTTCTTTGGTCAGTTTAAAAAAAGAACCGGTGAACGGGCAGCAAATACAGTGTGTGGTCTTAACCGACGAGGATAAAGCGCCGCATTACCAGTTTGAAGCGAGCACCAAAAACGATTCGGCCGCGCTGTATCTGGATTTTTCCAAATTGTTCAAGGCCCTCAAGCAGAAAGAAAAATTGATTAATGCGGCGGATGCCAGGTTTAGCTCGATGCATGGGTTGAAAAATGACACCGGAAAACCCTCGGCGGAATTGCTCGATTATCTCGAACAAAGATGGCTGGGAATTGATTTGCAAGGCGTGCCCTTTTTTAGCGACAGGTCGGATCGTTATATCGCCATAGGCTTGGAGTCAACCCATGAGTTGCAAAGTGCGTTGGAGTCCACAGGCGAAAAAGATCTGGAGTTTCTCGTTCAATCGGCGTCTGACCGATTATTGTCCGGCGTATTTAAACAAACGGGCGTTTTGTCGGTGGGGAGCCTGGTCAGTTTTAGAAAAATAGACAGCCCCGAACATAAGCGCTCATTAGGCATTGTCAACAAGATCGTTGTCGATAAGCAAAACGGCAGAATAAACTTCGGCATGCAATTGTTGGCCCATCAATCCATTGCCGTCACCTATGTTCAATTGGATGATACGGGAAAAAATATGCCGCAAAAAGGCCTGTTTTACAGCAAGCAAGAGTTGGAAGATGAGAAAAACTACATCATTACCGATAGTTTTATGCTGAAAGATAACGATGTTATTAGGCTATTTATGCATAACGGGGACTTTCCAGCTGCTTTGAGCGACAGGAAGAATGTCGGATTGGGCTACTGGCAGTTTGAATGTAGAAGGGTAGCGGAAAGGAGCGAGCCGGTATCTACACAGCCTAAAAAAGGCTACGATTTCATTTGACTATGCATATCATTGAAATATAGGGCTATATACATATAGCACTTGAAAAGTTTTTTTATCGTGGTAAGTTGGTGCGTCAAGCCGATTGTTGATAGAGAATTGTCGGCTTTTTAGAATGGATTTTTGAATAAAATTGAAGGTACTGACTCGTTGTTTGCCTATATGAGTTATCGGGGCGATCAGGTAACATGCCTTGAGCAAGTAACTTGAAAATAATAAAAAATTACAATTGTGAGGATAAGAAATGAGTAATGAAGAAAACGCTAACAAGACTGCAGATGCAGCAAAAGAAACGGCCGGTAAACTGTTTTCAGTAATGATGGATTTAAAGGAAAAGAATCCGAAAGTCTTTTTTGGCGCTGTCGGTGGCGTAGTTTTATTGTTGATCATCATTATGATGAGCGGTGGTGATTCAAAGGTTATGCCGGTACCAACGGCCAAGAATCTTGCGGTCGGGCAGCGCTATGTTTTGAAAAACCCGAATACTTATGAAGTTGAATCTCCTATTCAATTGGTCGCAGTACCTGGAGCTATAGCGGCATTTGATGACAGTGAAGATGACGCTAAAGGCAAAGATAAAGTTGAGTCTTGCAGACGTATAGCACAGGGAACTGCCGTAACTGTTATGGAATTCCAGGACTTTGCAGGGAAGAAAAATGCATTTGCTAAAGTTCAGGTTGAAGATGGCGAATGTAAAGGTAGTTCAGGCTGGGTTTTGTCAATTGATGTTCAATAAAAGTTGACAAGGCTTAAAAAAAGCCTATAATGGCCAAATAAATTGAAGCGCGGGAATAGCTCAGTGGTAGAGCACAACCTTGCCAAGGTTGGGGTCGCGAGTTCGAATCTCGTTTCCCGCTCCAATTAATTTCAAAAAAGCCGCGAACTATCGCGGCTTTTTTATTTAACTTTTACGGCTGCGTAGCAAAATGGTTATGCAGTGGCCTGCAAAGCCATCTACGGCGGTTCGATTCCGCCCGCAGCCTCCATTAAAAAGTTCATACAGATTCAAAGAAGCTCATAAACCTGCAAGCCATAAGGCTTAGCGGGTTTTTTATTGTCCAGTGAAATGCAGTAACATACAACAATCAGCACTTTTAGCAGTAACGCTGTCAGTAACCGCATTATTTAAAGTGACTGCAAACACGGTATGTTGTATTCACTGCAAGGGCTTACTGCAATGGCTATAAATATTCTTTTTGATCTCACTATTCAATGCAAAGCTTGCCGACAAAAACCAAGGGCTTAATGACGGTGGCGATTTGATGACACCATCGAAAGCAAGCGCAAAACATTCATAACAACTTAACCAGTGCAGTTATTACAGCCATCTGTCCCAGAGCTAAGCCAATGCTCCACTTAACCATTTTCAAGTTCAAATAATCTTGAATCAAGGTAGTCGCGAGTAACAGGGAGCGATTCCGACTGGGCTTCCTGAAAAGCATCCGCTACCGCCCTCGGCCTGTTGTTATTCAAAACCTGCATCTCGCAATTTGCGTATAAATTTGTGTGTGTCAAAAGTAATCGTGGACATGGTTTTTATCCCATCCTATTGGACGTTTGAATTCTGATAAGCCAAAGTAGCCCAAATAGTTAGCGGCTGTCAATGCAGATTAATTTAAACCAAGTCGTGAACGTCGTCCCGCGTAGAAAACCAGCAATGCGCTCGTTCCCAAGCTCCAGCTTGGGAATGCCGTTTTGGAAGCTCCAGCTTCCCGAGTCACGCACCACGCCCGTATCACCTCAATCAACCCCGCCTGTCCGGCATAATTACGCGCACTGGAATAACGCCAATGTTCCGGTTGATCGACATAGTCGCGTTTCACCGGATTTTGGTGGATGTAATCCGGCTTCTGGCGCATAACCACCTCGGATTCAATGATTTGCGGATGACTGCCTGCTTCCCAAACCTGATAGGTAGTGTCTTGTTTATGGGCACGTTTAAAAAACGCCAGCAACTCCAACAGCTTAGCCGAATGACATTGTTCCAGATGCGCAATGATTTGCTTCGCCGTGTAAGATTTGAATCGCTGTATATCATGGCTTAAATCTTCCGAAGCGGCGATAAGATGCAGGTGGTTCGTGGTTCTCAAGGATGACGTAATCGTATAGCTGGAAGCCAGAGTCCAGCACGATATTGACGGTTTCCGGGCGGGTAAACAACGGCAGCCAGTGGTTTACCGTTGCGGTTAGGAAGTTGCGGACAGGGGTTGCATTGGACACGATAGCGGCTTCTGGGCATGGCGGCACCCTTTGTATGGTGATCGTGGACGGGAAGCTGGAGCTTCCCGGACTGGGTTCCCAAGCTGGAGCTTGGGAACCAGCGCAAAAGAGTCCAGCACGATATTGACGGTTTCCGGGCGGGTAAACAACGGCAGCCAGTGGTTTACTGTTGCGGTTAGGAAGTGCGACAGGGGTTGCATTGGACACGATAGCGGCTTCTGGGCATGGCGGCCCCCTTTGTATGGTGATCGTGGACGGGAAGCTGGAGCTTCCCGGACTGGGTTCCCAAACTGGAGCTTGGGAACCAGCGCAAACACGGTTATGTAACAAAAGTTGCGGATTGGCCGTATTCGTCTTTCCATCGTTGTGTAAAACGCGGAATTTATCCGCCGGATTGTGGGCCGCACCTCCAGCTATTGTCGAGCAATCCTGGGAATAGTGATAGTAGGCTGGGTTGAATGCAATGAAACCCAGCATTGGCCGACATCGAAAGCTGGGTTTCGCGATGCTCTACCCAGCCTACGGACCTTTCCCGTTACAGCGTTGATTTTGAGTGGCGCTTTAACACGCATTTAAAAGGGGCCATTTGATGATCATGGTCGGAATATGAAGAAAAGAAGCCTTCAAGCGTATTCCCATTTTCTCTAAGCATTAGACTTAAACTTCCTCTATCAATATTTGAACAATCATCGTTCTCATACTCTCCAGTTAAAATTAGATTTTTAAACGAACCTTTGACTGTATAAGTATGAATTTGGCTGGCCCCCCCAATTTCCACTAATTGGGCAGCGATAGAGTGCCCAACTCTTTTTATCTCTGCTCGTACTTCAATTGGAGCAGCGCCTGATGAAATTTTTATAAAGAATTTTCTATCTATAAGCTCATCTTCTTCCAGAGAGATTTTCCCCTTATTTTTTAGAATGAGTTCAGCCTCTACATCTTCTTCTTCGCCATTTTTCCCTATCGAAGTTGCGGAAATCTCAGTAGAGCTTGAGGTATTATTTGGACTTTCTCCATTGCCATCTTTACGCTTTCTTCTTCGGTGCTCGATAACTCCCATAGCTATTTTAAGACGACGCTTATCAATTTCATCGATACCGATATAGGGAATCAAGAGGCCATCCCATACCCCCTCGACTTTAGTATCTTTATACAAAAGATTCTCGACCCAAGGGGTTATATTTGATTTCCAAATAATTGAAAATAGCAATATCAGAAGGGAGGTGACAATACCGCCTATTACGCCATTTACGATTGGTTCAGCTAAATTGTGATGTTGAGCATTAGAAAACTCAAACCATCTCCAACATAAAATGGCAAAAGCCATGAAAAGTGCGTATGGCAAAGACTTTTTGCCCAAAAAGAATAACTTCTTAAAAAATTCCATCGAGTTAGAATTCCATTTTTTTGAATAGGTATAACGTCAAGCGAGCAGCTAAGTAGGTATATACTAATTTTCAATCGCAGGTGTAAACGCAACTCCCGCAATCCGTTAGGCAAGATACTATAGACATTCAATTATCGATAGCAACTTTTTAAGCAAACCAAAAATACACCTTCATAACGTCTATTCGTGTTTAATCGGGTATATTCATAACCCCCTCAGCCACCATCACCGCCGCGCCGCCGACCCGTATAGTCAGCGTGTCGCTACCTTTATTATCCATTTCCAGATTCAGTACGCTGCGCCGGTTGCGGTCATCGCCGCGATCCACGGCAAAGGTGTAGGTGCCTTTCTGCATGAATTCAAACGAGCACAAATACGAAGCAAACGCAGGCATCGCGCTGCCGACAGGTGGGTCCTCATGCATGCCGATACGAGGGCCGAGCAGGCGGGCGTTAAAATCCGCATCCGCATACGGCGTTTTCGGGGAAAAAAGCAGGATTTCCTGGGCGGCGGTTTGCGGGGCGGTCGATTGGCTCCAGGCCGCGTAATTGAATTTTGCGGCTCTTACGCTTTCGTAACGCCAAACCGGGACGATCAGATACGGAACGCCGCAAGACACTAAACGTGTGGCATATTTTTTATGGTCGAGTTCCGACTGCTGTATGCCCAGAAAACTCGCCAATTCCTCATCGCTGGGCGTAAAGCGGTCGATGATGGACGTCACCTTGCGGGTGAACTGCACAAAACTGGGCTGGCCGTTTTCAGCGGTAATATTGATATTGACCGGGCCGGTGTTTTGCTCGAAAACCATCGGCGTAATCGCATCGGTCAGTTGAATATCGCCGCAATGAGCCAATACGAAAGCGGTGGCGATTATCGGATGTCCGGCAAAATCGATTTCGCTTAATGGCGAAAAAATCCGCATTACGCGGCTGGTGGTTTGTTTATCGGGATGAAATACAAACACTGTTTCCGACAGGTTCAATTCCCTGGCGACCAATTGCATTTGCTGTTGGCTTAAACCTTCGGCATTCGGGAAGACGGCTATTTGCGCGCCGCTGAAAATCTGTTTGGTGAATACATCGGCGATGTAATAGTTGTATTTCATAACGCTGGCTCTCCGTGAAGCGGCAATGAGGAAAGGTCGACTTGAACGCTGCCGTTTTCGATGCGGATCGCATAAACGGGGATTTTCACGGATTCATCTTCCAGGCAAACGCCGGTTTCCAGGTTGTAATGTTGTTTGTATAGCGGCGAAGCGACCACCGGCTGCCCGCCGATGTCGCCGATTAAGCCGCGCGACAGGACATTGGCGTTGCCGAACGGGTCGTAATTGCCGACCGCATAAACCTTTGCGTCCGCCCCTTCGGCTTCGCTCAGGACAGGCATCCAAAAAATCGCCACCTGCTCCCCATCCAGCAATGCGCAAACGCCGGAGTCGGGCTGCAAGTCGTCAACATTGCAAACATCTATCCACTTAGCCATTACGCCATCTCCATCAGTTTAAAATGTTTCCGCTCGTTGTCGCTGGCGGGACGAATCTGGCCGCGTTCCTCGACAAAGACCACATTGTCATCGGGCCGGTCGCTGTTGATGAAATGCCGGAAACGCTTGAGCTTGGCTTCGTCAGCAATCGCGGATTTCCATTCGCATTGATAGGTATCGATCACATACTGCATTTGCTGCTCCAGCTGATCGCACAGCCCCAGCTTGTCTTCAATCACTACCGATTTCAGGTAATCCAACCCGCCTTCCATGTTTTCCATCCATACCGAGGTGCGTTGCAGACGGTCGGCGGTGCGCACGTAAAAACTCAAGAAACGGTCGATGTATTTGATCAGGGTAGGCTTGTCCAAGCCGGTCGCGAATAAATCCGCGTGGCGCGGTTTCATGCCGCCGTTGCCGCAGACGTAGAGGTTCCAGCCGTTTTCGGTCGCGATAACGCCGACATCCTTGCCCTGCGCCTCGGCGCATTCGCGGGTGCAGCCGGACACCGCGAATTTGATCTTATGCGGGGAGCGCAAGCCCTTGTAGCGGTTTTCCAATTCTATCGCGAGCCCCACGCTGTCATCGACGCCGTAACGGCACCAGGTGCTGCCGACGCAGGATTTAACGGTGCGCAAGGATTTTCCGTAAGCGTGGCCGGATTCGAAACCGGCGTCTATCAACTCTTTCCAGATATGCGGCAATTGATCGACCCGAGCGCCGAATAAATCCACGCGCTGGCCGCCGGTGATTTTGGTGTAGAGTTTGTATTTTTTGCCGACCTGTCCCAACGCAATCAGCATGTCCGGGCTGATTTCGCCGCCGGTGATGCGCGGCACGACCGAATACGTGCCGTCTTTTTGCATATTGGCTAAAAAGGTGTCGTTGGTGTCTTGCAGTCCCAGATGCGGCTTTTCCAGGATATGCTCATTCCATTGCGAAGCAAGGATGTTGCCGACGGTCGGTTTGCAGATTTCGCAGCCTTGGCCTTTGCCGTGTTTGTGCAGCAAGTCGGCAAAGGTTTTGATCTGTTCGACCCGGATCAGGTTATGTAGATCCTGCCGGGTGTAGGCGAAATGCTCGCAAATATCGGTATTGACTTCAAAACCCTGTTTCGACAGTTCCGAATCCAATACCGACTTAAGCAACGCGGAACAACCGCCGCAACCGGTCGCGGCTTTGGTTTCGGCTTTTAGCGCGCCCATCGTCATGCAGCCGCCTTCAATCGCCGAGCAAATCGCGCCCTTGGTCACGTCGTAACAGGAACAAATTTGCGCCGAAGCGGGCAGGGCATCCGGGCCCAAACCGACCGACTCGTCGGAGCGGTGCGGTAATATCAGCGCATCGGGATTCTCCGGCAGTTCGATACCGTTCAGGCAATACTGCAATAAGGTGCCGTAACCCGACGCATCGCCGACCAGCACCGCGCCGAGCAATTGCTTTTTATCCTGGCTGACCACCAGGCGTTTATAAACTTCGCTTGCACCGTTTTGGTAAGTGTAAACCATCGCGCCCTGGGTTTTGGCGTGAGCGTCGCCGATGCTGGCGACATCGACGCCCATCAGTTTCAGCTTGGTGCTCATGTCCGCGCCGGTAAAACTTAGCGAGTCGCCCGCCAAATCGGCCACTACGGTGCGCGCCATCGTATAACCCGGCGCGACCAAGCCGTAAATCATGCCGTTCCACAACGCGCACTCGCCGATCGCATAAATGCTGGGATCGGACGTGCGGCATTGGTTGTCGATCACGATGCCGCCGCGCTGGCCGACTTCAAGGCCTGAAGCCCTGGCGAGTTCGTCACGCGGACGGATACCCGCCGAAAACAGCACGATGTCGGTTTCCAGCTCTTCGCCGTCGGCAAAACACATTTTGTTGACGCACCGTTCGCCGTCGGTAATGACGCTGGTGTTTTTGCCGGTATGCACGATGACGCCCAGATTCTCGATTTTGCGCCGCAGCATTGCGCCGCCCGCGTCATCGAGTTGCACCGCCATCAAGCGCGGGGCGAATTCGACCACATGGGTTTCCAGGCCTAAATCCATTAACGCTTTGGCCGCTTCTAAACCCAATAAGCCGCCGCCGACGACGGTGCCGACCGTGCCGGTTTTGGCTGCGGCGGCAATGGCTTCAAGATCCTCAATGGTACGGTAAACCAGGCATTGCGCGCGGTCATGCCCAGGAACGGGCGGTACGAACGGGTAGGAGCCTGTCGCCAATACCAGCTTGTCGTAAGCTATCGTCAGGCCTTTTGCCGAGGTGACGGTTTTAGCGGTCCTGTCGATGCTTGCGGCCTTGTCGCCCAGATGAAGGATAATGCCGTGCCGATCGAAAAAGCCGTCTTCGACTAGCGACAGTTCCTCTGCCGTTGTGCCGGTGAAAAATGAAGATAGATGCACCCGATCATAGGCCGCTCTGGGTTCCTCGCAAAAAGTGATGATTTGATACTGCTCTTTAATGGTGCTTTCGGCCAGGCCGGCTAAAAAATGCTGCCCGACCATGCCATTGCCGATAACGACCAGTGTTTGTTTTACGCTCATATACAACCTCGGTAACGATGTTTGTTGTTTCGGGTTGTAGAGCAATGCCTGTGCCATCCTTAACAAACCAGTGATTTTAACGGCTTGTTCAATCATTAAACTGAAAACCATGCACCCGTGCGAGCCAAGATGGTGCGCATAGATGAATAATGCTCCTTATGTGTGCAACGCCAACTGAATGTTCATTCGGCATTGCACCAATACAATCCGAATAATCCTGCACATTGTTGAAACAGTCTGACTTCATCTGTCCGCTTAGGATACGATCGGCAATAACTTAACTCATCGTTGCCACGCTCGGGGCTCGTCAAACCACAACTGCGAGGCCTGTTGATGCCGGGATGACGGCGTTTCGCAAACACTCGTGATAACGCGATTCGGAACGCCGCCGGCCAGCAAGCGCCGAACACATTACTCCCGTTCGCCCCGAACCCCAGCACAAACTGTTTCCACAGGTTCCGATGGTGAATGGCCTGGTTTGTGCTAATTATTCGAGAATGAACGCTTTGAATGTATTACTTATTGAAGATGAAACTGCCGATCAGTTATTGGAAAAAATACTGGTTGCCAAGGGCTATTTGGTCGCAAACACAGCAACATCTAAAACAGACATTCAGTCTCTAGTGGAGAACAGCACCGACATTGTTATTTTCAATATTGACAGCCCCAAAAAATATTTCCAGGATATTCATTGTCTTAGTCAAAAACAGTCGCTTCCGATTATAATTTTTGCTTCTGATGATACCGCCGACACCATCAATCAAATTATTAAGTCCGGTGTCAGCGCTTATGTGGTCAACAGCGGCGAACCCAACCGCATCGACAGCATTATCAATATCGCCATCGCAAGATTCAATGAGCAACAACGGCTTAAAAATGAACTTGAAAAAACAAAATCCAGGCTTGAAGAAAGAAAGCTGGTGGATCGGGCCAAAGGCATTTTGATCAAAACCCGTGGATTTACCGAAGACGATGCTTATCACACCTTGAGGAAACTGGCGATGGACCGCAATATCGCGATTGGGGAAATGGCGAAAAACGTTATCGCCATGGCTGAACTGCTTAAATAAAATCTTTTAAGGCAAAAGGCAAAAGGCAAAAGGCAAAAGGCAAAAGGCAAAAAAATTATTGCACCTTTCGCTTTTTACCCTTCACCATCTATGCTCTATTTGTCCAACTGCCGAGTAATTATGATATTTTTTTAAACCAGCCTTTAACAACAGGCCAGCCGCGCGTCAGCCATAGATCGACCACGAAAGCCGCCGCCGGTTTAATCTGCCTGCCAAGCGCCTTGGCGTAAGACCATAGCCTGTCCGCAAGCGACGCGTCGGTGCTGTCGCGCAACTCTAAATAGCGTGAGCCCCAACCATTAATAAACACCGGTTTAAACAGCCACATTTCCAGGATAGCGGTCACCCACATGAATATGAATGAAACGCCCATGCCCATACCGGCGAAAATCACCAGCCAGGCAAACATCGGGTGAATCTTGGTCAGCCACCATGACAATATATCGGCGACAAGAAACACATAAGGCATGCCGATCGCAATACACTTATATTGCGTTGTGGTGGTCTCGGCAAAACTGAAAATAAGCCCGACGAACATAAAGATAAAGCTGATACCGAACATATGCACATGCGAAACCCGTGTTAATGACGCGAATGTGGCGCCGGTATCCTCTGTAGTTAAGGCTTTTAAGCTCTCAAATTCGGTAAAATCCGGTATGCCGGACGCCTCCTTGTTATGGCACATCACACAACGGCTCTCGATTATTTTATCGATGCCCTCCGACTTGTAATCATCGCTATCGGCGCCTTCCCTAACCCATTCCATGATCTTAAAACGCTCCAGTTCCGGCGCGTTATCCTTCATCGAGCCGTTCAGTTTCTGCTCCAAAACAGTGCCTGAGCGGTTACCGTAATAACTGTAAACAATATCGTCGACAGAGAGGCCGAACTTGCCGTCGGCCATGCCGTGAGTAAACAATATCTGGATTAACGCGAAAAGATAACCTATGCCAACCGTACACAAATAACCGGTAAACAACACCTTGATAGGCGTATCGTGGTCTTTTAGGGGAGTAAATTTTGTAGTCATAATGTCAATTGATAGTTTGTTGTTTACGGGTTCAAGGCTGAAAAACTATTGGCCTTTCCTTATTTACTCGATCAAATCCTTCGCCTGCGGCTTCTGCTTTTGGCGTCCCTGTGCGGTTATTCTGCCAGCAAAGCCGTCCACATTCCATCACACGTTTCCGTCTTATCGCGATTACCCAACCGCATCAACGCTACTTGTCCAAGCCGACATAAAGACTCTGCGACTATAACAGCGAGGTCTTACCTAAGGATCGTGCATAAATTAATTTAGGCAATTACCATGAAGAGCATGAAGGACATGAAGACTTAAACCTTTCATGCCGCTTCATGTCCTTCATGGTTAAAAATGAAAAATAAAACTTGCTCAGTTATTTCATGCACGTTCCTAAAGTGAAAATCTCCAGGTAAAAGCTCAGCGCCAACGAGGCGTTTCCGGCCATTCTAGCGGAATTATTATTGAATATACCACATGGCGACACTCCGTACCGGCCGAGTAATGCAACGTCGGCGAAATAAATAGTAAACAAATCAAACACAATCAACGCATGCATGCTCGACCTCTATTTGGCGGGTATTCCCTTGAGCATGACAGGACTCCGCCGGGGAGGATACGGTGGCCGCCTCAAAAGGATCAAATTGGTGCAGCATTCGGCAAGATTGCACGTAATTGGAGCACTTTACCCCCGCCACGAAAGCCGAGCCGTGCCTGGAGAACAGCTATAACCGTTTAATCTGGGTCAACAAAACCGATACTGCAACCGTCTTCCGTTTTTGGCATATCGATTGCTAAAAACAACATAGAACTCCAACGGCGGAGCGCAAAAATACGGGTTCAACGGCGAACTCCTTAAATCAATCATCTCGATATGCATCAAGAAAAAAAACTCTTTCCTTATTTTCAGCCGATTATCGGCGCCGCCAGCGGCACTATCATCGGCTATGAGGCATTAGCCCGGCAACACGATGCGGCCGGCCGGGTTATTTCGGCGGGCGAATTATTCTCTTCGCCGGATATTCCGGCCGATCAACTGATCGCATGGGATCGCATGGTGCGGCGACAGGCGCTGGAGCGATTCAGTCAATCGAATTACAACGGTTATTTAACCATCAATATTTCAGCTGCATGGATCGACAAGGTTTCCGACCTGAATGCGTTACCCACCATCATGATGCTGAATGAGTTTAATATCGACAGAAGCCGCATCATTATTGAAATAACCGAATCAAAAGGCGATTTGGACAAACTTGTTGAAATTGCCGCCGTGTATCGCGGGCACGGACTAAAAATAGCCATCGACGATTTTGGTGCGGGCTTTTCCCAGCTGGAAAGAGTCATGGCCATACAACCCGACATCATCAAACTGGATATGCAGTTATTCCAGAATGCGACCCGGGGCGGCATCGCCAGCGACATCGTGCATCTACTGTCCCGTCTGGCGAAACGCACCGGCTGCCGCATCGTTTGCGAAGGCGTTGAAACCGATGAAGACTTCCATTTCGGCTTGAGCTGCGGCGCCCAATATATGCAAGGCTATCTGTTTTCGCCGGCCATGCCGGAGTTTAAAGAGCCCAAGCATTATCAACAGCAAATCAGCTCATTGAGAAAGACTTTCCTGAAAAAAACCTTAGCCAAAGAAGAACACAAAATACAGTTTATCTCCAACATCAAGGGCTTGATCGATCTGCTGAAAATAGCCCTCGAAAGCGATTTCAATCTCAATAAATTATCGGCGCATCCGTTTGAACAAAGCGGCGTGCTGCGGTTTTATTTATGCAATAACGACGGCGACCAAATTTCATCCAACTTTAATTTTGCCGACGGCAAATGGTTTGAGGACACCACGCAGCTGGGTTTTAACTGGGCCTGGCGGCCTTACTTTTACCAATTGCTGGCGCTGGAATCGGCAAAAGACAGCTACCGCATTGTCACCTCGGAGCGCTACCGGGATTTTAATACCGACATGCTTTGCAAAACCCTGTCGCTCAGGCTCGACGAGGAGCGTATTTTATTGATCGATATTGCCGCCGAGTGGTTATGAATTCAGCTGCCGGCTGAAATAAGGTAATATTCGCTTCCGCGCACCCGCGCCTGTTGAAAAAGCCTGGCGACCGCAAGAACTTAAAGCTGACTGGATAAAACCATGGACATCACCATCACGACCCCCGCCCTGCTGTTTCCAGCCATTTCGGTTTTGTTTTTGGCCTACTCCAACCGTTTTCTGGCGATCGCCAGCCGGATCAGGGAACAGCATAACCTGTTCAACAAAACCCAAAGCCCGGTGGCGGTCAAACAGATTGACAGCTTGAGGCTGCGCATCCGCTTTATTGTGGCTATGCAATTGTTCGCAGTCATCGGCATTATCTGTTGCATAATCGCCATGGGCCTTATTTTTTACGGCTTACAGTATTCCGGCAACATTACGTTCGGATTCAGCATGGCCTTTATCGTCTTATCGCTGCTGGCGTCGGTCAGCGAGTTACTGCTTTCAACCAAAGCGCTCAATATCGAACTGGAAGACATGGAAGAGATGTAATGATCGATTAAACCTAGAAAAATCAGTTGAGCATTGCAAACGGGTGGGGCGTGAAATCCGCCGATGCTTCACAAGGCTCTCCTGGGCGTAGCCGAAGGGCTCGGCACGAACGGATTTCACGCGTTCCAACTGATTTTCAGGTTAAAACAGAAACGTAACCACCGCTTTCAAATGCCCGCCATCGATGACCGGCATTGCAAGCATCGAATTCAAGCGGCCTTCCGCAACCGCCATTTTCGAGTTATTCCTGATAACCGGCACGCCGGTCAACCATACCCTGCCCAATACGCCTTCGCCTTTACGGACCGGGACGGTTTCAAACATTTCTGCCAGCTCATCATTTTGTTTGCTGTAGCCTGACTGGCACACCAAGCGCCGGCCGCATGGGTCCGGCGCCCATATCTGGATCCGCTGGGCAATCGGCGTAGCCTTAGCCGACAGAAAAGTCATGATGTAAACCTGATCGCCAACAACCGAAACCGGAATGCCCAGCACCGTCGTTATACCGGCTTTTCCGGCCGCCGCGCTTCTGATAAAAGCCGGGGATAGCCCCAGGTCTTCTATAAGCACCGGCATGCCTGCCGCCCATACCTGCCCAGGCAAACCGACGCCCTTGCCGAAGCTCATTTTCCTGGATATGTCCTCAAAATCGTCCAGCGTACCGTAATAGCCGTCGACCACGGCCAGCTCCGTGTTTTCGCCCGAACCGTTACTCCAGACTTCGATAGCTCCGGCATGATGTTGATCGTCGCCGCATAAAAAAACCACCACGGCCATGATGAATTCGCCTGAAAACACGGGTATCGCGATACCGCAGGTTAAACCGGCTTTTTTAGCCGATGTGGTCCGCTTGAAATAAGAATGATCGAACTCCATTAATACCACGGGATGGCCAGCGGCCCACGCCTTGCCGGGCAAACCCTCGTCGTAAGCGAAAGATTCCTTTTCGCTGGCGACCCGAAACTCATTCAAGGGGCCGTACAATCCCGCGCTGAATTCCAGCCGGGCGCGGTCTTTTGCGGGAACCCATATCTCCGTCACCTTAATAAATGTTTTCATATTACATTGCGAGAGCGTGTTTTAGGCATCGGTAAAATGCCTGCGGATTGACAATAACTACCCTGACGTTAGCAGGTTCTATGCCGACAGCTTGGCCGACCTAGGCTGCGGCTCCAAAGCCGTCATTCGCAGATCAAGAGTATTCAATTGGTGCAACACATGGAAAAATTGCACATATTCGGGGCATTGGGTTCATAAAAAAACCATTCCGATCTCACGGAATACACCGGATAAGCAGCTGTATTTATTAAACAAGCCCAACAAAGAACTGATACGGCAACTTTGGCACAACGATTGCGTTAAACAAGCCGATGCTCCAACGGCGGAGCACTAAAAATAGGGATTCAACGGCGAACCCGACCGGCAAAGCGTCACCGGACTGCATGCATCGCGCATTCCAACTGGAGGCGCTTTTTTCGCCCTATTTTTTGCACTATTAAGGAGCGGCAAAAGTTGAGCGTAAATTAATCCAAACTTGAATAACGGAAAAGCGCAATCGATAAAGCCGCAAAAAACGTTATTCCTAAGCCCGAACTCCTTAAATCAATCCTTTCGATATGAATCAAGAAAAAAGACTGTTTCCTTATTTTCAGCCTATTGTCGGTATTGCAAGCGGCGCCATCGTCGGTTATGAGGTTTTGACTTGGCAAGCGGACGCCGTTGGCCGGCTTAGTTCCGCAGGCGAGTTATTCTCCGGCCCGGATACGGCCGATGAGCGGCTGATTTCATGGGACCGTTGCGTTCGCCGTCAAGCGCTGCAAAAATTCAGCCGGTCAAATTGCAACGCCTACTTAACCATCAATATTTCAGCCGACTGGATCGGCAAGGTCGCAGACCTTAATTCATTGCCGACCCTGCTGATGCTCGATGAATTGGGTGTAGACAGAAGCCGCATTATTATCGAAATCACCGAAGCAAAAGGCGATTTGAACAGACTCGTTGAAATTATCGGTGTGTATCGAAAACTGGGGTTAAAAGTCGCCATCGATGATTTTGGCGCTGGTTTTTCTCAGCTGGAACAAGTGATGTCCGCTCAACCCGACCTGATCAAATTGGATGTACAGCTATTTAAACAGGCGACTCAAGGCGGCATTGCCAGCGATATAGTCCATCTGTTAACCCGTTTGGCGAAACGCACCGGTTGCCGCATCGTCTGCGTAGGCGTCGAAACCCAGGACGAGTTCTTTTTCGGTTTAAACTGCGGAGCGCAATACATGCAGGGGGCTTTGTTTTCATCGGCCGAGGCTGAATTCAAAAATCCGACGCATTACCAAAAGCAAATTAAAGCATTAAGAAAATCATTCCTGAACAACACGCTGACTAAAGAACAACACAAAATACAATATATCTCCAAAATTAAAAGCTTGTGCAACCACCTTAAGAAAGCATTGAAAACAGGCTTCAATCTCAACTCGATCTCGGCATACCCGTTTGAAGAAAAAGGCCTGTTGCGGCTTTATTTGTGCAATAACGACGGCGAACAAATTTCAGCGAACTTTAATTTTGCCGATGGCGAATGGTTCGAGGACCCTACACGCATCGGTTTTAACTGGGCATGGCGGCCGTATTTTTATCAATTGCTGGCGCTTGAATCGATAAAAGACAGCTATCGCCTGATAACGTCCGAACGCTATAAGGACTTCAATACCGATGTACTTTGCCAAACCTTAACGCTCAGACTGGACGATGAGCGCATCCTGTTAATCGATATTGCTGCCGAAGGCTATGCATAGCCCTTTGAACAGCCGTCGCTTTCGGGCATTCAACACATATCCGCCCAAACATTTACAATGAGCCGAAAAACAGGGGGGCGGTCGAAGCGTTTTAACAATCCATATCATACAAACAGAGAGGAAATTGCATCATGCTAACCAAGATGAAAAATTCTAGGCAGTTAACTATTAAGATGCGTTTTACGATAATCTTGAGCACCTTGGTCATCGGTTTTTCGTTGTTTGGTTTAGCGACATTCAAGGCCATGAATACCGTTAATATCGACAGCCCAAGTTATCAACATCTCGTTCAGGGTAAAGATATTATTGCCGATATTGCACCGCCCCCTGAATACATCATCGAATCCTATCTGGTCGCGCTGCAACTGACCCAAGCCTCCACCCCCGATGAAATCGGCGCTTTAGTCACCCGTTTTCAAACGCTAAAAGCGGAATACGAATCCCGTCGCAATTATTGGTTAAGCCAGCCTTTGGAACAGGAACTACAGGTTCCTTTCCTTGAACGCGCTTACCTGCCGGCACAAGCCTTTTACAATGAAGCCGACCAACAGTTTCTGCCAAGCATCCAGACGGGCGACCGCGACAGCGCACGGACCAGTCTCCTAAAAATGCGCCGCGCTTATGAACAACACCGTACTGTCATCGATCAGGTGGCAAGACTTGCAGCAACGCGCAACACAGAAGACGAGGCGCAGGCCCGGAATACCACATCCGGGTACAGGATCGTCTTGATCGGCATTTTCGTGATCAGCGTCGCGCTGGGTGTCGTATTAACCGTACTGACCAGCCGCGGCATTTTACGCTCGCTCAAAACGATCCAACAGGTAGCGGGAGCCATCGCAAAAGGTGACTTGAACTCCAGTATTGACATTCATCAAAAAGATGAGATCGGGGAGCTGTTACGTTCTATGAAAACCATGCAGGATTCCATTAACGTCTTCGTTGCCGATCTGGACAACATGGCTAAAAAACATGCGGAAGGCTGGGTCAAAGAGCAGCTCGACGCTTCAAAGTTCTCCGGCACCTATAGCAAGATGGCGCATGAAGTTAATGAACTGATTCAATCGCGCATCGCTATAAACAGACGACTGATCAATATTGTCAATCAGTATGCCAAAGGCGACTTTTCTATGGATATGGATGTCTTGCCGGGCGAGACAATTGTCATTACCGAAATTATGGACAATGCCAAAAAAACCTTCCTCGGTGTTAACAACGAAATCAAAATGCTCGCAGAAACCGGCGCTAAGGGCGATTTCTCAAAGCGTAGCGATGCGGATAAATTTGAGTTCATGTTCAAAGGGATTTTGACCAATCTCAATAACCTGATGGAAACTTGCGATGTCGGCTTCAACGATATATTGCGTATCGCCGGCGCACTGGCTCAAGGCGATTTGACCCGAACTATAGACAAAAACTACCCGGGCACTTTTGGCGAAGCGATCACGGGTATGAATACGCTTGTAGAAAGCCTCACAAACATGGTCAGAGATATCCAGGACTCCACCGACAGCATTAACACCGCAGCTAAAGAAATAGCCTCCGGTAACAATGATTTGTCCCATCGCACCGAGGAGCAAGCCGCCAGTCTGGAGCAAACCGCCGCCAGTATGGAACAGCTAACCTCCGCGGTACAGCATAATGCTGCAAACGCCGAACATGCCAACCAGCTTGCCGTTGACGCATCCGGCATTGCGGGCAAAGGCGTCGAAGTAGTCGGGCAAGTCGTCGCCACAATGAACGGCATCGACCAATCGTCACGTAAAATTGGGGATATTATTTCGGTGATCGACGACATCGCTTTCCAGACCAACATACTTGCCCTCAACGCCGCGGTAGAGGCCGCCCGCGCCGGCGAACAAGGCCGGGGGTTTGCAGTGGTGGCGGTGGAGGTGCGCAATCTGGCGCAACGCGCCGCGACGGCTGCCGGAGAAATAAAACGTTTGATTGGCGATTCAGTGGATAAAGTCGCCGACGGCAGTAAACTGGTCACTCAAGCCGGCCGCACCATGGAAGAAATCGTCGATTCCATCCGCGAAGTGACCGTCATGATGGCCGAAATCACCGCAGCTTCAGCCGAGCAAAGTTCCGGCATTAAGCAGGTCAACCAGGCCATTACTCAAATGGACGACGTCACCCAACAGAACGCCGCCCTGGTGGAACAAGCCGCCGCTTCAGCGGAGTCGCTGGAAGAACAGGCGCAAAACCTGGCGCTCATAGTGAGCGGTTTTAAAATCGCCGACAGTTCCCGTAATGCCAGCAGTTCTTTCCATGCCGCGCCTGCGCCAAAGAAAACGGCACCGGCCAGAACAAGTATCGTTAAGAATCCGCCTGTCCTTCAAAAATTACAGTTACAACTTGCCGATAGTGACGAGTGGGAAACGTTTTAATGTAACTGCCTACGGGATTGGGCCGCCTGCCAGCGGCCGGTTTTCTTCATTTTTTCTCGTTCCCACGCGCTACGTCACCGCCATTAAGTTAAGGATGGACAGATCCTTCTCCCTCAGGGACAAATTCGCCGGGAGCGGATTTGCACTCGCCCGCAGGGTGCCGGACAGGATAGTCCGGCATGATCAGGTTAGGATGAGGGGATCAAATAAGGCTTTTTTCCTTATTTTTATTCTTCTCACCCCGCCCCTCTCGGCAACTGCTCCTGCGTCGCCTAAAGCGCCTACTGTTGGTGCTCTACCTCCTGCACCGTGCAGTCCCAGCCTTTCTAACTAAGGATCGTGCATAAATTAATTTAGGCAATTACCATGAAGAGCATGAAGGACATGAAGACTTAAACCTTTCATGCCGCTTCATGTCCTTCATGGTTAAAAAATGAAAAATAAAACTTGCTCAAGTTATTTCATGCACGTTCCTTAATGGCAGTGTCGCGCTACGCCGCGAATTAAATGCATTTTACGCACCCCATCCAGGCAGCGCGCCAAACAGGATAAAAACTACCCGTGCGTAATATCGGTTCCTAACCTATCCCTGTTCTATTGGAGTTAGAAGAAGAGGGAAGCTTATTAGCCATAAATTTTCACCGTTGGTGCAAACAGACAATCGGATGCACAGAATTGATGCATTACCGACATCAACCCGCCTCACCTTGCCACGCCAATAACAGCCATGACCGCCTGTATTCCTGGCTTAAACCTATGAAATAGCGATTTGACAACTTTGGCATAACGATTGCTTTAATCAATACAGAGGCTCCAACGATGGGGCGCTAAAAAATAGAGGGGTTCAACGGCGAACCCAAACAGACAAAGGCGTCTACCCGGATGAATACACCCTGTATTTAGCCGGGTGACGCCTTTTTTTTGCTGATTTTTTCAAACCTGCTGAGGTCAATATGAAACAAACCGGACGACTTACTATCAAAAAACGGGTTATGGCGCTCATTGCCGTGACCGCAATATCAACCTTGTCCTTTGCAAACTGTGCCGGTGCTGCTGAAAAGCTGGAAAAAGACAGCCTAAAACTCGGCTTTATCAAACTGACCGATATGGCGCCGTTGGCGGTTGCGCTGGAAAAAGGCTATTTCGAGGATGAAGGCCTTTCGGTGCAACTGGAAGCGCAAGCCAACTGGAAGGTCTTGCTGGACCGCGTCGTCAGCGGCGAACTGGACGGCGCGCACATGCTGGCAGGGCAACCCATTGGTTCAACCATCGGTTTTGGCACTAAAGCGGACATCATTACAGCATTCAGCATGGATTTAAACGGCAATGCCATCACCGTATCGAATGACATTTGGAAACAAATGAAGCCGCAGATTCCGGTCAAAGACGGCAAACTCGTGCATCCGATCAAAGCCGATGCGTTAAAACCGGTTGTCGAGAAATTTAAAAGCGAAGGCAAACCCTTCAATATGGGCATGGTGTTCCCGGTATCCACCCATAACTACGAATTGCGTTACTGGCTGGCGGCCGGCGGCATCAAACCTGGATTTTATGCGCCGCCTCAGGATACATCGGGTCAGATTGACGCCGAAGCGCTGCTGTCGGTAACACCGCCCCCGCAAATGCCCGCAACGATGGATTCAGGCACGATTGTCGGGTACTGCGTCGGCGAGCCGTGGAACCAACAGGCGGTGTTCAAAGGCATCGGCGTACCGGTGGTCAGCGATTATGAAATCTGGAAGAACAACCCGGAGAAAGTCTTCGGCGTGAGTAAAGAATGGGCCGACAAAAACCCGAACACCCACAAAGCAGTGGTCAAAGCACTGATCCGCGCCGCCATGTGGTTGGATGCGGAAAACAACAAAAACCGTCCCGAAGCCGTGGAAATGCTGTCGCAGAAACAATATGTCGGTGCGGATTACGAAGTTCTCGCCAACAGCATGACCGGCACCTTCGAATATGAAAAAGGCGACAAACGCGACCTGCCCGATTTCAACGTGTTCTTCCGTCACAACGCAACTTATCCGTATTACAGCGATGCAATATGGTATTTGAGCCAAATGCGCCGCTGGGGGCAAGTCAACGAATACAAGCCCGACGACTGGTATTTGGAAACCGCCAAGAAAGTGTATCGCCCCGATATTTACATGGCTGCGGCCAAGGCGCTGGTCGCCGAAGGCAAGGCGAAAGCAGGCGATTTTCCGGCCGACAACGAAACCGGCATCAAACCGCCCAGTGCTGACTTTATTGACGGCATCAGTTTCGACGCCACCAAGCCCAATGATTATCTGAGCAAGTTTGCTATCGGTCTTAAGGGCAAGCAAAAAGTGACCGGAGGCAAGGTTGTTGAGTAAAAGTATGTTCCCACGCTCCGGCGTAGGAATGCAGTAGAACGCTCCGGCGTCGCGGCTCGCCGGTTCCCAAGCTAGAGCTTGGAAACCGGCCCGAAAAAAGTGCAAGTGCCGACCGAAACACCGGACGTTGAATTGGCGCAAGGACGCGTTTTTTTTACCTTTAACTTTTTGCCTTCCACCTGCTTTTAAAGGTACCGACCATGTATAAGCAACTGATAAAATTTTTAAACATAACCGGCCTCACTTGGTTTGTTCCGCTGGCGAAAATAGCCGCCGGAGAAAATCCCTCGCTGCAAATCCGCCAACTGTGGCTGGTCATGGGCGTACCGATGCTCGCTTTTATGGTCTTTCTGGGACTGTGGAGCTTTTCCGCATCGAAGGTCAACACCAGCCTGGGCGCGATTCCAGGCCCGGTCGCGGTGTGGCATGAAGCCGCCGGATTGCTGGACGACCATTTCGCCGAACGGGCCAAAGAAGCCGAGTATTACCAACGCCAGCAAGCCCGCAACGAGCAAAAACACGCCGAAGATCCTGCTGCCGAAATCAAAGTCCGCCCCTATAACGGCCAGGCCACTTATCTGGACAAGATTTTCACCAGCCTTTACACGGTGTTTGCAGGCTTTGTGATTGCGACATTGATCGCCGTGCCGCTGGGCCTGCTCTGCGGCATGAGTCCGGTATTCAACACCGCGATCAACCCGCTGGTGCAGATTTTCAAGCCGGTATCGCCGTTGGCTTGGCTGCCGATCGTCACGCTGGTGGTCAGCGCCGTGTACGTTACTACCAGTGATTCCTGGTTTGAAAAATCGTTCCTGACTTCCGCGATTACCGTCACGCTGTGCTCGCTGTGGCCGACGCTGATCAATACCGCGGTCGGCGTGTCATCGATAGACAAGGACCTGATCAATGTCGGCAAGGTGCTGCGCCTTGGCTGGAGCACCCAAATCAAGAAAATCGTATTGCCGTCCGCGTTGCCCTATATCTTCACCGGCATGCGTCTGTCGCTGGGCGTGGGTTGGATGGTGCTGATCGCTGCGGAAATGCTCGCGCAAAATCCGGGGCTGGGCAAATTCGTTTGGGATGAATTCCAGAACGGCAGTTCCAATTCGTTGGGCCGGATCATGGTCGCGGTCTTTACTATTGGGCTGATCGGCTTTGCGTTGGACCGCATCATGCAGTCCTTACAAAACCTATTCTCTTTCGGTAGAGCACTTTAAATCAGGAGCCGAAGATGTCCGTCGTAAATCTTAACATTGTAAATAAGCGTATGCAGAACAAGCCGCTTGCGCCATCGAATGACGCCCAACTGCCTTTGCTGGAATTAAAGTCTGTCTGCAAAAGCTACGGCGCGACATCGATCCTCAACAACATCAACCTGAGTATTAAAGAAGGCGAATTCGTTGCCATTGTCGGCTTTTCCGGCAGCGGCAAAACCACGCTGATTTCAACCATTGCCGGCTTGATCCAGGCCGACAGCGGCGAGGTGCTGAAACAGGGAGCGCCGATCACCGCGCCGGGGCCGGATCGCGGCGTGGTGTTCCAGAACTATTCGCTGATGCCGTGGCTGACGGTGTTTGAAAACGTCGCGCTGGCGGTCGATCAGATTTTCAAGCACTGGCCTGCCGAGCAACGCCGGGCGCATACCGAAAAATACGTCAGGATGGTTAATCTCGGCGCGGCGATGGATAAAAAACCCGCCGAACTGTCCGGCGGCATGCGGCAACGGGTCAATGTCGCCCGCGCCTTGGCCGCCGGCCCCGACATCTTGCTGCTCGACGAACCGCTCAGCGCGCTGGATGCGTTGACGCGCGGCAACTTGCAGGATGAGATTTTGCAAATCTGGGCGCAGGAGAAGAAAACCGTGATCCTGATCACCAACGACGTCGATGAAGCCATCTACATGGCGGACCGGGTTATCCCGCTTAATCCCGGGCCCGATGCAACCTTCGGCCCGGATTTTCCTGTCAATATCGAGCGTCCCCGAGACCGAACCGCGTTAAACCATAACGCCGAATTTAAACGCTTACGCGCCGAAATCACCCGTTATTTGATGGACATCGGCATGGAAAAAAACCTGGGCTCCGCCGTTGATAAAATCGTCCTGCCCAAAATCAAACCCAACACCAACACCGAATGGGATCGCGTCTCCCCGGTCTTGGCATCCGGGCATGACGATATTGTCCGCCCGCGTTACCTGGAGTTTTCGCAGCTGTCCAAAATTTACCCGACACCCGACGGCAACGGCTCGGTCAAAGTCGTGGAGGGCTTCGACCTGAAAATGAAAAAAGGCGAATTCATCTCGATCATCGGCCATTCCGGCTGCGGCAAGTCCACCGTGTTATCGATGACAGCCGGGCTGAACAGCATATCCGAAGGCGTCATCATCCTGGACAACAAGGAAATCGACGGCGCGGGACCCGATCGCGGCGTGGTGTTTCAGGCGCCCAGCCTGTTTCCGTGGCTGACCGCGTTTGAAAACGTGATGTTGGGCGTTGATAAGGTCTACCCCCATGCCGCCAAGTCGGAACGCGACGACATCGCCGAATACTATCTGACCCGCGTCGGTTTGGGCGACGCCCTGTACAAGAAAGCCGCAGACATGTCCAACGGCATGCGGCAGCGGGTCGGTATCGCTCGCGCCTTTGCTTTGTCGCCCAAATTGCTGCTATTGGACGAGCCGTTCGGCATGCTGGATTCTTTGACCCGCTGGGAATTGCAGGAAGTGTTGATGGAAGTCTGGGAAAGAACCCACGTCACCGCGATTGTAGTCACCCATGATGTCGATGAAGCCATCCTGCTGGCGGACCGGGTGGTGATGATGACCAACGGCCCGCACGCCAAAATCGGCAAAATCCAGGACATCGATTTACCCAGGCCGCGTAGCCGCAAAGCCCTGCTGGAACATCCCGATTACTACAAATACCGGGAGAGCATCTTGAGCTTCCTGACCGAGTGCGACCATACGCATTAGAAAAATTATTTACCACAGAGGACACGAAGAGCACGAAGTTTGCGGCTTACCAAGCTGAAGGGACAGTGAAAGTATTGTAAAAACCGGTTTTATTGTTTTTAACTTATCGATTTTCAATTGAGTACTGGAGTACAAACCTAGGCTTGTACTCCACGTTCTTAATACTTTCACGGTCTATGAAGCTTGGGAATCAAGCTCAACATGAAATCTCACATGTTATTTCTTCGTGCCTTCGCGGTGAATCAATCCATTACGCTGAGTTATCATTTTAAATCAATCCATCAGGAGGCTTTATGCCGAAGAAAAAAACCAAACTCCCCGCTTCTTTGCTGGCGCTTTCCGTGATCAGTGGCTCGGCCTTGGCCGACGTTACCCAGCAAGTCGAAGACGCGCTTAACTTCTATCATTACGGCAAAAACGGCGCGGTCAAGGTCGACCTGAACTACCGTTACGAAAACGTCGATCAGGACCGGGGCGCGCAAAGAACCGCCAACGCCAACACCGCCCGCTTGCGGGCGGGTTTGTTGTCGCCGGTATTTCACGGCCTGCAAGGCTACGCAGAATACGAAGGCAACCTTGCGATGCAGGAGGATTTCAACAGTACGCGCAACAACAATACCGCTTATTCGACGGTTGCAGACCCTCAACAAAGCGAAGTGAATCAACTATGGCTCAGCTATGCAGGCATCCCCGACACGGTCATTAAGGGCGGACGGCAACGCATCAAGTTGGATGACGACCGTTTTATCGGCAACGTCGGCTGGCGGCAAATGGAAACAACCTTCGATTCGGTACTGCTTACCCACAACAACCAGCAGCTGTTCGGCCTAACCGTTAACGCCGGTTATATCGGCAATGTGCAAACGTTTACGTCCACGACCGAAAACATCGAAGCGCCGATCCTGAACGTCAATTATAAAGTCGGCGATTACGGCAACTTGGTCGGTTACGCCTACTTGTTGGATTATACCGAGCGGGAAAATTATGAAAAATCCAGCCAAACTTACGGTTTGCGGATGAGCAATTTTCAAAAGCCTGGGGATGCTTATAAGCTCGGCGACAACTACGGCCTGGTTTATACCGCCGAATGGGGCCGCCAGATTGATTACGGACACGGCGCGACCAAATATGAAGCGGACCGCATCAACCTGATGAGCGGCTTTACCGCCTACAACTTTACCTTCCAGGGGGCGATGGAGCAGCTTGACGGCAAGGGGCTCAATAAAACCTTTGATACGCCGTTGGGCACCAATCATGCCTTCCAGGGCTGGGCGGACTTATTCCTGGCTACGCCTGCTGACGGTATCCGCGATGTCTTCGGCACCGTATTGACCACGCTGGATCGCGGCAACGTCGTATTAACCGGGGTTTATCATGATTTTTCCGATGACACCGGCCAGCTTCATTACGGCAAGGAATGGGATGTCCAGGCGCTGAAGAAATTCGGTAAGCATTATTCGGTGCTGGCGAAATACGCTTATTACGATGCGGATCAATTCGGCACCGATACCCAGAAAATCTGGGTGCAGGGGAATATCAGTTTTTGACGATTACCGGGGTTGCAATAATCCGCCTCTCAAAAAACCGTAACCACTCACTAATGTTTATGCACGGATGGTATTTCTCCCGTTTGTCGCGCCTTCCCGGCGCTCGCACTTAGTGCGCCTTTGGCGGCCCGATCCGCTCCCAGCGGATTGGGCTTTGGTTACTGGCTGTTGGAACACGCCCCATGCGGTGTCAATCATCAAAACCGGGCAGGCCAAACCGCATTGATGATGGCGTCGTTGTTCGGCAGGGAAGCCCTCTTAAATTGCTGCTGGAGCATGCAACCAAGCCGGATTTAGCCGATCATCAAGGCAATACAACGGAAAAGCCGGCTCTGGCGTAAGGCCTTTCCCGTGTTGTTGAAATCATTAAGTTTCATATCCGGTGATTTGAATGTCTTTGCGACCAATTACATTTTTAACTGTACAATAACTGTCAATTGATATAACTAAATGGAACAGCCATGAAAAAATTTAACATCATATTGACAGCAACAACCATCGCCTTACTGGCGGGATGCTCAAGCGCCCCAACACTCGGCGATCAAATGGTTGAGCGCGGAAAAAAACTGGTTAGCGAAGGCAATACGCAATTGGAACAAGGCGCAATCATGGTTGAGCAAGGCAAAGCCAAAATTGAGCGCGGAAACCGGATGATCGAAGACGGCAAGCAGGTCGACTCAAAATAATCCCTCTTTGCTGTAATGTGTGTAAGGCGACAAATGCGTTGACGATAAAAGTCGCTTTGCACCTTACTATGATTCCCGGCGGCACTGAAACGGCCGGCTGTTTGTCGCGCAACGCCGCAGATCGGCTTGCTTTTCTAAAAATATTTCATATAATTGCCCCAGTTTTTAGGCCGGTAAGGCTGAGAACGGAGCCGACGTCACACCAACGGCGCAAGGATGCAATAAAGTACCAATGGGACGGTATCTCGGGTGTTGTTCTACTCTCTATGAGTTGTGCGGATATTTTTACGGAAGCGCTTATTCGTAAAAATATTTGATACGATCCTGTTTTATCGACTGGCAGAGATAAACGCCGACGCTTGAGTCGTCGCGCTGCTAAGATTCAATTCAATTAGGTTGAACCGCTCGCTAATCGATACCGGAATTATCCGTTTTCGGTCAGGCAATCGGGCCTTCACCCGCGTTTTTGCGGCAAACAAAAGCCGCTTTTCTCCCAGTACAACACCCTTGAGCCCGGATACGGGCGCGATCAGAAAACACAAGCACGGATTCCGCAACAGAAGTGTTGTTTCTATCCGGCCGCGAAGGCGTTCGCCGTTTCCGAAAGCCATCATGACGGCCACAGATCGCCCGTTTTTTAGACTCACCTTACCGGACGGCGAATTAAATAGGGCTTGCGCGGCATGAGCCCGGTTATTTGAGGCGGCGAAAAAAATAACACGGAATACTATCGGCAATAGGAAATGAGTTAAAGGACAGGGTTTTAAAACGCTATATAAATATAGTATTGCGTGATGGAACTATTGGGTATCGCATAGATAGATAAACAGTATTTTATGTTGTATAAAAATGATTAAAAAAATTAATGTAAAACAACTGCAAAAAGGTATGTTCATTTGCGGAACAGACCGGAAATGGGTCGATATACCCATTTTTCGCCGGAAATTCCTGATTAACTTAGACAAGGAAATAAACATATTACAGGAGTATTGCGAGTCGGTTTATATCGACACCCAAAAAGGTGTTGACGTCATTAGCCGATCGGAAGCTAGGACAATAATCGAGCCGCGCAAAGACGAGCCATCTGACACAAGCCCTGAAAATAATTCGTGTAAAAAAGTCTACGATGAAAGCCAAACAATATTAACCGGAGTTTTAAATGATGTCAGGCTGGGGCGCAGTATCGATAATCCCAAGATCAGGGGAATAGTCGAAGAGTTGACCGTCAACATTGTAAAAGACAGCCAGGCTATGATCGGTCTGACGCGGCTTAAAGATAAAAACGATGGCTTGGCGCGCAAATCGGTCAATGTTTGTATCTTGGCGTTGGCTTTCGGCAAGCATATAGGTATTCCGAAAGACAAAATGTATACGCTGGGTTTTGGCGCGCTGTTGCATGACATCGGTATGGTGATGATTCCAAACAGAATTTTATTAAAAGAACAGCCGTTGACAACCGCCGAACGCAAGATCATGGAAAAACATACCGAATATGGTTTGACGGTATTGACCCAAACGCCCGGCATCCCAGTGGATGTGCTAAAAATCGTTCATTCCCATCATGAACGAATGGACGGCAATGGCTACCCGAAAAAATTGCAAGACAAAGAAATTAGCCTGCTAACGCGTATGGTAACGCTCGCTTCCGTGTATGAAGCGTTAACGCGGGAGCGTCTTTACGCAGAAACGCTATCGCCGACCGAAGCATTGAGGCATCTGTATCGATCGGTGAAATCGGGATTTGATGCGCATTTGGTGGAAAAATTCATCAGGATGATCGGTATTTATCCGCTGGATTGTGTGGTCGAACTTAATACCGGAGAGGTTGGCGTGGTTGCCGATACCCATCCGCAAGAGCCGTTACGCCCGGTATTGCGCATTGTCGCCGATACCCAAAAACAGTTGCTGCCGGAAGCCCGCCTTCTTGATCTGGCGGACCCCGCGACCGAGAAAATAGGCATTATCAAGACGCTGGCAAAAGACGACCCGATGCTTGAGTTGATCGGGATGCACCGGAGGCAGAGTCAAGACGAAGCGATAAAACCCAAGCAGTAACCCATTTCAAATTAGAGGTGATGCAATGATTTTAAACGACGCTTTTTATGCAGCCTCCCTGCCCAAAGTAACAATAGTTTCATTTCCCGATACGCCGGATTATTGCCGATGTCTGGGTGGTCTTTTATTACCCAAAGAGACAGTTTTTTTGTTCGTTCATACGGTCTGGAAACGTCCGATAGCAACAGTGACCAAGCCGGTTACCGAGGAGAATGATGATGAGTGGGAAGGCTTCTATGAGGATGGAGGCGGTTGGGAGGAGTTTTGATGCGTGAAAAGGCAAGAAGTCATAACGAAGCTTTGGCGGAGGTTGGAGGCCATTGAAACGGTATACAAAAAGCAGGTATTGCGTTGCAAAACGACCTGATCCTGTTCCGCTCTAAAGCGCATTATAAAAAATAGGCCTTTCCTTGCATTTCGCGATGTTCTGTAGATTTGACGATTGAAACCGGTACAACTTATTGGAATAGGGCGCAAGCTCCATCCTGTTTTTTAATTTAATCCTTTAAACAATTTAAATGGCAGACATAATAATTGGGCGGCAACAGATTTTCGATCAAAAGCTGAATGTTTGCGCCTATGAGCTCCTTTTTAGAGGCAATGACTTTAACCTGAATTATAAGGACGACGCCGCCAAAGCGACCCAGCAGGTTATTACCGACACGATTTTAGAGCTTGGCCTCAATACCATAGTGGGGCCTCATAAAGCCTTCATTAACTTTACGACTCAGAACATCCTGGACAAAACGCCTTTGCACCTGCCTAAGGATAGAATAGTCATTGAAGTACTGGAAAATGTTGAAATCGATTCAAGAATTATCGCCAACTTAAAAGAGTTGTCGGAATTGGGCTATATCATTGCGCTGGACGACTTCGTTTTCTCCGAGATGTGGACGCCGCTGGTCGAATTTGCCGACATTATCAAGCTGGATATTCTGGAAATGGGCGAGTTAAAAACGCGCGAGCTGATCAATCGGCTGAAACCTTACAACGTACAATTGCTGGCGGAAAAAGTAGAGACATACGCCGAGTACCGATACCTCGTTGAACTGGGCTGCGATTATTTCCAGGGCTTCTTTTTCAACAAGCCCAATACGGTTTCCGGCAAGCGCATGAGCGTTAATCAAGCGACAGCCATTCAATTGTTAAACACAGCCAACAACCCGGATGTCGAATTTGAAGACATGACCAAGATAATCTCCCTGGATGTCGGGCTTAGCTATAAGTTGCTGCATTACATCAATTCCGCGTTTTTCGCCCTGCCCAATAAAATTTCATCCATCGGCCATGCCATTTCTTATCTGGGACTCAAGGAAATGAGACGCTGGATAAATATATTGATGCTGGCATCCTTATCCAGCAAGCCGGAAGCGGTTATGCAAAACGCCTTGATACGCGGCAAAATGTGCGAGGAACTGGCGGGCCTGACGGGCAATAAATCAGGTGATTTTTTTCTGATCGGCATCTTATCCAACCTGGACAGCTTGCTGGATGTGCCTTTGGATGAAGCGCTTAATCAACTGCCTTTGGCCGATGAGATTGTCTCCGCCATATTGCACAAAGAAGGACTGGGCGGGGAAGCGCTTGATTGCGTTATCAGTTACGAACGTTGGGATATTTCATCAATAGCATTTAAGGATGTCGACCAAGCCATCATCGGCGACACTTATATTCACAGTATCAACTGGGCGAAAAACGTCATGGGCAATATAAAGTAATACCAATCCCAATAAGTTCGCATATTATCCCTTCTCCAGCGGGAGAAGGTTAGGTTGAGGGGGCAAATAAAAACTTATTGGGATTGGTATAACCATGCCGTATCAGCCAAACTATCGCACAATATCGGCCTTATCCCGTAAGTAGGCTTAAAGTATTGTTTTGTTTTATTAATGATAAGCTATGCGAGTAAAAATAAATGCCGAGAGCGGTAAAAACACGTTGCGCAGCCCATTGGGCGGCTCGATTAACTAAAAGACAACAAAACACATGTCAGAATTGCAATACATTTTATTGTCCACCGGCGTCATGCTGGCTTTTTTGGGTTTTTTTATCGTCTTGGAACTGTTGCTTCCACCCGGTTTTCCCGACAAAAGCAGAAAACAGGTCAGAAATATCGTATTTGTTCTGTTTGGTATAGTAGCGCTTACATTTCACCTGAACATAGGAGACGATGTCATCGTCGATCTTCGAGGCGCCGCCATTGCGATAGCAAACATTTTCGGCGGCTATTGGGTGGGATTTGCGACAGCAGTGGTTGAAGCCGTTTACCGGTGGCGTATCGGGGGAGCGGCGGCGCTTGCAGGTTTGCTTGGGATCATGGGCTGCTTTCTGCTTTCGGCAATCCTTGTGGCGCTTTCCCGAGCAAAAAATGCTTCCAATGATGTCCGGCTTGGAACTATTCTGCTGGCGGGGATTGCCGTCGGTATTTCGGAATCCTTGTCTCTACTGTTGATTCCAGGGCCTTCAGGCGGCCTGTCGATATTCCATAAAATCGGTATGACAGTGTTCTTAGTACAGTTTGTATCCACTATGCTGTTCGGCGGTTTGCTTAAGCTGCTGGATGAGCGTTTGCAGGCGGTAGCCGAATCCGGCCGGAAAACCCAGACATTGAATGAAATCCTCAAGCAATCCATCGGCGCTCTTTCTTCGGCTATGGTGCATCGCGATCCGACTACCGCAGGCCATGAAAAACGCGTGGCCGATTTGGCGGTGGCGGTAGGTAAAGAGTTGGGATTTGAGCCGGACCGTCTGGAGGGCTTGTATCTGGCGGCGCTGGTGCATGATGTCGGGCAAATCCAAGTTCCGGCGGAAATATTGGTTAGGCCCAGGAAGCTGGGGCCGGAAGAATTCGAGCTGATCAAGGTGCATTGCGAGGCCGGTTACGACATTCTGCGGGACGTCAAATTTCCCTGGCCGATTGCCGAAATCGTTTACCAACACCATGAAAATGTAGACGGTTCAGGCTATCCGCGCGGGCTCAACGATGAGCGGATTTTGCCCGAGGCGAAAATCATTCACGTCTGTGACGCGCTTGAGGCGATGCTGTCGCACCGGCCTTTCCGCCGGGCGTATGACATTGACTACGCGATGCGGCAAATGCAGATCTACAGCGGCAGCCATTACGACCCTGAAGTGATCAATGCCTGTATCCGGCTGTTTTGCGATAAAGGTTACACCTTCCCTGAACCGGGAAAGCAAACATGAACAATCATAATCCGGCTAATATCCCTTCGATGCAGGGAGGGCAAAAATTCGTTCGCGACATTACCACGCGCAACCCGGTTACGGTATCGGCCGGATTGACGCTGGCGTTGGCCGCAGAGCGTATGGAAACCTTGCGCATCAGCTGCTTGTTGATCGAGGACGCAGGCAAAATCATAGGCATATTGACCGAACGCGATGTGATCCGGGCGCTGAATCGGAAGATTCCGGTCAGTCAAACCGTTGATGCGGTGATGACGCGCGGCGTCATTTGCATCAAGGAAGCCGAAGAGCTGCACTCGGCTTATCAACGGATGGTGCTGCATGGTGTCCGCCACCTGCTGGTAACCGATGCCGAGGGTAAGCCAACCGGCATTGTCACTGAAACCGACTTTCGTAAAAATTACAGTATCGAACGCTTCGTTGGCGCACTCAATATCGCCGGAGTGATGACTCAGGAACACCTTGGCATGCGAGGCGATAATTCGGCTATGGAGGCTTCAGTCGAAATGCAGAGACTTAATATCGGTTGTGTCGTCGTGTTGGAACAACGAAAGCCTATCGGTATCGTCACCGAGCGCGACATGGTCAGGTTGTTCCGCCTGCAAAAACTGGAGTCCCGGCTGGCCGACGTGATGAGCGGGCCGGTGCATAGCGTGACGCAGGACATGCTGTTGGTCGATGCGGTGGCGGCAATGCAGGCATTGAACATCCGCCGCTTCGTGGTGGTGGACGAAAGCGGATGTATGGTTGGGATTCTCAATGAGCATGACATTGTCGGTCATTTGGAGGGTGAATACATCGATATGTTACAGCAGCTGGTCGTTAAGCAGGCTCAGAAACTCAATGACGACAGATTCCGCGCAGTGGTAAACCATTTGCCGCATAAGATCATGGTCAAGGACACCGCCTCCGTCTATGTGTCCTGCAACGAAAGCTATGCCCGCGATCTTAACATCCGGCCGGAAGATATTGAGGGCAGGACCGATTTCGACTTCTTCCCGAGAGAGTTCGCGGAGCGCTATCGGGCCGACGACCGTAAAGTGATGTCGGAACAGGTCACCATTTCAATTGAGGAGCCCTATATCAGAGATGGTGAGCAGCACTGGATTCACACCACCAAGGCGCCGCTGCTGGACAGCGATTGCAACGTGAACGGCGTGGTGGTGATTTTTCATGATGTCACGGAAAGAAAGCGTACCAACGAGCAGCTCAAGCGTCGCAGCTGGGCGTTGGAAGCGCTGCGTTGCAGCGGTAGAGCGCTGGTTTTTTCCGAAACGGAAGCCGATTTGCTGCAAGCTGTTTGCGATGCGATTACCCAGCAGGATATGTATGTGCTGGCCTGGTTCGGCTGGGCTAGGCGGAATGAAACGCGTAGCGTCGAAATTATCGCCGGGTCCGGCGCGGCGCGCGACTATATAGACGGGCTCAATGTCAGTTGGGCCGACGATAAGTTCGGCAATGGGCCGGCCGGCAGGGCGATACGTTTTGGGCGGACGACGGTCTGCAACAAACTCCTCGAAAGTTCGGATTTTTCACCTTGGCGGCAAAAAGCCGAGAATTTCGGCATCCGGTCTTCGATTTCGTTACCGGTCAAAGTCGATGACAGAATCGCCGGCGTGCTAACGGTATATTCCAAAGATCCCGAAGCGTTTGGCGAGAGTGAAATCAGTCTGTTCGATGAGCTTGTTTCCAACCTCGGTTTCGGTATTCAGTCGCGCAGGACGCGCGCGGCCTACGAAGGATCGTTGCTGGAAATAGCTAATCAGGCCGTCAAGCTGGAAAAAACGCTGGAAGATACATTGCTCGCCGTAGCCTCCACTCTGGAACAGCGAGACCCGTATACCGCCGGGCATCAAAAGCGCGTTGCCGATTTGGCTATGGACATCGGCAAGGAAATGGGGCTCGAGGAGCACCGTCTGCGCGGGCTGCATTTAGCGGCCACCGTTCACGACTTGGGCAAGATTCACATTCCCGCCGATATCCTCGCTAAACCGGGGCGTCTGACGGCTGCTGAGTTCGGCTTGGTCAAAACACACCCAGAGGTTGGCTACAAGATTCTAAGCCAGATCGATTTTCCTTGGCCGATTGCCGAGATTATCCGCCAACATCATGAATACCTGGACGGTTCGGGCTATCCGCGCGGCTTGAAAGGGGATGAAATTCTGTTGGAGGCGCGCATCGTTACTATCGCCGACATCGTGGAATCGATGTCCTCGGATCGTCCTTACCGGCAGTCGTTGGAAATTGCCGACGCGATACGGCAAGTTATTGCGATGCGGGGCGGTAAGCTCGACAGTGCGGCTGTGGACGCCTGCCTGAAAGTGCTTTCCAGCGGGAAATTCCTGCCGAACGTGATGTAAGGTCTAAGCCGCCGCCGTTTACAGGGAGAGCGAACGAACAACTTGGGCGGGATGGCTGAAAGGCGGGGTATGGGGCGGACTGAGCGGTGCGCCCGATTTCACCTTGCCGTTTTTGAAGGGCAAGGCGGTTTGAGTTTCCATCCGCCGTATATCAAGTTACAGTGGGTTTATAGGGCAACACAACATGATGTATAAGAGAAAGCATGCGATTTCTGATTATTGACGATGACCCCGTTGAGCGCTCGTTAACGATAGCAACATTGCGCGGTAAATTTGCCGATGCGGATATGGTTGAGGTTTGCAGCCGTGAGGTGTTCGATGAAAAAATGGCCGAAACCGGTTTTGATCTGGCGATTACAGAATACACGCTCGGTTGGACAGACGGACTGACCTTGTTTAAGGCAATTAAATCGAGCCATGCCTGTTTACCGGTCATCATGTTGACCGATTCCGGCGGCGAAGACATCGCAGTCGCCGCGATTAAAAGCGGCATGGCCGATTATATTGTCAAGCGCAACAGGCGCCGGTTACTCGATGCGGTAGAATCCAGCCTGCTGGAAACAAAAAAAACGGAATTTTGCAAAAATGCAGAAAGCAAGGCGCCGCGATATGAAAGACGGGATCCTTTCATTTCCCGTTTTGAGCCGGACTTGGCTTATTCAATGACTATTTCGCCGGACGGCAAGCCAATATTGGAATGGAGTACGGAGCAGTTAAAAAAGCTTATCGGCAGTGTAAGATTCGATGGCGAGTCAAAACAACAGGCTTGCGATTGGGTATTGCCGGTTCACCCGGACGATATAAAAATCGTTCAAGACCGGTTTGAAAAACTACTGGCGGGGTGCGAAGACATCAGCGAGTACCGGGTGGTCATTAACGACAGTGACACCCGCTATTTCAGCGATCATTCATTGCCGGTTCGCGACCCGATTGATGGCGGTGTCGTACAGTTATACGGCGTTTTGCATGATGTCACTTCCCGCCGAAAAAATGAAGAAGAATTGTATCTGATGCAGCACGCGATCGATTCCTGCAACAACGGCATTATTATTACCGGGCTGGCGGATAAAGATTTTCCCATTATTTATGCTAATGAAGCTTTCTTGCGCACAACCGGCTATTCCAGGCAGGACGTGTTGGGCCAAAACTGCCGTTTTCTGCAACAGAGCGATCGAGACCAAGCGAACGTTACAGAACTACGCGAGGCCTTGCACAGCTATCGCGATGGGCATGCGGTTGTGCGCAACTATCGCAAAGACGGCAGCTTATTCTTGAACGAAGTCTATATTTCGCCGATACGCGACAAGCAAGGCAAGATTACCCACTATGTCGGAGTGCAGAATGACGTGACGGGGCGTATCGAAATGGAAGACTTGTTGAGTAAAAACGAAGCAAGGATGCGCTCTATTTTTAACAACGTATTCGACGGCATTATCATTATTAACGAATCTGGAATCATTGAAAAAATCAATCCGTCTGTCGAGAGGCTTTTCGGGTATTCGGCCGAGGAATTGATCGGTTATAATATTAACAAGTTGATGTCTGAACCTGAGCAGGGGCGGCACGATACTTATTTAAAAACCTATCTGAACGGCGGCAAGGCAAAAATACTCGGTTTCAAACGCGAGGTGAGCGGTGTCAGAAAAGACGGCTCTGTTTTTTCGATGGAACTGAAGGTCAGTGATTTCGACGTCGAGCAGCGTCATTTTTTTATCGGCACGGTACATGATATAAGCGAACGGAAGCAGGCGGAGGAAGCGCTACGGGATTTGTCCGGTCACCTGGAAACGGCCAGGGAAGATGAGAGAACCCGAATCGCGCGGGAAATTCATGACGAATTGGGCAGCCTTCTGGCGGCGCTGAAAATGGATTTAAGCTGGTTGAGTAAACAATTACCGGCAGGCCGGTCTGCATGTCATGAAAAAATCACGGTGATGAATCGGCAATTGGACGATGCGATTGGGTCGGTCAGGCGTATTATTGCCGACCTCCGGCCAAGCATTCTGGATCATCTGGGTTTATTAGCCGCGATCGACTGGAAACTCGATGAATTCAGGCAGCAAACCGGCATGCAATGCGTTCTGACGATGCCGGAAAATAATATCGTGATCGATGACGGTACGGATATAGCGATTTTTCGGATTATGCAGGAAGCATTAACCAATATTGCTTTACATTCCAGAGCGACCAAAGTAACGCTTGATGTTGAAACCGCCGCAAATAGTCTGGTGATGAAAATAACGGATAACGGCTGCGGTATGACGGAGGCGCAGATGAACAAACCCGGTAAATACGGTATTTTGGGCATGCATGAGCGCGCACGCCATTGCGGCGGAGAAATCGCCATCGACAGTAAACCGGGAAAGGGAACCACGCTCGTGTTAAACATGCGTCTAAAGTCGTCCGAAGGCGGCCATGATTAAAATATTGATTGCCGATGATCATGCCATTGTCAGGCAAGGGCTGAAACAAATCCTCGCCGATATTCCCGATATGGAAATATTCGGCGAGGCCGGTTCCGGCGATGAGGCCTTGAAACTTATACGGTGCGAGGGATGGAGCGTCATGCTGCTCGACATCGCCATGCCGGGTAAAAATGTCATGGAGTTGATTAAGCTGGCGAAGCATCAATCTCCTCAGTTGCCTATCCTGATCCTGAGCATGTATCCTGAAGATCAGTATGCGATCAGAATGCTGCGTGCGGGTGCGGACGGCTATCTGACCAAAGAGAGCGCTCCCGAGCAATTGGTGGCGGCGATTCGCAAGGTCGCCAAGGGAGGGAAATATATCAGCTCGACGATGACTGAAAAACTGATTGCGGAATTGAATACAAACCAGGAAATACCGCTGCACGCTACGCTGACCGACCGGGAGTTTCAGGTTTTTTGCGGCATTTGTGCGGGTAAAAGCATTACTGATCTTGCCCAGCAGATGTCGCTCAGTGTGAAAACCATCAGCACCTACCGGACCCGCCTGATGAAAAAGATGAACATGTCTAAAAACGCCGAAATTATTCATTACGCATTCAAGAACGATTTGCTTGAGTGATTAAATTTGTCTGATTGATTTGTGTTGTGTAGGAATATGCTTACACAATGCTTCTTGTGAGTCTTATGTATTTGAGGGCGGTTGGCTGATTTCTAACCGTCCTGATTTGGCTCATAATCGCCAGCCAAAATGGGTCGCTTATTTCACGAATGTCCTCTTGAAGTTTTATTAAGCGCGCGGCCATGCTACTTCTTCGGCAGAAAAATTCAGTCAGTCCGTATTTCACTTTTTCGTTGTCAGCGTGCGGAGCGAAATCCATGCAGCAATACGCTGTTTACGTTCGGCTAATGATTCTTACGGGTAAAGAGTGGGCAACAGGATTGTTGATTAAAAACTGTTTTAGCACTTGAGAACAACATGGCTATGTACAATTATAAATGACGGTTGTTCGCCGAGATGGGGGTATTCCCGATAGCCGGGTTTTAATAATTCGTTAACTAAAACAATATAACTAATAAAGCATTATGTTTTTATGCTTCCAAATCGGAAATAAAAAAGGTTATAGATAAAGTCACGATTCCACCGGAAAGTTATCCGAGTATTACAAATCGGCAGTTATTGGGGGCTGTATTGGGCGCGTCGAGGAAATCCTGGAAAAGAGAAAAAACCGTAGTTTACTGACGGCATGAGTGCGAAGTGATCAGCGCCAAGAGTTAGGCAGGGTGTGCGGCGGGTATCTTTCAAATCTTGAATTAGAAAGTACGAACCAACGATTAATAATATAACGAATGTTTTAGTTCGTAAGGTGAAGCACAAATGAAAATGAATATGCCTGTAACTAATCAGGAAATCCTGATGAAAAAAGGTGGGTTGTTGATTACTCGAACCGACTTGAAAGGCGTTATTACTTACGTCAATGACGAGTTCATCAATATCAGCGGTTTTACCCGCGATGAACTCATAGGCGCAAGTCATAATATTGTTCGTCATCCCGATATGCCGGCGGCCGCTTTTGAAGATTTGTGGCTGACTTTAAAATCGCTTAGACCCTGGCAAGGGTTGGTAAAAAACAGGGCGAAATCGGGCGACTATTACTGGGTGGAAGCGAATGCAATGCCAGTATTTAAAAATGGGAAAGTTCATGAATACCTTTCCGTCCGGCGCGCTCCAAGCCGTGAGAAAATTGAAAAGGCAGAACAGTTATATCAGCTGGTTAATGCAAGGAAAGCAACAATAAGGCCTACCGGTTTAGCTGCCGTGGTCAAGTCAATCAAGGAGATGGACGCCTGGAAAAAAATGGCGGTGGCGTTGGCGGTGCTTCTGATACCTGTTTTTTACCTGATGTATCAGTTGTTTTTAGTGCAGGACTATTTGCTGTTGACCGGTGTTGCGGCATCAGTTGCGGTTGCATCGGCAATTGGTTTCAATGTGATCAAAAGCTTTACCACGGTATTAAATAAAGCCATCGGTATTTTTTATCGTCTGGCAGAGAAGAGATTCGGCAATGTGCAGGATTTAACCCGGAATGATCTGGTCGGCGATTTTCAGCGCGGCCTGTATTCAATGGAAGTAAATCTGAGTCTGGATTTGGCGCAATCCAGAGAGGCTGCTGAAAAAGCCATGCGGATCAATCAGGCATTGGATAATGTCCAGTCCGGCGTCATGGTAGCCGATAACAATCTGGAAATCATTTATACCAACGAGAGCGTTGAGAAGATACTCAAGGAAGTCGAACAGGATATTCGCAAGCAGTTGCCGAATTTCGCTGTCGATAAACTGATCGGCGCCAATATCGATAGTTTTCACAAGGACCCTGCTCACCAGCGACGCTTATTGGCAAGCCTAACGCAACCGTACAGTTCGGAACTGGTTATTGCCGGCCAGCATATGAATGTGGTTGCCAGCCCGGTTATTAATGATGACGGCGAGCGCATCGGTTTTGTTGCGGAATGGAAGAACAGAACCCAGGACATTTTAATTGAACAGGAGATTGAACAATTAGTGCAGGATATTAAAGCAGGCGATTTGAGCAGCCGCATTAACATGGGCGACAAGCAAGGATTCGCCAAAATGTTGTCGTCCGGTATCAATGAACTGACGGATGTCATAGAGTGCGCCTTTAATGACATCAATAGAGTTATGGAAAGCATGTCTCAAGGCGATTTAACCAGTTCTATCACTAATGATTACCAAGGCGTCTATGCCGAATGCAAGAATAATATCAATGGCACACTGGCAAAATTGAGCGATTTTATTATTCAAATCCGGGATGCGGCCGATTTTATAGACAGCTCATCGCAGGAAATGGCCAGCGGCAACAACAATCTTTCCGGCCGTGCCGAGCAGCAAGCGGCGAGCCTCGAAGAAACCGCAGCCAGCATGGAACAGCTGGCCAGCACCGTGAAAAATAATGCGCAGAATACGGTTCAAGCGACCGAGGTTGTTAATTCGGCCAGCCAATTGGCCCAAAAAGGCGGTGATGTGGTTAAGTCGGCTATCGCAGCCATGCAGGAAATCAACGACAGCAGCAACAAGATTGCCGAGATTATCGGCGTGATTGATGAAATTGCATTCCAAACTAATCTGTTGGCGTTAAACGCATCCGTTGAAGCGGCCAGGGCGGGAGAGCAGGGGCGAGGCTTCTCGGTTGTGGCGACGGAAGTGCGTAATTTGGCTCAGCGGAGCGCGGATGCCGCCCAGCAAAGTAACGAACTGATTCAGAGCAGTGTGCAGAAAGTCCGCGCCGGAACGGCATTCGTTAATGAAACCGGCGCCGCGCTGAATGAAATTGTCGAGAGCGTTGCGAAAGTCGGCGACATTGTCGCCCACATCGCCAGCGCCAGCGCCGAGCAATCCGCAGGCATCGAACAAGTTAACCAGGCGGTTTCTCAAATGGACGATATTACCCAGCAAAATGCGGCTTTGGCGGAACAGGCGGCAGCGGGCAGTATTTCAATGAGCGAGCAGTCCACCAACATGACCAAGTTGCTCAATTTTTTTAAAGTAAACTCATCAAAGAAAGTTTCCGCTCCGCTAAAAGCCAAAGCTCCGGTTGCTCGCGTGGCGGGGCCAAAGCCGGTAGCGCCCGTTATTCATAGGGAGCCAAAACACGACGATAGCGAATGGGAAGAGTTTTAATTCGATAGGTCCGGTTTGGCGTTTTTGGGGCATGTATAAGGTGCAAATAAATAACGGAATTATTTGCACCATAACATCAGGTATTCAGAGCATCAGGTAATCCGGGGCATAAAAAACAGGAATCGAACAACCGCTTCAATACCGCAGTTTTATGGCGATGGCCGGGGGAGTTTGCGTGACCAAGATAGAGCAGCTTGAAAGTGAAATAAATCAAAAAATAATTGAATTAAACGAAAGCAAGCATGCTCAGCATTTGCTGCGTGAAACATTGAAACGAAATACTCAAACTCTGGGTGAGATTGAAAGCCAGCTTAAGGTGATAGAGTCCCATCTAAAAGATTCTAACGAGTACATTTATAAGTTAAAGCGGGAAAACTGGAAACTTAAACTATCATGCGATGTATGGGTGCAGCGGGCCATAAAACTTGAGTTTGAGGTGTTAAGCGCCCGCGATGCGCAAAAAAAATAGTGCTAATCGATGCCACTGCGCCGATTTTAGCGGTGCTTATAAAATAAAACTAAGCACGGCAAGGTATCAAACTCTGTGTTATCAAAAAACAGGCATCAAATCTCAATACACCACGATGGTATATAATCCTCATCGCTCGCCATAAAAATAGGCCGTCCGTGTTGGTCGCTAACAAACTATAAGGGCCGCAAAAATCGATTGCGGCGGCGTAGAAGTCATTTAAATCCCTCAAATCTTTGCGAGCGCCGCTTTACCACCGCGCGCATCTTGAACATTAGCTGGAAAATTCCGCTGTAACCCGGTTCCGGTCCTCCTGTCCCTGATGACGGCAATGTCATGCGCGTTTAGAAATAACTGTTCTGCAAATCCGGCTCCGTGATTGAACAGCGCGTGCGGTGCAAAGCCAGACATTTGATTTTAACTGGATTCAGGCGATAATGCCGGTCGCTATAAGACGAGAGTTCTTATGTATACTCAAATTACGGAATGGTGTTATGAAGTCGAGAGATAGACGACGGGGGCTGGTTTTGGTCAATACCGGCTCAGGCAAGGGAAAGTCTTCCAGTGCTTTAGGTATGGTGTTCCGTGCCGCAGGCTGGGATATGAAAATCTGCGTGGTCCAGTATATTAAGGGGAAATGGCAAACCGGCGAACAAAAAGCCGCCGAACGCTTTGATAATATCGAATGGCATGCCTTGGGCGACGGTTTTACTTGGGATACTAAAAATCCTGAGCAGGATATTAAAACCAGCCGGGAGATTTGGGAGTTTAGCAAAGCCAAGATCCTGTCTGAAGAATTCGACGTGGTGCTGCTGGACGAGATCAATTACTGCTGCGGCTATAATTGGATTTCTGGCCAGGAAATAGCCGATTTCATTCGCGATGAAAAACCGGCCTGGATGCATTTGATTTTGACGGGCCGCAATGCGGCGCCTGAGGTCATCGATTGCGCCGATACCGTAACCGAAATGGTCAAAGTAAAACATGCTTATGAACAAGGCATCAAGGCGGAACAGGGGATTGAGTTTTAAAAGGCGTTGCGCCAACAATGCAGGCAAATTGTTGAGGATGGATTGCATTCATAGAATTTTAAGGTAAATACGCAGGTCAACCTGTAAAATGGTTGGCGATTGTCACAATGAGGAGAGAAAAATGTCTGAAGCACAAAAAATAATGCTGGCTGTTATTGCCGTTTTTGTAATGGGTTTTGTTATGGTTGGCTTAAGTAAGGAAGATCAGCCTGTTGAGCAAGTCGAAGCTGCGGCTAAGATTAGAAACAATGTTGCAATGCAAACCATGGCAAATGAAAAGTGTCCGCCAAAAATCAAGGAGCAAACAGGGGAGCAGGTATTTTTCCCTTCCGAAGTCGAGAGCGATAAGGAAACCTATGTGACGTTGAAATGGGTGGGTGAAAAAGGGTTCAAAACGGCATCATGTACATTGCATGCGTCTTTGGGCGGAATATCGGAGTTGATTATCGATGATAAGGTCATCATAAAGAAACAAATCTAGGCCACGAAATATCCCGGCTGGATCTTGTATCTAACCGGGATTATTTGTTTTATAAGCGCCGGAGATTGGATTCGCTAAACGATAAAACAGCAGGTACTCGCTGTAGGCTTCGTAAAAACAGCTGTAAAACGGCTGGCGCTTTTTATCCATTCGCGCGGACAAGGCTAAAAACAACAAAAGAAATTTTATGACAAAGACAATGATTAAGGGAGTTTTAAAAACATGGAAAGAAGATCGAGGGTTTGGTTTCATCAGCCCTGATGATGGAGGAAAAGATATTTTTATTCATATTTCGGCGCTTAAGGGAACGAGTCGCCGCCCGTTGACCGGCGATGTTATTCATTACCAGGTAGCAAGAGATAATCGGGGCAAGTTCAAAGCGGTTAATGCCTATATTGAAGGCGTGGAAATTCTGGAAGATAAACCAGTTAATTTTTTCAGTACGAAGAAAGGCACTATTGTGCTGATAATACTGGCCTTAGTGGCTATCGCGGCTGCGGTTGTTGCGCTCAATCTGGCGCCGTAATCGTAGGGGAAGTTTTTCTACAAGCCGATGCGGCAGAAAGCATCGGCTTGTTTATAAGCGATTGAATACACGGTGCTACGGCACTTTCTACCCGTAGTTATGAAAAGTTCTGCAACAAGGCGTTGGAGCGCTTTTTTACATCATACGCCTGTCGAGGCGATGTCTGCGCCGATTCTGGTGGAGGACGGCATTAAGCGTTCATGGCGGTTGACCTGCGCACTGGAACGGATAAGTCCTAAAAAAACCGGTTCGATTGCCGCTTATTTTTGCAATGGACGAGTTTGTTAAGAAACATGCATGAAATAACTTGAGCAAGTTTTATTTTTCATTTTTTAACCATGAAGGACATGAAGCGGCATGAAAGGTTTAAGTCTTCATGCCCTTCATGCTCTTCATGGTAATTGCCTAAATTAATTTATGCACGATCCTTAATATCGATATGGCTTTATACGCAGTTAGACTGCAAAAGGAATGCGGCGAACATTTATTGCGCCAATCATATCGGTTGTTCTTCCTGTTGCGGCGGCGGTAATTGGCGGTACTAAACTACACAGATACATATTGCATTGAGGTTTTGTAATGACCGATTCACAAAAATGGCTGGTTTTCGCTTTTATCGCAGGTTCGGCTTGGTTGGTTTACCTGTTGGCCCCGGTATTGATGCCGTTTGCGTTTGCAGCGATGTTGGCTTACCTCGGCGATCCGTTAACCGATAAGCTGGAAACCTATCAATTATCCAGAACCAAGGCCGTGTTGGTGGTTTTTGCCGTGATGACGCTGGTTTTGGCATTGGTTTTATTGCTGCTTGTGCCGCTGTTGGAATACCAGGTCGAGCATTTTGTAAGCAACCTGCCCGCCTATGTCGCATGGCTCAATGAGACCGTCATTCCCTGGTTGCAGCGGCGGTTTCACCTGGGCATCAGGCCGGTTAATCTTAGCCAGATTATTAATCTGATTAAAGGCCATTGGGAGCAAGCAGGCGGCATTGCCGCAACGGTCATGAGCTCGGTTTCGCATTCCGGGGGGGTGATAGCCGCATGGCTGATGAACCTGCTGCTCATCCCTGTGGTCACGTTCTATTTATTGCGCGATTGGGACGGTCTGATTGCCAAAATCCACGATTTATTGCCCCGGCGTGTCGCGCCCACCGCTTCCAAGTTGGCACGCGAAGTCGATACGGTATTGGCGGCTTTTGTCCGCGGGCAGTTCTATGTCATGCTGGCCTTGGGCTGTATTTACAGTATCGGCTTGTGGATGACCGGCCTCGATTTGGCTTTGTTGATTGGCATGTTGGCCGGGTTGGTCAGTTTCGTGCCTTATCTGGGGTCGATTGTCGGTATCGTTACGGCCTGCGTGGCGGCCTTGGTGCAATTTCATGACTTAATACAACTGGTGCCGGTCGGTATTGTTTTCATCATCGGACAATCGCTGGAAGGCATGGTGTTAACGCCGATGCTGGTGGGCGATAAAATCGGCCTGCATCCGGTTGCGGTTATGTTCGCAGTATTGGCCGGAGGCCAGTTGTTCGGCTTTCTGGGCATACTGCTGGCATTGCCGGTTGCGTCGGTCATTATGGTGTTGTTACGGCATGTGCATGATTTATATCGCTACAGCGATTTTTACGGCCTGGAGTGAGCCGATGAAGTCGCTTAGGGCTGTTGTTTTTGTGCTGTGCATGGGCTACTTGCTTGGCGATGTCTGTTGGGCCGGCGATGAAAAGCGGGAAGCCGATTTTGCCGAAGGCATTAACAAGACGCTGACTATCGGTAAGGCGCTCTGGCTGGAGTCCGGTGAAAAAAAATTCCTCGGTGTTTATACCGAAACCGAAAAAGCCGGCACGAAAGGGGTCGTTATTATTCTCCATGATATGGGGGGGCATCCCGATCAGCGGCCGCTGATTTACGGCTTGAGAGTTTTTTTGCCCGAGCATAACTGGGCGACGCTTTCGCTGCAAATGCCGCTCAGGGAAGTCGGTGCTGGACAGGAAGATTATTATGCGTTGTTTCCTGAGGCGGCGGCGCGGATTCGGGCCGGAATCGACTATGCAAGGAGCGGTGGCGCGGAAAATATCATTGTGGCCGGTTATGGGCTGGGCGGACTGATGAGTGTTTATGCGCTCAGTGAGCAGGGGCTGGATATTAAAGCGCTGGTGACTATCAGTCTGCCGGCGCCGATTACCGACAACAAAGCAGGTCAAACGCTGGAATTTATCAAAAAAATCAATATTCCGATGCTGGATATTTATGGTGCGGTAGATGTGCCTGATGTTACACAAAGCGCCAGGGACAGGCGCTTGGCGGCAAAAGAAAATGCGGGTTACCGGCAGATTAGAATCGACGATGAAGGCCATGCTTATCTGCATGATGAAGGCTTGGTTGTTAAGCGGATATACAGTTGGTTGGGAGTAACTGCGGAGACGGCGAAGCCGGGTAATGATGATGTTACGCCCCAAAATCAGTGAGGCTAATGTGCGCAATATCCCTCAACATTGGCTTTGAACAGGTCTAAATCTGTTACAATGCAGGCTGACACAGGTGTGCAAATACGATTACGACAATGTTTGGCGCCATGCATTAACACTACCATAACAAGTTGAAAACCAAGTGGATTTAAAACATATAAGAAATTTTTCCATTATCGCGCATATCGATCATGGAAAATCGACGCTTGCTGATCGTTTCATTCAAATCTGCGGCGGCCTGAGCGACAGGGAAATGTCCGCGCAAGTGCTCGATTCGATGGATATTGAGAAAGAGCGCGGCATTACCATTAAAGCGCAAAGCGTCACGCTGGATTTTAAGGCGAAAGACGGCGAGACCTATCAGCTTAATTTCATCGATACTCCGGGGCATGTCGATTTTTCTTATGAGGTTTCCAGGTCTTTGGCGGCTTGCGAAGGCGCGCTGCTGGTCGTCGATGCGGCTCAGGGCGTCGAGGCGCAAAGCGTCGCTAACTGCTATACGGCGATAGAGCAGGGGCTCGAAGTGGTGCCGGTGTTGAATAAAATCGATTTGCCTTCTGCCGAGCCCGAGCGGGTGCAGAATGAGATCGAAGAGGTGATCGGCATCCCGGCCGACGAGGCGCTGATGATCAGCGCTAAAACAGGGTTGGGTGTGCAGGATGTGCTGGAGCAATTGGTGCTGAAAGTTCCGCCGCCTGAAGGCGACACGGCAGGTCCGTTACAGGCGTTGATTATCGATTCCTGGTTCGACAGTTATCTGGGCGTGGTGTCGTTGGTCAGGATTATGCACGGCAGTATCCGCAGGAAGCAAAAGATCACCATCATGTCCACCGGCAAGTCGTTTATCGCCGAAAAGGTCGGCGTTTTTACCCCCAAACGGCTGGAAAAGGATATTCTAAATACCGGCGAAGTCGGTTATGTCGTGGCTGGTATCAAAGACATTTTCGGCGCGCCGGTCGGCGACACCATTACCTGGACGGATAACCCGGCTGCTGAGCAGCTCACCGGGTTTCAAAAGGTTCAGCCGCGCGTTTTTGCCGGCTTGTATCCGGTCAGCTCCGATCATTACGAGGATTTGCGCGAGGCGCTGAAGAAGTTAAACCTGAACGACGCTTCCTTGTATTTTGAGCCGGAAACCTCGCAGGCTTTAGGCTTCGGTTTCCGTTGCGGTTTTCTCGGCATGCTGCATATGGAAATTGTGCAGGAGCGTTTGGAAAGGGAATACGATGTCGATCTGATCACGACGGCGCCTACCGTTATCTATGAGGTCATCACCCAGAACGAACAGGTTCTGATGATCGATAATCCGGCCAAGTTGCCTGATATGGGGACCATCAAGGAAATCAGGGAACCCATTATCCGGGCCAATATCCTGGTTCCTGAAACCTATTTGGGCGGCGTGATCACGTTGTGCATAGAAAAGCGTGGCGTGCAGAAAGACATGCAGTACGTCGGCAGACAGGTATCGCTGCATTATGAAATGCCGCTCAGCGAAGTGGTGCTGGATTTTTTCGATCGCTTAAAGTCGGTCAGCCGCGGCTTTGCATCGTTTGACTACGAGTTCCTGCGTTTCCAGCCGGCCGAGCTGGTCAAACTGGATGTGTTGATTAATGCCGAGAAAGTGGATGCGCTGTCTATCATCGTGCATCGCGACCTGAGCCAAAATCGGGGCCGGGATTTGGTTGAAAAGATGAAAGACCTGATTCCGCGGCAAATGTACGAGGTTGCAATACAGGCGGCGATTGGCTCCAAGGTTATCGCTCGGTCCACCGTTAAAGCGATGCGGAAGAACGTGATTGCGAAATGTTACGGCGGCGACATCAGCCGTAAGAAAAAGCTGCTGGAAAAACAAAAAGCCGGTAAGAAACGGATGAAACAGGTCGGCAATATTGAGATTCCTCAAGAAGCATTTCTGGCCGTTTTGCAGCTTAATAAAGAATAAAAAAACAGGCAAAAGGTGAAGGGCTAAAGGTAAAAAAGCTTGCGCTTGGATTTAATAAGCCGTTCAATTTTTAGCCTTTAGCCTTTAGCCTTTAGCCTTTAGCCTTTAGCCTTTAGCCTTTAGCCTTTAGCCTTTAGCCTTTAGCCTTTAGCCCTTAACCTAATCTAAATTTAAAAACATGGACTACGATTTTTCCTTTTTTCTTGCCGTCGCCACGCTGGTTACCGGTGTAATTTGGGGCGGGTATTTGCTGGTGCTCAAAGCGAGGGGGGAGATTTTCGATGAAGAACATGAACCTATACTGGTAGAGTATGCACGGTCTTTTTTCCCGGTCGTATTGATCGTGTTATTGCTGCGCTCTTTCATTGCCGAGCCTTTCCGCATCCCTTCGGCATCAATGATGCCGACTTTACTGATAGGTGATTTTATTCTGGTTAATAAATTCACTTACGGCATACGTTTGCCGGTTATCAACAAAAAAATCATTGAACTGAATGAACCCAAGCGCGGGGATATTGTCGTTTTTCGTTATCCTAAAGATCCGACTGTCGATTACATCAAGCGTGTGATCGGCTTGCCGGGCGATCGGGTTGCTTATTACGATAAAAAACTACATATCAACGGGCAGCCGATCAATCAAGTGTCTTTGGGACGCTATCAGGGTGTAGGCCAGGGCGAGGATATGACCGGGAATGAGCACTTGCTGGAAGACTTGACCGGTATTGAGCACAGTATTTTGATCAGGAGCGGAGCGCTTTCAGCCGAGGGTGTTTATGTGGTGCCGGAGGGGAATTATTTTGTGATGGGCGACAACCGCGATAACAGCAATGACAGCCGTTATTGGGGCACGGTTCCCGAAGAAAATCTGGTTGGACAAGCTTTTTTTATCTGGATGAGCTGGGATTGGCAATATAAAGGTGTGAACCTTGACCGTATTGGCACAGCGCTGAAATAAACTGCACTATACTTGGTTTTTTCATAAATCATCTGGAGAAAAGAATGAATTTAACACCTGGACGTCAGCAAGGCTTGACCTTGATCTCGCTTGTTTTTGTTTTGGGCTTGATCGGATTTTTTACCTTATTGACACTTAAGATAGTCCCTATTTACCTGGATCACGGCAAGGTAAAGAGCGCTCTGGAGGCGTTAAAACAAATGCCCGATCTGCAAACGCTTAGCGAATTTGAAATCAGGGATAGCTTGACCAAGCGTTTTAACATCAATTACGTCTACGATGTTAACCAGGACGATATTACCGTCGTCAGGCATGGCGATTATGTGAAGGTGGATATCGAGTATGAGACGGTTGTGAAATTGGTCGGCAACCTGAGCGCATTAGCCGAGTTTCATGACTCTTTCGAGGTCGGACAGAAGTGATAAAAAAGCCTGAAGTATTATCTAAAAAGCTGGGCCTGACGTTCAATAATCCCCGGCTTTTTACTATGGCTTTAACGCATCGAAGCGCAGGTTCGAGCAATAATGAACGTTTGGAGTTTTTAGGCGATTCAATTTTGGGTTTTGTGATCGCCCATAAGTTATATGAGTTGTTTCCGGGTGCCAGCGAAGGCGTTTTGAGCCGGTTAAGAGCGAGCCTGGTCAATCAGAGTTCACTGGCGGAGTTGGCCAGAAAGCATCAGCTGGGTGATTATTTGCTGCTGGGTTCAGGGGAGTTGAAGAGCGGAGGTTTTCGCCGCGATTCGATCCTGTCCGATGCGGTGGAAGCCATTATCGGCGCGCTGTACAACGACCAGGGCATGGATGCCTGCCAGCAATGGATCTTGCAGATGTTTGCGGAAAAGCTGAAAAGCTTGTCGCTGGATAATTGGCAGAAAGATCCTAAAACCCAATTACAGGAATTAATGCAGTCAAAAAAAATGGATCTGCCGGATTACACCTTAATGACCATGTCGGGGCTTGCACATGAGCAAACCTTCAAAGTTAAGTGCACAACGCCATTAACGACAGAGTCTTGTATCGGCATGGGAAATTCCAGGAAAAAAGCCGAGCAGTCGGCAGCGGAGCTCATGCTCGAATTATTAAATAAGGACACTAAATGAATTGTGGTTTCGTCGCCCTGATTGGGCGCCCCAATGTCGGCAAATCAACATTGATGAATCATTTGTTGAAGCAGAAAATCAGCATTACCTCGCGCAAGCCGCAAACAACCCGGCACCGAATTCTCGGCATTAACACCACCGACGCAGGGCAGGCCATTTATATGGATACGCCGGGCATGCATGACAGCGAAAAGCGGGCATTGAACCGTTATTTGAACCGGACCGCCGATACGACCTTGCTGGGCGTCGACGTGATCGTCTGGCTGATCGACGGATTGTCCTGGCATGAATATGACGAGGCGATCTTCAAAAAACTGGAGCAGGCGGGCCTACCGGTGATTCTTGCTGTGAACAAGGTCGATAAGGTCGCGGACAAGGAAGCTATCTTGACGTTCTTTAACGAAGCCCAACACCGGTTCCCGTTCAAGCATTTAGTGCCCATTTCCGCATTAAAAAGCACCAATCTCGATCAGCTGGAAAGCCTGATCATGGGGCTGTTGCCGGAACGGGACTTGATCTATCCCGAGGATCAGGTGACCGACCGGTCCGAGCGTTTTTTGGCCGCTGAAATTGTCAGGGAAAAGCTGACCCGGCGCTTGGGCGACGAGCTGCCTTATGCGCTGACGGTAGAGATTGAGCGCTACGAAGAAAAGCCCAACATCACCAAAATATACGCGATTATCTGGGTGGAACGCTTGACCCAAAAGAACATCGTGATCGGCAAGGACGGCGAGATGCTGAAAAAAGTCGGTACCGACGCACGGCATGACATAGAAAAATTGATCGGGCAGAAAGTTTATTTGCAGCTTTGGGTCAAAGTTAAAAAAGGCTGGTCGGATAGTGAACGCGCCTTGCAAAGCCTAGGTTTTAATGACTGAAACCGTCGTTTATTTGCAGCCTGCGTTTATCTTGCAGCAGCGCAAATACCGGGAAACCAGCCTGATTATCGATGCGTTAACCCGCGATTTCGGCCGGATTTCCCTGTTGGCCAAAGGCGTAAGAAAAACCAAGTCCAAAACGGCAGGGATGCTGCAACCCTTTATCCCGTTGACCATTTCCTATTTCGGTAAGGCGGAGCTCAAAACGCTGACCGATGTCGAAATGATTCAGCCGTTTAGCCAGATAAAGGGGCTTGCGCTTTATTGCGGTTTTTATATCAATGAGCTGGTCGCTTGTTTTTTGCACAAATACGACCCCCATCCCGAAGTGTTCGGCCATTACCGCGAATGTTTATCCGGTCTGGCGGATGGCGCCGGCATGGAAGCGGCATTGCGGCTGTTTGAGTTGAACCTGATCGAGTGTTCGGGTTATGGCTTGCAGCTGGAATATGATGACAAGCAACATCCGATTGCATCAGCAAAAAAATACGACTTCAATGTCGGGCTGGGGCCGGTTGAAGCCGGGCGCGGACAGTTTTCAGGACGGACTTTCCAGGCATTAAGCACCAGGGAATTGATCGATCCGCAAGTGTTAAGCGAAGCAAAACTACTGATGAGGACGGTCATTGATGTTTATTTGCAGGGCAGACAGCTTAAAAGCCGGGCGGTTATTAATAACATCATGAAACACACCGGCGGCGAACGGGGATTGCAAACCTATCGTCAATCACAACATATCTCAAACGGAGTGGGCGGCGTGATAACGCCGTCCAATATGAAAAATGAATAACAAACAGATCCTATTAGGCGTGAACATCGATCACGTCGCTACGTTGAGGCAGGCCAGAGGCACGCTATACCCCGAGCCGGTTCAGGCCGCATTAATTGCAGAACAGGCCGGAGCCGACGGCATTACCGCGCATTTGCGCGAAGACCGGCGGCATATTCAGGACAGGGACATCTATTTATTAAAAGACGTGCTGCATACCCGGTTGAATCTGGAAATGGCGGTGACCGATGAAATGGTCGGCATAGCCGGGAAAGTGCGACCCTTTGCCTGTTGTCTGGTGCCGGAAAAACGGGAAGAATTGACCACCGAAGGCGGGCTGGACGTTGCCGGCAACCTGCATCGCATGCAATGGGCCTGCGATAAACTGGCGAGCGCCGGTGTCGAAGTGTCGCTGTTTATCGATCCTGATGAAAGTCAGATCGATGCGGCGGTAAAAGCAGGCGCGCCGGTTGTCGAATTACACACCGGCTGTTATGCCGATGCGGAAAACCCGCAACAGCAAGCTGAAGAACTGGCGCGCATCAGGCAGGCCGCTTTTTATGCACACAGCGCCGGGCTCCAGGTTAATGCGGGGCATGGCCTGAATTTTCATAATGTCGAAGCGATATGCGCGATACCGGAAATGGTGGAGCTGAATATCGGTCATTCGATTATCGCGCAGGCCGTATTTTCAGGCTTGGCTCAGACGGTCAGGGATTTGAAGCGGATCATGCGCACCAACAGTAGGCGCTTTTAGGCGATGCAAGACTACAGCAGAGTATTTGAAGATCGTTTGACCTGAGGGAAACAAGTGGCGCTGGAGTTTTATCAACTAAGCTCGGTCGGCGATCGGGAGATTAATCAAGATTTTATGACGCATAGCGTCACTGAGGCTTATGCGCTGTTTGTCGTTGCCGATGGTTTAGGCGGCCATCATGCCGGAGAAAAAGCGTCCCGTTTTTTCTGCGATGGCTTGCTAAAGAGCGCCGATATTTACAGCAAACAGATAGCACAGAGTCCTGTCGAGACTTTTTCCGCCTGGATTACGGCGGCTGTCAATGAAATGAAAAGACTGTTCGCAATCGATCAATCGGGTAATGATGCACACACCACCTGTGCAATTCTTTACCTGGATGCACAGCGGGTGTTGACCGCGCATTGCGGCGATTCGCGGATATACAGGATGAATCCGCAACGGATCTTGTGGCGAACCCAGGATCACTCCATTCCGCAACAATTATTGAATAACGGCAAGATTACCGAGCGGGAAATGGGTCAGCACCGGGAGCAAAACCGCTTAACACGCAGCATCAACATCTTGAAAGCGCATGAGGCGGAGATTAATCTGTACCCGGCTATGCAACAAGGCGAGACTTTTATACTTTGCAGCGACGGTTTCTGGGAATACATAAAGCCAACAGAGCTGTTGCAATTGGCGGAACCAGCGAGCGGCAAGGAGGAGTTGGCAAAACTGGCGCGATTAGCGATATTCCGCGCTCATGGGAAAAGCGACAACGTAACCGCGCAGTGGGTTAGACGGTATTAAATGTCCGATTAATGCGACACTGCAAAACCGTGTTTTTGCATACGGTAAAGCAAGGTGTCGCGGGAGATGCCCAGCAGTTTTGCGGACTTGCTGCGATTGCCGTTAGTACGGTTCAAAGCTTGATGTATCAAATCGGCTTCCAAGGTATCCAACTGTAGACCGGTCTCAGGCAGCGTGAAATTGGATGTTGCAGGCGCATTAGCGATGACTTTGGCGGTAAATTCAGATGGAAGGTTTTCCGGCTCGATGACTCTGCCCGCTAATAAAATGCTGAGTCTTTCGCATAAGTTACGCAATTCGCGAATATTGCCCGGCCAAGCATAGGTTTTTAGCACTCTTAAAGCCTGCTTGCTGAATTTGGGGGCTGTCAGCGCATGCGCATCCTCGAATAATGCGAGAAAGTGCTTGATCAGCGACTCAATGTCTTCAGTGCGTTGCGCCAGCGGCGGCAGTTCTAAAGGCACGACATTCAAACGGAAATATAAATCCGACCGGAACTCGCCTGAGTCAATTTGTCTGTTCAGATCGGCGTTGGTTGCGGAAATAATGCGCACATCAACTTTGTAAGGCTTGATTTCGCCGACTGCAAGACATTCGCCGGACTCAAGGAAACGCAATAATTTTGCCTGAATCGACAGCGGCAAGGAATTGATTTCGTCAAGAAACAAGGTGCCGCCATCAGCTGCCTGGAACAGGCCTTGTTTATCGGTCGTCGCTCCAGTAAACGAGCCTTTTTTGTGGCCGAACAATTCCGATTCGATCAGGCTTTCAGGCAAGGCCGCGCAATTTAGGGTGATAAACGCTTTGTCGGCGCGGGCGCTGGCTTGTTGAATGGCGGAAGCGAGCACTTCCTTGCCGGTACCGGTTTCGCCTTTAAGCAATACAGTGACGTCGGTAGCGGCAACGATTTTGGCGCTACGGATTAAGGAATCCAGTGCAGGAGATTGACCGATGATCGCGTTAAAATGATCCATAGATGCCTCTTAATGTAGAGCTGTGTGTGTCGTAATGGCCATGGGATTAAGCCAGGGCAGGGCGGCCAGCAAAGCCAGGACAATCATAAACAGGCCGATAGCCTGTTTGAAACGCTGCATTCTGGACAACCTTGTTAATATGCCGGTCATTATACCGACTCCCATGACGGCTGGCAAAGTTCCTAAGCCGAAAAACAGCATGGTCAGCGCGCTTTGGCTGATGCTGCCTGCGGTTGCGGCGAGCGCCAAAGCCGAATAAACCAAACCGCACGGCAGCCATCCCCACACCATGCCGAAAAGATAAGCCTGGCTGAGATTTTTGACTGGGATCAGTTTCCGGCCGAAAGGCTCTATTTTCTTCCAGAAACGCAGGCCTAATTTTTCAATGTAGGCAAAGTGGGGAAACCAGCCGGCGATATAAAGTCCCGCGCCGGTCATGACGGCAGCAGACAGCAATTGCAGCAACCGATGTCCGCTGATTTCACCCATCGGCATGGTAATCAATGTTTCGATAACGCCCGCTAATGCCCCGGCTATCGTATAACTGGTAATGCGCCCGATATTGTAATTGAATACAAAGGGAAATAGCCTGCTTTTTTGGTTCCGTATTTCCGGGTTAAGGCTTAAGGTTAATGTCCCGATAATCGAGCCGCACATGCCGATGCAATGCATGCTGCTGAACAGGCCCATAGTAAAGGCGACCAGAGTAGAGGTGCTAAAGGCGAGGTCAAATTCCATAGTCGCAGGATATATTAAAATAGGAGCAAGGTCGCCCATTGCGCAAAATTATAAGTTATTTAACTCTTGTTATTCGCCACGAAGACACGAAGAAATAAAACTTCGTGTCTCGGCAATTGCTCCTGCATTGCTCTACCTCCTGCATCCGTGCAGTCGTTCGTGGTGAATTTTTTGTATTTTTTAAGCGAATTTATTTGTGTGCAGGCAGTTACTCAAACTGCGCAAGGATCTGTCCCTGAATCTTCTCCGCCATCTCTTTTCGGTTTTCGGCATCGCGTATAGGCCTGCCGACGACGATGTAATCAGCGCCATTCTGGAAAGCCATTTCTACGCTGACCACACGTTTTTGATCGTCCTCTTCGCGGTTATCGACCGGTCGGATGCCCGGCGTGATGACCAGCAGCTTATGGTCCAGTTCCTCCCTCAACATCGCGACTTCAAGTCCCGATGAGACAATGCCGTCGCAGCCGATTTGCAGCGCGCGTTTGGCGCGGGACAAAACCAGCTCGCGGACATCGCAGGCAAAGCCCAAGTCGTCAAGGTCGCCGCGGTCCAGGCTGGTTAATGCGGTTACGGCCAGCACTTTAAGATCGCCTTTCTCCTTGGCGGCGGCTTCCATAATCGCGTCGTTGCCGTGTATGGTGGCGAGATCAACGCCTTTGCTGCTCAAGGCTTTAATCGCACGGCCCACGGTGGCCGGGACATCGAAAAATTTCAGATCGACAAAGATTTTTTTATTGCGCTGTTTCAACCATTCAATAAAACCGAAATAATCGCCCGACATAAACAGTTCCATGCCGACTTTGTAAAAGATTACCGAATCGCCGAGTTCTTCGACTAACGCCTGCGCCTCGGGAATACTGGGGACATCCAGCGCCATGATTAAGCGTTCACGGACGGGGATGGGTTTGGTTGAGACGAATGAGTGGGGCATGGTTAAGGTAAAAGGTAAAAGGTAAAAGGTAAAAGGTAAAAGGTAAAAGGTAAAAGGTAAAAGGTAAAAGGTAAAAGGTAAAAGGTAAAAGGCTTATTCAGTCACAAAGCCTTGTCCATGCCAAGCCTGTATTCCGCCGTTCATTAAGTAAACCTTGGGAAATCCCGCCGCCTTTAATATCAGTTGGGCTTGTGCGGAACGCAGGCCGGCTTGGCATTGTGTGATGACCGGGCGATTCTTATAAGGTTCAAGTTCCGCTAGCCGTTCATTTAATTGGGACAGCGGAATATGAATGGCGCCGTGAATTTGATGTTCATTCCAGTCGTCATGTTCACGTACATCGACAATGACCGCCTTGTTCTTAACGCGCATCGTTGCAGCTTCATTAGGCGAGATGACATCAGTTTCCGCAACGGCAAAAGAACTGATCATCAATAAAAAAACACCGAGTAGGCAAAACTTTGACAATAAACGCACTCAAACGCTCCAAAATAATTTCGATATATATTACCGGAACTTGTTTTAACGGTGAATGTTAAAATTCACTATTGTCACAATAGTCTCCGATTATGAACTCAACATTGATACAAATGACCCTGATAATGGTGTGCGGCGCGGCTTGGCGTTTTGCAAAACCGGCGGGGCTGTCAGCCGAGCAAACCCGGCAGGTTTTAACGACAGTGGTCTACTATCTGCTGCTGCCGGCCATGGTTCTGGAGGTGTTATGGTCAGCGGATATAGGCTTGCATTCGTTTCAGTACGCTTGGCTGGGGATGGGCAGTATTATTGCCGCCATGCTCTGCCTCTGGGTGATTGGCGCGTTGTTCAGGTTTGACGACAGGCGCTTGGGGGCAATGATACTGGCGGCGGCATTTCCGAACGTGACGTACTTGGGCTTGCCGGTTTTAGAGCAGGCCTTCGGCAGCTGGGCCAGGTCCGTGGCTATACAGATGGATCTCTTTGCCGCCACGCCGTTATTGTTTACCATCGGCGTCATCGTTGCCCGGCACTACGGCGAAGAAACCGCAAAAAGTCCGAGGCCGGTATGGCTGTTTTTTCATGCGCCTCCGTTTTGGGCGGCGGCAGCTGCCGTTATTTTAAATATTAACGGGGTTGTCGCTCCGGTTTGGCTGTTGGGCGTACTGCAAAAGTTGTCCGCCGGCGTCGTGCCACTGATGCTGTTTTCGTTGGGACTGGCTTTAAGCTGGAAGGCGCTAACTGTCCGCAATATCCCCTATATTATCCCCGTTGCCGTTATTAAAATGGCGGTAATGCCGTTGCTTGCAATGATTTTGGTCGGTTTTTTGCCGATAACCGGCGAATACAGGGAGGCGGCGGTGCTTGATCTGTCGATGCCGAGCATGGTGTTGGGCATTGTTTTTTGCGACCGCTATCGCCTGGATAGCTCGCTGTACGCGATGGCGGTAACGGTAACGACGGCAATCAGCCTGATTGCATTGCCGTTCTGGCATAGCGTGTTGCAGCAGTGATCTGTAAAAAGATTTTTTAATTATTCAGCTTTTTACAAAAGCCCTTGAGCCGGCAGCAACTTCTCGAATTGATCCGCAGGCACCGGCGGACTGGTCAAATAGCCCTGGTATAGATCGCAACCTTGCGCCTGCAGGAAAGCAAGCTGTTCCTTGGTTTCGACACCTTCGGCCAGCACCTTCAGGCGCAGCGTATGCGCCATGGCGACGATGGCGGCGGCGATTTCCATGTCGTCCCGATGATGCGGGATGTCGTCGATAAAACTTTTGTCGATTTTCAGCACATCCAGCGGAAACAGCTTCAGGTAAGCCAGCGAGGAGTAGCCGGTGCCGAAATCATCGATGGCGAGACGCACGCCCAGCGCATGCAGGCGGTTGAGAATCCGAATGGCCTCATGTTCACGTTGCATCAACGCGCTTTCGGTTAGCTCCAGTTCCAGGCGGTTGGCCGGAAAGCCTGTTTCGGCCAAGGTTTCGGCGACGATTTCTTCTAAATTGCTGTGCAGAAACTGGTGCGGCGAAACATTCACCGCCAGCGTCAGCGGCGGCAAACCGGCTTCGATCCAGCATTTACCCTGGCGGCAGGTTTCTTTCAGAATCCAGTTGCCGATCGCTGTAATCAGCCCTGTTTCTTCGGCGACCGGGATAAAGCGCAACGGCGGAATCAGTCCTTGGTCGGGATCCTGCCAGCGGATCAGCGCCTCGGCGCCGACAATGCGGCCATTGTCGACATTGACCTGCGGTTGATAGAACGCCCTTAGCTCGCCTTTATCAATCGCCCGGCGCAAACGGACTTCGAGGTCCATGCGTGCGCGGGCGGAATGAGTGAGCTCCTCCGAGAAATATTTGAAGCGGCCGCGTCCTTCCGCTTTGGCCTGATAAAGAGCCGTATCTGCCTGTTGCAACAACTCCACCGGGGTTGCGCCATGCTCTGGAAACAGACTGATGCCGACGCTGGCGCCGATACGCACTTCTTTGCCGTTGGATAATAGCCAAGGCTCGCCCAATGTAGTAATGATGTCATTAGCCACCCGTGCCGCATCTTCAGGATGTGCGATATTTTCCATCAGTACGGTAAATTCGTCTCCGCCCAACCGGCACAGCGTGTCGATGCCGCGCAGACGGAAATTAAGCTGCTTGGCCACCTGTTGTAACAGATCATCGCCGGTCAAATGGCCGAAGCTGTCATTCACATCTTTGAATCGATCCAGGTCGATCATCAGCAGCGCCAGCATTTTGCCGTCGCGCAATGCGACTTCAATGGCATGATCGACCCGAGAAAGCAGTAATAAACGATTGGGCAGGCGGGTCAGCGGGTCGTGATGGGCGAGAAAATCGAGCTGCGACTCGGTCGCCTTGAGCCGGGAAATATCGGCAAACACCCCGACATAATTGGTCACTTCGCCCGATTTGTCGGTGATCGCACTGATGCTGAGCAGCTCGGGATAGACCTCGCCGTTTTTGCGCCGGTTCCAGATTTCGCCCTGCCAATGGCCGGTCGCCGCGATGCTGGCCCACATTTCGGCGTAGAATTTCGCGTCATGTCGGCCGGAACGCAGCATGCTGGGTTGTTGGCCGATGGCTTCGGCCTCGGTATAACTGGTGATGTCGGTAAATGCGCGGTTTATCCTCAGGATGCGTTTGTTCGCATCGGTCATCAGCACGCCTTCACGGGTGCTTTCAAAAACCGTGGCGGCCTGAAGCAGGCGATCATCGCTCAGCTTGCGTTCGGTAATGTCGCGCACGCCAATAACATAGGCCTTGCGACCTTCCCACTCAATGGGCGCGGATCTCAATTCCGCCCAGCCCAGACCGCTACGGCGAACCAGGTTGATTTCCTGGGGAGCGTCACTCGGACTGACCGGAATCGCAAGCTTGGTCCCCAACAGCGCATCCTGGTCGAAAATGCGTTCGGCGCTCCGGTTGGTATACAGGACAAAACCCAGCTCATCGACGACCAATATGCCATCGGTAATAGTCTCAAGAATCAGGTCCAGGTTGGCTAGAGCGGGGGTCATGTGCTTAGGTATTGGGCTGGTTGGCGGTTTATTGTGAGCATTTCAACAGCCCGTTCGTCCTGAGCTTGTCGAAGGATGAGCGGGATGTTGGAATGCTCAACTGCGGTTTTTAGGATAATGGATGTTTTCACAGGTTCGTTAGCGTAACTTGGGCCGTAAAAATTACATGATAACGGTATCTGATCCATTGCTATGGTGGGAGGTAATGGAGGCAATCACTTCCGGCATTTTGGTCAGGTTACCCAGCAATTTCAATACCGGTGTCGGCAGGTCCCGCACCAGCATCGGCGTGGCGAATATATTTTGCGACAGCGCTTTTTCAGGCATCTCCAGCACCTCCACCACATCCAGCCGCCAGTATCCCGGTTTATAGGTAGCCGCCAGGACCGTGCTGAGCTGCTCAACCAGCATTCTGAACTCTGCGTTCAGGGAAACGATATACAACGTCAGAAGCAGTTTGTCGCCTTCCTTGTTCACTTCCATCGGCCGGTTGATGGAGTTGGCGACGTGTTTGATTTGTTTGGATGACAGCGGCTTACTTGCAAGCTGGAAGCTCAAGCCTTCATCGAGGGCAACCTTGAGTTGTTCCATATATTCATGGGCAAAAGCTGTCACGATGTAAACGTTCATTGTGCCATCTATCGCTTTCAGACGGCGCAAGGTTTCGACGCCATCCATGCCCGGCATTCTGAGATCGAGGAAAATCAGGTCGGGGCGATCAGCCTTCGCCATTTCGACGCCTTGCAAGCCATTCTCCGCCTCACGCAGGTCATAGCCGGCCTCGCCCAGTACCAAGCTGAATGCTCCGCGCACTGCCGGGTCGTCATCAATAACCAGTATTTTGTTTGGCATCATTCCCCCTAGTAAACTGATCGGCTATTTTGAATTGTAATTTCATGCAACAACCGCTTATAACCTCATTATATGTAATTTTATTATACGCGATTATATTTCCTCCGGTTTCTTCGATTAAACGGTGAGACACCGACAAACCCAGCCCCGTTCCTTTTCCCGGCGGTTTGGTGGTGAAGAACGGATCGAATATCCGGCTGAGAATGGCGTCAGGAATGCCCGGTCCATTGTCGGCTATGGTCAATTCCACCATCGCGCCATTCCGTTGCGCTGCGATGTCGATGTGGGCTTGGTCGCGGCCCGACAAGGCGTCTCTGGCGTTAAGCAATAGATTAATCAGTATCTGTTGCAGACTGTCGGCGTCACACACAATCAACGGCAGGTTATCGGGTAATTCGATATGCAGCTGGATATTGGATTTTTTAAATTCCCCGTCTAATAGAGACAAAGTTTGGCTGACCGTCTCGCTGATTTGCGACGCACCGGTCAGATGTGACTTAGTTCTAACATAAATCAGCATATTGCGCACGATGGTCTTGATGCGCTCGATTTCATGCAGGGCTTTACCCAGCATCTCACGGGTTTTAGGATCGGTTGCTTTACTTTCGGCAAACTCGACAAAGTTCATCAAGCCCATTAACGGATTGTTGATTTCATGCGCGACACCGCCGACCAAGGTGCCGAGAGCGGACAGTTTTTCCATCTGCATCATGTGTTCCCGGCTCTCCTGCAGCTGCGTATAAGCATGGCGCGTTTCGTTCAGCAAACGGGCGTTTTCCAGGGAAATCGCGGCGTGGGAGGTCAGCAGCTCGGTCATGACGCTCTTTTCGGTGGTGAAGATGCCCTCAGACAGCCGGTTTTCCAGGTAAAGTACGCCGACCAGCTCGCCTTGCTTGATCATCGGCAGGCACAGTACCGAGCGCAAGCCCAGCATCTGCACTTCGGGCGCATTTTGGAAGTCGCCCTCGGTGCTTGCATCGCGCAGCACTACTTTTTCGTGGGTGCGGTACACGTAATTGACGATGGCCTGGCAAACGCCGACCGCTTTGGTCAGACTGTAGTGCTGAGGGTTGATGGCCTGCTTTTTGCCGACATGGTGTTCCGCGACGATGACCAGTTCGTCCTGTTCCTTGATCAGCAAATAGCCGTGCTGCGCGCCGGAACTTTCCAATTCCACATTCATGATTTTTTGCAGCAGTTGCGCCAGGTCGATTTCGGCGGACAGCGCCAGCGCGGATTTCATCAGGTAGTTAATATCGAGATTGGGCAGGGTGGACAGTTCCATTATCTCGGTTTCGCTTTCCGGGTCCTGTAGCGATTTGCCCGGCTGGGCAACGTCGCACTGTTCCAGCAGCCGGGCGGCTTTGCTATCGGCGCGGCAGGCAAGATATAGCCGCCGCGCCTCGGCATAGTAGATGGCGGCATCGCCCAGCGCGGTTTTTGTCAGTAAGTCGCCCAGGCTTTCGAACAAATGTCCGGCAAGCAGGTCGTATTGTTGCACCTGCGCTTCGGCAATCGCGTCCAGGTACAGATTGCGCGCTTCGCGGGGTTCGCCTTTGACGCGGGCGATTTCGGCGCGAATAAAGGCCAGATAAGGCCGAAGCAAAGGGCCCAGTCGCGCCCAGGTTTCGATATTTTGCAGCAGCGGGGCGATTTCCGCTTCGATTTCCGTCCACGTCGATTCGGCGGGCAGGCGCAATCGGTTGAGAATGCGGAACACAAACCATAAGCGTTTCAGCACGTTATCGGTCAGTCCATGCAGATAACGCTCGACCGCAGCCAGCGAAACCGCTGCCGCCGCGTAGTCGCCCAGATAATGCCGGCTGATGCCGAGCAGCACAAAGTAGCTGCCGGACGCGGCGACATAATTGTCAGTCGCCCAGCGTTGCAGCGTTTCTTCCATCGCCACCGGCCGGTAATCCGTTTTCATCGGAGCCACCGAGCCTGCCAGCACGGCTTCCGCCAGGGCCAGCGAGAAAGACAGTTGGTTTTTGCGCGAGAAGCTCAGGCACTCCTCGGCGGTTTCTTCGATCAGGTGCAGATTCTTGCCCTGAACCTGCAAATTCCACATCAGCGGGCCGTAGGACAAGCCGGCGTTGTACAAGTCGCCGCAGTTCTTGCCGCACTGGATGCCCTTTAAACAGTAGTCGGCAATGGCGGCGGGGTGGCTGCGCGAGTGCATATTGCACCAGACGATGCCGTTCATGCCGCGGGTGGCTCCGAAGGTATTCGGGTATTTCGCGCACAGGTCATGCGCCAGGTCCTCGTAACGGAAAGCGAGCTCGAATTTTTCCTGCTCGCCCAAATTGAGTCCCATGATCGAGAAAGAATAGATGACCGACTCATCCATGCCGCCCGCCAGGCAAAGCTGGGTCGATTGCGCGGCGGACAGGTACAGTTGCTCTACCAGCCCGGACATGTAGAGATCGGGGATCAGCTCGCTGTAAAAGGCGAGTTCAATCTTGCTTTTGCGGTCCTGGGTAAAGGGCATGTGCAGGATGGTATTCCACACATCGTCCTGCGCTTCGATCTGCGCCATCAGGGCTTGGGTGTGCCGCCGGGCCAGATCCGGGGCTGCGGGTATGGATTTGCCGAAATAGGCCAGGCCGCGGTTGGCGGTTTCGATGGCTTTGTTAAAATTGCCGAAAGAGGACAGCGAAGTCGTCTGTTCGGCCAGCGCTTCGGCCTTGTCAAAATCGCTGACGGCATGCTCGATCAGTTGATTGATTAGCGATTCGGAGGCTTCGTAGCGGCCGCGCATCAGGTCGGTTTTCGCCAATCGCTGGTAGATGCGGAAGGTCATCTCGTAAGCGCTGTTCCAGCAATCCGGCGGCAACAGATCGTGTGCAATGGAAAAGAAGTCGTTGGCGGCGTCCCCGGCCAGCGCATCCAGCGCCTTGTTTCCGGCATGGAAGTTAATATCGACCAGGCGGTAAAGCGAGGCTTGATCCATATCGGCCGGACGCCCCCGGTTAAGGTGCATCGCAATATTGAATAAATTATCCTGTACCTCAAGATTTGCACCTGCCGGTATCTCATCCAACAGACGGTTGCCGATACGCCAGTGAATACCGGGGCGCGCCTGTTCATCGACTTGGCGCAGCACCGCTTCCTGCACCCGGTCATGCACAAATTGCAGGTCGGATTTGTTCTCCAGCAGCATCCCCAGCGTCAGTACCGGTTTCAGGTTTTCGAACAGTTGTTCCAGGCTCATGTCGAGCACCTGCGCCACCTCCGCGGCCGTGAATCGGTTGCCCATGCAGGCGCAGTAGTTGAGGATGTGCAATGCGGCGGGCGGCAGCGTGCGCACTTTGGAGCTGAATAATTCGACCACGGTGGCGGGCATCCGCGCATCGCGGATCTTGTTCATATCCCATTGCCAGTGTTGCTGTTCGTCCGTGTGCAGCAGATTCTCGTTGTACAGCCAAGCCAAACTCTCGCTGACAAACAGCGGATTGCCCTCGGTCAGCCGCGCGATAAATTGAGACAGGTTGGCGGTCGTCCCCAGCGGCGAATCCAGGATATAAGCCACCATCTCGTGGCAATCGTCTTCGTCCAGCGCATTTAGCCGGATTTCCTGCAATGCGTCTTTGCGCTCCCGAATGTTGCGGATCAGTTTGGTCAGCGGATGGGCGGCATCGACCTCGTTGTGACGGTAGGCTCCGATAAAAAATAAATAAGGATGTTCTTTATGATTGGCGAAAATAGTCTGCAAAAAATCGAAGGTGGCGGTGTCGCACCATTGCAAATCGTCAATGAACAGCACCAGCGGATGCGCTTCGTCGGCCAGACGGGCGAGAAAACGCCCGAACAGATTATTGAAGCGGTTGCGCGCTTCGACCGGCGGCAGATGCGCCACTTCCGGCTGCGCGCCGATGATGAATTCAAGTTCCGGCACCACGTCAATAATCACACGGCCGTCGCGGCCCACCGCATCGAGAATCTTGGTCCGCCACTGCGCCACCTGCGCATCGCTTTCGGTCAAAAAGGTGCGCATCAGATTGCGTAGCGCCTGGATCAGCGAGCTGTAGGGGATATTTTTCTGATACTGGTCGAACTTGCCCGAGGTGAAATAACCGCGATGGCGTACCAGCGGCTTTTGCAGCTCTTGAATCAGTCGGGTCTTGCCGATGCCGGACAGGCCGGAGATGAACACCGAACGGAATGCGCCGCGCATGACCTCGTCGTATTCGCGCCGGATCAGCGCGCATTCCGCATGACGTCCGACCATTTTTGAAATGAAAATCATGCGTTTGCTGCGGTCGCGCAAGCCGACCGGGAAATCGGCAATTGCGCCGGTTGCTGCATAGTCCTCGTGACAGCGAATCAGGTCTGCCAATAATCCTGCCGCGCTTTGATAACGCTTTTCCGGCTGCTTGAATGTCAGTTTGGCGATGATTTTACTGAGCTGCTCCGGGATTTTTGCATTGCTTTCATGCACTTTGGGCGGCTCTTCAGCCAGGTGCGAGTGTATCAGTTCCAGCGGGTCGGTGGAAAAAAACGGCAGCTTGCCGGTCAGCAGCTCGTAGAACACGATGCCCGTCGAATAAAGGTCGGTGGAAAAATCCACCCGATAGTTGATGCGCCCTGTTTGTTCGGGAGAAGTATAGGCCAGTGTGCCGCGCACAAACTCGGGGTCATAGATGAAATGGCTGACATCACGGATGTCCAGCGGCGTGATGAAATCGGTCAGGCGCAAGGTGAGCGTGCCCGGCTGCACCAGAATGTTGTGCGGCTTGACGCCGCCGTGGGTGATGCCGGCTTCATGCACGGCCTGCAAAGTGTCCGCCAGCATGCAGGCGATCTTGAAAAAATCCGTCAGATTGATGTGCCGTTGCTGATCGGTCCAGGCCTTCAGCGTCTGCCCGGCAAACCAGGGTTGCACGATAAACTGCACGCCGGCATCCGAATCCAGGGCGATAGGCGTGCAGGCGCGCGGGTCGTGCAGCACCTTGAGGCGTTCGATTTTTTGCTGCAAATGGCGCGATTGGTCATCCCAGCCGGATAGCAGCTTGAGCAGTTTGAACACCAGCGGCTGCTCTGGCCTGCTCTTGTGATAGCCTTTATAGACTTGCGATTGCAGGCTCTCGCCGAGTTTCTCGGTGAGAATGTAGGATTGGAATTTAGGCGTATCCGGTATCCGGCTTCTTTTCATAATATTTTTCAATCCGTGTCGTGTCGATCGGATTATTCTACGCTTTTGTCATCGGCATCGGTTTAAGTGGGAAAATCCATATAATGTGTTTGCAAAACTGCAAACAGCTAATTTTACTTTGTTAGATTATACGCAAGCTCGTCATGCCCGCCGGGAAGCGGGTATCCAGAGCCAAGGATGGTCAGCTTAAATCCATCCCAGGAGCCTGGATTTCGGCACAAATCCGTCTGGAACGGATTTGCATTAACCCGAAGGGTGTCAGCAGGATAGCCTGACATGAATCCCTGCCGGAATGACGATTCTGGATATTATGTGTTCATTAAATATGACAAAGTAGAACTAAGGATCGTGCATGAAATAACTTGAGCAAATTTTATTTTTAAACCATGAAGCGCATGAAGGATTTAAGTCTTCATGCGCTTCATGGTGATTGCTTAAATTAATTTATGCATGTTCCTAACCATGTGTCTTCGTGGTCAATTAAAGGCTTTATGAAGTATAAGAAACCATTTTCATCCGCAAGGTCAATTTGTATTTTAATACGGGTTATCAGACTATGGCCGGCACACAAACCCAATAGCACCGATTGACAACATGAATCCAATATTAGAAATATTCTCCCAAGGCGAAGAAGTCGTGACCGGGCAAATCGTCGATACCAATGCGGCCTGGTTGTCGGAGCGGGCCGTAGCCCTGGGCTTTACGGTCGCGCGGCATACCGCCGTAGGCGACAAGCTGGATGATTTGATCGCGCTGCTGCGGGAAATTGCACAGCGTGCGGATTGTTGCATTTGCACGGGCGGGCTCGGGCCTACCAGCGACGATTTGACCGCCGAGGCTGTCGCCAAGGCGTTCGGTCTGCCGCTGGAATTCGACGGGATTGCCTTTGAACAGATTCAACGGTTTTTTGCGCGCAGAAACCGGGTCATGCCCGAGTCGAACCGCAAGCAGGCGATGTTTCCGAAAGGTGCGGAGCGTATCGACAATGCCTGGGGTACTGCGCCGGGTTTTTCCTTGCAAGCCGGGCGCTGCTGGTTTTCCTTTGTGCCCGGCGTGCCTTCGGAAATGCGCCATTTGTTCCTGGAGTCCATACAGCCGACATTGGCCAGCCGGTTTTTATTGCGGCCCGGCAAGCTGGTTAGCATCAAAACTCTCGGCATAGGCGAGTCATCGATTCAGCAACTCATCGGCGGTGTTGAAATTCCGGCTCAAGTACAGCTGGGTTTTCGGGCGAGTCCCGATGATGTGCAAACCAAGTTGCTGTTTCCGCATGATTATCCTGAAACAGCCATGACGGCATTGGTGTCCGAAGTTGCAGGTCAACTGGGCGATCATGTTTTTGCCATTGACGGTTTCGGGCAGGCCGGCGGCGACTTGGCCTTTGTGATCGATCGGCTGATGACGGGCGGAAAATACACGCTGGCTGTCGTGGAAACAGTCAGTCAAGGATTGCTGGCGGCCAAGTGCGTAGGCGCAGATTGGCTGCTGGAAGCACGCTATGAGCAGTCGGTGGAAAGGTTGGTGCAAAAACTTGCGGTTACCGTCAATGCCGACAAATTCGCCGGGAGCGAACTTGAACAGCCAACAGCTGGCCCGAAGGGTGAAATACAGGAATGTATTTCATATGATTTACCGGCAACCGCACAGGCCATTGCCGCTGAAATACAAAAGACCAGCGCAGCCGATTTTGTGCTGGTTCAGCTGAATGGCGGAGACAATAAAACATTTCGCGATAAAGACCGGGCCATTATTCTATATAATACGTTGCTGACTGGAGACGGATTTCATCAAACCACCCATTCCGTGGCAGGTCCTATCAACGTCAAGCAAAATCAGGCGGCGTTGCTGGCACTGGATTTATTACGACGCTATTTACAACATAAAGAACTTTAAAATGCCCTTATTACGATTGTCCAACGTTTCCATTGCTTACGGAACTCACGCTTTATTAAACAATGCCGATTTTCAGCTGGATGCCGGGGAGCGGGTAGGCTTGTTAGGCCGCAACGGCGAGGGCAAATCGACCTTGATGAAGATCATTGCCGGCAACATCCAGGCCGATCACGGCGAGATTTGGCGGCAACCGGGATTAAGGTTGGCATGGCTGGAGCAAACGCCCGAATTGCCTGACGATGCGACCATCTACGATGCCGTTGCCGGTGGTCTGGGCGAGCTGGGCGAGTGGATCACCCGTTATCATGCGCTGTCGTTAACGATGGATTACGATGATGAAAAGGCCTTGAATGAGCTGGGCGATTTGCAGCACAAGCTGGAAGCCCATAACGGCTGGCATTTCCAGCAGCGAGTCGAAACCACCTTAAGCAAGTTGGACTTGCCCGGCGAATTGAAAATCAGCGGCTTGTCCGGCGGTTGGAAGCGCCGCGTAGCCTTGGCCAGAGCTCTGGTCATAGAGCCGGAAGTGTTGTTGCTGGATGAACCGACCAACCATCTGGATTTTGAAAGCATCAGCTGGCTGGAAGAACAAATCCTCAATTTCCAAGGCGCGGTATTGTTTGTGACCCATGATCGCTCGTTCCTGCAAAAATTGGCGACCCGCATTATCGATCTGGATCGCGGCAATCTGGTGTCCTGGCAGGGCAGTTATGACGATTTTTTGACTCGCAAGGCCGCCGCGCTGGAGGACGAAGCCAACCAGAATGCCGAGTTCGACAAGAAGCTGGCCGACGAGGAAGTCTGGATCAGGCAAGGCGTAAAAGCCCGGCGCACACGTAATGAAGGCCGCGTCAGGGCGTTGGAGAAATTGCGTAACGAACGCGCCCAGCGCCGCAACACCCAAGGCACCAGCAAAATATCCCTGGACCGGGGCGATGCGTCCGGTAAGAAAGTGATCGAAGTCAACGACATCAGCTTTGCTTACCAGGACCGGCAGATTATCAAGCATTTTTCCACGCTGATTCAGCGGGGCGACAAAATCGGTTTGATCGGCGCGAACGGCGCAGGCAAATCGACGTTGTTGAAATTGCTGTTAAAGCAGCTGGAACCGGACAGCGGCGCGGTAGAGCAGGGTACCCGGCTTGAAATCGCCTACTTCGACCAGTTGCGCGACCAGCTCGACCCGGAAATGACTGTCGCCGACACCGTCGCCGACGGCAACGATTTTGTCGAAATCGCCGGAAACAAAAGACATGTGATGTCGTATCTGGGGGATTTTCTGTTTGCTCCGGCCAGGGCGCGTTCCCCGGTAAAAAGTTTGTCGGGCGGCGAGAAAAACCGTTTGCTGCTGGCCAGGCTGTTTACCAAGCCGTCCAACCTGATCGTTATGGACGAACCAACCAATGACCTGGATTTGGAAACCCTGGAATTGTTGGAAGAAAAACTGGTCGATTTTGACGGCACCTTGTTGCTGGTCAGCCATGACCGGGCTTTCCTGGACAACGTCGTGACCAGCGTCTTTGTGCTTGACGGCTCAGGGGACGTCGATGAGTTTGTCGGCGGTTACAGCGATTGGCTGAACCATGTCAAGCAGGCGAAACAGGCCGAAACAACTGCCAAGGTGACCAAGCAGGAAAAACCGGCGGCACAGACTTCCGCGCCTACCGCAGCCAAAAAGAAATTAAGCTTTAAGGAGCAGCAGGAACTGGATAAGTTGCCGGAACTGATTAATGATCTGGAAACCCGGCAAGCGGAATTAAACCAGCAAATCAGTGCGCCGGAGTTCTATAAAAAAGACCAAGCTGTCGTTGCCAAGACACTGGACGAACTGAAACTGATCGATGCCGAACTGGAGCGGGTTTATCACCGGTGGGATGAGCTGGAAGCGATGCGCTAAGCAAGCGGCGGTTACCAAAAGCAGAAAGGCCATTGCGCTAAAACGCAATATCGATTATTCTACGCGGCTTCCCGCTATCTGCGGGGAGCAAAAAAAATAGTTAGGAGAGATGGCCGAGTGGTCGAAGGCGCACGCCTGGAAAGTGTGTATACGGCAACGTATCGAGGGTTCGAACCCCTCTCTCTCCGCCACCTAACATCCTGCGCGCACGATGTATTTTGTGACCGCTTGCTCTATTCGTTAGCACATTCAATTCTTCAAGCCGCCATCTCTTTGTCGCATCGCTAAACTGAAAGGCTTGACATTGCCATTGCGCGTCTATAGAATGCGCTCAGCTTGAAATTGTTTTACCGTTATGCTTACCGCTACGAAGTTCGTCATGTAATTGTTCTTCCGTTATCATTAAGTAATTCTTTAATTTCCCAGCTCCATCGGCCTTTATAAGGCTTCAATTACTACAAATTAGGATTACACAAAATGACTACAGGTATAGTTAAATGGTTTAACGCTGAAAAAGGTTTTGGTTTCATTCAGCAAGAAAACGGCCCAGATGTTTTTGTTCACTTTCGCAACATCAACAGCTCCGGCTTTAAATCCCTTGATGAAGGACAGAAAGTACAGTTTACTGTCACTCAAGGACAAAAAGGCCCGCAAGCAGAAGAAGTAACAATCGTCTAATTGCCGGCAAACAAAACCGTAGCTTTTTCGGGAGCTACGGTTTTTTTATGCCTGTTAGTCAGTAAAGCAGCCAACTTTTGCCGTTATAATATTATTGATAATTTCTTCATTAGAACGCTTTATCCCGTTATTTGTACCAGTTGAAATATTAATTTAGCAACTGTTGGTCAATTTTTGACGAGATCGTCAAAAATCAGGATTATCGGCTTGAACAAATATATCTAAAATAATAACCCACGAGGAGAAAAATATGGTTGTATTTGCAAATCCATTAACCCAACAAATCACCGATTTTATTTCCGAAATAGGTATCCCTGTACAGGCAGGAGAAATTCCCGATAATGTTGTTTTGCCCGGTATTTTGATCGATAAGGGCGTATTGGTAGTGGACGAAACCAAGTTGAAATATCCGGGAGATTTATTGCATGAGGCTGGACATTTAGCCGTTATGGACGGTGCGCAACGCAACATTTTATGTAACGACGTCAGCAAAAATGCCGGTGATGAAATAGCTGCGTTAGCTTGGTCGTGGGCGGCGCTGGTGCATTTAAACCTGAAGCCGGAAGTTGTGTTTCATCCCGATGGCTATAAAGGCGAATCGGAATGGTTGATAGATATTTTTAGCAACGGCAGCAATCTGGGAGTACCACTGTTGCAGTGGATGGGGTTGACTGCGGAACCGAGCAAGGCCGAGCAATTAGGCTGGAAAGCGTTTCCACAGATGCAACGTTGGTTAAGGGAATAGCAATGTATTGGCTGCTTCAAGTATAAATCACCCATTTAAAGATAAATTTAGAAATCGCCAATCCTTGAAAGTCTCAACAGAATCGAACTAACCCAAATCACGGGGTTTGTGCTCAGCTTTCAGCTTGGCGAGGTAAGCCGGATGGGTGACGGACGGCTCTCGTCACCTCGGACCGATAAAGCAGCCCTGCTCGATTGCATGGCTTTTAATGATGGGTTCTGCTTGGATTATTGTGCGGCGAACCTGTTATTCTCAGGCAAACATTATCTCATAGTAGAGTTTGTTATCATTAACCCCCGGGTTGATTGATAATATAGGCCCCATCAGCCATTGATGCTGTCCCAACTCAGCATGCTCAACAAGATAAATATCTTGCAACAACAGTATGTCGGGCGGCCCTGTAAAGACCAATGATAACGGAGTGCGAAATTGTTCCGGTATATTGCGGCGCGGTAATTCCGCTACATCGATTAATTGCAAGTCGATGAGGCCTGCTTGTGTGTGTATTGTAAAGTTTGTGCCCACTAACGGAGAGGCTTGTTCAAGACTAAGATTCATTGCTAACCTTTAGATAGAGTTGCGTCAAAAGCCGACGGAGTGCATGATAGCAGAAAAAATATTTTAAACTTCGTAAAAAAATTTATAGATATGTCGCCGCCCGATTTTTATTTACGTTCCGTTCATGAGCGCGATCAAGAATTTATCGACATACTTTACCGCTCAACCCGCGAAGATTTGCTCATGTTGCCGATGGATCCGGTCTTTATCGACAACTTGGTTCGATCTCAGCAGCAGCTTCATGCATTTGGAGTGCAGCAGAACTATCCAAATGCTCAAACCAAAATTCTCGAATCTCAAAGTCAAGCGCTGGGGCGCATGATATACGAGCATGCTACCGGCGATATTCACCTGATCGACATTGCAGTCCTGCCTAGCGCTCAAGGACAGGGTTTGGCGCGATATATGTTGCAGTACCTTCAACAAATGGCCGGAACCCATCAGGTAAGCTTGAGTTTGCGTGTGGTAAAAAATAACTTCAAAGCGCGCCGGCTCTATCTTTCTGCCGGCTTCCAAATTGTTGACGAAGATGCACTGAGCGAACAGATGCGCTGGCGAGCTGGAATTACGGTATGAAACAGGTTACCCGCTATTTGCGTTTGCCGTTCGAATTCGATCTGACCGCATTGCAAATCGATTTGCAGCGCGTAATGCCGGATCAATGGGTGCCTCATTACAATGACCAGGCTGCCGGCGCCGGGTATTGGCACTGTCAGGCGTTGCGTTCTCCACATGGACGTAGCGACGATATTCTGGCATTTTCGAATAATCAATTCCTGGATACGCCGTTATTGGCGCGCTGCCCTTATTTTCAGCAGGTTCTGCAGCGCTTCAAATGCGAAACTTGCGCCGTGCGCTTGATGGCATTGGCGCCCGGCGGCGTCATCCACGAGCATACCGATCCCGGAACCAATTTCGAAGATGGCTTGGCGCGCTTGCATATTCCTGTTATCACCGATCCTGAGGTATTATTCTGGCTGGATGGCGAGCCGATTCATTTTACCGCGGGCGGCACTTGGTACATGAATGCCAATTGCAGGCACCGGGTTGAAAACTCTAGCAAGGTGCATCGTATTCATTTAGTGCTTGATTGCATCCCGAACCAATGGCTGACCGATATATTTAACGCTGCCGGATTTGTTGCTAATCCCGAACCGAAATATGGCGATCCCAGTATCACCGATGCTAATGTACTGGAAGTTATTGCTGAATTGAGGCAAAGCGGCACTGCGGCAGCATTGAGTTTGGCTAATCGATTGGATGCGGCGCGCTAAATAAACACAATTAAGCGATAGTTGCGCTTTCTCTCTCTTAATAAAATAATATCGGCAGTAGTGCGCGGCTCTGTGAAAGAAAAGCTGGGGATTTAATCAATATATTCAGTCATTTATTTGTCGATGCCGCGTAAATTGCTCGCCGGTCCGACTAGCCCCTGATCTTTTTTGTTTTATTTAACGATATGTTCTGCTATCTTTCGCCCCGGTCAGCTGACTAGCTTGGCTAGAATTAAAAATTGGGCATAGCACTGACTTTTCCAATTAAGTAAACAATAAATTGCGGCTGTGAATTAAATTCAAACCTTAGTTTCATCTTACCGATTGGAGTTTGAGTAAAATTGTATTACCGGTAACCAGTGCTTAATTTCAAAAAAATCGGGGGCGTATTGTTTTGTGTGGGCTGTTTTTTAAGGCTTTTTACTAAAAAACATAACCCTGTTTGCGTGATTAAATACTAGGCGATCTTATTGTGCAGCGGTCTATTGCCGTTGCATTTCAATCATATAGAGTAAAAGCAGGAGTTTATTATGGATGCATTTATGGGAAGCGTTCTGGCAGTGGGATTTAATTATCCGCCAAGAGGCTGGCTGTTTTGCAATGGTCAAACAGTGCCGATTCAGCAGAATGCGGCAATGTTTGCGTTATTAGGCACCATGTATGGCGGGGATGGGCAGAACACTTTCGGCATACCCGATCTGCGCGGCCGGGTCGTCGTCGGGTCGCAGGCCCAAGGGCCGGGTTTGATGAATGTTCCGCAGGGTTTAAAGGGTGGTGCAAATACTGCAACTGTGGTTAGCTCTGGCTCGGTATCATTTACAATAGGTATCAATAATCTGCCTCAACACAACCATGCCGTAACTGTACCGGGAAGTGCATTCACGGCTTCCTCAACGCTCAATGCCACTTCGAAGGGGCCGGGAGCAACGGCGCCCGCTGCTAACGCAACCTTGTGCACTACCGGTACAGGCCCAACCTCCGCTGCAATGTATCAGGCCACAACCGGTCCCGCTACGGATTTGGTTGCACTCAATAGCCAAAGTGTAACGACTACGCTTGTAGGTAATGCTAATGTTAATTCAGGTACCACTGGGACAGGTTCTGCAGTGACGGCTCCAGTTATAACCAGTGCCAACATTTCCACCATGCCTCCCTATATTGGGCTTAACTACATAATTGCGATGGAAGGCATTTTCCCTTCCAGAAATTAAACCTGCTAGGCGCGGCTTGTCCGCGCCTTCCTTCTCATACTATCCCATGTTGAATGACCAGCAGTTATTACGCGGTCGACCTGTTGCAGTCGACGCTTTGGCATCGTTGCGCAATTGGTTTCCGGTAAGTCTGCAAGGACGGGAAGTCGTTTGGCGGCATGTCCAAGGCCGCTTTACCGCTTCGTTTTTTACCGATACATTGCAACAGCAAAATCCGGCGCAACGTTATATCTGCCGCACAGGATTCGACTGGTTGAAGCGTCTGGAACCGGGGCTGATGCCGAGCGCGTTTATTTTTCATACCTCGCGTTGCGGCTCTACCTTGCTGACCCAATTATTGTCAACCCTGTCCTGTTGTATTGTGATGTCGGAGCCGCCGGTCATTGATGCTTTCTTAAATAGCCATCAAACAGAGCCTGAAACCAGTGGCGGCAGCGCGAACCTTAGGCAATTAATTCTGGCCTTGGGGCAACAGCGAACCCCCGAAGAAACTCACTTTTTCATCAAGCTCGATAGCTGGCATACTCAATTTTTGCCGATATTTCGCGCCGCTTTCCCGAATACGCCATGTTGGTTTCTCTACCGCGAACCGGAAGCCGTACTGGCTTCGCATCGACGCCAGCGCGGACCGCAGATGGTGCCCGGCATGATCGCGTCGCTGGCGGCGGAAACATTGGAGGCAGGGGATTTGGACGGCTATTGCACCAAGGTTTTGGCCGGCTTCTTCGAAGCGGCGCTCGCCAATGTAGAACACTTGCAATTAATCAATTACCGGCAATTGCCGGATGTCCTGTGGCAAGACCTGTTGCCCAGGCAAGGGCTCGATTGCACGTTGGAACAACTGGAGCGCATGCGGCAACGGGCCGGTTTTCATGCCAAAAGCCAGGGCATCCGGTTCAGCGCCGATGCGACGCCAGTCTCATCGCACCCGATACTGCAACAACGAGTCGCGCCACTGTATGCGCAGCTCGAGCAACGCCGTTGTGATGCTGTAACGTGAGCGTTGTCCAGCTCCTTTACGTTGCCTCACTGCCACTAAAAGTTAAGAAAAATAGGTCGCAAACAAATGTTAATCGAGTAGGACGCGCTTGCGCACCAAAGGTTTGGAAAGGTGATGTAGGTAGACGAGTCAAGGAATTGGTTAGGCAAACGTGCGAGGTATTTGAAATTCGGATTATAAAAGGAGTCGTCAGCAAGGATCATATCCAGAGGGCGTCCCTAATTTTGAGTAAACGCGGTTGCAGACGGGGTGCAATTTCAAAGCAAACAAAAAAGGCCTTACAAACATAAATCTGTAAGGCCTTGATATTATTGGTGGGACGTCAGGGATTCGAACCCTGGACCCATGGATTAAGAGTCCACTGCTCTACCAACTGAGCTAACATCCCAATATTTGTCCGGTAATTCTAAAGGATTTTCTAAGTAAATCCAAGGACAAAATACCCGGCTTTACTTTATCTTACCCAGCGCTATAGACAATTCCTGGCTGAATTCACTGAGGACTTTGCTGAGCGCCTTGACGGTCGACGGGTAGGACGAGTCATCCAACCGGTGTTCGGTTTTGGAGTGACCATTGCTTATAAGGGTATGGTTTTTTTCATTCATGATCGACCAACGGGCTTCAAAATTTACGGCCTGCTCCGGGTTGGCGTCGAATCTGATGATGTCTATGATGACCCGATAATCGACCGCTCCGTAAGCACTCCAGGGATAGGCCCTGATCAGGTCGCCTGTTTGCAGCGTCGCCAGGTTGTGGGTTAACACCTGGGCGACATTATCTTTTAACGGCGACGCCCATTGATGAAATTCGGCAATGTTTACGCTGTTATCCGGCAGCCGGGTGACAATCTGCTTACGCTCAAGTAATGCCGGTATGGATACGGGACCGATGCCGATTTGGCGTTTTGTTTCAGTTGTCGTTGAGGGTGGGGGCGACTCACTCAGCGGTTCCAATACATAAAAATGGGTGGGCGGCGTCGACAGGCATGCCGAGAGCAGGGTGCAGGCCGAGACCGGTAGTAACCATTTTGAAAGTTGATTTGCCATATTACTGCTCTTCTTTGCCGCGAATTAATGAGTTGGGGTTTTGTTCCAGGTAGTCGGTCAGTTGTTTGACCGAACTTGCCGCCTGGGTCAGTTCCTGCAACAGCCGTTCCAGTTCGTAGTGGGTGGTGGAGCCGGGTTCCATAATGCTCAATACCTGGTGCGCCGAATTCATGGTTTTGTCGGCGGTATCGAGCGTTCCTTGGGCGGTGGTCAGCATGCCGGTTGCCGCCTTTGAGGTGCCTTGCAAGGTTTGCAGGGTTTTATTGGCTTCAATCGTCAAGTCCTCCAGCGGCAATTTGGCGATTTTATCCATGATGATGTTCGCGGAATGGGTGAATTGATCCAACGAGCTGGCGGTGGTCGGGAACTCGGGATAAACGCTTTGATTGTCGCTCAACACAATTTTGCTTTTCGGGTGAAAATCAAGATCGACCAGCAGTTGTCCGGTCAGCAGGCTGCCGGTTTGCAATTGCGCGCGCAGGCCTTTGTTGATCAGCTGCGCCATAATATCCTTATCGCTGATGTTGCTGTCGTTATTGATTTCCTTGATGCGCGCCGGTTCGAGTTCCACGGTGACCGGAATGTGGATTTCCGCAGTCTTCTTGTCCAGCTCCAGACTGATGTCGGTGACCTTGCCGATGGCGATGCCGCGTAATTGTACCGGCGCACCTACGGTTAATCCGCGCACGGAGCCGTTAAAATACATGACGTATTTCAATGTGTTTTGATACACAACTTGAGTCGACAGATCATAGGTATCGTACAGTTGAAAAATGGTGTTTTCAGGCTGGATATTTTCAATGCTGTCCTCCGCAGAGGCGCGAAAGGCAATGCCGCCGCTTAACAAGGAAATCAACGGCCCGGTCCTGACTTTAAAACCATCGGCCCCGGCGGATAAATCGACGCCGCTGTCTATCCAGAAACGGGTATTTTTCCTGATGAACTGGTCGTAAGGTTTGTTGATGAAAACGGTCAGGCGTATCGAGTTCGCTTCATCGGATAATTTGTGGCTGAGCACTTCACCGACGGTTATGCCGTGAAAATTGATCGGCGTTCCGGGCCTCATAGAGCCAAGATTATTGGTTTCCAGAATGAAATGTGTGCCTTCGGCATTGTTTTTCAACAAGGGCGGCGCGGTCAGCCCGACAAAATGATCTTGCCTGGAACCGTCGCCCGGTTTGACCTCTATATAAGGCCCCGAGAGCAGTGTGCCAAGGCCTGAAATGCCGCCCAAGCCCACCTGGGGCCGCACCACCCAGAAGCTGGTATTCTGGTTCAAATAGTCGGCCGCCGAGCTGTTCATTTGCGCGGTAATCAGGATGGTTTTTAAATCGTCACTGATGGTGATCGCGGTGACTTTGCCGACTTCCACATTCAGGTATTTGATTTTGGTTTTATCCACTTCCAGGCCTTCTGCGGTAGGGAAGCTGATCGTGATGACCGGGCCTTTTTCATTAATGGACTTGGCGATTAACCAGCCGCTGACGAGCAGGGCGATTAACGGCAGGAGCCACACCAGCGGCAACTCGGTTCTTTTATTGATGATTACTTCCGATACATCAGGGTCGATAAAGTCATTCATATTAGCGCTGGTTATCCCATATTAAACGTGGATCGAAACTTTTGGCGGCGAACATGGTCAACACCACGACCGCAGCAAACGCCGTTGCCGCAGGGCCTGCGATAACCTGCGCGACACCGCCCATATCGACCAAAGACACAAGAATTGAAATCATAAAAATATCCAGCATTGACCAGCGGCCTACAAAAGCGATAATCCGGTACATGACAGTCCATTTTTTCGCATGGGCTTGCCAGCGATAATGAACGTTGAGCAATAACAGGCTGATTCCCAGCAGTTTTAACAAGGGTACCAGAATACTGGCGACCAGAACCAGCAGGGCTATCGGCACCATGCCGCTGTTAACTAACGCAATAATGCCGCCGATAATGGTGTGCGGCTCTCCGACGCCCAGGCTCGTAACGGTCATGATCGGAAAAGTATTGGCCGGAATATACAGGCAGAAGGCGCTCAGCAGCAATGCGGCGGTACGTTGAAAACTGTTGGGTAGCCTGGGATGCAACTGACCGCCGCATAACGGGCAAAGCCTGTTTTTGTCGGCCCGTTTCGATAAACAGCCGCAATCATGACAACGGATAAAGCCTTGAGCCAGGGCTGTCTTTTTTGATTTCATGGTTTTAATCGTCCGATTTGCCGCCAGAACAGAACTTTATCCAGGCTGCTGGTCAGCATGCCGGTTACGATCAGCAGGGCGACAAAGGCGTAGAGTCCAAAACCGAACTTAAGCTCGGACGTGGAGGACAGTTTAACGCAGGCGACAATAATGCCTAGCATATAGACTTCCAGCATCGCCCATTCATCAATGTGTTGCAGCCAGCGCATCCAGTGGGCCAGATGCCGGTTCGGTTTATTAAAATAAAGATGCGCGCTGATCAGCAAGGACAAAATGATGTTCAGCAGCGGAAATAAAATGCTGGACAAGAACACCAGTACCGCAACGCCCCACATGTGTTCCTCGAATAACGCAAGCACGCCCGACCACAAGGTGCCGTCTTTCGCATTACCCAGCATCTTGATGCCGATTAACGGCATCAAATTGGCCGGGAACATTAATATCAGCCCGGCGATAGACAGCGCAAAAGTACGCTCGATGCTTTGTTTGCTCGGCCGTTGCAGCAGGTAGCCGCAACGGGGGCAATGCGCCTTGTCGCCGACGACAGTCTGGGTGGGGTTAAGCAATAAATCACACTCGGGGCAGGCGGTGAGGGTTATCTTGTTCATGTCGAGCGGTTAAATAATCAGGGCGTGGTGGCTATTATCCCCGTCAGCCCGCCTGTTGTCATTTTGACTAAAGCGGCGGGAGTAAAGGCAGATATTTCTTGGTTTGTAAAAAAATTAAGTTTACGATGATAAATTAGTATAAGTTTTGGGGCCGTAATATTTATTGATTCGCCAGTGCATAAAGTACTCATGTTATCACCTACGGCCCTCTTTTATCATCGTCAGGACTTATTATGAACGAAGAAGCATTGCAGTCCATCAGAAAACGGGTGTTTGAGTTAACCGTCAGCAGCGCCACTTCATCGGATTTGGATGTATTGCTTGAGCGCTTGTTTGTAATATTGCGCGACTATCACGATCTGCCGTTAGAACCGCGTGGCGCGATGGTGCTGCTTAATCCGCGGGGCCGCTACTTTCAAGTCGCGCAATTCGGCATGGAGCCCTTATGGAAATCGCAGCTGCGCTGGGATTTCGGGGTGTTTGCATCCGCCGTTATTGCGCCGGGCTGCCTGGTTGAAACGGTTTCGTTCCACCCCGGCGTTGGTGATGAACAGGCGTTGCAACAGCGATTATTTCTGTTGCCGCTTTGTATTGACGGCCAGGGAATCGGTTACACCACGATGTTTGTTCCGCTCGATTATCAGTCGTCTCCCTCCCATCTCGATTTCATGAATGAATTGGCGTATGTCCTTTCCAGTTTGATTCATCGCGCCCTGACCAATGAAACACTCCGTATTCGGGAGCTGGAACTGGAGGAAGCGCGTGCGGATGCAATCCGCAACTTGGGGGTGGCGTCCGAGTATCGCGACAACGAGACCGGTTGGCACATCATGCGCATGACCAACTTTGCCCAGGCGATTGCGAAAGCGATGGGGCTGCCGGCGGATCAGCGGGAGTTGCTCTATGTTGCGGCGCCGATGCACGATGTGGGAAAAATCGGCATTGCCGATGCGGTATTGCTAAAACCCGGCAAGCTGACGGATGATGAATTTGAAATCATGAAAACGCACACCAATATCGGCGTTTCCATCTTGATGGGTAATGACGCATTGATTGCCGCTGCGCGGGATATTGCCGGTTCGCATCATGAGCGTTGGGATGGAACCGGATACCCGCAAGGTTTGGCTGGCGAGCAGATTCCGATTTTGGCCCGGATTTGTTCGGTGGCCGATGTATTCGATGCGTTGACCTCAAAACGGCCTTACAAAAAAGCGTGGACCGTGGAGGATGCGGCCGCCTGGATTATTTCCGAATCGGGAAAGCATTTTGATCCTGCAATCGTCGATGCCTTTAAGCTTGCCATGCCGGAAATTTTACGGGTGCGCGAGCTGTACCGCGATGACATCATCGATCCCAAACACGTATTGATGCTCCCACCGGTCGAACCGAGAGAAAACGCGTGGGCGCCATGGAATGAAAGCCTCAGTGTCGGTATTGATGTCATCGACGAACATCACCGCTACCTGTTTGACCTGATCAACGATTTGTACGAGGTGGTCAGCAATAAGCTCGGAGCCCGCGAAGTGGCGCGCCTGGTCAAGGCACTGGATGCTTATGCCAAAGTGCATTTTCGCGCCGAGGAATTGATGATGACGCATTACGGCTATGAGGGCCTTAATCGCCAGGAACATCAGCATCACGCGTTCGAGGCGAAAATTTGCGAGTTTTACGAAGAGCTGCACGCGAATCCGCTGGTCGCGCAATTTGATGTATTGACTTATTTGCGCGACTGGCTGGTGAAACACATCCTGATTGAAGACGCCCAACTGCGTTCGCTGGTCACTGCGTAGAAAACGCGCCATCCATAGCGCATTTGAGCTTATTTGATCAGGAAATCCCGCATCATGCCCATATCCTCGTGTTCCAGGTTATGGCAGTGGTACATGAACAGGCCTTTAAAGTCGTTAAACGGTTTTAATATCGTGACTTTCTCGCCCGGCATCACCAGAACCGTATCCTGCCAGCCGCTATCTATAAGCCCTGCTGAAACGGTGGCGTAGTTATCGGTCACATGCGCACTCACTTCCCGCTTGACGATCTGGAACTGTTCGCCATGCAAATGCATCGGATGCGGCATATCCATCATCATGCCGTGCATGCCGCCATCAAAACCGTTATCGAACTCGATTAATTGCAGGCTGTTGACAGGGATAATTTCATCCGGTTGAACGTCGTCCATTTTATAAGAGCGGCCGTTAAGCAGGGCCGACATGTGCGCCATCGATAAGGCGATGGTTTTCGGCTTGCCCGCATTGGCCGCGTTCTTGGTTTGCAGTTCGGTGATCGGGGTCAGCGCCTTCGGCAAGGTGTTGTCGCCTTGCTCCTTTTTGGCGACCCGGATTTTTAAGATCGGGTAGTCCGATCCTGAAGGCAGGGTGCTGACCGACATCATGCCGCCCATCATGCCGCGCCTGTGTCCCATCATACCGTGCCCCATCATGCCCCCGCGCCTGCCCATCATGCCGCCGTGCATGTCGATGTCGAACTGGAGGCTGCGCAAGGTCAGCTCGGCGCCTACCGCCCGTCCACTAAAGTCCACCCATAACTCCCGCCGCTGTCCCGGCGCCATCATCACATAAGGCTGTTGTTCGGGCTTTTCCAGCAAACCGCCGTCAACGCCAATCACGGTCATAGGCGTGCCGTCATCCCAGGCGAGTTTGTAGATGCGGGAATTAGAGCCGTTGACCAGCCGGAGCCGATAGGCGCGCGTCGCCACCGGCAACACGAAATCAGGCCGGCCGTTGACCAGGATCCGGTCGCCCAAAAAGCCCTGCATGCGTTGCATCATGTTAGCCGAATAAACCAGCTGATTTTGGCCGTCAAAACTGCGGTCCTGAATCACCAGCGGCACGTCGTGGTCGCCGCTCGGCAAATGCAGCGCGTGTTCCTGGTCATCGCTGACGAGTAACAGGCCAGCCAAGCCGGAATAGACCTGCCGGGCCGTTACGCCGTGGGTGTGGGCGTGATAAAAATAAGTGCCCGCCCGGTTGAGTATCTCGAATTCATAGATATAGGTTTCGCCGCGATTGATCGCGTACATCGGGTTGCCGTCCATGTTGGCGGGCACATGCAGGCCGTGCCAGTGCAGAATCGATTGCGCCGGTAAATCATTATTAAGGATCATCCTGACTTTCTGGCCTTTTTTAAAGCGCAGGGTAGGGGCCAGATAGGTGCCTTCATTATTATCAAGAATGTTTGAATCGCCTGTTATGACCTTGCCGGTGACTTTCCAGACGCGGGTTTTTTCACCGTTTAAAATGGCTACATCGGCCGTGTTCATGGTCAATTCAATTTCAACGTCGGGAAGAAAATCGTCAGACGGCGTATTGACTCGGGTAAATTTGCCGGCCGCTTGCGTCCAGCTCGGGTAAGTGACCGCTCCGGCGATACCGATTGCGGCATATTTTAAAAATTTTCTGCGGTTGCAATTCGTCGTCGTTTTCATGTGGCCTTCCTCGGTTTAATTATTATTTTAGTAATTGGGGCATGCGATTTTGTATCACGGCCTCCGTAGTGTGATGAGACTACACAAGCAATAATTAGTCAATGGCGTTGTAAATTGGACGGTATTGGAGTCAAATCGAGAACGAGGCAGGCACTGATAAACAGGCGGTTTATGCGGCCGGGAGCGGTTGCCGGGACACGAACGGCACGAATAAATAAAGCTTCGCGTCCTTCGTGTCTTCGTGGTGATGGTTTTTAATTTATCGTAAAAAAATGAACCGCACTTGATAATTAAATTTAAAATAGCCAATAAACACAGTGCAAGAGACTCAATTGACAGACACGAAACATTTTTTCAGCAGTGACGGCGGCTTGGCCGAAGTCATCCCAGGCTATCAGCCGCGGGCGGCCCAGATTGAAATGGCCGAGGCCATTGCCCATGCGATTGACGCAAACCAGCATTTAATCGCCGAAGCCGGAACCGGAACCGGCAAAACCTTCGCCTATTTGGTACCCGCGATTTTATCCGGCAAAAAAGTCATCATCTCGACCGGCACCAAAAACCTTCAGGATCAGCTGTTCAACAAGGATTTGCCGGTGATCCGCAAGGCGATGAAGACGCCGTTTATCGCCGCGCTGCTAAAAGGCCGCAGCAATTATTTATGCACCTACCGGCTGAAAAACGCACTGACTTCCACGCTGGGTTTCAGCAAGGAAGATGCCGCCGCTCTGGCAAAAATAAGCTCCTGGTCGAAGCGCACCAAAACCGGCGATACCTCGGAAATGTCCGAGGTGACCGAGGCCGACCCGGTCTGGTATCAGGCGACTTCATCACTGGATAATTGTCTGGGCCAAGACTGCCCTGATTACGCCGATTGTTTTCTGGTCAAGGCCAGAAAAAAAGCGCAGGAAAGCGAGATCCTGGTGGTTAATCATCATTTGCTGTGCGCAGACTGGTCGATACGCGACAGCGGTTTCGGCGAGTTGTTGCCCGACGCCGAGGTGGTCATCATCGACGAAGCGCACCAGCTGGCCGATACCGCGTCCAATTTTCTGGGCATTACCGTCAGCGCCAAGCAGCTGAACGATCTGACCAAAGACGCGTTGATGGAATATTTCAAGGACGCGACCGACATGCCCGCGTTGCGCACCGCCTGCGAAGACATGGAGCATGAAGTTAAAGACATGCGGCTGGCGTTCGGCATCGAGCTTAAACGCGGCGACTGGCAGGACATCGAGAATAATCCGAAAATAGCTGGTGCGTTGACGGCGGTTAAAGACCAGTTGCAGCGCCTGTCCGACCAGCTGGAACTGGCGTCGGTCAAATCCAAGGGCCTGGATTCGTGTTTCAAGCGCGCCGACGAACTGGTGCAGCAGCTAAAGATTATCCTGGAAGACAACAGCGGCAAATGGATACGCTGGTATGAAACCTATAAAAACACCTTCACCTTGAGCCGGACGCCGCTGGATATTGCGGCGGAATTCCGTTCCTTTATGCAACAACATCAGGCGGCGTGGATATTTACCTCGGCGACCTTAAGCGTGGCGAACAGGTTCGATCATTTCGCCAATAACCTGGGGCTGAGCAATGCGGCCAGCGCAAGTTGGGGCAGCCCTTTCGATTACGCCCACCAATCGCTGTTTTATCATCCGAAAGGCTTGCCGCAGCCCAATGATCCCGAATTCATCCCGCTGATCATCGAGTTTGCGGTGCCGGTGTTGGAGGCCAGCAAGGGCCGGGCGTTTTTCCTGTTTACCAGCCACCGCGCACTAAAACAGGCCGCAGAATTGCTGGAGAAGAAAATCGATTTTCCGTTGCTGATTCAAGGCAGCCGCCCCAAGGCCTTGCTGTTGGACCAGTTTAAAGACGCGGGCAATGCCGTGTTGCTCGGCACCTCGAGTTTTTGGGAGGGCGTGGATGTCCGGGGCGAAGCCTTATCCTGCGTCATTATCGACAAGCTGCCGTTCGCATCGCCCGGCGACCCGGTATTGAAAGCGCGATTGGATGCAATGGTCAAACAGGGCCGGAACTCGTTTTTCGAATACCAACTGCCCACCGCCGTGATAGCGTTGAGGCAGGGCATAGGGCGTTTGATCCGCGACGTGACCGACAGGGGCGTATTGATGGTCTGCGATCCCAGGTTGTTAAAGAAATCATACGGCCAGATATTTTTAGACAGCGTACCGGCGATGAAGCGCACCCGCGATATAGAAGATGTGCGGGCGTTTTTTCAGGACGAAGAGCAGTAGAGCGTGCCGTGCGCGCCTTGAGATCTAAGGCGCGCACGGCACGCCCTACATATTGATTTTGCAGGAACAGGCATAAATTTAATCAATTACCATGAAGAGCATGAAGGACATGAAGACTTAAATTCTTCATGCTCTTCATGGTTTAAAAAGTTATTCACGCACATTCCTTAATTATCACAGAGACCGAATAATGAAATTATTGGCAGTAGAAACATCGACCGAAGCCTGTTCGGCAGCGCTGTTTATCGACGGCGAAGTGGTGGAACGCTTTGAGTTGGCGCCCAAGGAACACACCAAGCTGATTTTGCCGATGATCGATTCATTAATGGCAGACGCGGGCTTAAAGCCGCAACAGCTCGATGCGTTGGCGTTCAGCCGCGGCCCCGGCTCGTTTACCGGCGTGCGTATCGCCACCGGCGTGATCCAGGGTATCGCGTTGGGCGCGGACTTGCCGGTCGTGCCCGTGTCCACGCTGGCGGCTATCGCCCAGGATTTTTTCGATCACAATGATGATAACGTCGCCTTTGTCGCGATGGACGCGCGGATGGATGAGATATTCTGGGGCGTTTACCGGCGCGATGCACAGGGCTATGCCGAACTGATCGGTGACGAAGCGGTGACTCCGGCCGATGCGGTTGAGTTCCCCGATCTGACCGGCGTAGGCATCGGTTCAGGCTGGGGCGTTTACAGCCAGGAATTGACGGCCCGCTTGCCAGGGCGCGTCAGTCGCTATCAAGCCGAACTGCTGCCCAGAGCCGGAGCGATTGCCCGTTTAGGCGCGCGAGGTTTCGAGCAGGGCTTGGCCGTTGTCGTCGAACAGGCCATGCCGGTTTACTTGCGCGATAAAGTTGCCAAGACAGAGTTAGAGCGACGAAACCCTTAAGCCAATACCGTAAGGGCTATCAACTTAAGCCGGGACAGCCTGAGGTTAAGCCTTTTATATGTCCCGCCTTAAACGGGAAGCCCCGTTAAATTAAACGATATAAGAAAGAGCATTGGCTGGAGTGCAAGCTCTGCTTGCATTAGCAGGCAAAGCTTGCACTCCAATTTCTTCGTTTTTTCTCGTTCCCCCGCACTGCGCGGGAATGCGGTTAAAGGCGCGCTACGCCGCGAGTTGAGTGTATTCTACGCACTCCATCCATGCAGCGCGACAAACACTATCCATGCGTAACATCAGTAAATAATGATTAATTTCAGCTTCAATCTGAGTTGACATTTTCAACCAAACTTCTATTTAAACGGTTGATGTAATAGCGCGACATTGCATCTTTTAAAGTACACTCCAGGCCGAATCAACTAAAAGATGAAGTTGGAACGTGCGAAAGCCGCTCATGCTTCGACAGGCTCAGTACGAACGGCTTTCACACGCCCACCCAATCGCGGGCAGATGCAATTATTACTTGCGAACCGAGGAAAGAATCAGGTCTTGATTCAATACGATAAGCATTTTTCCGGTTGTGTTGCTTTCGGGGATGTTGACCAATGATTTCACATAGCCGCCGTCGCCGCGCAGTAATTCGTTAACCGGCTGGACTTGCGATTTCTCAAAGCTGGGAACGGCATCGAGCCCGTCAACCAACAGACCGATAGGGCCTACCTGGGTTCGGACAATGATGATTGCGCCGTTAGTCTTTTCCGCTTGATCGGAATCAATCGGCGTATTAGTCAGAATCCTGCCGTCAATGACGATAACCGGGATTTTTTCGTTGATGCCGTCGGGGCTGTTATCGCAATACATGACGCTACCGACAATATAGGATTTTACGCCGGGCAGGGCGTTGATCATTGCAACGTCCACGGCTTCCAGTACCTCGGAGGCAAGAAATGCGTAGATCTCCTGGCCGATGTAAAACGTTGCCAGGTCGGTAACTTCGCCGGTTACCGGCTCTTGCGGGTAAGTGATGGCTACGCGTTGTTCGGCAGCCGTGGCTTCGCTTTTCTCGCCGATGGGTATAAACACGAAGGCCGCTACATCATTATGGTAGTCCCCTGTGGTTTTAAATTCGCGGTATCCGCGCGACGAGTAACAGCCGACGGCGTAGTACTTTTTGTTGTAAAACACGATTTTGGATTTGCCCGTGCCTTCTTGCAGCTCAAAAAACTCAGGGTCTATCCACAGAACCTCGCCATTGGTGTAATTGGAACCCTCGGTCGAAGCGATAATCCGGCCGCTGGGGCGCTCCACAAATAAGCCGAAAGAGCCGGGTTTGTCGGGCAGGCAATCTTCAAGCATGTGCTTGAATTCGGGCGTGGAGTCGAAAACGATGCCGATACCGCCGACTATTTTGTTCATGTCGTCAATATGACGGATGGCGGCATTGTAGACATAGGTTGGATTGCCTTCATACAGCCAGGATTCTTCAAAAGGCGATACCCGGTATTCCTGCGGCGAGCGCAACGAAAAAGTCTCCTGCGCGTAGGAGGCGGTCACCTGCCTGCCCAGGGCGTCCATCGGGTCGTCATGCAGATTGGACTCGGCCACGATAGTGCCTTTGATGTCGTAGATAAAAAGGCGCGTGTAGACCGTGTAAAGCTTGTTGATGTAGACCAGAATATCAGTGATTTTCGCCTTGTCTTCCGGGCTCAGGCGGCCTTCGGACAGGATGCGCCGTATTTCCGAAGTCAGCGCCCACCACCGGCAGTCATTGCTGCGCTCGTACAGGTTGCGGTCCATAATATCAATCATCAGCCGCGCGATGGACTCGGCATTGCGCAGTTCGGACGCAATCATCGTGGTATGCAGTTTGCTGCTGGAGTCGGCAAGCGCTTGGGCCGTGCGGGCGCCCATCGAACGCAGCTGTCTTAGAATCGCTTTCAGCGATAAAAGGTTGCCGTGCTGGTTGGTCGCCATGACTTGGCCGTTCCATATCACGCGGTGCAGGAACATGTTGATGTCCTGGGCGGCGGTCGCAACGATGCTGGACAGCTCGGGCGACAGCGAGTCGCCATGACGAAGAATTTCGGCATTGATCTCCTTGTCGGACGCGGAAGGAGCGAAGGCCGAATGCAATGTAATCATCGCATGGCCGTACCATTCCTGCCCGGAATAGCTCTGGTACGGGCGCCCTCTGTGCGTTACCGACAGATATTCGCGTCCGGCAAAGTCGGTTACGCCGTAGTGACGGCCTTCAGGAACGGCTTCGATGACGCGGCCAATCGGCACATGGTCGTAGTCGCTGGTGGCAATGACCACGGAATCGGCGTTCAGCAGTAGCATCACGGCTTTATCGCCTTTTTTTTGCAGGCTGCGGAAGATGCCTTCCATCTCGTTATCAAAACGAAACGACAGGCACAAAACGCCAATCACCGAGTCGTCGGTCGGGTCGACGATGCGTTTTGAATAAATAAGGGCCCGGTCCACGCCGGGGCGCAGGCTGGTTTTACCGAAGGTTTCGACATAGTCTTCTATCGAATGCAAGGTGCGGTCGATAATCGGATCGGAAATGCTTTGCGCGCCTGTCGGCGCGTTGCGGTCAAGCCGGGTCAGTATGCGGCTTTTGGCATCCAGAATGATAATGTCGTCGTATACGGTATATTTTGCGCAGTATTCATCGAGCAGCCGGTTAATCGAATCTATATCGGTTCTTTCGCCGTTTACGGAATCCAGTACAAAATTGCATATATCGGCATTGGTCGCCAGAAAGCCGATGTCTGCGGTGCGCTCGTACAGGTTGCGCACCAGAATGTCGATGGATACTTGCGCTTTGGATTCAAGCTCAAGGCAGGTTTTTTTAATTTCTTCGGATACCAGCTGGCTGTTCAATTTGCCTTCAAGATCGGCAAAACCTTTTTTTGTCGCTTCCATCGCCGGCAGTATCGTTGCGGCTTCTTTAGGGCAGCTTATTTCTGCAATCGAAGAAATAAGCCCCCAGGTTCCGTTCAAGTCGCGGAGTATTTCCTTGCACTGGGTAACACTTCGAATATAGGGGGAGAAAGTTTCAAAACGTTCAGCTTCAGTCAGCATGTCATTGATCCTGGATTATGCATTACAAATGAGATATGCATGACAAAAAGCAATATATAAGCCACATTGCTCATGACTCTACGGAGATAAGGTTTTGCGCGGTTATCGTGTATATTGCGTTTTAGTTGATGCACAATAATGGTGCGTAAATAAGGGCGATAGTTGCTAATGTTGTGCGGGCCGCTTGTATATCTTGATTTATTTGTGGTTTCTGATTGTGCCAAAGCCGACAACCCTAGTCAGGCAGGCGTAAGGATAACGGCCGCTGTTTTCAAATTCCGTTCATGCTACGATTTTGCCAATGAAAAGGAACGTTATTTTACGTTGCTTATGATGATAGAATTCGCCACTCTCAACTTATCCATATTTAGGTGAAAGCAATGCTTTATACAGCTCCAAATCAGCCAGGCAGTAAAGTTGACTTTAAATCCCGCTATCAAAATTTTATCGGCGGCCAGTGGGTCGCTCCGGTCAAAGGCCAGTATTTCGAAAATTCGAGTCCGGTTAACGGCAAGGTTTTTTGCGAAGTACCCCGCTCCAGCGCGGAAGATATTGAGCTGGCGCTGGACGCCGCCCATGCCGCCAAAGACGCCTGGGGAACGGCCTCCGTCACCGAGCGGTCAAACAGGCTGTTAAAAATAGCCGACCGGATTGAAGCGAATCTTGAAGCATTGGCCGTTGCCGAAACCTGGGATAACGGCAAAGCGGTGCGGGAAACGCTGGCGGCTGACATACCGCTGTGCGCCGATCATTTTCGCTACTTTGCCGGGTGCATTCGCGCACAGGAAGGTTCTATCGGCGAAATCGACCAAAATACCGTCGCTTACCATTTTCATGAGCCGCTGGGTGTGGTCGGACAGATTATTCCGTGGAATTTCCCGTTGCTGATGGCTTGCTGGAAATTAGCCCCCGCCTTGGCCGCAGGAAACTGTGTGGTCTTGAAACCGGCGGAACAAACCCCTGCGTCTATTTTGGTGCTGATGGAGTTGATCGGCGATTTATTGCCCGCAGGCGTGGTTAATATCGTCAACGGCTATGGCGCGGAAGCAGGGCAGGCATTAGCGACCAGTACACGGATTGCCAAAATAGCCTTTACCGGATCAACCCCCGTCGGCGCGCATATTCTAAAGTGCGCCGCCGAAAATATCATTCCGTCAACCGTTGAGTTGGGCGGAAAATCGCCGAACATCTTTTTTGAGGATGTATTAAATCAGGAAGATGATTTTGTCAGCAAATGCGTCGAGGGCGCGGTGCTGGCGTTTTTCAACCAGGGTGAAGTCTGCACCTGTCCATCCCGCTTGTTGGTGCAGGAGTCCATCTACGATGAATTCATCGCTAAGGTCATTGCGCGCGTCAAGCAGATTAAACGCGGCAACCCGTTAGACAGCGAAACGATGGTAGGCGCGCAAGCCTCTAAACAACAATTTGACAAGATTCTGAGTTATCTGCAAATCGGTAAGGACGAAGGCGCTGAAGTTTTAATCGGCGGCAAGGCTGAATCTTTAGGCGGCGGTTTCTCCGAAGGCTACTATATCGAACCGACGATCATGAAAGGCGGCAATAAGATGCGCATTTTCCAGGAAGAAATTTTCGGCCCCGTCATATCGGTCACCACGTTTAAGGATGAAGCCGAAGCGCTGGAGATTGCCAACGACACTCAGTTCGGTCTGGGCGCGGGTGTCTGGACTCGCGATATGAATCGTTCATATCGTATGGGCCGTGGCATTCAGGCCGGCCGGGTATGGGTTAATTGCTACCACCATTATCCGGCGCACGCGGCTTTCGGCGGTTATAAAAAATCAGGCGTGGGCCGTGAAACCCACAAGATGATGCTGAATCATTATCAGCAAACCAAAAACATGCTGGTCAGCTACGATATTAATCCATTGGGGTTTTTCTAGGGAAGTGTCGATTTAGTCCTTCGACGGGCTCAGGACGAACGGTAACGTATTGATTCCGTTCGTGGTGAGCCCGTCGAACCATGAACGGAAGCATTTTATTCAGCGCTTCCCTAAAAAATCAGCGACATATTAGCGCCGGAACGATGGGTTCCGGGGCTTTCCCCTCTCATTATAGATCGGCGGCGAAGCCGTCATGGCATTGCCTCCTGCCCAGTCCGCAGCTCGATTACCTGAGATGCGTTTTTTTAGGCATCCTGAATAATTAAAATTATAATCAAGCGCGTGTTATCTGATTCCGGGTAAAACCACATACCGCTAACCAATACAGGGGGAAATCAATGGAAAGAAAAGAAGCGATGGACTTTATGATTAAGTTGCTCAAGCTTATGCTACATAAAGAAGGGTCCGATTTATTTATTACCGCCGGTTTTCCACCTGCAATAAAAATCAAAGGCAAGCTGACGCCGGTTTCGCAGCAGGCGTTATCGGCCAATGACGCCAAGGCCCTGACGCAGTGCATCATGAATGACAAGCAGCTCAAGGAATTTGAAGAAACACAAGAATGCAACTTCGCGATTGCGCCTGCCGGGCTGTCCCGGTTCCGGGTTAACGCCTATGTCCAGCAAGGCTGCCAGGGCTTGGTCGTCCGGGTCATCGCCGCAGAAATACCCAATTTCGATAAACTGGGTCTGCCGCCGATCTTAAAAGACGTGATGATGAACCAAAACGGCCTGGTTATCATGGTCGGCGGCACCGGTTCAGGTAAATCAACGTCTATGGCGGCAATGATCGATTATCGCAATGCGAACAGTTACGGCCATATCATCACGCTGGAAGATCCGATTGAATACGTGCATAGCCATAAAAACTGCGTGATCATGCAAAGGGAAGTCGGCGTCGATACCAAAAGCTGGGAAGCGGGGCTGCACAACACCTTGCGCCAGGCTCCCGATGTGATTGTGCTGGGCGAAATTCGCGACGAAGAGATTATGAATTACGGCCTGGAATTTTCCCAGACCGGTCATCTGGCGTTGGCTACCTTGCACGCGAACAACGCCAACCAGGCCATCGACCGGATTTTGGGTTTCTTTCCGATGGCGAAGCAGGCGAAATTGATGCAGGACATCTCGGTCAATTTGCGCGCGATTATTTCCCAGCGTCTGGTCAAAACTGTTGACGGTGGGCGTTGCGCGGCTATCGAGATTTTATTGAATACCCCGCTGATTTCCGATTATATCGCCAAAGGCGAGGCTTCCAGCATCAAGCCGCTGATGGCCAAATCCCGCGAACTGGGGATGCAGACCTTTGACCAAGCCTTACTGGAACTTTATCAGGCCGGAAAAATAGATTATGACGAAGCCTTAAGAAATGCCGATTCCCAAAATGAGTTGCGCTTGCAGATCAAACTGGCGTCCGGCGAGGACAGGTCGATGGGCGGGCTTTCGCTGCAATCGAAAGAGGACGGCGGCGACGAAGAGTAGGATTGCCGCTGTGGTAAAGCGACTTGATTAGCAAAAAGGTAGGCTTCATAGGAGCACGTCATACCGGCAGGGATTGCCGGTATCCAGACTACATGGATGTAAGCAACGTAAGCCGCCTCGTTCCGGCATCCGTTAAAGTGTCGATGAATCCCTGCCGGAACGATGACCGGGTAGTGATGACTCATCAGATAAAGCTCCGCAAATCGATATAGGCAGATTTCTAACCCCATCACACAAAACCAGATACCGATATGACCCTGACACCTTATTTAAAACTAATGCTGGAAAAAAACGCCGATAGCTTGTCTTTAAAGGCGGGCTCACCGGCGCTGTTGGGCTTGGCCGGGGAGGAATATCCCCTGGGTAAAAACGAGTTAAGCCCGAATATCATCAGAGAAATCACCTTCAGCCTGATTAACGACGCCCAGAAGCAGGAATTAGTCCAAAACAAAGCGCTTGATTTTAAATGCGCCGCGCCTGACGGGGAGAAATTCAGGGTTAGCGCCAAGGTCGAGGATAACGGCTTGGTATTGTTGATCGTCCCCGATTCAGCGCAGGCAAAAACCGATGAGCCGGAGCCTGTCAGCTATCAAATTTTGGGCGCAACGCCGGAAGACGATTTAAACATCCTGCCGTATCTGGCGGCAATGGCTAAACTGAACGCTTCGGATTTGTTTTTAACGGTCGATTCGCCGGTCAAAGCCAAAATTTACGGCAAGGTCGTGGCGCTGGACGATTTCCTGCTGACGCCCGAGCTGACCCAGTCCGGCGCATTCGGGATTATGACCCAGGAACAAATCGACGAGTTTTTAGCCAAGCGGGACCTGGACTTTGCTATCACACTGCCGGACGGCAGCGCGCGTTTTCGCGCCAATGCCTTTTACCAGCGCAAAACCGTCGGTTTGGTGATGCGCCTGATTCCATCGGTCATTCCGACCGGCAAGGATTTAGGCACGCCGGATATTTTGATGGAACTGATCATGGCCAAACGGGGGCTGCTGTTGATGGTCGGCGGCACCGGATCGGGAAAGTCGACCACGCTGGCGGCCATGATTAACCACCGCAACGCCAATTCAGCCGGTCATATTCTGACCATCGAAGACCCGGTCGAATTCTCGCACCCGAACCTGATGTCCATCGTCAACCAGCGCGAAGTCGGCGTGGATACGGATTCCTATGCCAGAGCGCTGAAAGCTTGCTTGCGGGAAGCGCCCGATGTTATCTTGATCGGCGAGATCCGGGACCGTGAAACCATGTCGGCCGCGCTGGAACTGGCCAATACCGGCCACTTGTGCATATCGACCATGCACTCTAACAACGCGAACCAGGCCATGGAGCGGGTAGTCAACATGTTCCCCCATGATTATCATGCCCAGTTGTTTATGGATCTTGCCACCAATTTAAACGCCGTTATTTCCCAGCGCCTGATTCCCGACACGGCGGGGAAGCGCTGCGCGGCCATCGAGGTGATGATCAACACCCCTCATATCGCGAGCCTGATTTTGAAAGGGGAATTGAATGAAATCAAATCGGCAATGGCGTCGAGCGGCAGCAAAGGCATGCGAACATTCGACGACGCTTTGTACGGGCTTTATAAAGAAGGACTGATCAGTCTGGAAGAGGCGCTGAAAAATGCCGATTCCAGTAACGATCTGGAGGCTAAGATCAATTTCGGTTGATAAAGCAATGGAACACGGATGCCAAAAGTAGGCGCCTCTAGGCGACACGGATTGAACGGGTTTACGCGGATGGTTGTAGGGCGATTTCAAAATTAGTGGTAAGAGCCAGACAAGATCATCCCGGTCACGTCAGATTGTCGGCGCGAATCCACCTTGCAGCTTTTCGTAAGGCGGGTAGAGCAACGCTAAACTCAGATTTAATGCGAACAACGCTGGGTTTCATTGCATTTAACGTGGAGTTCAGGGGCGACCGCGCGATGCGGATTGGTTGGAAGCACACCGCTTGCCGGGCGTCCCCTGCAACGTAGGGTTAGAACCTTTTGTAAGTTTCGCTATTTCTTCAAGCGGGAGTGGAGGATTTGACGTATGCGCAACTCTGTGGCATGTCGGACACAGGCAAACAAGATCATTGACCGATGTCACTCGCTCGCGACTATTTGCCAATGGAACTAGGTGATGACATTCGACAATGCTTCTTCCGTTTACGCGCAAAGAAAATCCACACGCCCTGCACGTATAGTTATCTCTTTCTTTGCATTGCAGAACAATAGCTCCGTTGCGGTGATGTGCGAGGTATTTTCGCTCTCTCGCATAGCCCTCAATAGCATCCTCAGCGTCCGTGTTTTGCCAATTCGCTCCCTTAATGCCTCCATATTGATAGGAGTCACTGTGACTTAAGGGGCATTCTGGATTCCTTTGGACATGCTCAAAGTGAGCGCTGGTATGCCCGCCGCCTGAGTGGGCTTTTACCCTTTCCCCGCAATGAACGCACAAGAACAGAGGCGAATCTCCCCTGTCTCTAATTTCGATAGCTTCTGCGATCCCAATTGCAGAGCCATTCCAAAGACATGTGACTGATGTAGGCATGGTGTGATGACCTGAGAGCTCTAGCGTTTAAATTCATTGGCCTGCGCGGCTTTTCGCGCAGGTCCGGTGAAATGATGGGTTGGGCGTCACTGTCACTCCTTCTTAGAGCCGATTGGCGGGAACACCGGCTTGGTTTCTATTGATGTCGTAAATTCAGGGGTGGAGTAGATATATCGAAGCTCGATGCCCTGTTTTTGAAACAAAAGCAGCGCCCCTTCAGAACTTGCAATTACTGTAGCCATACCAGTGAAGTCTTTTGTCATTGTCATCTGCGGCTCTTGATCTCGTAACAAACTTGCGCGCATGCCCCCCATGAAAAACGCCACGAGAATAAGAGCTGCCGTGATTGTTACAAACGCAGCTGATGCCGCACGTCCTGAGCGCGCGGGACGCTTTTTGATTTTTCTGGAAAAGGTGCTTGGACTTGGTTGAAGAAAGAATCCAGATCGGACAAGCCCGGACAGGAGGACTAATACTATTGACGTGAATAGCCCAACACCTGAAATCCAAGTAATCGTAAATTCCACGTATATCCCCAACATCAGTAGAAGAAACAAAAATGCTTGAATAGCAATCCAAATGTGTCCTTCCCACTTGATGGTCTGGGTATGCGATCGGACGAAGCGGCGCTGATGTGTCCAATCCATTTTTCGGCTGAATCCGCGTTCCAGCCGATCGGTTAAGGCGAGAAATGGAAGGACAACGAGCTGCAACATCGAAGTAAATACCCGCGCAAAAACCGCGCAAAAAAACATATAAAACAGAAATGTAGCGGTCACTCCTTTGGCGAGCGACATTCCGGCTACTGCCACGATCTGGAGTGGAACTTTCATCAAAAAGCCAGCGTAGTGCGCTAGCGATAGAGAAATGATTGCTAGGACGGCCCCGAGCACCGATGCTTTGTGATGCCACACCTCATAGAACCAGGTGCGGCCCGGCGGGAATGTGAATTGCATGCGAGGAATATTCCTATGACGCCCAACGTTACGGTAAGGGGCGCGCCGCTCTCTGGGCTTGAGCGAAGCCGCCGAACCTTGATAAAAGACTGGACTTCAAAACCGCCAACGGGCGGCGCGTCCCTTTGACCGACTTGTTAGCCAATGCTGTTACTCGGCAGATGCTGTTAGCTTTTGCCAAGACGTTTCACCAATGGAATTAATATGCTCAATGATATTTTGTGGAGTTAAACCCAGCATAAGTTCTTTGTGTGTTCCAGGAAAGATAAAATACTGGACGTTTTTATCAATGCCAACGTTGCGGAGTTTTACGCAGTCGCCTTTGGAATCTCTAGCCTTACAAACCGTATGACCGAGTAGTTCATGAAGCTGTATTGAGCCTTCACCTAATTTACACTTAGGCCCTTGATCCGCAACAACAGCAAATACACGTTTTTGACCATAGACAACCGCAGCTACATCACCAATTGTAACTCCCAACTCGTTATCAAAACCGCCCAAAGGAATAACTATAAAAGGAACGCGGTCAGCATTAATGCTAGGCTTGCCTGAAAGAGGATAGCGTAACGACGTTTCAGGTTGATCTGTTTGCCCAGGTGTATTTTTTGAGTATGGCGACCCATCCGCGTCAAGTCCCATTTTTGCGTCATAAAAAATGGTGTCGTTTTTCAATTTTAGTATTGTTGTGTTGTGATTCTGGTCACTGCTGCAACCATATTTTAATTTTTTTCCATCACACATATTTTTCATATCGCATTCAGTAAAACGCGAATGAAATTGTTGCCCAACTGCCGTTCCGTCGAAGCTCACCCCACCAAGCGCACTACTTTGAGGTGGTGTGTATTTTTCTTCGGCAAGTGAGTAGCCGCACAGAAACAACATTACAACAAATGCTTGGATACGCATAACTTCTCCTTAATAGCTAACGTAATATATACGACATCAGTGTGATGTGTCGTATAATCATGCTTAATTAAAGCTATCTTGTTGTTTTTACTTGGCTAGAGTATAGGTCAAGGCGACATATCATGCAAACAAATACGACATCGATACCCTCCCAAAAAATTACTCGACCCAGCCATGTAGGGTACGCTGTGCATACCATTGAGCGCCGAAAACTACGCAAAGCGTACCTACGAAGCCGGAACATGGAATTGAAAGCCAAATTGGAAGATAAGCCGGTATAATAGGCAAATTTTCCCAATTTTTGAGTGATATGAGTAAACAAAGAAAAGCAGTGGCGTTAATTTCCGGCGGACTGGATTCGATGCTGGCTGCGAAAACCATCATGGAGCAGGGCGTCCATGTCGAAGGCATCAACTTCTTTACCGGTTTTTGCGTGGAAGGCCACACCCATGCTATCCGGGCCAATGACAAGGCCAAGCCTAAACGCAACAATTCCCTCTGGGTCGCCGAACAGCTGGGCATGAAGCTGCATATCGTCGACGTGATCGAAGAATACAAAGATGTCCTGATCAACCCGAAACACGGCTACGGCGCGCACATGAATCCTTGCCTGGACTGCAAGATTTTCATGGTCAACAAGGCCAAGCAGTGGATCGTGGAAAACGATTTCGACTTCATCATAACCGGCGAAGTGATCGGCCAACGGCCGATGTCGCAACGCAAGGATACGATGCCGATCATATCGAGAGAATCAGGCGCCGATGACCGCTTACTGCGGCCTTTGTGCGCGAAGAATTTGCCGCTCACCCTGCCGGAACGGGAAGGTTGGGTCGATCGGGAGAAGCTGTATGATTTTACCGGGCGCTCGCGCAAGCCGCAGATGGCGATGGCCCGGCAGTTTGGTTTTGACGACTACGCCCAGCCTGCGGGCGGCTGCTGTTTCCTGACCGATGCCAACTATTCGGCCAAACTGGTCGATTTATGGAAAGCGCGCGACGGCGACAAACAATACGACCTGGACGATGTGATGCTGCTGAAAGTCGGCAGGCACATCAGGCCGGGACAAAACTTTAAGGTTATTGTCGCCAGGGAGGAAGGCGAAGGCCGCTTCATGCAGGGCTACAAAAAAGAATTCATCACGATGAATTGCACCAGCCATGCAGGGCCATTGGTGCTGGTGGACGGTTCGCCTTCGGCCGAGGATTTGTTCCTGGCGGCCAGAATTACCGCCCGCTACGGCCAGGGGCGCAATGCCGAGCAAGTCGATGTGAGCATCACCGATAAAGCGGGTTCCGAACGGGTTATTCAGGTCAAGCCGTTCGGCACAGAAGAGATTCCGCAAGAATGGTATATATGAATAGAGAAACTTTAAACGCCCGCCGCCTGTTGTGCCCGTTACCGGTCATCCGCACTCAGGATAAAGTCAAGCAGCTTAAATCAGGCGACCAGTTGGAGGTTATCTGCACCGATCCGGGCGTCATGCAGGACATCCCGGCCTGGTGCCGGATCAACGGGCATAAGGTGCTGGAAACCCGTTCGGGCGATCATGAATACATTATTATTTTGGAAGTGGGCGGTAATGGCTGAGGTTTTAGACAATACCTCATTCCTACCCGCTACGGTTCCTGTTCCCAGGCGCTGCGTCACTGCTATTAAGTTAATGACAGCGTATTTCCAACGGCTGGAGTGCAAGGCTGGCCTTGCAATATGGCGCGGTTAGTACAAGGCAAGCCTTGTACTCCATTTGAACTTAACTTAATGGCAGCGCTTGGAAACGAGGATTTATAGAATAATGGCCGAAGCCTTAGACGCCGCAAAAACGGATAAATTAAAAGCCAGAGCCAGCTATGTCGGCGCGGCGATTAATGTTGTCCAGACGCTGATCAAAATCGGTTTCGGCATCCTCGGGCAGTCTGCGGCCCTGATTGCCGACGGCATTCATTCGCTTTCGGACTTGCTCAGCGATCTGCTGGTGATTATTGCGGTTAGGTTAGGCAGCCGCGAGGCCGATCATGATCATCCCTACGGCCACCGCCGCTTTGAAACCATCGCGACGGTCATTCTGGGCGGGAGCTTAATTGCGATCGGCGGCGCGATCGTCTGGTCGGTCATGGAGCGTATGGCGGATCCCGAGCACCTGCCTGTACCTAACGTTTTGTCAATGGCTGTTGCGGCTGTTTCAATCCTGATCAACGAATGGCTGTACCAATATACCAAGCGCATCGCCAAAAAGACCCGCTCCAAATTGCTGCTGGCCAATGCCTGGCATCAGCGTAGCGATGCCGTTTCATCGCTAGTGGTCTTGTTCGGCATAGGCGCGGTGATGATGGGCTATCCGTTGGCAGACGGGATTGCCGCCGTAGTGGTTGCGTTGATGGTGGCTAAAATCGGTTTGAACTTGGTGTTTGAAAGCATCAAGGAACTGGTCGACACCTCATTGCCGCCCGCATTGGTCGCCGAGATCAGGACCGCCATTCATGCGATTGATGGCGTCGAAGGCATCCATTTACTGCGCACCCGGCAAATGGGCGAGGATGCGCTGATCGATGCGCACATCGTCGTCGATCCCCGCATTACCGTTTCGGAAGGCCACATGATCGGCGACATCGTCAGGGATGATTTGATCCGGCGTTTTGACGACGTGATGGACGTGTTGGTGCATGTCGACCCCGAAGATGACGAAAGTTTGCAGGAGCAATCCAGACCGCTGTCCCGAGGGGAAGTGCAGCGATTGCTGGATATTTATCTGGTGGAATTTAAGACGGCTATAGAGGATTTCAGAATCCATTACCTGGACGGCCAGATTGAAGTGGAAGTGATTTTGCCTTTTGCGCTCAGCGAGCAGCTGGAGGCGATAAAAAAACAATGCAAACTGATGTGCGTGGAAGTTAAAAAAATCGATAATGTGTTTGTGTTTTTTAAAGTTTGATCCGTTAAAAGCCAGTTTTGCAGGATAGGTTATAAATAATGCGATTAACCCTATTTGAGATAACCGCTATACAACACAGTGCCCAAAACATATTCGGCGATACAGTAAAGGTATATCTTTTTGGCAGCAGAGTAGATGACAATAAAAAAGGCGGGGATATAGATTTATATCTTGTACCTGATAATAAAGATAATTTGTATGAGAAAAAGATCAAGTTTTTAAGCGCATTAGACATGGCTTTAGGCGAGCAAAAAATAGATGTTGTTATCGCCAAAGACAAAACCCGGCCCATAGAAAAAGAAGCGATTGAAAAAGGCATAGAATTGAACTTAGAGAACTTAAAAATCGAGAAGATTTTCAAAGAATGCACTAAGCATTTGCAACGGATAAACGAAGCCTATAGCGATATGTCGGCATTTATGCCGCTTACTGCGACTAAATATGAAAATTTATCCAAAGATCAAGTGCAAGCGATAGATCAGTATTTGTTTAGGTTTTCAAAGCTCCAGGATAGTATGGGTGAAAAGCTTTTTAGGGTATTAGTGGGGCGGTTTGAAGGCAATGCCGATAAATTATCGTTTTTGGATGTTATTAAAAAAATGGAAAAATATATCGATATAGATATTGTCAATGAATGGCAGGATTTGAGAAATATACGAAATCAGTTGTCTCATGAATATGAGGATGACGCCATTGAAATGGCCAATAGTATTAATTTAATTTATGCAAAAAAAGAAGTTATTGAAGGCATTTATTTAGCGATAAAAGACAAGTGTTATATAACCACTCAGTTTAACGAGGCTTAACTTATGGCAGTAGGACAGTGCAGTTTTCCGATTATGCACCCGGTAGCAGGCATAACGCTGGGTACAGCGAACGCAGGCATCAAGCAAACCGTCAGGGATGATATTCTGGTGATACAAATGCCGGAGCATTCGACCTGTGCGGCGGTGTTTACCCAGAACGCCTTTTGCGCGGCACCTGTGCATGTCGCGAAAGCGAATCTGGCGCATAGTCCGCGCTGGTTACTGATCAATTCCGGCAACGCCAACGCCGGCACCGGCGAGCAGGGCATGCAGGATGCGTTGGCGACCTGCGCCGATCTGGCCGCAGTGGTCGACGGTGCGGCAACCCAGGTGTTGCCTTTTTCGACCGGCGTCATCGGCCAATCGCTGCCGGTCAACAAAATCAAAGCCGCTTTACGGGAAGCCGTCAGCAACCTTGGTGCCGCCAACTGGGACAAGGCTGCCCAGGCGATCATGACCACCGATACCTTCCCGAAAGGCGTATCCAAGGTCATCGAAATCGACGGACAAACCATCACTATCAACGGCATTTCCAAAGGCGCGGGCATGATCCAGCCGAATATGGCGACCATGCTGGGCTTTATGGCGACCGATGCAAAAATCGAGCAAACCCTGTTGCAGAACTGCCTGGCGCTGGCCGTCGAGCAATCGTTCAACCGCATCACCGTCGATGGCGACACCTCGACCAATGACGCTTGCGTGTTGATGGCGAGCGGCTGCTCGCTGGCTCCTGAAATCAAACAGGACAGCGAGCATTATCAAATCTTTGCCGACGCCGTGATGACCGTTTGCAAACAACTGGCGGAAGCCATCGTTAGGGACGGCGAGGGCGCAACCAAGCTGATGCGCATCGTGGTCGAGCAGGCCTTGACCGATGAAGAAGCGGTGCGCGTCGGCAAAACCATCGCCCATTCGCCGTTGGTGAAAACCGCCTTTTTCGCCAGCGACCCGAACTGGGGGCGGATACTGGCGGCGGTCGGCCGCGCAGGCGTCGAAAACATGGTGCTGGAAGACGTGCAGCTGTATCTGGATGACGTCTGCATCGTCAGAAACGGAGGTAGGGCTGGCGACTACACCGAGGAAGCCGGGCAGCGGGTGATGAATCAGGAAGAGATCACCGTGACCGTCAAACTGGGTCGCGGGAGTGCAGTACAGGAAGTCTTAACCTGCGACTTTTCGTATGATTACGTGAAAATCAATGCGGAATATAGGACTTAAAAGCAGGTGAAAGGCGCAAGGTACAAGGCGAAAGATTTTATCGTTCCCACGCTCCGGCGCCCGTCGATATACACAGGTATTTTAAAGCACGTCATCCCGGCAGGGATTGCCGGGATCCAGATGCCATGGATGGCGATACTGAAACAGCAACAATATCAAGAATTCACATCCCTGTGCTCTGGATTCCGGCACAAATCCGTCAGGAACGGATTTGCATTTATCCGAAGGACTTCGGGCAGGACAGCCCGAAGTGAATCCCTGCCGGAATGACGGTGTACCCCAGACACTTGTGTATTACGATGATCGCTCCAGCGTCCAGTAAAATATGAACCCACTCCAAGTCGCCGTAGGCGTAGTCAAAAACCCGGAAGGAAAAATCCTGATTTCCCTGCGCCATGCCGATTTGCACCAAGGCGGCCTGTGGGAATTCCCCGGCGGCAAGATTGAAGAATTTGAGACAGCCGAACAAGCACTGGCCCGCGAACTCAAGGAAGAGATCAACATCACCGTGACCACGGCAATCCCGCTGATTACCATCAAGCACCAGTATCCCGACCGGCTCGTACAGCTAAACGTTTTCTTGGTCGAGCAGTTTTCAGGCGAGGCCAAAAGCTTGGAAGGCCAGCTGTTTAAATGGGTAACACCGGCTGAACTGGAACACTACGCATTTCCCGCCGCCAACCGGCCCATCATCACCGCCGCCCGATTGCCGCATCATTACGCGATTCTGGATGACGCAGATGAAGCCTTGTTGCTGACTAACCTGCAAGAAATATTGAACCGGGGCGTCAAGCTGATCCAGGCCAGATTGAAAACCCTGCCGCCAGTCTCCGTCACAAAGTTTATTGAGCAGGCTTACCCGCTATGCCAACAGCAACAGGCCGTGTTGTTAATGAATTCAGCCGTTGAATGTCCAGCCGAAGTAGACGGCGTCCACCTAACCAGCAACCACTTAATGGCCCTTCGATCTAGTTCAGGACAAGCCTTGACCAAGCGACCCAAATGGCTCGCCGCATCGTGCCACAATCTTGAACAACTGCTACATGCGCAAAACATAGGCGTTGATTTTGTCGTGCTGGCTCCTGTGCTCGCAACCCAAACCCATCCGGGCGCGGCATCGTTAGGCTGGGAGCAATTTGCCGATCTGGTCGCCAAGATCAACCTGCCTGTTTACGCCCTGGGCGGCATGACCGAATCCAATCTGACGACAGCGAGGCAAAGTGGAGGCCAAGGGATAGCGGCGATCAGGGCTTTTTTGGATTGAGTGCTGTAGGGTTGGTATGGGGTAGTGCCGTAGGATGTGGTGAGCAGTAGCGAACCGCATCAATCGCGAACGGTGGGCTTGCAAGCTCGGCCCATCCTATGGCACTAATACTATTGATTACCACCTGTTGTTATAGAACTCATATTTGTTATGGCTATTTGCCTGTCCGAAACCGTCTAAATCAGGGAATAGCGTCAGATGACGTATGTCGAAAGCCTCTTGTAGAATCTCAATGCATTTTGTTTTTAGTGTGGAAGGAATAGCGAATATATAGGTAGCCCCCTTATCCCTTGGGAGGGCTAAGCTACCCCATTTATCTTTCTTAACTTCGCTATACAAGAATTGTGAGTGCTGGGCCGCAATGCGTTTAGTAATTGACGGCGGCTCCCAAGTAAGTGGGTGCGGTACCCCCTTTAGGCCTTTAATCACCTCTTGGTATTTGCGGCGATCAGTTTCACCTTCATAGCCACCCAAATGATTGGTGTGTACGCCAATAAGAGCCCCAGTTTTATTAGGTTCCGAAACGCAGCAAAACCAGAGAGCTACCAACACACTCTTACTTGTATCGATTAATCTGGTTGCTGCACCATGGTGTTGAAGGCGAGCGAGCAACTCCATGTCTGACAACTCTCTACCATCCAAAAACCTATAGCCATTATGGGTGGCTTGTTCAAGCAGGCGCTGTTCATATGAAGCTAATTTCCCTTCGCTAGGCGATGAGATTCTTCGGTAAGCAGAACTATGAATTGGCCAATCAAGATCACCTTGTCCCCGCCACATTCTGGTAGTGAAGCTACCGTTACTTAGTCACTCCTGAAAAACCCTCTATCCAATTGAAATATTTAATTAATATCTATTTTTAAGCCCATCTTTTCGACCGGAAATGCTAAAATATGCCCCTGTTTTCCGGTCGAAAGGGTGAAAAATGTTGATTACTTCCAGTACAGGTCATCAGACCAA
>NZ_PTIY01000005.1 GCF_002934365.1 Methylobacter tundripaludum | reverse complement strand
ATAAGCTCAACCATCGCCCTCGAAAAACACTCAATTTTAAAACACCTCATGAGGTCTTTTTTCCTGAACAAGAGAGGGATGCCGCATGATTACTAGAATTGCACTTCGGAGTTGAATCCGCCATATAACTTTGCAAACCAATTTCCCATGACAAAAATCAATATCCAACACATGATGGCCGAGAGCGGCGTGGCGTTCGGCACCAGCGGCGCGCGCGGGCTGGTCAGCCAAATGACCGATCAAGTCTGCGCCGCTTACAGCCTGGCGTTTTTGCACGGTCTGGGCCTTGCTAAACCGGGGCAAAGAGTCGCCTTGGGCATGGACTTGCGCCCGTCCAGCCCGGCCATCGTCCGCGCTTGCGCGGCCGGTATCCGCCAAGCCGGTTGCGAGGTGGATTTTTGCGGGATGCTGCCCACCCCGGCGCTGGCCTTGTATGCCTTGGCGCAAGGCATACCGGCCATCATGGTGACTGGCAGCCATATCCCGTTCGATCGCAACGGCATCAAGTTTTACCGGGCAGAAGGCGAGATCAGCAAAGCCGACGAAGCGGCCATCACGGGCGCCGAAATCGAGCTGGAGGAAAAAAGCTTATTTTTACCCCCTCATCCCAGCCTTCTCCCTGAGGGAGAAGGAGCCGATGCAAATGTATTGACCGTCAATCCCGCCGCCTTGCACCAGTACCGGCAGCGTTATACCGACCTGTTTGCAGCCGATTTGTTGAGCGGCTGGCGGGTCGGGATTTATGAGCATTCCAGCGCCGCGCGCGATTGCCTGAGCGATGTGCTGGGCGCACTGGGCGCGGATGTGGTCAGCTTGGGCCGCACCGATACCTTTGTGCCTATCGACACCGAAGCGGTCAGCGAGGAAGACCGTCAGCGCGGACTGGCTTGGGCGGCCGAGCATCGTCTGGATGCGATCATCTCTACCGACGGAGACGGCGACCGGCCGCTGATTGGCGACGAGACCGGCAACTGGCTGCGTGGCGACATTGTCGGCTTGCTGTGCGCGCACTTTTTGGGTGCGGATACCGTGGTCACGCCGGTGAGCTGCAATACCGCGATCGAAGCATCGGGACTATTTCGGCAGGTGATCCGCACCCGTATCGGTTCGCCGTATGTGATTGCCGGTATGGAGCAGGCGCTCGCTACGGGCGGCTCCAGCGTGGCGGGTTTTGAAGCCAACGGCGGCTTTCTGGCGGGTAATGGCTTGACTGTCGGACGGCAGGCTCTGGCCGCGCTGCCGACCCGTGACGCCATATTGCCCGCTTTGGCGGTGCTGGCGATGGCCCGGCAACAAGGTTGCAAAGTATCGGACCTGCTAGCCGGTTTGCCGCAACGTTATACCGCCAGCGACCGCTTGCAGGATTTCCCGGTTGCGAACAGCCGCGCGTTGCTGGACAGCTTGCAACGCGACGACACCGCTTATCGAAGCCTGTGGGATGATGAGCTGGGCGCGCCTGCCCAGCGGGATTTGACCGACGGCTTGCGCCTGACTTTCGAAAACGGCGAGATCGTGCATTTGCGTCCGTCCGGCAATGCGCCGGAACTGCGTTGCTATGCGGAAGCGGGCAGCATGGAACGGGCTCAGGCGCTGGTCACATTGACGCTGCAACGCATTGCCGACGGTTATAAATAACGTAGCATGATTAGAAAATATTGATGGAGAGCGTTATGAGTGCTTATATAAAGTCATCCTTGCTTGTTGCTATACTGCTATTGTCGGATGCGGCTATTGCAGCCCCTGCTTTCCTGCCGGAAGATCCGAAACGGCCTGCCGACAAGATCAGTCACGACCTCAACATCACGCAGGAACAGTTCACTGTCTGTTTCAGGAATGTTTCTCCGGCCCCGCAAGGAACGCGGCCTACTGCTGAGCGTGTCCATTCCAACAAGGCGATTCTTCTAAGTTGTCTGCAAAAGGCGAACCCCGGCATCACCAACGATAAGCTGGACGAAGTGATGGATCGATACCGTCCCGGCGGGCGCGAAGCACAATTGCCGGCGAATGAATAACGGTCCAGGGAAGCGCCTAATAAATCGCTTCCGTTCATGGTTCGACAGGCTCACCACGAACGGAATCGATAAGTTACCGTTCGTCCTGAGCCTGTCGAAGGACTAAATCAGCGCTCCCTAACGGTGCGGTTGACTTAAGTCGTTTGCAATACGGCTTGATTCACTGCTTTACATTTCATTATGCAGCCATCGTTCCAGGACCTTGAGTACATAATCCTCTTCATCCTGAGTCAGGGGACGCCCTTTTGGTATCCTGTGCCATTTTTCCAGACAACCGCGGCAGCAACAGGCTGTTGCATGTTGCGCTACAAAAACCGGATGACCCCGGAAAGGGGTTTGTTTGCCGTCATTTTTAATCACTGCCGGGGCCAGGCGCTTTGCGATAAAATCCCCGGCATGAACGATAATCGTCGGCAGTCCTTTGGTTTGCAAATAGACAAGGTCTTTGCCCTGGAGATGAAATTTTTTGCGGAAAGCCGACTTTGAGAGCGCCGCAAAGAGTTCGTCTAAATCTCTCATCAGGATGTGTTATTAATCTGTTGAACATCATTTCATTATGGGCGGATGACTTGTGATGAATCAAGGGCTGAATAGATGAATACCCACGAACAAAGACATCGTAGCGTACATTTGAACGACAAAGTGTTATTCGGCGGCGAACAATTACACCGCTTGCATGATGCGGTTTATGAATTTTGCTGGCTGCTTAATCGCGGCTATGCAAGGCACTCGGTTATTCAACTGGTTGGCGACCATCATCAGCTAGCAAAACGCCAGCGCCTGGCAATTTCCAGGGCGGCTTGTTCCAGTATCAACCGGGAGTTAAGACAGACAAAGTGTCTCCCTATTGAACAAATCGAAGACCGGCAATTGGTTATTGACGGATTTAATCTGATTATTTCCGTTGAAACGGCTATGGCTGGAGGATTATTACTGCGTTGCTGCGATGGTTGCATACGGGATATTGCCAGTATTCATGGGACGTACCGGCAGGTGCATGAAACCCGGCAGGCGATTGAGCTGATCGGCAACGTGCTGCAATCCTTTTCCCCCGCAAATGTGCTGTGGTTGTTTGACAAACCCGTATCCAATAGCGGGCGGCTTGCGGAGATGGTTCGGGACATTGCCAAGATTCATAGCTGGAACTGGCGGGCGGAGTTAATTGAAAACCCGGACCAGGCCATTCGGAGCAGCCGTAACATTGCGATTACCTCCGATTCGGCGATACTGGACGGGGGTGTACAGTGGGTAAACCTGGTCGCTTATCTTATAACCCACTATTTTCAGGACGCTTGGTTGATCGATTTTTCAGATGCTTTAAATAAGCCTGAATAAAACCAGCGGCTTATTTGCTCCCAATGCATTGGCTTGCCATTTTTCTTGTTTCCGCGCGCTACGCTCGTCGTTATACACAAGTCTTTAAAAATACGTCATCCCGGCATGGATTGCCGGGATTCACGACTGCAGGATGCAGGAGGTAGAGCAATGCATGGAGCAATTGCCGCGAATTGAGTGCTTTCATGCACTCCATCCATGCAGCGCGACAAACAAGACAAAAACTATCTGTGCGTAACATCAGTTTTTAATATTTATTTTCTAAGCTGCCTGTGCGGCAGTGAACGACAAGGACGACGACAAAAAAGCGCCCGTGATTTTCTAAGCTGCCTGTGCGGCAGTGAACAATTTTCCCCGGCGCTACCATTTTGGTTTTTATTTCTAAGCTGCCTGTGCGGCAGTGAACGGCTGAATTGAAGCGGCTAGGCAATCTAAACTTTTCTAAGCTGCCTGTGCGGCAGTGAACTTTAAAACAGTCGGGCGCAATATCGCCGCCTACTTTCTAAGCTGCCTGTGCGGCAGTGAACATCCCGCCCCCGCGCTGTCTCCGAAGGGTTTATTTCTAAGCTGCCTGTGCGGCAGTGAACAAAATGGAGGCTCTCAGTAGATGCGGTCGGAATTTCTAAGCTGCCTGTGCGGCAGTGAACAAATGTTGCTCACAGGGTTTTCGAGCATGTAGTTTCTAAGCTGCCTGTGCGGCAGTGAACTTACAGGTTCCATTTCCAGTTTCAGGATTATATTTTCTAAGCTGCCTGTGCGGCAGTGAACAAATAAAAAAAGTTCTCTGGGTCCGTCCCTTTCTTTCTAAGCTGCCTGTGCGGCAGTGAACCCATCTATCCGTAATGCAGCCATTTTTTGATATTTCTAAGCTGCCTGTGCGGCAGTGAACATTGCCCAGCATTAGCTGGGTCTACTACGCATTTTCTAAGCTGCCTGTGCGGCAGTGAACATTGCCCGTAATTCTGAGGATCTACAACGCACTTTCTAAGCTGCCTGTGCGGCAGTGAACATAATACGGAGTATCAAGAATGGCTAGATGCTTTTCTAAGCTGCCTGTGCGGCAGTGAACGGCTATCTCGATATCGCCGTTCAAAATGCACATTTCTAAGCTGCCTGTGCGGCAGTGAACGCTTAATCTAAACGGCAATTCGGCTGAGTTTATTTCTAAGCTGCCTGTGCGGCAGTGAACAGCCGCAACAGCGCCGCCAATAGCGCCTAATTTTTCTAAGCTGCCTGTGCGGCAGTGAACTAATCTTAAAGTGGCGATTTGACTATTCACTTTTTCTAAGCTGCCTGTGCGGCAGTGAACATTTCAGTGTTTGAAACTAACCGAATGGTTGATTTCTAAGCTGCCTGTGCGGCAGTGAACATTATTCTGATGCCGACACATCTAAAATAACGTTTCTAAGCTGCCTGTGCGGCAGTGAACTGATTCTGCGAAGTTGCGTGACGATAGGTAATTTTCTAAGCTGCCTGTGCGGCAGTGAACAAGATCGTCGCTCGCTGGTAACTGGACAACTATTTCTAAGCTGCCTGTGCGGCAGTGAACGCTGTAAACACTGGGTTTACCTGTGCGGCAATTTTCTAAGCTGCCTGTGCGGCAGTGAACATTGTCGATGCGGTTGAAGATCGTCGCTCGCTTTTCTAAGCTGCCTGTGCGGCAGTGAACACTGATACCTATGCCAACAATAAGTCATTGATTTTCTAAGCTGCCTGTGCGGCAGTGAACAGTTGTAAACTCAGAAGCCCAACCATACGACATTTCTAAGCTGCCTGTGCGGCAGTGAACCGCTTCCTGTGCGATATGAAATAGTCAATACTTTTCTAAGCTGCCTGTGCGGCAGTGAACTTGGACGGGTTAGATTCTCATTCAACATTGGTTTTCTAAGCTGCCTGTGCGGCAGTGAACAACGAAAGCGGAGAGGTCGAGATTGAATTTAAATTTCTAAGCTGCCTGTGCGGCAGTGAACTTCGGCCAACACATAATCAGCCGGACGTAAGATTTTCTAAGCTGCCTGTGCGGCAGTGAACTCGGCCAACACATAATCAGCCGGACGTAAGATTTTCTAAGCTGCCTGTGCGGCAGTGAACCCAACACTCCGCGAACTGCGAATATTGCTCTTTTTCTAAGCTGCCTGTGCGGCAGTGAACAACGCCTATTTCATCTTCCGCCAGAACTATTATTTCTAAGCTGCCTGTGCGGCAGTGAACTTTTCTGGACTTGTGCAAGCAGGCCGCGAGGCTTTCTAAGCTGCCTGTGCGGCAGTGAACTCATTACCGTCCGATCGTTGACCTCGACACTATTTCTAAGCTGCCTGTGCGGCAGTGAACAGAACAGCCCGACCCGCACCCGTACCTGGATTTTTCTAAGCTGCCTGTGCGGCAGTGAACTAAATCGTTTGCTGTTTTTTGGGATCATGGATTTTCTAAGCTGCCTGTGCGGCAGTGAACGGAAACCGCATTTTATCCGGGCGCTTAAGCGTTTTCTAAGCTGCCTGTGCGGCAGTGAACAATTTAGGAAAAGCTGCTGCATTAGTGGCCTTTTTCTAAGCTGCCTGTGCGGCAGTGAACACGAAATTGCCCAGGAATCGCTTTATGATCGTTTTCTAAGCTGCCTGTGCGGCAGTGAACGCGGTCAGCGGTTCGCCTTGACCGACTCGTTATTTCTAAGCTGCCTGTGCGGCAGTGAACGAAACTGGGACTGAACAGCGAAAAGTTCAACTTTTCTAAGCTGCCTGTGCGGCAGTGAACAATAGCGACGGAGTCGGTGCCGTTGGATCGCCTTTCTAAGCTGCCTGTGCGGCAGTGAACGGCTGCGGAAAGTAATGTGCTCAGCCGGATAATTTCTAAGCTGCCTGTGCGGCAGTGAACCAATGTTTCCGGTCATCCGGTTACGCTCAAAGTTTCTAAGCTGCCTGTGCGGCAGTGAACTGGTAACTGGCAGCCGCAACGAGGCAGCGGGTTTTCTAAGCTGCCTGTGCGGCAGTGAACCCCAGCGGCGAGATGAATCAGGGCGTCGTATTTTTCTAAGCTGCCTGTGCGGCAGTGAACGGAAACCTGCCTGGTCAGATATATACGTTACCTTTCTAAGCTGCCTGTGCGGCAGTGAACCGACGATTGACCGCCCAGAGGATGGTGTGCTTTTTCTAAGCTGCCTGTGCGGCAGTGAACGTCGAGTTGCTGTTGCCGGACATATCCTCACTTTTCTAAGCTGCCTGTGCGGCAGTGAACGTATGCAGATATAAATGGCGGCATAACCGGAATTTCTAAGCTGCCTGTGCGGCAGTGAACAGCAGATTTATCCGTGATAAAACAAATGCATCAACAGCTTAGGCGTATTTTTCCGTTTTTACCATTGAAAAACACGCCCAAGCTAATCGACTGATTTAAATGTGTTTTTAAAGAGCCTGACCTACCGATGGTCAAAAAACAGGAACGCTGCTTTGCCGGCTTAAGCCATAAGCGTTAAAACCTGCGTTGATTGGTTCCGGCGCTTCGACATAGCCTATAAACAAACGAAACCTTTCCCCGCTGCTTAGGCTTTTAATCCATACAAAAGGCGCATCGCTACGTTGCTCCGGGCAGCTTTCGAGTGCGGCCAGCGCTTGTTCAATGCCGATGTTTTCCCGCTTGGCCTTGCGCCTTGCCATTCTGGCGTTGCTGCTTTTAGGCTGAATCCGGTAATAACAGGCATGGGTTTGGATGCGGCCGGGGACGTTGCGTATGCCGGTCAGGTGCACAGAGTCGCTCAGGCGGTTCAGCCAGCGGCTTGCGTTAAAGCGTTCAAGCTCGGCTTCGGTTTCGGCCAGCAGCCGCAGTTTGTCGCCGAGTTGGTGCTTTGCTGCGTTGTAGCCCGGCAACGCTATGCCGATGGGGAATTTGCCGTTGCGGTCCTGCATCTCAACCAACCCTAAATGAATCTGTTGATAGACTTTCTCCCATAAGAAATGCAAGCCGATGTCGGCATCGGGCTGTAAGGTGATTTCCAGGTAGTGGTTCATGGTCAGTCCTTGCCGCTTTCGCCGAATACGCCGCCGCGCACCAGCACGGCCATCACGTAGTGTTCGTCGTTTTTGCCGGACAGCTTTTCGCCCCGCGCAAAACGGTCGAACAGGCTGTAAAAGTCGGCTTTTTCTTTCGGCGTGCGATAGGCCTTGCCCAGGTTGGTTACCGCTCCGTAAACTTCAATTGCTATCGGGCCGATGGCTCCGCCTTCAGGTTCCGGGTACCAGGTGTCGATGGTGCGCAAGGCGTTGCCGATTTTTTGCGAGTGCATGCCGGCAACGCCGTCGATGTGGTAGAGGATTTTGCTTTTTTTCGACTTGCTGTTGCCTTTGTCTAAAACCAGCTCTTCACTCGGATAAACATCCTGCGCCAAGCCGATTTGGGCATAGGCGTTGATTTCCAGCAGCAGGAACTCGGTTTTCCCGGCCAGCGCGTCGGCGATTTTTGCCGCCAGTTGGGCAATGTCGGCGTGGTCATGGTTAAAATCGCGGGTGCCGACGGACTTGGCATCGAATATCCAGGTTTGCTGTTCGCCTTCGTTGCGCACGGTTACAGCCACTTCAATCCGTTCCGCGCCGACCCGGTTGCGCCACAAGAAGCGGCCATTGGCGATGTTGGTTGCATAGCGCTTTGCCAGTTCGCTAAAGCCTTCCGAGTCGATATAGTTTTGGGCGGCATCTTTATAGCTGGCGTAGAATTCGGCATTGTTGCAAGCGGACGGTATTTCTATGCCGCTCAGCACTTTTAAGGTGAACGCCAGTTTTAAGGTGTCCTGGTCGCTGCCCAGGGCGCAGCTGTCGACGGTTTGCAGGTTCGGTTTTTCAACTTCCGCGTCCAGTTTCATCGGGTCGTTCTGCAAGTCTTTTTTCAGGCGGTTGGAAATGGTGCCGCGCACCGATTTTTCTTGGAGTTTCAGCGGTGCGGCCGCCTCGTTCCTGCGTTCCCAGCTCGTGCCGTACAAACGGCCGTCGGAAGGAACGAGTTTTTTCTCGAAGGCCAGTACGGTGACTTTCAGGTTATTTGCCATGATATTTTTCCTTGCTGTGTTGTTGAATCAGATAAAAGTGATTTTCGGCATCGTAATGGCTGTGCCAAAGCAGCTCGTCCAGGCGCTTGATGCGGTAGGGCATCACAAACTCGCCGAGTGTGACCAGGGATTCGGCAAAGCGGTGCGGGGTGTCCGGGTCGCGCTGGTTTTCGGCACTGCCCAATGCGCTGATGCCGTGAAAGCCGGTCGCAATCGGCACTATCCAGCCGGTTTTTTTGCGTTCGTTTTTTTTGCGTTTGGCGGTCCATTCGGTTTGTCCGTCTTCGCCGCTTTCGCTGCGGTGGCGGACGGTCAGGTAATCGAGCAGCGCAGTGACGGCATCGATGTCGCCGCCCTGGTTTTGCATGGCTTCGATCATTAAATCGCGGCGCTCTTTCAGCACATGGCTGGGCATCAGTTTGCGGGTGAGTTTGGCTAAGTCGTCTGCGCCATTCACTTTGAGTAGTTCCGGCTTTTTAAATTCCAGGATGTCGCCGCCCGCCAGTTTCAGCGTGCTTAACTGCGTTTCGACGGCCGCTAAAAAGGCGTCGGCATCGTCCTGATCAACGCCTTCGTATTCAAGCACCAACGATACGCTGAGATGGCAGCGGGCTTCCTCGATAAATGACGGGCGTTCGCCGTTTTTATCCAGCGGATTGCCGGTGCCGACGATCGAATGCACGTAATCGCCCCGGCCTTTGTAGGTTTGCAGGTCGATGCTGTGGCAGGCGACGGCGGCGCGGGTAAATGCCAACCCGTTAAATTGCCCGGCGCACAGTTTACGCTGCAAGGCGTGAGCGCCGCCCAGCCAGGCGGTCATCGCCGGGAAGCCGATGGTGTAAGGGCTGGACAGCGCGTTGGCGTTGTGGATTTTTACGTGCGGGATGATTAAAAAGCGGTTCATCGTAAATCCTCCTGCATAGCGCCAAGCACGGTGCGTATATGCGCCAGTTCGACATCGCCCAAAAAGACGGCTTTGTCTTTGCCGACAGTTTTTTCGTAGGCGATATAAAACCAGTCGGCGATGGCGCGGATGATTTCGTCCAGCCAAGCGTCTTGGTTTTCGCGCTGCTCGTTGTAGGCGGCATCCAGCCAGATTTTTTGCGCCAAGGGCAGGTTGGTTGCGTCAGACCAGCCGGGCGGTAGTTGCCGGAATTGCCAGACTTTTTCGATGATTTGTTCGGCGATTGAGCTTATCCAATAATCGCGGCCGTCACGGATGTCGATGGTGTTGTGGTTGACCATAAGCAGTCGGTGCAAGGCCTTAAAGCTGTCCTGATAATGTTTGTAATACAGGCTGTCGCTGAAAAAGCCGGTTTTAGGCGGCTGGATGGCGCGTGTTTCCAGTTGCGGCGGCAATGACGGCAATAAGTACGCGGTGCCGCCGTTTTGGTTGTTGAGTACGCTGATGTTTTGCGGCTTGGTGCCGCCAAAGCCGATCACCGACAGGTTATACAGTTCGGCGAAACCTTGTTCGTTATGAACTTGATGGCGGCGGTCTTCGCGGGCTTGTTTGGCCTCGTCGGAAAAACGCAGGACGTTAATGGCTTCCTTAAGCTTGAACATCAAACCCGACGGGGTGAGTATCGACAACAGGTGATAGCCGTCACCGACCGGAAAATAAACCTGCTTGATTTTTTCCGAGGTTTTGGCGGTATCCGAGCTTTGCTTGATGGCTAACAAGCCTTGCTGTAGTTCGGAAAAGGGCAGGGTGGATAGTTCGAATTGCGTTTGAATGGCGGCGCTGGTTTGTTCCAAATGCGCCAGCACGGTTTGCCCGTCGGTTAAGGTCAACGACAGGAATTTGTGGACATCCAGGGCGGCCGCATTGCCCAGCACGTCGAGGTCGGTATCGGCATTGCCGGTGCGCAAAAAGCCGTCGGGTTTGGGCCGGGCCTCGGCAATTATTGCGCTGGTCTTTGCGCTGGGGTGGGTGAATTTGCCGGGATGGCTCAGCATCGACAGCCAGCCTGCCCGCTTGGCCGCATCGGGCAACCAGTTGTCCAAGCGGAAAAACTCAGTCGCTTCAAGTTCAATAGCTCGCCTTTCTTGATCGCTGATGCCGGGTTTTAGATTCTTCTTGATCCGGGCAGCCTTGCGCTCGGACAAGAAGTTTTCGATTGCGGGGTCTAACATATCACTGTCCTTCTAAATTGATGGCGAAGGAGAGTGTAAGGTAGGGTTGATTGTAAGTCGACCCGTGCATTCATATTTTATGCTCGTTCCCACGCTCCTGTTTGGGAATGCAGTATTGGAAGCTCCAGCTTCCTGTCACGCGAAGCTGGAGCTTCGTATACCGAGTTCCCAAGCAGGAGCTTGGGAACGAGCGGAGCATTGTATTTTTTCATCCACTGCCGAACAGGCAGTTTGGAGTCTAATATTTAAAATTGTTTGTCCGTAACTTTTATGTGATCCATATGGGAGGGGATTTTTAACCCATACGCATCGCTTATTTTTGAGGTATGGGTTATCAAACGGTTTACCGCCAATGGAATTGTTGAATGAAAAAAGCGAAAAAATTTGCCTTTGTAAACGATGCCGCTGAAAAGGAATATAAAGATTTACCCGATAAAATACAGGATGAATTTGGTAAAGATTTAAGACGCATTCAGTTTGATGAAGAGCCGAAATTACCGGTCACCCATTTGGATAGTATTGGCGCAGGTGTTATTGAATTGAGAAAAAACGGCAGCCCGGCTTTTCGCTGCATTTATGTAGCAAAATATCTGGATACGATTGTTGTGCTACATGCCTTTGTCAAAACTACCAACGGTATTGATCGGCAAGCCATGAAAGCGGCCGATCAACGCTTAAAAGAGTTGCTGGCAGGGATAAAGAAAACTCACTGAATCGCTTTCGCTTTTATGACCATCGTGGCCTTTTGTAATGATGGCATAGTCCAGTTTATTTGAAAGCCGAGCTTATCCAGCATATCAAACAGCGCATCAATGGTGAATTTTTCAATTTTAGCGTTCATTAAATCGGATATGCGGGATTGTTTGACCCCAAGCTGTTTCGCCGCCTGCACTTGTGTCCATTGTTTACTTTCGATTATACGGCTAAGCATGATGGATAAGTCCATTTTCATGACCATTTTACTGGCGGTTTCCGCGTCGTGATTAACATGAAATGGGCTGTCGTAAAATTTTAATGGCATGATGAAAATGTCCGATAGTGACTGAGAATCTATGCCTGCATTATATATAATTTTAGATAATAACATCTAAATTATTGAGCCCGGCTCTTCATCCGTGCTCCATTGGCCCTATCGCGGTTTTTTCCAAAACCCCAATTGATCGCAATAGGCAAAGCGCCGACCTTTCAAAATATCATTCTCATCAATTTGCACGTTGATTTCGCCATAACGCAATGCGGTATTACGCAACGACCAGTTATTTCGTTCGGCCACGTCTTCAAGCAAAGACTGATAATCGCGATAAAGCCACCATCTGGCTTGTGCTTGTTCGCTCAATTTGATCGAGGGATCTATTTTGTATCGGTCTTCAACCGGGTTGTACTGGCCTTGAAGCGATTTCTCGACAAATACCCAATCGTCTTTTGCATCCGGTATCCGGTATAAGGTCTGTTGCGGCTGCTGTTTTCTAAACGGGCTGAGCTGTTGCGGCAGCGCCGTCAGCCACCAATACCCGCTTAGCCAGCCTTGCAGTTGCTCCGGGCCTTGTTTGTGATAAGCGGTAAGCAACTGTTGTATGCAGTAATGCTCCAAATCCGCCAGGCGTTCGGTCTCTTGCAGTTGGGTGTTGCGCTGGATGCGCGGCAAGGCGTTGAGTGAGGTCAACTGATCGGCGGGAATCAGCGTGCTTAAGTCGTGGCTGTCCAGCAGATGGTCTTTGCTTTCATAACCGGGGCGGCAATAGGCAGGGCTGTCATCGGCTTGGATTAACGCTTTCAGGTTGTATTGCAGCAAGGCGATGTTGGCGGTATCGGGCGTTTCGTCCCGGTGCCTGAGCACCCGGCCTGCCAGTTGGATGATCGAGCGGTACGACGAGGGTTCGACCACCGCCCAATCGAAATCGTGATCGCGCCCGACTTCTTCAACCGGCGTCGCCACCAGGATGAACAGCATGTTGGCGGCGCGGCTGTTATCGAGATGTTGCCGGATCAGCGGATGCTCGAAAACTGGCTCGGGGTCGTGGCGTTTTAATACGGCGTCCAGATGCTGCTCTTGATGATGGCGCAGCAACAGCAGTTGCTGGCTGTGGTAAGCCATGACCCGTATATCCATATCGTCGGGCCATTGAGCTTCCGCTAAATATTGAGCCAGCTTGATGCACGGCGGAATGTTCGCGACACGCACTACGCCGAATGAAACCCGCTTGTTGCTGTGCGGGTCGGGTCTGGCATGGCGGTGGTGAAGCGCGGCGGCGGTTTGTTGTATGGCGGTAAAAAATAGCTGTTCGAGGGTTTGATCATCGCCGATGCAAGGTTCGGTTTTATCCAGTGCGATAATCTCGGCTTTCCGGCGAACGGCTAATTTGTTTATCTTAAGCCGCTTTTTGCCGGTATAGGCTTGGTGAACCGAGCGGTAGGCTTCTATGTCGCCGTGGGACAGTGTCTCAATGCAGGTTGCAAACTCGTCAATCCAGGCGCAACCGATACGGCCGGCGACGTCGCGGGTCTTGGCAAACAGCCGCCAGCCTTCCCGGTAGGCGTTAAAATAGCCTTCGGCCAAATCGGGCGGAATGGTTGCTGAGGAAATCATCACTTTGCGCCCCAACATACCGGCCAGATGAATCAGGCGGCCTATTGCAATCAGGTCGGTTCCGTCGAAATCGTCGATTTCATCAATGACCAAATCCGAAGACATCAGCCGCAAACAGGGCAAGATATAACGCCCGCCGCGCGTGGTTTCGGTCGCGGGCATCAGGTGGTCGATGGTGCAAGCCAGCACCGGCGCGTAGAGGAATTTCTGCTTGCGCGGATCGATGTTGCCGCTTCGATCCGTCCACACGGTGCTTAACGCGCTTAAGGTGTCATCGGGTATATCGAAATCGATTTCGTTGTCTTCCCATAATTCTTCCGCCGATTCCGAGCCGCCGGGTGGGTCTGCTTGCGTATCTTGCGGTTTATGGTTTTGCGTGTGCAATTCCAGGATTGCCCGCGAGCCGATCAGCACCGCCAGCTCGGAATCGTCCAGGCCGATACGGTCGCGGTATTCGTCTCCGGTTTGCAAGGTCAGCGTGCGCAGGCCCAGCGCCAGCGCGTAACGCAGGCTGTCGCCATCCTTGGACAGCGCCTGCATGATTTTGGCGTTAGCCAGGGTTTTGCCGCAGCCGGTACCGGCCATGTTGACGGTGAAGAAACCGTAGCGTTGCCCGCTTAAACCTTGCTCGGTTTTCCAGGTTTTGATTTTGGCTACCGCGTCGTCTTGCCATTGAAAGCGTTTATCGGCGCTTTTTTGTTTCAGGCGTTTCACGTCGTAAGCGGCGGGCGGCTCGTCTTCAAACTTGGGCAGCAGATGGGTTGCGGTTAGCGCGTTTTTGGCAACGCCGAGCAAATGCTCGTCCAGTTTTTGCTTGAGCTGTTTGGTTTTACTGTCGGTATTGGCATACAGCGCCAGGGTGCCGTTCCAGCCCGTGTCGGCCGGCTGCGAGGAATAATGATGATCGCCCAGCATCAGCGAGAGCCGGGCATGATGCAAGACTACACGCCAGCTGCCGTCGGCCATCGCTTGCTCAAGGCGCGGCAGGCAGGCGATCAGTTTGGCCGCCCATTTTTGCAGTTGCTTAAGCCAGGGTTTCGATTGGCTGGGCAGGCCGTTGGGGAAATGGAAACAGGTGTCGGTATTTATATCGTTTTGGTAGCCCCACCCGGCGGTAATCCGTTTAAGCGTCTTTTGCAAGTCTTTAGCCGGTTCGCCCCGCCAGTCGTCTGAGTCATCCCAATTGATCGGCAGTTTATGGTGGGTTACGACCAGCCAAGCGACTAAACAGGAGGCATTGGGCAAGTCCGTCATGGGGTTTTTACTTGGGCTTAATGATTTTAATGCCGCCTCGTCTATATCGCCGTCAGCCAAGCGTTTAAGCCATCCGGCGTCTTCCTGTTCGCCGTTGATCAGCGCGGTCAGCAGCATTAGCGATACCCATTCATGGCGCAACGGGTCGGACTGCGGTTTCTTGGATGTCAATTTCTGCTGAAAACAGGCGGACGCTTTGCCCCAGTCGTGAAACAGCGCCGCCAATGCGGTCAAGGCTTTAATCAGCGGCAGGTAATGCCAATCGTTTTCCCACTGGGTGTTGATAACGGTTTTTTTCGTGGTGTTGACCGGCACGATGCCGAGCGCGTTGAATTTACGGCGATTGCCGACTATCCAGACCAGTTCGCTACGGCTGCGGCTGCGTTGCCAATGGCAGGAAACGGCGGTGTTTTTGGAAGCGGTTTTGCGCAGCAGTTTTTTGACGGCGTTTAACCCTTCGTTGGTGATGACCGTTTGCCAAGTGCAATCGCCGATGCGATTGGCAAACGCATCCAATACGCGGCGTGTTTTGGCTAAGGCGTTTTTCTCGCATTGCGAGACGAAGGTCACCATCATAGTTGGCTGCCTTCTAAACTGAGGGTTTTGACGGCTTCGAACATGAAATCCAGCGCTTTGTGTTGGGTAAAGTTTTGCAGGCATTGCTGGCGAAATTCCTGCTCGCTCATTTGTTCCTTGGCGCAGATAAACGCCCAAGGCAGGATCAGCGCGTCTTTTACCAGATCGGCGACGTCGAACACTAACGCGCCGCGCCGGGTTTTGCCGTGCATCACCGCAAAGCCGTGGGGTATGCCCAGCACCCATAGCGTGGTTGCGGCCAAGCCATAGGCCAGGTAATTGCCGTGATTTAAAAAGGCGTTGGCGTCGTCTTCGCCTGCATGGTCGCGGGCAAATCCGCCGTGTTGGGTACGGGCGGCGGCTATTTTGTAAAGGCTTTTGGTCAGTTGCGCTTCTGCGGTCAGCAGGTCGGTAACGCTGGAGCTGTGGCTTATTTTATCGTTGCAGTTGCTCAGGGCCTTTTCCACGTCGGCGTCATCGATATAAAAGCCGTAAGATTGCAGCTCTTTGTCTTTGCGCCAGACCTGCTGCAAATAGTCAATGCGCAACTGTTGGAAGCGTTTGGCGATGGTCAGGCGTTTGTTTTCGTCGAACCAGAACGCCAGCCAGTTTTGGATGTATTCGGTCGGCCGGTATTCGCTCTGCGGCGAAAGCCATTCCACTTCGCCTGCGGCAATCAGCGGTGTGCCGCCGCTGCCGCTGAATCCGATCAATACTCCGGCGGAAGCCAGCATCCTGACGGCGGACTGGGTGATCGATGTACCCATGCCCAGCAAGATGACCGTGGTGTTGGCGATTGGAATGTTCCAGTACTGCTTTTGGTCGTTGTCTTCGGTGAGATACACCACCCGGCCGTCTTTTTGCATGACCCGGCATTTTTCCAGGTAATAAATATTGGCGCGCTTGGAGTGTAATATGGCTTTTAGATCGGTTAATTGTTCCATAATCCTTGGGGCGAGAGAGTATTGCCCAAATCAGGCGTTATAGAACGCGGATGACACTGATCAGGCGGATTTAAACGGATGTGATTTTTTGAAAGCGTTTGTGCAGAACTTGACGAATGATTAAGCTAGCACTTTCTTATGCTTTATGCCGATAAATTTATTTGGCTTCCCTGCCGGTCTTTATCGCCGTTCTGAGTAGCCTGTATTTTCTGCATCAATTCGACTTGCGCTTGGGCGGCCATCGCCGTTGCCGCCGCCGCAACCTGCATATCCGCGCCGGAGGGTTGGGCCGGAGCCAGCGCGGCTCTCCTGATGGTGTCTGCTTTTCGTAGCGTTGCGGCCGGGTCGCCGGAAACCGGTGAGGTGTCTATGCTGACCTCGCCGCCGATGGCATACTGGCTGCCGTCAGGGCCTTGCTGGAATTCAAAACTGGCGCCGCTTACCGCAATGCTGCCTGCCGCAGCCAGATGCGCGGCTTCATGCGCCCTGACTTCGACATCTCTTTGTTTGAGTTCGTTAACGACTTTTATATCGGATTCGGAGAGCTCTCTGGTTTTTTTTGTGTCCGTTGTTTGGGAATCGGCAGGTTTTAACGCGGGGTCTTTTTGAGCGTCCTGATCCTGGCTGTTCGTCGGGGCGACCGGCTGCCGCTGAGAATAATCAGTTGGTTGTGCGGCGAATTTGGTATGGGATACGGAAGAAATCATGATGCACCTTCACATCAGATAAACAATTTTAAGTCTAATAAACAATCATTCAACAGTCTATGGATAAAATTAAAAACAGATAAATTAACGTATAATGCCGCATTTTATCCAATGCGGTTAAGCCGTTCGCGGTGAGCTTGTCGAACCACGAGCGGCTTCACTTAACGGCATTGCTAATTTATCCGGCTGTTTTAGATGTCCACCCCCGATCTTTTTAAGCAACTCACCCATCAGTTAGCGCATTGTCTAAACCAGGACAGGCATGGTTTAAAGCGGCAGTTAGACCGCTGCCGCAGCAAAAAATCCCCGGAAGAATTAACCGCGCTGGCGAGCCGTATCGAACGATCGGTCGCGGCCAGGAACAAGCGCCTTGCCGGCATTCCCGTACTGACATTCCCCGATTTGCCGGTCACCGGCAAAAAAGACGACATCGCCAAACTGATACAGGAAAACCAGGTGGTGATTGTCTGCGGCGAAACCGGCTCCGGCAAGACCACGCAATTGCCGAAGATTTGCCTGTCGATAGGCCGGGGCGCGGCCGGATTTATCGGCCATACCCAGCCCCGGCGGATTGCCGCGCGCACGGTTGCCGACCGTATCGCCGAAGAACTCGGCGAAACTATCGGCAAGTCGGTCGGTTACAAAATCCGCTTTAACGATAAAACCCACGCCGAATCGTTGGTTAAGCTGATGACCGACGGTATTTTGCTGGCCGAATCGCAAAACGATCCTTACCTAAACCAGTACGACACCATCATCATCGATGAGGCGCATGAGCGCAGCTTGAACATCGATTTTTTGATCGGTTACATGAAATGGCTGCTGCCTAAGCGGCCCGATTTAAAGCTGATCATCACCTCGGCGACGATCGATACGCAGCGCTTTTCCGATCATTTCAACAAGGCGCCGATTATCGAAGTTTCAGGGCGCACTTATCCGGTGGACGTGCGTTATCGGCCTATCGTTCCGAAAGAGGAAGCGGACGACGAAAAAGCAACGGATGAAACGGGGGATGAATTGCAAAACGCGATACTCGATGCGGTCGACGAGCTGTACCGGGATTTGCGCGGCGACATATTGATTTTTCTCAGCGGCGAGCGGGAAATCAGGGAGACCGCCGATTCGCTAAAAAAACACCACCCGACCCAATATGAAATCCTGCCGTTGTATTCGAAACTCAGCATCAGCGAGCAGGAGCGTGTGTTCAAGCCCAAGGGCGGCAAGCTGCGCATCGTGCTGGCGACCAACGTTGCGGAAACCTCGTTGACGGTGCCGGGCATCCGTTGCGTGATCGACACCGGCCACGCGCGGATCAGCCGCTACAGTCATCGCAGCAAAATCCAGCGCTTGCCGATCGAACGCATCTCGCAATCTTCCGCCAACCAAAGGGCAGGGCGTTGCGGCCGTGTCGCCGAGGGCATCTGCATCCGGCTATATTCGCACGACGATTATTTGGCGAGGCCTGAGTTTACCGAACCGGAAATCATGCGCACCAATCTGTCTGCGGTTATTTTGCAGATGATTTCGTTAAAGCTCGGCGACATTGAAGACTTCCCATTCATTGAGCCGCCCGAAGACAAGATGATCCGGGACGGAAAAACCGTGCTGCATGAAGTCAACGCGCTGGATAAATCGGGCAAGCTGACCGAAGTGGGCAAGCAGCTGGCCAAATTTCCGACCGACCCGAAGCTTGCCCGGATGCTGATCGCCGCCGCGCATGAGCATTGCCTGACCGAGGTCGCGATTATCGTTTCCGCGTTAAGCGTGCAAGACCCGCGCGAAAAACCCGCCGACAAGATGGCCCAGGCCGACCAAAAACACGCGGCGTTTCGTCATCCCGAATCCGATTTTTTAACGCTGTTAAATATCTGGAATACTTACGAGGACAAGAAAAAACACCTGTCCAACAGCAAGCTGCGCAAATATTGCACCGACAATTTCCTGTCTTACATGAGGATGCGCGAGTGGTTCGACATTCACGCGCAGATCATGCAGGTCGTCAAAGGCGACTTGAAAATGACGCCGAACACCGATGAGGCTAGCTATGAAAAGGTTCACCGCGCGCTGTTACCGGGCCTGCTGTCCAATATCGGTTTTCGCCATGAGCAATACGAATACCTCGGCGCACGGGGACTTAAGTTCTTCATCTTCCCCGGCTCCGGCCTGCATAAGCTCAAACCCAAATGGATCATGGCCGCCGAGCAGGTCGAAACCAGCAAGGTGTATGCGCGCAATGTCGCCAGGATCGAGCCGGAGTGGATAGAGCAATGCGCCGAGCATCTGGTCAAACACAACTATTACGATCCGCATTGGGAGAAGAAAGGTGCGCGTTGCATGGTGTCCTCGCGCACCTTGTTGTACGGCCTGACGCTGCAAGCCGGGCGCAAGATTCCTTACGACCATGTCGATGCCAAAGCCGCGAGGGAGATTTTTATCCGCTCCGCGCTGGTCGATCACGATTACTACAGTAACGCGCCGTTTTATGTCGCCAACCAGAAACTGCTCGAAGAAGTGGGCATGATCCAGCATAAGGGCCGCCGCGTCGATCTGGTCGAGGATGAGCAATGGCTTTATGAATTTTACGACAGCAAACTGCCGCCCGAGGTGGTCAGCGGCGTTACGCTGGATACCTGGCGCAAAACAGCGGAACGCGCCAACCCCCTTATCCTATTTTTAACCAGAGAGGATCTAACGCGTGAGCACGAGGAAGACTATGTCAACGAATGGGATTTCCCGAACACGTTCCCAAGCCAGAGCTTGGGAACGAGGGGCAACCTGACCATCCCGCTGCAATACAGGTTCGAGCCGGGGCATGACGAAGACGGCGTGACCGCGATTATCCCGGTGCATCAACTAAACCAAGTCTCGCAAACGGCTTTCGATTGGCTGGTGCCGGGCTTGCTGGAAGAAAAATGCATCGCGCTTATTAAAGCCTTGCCCAAGAACATCAGGAAGCATTTTGTGCCGGTGCCCGAGACCGTCAAGCAATGTCTTGAAATCGAACCGGACTTTAAAGGTTCGTTGCAGGAATGGCTGGGCAACCGTTTAAAAAAACTGACCGGCGAGGCGATTCCGTTAAATGCCTGGAATACCGAGACCTTGACCGACCACTTGAAAATGAATTTCCGGGTTGTGGACGATCAGGGCCAATTGCTGGATTACGGCCGCGACCTGAAAAAATTGCAGCTCAAGCATACCGCCAAAGCCGGAGACAGCTTCGACCAGATTGCCGCCGACGAACTGAACTACACCGGATGCATCGGCTGGGCATTCGACGACCTGACGGAGACTTACCAGTTTATTCAGAAGGGACAGGCCTTTGTCGGCTTCCCCGCGATCATCGATGAAGGCGATGCGGTCGGCGTGCGCATTTTCGATACCGAGCAAAAAGCCGCGTTACAGCATCAGGCCGGATTAATGCGTCTGTTTCAGCTGCAACTGCGCAAGGAATGCACTTATGTATTGAAAAATATGCCGAAGTCGGCGGTCGCGGAACTGACCTATAACCGCTTGCCGAAACATCCTATTGTCGGTAACGACGCTGAGGTTTCGTATAAAGACGACATACTTTATGTCGCCCTATACGGCGTGTTTGTCGAAGGCCGAACCATCCGCACCCAGCAGGCATTCGAGCAAAGCCTGCAAGCCAACAAATCGGGACTGATCAGCACCGCCAATGAAGCCGGGAAAATCGCGCTGGAAATTATGGAGCTTTACGGCGCTATCAAAACTCAGCTGAACCGCCTGAATGCGAATGACCCGCTTGCTAAGGACATTAACGAGCAGCTGGACTTGATGATTTATGCCGGGTTCATCCGCAATACGCCTTATCACCAACTCAAAGCTATTCCTCGTTATCTGAAAGCCATCCAATACCGGCTGGATAAACACGATAACACCCTGCAAAAAGTCCAGGAAGCCAGCCGTTATGCGACGCGGTATTGGAAAGACGTGGAGAAGCAAGCCAAAAAAGACAAGGTTATCCCGGAGCAAGACCCGTTCCGCTGGATGCTGGAGGAATTCAGGGTTTCGCTGTTTGCCCAACAGCTTAAAACCGCTTATCCGGTTTCGGTAAAGCGGATGGATAAGGCTTGGGATGAGAGAGGGTGAGGGTAGTTTGGGCTTGAGTGCGGTATTCGTTTATATGCGGTGCCTTGTTGTATATTTGGCTTAGTAAAAACAATCAATTGGATGAATTTATGACGAAAAGCGTGCCGATCCAGACCTCAGACGAAGCTAAGACCTATACTTGTTTGGCTACAAGTGGACGCCACAATCATGAAGAGGCTGTCAGGTCGCTTGAATATTACAGAGGCATGTTCTCCGGCGCAACCGATGAAGAAAGTAAAACCGTTTGGCGCCAAAAAATCGAAGAGCTAGAAACATGGCTTTCTAGCGAAGAGTACAAGTTCGGCGATTATCCACAGGGAATCAATCACGTTATTTTGGAGCTCATAGAATGGAGGGCAATACTATACGCCTTCCAGCATGTAGAAACAGAGAGCGATCCATTTAGGGAGCATGTTTTCTATCAACAATGGCTGATCGGGGCGTCATATGCCATGTTCTCACTCTTGGCAAAACTAACAGGCGCTGATAAGCGTGAAAATTCACTTCGAAAGCTGTGGTTGAATGTAGAAAAGTTTGTCGCGCGGGATGGCGCATGTTTGAAAGAAGAGCGCAAATTCATAAGTGCGCAATTGGATAAGGCTTCGGGTCAGTTCACCAATGATCGATCTAAAGCCATTCTGTTTCGCAATACTGTAATTGCACATAACGAAAAGAGTGTACAGGTAGAGTGGGACGCGATAGATGAGGATATAAGAGTCCTTGTTAGAATTTGGTCTATCTTGGTTTCTTGGTCGTCGAGGTTTGGAGTAATTTCCCCATTTCGGTCATCCGAGCAGGCTTTTTCTGGGTTGGACGGTCTATTCCAATCTGGCGAATTGTCATTATTAGCAATCCGCAGGCAGGAATATGTTGATATGGTTAAACTCTGGGCTCGCACTCATCTGCACAATGGTCAACCGGACTCTGGCGGCACTGCATTCGCGCAGATCTCAGTAACGCCTAAGGTCATATGTTGAGCCAAGCGAGTAGCCTGGATGGAGCTTGCGGAATCCAGGAAACCTGATGATTTAATCGCGGGCTCGTCCGCGAAGTCGAGATACTTTCTTTTGCGTCGCCAAAAGAAAGTGTCCAAAGTCCTGTAGACCGGAATAAAACGCTGTAAGGCGGAGTCGCCCTCAGGTAATCCGCCAAATGGAGTACAATTCGTAAGCCTAATGATTTTCGCTGGTTCCCAAGCTCCAGCTTGGGAACCCAGTCGTGGAAGCTCTAGCTTCCCGTCCACGATCAACAGACAAAGGGGCAAGCCATGCCTAGAAGCCGCTATCGCGTCCAATGCAACCCTTGTCCTCACTTCCTAACCGCGACGGTAAATCCTGGCTGCCGTTGCTTACCCGCCCGGAAACCGTAAATATTGTGCTGGACTCTTGGCGTTTTTTTACAGCAGGACTCGGGCTTCCAGCTATACGGTTATGTCATCCTTGCTTACCACCTGCATCTTATCGCCTTATCGCCGCTTCGGAAGATTTAAGCCATGATATATAGCGATTTAAATCTTATACGGCGAAGCAAATCAGCGCGCATCTGGAACAATGCCGCTCGGTTAAGTTGTTGGAATTGCCGGCGTTCTTCAAGCGTACTCATAAACAAGAAACTACGCATCAGGTATGGGAAGAAGGTAATCATCCGCAAATCATCGAATCCGAGGCGGTTATGCATCAGAAGTTGGATTACATTCATCAAAATCCCGTGAAACGCGGCTATGCCGATCAACCTGAGTATTGGCGCTATTCCAGCGCACGTAATTATGCCGGACAGGCGGGGTTGATTGAGGCGATAAGGGCGTGGTGAGCTACTCGGGAAGCCGGAGCTTCCACGACTGGGTTCCCAAGCTGGAGCTTGGGAACCAGCTAAATCACAATTATATAATTCCCACGCTCCGCGTGGGAGTTCAGTCCGTAACGCTCCAGCGTTGCGAAACAAAACACCTCGAAGCCGCACAGGTTCATCCGGGACGCTGAAGCGTCTTTAGCAGGGCAATCCCTGAGGGGTGTAAAAATATCCGTTCAAACCGGTCCAACTCAGTGTCATCCGTGTTCTATTAACCTTCTGAAAAGTTACGAAGCCTGACTGCTCAAGTAATCCTCATAATTGCCGTTGAAGTCGACGATACCGGTTGGCGTTAACTCGATAATCCGCGTCGCCAGCGACGACACGAATTCCCGGTCGTGACTGACGAATATCAAGGTGCCGGGATAATTTTCCAATGCGGTGTTCAGCGATTCAATCGATTCCATGTCCAAATGGTTGGTTGGCTCATCCAGCACCATGATGTTGTTTTTTTGCAGGATCAGCTTGCCGAACAGCATCCGGCCTTGCTCCCCACCGGAGATGACTTTTACGGATTTGTTGATGTCGTCCGCGCTGAACAATAAACGCCCCAAGGTGCCGCGTATGGCTTGGTCATCGTCCGATTCCTTGCGCCATTGCCCCATCCATTCGATCAGAGTCATGTCTTCGGCAAAGTCTTCGGCATGGTCCTGGGCGAAGTAACCTACTTCCGAGTTTTCAGACCATTTAACGATGCCGGTATCCGGCGTTAAATCGCCGACCAGCGTGCGCAGCAGGGTTGATTTACCGATGCCGTTGGGGCCGATGACCGCAACGCGCTCGCCGACGGCTACCATCAGGTTCAGGTCCTTGAATAAAGGCTGTTCGCCGTAACCTTTGCTCAATCCTTCGACTTCCAACGCCAAGCGGTGCAGTTTCTTGGTCTGATCGAAGCGGATAAACGGATTAACCCGGCTGGAAGGTTTGACTTCATCCAGCTTGATTTTATCCAGCTGTTTGGCGCGCGAGGTGGCTTGCTTTGCCTTCGATGCATTCGCCGAGAAGCGGCTGACGAAGGTTTGCAGTTCGGCAATCTGGGCTTTTTTCTTCGCGTTTCCGGCCAGCAGCCGTTCGCGAACTTCGGTTACCGCGATCATGTAGTCGTCATAGTTGCCCGGATAAACGCGCAGTTCGCCGTAATCCATATCGGCCATGTGGGTGCAGACGCTGTTCAAGAAGTGGCGGTCATGCGAGATGATGATCATCGTGCAATTGCGCTGGTTCAGGATGTCTTCAAGCCAGCGGATGGTGTTGATGTCCAGGTTGTTGGTTGGCTCATCGAGCAGCATGATGTCGGGATTGGAAAACAAGGCCTGCGCGAGCAAAACCCGTAGTTTCCAGCCCGGCGCCACGGAGCTCATCGGGCCGTTATGCTGTTCCAAAGGAATGTCCAAGCCCAGCAACAATTCTCCGGCCCTGGCTTCGGCGGTATAACCGTTGTATTCGGCGAACACCGACTCAAGCTCGGCGGCATGCATGTAGTCGTCTTCGGTCGCTTCCATATTGGCGTAGATGGCGTCGCGTTCTGACATCGCCGCCCACATTTCGGCGTGGCCCATCAGCACGACGTCAAGGACGCGTTGGTCTTCATAGGCGAATTGATCCTGGCGCAAGTTACCCAGGCGCTCATTGGGGCTGATGCTGACGTTGCCCGCCGAGGGTTCCAAATCGCCGCTCAATATTTTCATGAAGGTCGATTTGCCGCAGCCGTTCGCGCCGATCAGGCCGTAACGGTTGCCGTCGCCGAATTTGACCGAGACGTTTTCAAACAGGGGTTTAGCCCCGAATTGCATGGTGATGTTAGCTGTAGAGATCAAGTTTTTGTTCCGAAGATTAAGGGTAAAAGATTGTTGGATTGCACAGGGATTGATTCACCACGAAGGCACGAAGAGCACGAAGAAAATAATAGAGGAAACTTCGTGCCCTTCGTGCCTCGGCAATTGCTCCTGCATTGCTCTACCTCCTGCATCCATGCAGTCGTTCGTGGTGAAAAGCTTTTAAATTAATTAAGCCATGTTTCAGGCATTATAGTGGCGGTATTTTGATCGTCGCTGACCCAAATCTGCCCGTCCTGGATGCTGATTTGCAATTGCATGGTACGCTTTACCATCGGTGCGAGTTGATCGGTCGCTTCTTTGGGTAAATTAATAACCGTCAGGTTTTTAAAGCGTTCCAGCTTGTGTTGGATCTGGTTCCACCAGACGCTATTGCGTCCGCCATAGGTATAGATGATGACTTTATCGGCGCGATTAGACGCTTTGCGAATGCGTTTGTCATCGGGCATGCCGACATCAATCCACAGCTCAATGTCGTCGGTCAGGCTTTTTTGCCAGAGCTCAGGTTCATCATCGGTGCTCAGGCCCTTAGTGAATTGCAGCCGTTCCTCGGCGTTGATCACAAAAGCGAGCAGGCGCGCCATCATCCGCTCCTCGGTTTCCGAAGGATGCAGGGCAATGGTCAGGTTATGTGTTTGATAATAGCCCCTGTCCATGTCTGAAATCTGGCAGTCGGCTTTATAGATGGTTGACTTAAGCGCCATTGAACGGTTTTTTACGGCTTTGAAAAATAAAGCTCTATTCTAACAGGTTTTAGCCCTCGGGTGTTTTACAGTAGCAGCTTATCGTCTATGGCTATAAAACGGCCGGCCGAATTAATCAGCGAGGGTGCGGTCAGCGCCGGGACGCCGTAGACTTCCGTCGTTACGCCGTAAACGCTTCGGGCCTTGTTTAATAACAGATCGAAATCGCCGTCGCCGGATAACAAAACAATCACATCGACCTTGGCGGCATACTCGATCACATCCAGCGTAATGCCGACATCCCAATCGCCTTTCGCGGAACCGTCGCTACGCTGGATGTAAGGCTTCAGTTTGATTTCAAAGCCGATGTTTCTGAGGATCTGCTGGAATCCCTGCTGCTTGCTGTCGCCCTTGTCGATTGCATAAGCAAACGCCGCGACCACTTCCCGATTGGCGGTGGCCTGCATCCAGAATGCCGCGTAATTGAAATGCCGCCGGTAATTTTGCTTGGTGGTGTAATAGATATTCTGTACATCGGCAAAGATCGCGACTTTTTCCATGCCGTTATTTGAGGAATGAACAGCAATAATCGCTAGGGGTTTTAACTTTCATCGTGAATGCCGCATTGGCTGGCACATTGAAAGATTCGCCGCCTTTAACGCTTTGCCATTCCGCACCGGGCAATAACACATCCAGGTCGCCGTCGATGATTTCCATCAGTTCAGGGTCGGCGGTGTTGAAGGTGTATTCGCCGGGCAGCATAAAGCCCAAGGTTTTTGATGAGCCGTCGGCAAACTTGATAGTCCGGCTGCTGACATTGCCGCCGAAGTAGACATTGGCTTTTTTGACGACGCTTACGTTATTGAATTCTGACATGGGTTGTCCTTTATGGGGAATGGATAAATAAGGGGCGCAATGATACCAGATTGTCTTGCTTTAGTCAGATGCTGACTGTTACGAATGGAGCGCGTAGCGAATCCGGGGTGCATGGATGTGAAATTTCATGTCGATCAATCACTTGTAAAGCCGGGTTTTCGTTTATGGTGCGTAGCGGGGGGATTACCTGCATTAATCCGTTGCTGGCCCCATTTTTGGCTTGAGCGGTTTCCATATTGTTGTCTGGGGGGCGGTGGCAGTTAAGGCGGTCAATGTGGAATTGGTTTAGGTAAGTCTGATAATCGAGGTTGCTAAAGAGCGTTTGCCGCCGCTACGGAAAAGCCGCAGTATCGGTCTTTTTGTCTTACGTTTCGACGCTTTATTAATAAAAACCTACTTCTGTTATCATGACCAACAAAGCGGTGCCGTATATTCTAAGTCTAGATCTTTTCAATCACAGGAAAACAATATGGAAAACACTTCAGGACAAGGCCAGAAAGCAATCGTTCCGGCAGAAATTGACAGGTGGAACTGGGGGGCTTTTTTATTAAACTGGATTTGGGGCGTCGGTAATAACACTTTCATAGCGCTGCTCATGTTTGTTCCCTTGGTAAACTTCATTATGCCCTTTGTGCTCGGCGTGAAAGGCAGCGCATGGGCATGGCGGAATAAAGAATGGGAAAGCGTTGACCATTTCAAGGCGGTCCAAAAAAAATGGGCGTGGTGGTCGGTCATCGCGTATTTGTTTTTTATCGCATCTTTTACCGGCTTGTTCTTTGTGGCAATGATGTCAATTAAAGATTCGGACGCTTTTAAATTGGCCGAATCCCAGTTTGAGAGCAGCCGGCAAGCGGCAGAATTGATCGGAAAACCTTTTTCCACCGGCTTACCGTCCGGGAGCATAGAGGTCTCGGAGCCCGGCGGCAAAGCCACCGTTTCCTTTAGTGTGGAAGGTCCCAAAGGCGAGGGAACTGTCTATTTCGACGCGGTAAAAGAATTGGGACAATGGAAAATCAACAGCCTGATCCTTGAACAAGCGGCTACAGGCAAGCGCACAGATATTAGCCAGTCCGCTATGCCTGCGCCTGTCGAGGAAGCTGTAGACTCTGCTAAAAAGACCGGTTCGGACGAAGCTAATGCAGGTGCTGCTAAAGCCGTAGTCGGGGTGCGCAAACCTACCGGGGATGTCAATGAGTTCTGGGACAATTTGACCTGGGATGACCTGTCCGCTGAAGAGAAAAAGCTTTGGGCCGTTTTAGGCTGGAATGGCAGGATCTGGGGGTCTGAATCTGAATCCCCGGTTTCTGAGGGTACTTCGTGGAATAAATTAAGCAAGGAAGAGCGAGCGGCGTTAACTTCTTTAGGCTATAACGAAAAATCGTGGAATAAAGAATAACGGATCGTAGCCCGTGTTTTCACCCTGCAAAATTCTTGGTGAAAACACAAGCCCTTCACTTTAGGCGAACGAACTACGGTTAGTCGAAAGTGGCTGAAGTTTCGCCAGTTTTCTTGTTCCAATGGATAGTGATTTTTTCTTCCTTGCAAAGGTCAATATCCGTCCATTCCACTTCCTCTTTATCATCATAAACAACTTTTAGGTCGTATTTGCAGATTTCATTTTGGCTGGAAAATACTATTTTTGCGTTCTCGCCATCGCCTAAAACGTCCTGTCCCAGCACATCATTTAACCAATCATTCGCATTAGAGCTTGGAGACACGTAAACTTCATCAATGGTGTAACCTGTTTTGTTGACCAAAGTAAAGTCTTGTTGCCCGGCTGCTACGCCCACACCGCTGGCTGCTGAGGCCGCTATAGCGGTTATGCCGACCAAAAACCATTTCTTTATATTTAATGTCCCTTTTTTCATGTCTTATTTCTCTTAAAGTGGAGTTGAGATCTTGGCGCTGTGCGTAAGGAGAGCGGCCAAGCTTTATGGTTTTCACCGCCCATTTTACAAATTTGTTGTTTGGGCGAGGGCGATTGTTAATTAAATAAAATACTTTGTAAATATTTAGCTGAAAACAGTGATATCCCAAATAAGCCGAGAAAAACCCAAAACCTAATTTCTCATTTCCGGCAAGCGTCATGTTTTCCTCACAAACTCCTCGAACGCCCCTAATGCTAGCGGACGGCTAAACAAATATCCTTGATAAGCATGACAGCCGTGACGAAAAAGAAAGTCCCTTTGCGCGACGGTTTCGACCCCTTCGGCAATGACGGATAGGCCCATGGTTTCAGCTAAGGCGACTATCATTTTGGCAATGGCTGCGTCGTTGAGGTCAACCAGGATATCCCTGATAAAGCCTTGATCGATTTTCAACTGATCCAGAGGCAGTTGTTTCAGGTAGTAGAGAGACGAATAGCCGGTACCGAAATCATCCAGCGAGAACCCCACACCTTTGGCTTTCAATGCGGTCATCTTGGTAATGATGTCATCTACATTGGACACCAGCAGACTTTCGGTGAGTTCCATTTTGAGTTTACGCGGATCGGCTCTGGTGCGGTCAAGCACGGCTAGAACTTGATCGACAAAGTCGGTTTGACGGAACTCGCGAGCACTGACATTAACGGCCAATTCAAGATGCGCCGTTTCGTGTCGCTTAGCCCAGGTTGCTAACTGAGCGCAAGCGCTTTCCAACACCCAGTGGCCCAACTGCAGGATCAACCCTGTTTCTTCTGCCAACGGAATAAATTCCGCAGGAGACACTGTGCCGTGCCGGGAGTGCTGCCAACGTACTAAGGCTTCGGCGCCGGTTATCCGGCCTCCATCGTCTACTTGGGCTTGGTAGTAAAGCAGAAACTGTTGTTTCTGTAGACCTCGATACAGATCCGCCTCCAGGCTGGCGCGGGCTGTGAGCGTTGTCTGCATGGTCTGGTCGAAAAAATGCAGGGTGTTGCGGCCTGCTGCTTTGGATTGATACATGGCGATATCCGCCTGTTTCAGCAGCTCATCAGTGCTCCGTCCGTGATCGCTGAACAAAGTGATGCCAATGCTTGGAGTGCTGTGGTGTTTGTGGCCTGAAAGCCGGTAGGGCTGATTCAGCCTAACTAGAATTTTCTCGCCGACAGTCTTAACTTGGATTGCGGCTTCCTGGGCGGTCTTGCTCAAATTTTCAAGCATGATCACAAACTCATCACCGCCCAAGCGGGCGACAGTGTCGCATTCGCGTACACAGGCGGAGAGACGGGCAGCTACTTGTTGCAGCAGTAGATCGCCCTTGTCATGGCCGAGGGTATCGTTTAATGTTTTGAAGTTGTCCAAATCGATAAACATTATCGCGCCGTACATGCCGCTTCGGGTACTGGCCGCTTTGGCTTGTTGCAGCAGGTTCAGCAATAAGCGCCGGTTGGGCAATTGGGTAAGCGGGTCGTAGAAAGCCAATTGCTTGATCTCTTCCTCAGCCGCCTTGCGTTCGGTGATGTCGAGATGGGTGCCGACAAAATGGGTGACTTCTCCGGCTGTATCGGTCACTGCGGTGATGGTTAGCCACTTGGGATAGATTTCGCCGTTCTTGCGCCGATCCCAAATTTCTCCCTGCCAAGTCCCTGTGTGGGTGATGCTCTCCCACATCGCGGTATAAAAAGCCGCGTCATGGAGCCCTGATTTTAGTACGCTCATTTTACGGCCTACCGCCTCGTCGGCGGTGTAGCCGGTGGAGTCGGTAAACGTTTTGTTAACCCGCAGAATAACTGAGTTGGAATCGGTGATGACCATCGCTTCATGCGATTCGAATGCTGTGGCGGCAATACGCAGCTCTGCTTCGATCTGTTTTCGTTGCGTGATGTCGCATAATACGCTGGCAATACGGAGGCCATGTTGTGTTTGAATGGGGCTTAAGCTGATTTCCACATCAATTTCGCTACCGTCTTTGCGCAATGCCCGCATCTCTCTACCTGTACCCATCGGCCGTGGGCTGGGGGCGGCAACGAACATGCTGAGTAGCGTCTTATGTCTGGCTCGCAGGTGTTCCGGTAGCAGCATATCAATGGGCTGACCCAGCAATTCGCTATTCGGGTAGCCTAATAACTGTTCGGTATACCGGTTTACCTGGGTAATAGTACCTTGCCCGTCGCAAATTAATATGGCATCCGGCGCGGCATCGAAAACGGCGCGGTGAAACTCTTCGCTGGTTTTTAGGGCTTGTTCGGCTTGCTTGCGTTCGGTGATGTCGGTGGCGATTCCGCAGATAGCGTAAATCTCGCCGGAAATCCGCCGTAGCGGGAATTTGACCGAGATGTAGGTGTGGATGCCGTCGTCGTGAGGCACTAATTCTTCCACTTCCAGGGCTTGCCCCGATTGGATCACCTCTTGTTCGCTGCTGCGGATAGCGTCGGCTATGTCCTGGGGGAATATGTCGTAGGCGGTTTTTCCCTGGATTGTTGCATGGTCAATATGAAAGAGTTCTTCATAAAGCCGGTTTACAAGAATATATCGTCCCGCCACGTCCTTCATGAATATGATCGTGCGCGCATTATCCGTGATCGCGCGCAAGCGGTTTTCGTCTTCAATATGGGTGGTAAGCAGCGCTTGGAAGCCATCGGCCATTTCGTTGAAACTGTCGGCTACCTGGCTAAGTTCGTCTTTGGTGCCGAGATTAACCCGTTCGCGCAGATCACCGCCGGCAAAGGTCCGCGCCGAACGGGCTAGCGATTGAATACTGTCTTTCATCGCGTAATAGCTGCCGGTGAAGAAGTAGCACGCCGCCAGCAACAGTAAGCTAACGGTCCCGATGCTGATGCCGATTTTACGGTTTGCGCGTTCAATGCGATTGTGGATCAGCATGCGCGCTGTCGGCAGCAGAACTTCGTATATCTGCGCGTAATTTCTGTCGATCATCTCCGTTGTGATTTTGAAAAACTCTTTAGGGGATTCGGAAAAATGACCGGTCAAAATGTCCGAGCGTACAAGGTCGACAATTTTATGCGACGAATCGATGATGTCTTTGCTGGTTTCCGAGAGTTGGGGCTGTGTCCGGCTATTGAATCGGCCCGTTTTAGCGAAATTAATGGACAGGCTATTGAGCGTATCGTCAAGCTGGGCGATCAGGGTGATCAGCGTGTTTTTTTGGTATTCTGAGAGCTGTTTTTTACCCAAGATACCGGCACCGAAAGCGCGGACTTGCCCTAGCCGTTCGAGTGCTCTGGGAAGCTTCCATATGGCAGTGTCAATCAGGTAAGACGAATCGAGGCCGGGGTCAATGGTCAAGGCGTATTCATCCGCAACGGCCATCTCGAAGTTCAGCAGTGCGTCGATTAAATAGGTATGCGCTGCAAAATTTTCTTCTACGGTCCAGTTGACGCCGTCTGCTTGCAGCCTGTTCCAGACAGTCTCAATGCTCCGCCATTCCCCGCCCAGGACCAAATGGGCAGGTAGCAGGTTTTTTAATGCGTAAAAGGCAGCCGTTGCTTCAATTAACTTTGCGGTGCGCACGGCGCGGAAGTCTTTAATGCCGCCCAAAAATCCTGCCGATAGCCCGCGATGCTGCTGTATAAGCTGAACGGTCATGGAAATGGGCTTAATTAAGGCAATGCCCTCCAACTCCTGTTGCGATGTGCGTCTAACCTGATTGAGGCTTTCATAGAGGTTGTGCATTACTACCGTAATGGCAATCAGGTATATCAGCCAAAGTACCGTGAATTTCCATGTATAACTCAGCCTGTTCATCAGAGCGATAGCCGGAGAGAATAGTCTTTTCATGGTTGCTTCACCTGAATGGGTGTTGTTGGGTAATTAAATAACTGCCAACTAAATATTGGTGGTTTTAAACCACGGGTTAGCGTATTTCCTGTGGCTTAAAGCCGGCGCCGGAATAATTGTCAAAAGTTAACCGTTCAGTTCTCTGTTTTAAAAAAGGAGGACGAGTTTTTCAACAACCCTCTGTATCTTCTTTAAACAGGGAATGGACACCTTGCAGCGCGGCTCCGGCATTAGCGATTATGTTTTTTAAATAAAATGCCGATTTGTCAATTCAACTCCACTCTGCTGCAATATCAATTAATACGTTCGTCGTCAATCTAAGAGATAAGGTTTTGCAAAGCCTATCGCTATTAAAATCCCGGTAACGCTCCTGCGTTACAATGCGACAGCGGTCTTTTACCGATTCATGTGAGAGCGATTGATAAAAATAAGGTCTCCATGTCCGGTTAAACCCAGGTTGTGCGCCGCTGCCTTCACGGCGGCTGAGATATTGATAGTTAAATAGCCGTCGAAAATTGGATTGGCTGAACGGCTCAAGCACTTGCCGGTTCTCGTGTTGCAAGATTCTTGTGGCTTGTTTAATTCAGGCCAAAAAAAAGCGTCCCCAGACGGAATGCCTGAGGGATTCAGTCTGGTTAGACGCCTTTGTCAATAGAGTTCGCCGTTGAACCAAAATTTTTAGCGGCCCCGCATTGGGGTTTTAATGGAGTTTACAGCAATCGTTATGCCAAAGTTGTTGCAACGCTTGTCTGTATCTATATTTTAGTTAATACAGAAAGTTATATGTTGTTCTTTGAACCGGTGCTGTTTGGGGATTCATGAAAATGCATCGATTTAGTGCATTCAATCGTTAACATGCACCAATAGGATTTTCTGATAATCGGTTTTTTAGAACGCCTGGCGTACAGACCTGGGCGGTTCCCCGATGAATTGCTGTTGTCAGTATGGTTTGCGGATTACCAAAAGCCGGGGCGCTATGTCTTTGTGTTCTGTGCTGTAAACAGTGCTGACTTCAAATTGCCGGGTATCCAGTTGATTGCACCAGTTTGTGACCTGATCGGTTTCCAGATCGCCGCCGGGGTGGCCCGGATAGGCCAGTAGGGTGATGACGCCGTTGACGGCCAAAATCCGACTTGCGACAGTTAAGGCCGTCAATGTGGAATCGGTTTGGGTAATGACGCTTTTATCGCCGCCCGGCAGATAGCCCAGGTTAAACATGATTGCTTTAACGTTGCAGTGGAGTTGATCCGGGATTTTTTCGGCCATATCGGCATGGCTGGCCTGAATTAAGGTCAGGCAGTCCTGCAATCCGTTATGCCGGAATTTCTCCCGAGTCGAATCGATAGCCGCCCGTTGTATGTCAAAGCCGTAAACATGGCCCGACGGGGCAACTTGTTCGGCGAGAAACAAGGTATCGTGGCCGTTGCCTACTGTCGCATCAATCGCAATATCGCCGGGATGGAGAATGTTCTTGATCAGGTCGTGGGCGGTGTTAACCAGTGAAATGCGTTTCATAATAACGTTGAATATTGCAGGTTTTGGGCAGGGGGTTGCCGCTTAATAAGGCATCGGCGAAAAGCTGACTGTACCTCGGTATTTGCAAACTGCCTTTGGCGCCGAAGCCGTTAAAAATTGCCAGTTGCTGGTGCTTTGGATGCCAGCCGATAAAAGGTTGCTTGTCCAATGTGCAAGGGCGGATATTGGCCTGATGGTTGGTCAGGGTTGCCTTAGTCAAACCGGTTGAGACTTGGCTAAGGGCGGCCAGTAATTCGTTTTTGCCTTGTTCGGTAGTTCGGGTGTCTAGGTTTTCCCGGTCGAAGGTCGCGCCGATTCTAATTTGACGGGCGTTTAACGGGATCAGCCAGTTGCCGTAATTGAGAATTTTATCGGGCAATGAGATCTGGTGTTCCAATGTCAGAATCTCGCCTTTGACCGGTTGAAAAGGCAGATCACAAAACCAGGGGTTTTGCGTTGCCTGATGGCCTTCGCAGAAAATAATCTGCTTCGGGGCGATGTCCAGCCAGCGTAAAGACGGTTGCAGCTGAACGTCGCGGTAATCGAAATCAGCCTGCCGGTAGCTGTTGTCGGCAATGAAAAACGCTTTCAGGCAACTTAATAGCGGCCGGGTTAATAGATAGCCGGTCTGTTTTTGTTCCAGAAAACCGAAGGGTGTTGCAAGATTGTCGATGGTTTTACCGGGCGGCTGGATGCCGCCTAAATAAGCCTGATAATCAGGGTTGTTAATGCGTTTGGCGGCGTTTTTTAATTCGCTGTCGCTTTGGAAAATCCGCAGCATCGGTTTTTCTACATAAAATTCTTGATAGAAAAAATAGGCTAACTGGAAATAACGGCGCTTTGCTGCGGGCAACAGTGTATCGACATCGGCGGATTTTACGAAGCGCATGCCGGTGACCGGGTTGATCAGTCCAGCCGCAACTTGCGAGGCGTTTTCCCGGCCGTTATCGATAATGACAACTTTGCAGCCGCGTTGGATGAGTTCCCATGCAAGCAAGCTGCCTGCCAGTCCCTGGCCGATGATTAGAAAGTCGATCATGATTTTCGGATAGTTAAAATTCACCACGAAGGCACGAAGGATACGAAGAAAAACAAGGCGTGCTAGTTCCCAAGCTCCAGCTTGGGAATTCGGTGCAGGCAGCTCCAGCTTCCAGTCTCGCGAAGCTAGAGCTTCGTCATCTGGGTTCCCAAGTTGGAGCTTGGGAACCAGCGTATTTCTTATCTTAATGCGGTAACGCTGGAGCGTGGAAACGATAAAGAAAAACTTCGTGTCCTTCGTGCCTTCGTGGTGGGTTTTTATGTTTTTATGGGGATTAAGGCCTCGCCGCTAAAACGAATCCCATCCCAGCCGTAGCGCATGAAATTCCTGATGTTCTGGTGGCCTGTGCCGTTCGGGTCGTTTAAAACGTCCAGCCGGTAATAATCGCCAAACAGGTTTAACGTCTGTTGTTGATCGAGCCGGTTAAGTTGGGCGAAGGCGAAAATCTTGCAGGAACCTTCGTTAGTGCCGGCTTGATTGACCAACAACTGCTCATTCAGGCCGTTGCTGAATTCAGTGGCCTGGTAATCGTAGTTTTCAGTAATGACGGCGATAGTTTCATCAAAACCGACGTTTTCGTTGTTTTTTATTTTTTCAAGAAACGATGCGAGTGACATGTGTAAGTTTTAGGTGAAAAGTTAACGAAGTAAGCCTGAAATCTTTTTAAATTCAGGATGAGTCGAATCCCTGACCCATTCGAACAAGACCGATTCATAATTGGTAATGGTCGCGCCTTGCTGTTGCATGCGTTGTAAGGCGTAGAATTTATGTTCCGCCTTGCGCGAGCAAATGGCGTCTTCGACGACATGCACCTGATAGCCGAAATGCATCAATTCCAATGCGGTCTGGATTACGCAAACATGCGCTTCCTGGCCGACCAGTATAACTTGCTTGCGATCGGTGCTGGCTACGGTGTCGGTAAAGCCGTCGGCCGCACAGCAGGAAAAACCGGTCTTGTCGAAAATCAGGGTGTCTTCCGACAGTATGTCGGTGATGGTTGTATCGGTAGCGCCTAAGCCTTTGGGGTATTGTTCGGTTAGCAATACGGGGATGCCTAATAGTTCCGCGGCTTCAACCAGGCTGCGGGCGTTGGCCGTCATCAGTTCGGCGTCGCGCTCAGGCATGGCTGCGGATAATTTTGACTGTAAATCGACGACGATCAACAGGCTGTTTTTTAACGACAGGAGGTTAGGGTGTGTGGTCATTTTAATTTGAAGGAAAGGTTTAGGAGGCAAAAGGCAAAAGGCAAAAGGCAAAAAACACATCCTTCGCCCTTTGCATTGCGCCTTTAGCCCTTTTTCATAATCCGCGCTTTTTCACGTTGCCAGTCGCGGTCTTTTGAGGTGGCGCGCTTGTCGTGCAATTGCTTGCCTTTTGCCAGGCCGATTTCCAGTTTGGCCCGGCCGTTTTTCCAGTACATCGACAACGGAATCAAGGTGTAGCCTTTGCGCTCGACCGCGCCGATCAGTTTGTTCAGTTCGTGCCGGTTCAGCAGCAGTTTTTTGGCGCGAACAGCGTCCGGGTTGACATGGGTCGATGCGGACAGCAATGCCGAAATATGCGCGCCCAACAGCCAGGCTTCGCCCCGTTTTATCGTCACGTAACTCTCTTTAAGTTGCACGCGTCCATCCCTGAGGCTTTTCACTTCCCAGCCTTCCAAAACCAGCCCGGCTTCAAACCGTTCCTCAATCGAATACTCAAATTTAGCCTGACGATTAACGGCGATCGTGGCGTTTTGTTGCTTGTTGTTTTTCTTGGACTTTTTATCGGCCATAAGTGCGGGTTGAGATTTTTAAACTGACGGAAAGGAATAATTTTGCTATTTTACTCGATATTACTGCAATAGTCAGACAAAGCTCGCCACCAAGGATGCATCCGTGGTGATTTTATAATTATAAAGTTTTTACAGGCACACAAATGACGGATACAAAAAAATCAATTCATGGTGAATGGTCATCGCGTTTCGCATTTATTCTGGCGGCGACAGGTTCCGCAGTCGGTCTGGGTAATATCTGGAAGTTTCCTTATATTACCGGTGAAAACGGCGGCGGGGCATTCGTCATCGTTTATTTGTTGTGCGTGTTGCTGATCGGCATCCCCATTATGATGGCGGAAACCATGCTCGGGCGGCGCAGCCGGCAAAATCCCATCAACACCATGATAACCCTGGCTGATGAAGCCGGGGCCGACAAAAACTGGCATTATCTAGGTTGGATGGGCGTTACTGCCGGTTTTTTAATACTCTCTTATTACAGCGTTATTGCGGGCTGGGCTTCGGCTTATGTGTTAAAGGCCTTTACCGGCAGTTTTTTCGGCGCCGATGCGCCGGCGATAAAAGAGCTTTTCGACGGTTTTGTCGCCAGTCCGGTGCAGTTAGCTTTCTGGCATACCTTGTTCATGTTGGCGACCATGTTGGTTGTGGTGCGCGGCGTTAATACCGGCCTGGAAAAAGCCGTGCGTTTTTTAATGCCCAGCCTGTTTGTGCTGTTGATGTTGCTGGTGGCTTATGCAATGACTTTCGATGACTATTATGACCAAGGCATCAAATTCCTATTCACGCCCGATTTCAGCAAACTGACCGCTAACGGCGTATTGACCGCGATGGGACACGCCTTTTTCACGCTGAGCTTAGGCATGGGTGCGATCATGATTTACGGCTCTTATTTGCCGAAAGATGTGTCGATTTCCAGAACCGTATTTTTAATTGCAGGTACCGATACCGCGGTTGCGTTATTGGCCGGTATCGCCATCTTCCCGATTGTTTTCGCTGCCGGACTGGAACCGGCGGCAGGCCCCGGATTGATCTTTCAAACCTTGCCGGTTGCATTCGGCAACATGACCGGCGGCTGGCTGTTCGGCATTTTGTTTTTTGTAATGCTGGTGTTCGCCGCGTTGTCTTCATCCATTTCACTGATCGAACCGGCCGTTGCCTGGTTGATTGAAAATAAAGACATGACCAGGCAACAAGCCTGTATCTGGTCGGGTTCTGTAACCTGGCTGCTGGGATTAGGCACTGTTTTTTCATTCAATGTCTGGTCCGAGTTCAAGATTTTCGACAGAACTATTTTTCAATTACTGGATTATTTAACCGCCAATTTGATGTTGCCTATCGGCGGTTTTTGCATCGCAGTGTTTGCCGGTTGGATCATGAAGCAGCAACACACCGAGCATGAGCTGGACATGCCTAATCCGCTTAGCTATCAAGTGTGGAGGATATTAATTTGCTATGTGTCTCCCGCCGCTGTGTTTTTAGTATTCCTGCATGTGGTCGGAGTTCTTTAAGCATGACCGTTGTTCAAAAAAGCGCCTTGGTTAAATTCTCGGCGCAGCGGATGTTTGACTTGGTTAACGACATTGAAGCCTATCCCGAGTTTCTGCCCTGGTGCAGCGGCAGCCGAATCATCAAGCGCGAAGGCGACATCGTCGAAGCCGAGGTAATGATTTCCAAAGGCGGCTTTAAAAAATCCTTTTCGACCCGGAACAAGATTGATAACGGGCGCAGCATGAAGCTGTCCCTGCTGAACGGCCCGTTTTCCTCTCTGGAGGGAAAATGGGAGTTTATACCGCTACGCGAGGATGCCAGCAAGATTTCCCTGGACCTGGAATTCGAAATGTCAGGCAAACTGGCAAGCTTGGCGTTCGGCGCAGTCTTTAACCAGATCTGCAACACGATGGTGAGTTCGTTTACCGCACGGGCCAAAGCTGTTTATGGTTAATGTCGAAGTGGCTTACGCAAAGTCCGAAGAGCAGGCGATAGTCGCGCTGGCAATGGAGGACGGCGCAACGGTTGAAGCTGCGATAAACGCCTCAAGGTTGCTGGAGCGTTTTCCCGAGATCGGCTTGTCCGGGATTAATGCGGGTATTTTTGGTGTGGCCTGCAAACTGGATCAGCCCGTTAGTGAGGGCGATAGGATAGAAATCTATCGGCCTTTGGTTCATGACCCTAAAGAGGCCAGGCGGCAACGGGCTTTGAAGACTTGATGCTTCTTGTTTCTGCATACCATGCAAAATCCCAGGTGCTATCTTCCTGGACAGGCGAGGCAACAAAGCTCATTATTGTCAAGTTTTAATGGAAATAGCGTGAATGTTGCGGAAACAAGATAATAATTTGCTAAATTTTGCGAAGTAATATTACAGGAGTATTAGGTGTCTGTTATTGGTTATAGAGAATGGGGAATATGGACAAATCTAGACTTTTTTGGAAATGAAGCAAAAGTATTTGGTGTCGCCTATCTCAAAATCACGCCGTCATTAATGGCCGAGCAAACAATAGGTTTTATCTACGAGCAGATCGAGAGCATAAGGCAGGGGCAACAAGGCCAGTTTGAAGATCAACGATTGAAAAACTACTTTGACTTAGGTTGGATAACGCCAACAAATGAACTTGTAATACAAAAAATAGCCACAATTTTTACTCGTAATGAGTCAATTCAGATTTTTATTGAAGAGGCGCTAAATGAACTAGAGGGATTATCTTTATGCCTTGACTTTCCGCTCACCTGTAATGAAATTCAGTTTATTATACCTCCCACTCAACCTCATCATGGTATTGCATTTACTGCTTCGAGAAAACCGATTGGTAGGGCGATGGGATTCCGAATTGAGGAGCGAGGTGTTGCTTCAGAAAGATTAGCTAGTGATTTTAATGGCTTAATAAATTTGAACCTCATTCAAAAAGTTGCCGCAAGGCACTATCTCAATGGTCTTACATTGCTCGGTCTTGAAGATCAATATTCAGGTCTAATTGATGCCGCTTTTATGCAGTTTTATCAGGCGTGTGAAGTGCTCTGTGGGGAAAACTATATACTCAGTAATGTAAAAAAACATATTGCAGTTAATTACCCAAGTGAAGCAAGAGATCTTCAATTAATTGCGCATCATGTTTGGCAGATTAGACATAATTACTTTGGGCATGGCAATGTTAATAACAATATTACGAATTTGGTCAGTTTAGATGACACATTCAACGCTGCAAAGCAGGTATTAGTTGCTCGCTGGTTATGTAAGCGTCTTTTAGATCTAGATATGAATGCTAATCCGCTTGTAAGAGAAATGACGCTATATCATAATTATAATTCAGTATATTTTTCAGGTTCGATTGAGCATCTAATTAGCGAGTTTTATATAGGATATGATTATAAAAATGCTCCAGTATTAGATGAAAATGGAAATACACTTGAAACTGTGCAGCTTGGTCAATAAATCTAACCACGGGGATCTCAAGCGAGTTGGGTTTTGTAACCCAGGCCCTAATTTTTTGGGGCTTGGCTAATTGTTCATACTTAAGCCTTGTACGCTGGGCGTACCTTTTTTACTTTTAGATTGGGCTTAGATTGGGCTGATGATTTTCAGTCATGTAGGGGGGGGGCACCGCGCACCATTTACGAATGCCAAAATGACCAGGCTATTTTAAAACATTCCAACGGACCCATTTCAGGTATCAAAATTTCCAGTACGGTTGGACCCCGAAAAGGGGCGCGATGCACCTCCTACAGGCTGTGGGCTCGATGCCTTAAAGTAGAAGAAAGGTAGAGGGCAATGATATGAATGAATACCAAATAGCAAAAAAATCAATCGATGTATCTGTCGGTGAGTCAGTAAGAATCATCCGTGAGCTTCAAGAATTAAGTCAAAATCAATTGGCGGAACTTACCGGTATTCCCCAGTCCACTATCTCGGCAATTGAGCATGACAAGATAAATTTAGGCATAGAGCGCGCCAAAGTTTTAGCAAAAGCGCTTAAATGTCATCCTGCGGTGTTAGTCTTCCCCGGTTGGGATGCTGAGATTGCCGCCTAGGGAAGCGCTGAACAAATCGATTCCGCTGATGGTTCGACAAGCTCACCACGAACGGAATCAACAATTTACCGTTCGTCCTGAGCCTGTCGAAGGACTTAATCAGCGCTTCCCTAGCAATGTCGGGCAACGAAAAGCTGTCGCCCGACCTACATATTAAAGCGGCAGCTGATCCGATGATGACGCCGGTTTTGCGTCTGCTTTGCCGGATTTGGGCGTGTCCTCTGTGCCGTCATAGCCAAACAGGCCGGTGATCATTTCCCACATGGTTTTTTCTAGATCGCGCTTCGGTACGTCAACTGTAGTTTCATCCGATGTCTTGATAACGGGAACGGTGCTGGGTTTAAAGTCGCCTTGCACGCCGATCAGTTGTTCTTTATCAAAGAACAATGAAATTCTTTTTTGCTCCCTGTCTCCGCCGCCCTTTTGCGCCGAGTAGAGATAGTCCCACCGTTTCTGATGAAAAAAATCGACCAGCATCGGCGAACCCATGATGTAAAGCACCTGGCGTTTGTTCATGTCGGGTCTGAGCTGGTCGATCATGGATTGATCGACGATATTGCCTTGCTGGACATCTATGGTATAGACGCCGGGCAGGTTGGTCAGAATGGTGGTGCAGGAGGCGAGCGTTAGGCTTGCCGCGACTGCAAGGATGCAAGAGCTGTGGCGGTTGCCGGCTAGGTTTAAAGCAAAAAGCGGCTTTCTCATTTAAGGCTGCGGATATGTTTAAAATATAAAATGATACAGGATGTTAAGGGATTATCCTATAAAACTGTCATGCCCATACTGCCAAAAACAGGCTACAATGCGCGCAGTTCTTTATAAATTGCCTTATCCGGCATAAGCGGAGATTAGTTTTGGAAAACCATGATTTAAGGAATGCAGGCCTGAAGGTGACTTTGCCACGGATCAAGATTCTACAAATTTTAGAAAAGCAGGTCGATGACCGTCATTTAACCGCTGAACAAGTTTATAAGATTCTGCTGAGTGAAGACGAAGAGATCGGCTTGGCTACGGTCTATCGCGTTCTAACCCAGTTTGAAGCGGCGGGACTGGTAAGCCGCCATCATTTTGAGGGCGGCAATTCTGTTTTTGAACTTGATAGCGGTAGGCATCACGATCACATACTGTGCATGAAGTGCGGCAAAGTGGATGAATTCACCGATGAGGTTATTGAAGCCCGGCAAAAAGAAATTGCGGAAAAACTGGGCTATGAGTTAACCGATCACGGCCTTTATTTGTACGGTTTTTGCGCAAAGTGCAGGAAATCCTGATTTTATTACTTTTAGATTGTAGGCTTCATGTTTAAACCTCTCATTTTTTATATCGGCTTGCGTTATACGCGGGCCAAACGCCGAACTCAGTTCATTTCTTTTATCACGTTAACGTCCGTTCTGGGCATAGCCTTGGGCGTCACTGCGTTGATTGCGGTGTTGTCGGTGATGAACGGCTTTGAAGCAGAATTGCGCGAGCGGATTCTCGGCATGACTTCGCATGCGACCGTCACCGGACGGTACGGCCAGCTGGATAATTGGCAGGAATTGGAACAGAAGTTAAAAAACTATCCGCATGTACAAGGCGCTGCGCCTTTTATCAATGGCCAGGTGATGATCAATGCCGACCGGCGCGTTAGCGGCACCATGCTGACCGGTATTTTGCCGGAATACGAGTCCAGAGTGTCGGAGGTCGCCGATAAAATGACAAACGGCAAGCTGTCCGATCTGGTTCCAGGCGAATACGGCATTGTTTTAGGCGTTGAGTTGGCTAATTATCTGGGCGTTTTCATCGGCGATAAAATTACCGTGATCAGTCCGCAGATTAACTCGACACCGGCCGGGATTGTGCCGCGCATGAGACGGTTTACCGTGGTCGGTATTTTTAAGGTCGGCATGTATGAATATGACCGCAATATGGCGTTGATTCATCTTGATGACGCGGGCAAGCTGTTTCGTTTAGAAACTGCGGTGTCGGGGCTCAGGATCAAGCTGGATGACTTGTTTAATGCGCCGAAAATTACCCGCGCGCTTTCAAACGCTTTGTATGACGATTATCAGGTCAGCGATTGGACGCTGGCGCACAGCAACTTCTTCCGGGCGATACAGACCGAAAAACGGGTGATGTTCATCATCCTGTTGCTGATTGTCGCGGTGGCGGCTTTCAATATTGTTTCCACGCTGGTGATGGTGGTTACCGATAAACGCGGCGATATTGCTATTTTAAAAACCCAGGGACTGACATCGAGATCGGTCATGGGTATTTTTATGGTGTTGGGGGCCGTCATCGGTGTAGTCGGCACCGCGCTCGGAACCGTAGGCGGGGTGTTGTTGGCGTTGAATGTCGAGACCATCGTGCCGGCGATTGAGGAATTATTTCATGTCCAGTTCATGGCGGCCGATGTCTATTACATCAGCGAATTGCCGTCCAAACTGGTCTGGACTGATGTTTATGCGATAGCGGGCATGGCCTTTTTACTGTCATTATTGGCGACTATTTATCCTGCGTGGCAGGCGGCCAAAGTCAATCCAGCGGAAGTTTTAAGATATGAATAACAGCAACATACTGCAATGCCGGCAGTTGACCATGCGCTATGACCAGGGCGGGCTTGATGTCGAGGTTTTAAAAGGGGTCGATTTAAGCATCGGTGTCGGTGAACGCGTCGCCATTATGGGGGCGTCGGGTTCAGGCAAAAGCACTTTGCTGCATCTGCTGGGCGGGCTTGAGAAACCCAGCGGCGGTAAGGTGGTGTTGGACGGCGTTAATCTGAATGAAGTCGGCGCAGGCCAACTGGCTAAGTTAAGGAATAAGTCCTTAGGCTTTATTTATCAGTCTCATCATCTGTTGGGTGAATTTACCGTGTTGGAAAATGTGGCGATGCCTTTGTTGATTGGCGGGCGCACGGTAAAAGAGGCGAGTATTCGTGCGATAGAGTTATTGAAGCGGGTAGGGCTGGGACATCGAATCGAGCACAAACCCGGTGAATTATCCGGCGGGGAAAGGCAGCGCGCCGCAGTCGCCAGGGCGTTGATCAACAAACCCGGCGTGGTTTTGGCCGACGAACCCACCGGAAACCTGGACAGTAAAACGGCGGATCAGGTGTATCAGTTAATGCTGGAATTAAATCAGGAGCTGAATGTCAGCTTTTTGGTGGTGACTCATGACCATGATCTGGCTGCAAGAATGGGTAAGGTTTTGCATATGGAAGATGGGCTGATTTTAGGTTAAGGATAACAAGGCCAAAGGCCAAAGGCACAAGTGCTACTAAGTTCTTTTGCCTTTTGCCCTTAGTCTTTCGTCATTAGTCTTTTTTCCTTCCTTTCCGCCCATTTTTTGGTTACATGCTGTTGCCAGTAATATTGAATGCCGAAATAACCGGCAGCGGACGAAACTATACCCATAATGAAACAGCCGATCAGAAACGGCTGCCAGACATCGCCAAGCCCGGAGAACATGCCGCTTAGTGAAAATTCGGATTCATCGGCGCCGGCCGGTTGATTCATAAACCAGAGTCCGACTTCATAAGCAAAATAAAACAGCGGCGGCATCGTGATCGGGTTGGTTATCCAGACCAGTCCTACCGAAAGAGGCAGATTAGCCCTGTAATAAATGGCAAGCGCAGCGGCAATGGCCATTTGCGTCGGCGTCGGAATCCATGCGCAAAATAAACCCACGGCAAAAGCCATAGAGACCGAGCGTCTGTTCAAATGCCAGAGGTTGGGCTCGTGCAGTTTATCGCCCAAAAATTGAAGGCTCTTGTGCTGTTTGATGACGTCAGGATCAGGAATGAACTTGTCGATTAGTTTTTTTATAAGTTCTTTTGGCATCGCTATTTGTTTTCTAAAGTTATATTGTTCAGTCTATCAGGTTTTTCTTAACCTAAAAAACGCCCAGGTGTTAAATGGTTGTTTCCGCCCTGTCATTTTTAGCCGGGCTGTTGTCGGTTCAACAGTTGCCGGTATTGCCGGATATCCAATGGCTGATAGTGGGCGGCGTAGCGGCCTGCATTATTGCATGGTTGCGTTATTGGCGGTGGCTGTTTTTTTTGGTCGGCGTACTGTGGGCGATAGCGTTTGCGATGTGCCGATTGTCCGACCGGTTGCCTGAGTCCGTGGAAGGTGTCGATGTTCAGGTGAGCGGCGTTATAGCCGATCTGCCTGAGCGGGATGAGAAGCGCGTCCGTTTTGATTTTATTATTGAGGATGCTGGAACTGGCGCGGGCGCGGCGACCGTCATCGATCCGGTGCAACAATTACCGGGTAAATTGCGATTAAGCTGGTATTACCCTGATCAACCCGTCAAGGCGGGTCAGCATTGGACCTTTACCGTTAAATTAAAGCGCGTCCACGGAACAATGAACCCCGGTGGCTTCGATTACGAACGCTGGCTGTTTACCGAAGGAATCGGTGCGACAGGCTATGTGCGGCCAAGTCCGAAGCCTGTTTTGCTGGGGAGCGATTCGTCCTGGAGCAATATCGCTGTCTTTCGGCAGCTCATTACCGACCGGCTCTCAAACACATTAAGCAACAGCCCAAGTCTTGCGCTGATAAAGGCTCTGACGATTGGCGACGGTAATAGTATCACTCAACAGCAATGGGAGGTTTTCCGCAAAACCGGTACGACGCATCTGGTGGTGATTTCCGGCTCGCATATCGGGCTTATTGCCGGGCTGGTTTACTTTCTGGTGTTGAAATTATGGTCGTGGACCGGATGGCTTAGCCAGTCGCCGCAAAAGGTTGCGGCAATTTCGGCGGTGCTGGTTGCGGTGTTTTACTCAGGTCTGGCCGGTTTTTCGGTGCCTACCCAGCGCTCCGTGGTCATGTTGGCTGTTGCGATGACGGCCATTATTCTGCAACGTAACAGCCGCCCTTTGAATACCTTGTCCATTGCGCTGTTCGCGGTATTGATATTCGACCCCTTGGCGGTGTTGGCGGCGGGATTTTGGTTGTCATTTCTCGCCGTGAGCCTGATTGTTTATGCCGTTTCCGGGCGCTTAGGCAGGATTAAGCATGTTTGGACAGCAATAAAATTGCACTGGGTCACGTCGGTGGGTTTGTCGCCGTTGCTGTTGCTGTTTTTTCAACAGGTCTCACTGATTGCGCCGCTGGCGAACCTGATTGCGGTGCCGGTCATCAGTCTTTTGGCGGTGCCGTTGTCGCTGCTGGCTGCCGTTGTCATGTTTGTTTGGCCAATGCTGGCAGGCAAGCTGTTCTATTTTGTGGACACTGTGCTGCAAAGTTTGTGGTGGCTGTTGGTTCATTTAGCGGAAATCCCAGTGGCCTCTATCAATCATGCGCCGCCTTCGTATTGGGCATTGCTTTTTGCCGTGCCCGGCGTGTTGCTGTTGCTCGCTCCGGCAGGTATGCCGGCACGCTGGCTGAGTGTGGTGATGTTTTTGCCGTTGGCGTTTACCGATGCAGAGCAACCCGAGACCGGCGAGATTAATATGACGCTGCTGGATGTCGGGCAGGGATTATCAGTCGTCGTTCAAACCACTCATCATCTGTTGGTTTTCGATACCGGCGCGAAATTCTCCGAGCAAAGTGATATGGGGCAGAGCGTGCTGTTGCCTTATTTGCGCTCGCAAGGCGTCGCCAAGATCGACAGCTTAATCATCAGTCACGGCGATAACGATCATATCGGCGGCGCGGCATCGTTAATGCGCGGCATGCCCGCTGAAAAAGTTTTGACCAGCGTTCCGCAGCAGTTAAGCGGGTATGCGCCAATCGAGTGTGCAGCCGGTCAATCGTGGTCATGGGATGAGGTCGAGTTCACGGTGCTGGGGCCAAAGCAGGCGTTTGTTTCGGAAAACGACAATTCCTGCGTACTACAAATCCGGTCAAAACACAGCAAGGTATTGTTGACTGGCGATATAGAGGCTGCGGCAGAATCCTGGTTGGTTGATACTTACGGGGAAGGGTTAAAATCCGATGTGCTGGTTGCGCCGCATCACGGCAGTAAAACCTCGTCGACAGCCGGTTTTTTGCAGGCCGTAAATCCTGGCTATATATTGATCCCGGCAGGTTACAAAAACCAATTCGGCCATCCGCATAAAGATATTTTAGCGCGCTACCGGCAAGTTGATGCGAAATGGTTGAATAGCGCCGACAATGGCGCGATTACCGTTAGTGTTCAAGATAACGCTCTGGTAGTGCAGGGGATACGTCAGACCGAAAGTAAATATTGGAATGTTAAATAATAACCAACTTCTTTACTCTGTAATTAAATAGGACTAGAATAGTCCTCAATTATTAGGAGCAAGGTATGCTACGGCTGAGTAAATTAACCGATTATGCGACGGTCATCTTGAGTTTTATGGCCAGAGACAAGGCGCAGGTTCATGCCGCTATGGAAATAGCGGCGGTGACCGGCATTGCCTTGCCTACTGTCAGCAAAATCCTTAAGCTGTTGGTTAACGCGAAAGTGTTGATTTCGACGCGCGGCGCCAAGGGCGGTTATGTTTTAGCCAGGACGCCTGAAGAAATCAGCATTGCGACGGTTATCAGCGCGCTGGAAGGGCCGATCGCCCTGACCGAGTGCAGTATTTCGCATCAAGGCTGCGAGCAGGCTTCGGGCTGCGATATTGGGGGAAACTGGAGCTTGATTAACCAGACCATTCATAATGCATTAGAGTCGGTGACCTTGGCCGATTTAATCAGACCTGCTGCTATCCCGGAAGAAGTGTTTGTTCCGGTTGCCAGTTTATATAGATAGGCAGAAAAATGCTCCTCGGTAATTGCCCTGCATCGCCTAAAGCGCCTACTTTTGGTGCTCTACTACCGGCCATCCATGCCTTATGCATTTTTCTGTAACCATTACTTCCATGTAATTAAGAGATTTTATGTCAGCAAGTGAACAAGAAATCAAGAATCTGATCGGTAAGGAATACAAGCAAGGCTTTGTAACTGAAGTGGAAACCGACACTTTTCCGCCCGGATTGGATGAAGCGGTTATTCACAGGTTATCGAAGGTCAAGAATGAGCCTGAGTTTATGCTGGAATACCGGCTGAAAGCGTTTCGCCATTGGCAGACCATGAAGACGCCTAACTGGGCGTTCGTCAAGTTCGATCCTATCGATTATCAGGCGATCAGCTATTATTCCGCGCCTAAACGCAAGGAAGACGGGCCGAAAAGCCTGGACGAGATCGATCCGCAAGTGTTGGAAGCTTACAAAAAACTGGGCATCCCTCTGGATGAACAGGAGCGCTTGGCCGGTGTTGCGGTCGATGCGGTTTTCGACAGCGTGTCGGTGGCGACTACCTTTAAAGGCAGGCTGCATGAAGCGGGCGTTATTTTCTGTCCGATTTCGGAAGCTTTGCGTGAACATCCTGATCTGATTAAGCAATATCTGGGTTCGGTCGTGCCGCATACGGACAATTATTTTGCCGCGTTGAATGCAGCGGTATTTACCGATGGGTCGTTCGTTTATATTCCCAAAGGCGTGCGCTGCCCTATGGAATTGTCGACCTACTTCCGTATCAACGCCGCCAATACCGGGCAGTTCGAGCGCACCTTGATAATTGCCGACGAAGGCAGCCACGTCTCATATCTTGAGGGCTGCACCGCGCCGATGCGCGATGAAAACCAGCTGCATGCGGCGGTGGTCGAGTTGATCGCGCTGAAAGATGCGACCATCAAATACTCGACCGTGCAAAACTGGTATCCGGGCGATAAAAACGGCTTGGGCGGTATTTACAATTTTGTGACCAAACGCGCCGATTGTCGGGGCGAGAATTCTAAAGTGTCGTGGACGCAGGTAGAAACAGGCTCGGCGATTACCTGGAAATACCCAAGCTGCATCCTGACCGGCGACAATTCGACCGGCGAGTTCTATTCGGTGGCGCTGACCAATAATTATCAGCAGGCCGATACCGGCACCAAGATGATCCATATCGGCAAAAACACCAGCAGCACCATTATTTCCAAAGGCATTTCGGCAGGCAAAGCGCAGAATACTTATCGCGGGTTGGTCAAGGTGTTAAAGAGCGCGGAAAACGCCCGTAACTATACCCAGTGCGATTCGCTGTTAATCGGCGATAAATGCGGCGCGCACACGTTTCCTTATGTGGAAGTCAGGCAGCCGTCGGCGCAGGTCGAACATGAAGCGACGACCTCCAAGATCAGTGAAGACCAGCTGTTCTTTTGCCAGCAACGCGGACTGTCGGCGGAAGATGCCGTGTCGATGATCGTCAACGGTTTTTGCAAGGAAGTGTTCAGGGAACTGCCGATGGAGTTTGCGGTGGAAGCTCAGGCGTTGTTGGGGCTTAGTCTGGAAGGTTCGGTAGGTTAACGACTGGAGTTAATGTTATGGAATTAAAAAGACAATATATTGTCGATGAAGATAATCATAAAGTTGCGGTACAGCTCGATATTGATACTTTCGAGAAAATTGAAGATGTTTTAGAAAATTATGCTTTAGTTCAACTTATTAATGCGGATGAAAGTGAAACATTGAGTGTTGAAGAAGCAAAGAAATACTATGCGACTCTGGATAAAGCTTGATGGAAATAAGGGGTAGTAAAAAAATTGTAAATAAAAAACCACTCATGGGTAATTTGAGTGAATCAAATAATAACAAGACAAAGCACATTAACATATTAATTTGCATTGTTGTTTTGGCCTTTATTCTTTTGTTCGTTGTTGGTTTTTATTTCACTAATTTTCAATATCTGCCAGAAAGAAATGAAGTTTGGTGGCCATTTTTTCAATTTTTATCAGAAAAAAATGAAGATTGGGGAACATTCGGTGATTACTTTGGTGGAATACTTAATCCTGTTATTGCTGCATTTGCATTTTATTTGATTGCCGAGACCTATAAGTTACAAAATGTTTTGTTACAGGAGTCAAGGGATGCGCAATATAAGCAAATAAAATTAGCTGCACTAACTGCATCACTTAATTCGAACTTAACCAATATTAGTATTTTGCAGTCCGATAAATCCTCGTTATTAAATGAATTCTGCGGTTCATCAGGTGATAAAGAATTGGCCTCAAGAGTTAAAGTTCTTTGGAGTGAATCGTCTTATAGTTGTTTGCCTGATGATGATTATTTTGAAAAATACCAAGCTGAAATGGCTGCTGGACAAGCTGAATATGAGTCTTTGATAGAGCAAATTAAGGCTGACAAAGGTGATTATTTTGTTTTAATAATTAAAAGATTTATTGAAATTGATGTCGAAATTAAAGACCTAATAAATGAGAATGGCAAATTAAAGGCAAAAATAGGGGCATTTTTAAAATTGAAAGAACCATTGATGGACTGAAGTATGAAACCCATTAACTGGGCAATAGCTTGTGAATTTTAGGTTAAGTTATGAACAATAAATACACAGCAGTAATAAAACAAGACGGTGACTGGTGGTTAGGTTGGATTGAAGAAATTCCGGGAGTCAATTGTCAGGAAGCAACTTATGATGAGTTGGTTGAAAGTCTAAAAGTTACGTTACAAGAAGCTCTGGCTTTTTATTCATAAACATAATTTAAAATCACCTCCCTGTTTACCGTAGAAGGATAAAACAATGAACACAGCGCAACTTTTAAATGACATAGAACAGTTACCCACTGAAGCGCAACATCAAATCGAAGACTTTATTGTTTTTATCAAAACGCGTTATCAATTGGTAAAAAATATCCCTAGACAAGAAACCAAAGGCGAAAACAAACTCGATTTTAAATCATTTTTGCTTAATGCCCCTAAGCTAGAAGAAATTGATTTAGAACGTCAGCGGGACTATCCAAAGGATATTGAGTTTTGAAATACTTACTTGATACTTGCGCTATTTCTGAACTAACTAAACCTCAAGCTAATAGAGGTGTTATCGAATGGTTGGAAAGTACGAACTCGGATGACCTTTATTTAAGTGTCATCAATATAGGCGAAATCAAAAAAGGCATTAATAAATTACCCGCTTCCAAGAAAAAACAAGAGTTGTTATTTTGGCTGGAAACCTTACTTGAAGATTATCAAAATAGGATTTTAACAGTTGATTTAAATGTAATGGAAAACTGGAGTTTACTCGTTGCCAATGCCGAAAAAAAGGGACAGCCGGTTGCTTCTCTGGACAGTATTATTGCAGCAACGGCTTACACTCATCACTTAACTTTAGTAACCCGCAACGAGCGCGATTTTTATGCCTGCAATATTCCGCTGATTAACCCCTGGGAATTGTAAGCAACAGGATAACATCATGAACAGAAAACAACTTTTAAACGACCTGGAGCAATTGCCTCCCGAAGCGCTACGGCAAATAGAAGATTTTGTTGCTTTTATCAAAATGCGTTATCAGCCTGAATATAATCAGCGTCAACCGGAAGCGATTCAAGGTGATATAAATACAAACTCTCCCGTTTAGATTCTTAAAAAAACAATTGGAACCCTCATGCTCAGCATTAAAAACTTAACCGTCAACGTAAACGACAAACAAATCCTCAAAGGCATTAACCTTGAGATTAAGGCCGGTGAAATCCACGCGATTATGGGGCCGAACGGATCCGGTAAAAGCACCTTGTCGCATGTACTGTCGGGCAAGGGCGGTTATACCGTGACCGGCGGCTCGGCGACTTATCAGGGCAAGGATTTGCTGGAGATGGCGCCTGAAATCAGGGCGCGTGAAGGCGTGTTTTTGGCATTCCAGTATCCGGTGGAAATTCCCGGCGTCAGCAATATTTATTTGCTGAAAGCGGCGCTGAATTCGATACGCAAGCACCACGGTCAGCCCGAAGTCGATGCGATGGATTTTTTAACGTTGGTTAAAGAAAAAGTGCGCTTGCTGGAAATGGATGAGAAGTTTCTTTATCGCGCGGTGAACGAAGGCTTCTCCGGCGGCGAAAAGAAGCGTAATGAAATCCTGCAAATGGCTATTTTGGAACCCAAGTTGTGCATCATGGATGAAACCGATTCGGGCCTGGACATCGACGCGTTAAAAATCGTCTCGGAAGGCGTTAATTCCTTGCGTTCGCCGGAGCGTTCGTTTGTGATGGTCACGCATTACCAGCGTCTGCTGGACTACATCAAACCGGATAAGGTCCACGTTTTGGCGCACGGTCAAATCGTCAAATCCGGCGGCGCCGATCTGGCATTGGAGCTGGAAGAAAAAGGCTACAGTTGGGTTGAAGAGGCGGCAGCGTAATGAATACGGCGACAGCAAGCCGTTATGCGGCTGAATATCAAACGATAGCGCCTAAATTGCCGGGGCAAAGCTTGCCTTGGTTGCAGACGTTAAGAGCTAAGGCATTGGAACAATTTTCAGCGATGGGCTTTCCATCGCCGCGCGAGGAGGAATGGCGCTATACCAATGTGTCCGGTATTGAGAAGAAACTGTTTGTACCGTCGGCAGATTTAACTGCCGGTGATGTTAATGCCGAGTGGCTAAAATCGTATCAGCTGCAAGATACTTGGGTCCTGGTTTTGGTGAACGGCCATTTCTCGGCTGAGCTTTCGGTTTTGGACGGTCTGCCAGAAGGGGTTTCCGTGATGGGCATGGCCGATGCGCTGGCAAAACAACCGGACAAAGTGGAAAAATATCTGGGTGCAGCTGCCGATCAAGCAGAGCACAGCTTTATTGCGTTCAATACTGCATGGTTTACCGACGGCTTATTTGTGCATGTTCCGGCCAAGCTGGTTTTAGACAAGCCGATACAGTTGCTGCATATTGTGAACGGCGCCGACGCAATGGCGACGACCCGCAATATCATAATTACCGACGAAATGGCTGAAGTAAAAGTCATAGAGACGTTTATTGGAAATGACAGCGCCTATTTAACCGCCGCAGTCACCGAGGTTTTTGTTGAACAAAACGCCGATCTGACGCTGTATAAAATGCAAAGCGAGTCTGAAAAAGCCTACCATTTTGGCGGCAGCTACATTAAGCAGGCTCGGGATGCGCGGTTTACCCATCATAATTTTGCGTTTGGCGGCTTGCTGGCGCGTAGCGATGTTCACGTCGATTTGGATCATGCTTCGGAGTGCGAACTGAATGGTTTGTACTTAGGTATAAAGCGCCAGCATATCGACAACCATACCCGCATCAATCACTTGAAACCTTATGCGATTAGCCGCGAGCTGTATAAAGGCGTACTGGACGATAGGGCCAGGGGCGTGTTCCAGGGGCGGGTGATCGTGGCTGTCGATGCGCAAAAAACCGATTCGCAAATGAACAACCGCAACCTGCTGTTATCGGACGATGCCGAAGCGGATACCAAACCGCAGCTGGAGATTTATGCCGATGACGTCAAATGCGGGCATGGCGTGACGGTCGGGCAGCTGGATGAGAAATCCATTTTCTACCTGCAATCGCGTTGCGTAGATGAAGAAACCGCGCGTAACATGCTGACCTTTGCGTTCGCCAACGAGATGGTCGATAAGGTCAAGATTAAAAGCTTGCACGATATGGTTTTGGAACAAGTGCTGGCGCGCTTCCCGCAGGAAGGCGTGAACAAGGAATGGCTATAAAATATCGGCAATATTGATGCTGATCTGCTCTAACTGAGACAAGGTGACGGTATCGCCAACCCGCAACGTGGTTTTTTCGCCATAACAATCACCATGCGGTTGACGGTATACTTCAACGCAGGAGTCGTTCAGGTTCATCAGCCAGTATTCAGGAACATTGTGCAGCGCATACAAACGCAACTTCTGATTTTGGTCAAATATTAATGAGCTGTCGGCGACTTCAATTAGCAGCAATACATCGCCGGCATTAGGGTGACGGGATGAATAGAAATCATCATTGGGCTTTAACAGCATGAAATCAGGTTCAGGCTCGGAAAGGTCACCGAGTTGGAGTGGATTTTGTACGCTGGGAATAATGTCATCCGGCATTAATTTTGAGAATAGCTTATTGATACGATTTAAGTGACCGGAATGATTAAAACCTATAGACGCCATTTCCAATATTTCTCCTTCGATGAGTTCAAGGCGGCTGTCAGGCGGAAAAATATTGGCTTCACCCAATCTTTGCCATTCATTAATATCGGTTAGATGTTTACGCACACCCGTAGTTGCTATAGCCATTTTCTTAATCAGGGTCAGGTAAGAACGATTGGAATATAATACCTTGCAATTGAACAATCAATAATTTATTTGAAACATAGATATGACAAATTTCCCCGTAGAAAAGATCCGCGCCGATTTCCCGATATTGGCTGAACTTATTCGCAACAAGCCGCTGGTTTATCTGGATAACGCGGCCTCTTGCCAAAAGCCGCAGGCGGTTATCGACAGCATCGTGCATTTGTACAGCCATGATTACGCCAATGTGCACCGCGGCGTACATACTTTAAGCGTGCGTTCTACCGATAAGTTTGAAGGCGCGCGCACCAAGGTTAAAGACTTTATCAATGCGGCCAGCGATAAGGAGATTATTTTTGTCAGGGGCGCTACCGAAGCCATCAACCTGGTCGCGCAGACATACGGCAAAGCCAATCTCAAAGTCGGCGACGAGATTTTGATTACTGCGATGGAGCATCATTCCAATATCGTGCCTTGGCAAATGCTATGCCAGCAGACCGGTGCAGTGTTAAAAGTTGCGCCGATTAATCTGCAAGGCGAATTGATTTATGACGAATTTGAAAAACTGATCAGCGATAAAACCAAGCTGGTTTCAGTCGTGCATATGTCCAATGCCTTGGGTACGATCAACCCGGTTGAAAAGATTATCGCGGCGTCTCATGCCAAAGATATTCCTGTATTGCTGGATGGTGCGCAGTCTATTCCGCACATGGCGGTCGACGTGCAGGCGCTGGACTGCGATTTTTATGTTTTCTCGGGCCATAAGCTTTATGGACCTTCAGGCATCGGCGTGCTTTACGGCAAACAGGCTTTACTCGAAGCCATGCCTCCGTATCAGGGCGGCGGCGATATGATCCGTAAGGTTACCTTCGAAGAAACCGAATACAATGTATTGCCTTATAAGTTTGAAGCAGGCACACCGAACATTGCCGATGTGGTTGGATTGGGCGCGGCAATCGATTATCTGAATGCAATCGGTATGGATAAAATTGCCGCCTATGAAGCCGAGCTGCTCGACTATGCAACAGAAAAAGCCAGACAAATTAAAGGGCTTAGAATTATTGGCGAGGCTGAGCATAAAGGCGCGATTTTGTCTTTTGTGCTGGATAAAATCCATCCGCACGATATTGGCACCATGCTGGACAGCTTAGGCATTGCGATCAGGGCAGGGCACCATTGCGCTATGCCGGTCATGGACTTTTTTCAAGTTCCCGCGACGGCGAGAGCATCTTTTGCAATGTATAACACCAAAGAAGAAATTGACGTCTTAATGAAAGGCATAGAGTCCTTGATTGAGGTATTTGGCTAATGGTGTCAATGTTGAAATGGAAAATACCAGTGTATATATTGGCTGGTATCTCGGTGGTTGCGCTTTGGTTGTTTACGCTATTTTTGGGGCAAACATTTTTTACGACATGGACAGAGCGAGGGCAGTTTGGCGATCTTTTTGGTTCAGTTAATGCTCTATTTAGCGGCCTTGCCTTCGTTGCTCTTATTTATACCATTCATCTCCAAAGACAGGAGCTGTCGTTACAACGCACAGAACTTGAGCTACAAAGAAAAGAAATGGCAGCATCGCGAGGTGAGCTGGCTGCTCAAGTAGCTGTTCAGAAGTCTCAGGTACGCGCAACCATCGCTCAAATAAGAGTTGCAGCGGTAGAAGCCCGTATCGAAGCAACAAAATTGACGGGGAGTGGCCGCGATTCTCTCACTAATATATATAGTGAAGCTGAAAAAATTGAGGCAATCGCTAATGAATTGGAAAACGGCTAAATTGCCATTTAATAATGGCTAATCATTTTGATGCTGAACAAACTTCATAGAGAATAAATTATGTTTGAAGATTTACGAGATCTCTACCAAGAGGTTATTTTCGACCACAACCGTAACCCGCGCAATTTCCGCGTCATGGAAAATGCCGACCGGCAAGTGGAAGGTTTTAATCCATTATGCGGCGACCGCCTGACCTTATATTTGAAAATGGACGGCGACAAGATTGTCGATGCCAGTTTCCAGGGTTCGGGTTGCGCCATTTCGACGGCGTCGGTTTCGTTGATGACCGAGATAGTCAAAGGCAAAACCGAACAGGAAGCCGAAGACTTGTTTAAAAAGTTCCATGAAATGACCACCGGCAAGGATGAACAGATTAACCTTGAAGCGGTCGGCAAACTGGCGGTATTGGCCGGCGTGCGCGAATATCCGGCGCGGGTTAAATGTGCGACATTGGCTTGGCATACGCTGGATGCGGCGTTGAAGAACGAACAAAAGTCCATTTCTACGGAGTGAAATTTCACCACGAAGACACGAAGGACACGAAGTTTTTCTCTATGTTTTTCGTGGCTACACAGCAATGACTATGAATACCTCGCAGCAATACATCAGTGCCGCGCCTGTTCCCGACAGGCTTGCGGCATGCACACCATCCCTGGCGATTGCCGAGCCAGTTCCCGACAGTCTTACGGCATACACACCATCCCTGGCGATAAAACTAGGCGTACTTTACCCTGGGCAGGGTGATAGTCTGCCGTTCCAGCAGCTTGCGGAAAAGCTGGGCGTTCCTTTATACCAATCGCTCAATAGCGAAAACCCGGAAGAATTTTTTTTAACTTGGCGCGACGGCTGCTTAAAATTACTCGATAGGGAACTGATAAAAAAAGGCGGTTTAACGGTCGATATAGATCCGCGCAACGGCGAACAGCGTTCATGGCCCGCCCCCAAAGACGGCGCTTTAGCCCAGGCGCTTGGGCGCAAAACCAGGACCGTTGTCGATGCGACCACAGGCTGGGGCCAGGACAGCCTGCATATTTTCCGCATGGGCTACGAGCTGCTGTGCATCGAGCGTTCTCCTGTGATGGCGGAGCTTTTGGCAGACGGTTTCGCCCGATTGGCGCAGCAGGACTGGATACAGCGGCTTAATCTTGAGCCTCCCCGGCTGCTACAAGGCAATGCTATTAACTTGTTGGCCGGTTTGGAAAGCCCGCCTGACTGCATTTATCTTGACCCGATGTTCCCGCCCAAGCGCAAAAAATCAGCATTAGCCAAAAAATCGATGATGGTATTGCGCGATCTGTTGGGCGATGATCAGGATAAGGATCAGCTGTTCGAGGCCGCTTTAAACTCAGCCGGAAAGCGGGTCGTGGTGAAAAGCCCCGATTACGCGGAACCTTTGGGCGGCAAGCCGAGCCAAAGTTTTCAGGGCAAGTTGCTGCGTTATGATGTTTATTTAAAAGGCTAAAGATACAAGGCGAAAGGCTCATGTGGGGCAGTCAGAAAGTCGCCGGTTTTTAAACACTACGAGAACGGATGAAAAATGTCGGATTGGATAGATGCAGTAGATGAAAATGCTTTGGCGAATGGCGAGAATGTCGTCATCGATGTCGATGGTACGGATGTCGCGATCTTTAAAATCGACGGCCAATTTTATGCGATTGAAGATGTCTGCACCCATGACGGCGCTGAAATCGCCAGCGGCAGGCTGGAAGGCGATCAGATTATCTGTCCCCGTCATGGCGCGCGTTTTTGCGTCAAAACCGGCGCGGTAAAATCCCCGCCCGCCTATGAAGATATCGACTGCTTTCCGGTCAGAATCGAAAACGGCAAAGTGCAGGTCAGGGACAATCGTTGGGATTAATGTTGCTTTCTGTCCGTGAGTAGGCCGATCATATCACTTGAAGCGCTTCGCCGAAGGCGCAATGAATTATCCTTTCATGCTTCGTATGCCCGGCACGAAAGGGATAATTCAAAATATTAGATTGGTTGTCCGCAACGCCGCAGATCAAAACTGTCGAGGACTCAGGCGTCCTCCCTTATCGACTTAAATCATCCGTCATAGTGCCGAATCAGGGCGTTACGCCTGCTTGGTTATATCTCAGCGCCCGTTAATTCTGTCTGTGCCGTCGTTCACGCAGTCAAGCTGAATAACCGCTCCGCACACTAATCCATCTATTTGCCAATACGACATTTGTTTTTCAGCCTCATCCACACTTCCAATTGCGGTTTTCAGGATCAATCAAATATTCACAAATTGGAACCCTTGTTGTGAAAGGTTGATGAAAGGGAAGCAGGGTAGAGTGATAGCCAGTTAATAAGCCGAAGCGGCTTTTCGTTACTTTTTTTACTACGCAAACGAAACATTATCTATGTGTCTATCTTATCCACATAACGTCTAAGACATTAATAGCGATAAAGTTAATACTATGAAAACGCAAACAACAGAAATACGGATGAATTCAAACTCTGAAATGAATAACGGCGGCTTGTTCGCCAACCTGAAATACGATTTACCGGCAGGTGTGGCGGTTTTTCTGATAACCATACCGTTATCGTTGGGCATAGCGCTGGCTTCGGGTGCGCCGTTGTTCTCAGGATTGATAGCGGGTATTATCAGTGGATTGGTGGTTGCACCGTTGAGCGGCTCTTCGTTGGGCATCAGCGGCGCAACCGCCGGTCTTGCGATGATTGTCTGGACGGCCATCGACAAGCTGGGTTTCAATGGTTTTCTGTTGTCCCTGGTTATTGCGGGCGTTTTCCAAATTATCATGGGACTGTCCAAAGCCGGGGTTATCGCCTATTACTTTCCGTCATCGGTCGTTAACGGCATGCTGTCGGGCATGGGCTTAATTCTTTTTCTTAAACAGATTCCCCATGCTATCGGTTATGACCGCGATTACGAAGGCGATACTTCCTTTATTCAGGCCGATAACTACTCCTCTTTTACCGAGCTGGCGCATATGCTGGAATTCAGCTCACCCACAGCAATCATGATCGCGTTGACATCATTGGCGATTCTTTTCTTGTGGGAACAGCCGTTCATGAAGAAGCATCGTTTTTTTCAATTATTCCAGGGGGCTTTAATTGCGATTTTAGCCGCAGTGCTGATCAACGAAGGCCTGCAAAGTTTTTATCCTGAACTGGCGTTGAGCGGCAATCATCTGGTTATGATCCCGGTGCTTAACAATGCCGGCGATTTATTGAGCCAACTGCATTTCCCGGATTTTTCCTTGCTCAATAACCCGGCTGTTTATTTGGCTGCGTTAGCGATAGCTGTTGTGGCGAGTTTGAAGACGCTGCTCTCTGTAGAGGCGGTCGATAAAATGGATCCCTATAAAAGGGTGACCCCCACTAACAGGGAGCTGATTGTGCAAGGCATCGGCAATGCCTGTAGCGGCTTGATCGGCGGCCTGCCGATGGCGCAAGTCGTCGTGCGCAGCTCTATTGGCATTCAATCCGGGGCCAGAACCAAGGCGACAGGGATTATATGCGGGGTGCTATTGCTGTTTGCGGTCATTTTTATTCCAACCATGATCAACAAAATTCCGCTGGCCAGTTTGGCGAGCGTGTTGCTGGTTGTCGGCTATAAATTGATCCGGCCAAAAGTTTTTACCACGATGTACAAAGCGGGCATGTACCATTTCATCCCGTTCTGCGTGACCATCTTGGGCATGATTTTTACCGATCTGCTGATCGGTCTTGTTATTGGGCTGATTTTCGCCTTATTTTCGATATTGCTGGAAAATTATAAAAGCGCTTTTTATTTTAATGAGTCGCATATCGGCAATAAAACCATACTCAGATTATCCGAGCATATCTCTTTCCTGAATAAAGCCAATATCCAGCAAACCCTTGAACAGTTGCCCGATTATTCGGAAGTGGTGATTGATGCAACCCGTTCAAAATATATTGATTACGATGTTTTCGAAATCATCGAAAACTTCAAAATTGAAGCGCAACGCAAGCATATCAAGCTGACCATTGAGAATCTGCGCGGTTTCGGCGTGTTGCAACCGGTCGAGAATGCCAGGGCGCCAACCTACGATACCCAGCAATCGCTAACACCGGCCAAGGTGTTGGCGTTGCTGAAAGAAGGCAATGAACGTTTTGTTAATAACCTGAAATCCAACCGCAATCTATTGGAGCAAATTAACGATACCCGGAAAGGGCAGTTTCCGATTGCGATTATTCTCAGCTGTATGGACTCGCGTACTTCGGTCGAATTAATTTTCGACCAGGGCTTGGGCGATGTGTTCAGTGCGAGGGTCGCGGGCAACGTCATCAATGACGACATTCTGGGCAGCATGGAATACGCCTGTAAGCTGGCGGGTTCGAAGTTGATTGTGGTGCTGGGCCATTCGCATTGTGGCGCAGTCAAAGGCGCTTGCGCAAATGTCGAGCTGGATCATTTAAGCGGACTGCTGCACAAAATAAAACCGGCCGTGGATGCGGTACAGGCCGAAGAGTCTGTCGGAATCAGCGCCGGTAATGACGAAATTGTGCAAAAAGTGGCCGATAAAAATGTGCAGTTGACCGTCGAGCAAATCAAAAGCAAAAGCCCTTTACTGGACGCCATGTTACAAAGCGGTGAAATCGGTATAGTCGGCGGGATGTATGACATTGAAACCGGAAAAGTGAAATTCTATGCGGATGTTTAGCAGCGGATTTTATTGAAACTGCCATTTTGGGGGCAGGTTATGATTCCATTGGCTAATCGAAAGTACTGAACCGGTTGATCATGATCGGACTTGTTGTCGCGCTATTATGATGCGTGCTGCTTTATTTTCGGGTGGTTCGAATGAGCTCATAGAGCGTATTTTCCATACCAATCGCCAACAAAGCCAAATCACTGTCTCTTATCTGTTGTGGTTTATGGCGAGTGCTGACGGGCTTTTATAAACGGTTTAAATCATGGCTTCTTTTACGGTGGGCGTATTCGGTTTGGTCTTTTTTGCGTCCAGTTAATAGACAAGTTAGGATAGCCCCGGCATTCCAATAAAAAATACATGAAATTATAGCGGCCTAGCCGACCGGTAGTATCCTCCTTCTATTTTGTTTTTTCTCGGACTTAATTTTTATTAAAGCAATGTATCGACTATCCATTATTTTATTATCTCTTGTCGCAGTCCCCGCCCATGCCTCTGAATTGGCTCCGACGCTGGGACAGACCGGCTCGATAATCGGCATTATTTGTTTGGCGATGTTTGTCATTTCTTACGGTTTCGTCATGACCGAGGAATTTACCGGCTTAAGGAAATCCAAGCCGGTGATCATGGCGTCGGGTTTCATCTGGATATTGGCCGCTTACCTGGCGATACAAAACGGCTACGGCCGGGAAGAGATCAGAGGGCGGCTGATGCATGATTTAATGAATTATGCAGAGCTGTTGTTGTTTTTGCTGGTATCGATGACCTACACCAATGCGATGACGGAAAGGAACGTCTTCGAGGTATTGCGTAGCTGGTTAAGCAAAAAGCATTTCAGTTACCGGCAACTGTTCTGGATTACCGGCGTTATAGCCTTCTTCCTGTCTTCATTTGCCAACAACATGACAACAGCCTTATTGGTCGGCGCGGTGGTGATGGCGTTCGCCGATAAAAATGCTAAAAGCTTTGTCAATCTCAGTTTCATCAATATTGTCGTGGCGGCCAATGCGGGCGGTGCATTCAGTCCTTTTGGCGACATAACCACACTGATGGTTTGGCAGTCGGGCCATGTGGCTTTCGTCGAGTTTTTCCGGCTGTTTGTACCCGCTTTGTTAAATTTTGCGGTACCGGCGCTATGCATGCAGTTTTTTGTACCGAACAGCCTGCCCCCGGCCAAAAAACAAGAAGAAAAGGTCCTGCTTAAAACGGGTGCCAAACGCATTACGGCTTTCTTTATCTTGACGATTGTTTTCGCGATTCTCGGGGAACACTATTTATTTATCCCGCCTTTTATGGGCATGATGGTCGGACTGTCATTTTTAATGATGTTGAGTTATCACTTTTCAGTGTCGAACGCGTTTGAAGGCCATTACGACATTTTTAATTGCGTGCGCGATTCGGAGTGGGACACCTTGCTGTTTTTTTTCGGCGTGGTATTCGCGGTCGGTGGGCTCCAATTCATCGGTTACCTCGACCTGATGTCGCATACGCTCTACATCGATATGGGGCCGACCAAGGCCAATGTCACCTTAGGCATCCTGTCTTCCGTTATTGACAATATACCGGTTATGTTTTCAGTGCTCAGCATGCACCCTGAGATGAATGTCGCGCAATGGCAGTTGATTACCCTGACTACCGGGGTCGGCGGTTCACTGCTGTCGGTCGGATCGGCTGCCGGTGTTGCATTAATGGGGCAAGGAAAAGGGTTTTATACGTTCATGGGGCATCTGAAGTGGATGCCCGTTATCTTGTTGGGGTATATCGTCAGCATTTATGTTCATTTCATACTTAACGGTTGAACAAACCGCTTCCGTTCAAGGAGGCGAATCAACACGCTACCGTTCGTCCCCTGAGCTCGTCGGAGGACTAAATCAGCGCTTCCCTAAAGATGCCGCTTTAATGATCGACATCTATGCAACTCACTGCATTAATATAGTGAGTTGCAAATCGATGCCGCAGCCTCTCCTGACGGACTGCACTGCGTAAAACGTTTTTCGCGGACAGCGCGTAATCGGTTAATAACCATAATGAGGGTAGTAATGATGAAAAAGAAGAACACATCAGGCGGCCGCTCTTGGCATGCGCTTTCCCCCGGTATAATTTGCAGTGCTTTGGCCGGCACTGAACAGGGCTTAAGCGCACAGGAAGCAAAGCTGCGGCTGGCGCAACACGGCTTTAACAGGCTGACGCAAGCGGCCGGCCGCGGACCTTTCAAACGCTTTCTCGGCCAGTTTCACAATATGCTGATTTATGTATTGCTCATTGCGGCCGGTGTAACGGCGGCCATTGATCATTGGGTAGACAGCGGCGTGATCGTCGGCGTGGTGTTGATCAATGCGTTGATTGGATTTATTCAGGAAGGCAAGGCCGAGAAAGCTCTGGATGCAATACGCAATATGCTCACACACCAAGCCATGGTGCGGCGTGACGGCAAGAATTTTCTGGTACCCGCCGAGCAGCTGGTTCCGGGCGATATTGTCAGTTTGGAAAGCGGCGACAAAGTACCCGCCGATTTACGTCTTTTACAGGTCAAAAACTTGCGCGTCGATGAATCGATGCTCACCGGGGAATCTTTACCCGTCGAAAAAAATACGGAGGTTACCGGCGCCAATGCATCGCTGGGAGACCGCTTCTGCATGGCTTACTCGGGTACCTTGGTCGCCTACGGCACTGCGCTGGGCATAGTGGTGTCCACCGGCGACCTTACCGAAATCGGCCGTATCAGCGCCATGCTGCGCACAGTTCCACAATTAGCCACGCCGCTGCTGCGGCAGATCGCGCGTTTCAGCCAGTGGTTGACCGTTGCGATTGTAATGCTGGCCTCGGCGACATTCGCCTATGGTTGGACTATTCAGCATTCTTCTTTGACAGAGCTATTTATGTCGGCGGTAGGGCTTGCGGTGGCGGCCATTCCCGAAGGCTTGCCCGCCGTTATGACCATCACGTTGGCTATCGGCGTACAACGCATGGCCAAACGCAATGCCATTATCCGACGCTTGCCGGCCGTTGAAACCTTGGGCTCGGTTACCGTCATCTGTTCCGATAAAACCGGCACCCTGACCTGTAACGAAATGACCGCCAAATCGGTCTTCGTTAATAACAAACTATTTACGGTCGAAGGCGTGGGTTATAAACCGGAAGGCCGTTTTAAACTGGCGGACGAAATAACACCTGTAGAAGATCACCCGGATTTGCATGAGTTGCTTCGCGCCGCCGTATTGTGCAATAACGCAAGATTGGAGCAAAAAGCCGGGAACGGCGACAACTGGATTGTGCATGGCGATCCTACGGAGGGGGCATTGATTACCCTGGCACACAAAGCAAGGATGGAGCCCGATTTTCTCAATCAGGAAATGCCGCGCACCGACGTTATCCCGTTCGAATCGGAACATCGCTATATGGCGACACTGCATCACGACCATGGCGGCCATGCTTTTGTATTTATCAAAGGCGCGCCTGAGCGAGTGCTGGGCATGTGCAACCGGCAACGCATCGATGGCGAAGATGTGCCGATTCATATGGCCGATTGGCATCGGATAATGGATGAAATCGCCAGCGGCGGTCAGCGCCTGCTGGCGATTGCGTTCAAGGCCGTACCTTCGTCCCAGACTCAAATCAGCTTTGCCGATGCCGAAACCGGGCTGACGTTGTTAGGGCTTGTCGGCATGATCGACCCGCCGCGCCCCGAAGCTGTCAAAGCCGTGCTCAAGTGCCAACATGCCGGGATCAGAGTCAAAATGATTACCGGCGACCACGCGGCGACGGCTGTTGCTATTGCCGCACAGCTGAATATCGGTGACGGCTCGGTGTTGAGCGGAGAAGAGCTGGACCGGCTGGCCGACAGCGAACTGACGGCAGCCATCCGGGATGTCGATGTTTTTGCCCGCACCAGCCCGGAAAACAAGCTGCGTTTGGTGGCTGCGTTGCAAGCGGACGGTCATGTGGTGGCGATGACCGGCGACGGCGTTAATGATGCGCCGGCGCTGAAACGCGCCGATGTGGGCGTGGCGATGGGCAAAAAAGGCACAGAGGTCGCCAAGGAAACCAGTGAAATGGTGTTGGCGGATGATAATTTCGCTTCGATAGCCCATGCCGTTGAAGAAGGCCGCGGCATATACGACAATCTGCTTAAGTCGATTATTTTTATCTTGCCTACCGGTGGCGGTGAAGCGTTAATGATCGTCGCGGCCATCGTGATGGGCGAAATATTGCCGATCACGCCGGTGCAAATATTATGGGTGAACATGATTACCGCAGTGACCTTGTCGCTAACGCTGGCCTTTGAGCCGCCGGAACGCAACATTATGAGCCGCATGCCCAGAAAGCCTGATGAACCCTTGCTCTCTATGTTTATGATTTGGCGCATTGTGTTCGTGTCTCTGATTATGGTAACCGGCGCCTTCGGCCTGTTTCTGTGGGAGCGTTCGCTCGGCGCGCCGATTGAACTGGCGCGGACGGTTACGGTGAACACGCTGGTGATGTTTGAAATATTTTATGTCTTCAACAGCCGTTACCTGCACCATTCCGTGCTCAATCTGCATGGCCTGTTCGGCAACCGGTTGGTGTGGCTGGCTGTCCTGCTGCTGATTGCCTTCCAAATGGCTTTTACCTATTGGCGGCCCATGCAAGTGTTATTCGGCACTGTTGAACTAGATGCGCATGCCTGGCAAATGATTGTCGCCGTTGCCTCAACTGTGTTTATACTGATTGAAATCGAAAAGTTTTTTATCCGATTGTTTCTGTCCAAAGCAGTTGCGCGGAATAGCAGGAAATGAATAAGGGTATTTTAGATGCCCCGATTTTTAAGGGCGCGATTTGTAAATCGCTTCCTACATTTTGTTGAAACAGGATCAGGAGTCAAACATGCTTAATTTAATCAAGTCGAGTCTGAAATATTTTATCGTCGGTATTTTAGCGCTTATTCCGGTCGTTATTGTCATGCAGGTTCTGGTGTTTTTGGAGACCATCCTGAGGGATTTTTTTATCTATATTTACGGATATTCCAACAATGTCTTTATAACCGCTCTGGCATTCACGTTGTCTTTTATTGCCATTGCTTACACCGGCTATCGGGTCACAGTCTCCGAAAAAATGTGGGTGCTGCATCAGGTTGAATTGTTAATTAATCGGATTCCAATGATCAGGACGATTTACAGGGTCAGTAAAAAACTGGTCAACCTGCTCGGCAGCCGGGAAAAAAGCGTCGCCAAGGAAATTGTTTTTATTGAATACCCCAAGGATGGCTTATGGGTGCCGGCTTATGTCACCAATAAAGTCGGTGAAATGCTGGTCGTCTATGTGCCGACTTCGCCCAACCCAACTTCAGGGTTCACCATTATCGTGCACCAGTCGAAAGTCGTTAAATCGAGCATGGATATTGAAGCTGTTACCAGCTTTATTGTCAGCGTCGGGGTGGATTTGGCTCAAAAGGAGGAGCTTGAAAAGCTGGCCGACCTGAACCGCGCTGGAACCAGCGACGCCGGGTAGCGGGCAACGCTTATTTCTCCGTTAGCTAAGGATCGTGCATAAATTAATTTAGGCAATTACCATGAAGGACATGAAGACTTAAACCTTTCATGTCCTTCATGGTTAAAAAATGAAAAATAAAACTTGCTCAAGTTATTTCATGCACGTTCCTAACAAAATTGATGGGGTTGCAATGAGGTCATATTGAGCAGTATTAGGGGGTGCCACTGAGGTAGGCCATAACGTCTATCGCGTTAAGAAAGTCAGCTGCGCGCTCAAAGATCCCTGATATGGCTAATCGTCGGCCAGCTCACTAAATTTTTTGTTCCGCCTTTTTCTGATTTAGCGGTAAAGGCTTGAGTAGGCCGCTTCAGTTTTCGGCCTAAGGTTGCTTTTTGCATGGCGTTGATAACTGTAGGGTTGGGTGAAAAATATTCCGGCGTGTTCCACTGACTCCATTTGTATTTGATAGTGTTTAAATCATCCGTAGCAATATCGGCAACATTGCTGTTTTGCTCTGCTGTGTTGTACATTCCCCAATTATTGCGGCCCAACACCTTATAAGACCAAGTTGTCCAGTGGCTGCCGGTTTCTGTAAATTGCTGAAGTCCGTAATTCCAGGATTCGGCATTTCCGAACAGCGTGAATTCCCCTATAAAATGCGGTACGTTATATTTTGAACCCCATTTTTGAGCGTCCTGTATCCACCCATCCACAGAATTTTTCATCACCGTGAAGTCTTCATTGTTTTGCCATTGGTAATAGTGCAACGAATAGACGACATTCTCCCAGTTTTTCTCTTGGGGATTCGGAAGTGTATTCCACCACCAGGTAGCTTCCATAATGATGATATGGTCGGGATCAATCGTTCGGATAGCGTGATATAGGCGGTCGTAAAGATTAACCACCTCGGAACCCATCCCTCCGGGAAAGGTCTCGGAGGGTTCATTCAACAGGTCATAACCGGCCACGGCGGCATTGTCTTTAAAACGCGTGGCGAGAGTTTCCCAAAGCTCTACCAGTTGATTCTGATAGAGCGGGGTTGAATAAAGCAGAGCGCCGTTTTGCCGGCCTGAATGATGGGCTCCGTTTTGTGACCCCGGCGCGCCATGCATATCAAGGATAGTGTAGAGCCCATATTCCAACGCTTTGTTTACGGTCCATTCAATCCGGGATAAATCAATGGCGCCGGTATCGTCCAGTCTCCAGTTACCCTCATCATCCATATGGTTAAGCGCATATATCGGCAAACGGATACAGTTGAGACCGGCTTCGGCGATATTCTTGAAATCGGTTTCCGTGATCCAGGAATCCCAGTAAGCGTTGTAGAGATCCCAGACAGCCTCTTTACCAAAACGTTCGGTAAGAATATTTCGCGCATCCCACTCATTTGATGCCCCGGCTAATGGCGACATCCAGGGTTCGTGCACCCTCCAGCCTCCCAGGTTGGTGCCGTAAAGATGAACATCTTTACCCACGCCGTAATTGTCCCTGATCTCCGTTCCATCCACTTTAAGAAAATCCGAAGCGGAACAATATAAAGGTAACGTTATCGTCAGCGTCCAAATGAAGATGGGTATTCCAGGTAAATTTGAGAGAAAAACAGATTTCAGTTTCATAAATATCAATAGGGCTATCTTCAAAAGACTAACCGGTTTGGCGACGTTTGGCTCGCCAATTATACAATATCGATTCGGCAAGCCCTAAATCTTTGGCCGCCTTGGGAATGCCGTCACGGTCTGCACGTTCCAACGCCTACTCCTTAAACTGAGCTGTATATTTGTTGCGTATTGTTGGGGAGGTTGGTTCTTTTTTGGTTTTCATTTTTGACCTCGGAGTCAGGGATTACGCTCTTAGCCGAGTGTCGCTAGATCGGAGCAAGATCAATCTCTGATATGGCTAATTGCCGGCCAACTCACTATATGAGATAAGCCCATCTGGGTTTGAAGATGGTTGATTACGCTCTCAACCCGTTCAGGTAAGTCGTAGAATTCGATGACCAGCGGCAAATCCAGAGACAAGGTTAGTAGATGGCTGGTACGAATTATTCCGTCCGGGCCAAACCCCATAATCCCTTGGAATACCGTGATGCCTAAGACTTTTTCTTCGTCGTGCAAAAAATCAAAGATACTACCAAGCAGATGTTCGTCTTCCCGAAGATAAATCCGCGCTATCGTAATAGATTGAGTTGCCATAACTAATTCCTAAATAACGTATTTAATCGAATTACCGTCGTGCCGAACACATTGACGGCAATCGATAGGCTTCACATAAAGCAAGGTACAACGGTACCGAATGTATTAATTTAGATGTCCCGCTGGCCAAAAAAGCGGTCGCCATCAGCGGAATCATAATTTCATGGCTATTAGTCATTTCCATAACAATCACGAACGAGGTGAGCGGTGTTTGCAGCATACCCGAGAAATAAGCGGTCATGCTCAGTAAAATCATCGCTGAAGCGGGCGCAATCGGAAACCAGTTAGCCAAGTCGACACCAATCCCAGCCCCTGTTGCCAGTGATGGGACAAAAATACCGCTGGGTATGCCGCTAAAGAAAGTGGCGCACGTAGCGAGCATTTTCAGGAACGGATAAGAAGGTTCCATCGCTTGAGCGCTGTGTAATATGGCTTTGGTTTGTTGATAACCTGTGCCCACGGTCGCACCATTGGAGAAATAATTCACTGTAGCGATGATTCCGCCGCACGCTATAGCGATCACAACCATCGAGATGCCGGTTCGCTTGAGGAGTCGGCTGCCGAAAATAGTGATTTTGCTAAACAAGCCTCCCAAAAACCCGCCGATAATCCCGCATAACGGGATAGCAAACCAGCTTTGTCCTATTGGCATGATCAGCGATTCATCTTCAAAATAAATGTAGCTGTTTAATAACGCATAGGCGGTCACGCCGGAAAAAATAATGGCGGTTAATACCAGACTGCTGATTCGTTCTTCCAAGGTTCGGCCCATTTCTTCAACAGCAAAAATAATGCCCGCCAACGGGGTGCTGAACATTGCGGCAAAACCGGCCGCGCTGCCTGCCAGAATTAAACCTTTCTCTAAATAATGAGGCGGAAATTTAATCACTTTACCGAGTGACAACATCACCGATGCGCCGACATGCACGGCAGGGCCGCCGAAACCGACTGAGGCCCCGGAAAGCAGACCCATAATCGGCAGGAACATTTTCCCGATGGCAATTCTTAAGGAAATCAATTTGGCTGTTTCTTTAAAGTTGTCAGCAAATTCCAAGGCTGTTTTAACCTGTGGAATGCCGCTGCGTTCGCTGCCGGGAAAGAAACGAAAAGTGAGCCATGCAGTAAAGCCCAGTCCGACTGGCGGAATGACAAAATGAAACCAGGGGTATTGCAGCGCAAGAACGCGGTAGGTTTGCGCGGCCCATTCGCTGAGCATAGTCATCATGACGATGACCAGACCGACCATAATTGCGCCCAGCCAGAATACCAGACGTTGTTTCCAGGCGATATACGAAAATAGATGAAGAAATGGTTTCAAAATGAAAATTCTATCTCAAGGATAAGGTCGATAAATGTAATTTTTTCGTAAACATCACCAAGGCAAAACGAATTTACCGCGTAGTTTTACCGCCAACACGGGGAACAACAACACCGAAACCATACCCGCACCGACCAGGATTGACGCCCTGTCCGGCGGCATTAATCCAGAGGAAACGCCGATTTCGCTAATGATGACGATCAACGGAAGACCTGTGGACGAATAAAACATGAAAGGTATTTTTTCCTCGGCAGTCAGCTCATGCTTGTAAAAAAACAACGGAACGCCTCGAACCAGAACCAACAAACCCGACAAAAGAGCGATTTGTATCGGAGCGAGGGGGGTAGACCACAGGGCGCTGAGTTCGAACTTCATGCCTGCAACGATAAAGAAGATGGGTATCAGGAAGCCATAACCGATTGCGTCCAGCTTATGCTGCAACAGCTCGCCCTCCGTTCCTTTAATGGCGAGTCTGACCACCATGCCCGCAGTAAATGCCCCCAACACAATATTCAGGCCGAATTTAGCGGCGAGTGTGGCTAACAAAACTTGCAACAGGATACAAATTCTCACCGGAAGCTGGCCGCTGCTCTGCATGGTGTGCGCCAGTTTATCGAGCAATGGCGAGGAGCGCATGTGCAGGGCAACATTCGCCACGGCCAAGGAGATGATAATAAAGGTCACGACAAACAGCGTGTGTAAAAAAGTGTCATGGGTAGTGATCAGCAATAGCGAAATAATCACCAAGGGGCCAAACTCACCGACAGCCGCTGTTGCCACGATGTGCTTGCCGAAATCGGTGTTAAGTTCGCCACGGTCGCGCAGAATAGGGGCCAGTATGCCCAAGGCGGTGGTGGATAAGGCGGTTGCGGCCAATAAAGGCGGGCTCTGGATGAGTCCGATGACATTGAAGAAAAACATACAAACTATCGCCGACAGGAAGGTAATAAACCAACTGCCTACCGCTAATGACAAGGGTTTGCCGCGAATCTTGTCGAAATCTATCTCAAGTCCGACCAAGAACAGCAGAAAAGTTAAACCGAGTTGCCCTAACATGGCGATCATGCCGTCAGGATTAGCCAGATGAAAGACATGAGGGCCTATCAGTATCCCCAAAACGACTTCAAGCACCACGACAGGAAAGCGCACACTGCCCGGCAACTCGGCAAGGAGCGGAGCCAGCATCGCAACGAATGTGATAAGCAGAAGTTCAGAAGGATAAGCTTCCATGTATGGACTCCGGTAGATGTTAAATGACAGAGTAGAGCTGAATTCGATTGTAACAAGTTATCCGGTGCAGACCATTGTTTATTTGAGCCTGTGAAAGCCAGGCTTCCCGTTTCGACAACGCATTTGCAGTCTCGTTTGTACCATGAAGGCCCGGATGAGTCTCGAACCTTAAGAAAGGATTAATGTGTGCAATCCTATAATTAATAAATTCCTTAGATTCACTGGGACTGATCTGCTGCAACACGAACTGGTTTACAGACGGTTAGGGACATGGAAAAACGGTTCGGAATTACTGAAGCTAAAAATCCGGAATTTATGACCGGAGCGTATTTTTAAATACACCGGTAATTAAAGAGTCTATCTGCAATGATTGAGAACACTAATACCGAACCGCTGTATATCCTGTTAATCAGCGTTCACGGCTTGATTAGAGGCTGTGACCTGGAACTGGGAAGCGACGCGGATACCGGCGGTCAAACCAAATATGTCGTTGAGCTGGCCAAGGCGCTGGCAAAACAGCCGAATGTCGGGCGGGTGGATTTGGTAACGCGGCGGATAATCGACAGCGAAGTCGGCCCCGATTACGCAGAGCCCGTCGAACCGCTGTCGGAAAATGCACAAATAGTCCGTATCGAAGCGGGTCCCGAAGCGTATATTCGCAAAGAAGAGCTCTGGGATCATCTGGATAGTTTCGCCGATAATTTACTGAGTTGGCTGCACCGCCAACCGCGCTGGCCGGATATTCTGCACAGCCATTATGCCGACGCCGGTTATGTCGGCGTCCGCCTTGCGCATTGGACCGGGTTGCCGTTAATCCATACCGGCCATTCTTTGGGACGCGACAAATGCCGCAGGCTGCTCGCGATGGGCTTGGCGATGGAGGCGATCGAGCAGCGTTATCATATGTCGCGCCGTATCGGCGCCGAAGAGGAGACGCTGACCAACGCCGATCTGGTGATTACCAGCACCCGCAATGAAATCGAAGAGCAATACGAGCTTTACGATTGCTACACGCCGGACAAGATGGCAATCATACCGCCGGGAACCGATCTCGACATGTTTCATCCGCCCGCTTCCGCCGGCGAAAGCATTGCTTTTGCAAAAAAACTCAAGATGCCGCTGCATGAACCGGATAAGCCGGTGATATTGGCGATGTCCCGTCCCGACCAACGGAAAAATATCGTCGGACTGTTGGAGGCTTACGGGGAATCGCCGCGTTTGCAGCAGCTAGCCAATCTGGTGATCGTCGCCGGTAATCGCGAAGACATCCGGGAGTTGAGCGAAGGCCCGCAAGGGGTTTTGACGGAGCTGTTATTGGTTGCCGATTATTACGATCTCTACGGTCGGGTCGCGCTGCCGAAACACCACGCGGCTGACGAGGTCGCCGACATTTACCGTCTTGCGGCGGCATCCGGAGGCGTGTTCATCAATCCGGCCCTGACCGAACCGTTCGGCTTGACGCTGCTGGAAGCGGCCGCCAGCGGCCTGCCGCTGGTCGCCACCGAAAACGGCGGTCCGGTGGACATCATCGGCAATTGCCGCAACGGCTTGCTGGTCGACCCGGTGGACAAGACGGCGATGGCTGAAGCCTTGTTGACTATTCTCGAAAATCCGGAGCTTTGGCGGGAATTTTCCGCAAATGGCTTGCAAAACGTCGCCCGGTATTATTCTTGGGACTCCCATACGCAAGCCTATTTGCGAAAGATTCAGGCGCTACCGCAGCAAGCGGGCTCACTCCCGAAAGCCCCGCCGCTCGCCAAAACCGGCCGCTTCCGAAAACAAGCCATTTTTAGCGCTATCGATAATACTTTGTTGGGCGACGCCGAAGGCTTGGAGCAATTTGTAAAACTGATTCGCGAAAAACGTAAGAAGCTTCTATTCGGCATCGCCACCGGGCGGCGGCTGGATGCGGTTCTGGCGGTCTTTAAAAAACACAAGATTCCGATGCCGGATATTTTAATCACCAGTCTCGGCACTGAAATCTACTATGCGCCGCAACTGATCGCCGATATTGCCTGGACCTATCATATCGATCATTTGTGGACGCCTAACGTGCTGCGGCGCGTCATCAGCGGTTTGCCGGGCCTGACGCTGCAAGCCAAAAGCGAACAGAGCCGGTTTAAGCTTTCCTATCTTTACGACAGCAATAGCGCGCCGCCGATGGAAGAAATCCTTACGCTACTGCGGCAGCACGAATTGTCGGTCAATACGACGCTCTCGTTCGGGCAGTTTTTGGACTTTGTTCCGGCCAGGGCCTCCAAAGGCCAGGCATTGCGCTATGTCGCCCGGCAATGGAATATTCCGCTGGAGCGTATCCTGGCTACGGGCGGTTCCGGTGGCGACGAGGATATGTTGCGCGGCAACACCCTCGGGGTCGTGGTCGCCAACCGTCATTGCGAGGAGCTGTCCATTCTGGGCGATACCGAGCAGGTCTATTTCGCCGAGGGTTCGCATGCCTGGGGCATATTGGAGGCCATCGAACATTACGATTTTTTCAATCGCTAACAGAGTCCAAAGCCCATGAACAAACGCATCCTGATTTGTACCGATCTTGACCGCACCCTGCTGCCGAACGGCAGACAGCCCGAATCGCCCGGTGCGCGGGCGGCTTTTAGCCGACTGGTTTCGCGCCCGGAGGTGACCCTGGCTTATGTCAGCGGCCGGCACCGCGAGCTGGTTGAAGACGCCATCCGGGAATACGAACTGCCGTTGCCCGATTGGGTTATCGGCGATGTCGGCACGACTATTTATCAAGTACATACCGGAGAATGGCGGCATTGGCCTGAATGGGAGCAGGACATTGCCGCCGATTGGCAGGGCTTGACGGCAAACGATTTACGGCCTTTGTTTGGCGATTTACCGTTTTTGCGCCTACAGGAAGAAGCCAAGCAAAACCGTTACAAACTCAGCTATTACCTGCCGTTGCAGGCTGACATCGACGCGCTGCAACGGGAAATGCTGCGGCGGCTGGAAACCCGGCAAGTGGCGGCCGGCTTGATCTACAGTGTCGACGAAGCGACATCGACGGGACTGTTGGACGTGTTACCCGCGCATGCGACGAAACTCCATGCCGTGGAGTTTTTAATGCAACATCAGAGCTTCGATTACGCCAACACGGTTTTCGCCGGCGACAGCGGTAACGATTTGCCGGTGCTCGCCAGCGCGATTCAGTCGGTATTGGTCGCCAACGCCGATCTTGATGTTGTCGAGCAAGCCAAAACTCAAGCCCGGAAACAGGGAACGATGGCGGCGTTTTATTTGGCGCAAGGCGGTTTTTTAGGCATGAACGGCAATTACAGCGCCGGGATACTGGAGGGCGTTGCCCATTATCATCCCGGCACGCAGATTTGGATGGAATGACTTTGCAATTGAGCATAATGAATATATTTCGTGTCTTTGCTGGTTTGCTGGTTTTGCTGGTCCCCAAGCTCCTGCTTGGGAACCCAGTGAGCAAAGCTCCAGCTTTGCGAGACGGGAAGCTGGAGCTTCCTACACTGAATTCCCAAGCTGGAGAGCTTGGGAACTAGCGTATGTGCTATTTTTTATTCACCACGAAGAAATATAGATTGGAGCGCGACGGAGCATGTCAATAGAACGCGGATTTGACGGATTCCACAAGCGGGACGGGGTTTGCAACCCCGTCCCTAACGTTTTTGTGGCATTAGAGCTAAGTGGCTATATTGACAGTCGTAAAATGTTTCGAACGGGGCAACATGCCCCGTCCGGCTTGAGGTTTTTTTAAATCCGTCTTATCAGTGTCATCCGTGTTCCATCACGCGCGAATAGTCACTTAATTTTAGTTCCGTCAGGATAACGCTATGTACGAACAAGTTTCCCACTCGCTATTGAACGCCATTCTGGACGATTTAAAACCGGAAATCAGCAGGCAGGATTTGCGGCATTTTTATACCCGGCTGGGCGCTAATTTTTACGCCATTTATTCGCTGTTTTTTAACCTCTACGGACAGCGCAAGGACTTTAAGCCGCAAATGCAGCGCCTGGTGGAAACCATGGCTAAAGGCTATATCAACCGCTCCGCGGAACTGGAAAGCGTCGATATCGCGCGCGAACAGGATCATAACTGGTTCCTGTCGCAAAAATGGGTCGGCATGGCGCTATACACCAACGGTTTTGCCGAAAACCTGGACGATTTGGCCGACAAGACCCCGTATTTCCAGGAGCTGGGTATCAACATGGTGCATATCATGCCGATTTTGATGTGCCCGGCCGGCAAAAGCGACGGCGGTTATGCGATCAGCGATTTCCGCAAAATCGACGACAGGCTCGGCGACATTAACGATTTACGCCGCGTTGCCGGGGAATTCAGGAAACGCGATATTCTGCTGGTCTTGGATATAGTGCTCAATCATACCTCCGACGAGCATGAATGGGCTCAAAAGGCGGTCACGGGGGAGCGCCGCTATCAGGATTATTATTTCATGTTCGATAACCGGGAAATTCCCGACATGTTCGAACAAAGCATGCCGGAAATTTTTCCCGAAAGCGCGCCGGGCAATTTCACCTGGAATGCCGACATGCAAAAATGGGTGATGACCGTCTTCCACGATTACCAGTGGGATTTGAATTACAGCAATCCCGAAGTGTTCATTGAAATGCTCGACATTATCCTGTTTTGGGCCAATCAGGGCGTCGATGTGCTGCGTCTCGACGCCGTTGCGTTCCTGTGGAAAAAAATCGGCAGCTCCTGCCAGAACGAGCGCAATGCGCATCTGATTCTGCAATTGATGAAGGACTGCTGCCAAGTGACCGCGCCCGGCGTGTTGTTTATTGCCGAAGCGATCGTTGCGCCGGTTGAAGTGATCAAATATTTCGGCGAAGACGCCATTATCGCCAAGGAATGCGAAATCGCTTACAACGCCACGCTGATGGCGTTGCTGTGGGACGGCATTGCCACCACCAATGCCAAATTACTCTATCAGGGCGTGAAAAACCTGCCCGCCAAACTGGAACGGGCGACTTGGCTCAACTATGTGCGCTGCCATGACGACATCGGCTTCGGTTTCGACGACAACGATGTCCGGGCGGCCGATTACGAACCTTTCGCGCACCGAAAATTCCTGGTCGATTATTTCAGCGGTCAATTCGAAGCTTCGCCGGCCAGAGGCATGGTGTTTATGCGCAATGACGAGACCGGCGATGCGCGCATTTGCGGCTCGCTGGCATCGCTGGCGGGATTGGAAGCGGCAGCGGAAAGCGGCGATTCGGCCCTGATATTAGCCGCGGTCAATAAAATCCTGCTACTGCATAGCGTGATCCTGTCTTTCGGCGGCATTCCGCTGCTGTACAACGGCGATGCGCTGGGCGTCGTCAACGACTACAGTTATCTCGATGACCCCGGTAAAAGCGGCGACAACCGCTGGATTCACCGGCCCAAGATCAATTGGGAAAGAGCCGAATTGCGAAAAAGACAAGGCACGGTGGAATACAGCCTGTTCAGCGCATTGAAAAAAATGATCGCCATCCGCAAGGAAACGACTGCGTTCGCCGATTTCAACAACCGCGAATTACTTGACGTCGATAATGAGCATTTGCTCTGTTTTATCCGCTTCAATCATTTGCGGCCGTCGGAACGGGTCCTGGTGGTCGCCAATTTCGACGCCAATCCCCAGTATCTCGACCTGGATGTCATCAGTGGCCGGGGCATTAATCTTTACGGCCGGTTCGTCGATTTATACAGCGGCAGAAGTCCCGCCCAGTTCGATCGCCGGATCGTTTTGCAGGCTTATCAATTTTATTGGTTAACGGAAATATGAGCTGATTGGCCCGGATTTGTTTCGTCCCCACGCGTCAGGTTATTACTATCAAGTTAATGGTTGCGTATTTCCAGCGGTTGGAGTGCAAGGCCTCACTGGCATTAAGTTAAGCTGTTCGTGGTGAGCCCCATTCGACAAGCTCATGACAGGCTTCGATAAACTCAGGAGAGCCTTGTCGAACCATGAATGGCTTAACGACTTGTTCCGCTCACCCTTCGACAGGCTCAGGGCGAACGGAACAAGTCTTAACTTAATGGCAGTGGTGCAAGGCCTGGGAACGCGCGCGAAAAGTTGTGTAGATAGCTATGCCCGCATGGGCCTGAGAGGTATAAATTAGTCGCTATAACCACGATTTCGTTAATGTTTTTATTTTAAATAACAGTTGATACAAAATGCTTTTCCGCAAAACTTATTTGCTCATTGCATTTTTGCGGTTGGGTTAAACGTAGTTCTGCGAGTGAATGTATCAAAGGAGATTACCATTGAACCACAAAATAAGTATCGGCCTTATCGGCTACGGCAAAACGGGCAAAGCCGTCGCCAATGTACTGAGCACGGATTCACGCTTTGAACTGTGCTGGATTGCCCGCCGCACCGTGAGTGACAACGCTCAAACGCATCCGGATACTGCTATTCCGATTATTGGGATGGCGCAACAATCGTTCGAGGCATTATTCGACCGGCAGCCGGTTGATGCGGTAGTTGATTTTTCTTCACCGGAAGCCGTCCATCGCTATGGAGAAACGGTTCGTAAACACCGAATTATGTTGGTCAGCGCGATTTCCGCTTATTCGGAAAGCGATTTGGATTATGTCCGCAGTCTTGGGCGAAATACGCGTGTCATGTGTTCGCCCAATATTACCTTGGGCGTCAATTTCCTGATGACGGCGGCCAATCTGTTGCGCAAAATAGCGCCTTTCGCCGATGTGGAAATCCTTGAGCAACATTTTAAGGAAAAACCGGAGGTTTCAGGCACGGCATTAAAGATCGCGGAAAAATTAGGCGTGGATGACGATCAAATCACTTCGTTGCGGCTCGGCGGAATTATCGGTGAGCATGAAGTTATTTTCGGCTTTCCGCACCAAACAGTCCGTCTGGTTCACTCGTCAATCAGACGCGAGGCATTCGGCACGGGCGCAGCTTTTGCGCTATCGCATTTGGCAATCTGCGATATAGGCTTTTACACTTTCGAAGACTTGCTGATACATGCGGCACGTGATTTAAAGGGTCAAATCCCGGATTTTTCATCGTAGACCCGCCGGGGGGTAAGGTGTGAAGCTGTCGTATAACAATGAGCGCAGCACTGCCATTACGCGTTGTAGGAGCGGGCCATGCCCGCGATGAAGGCGCTACAACTCTGTATCGCTCTACCGAAATATCGCGGGCGCGGCCCGCTCCTACGCTGCTGTTGTACTTAACTTAATGGCCGTGGCGTAGCGCATGGGAACAAATTTGCTGAGCGCCTGTTACGTTCCGGCCAATCAGCGCAGCAACAGCAGCGGCTTTTTGGCATTCATCAGCATTTTGGCGGTAAAGCTGCCGAGCAGCAGGTCATGAAGGCGGGTGTGGCTGAATGCGCCCATCACGATCATATCAATATCATGTTTGTCCTGATATTCACAAAGCGCTTGGTCGGGCTTGCCTTGTAATTTTTTCGTGGTCACTTCAATGCCGCCGGCATTTTTCAGTTTGCTGACAGCCGCTTCAAGCAATTGTTCGGTCGCTGCGTCATCTTTGCTGACGTTAACCAGATGGCAAGTGAGGCCTTTATAAAGCGGACTGATGGCAACCATGTCGATGGCTTTTTCTGTCGCCTTGCTGCCATCATAGGCAATCATGATGTGCTGCGGCGCTTTGAACGTGTCGTTGACTACCAAAATAGGCTTATGCAACGAGCGAATGATGGACTCAAGTTTTGCGCCTATTTTGTCCGGCCGGTTTTCATGCGCTTTGCCACGGATGCCGATGACCAGGACCCGGATGCTTTCTTCAAGCTCGATTAGCGATTCAACCAGGCTACCGTGGCGCTGGTTGCTGTCGGGGTCGGCGATGCCGGCCTGGATGACCCGATCTTTGGCGGCCTGTAGCAATAGCTTGCCTTGCTGTAGTCGCAACTTGCTGCGTTGCTGTTCGACGGCGGTCAGTTCTTCAAGCAAATGCTCCTGGCTGCCCAAGCCGATGTTGCCGGACAAGTCCAGGGTTGCGGTGGTCTCGGGATGATGGTCGATGACATGCAGCAACTTTAACGGCGCATCGACGCGTTGCGCTATCCAGGCCGCGTAATCGCAGACCGCTTCGGTCAATGACGAACCGTCGATACATGCCAGCACTCTATTGGTATTTGTGTTCATTAATGACCTCCCATGACTTTTTCAATTTCTTCCGGTTTATCGTGGATGCCGAAGCGGTCGACGATGGTGGCGGTGGCTTCGTTCATGCCGATCAACTCCACCTCCGCGCCTTCGCGGCGGAACTTGATGACGGCCTTGTCCAAGGCGGTCACCGAGGTTATATCCCAGAAGTGTGCTCGGTGTAAATCGATGACCACTTTATCGACGGCTTCCTTGAAATCGAAGGCCGCAATGAACTTGCCCGACGAATTAAAGAAGATTTGCCCGATAACGCGATAAGTCCGAATGCTGTTCGCTTCATCCAGTTCCGATTCGACATACATGAAATGGCTGATTTTGTTGGCGAAGAATAACGACGCCAGCAACACGCCGACGAAAACGCCGAACGCCAGGTTATGCGTCCAGACCACGACAATCACGGTCGCCACCATCACCACATTGGTGGACACCGGGTGTTGTTTGAGGTTGACGATGGAACTCCAGCTGAAGGTACCGATCGAGACCATGATCATCACCGAGACCAACGCGGCCATCGGGATTTTGGAAATCCATTCGTCCAGGAACACCACCATGATCAACAGAAAGCTTCCTGCGATCAAGGTGGACAAGCGTCCGCGCCCGCCGGATTTGATATTGATAACGGACTGGCCGATCATCGCGCAACCGGCCATGCCGCCGAGCAATCCGGCGCCGATATTGGCGAGGCCCTGGCCTTTGCATTCGCGGTTTTTGTCGCTGGGCGTGTCGGTCAAATCATCGATGATGGTTGCGGTCATCAACGATTCCAGCAGGCCGACGACGGCCATCGGTGCCGAATAAGGCGCAATAATTTTTAAGGTGTCCCATGTCAACGGCACCTCGGGCCAGAGAAAAATAGGCAGCGTATCGGGCAACTCGCCCATGTCGCCGACCGTGCGGATGTCCAGCTGCCAATAAATGGCGATGCCGGTCAACGCGACAATGCAGACCAGCGGCGAGGGCAGGGATTTGCCGATCACCGGGAGATACGGAAACAGGTAAATGATCGCCAGTCCGCCTGCGGTCATTGCGTAAACATGCCAAGTGACGTGGGTAAGTTCCGGCAGCTGCGCCATGAAGATCAAAATCGCCAGCGCATTGACGAAACCGGTCACCACCGAACGCGACACGAAACTCATCAGGCTGCCGAGCTTCAGGTAGCCGGAGATGATTTGCAAAACGCCGGTCAGCAGCGTTGCCGCCAATAAATATTGCAGGCCATGATCCTTGACCAGCGTCACCATCAGCAAGGCCATCGCCCCGGTCGCCGCAGAAATCATGCCCGGCCTGCCGCCGACAAACGCGGTAATCACCGCAATGCAGAATGAGGCATAGAGCCCGACTTTGGGATCGACCCCGGCGATGATGGAAAAGGCAATGGCTTCGGGAATCAGCGCAAGGGCAACGACCAGACCGGCCAACACATCGCCTCGGATGTTGCCGAGCCAGTCCTGTTTTTTCGATAAAAAGAGCATTTCAGTCCTATAAATTAAAAAGGCTATGTGGGAACACAGCCAGAGAGCATAAAAAGTTATTCAAAGATGTGAGGGGTACTAAGTCGGTCAGCTTGGTGAAAAAACAGATTATCCGCTCAGTTTTATGCATACTTTTCAATGCCCAAGCCCATTAATTCAGATAGCTTCACCCAGGCTGGATTTAATGCGTTCCAGCAGTGCGGTCATCTGTTCTCGTTCTTGTTGCGTTAAGGTTTTAAGAACCTCCGCTTCCACCGCATCGGCAATCTCCCAAAGTTCCTGCATGATGGACTGCGCCTTAGGCGTGAGTTCCAGGCGGTAAGCGCGCCGGTCTTCGACGTCTTTATTGCGCCGAACCAAGCCCGATTCCTCAAGCAAGTCGATCTGCCTTGCCAGCGTAATCGGTTTGATTTCCAGAATTTCAGCCAAGTCGATTTGGCGGCAATTTTCATTTTCAGACAAATGCACCAAGGCTCTCCATTGGGCATGAGTAAAGCCGATATTTTCGGCTTCCTTGTTAAAACGTTGACGGATAACGTGACTGATTTCGTAACTCAGAAAACCGAATTTTGAATGCATAAACAATTGAAAGCGTAGAAGCTCGTAAAAAGCGCCAAGGGAAAGAAAATAATAGATATAATAAGTAATGGGTATTATATAAAACAAGTATCTTTCCTGCAATCTACGCACATCATGCGCAACAAATAACGTGATACCTCCTCGGCAGAGGCTGATTTTGACTCGCGCCTTAGCTGTAGTGCGCTGCTGCCATTAAGTTAAGTTCAAATGGAAATACGCTGTCATTAATTTAATGGCAGTGACGTAGTGCGTGGGAATGCGGTAAACATTATGGCGACTACTCAGTGCATAGAGAAATGGAACACGGATGACGCGGATCAAGCTGATAAACTGAAATATAAAGAACTTATTTTCCCTGGCGTTACCGTTAACAGACAGATGACTGATTTGGGGAGTATTCATAGTGACTCCGAGACAGGCAAAAATGCAGCCAGAACGGTTTGCATGTCTGTTCTACTGGGACCGCAAAGGGAAAACTTATTTTTTAAAAAGCTTTAGTGTCTTTCGGATTATAATAAAGAGCGCTCTAAAGACGGCACACGCGAGCGCAGCTAGGGCGCAAAATCACGTTTGTTAACGCATATTGCGCGTTTTATGAAGTTTATTACCGATAATTTGTGATGATAAAGAAACGGCAGACATGGATGACTAACCCACGAACTATAAAAACGGCATTATCCGGCGCTTTCCCGCATCATTTTACTGCCTGCATGTTTTTAGCCATGTTGGCAGGCTGCTCGGAACCAACCATTCAAAAGCTTGAAGGCCCTGCTCAGGGTACGACTTACCATATCAGCTATTGGTCCGAATCGCCGGTGGATGATAAAGCCGTTAAAGACGCCGTCGAAAACGAATTCGCGGCCATCGATAAACTGCTGTCCAATTACCGGCCCGATTCGACTATAGAAACATTCAACAGCATAGAGAATACCGATAGCCAGGAAGTCGGCGGCGAAATCGTGTCCTTGGTTAAAATCGCGCAAGTTGTAAACCAGGCCAGCCAAGGCTGCTACGATTTAACCATTAAGCCGTTGTTCGATTTATGGGGCTTTAAGGGCAATGCGCTGACGATTCCTAAAGACTCGACTATTCTTGCCACGCTGAAGCAAATCGGCATGGAAAAACTGGAAATCGTCGATGACACGCATCTGCGCAAAAAACAGGCCGACCTGAAAGTCGATTTGTCGTCGATTGCTCAAGGCTATAGCGTGGAGCGGATCAGCAAGGTGCTGGAGCAAAAAGGCATAAGCAATTATCTGGTCGAAATAGGCGGCGAGCTGAAAACCAATGGCTACAAACCCGGCCTTCAACCTTGGCGTATCGCCGTGGAAAGGCCGTTGCCGGAAGAACGGACGATGCATAAAGTCGTTACCATGCCCAAGGATTCGCCGATGGCGGTGATGACGTCCGGCACGTACCGGCATTATTTCGATGACCAAGGCCGGCGTTACAGCCACATTCTCGATGCCCGTAACGGAAGACCGGTCGGCCATAACCTGGTTTCCGCCACCGTCCTGATCGCTGATCCGACGGTTGCCGATGCCTGGTCCACCGCGCTGTTGTGCCTGGGAGCGAAAGACGGCATGGCGGCGGCCAATATGGCTAAAATCCCCGCCCTGTTCATCGAATTGCAGGGCAGCGAACTTATTGAATCCCGAAGTGACGCGTTAAACACTTTGAACACTCTCACCCTACATTAATGCCCGAATCCTGAGTTATGACATTCCAAACCCGCAGTCACAGTATTTTTTCACGTTGGGCAAGTTTGACGCTAGGCAGGCCGTTCATGGTTCTGTCCATAGTGATTTTGCTCAGCATTTTGGCCTTGGAATACACGGCCGGCCACTTAAGCATTAATACCGATACCGCCGAACTGGTCGCGCCCGATGCGCCTTTCCAGCAAAACCGCCGCAATTTTGAAAAAGCCTTTTCGCAGGATTTGCACACGCTGTTGCTGGTGGTTGAATCGGATACGCCGGAATTGACCAAATCGGCTACTAAACGATTGCTGCGCTTGCTCAGCGCCAACAAAGAGCATTTTAATTCGGCCTATATTCCCAACGACAACGAATTTTTCCGCCAGAATGGCCTGCTTTATCTCGATACCGACGAACTGCATAACTTATCCAACAATCTGTCGCTGGCCCAACCGTTTATCGGCAGAATTGCCCAGGAACCGAATCTGACCGGCTTTTTCTCGATTTTTGAAGACGCCCTGACCAACACCGACAAGACTCAGGATGTACCTATTGATTTCACTTCGCTGGTTGATAAGGTGGCGCTGGCCTTGCATAAAACGATCAATGGCGAAAACGCGTTGATGTCATGGGAGTCGATGATTGCGGAAAAGAAAACCGATTCCAACAGCGGCTTTATTATCGTCGCGCCCAAGTTTGATTTTACGCAAATCCGTCCAGCGGAAAATGCGATTGATTCGATCCGTAAAGCCGTTGCCCAAATTCAGGACCCCAACCTGCCTGCGGTTAAAGTTTGGGTTACCGGCGAAGTCGGTCTTGAAGATGATGAGTTGTCGGGCATGAGTACCGGCACGTTTACCGCCAGTATTTTCTCCATTGTGCTGGTGCTGTTTATATTATTGGTTGCCTATCGTTCTGTTTTGCTTACCTCCGCCACGTTGATGACGCTGGCCTTGGGCATGCTTTTTTGCGGAGCGTTCGCGGCTTTTTCGGTAAAAGAATTAAACCTGATTTCAGTGGCTTTTGCGGTATCCAATATCGGCTTGGGCGTGGAATATGCGATCCATTTTTGTCTGCGCTATCGCGACAATCTGATTCATCACATTCATAAAGAGCTGGCGCTACGCAGCACATTAATGAGCACGGCGCCATCGTTATTACTGTGTGCGGGAACCACGTCGATCGGGCTTTATGCTTTTATACCGACCGATTACAAAGGCGTATCCGAACTTGGCCTGCTGGCGGGCACCAGTCTGTTTATCTGCCTGTTAATTACCTTGATTGTCCTGCCGGCGCTGTTGAAAATCATGCCTGCTCCGGCAAAGTCCCAGATTAACGGAACGCGGAACGGACTTGAGAAATTGTCGAAAAAACTGGCGATCTTGCCGCTGCATTATGCCAAACCGATTTCCATCGCAACCTTTGCCATCGCCGTTATTTCCATCGTTTTGACCTTCAACGTGAAGACCGATTTCAATCCGATTAACCTTCGCGACCCTAACACCGAATCGGTTATTGCGTTTAAAAATCTGATGAAAGGCAAGGAAACCACGCCGATGACCTTGACCGTTCTGGCCAAGGATGAGAACAGCGCCAAAGCCTTGGAGCAAAAGCTTTCGGCCTTGGCTTCGGTCGATAAAACCGTCAGTCTTTTCGATTTTGAACCCACCGGGCAGGGCGACAAACTGGCCGTGATAGAGGAAATGGGCTTGATGCTGGGGGCGCAAACGCAAAATTTTCCCGCGCTCAAAAACGATACCGATCCTGTACCCGGCATTAAGCGCCTGATAAAAGCCATCGACACTATCCTGCCTCAAAAAACCGATGCTCATGAACGCACCGCGTTAAGCAATTTTAAAAAAGAATTGCAGGATATTTTGATCGAACTTGATGCGCGGCAGCAAACCAGTCGACGCCTGTTCATTGACAAAATCCAGACCACGCTGCTCGGTACCTTGCCGAGTCTCATGAACGAACTATCGGACAGCTTCAATGCCAAGGAAGTCACTCTGGCCGACCTGCCTGCCGACATCAAGGACAAATGGCTGAGCAAGAACGGCTCGTACCGTATCCAGATATTTCCCAAGAAAGACCTGAACGATTTAACCAGCCTGGAAGAGTTTATTACCGAAGTGCAATCCGTCGCGCCTGAGACCACCGACTTGCCGATCATGTATTGGGAATCGATGAAGGAAGTTATCTCCGCTTTCCAGGAAGCCATTGTGATTGCGCTGATCACTATCGCGCTGCTGTTGTTTGCGATCAGGCGCAATGTTCTCGATACCGCGTTGGTCATGACGCCGCTGATATTGGCCGGGCTGTTTACGATGGCGAGTGCGGTTCTGACCAATACGCCGATTAATTTCGCCAACATCATCGCCTTGCCGCTGTTACTGGGGCTAGGCGTCGATAACGGCATCCATATGGTTGAGAAGCTGCATCATTCTATGTCCGAAGAGCAGAATATCTATCAATCCAGCACGGCCAGGGCCATGTTTTACGGCGCGTTGACCACCGCCTCCAGTTTCGCCGGATTGGCGTTCTCGCCGCATCAGGGCATCGCCAGCATGGGTTTGATTATCACCATGGGCATATTCTGGATTATGGTTTGTACGTTTATTATTCTTCCGGCGCTGAGTAAATTGGTGTTGAGAGTTGAAGATAAATAGGCGGGATGCAACAAACATAGTTCACAGCATCAATCCGAAACGAACAGATACCCTGCCTTATCGGGGATATAGTATCTGCCGCGAACGACTTGCATGGATGCAGGAACGATTGCTGAGGCGGGGCAATATTCACGGAGCAATACGCGGAAATCTCCGAAGATATTTACGATGAAATTGACAGCGTTGAATAGCCGGGTAAATATGTCAAACATCCTGAATACGGCGACATTACCTAATTTGACGGCCGCTTAATGATTCGCTTCTAAGCCGTTCACTCTTTTTTGTAAAGGACTATACGAGGTTAATGGTGTGCGCCGGGGAGAGAAGAGCAGGCGATCAAGCTCTGCTTTGACCACTTCGTAGCATTCACAGGCCCGTGTCTGCAATCCCCGCCTATCCAGTATCGTGATGCGTCCCCGGCGGTACTCAATCAATCCGGCTTGCTGCAATTTACCGGCTGCCTCTGTGACGCCTTCGCGGCGCACTCCGAGCATATTGGCGATCAATTCCTGAGTCGTCATCAACTCGTGCAGTGTTCCGCCGCCACATTCCTCGGAATAGTTGAATTTCTTCAACGCGATTCGCACACCCGGCAAGCTCTCAATTCTGCGTTGAATTGGCTGGCGGCTAAGCAGTTGAAGGAACGAGCCGGGCGACTGGCGGAACCGGGGCGGGTGGGGAGAGGACAATGACAGCTATTACGACACCAGGAATCGCGGTGAATTCCATACCGGCACATCATTCCATACCGCGCTGGCATTGTTGGTATTATTGTCGGCTGGTGAAGCCGGCAGCCCTGAAGTCGAAGCCGGGGTCAATTATCTGCTGAAAAACCAGCAGTCTGACGGGTTTTGGGGTGACGAAAGCTTCAATGCGCCCGGCTTCCCCAAGGTGTTTTATCTGAAATACCACGGTTACGATAAATTCTTCCCGCTCTGGGCGTTAGGCCGCTACCGTAATGAGCGCCTCGCCGCAGTGTAACTGGATCCGGTCGGCATCATTCAATTTCCGCAGTGTAGCGCTTATGTACGCTAGCGCACTGTGCGCGTCTGCGGAAAGGTATCTAATTAACGCCGATGGCTCTCAGAATCGGCTGTTTCCCCTCCCCAATAGACTCACCCGGATTTCGGTATAGAAAGTGGAAGTCGCTGCAATGTAATACCTAATTCATTGTAACGATTGTGTTCGGCATTTAACTCAAAGGATAACAAATCATGAAAAAAACAGACCTCCTCAGATCGTTTCAAATGATGCGCGGCATCGGTGTAAGCGCGGCTGTTGCAATCTTTATAGCCGGTTGTGCGAGCATTCCCGCACCCACAGAACAGATGGCCGTTTCCAAGGTCGCAGTCAGCAATGCAACCAGTGCTGGAGGCAATGAGTTTACACCTCAGGCGCTTAAATCCGCGATGGAAAAAATGGATGCTGCCGAGCGGGCCATGACGGAGCAAGATTATTTGCGCGCCCGGCAATTGGCGGAACAAGCTCAGGTCGATGCTCAACTGGCTGCGGTAACGGCGCGTTCAGCCAAGGCACAGAAAGCAGCGCAAGAATTGCAGGAAGGTAACCGCGTGCTGCAACAAGAAATCGAACGTAACGCCCAATAATCATCAATGGAGCTCATTATGCAAAATAATAAATATTTCCCCATGACCCTGATCGCTGTCGCGATTGTTTCCGGTTGCAGTTCGATGCCGAAAAACTCATCCCTCACCGAAGCGCATAACAGTTACAACAATGCACGAACCAATCCCGAAGTCACGAATCTGGCAGCGGTCGAATTGAAAACAGCCGACGATTCCCTGAACAAGGCGGATTATGCCTTAAGCGAAGGTGAAAGCGATGATACCGTTGAGCATCTGGCCTACTTAGCCAAGCAGCAAGTGGCAATCGCCGAGGAAACCGCCAAGCGGAAAGCCGCTGAATCAGCGGTCGCCAACGCCGCCGCCAAACGCAACGCGGTCCGCCTTGATGCGAGAACGGCTGAAGCCGATGCGGCTAAACAGCAGGCGGCCTATGCGCAGCAAACCGTCGACCGTCAAGCTACCGAATTGGCGGTTGCCGGCGCCAATTCGGAGCGTGACCAAGCCATTATTGCTCAACAGGAAATGCTGCTCAAAGAGTTGAATGCCAAGAAAACCGAGCGCGGCCTGGTGATTACGCTAAGCGGCGACGTATTGTTTCGCACCAACAAGGCGCAGCTGCAAGCAGGCGGTCTGCGTAATGTGCAAAAATTGGCTGACTTCCTCAATCAATACCCGCAATACAAGGTGTTGGTTGAAGGTCACACCGATAGCATCGGCAGTAACAGCGCCAATCAGGCGCTGTCTGACCGACGCGCCTATGCCGTGCGGACGGCTTTGAACGACATGGGGATCAGCGGTGACCGCATCAGGACGCGCGGTTATGCCGATGCGTATCCGGTTGCGGGCAACAACACGGCGGCCGGTCGGCAATTGAACCGCCGCGTGGAAATAATCCTCTCCGACGCAAACGGCGACATTGTCCCACGTTAGGTATATTGACCATCCGGCGATGACGTTTTTGTGTTCGATACCGTACAGACTTTGTTCAATCTTGCCCATAAACTTTTATTTGATTTAACTTGAAGGATAACTCCGATGAATATTGCAATCGAACCCTTACTGGCATTGGTAATAGGCATATTAATTTTGCTGGTTCCGAGGTTTTTAAATTATTTCGTAGCCGTGTATTTAATCGTTGTGGGTATTTTGGGGTTAACGCACCATACCCTTACGTGAATGGCGATCTCACGGTCTCAGGCCGCGCCGTTTAGTCACGTTCTTTTTCAAACAGGAGCACTATCATGTCAATTGGCACAATCTTACTCATCATTCTTATTCTTATGCTTGTTGGCGTCCTGCCAACCTGGCCACATAGCCGGCAGTGGGGTTATGGTCCCACCGGTGGATTTGGGCTGGTGCTGATCATCTTACTGGTGTTGGTGTTATTGGGCATCATCTAGCCCCTGAGAAAATACTTAATCTATGTGCGCTGCCGTACCGACCCCATTCAGTTTTACATGTATTGTTTTAATGGAGCGTTGGAAAACATCATTCCACGTTTCAATTTGAACTAACACATCAGGAGACAGTCATGAACAAAGATCAAATAAAAGGCCGAGTCGAAGAAGCTAAAGGTAAAGTCAAGGAAGCCGCCGGCGTGTTGCTGGACGACGAGGGTATGGAGGTGGAAGGAAATATTCAAAAGGTCGTCGGCAAGGTCCAGAAGGGCTTTGGTGATCTCAAGGAAGATATCAAGGATAAACTTGACGATTAATACGAGAGCTGCTGCGTTGTACAGCCAAGTTGGACGGCTGTACGACTGCAACGGGATGCGATTTTAATAGGAGATGAACTTGAACTTGCCGTTGATTGGGCGAGCATCGCTTTGACTTTCGGCAATACTTCATCTGTTTGTCTGTGCGTTATATCGCCGTCAATTGACGGCCTCTTACGGAGAAGAACAAATGTTAGAAACTCTTGCAATCCTCTTAGTCATCCTCTGGATACTGGGTTTGGTCTCCTCATACACACTGGGGGGATTTATTCACATTCTGTTGGTTATCGCGATTATCGTGATCGTGTTGCGCGTCATTCAAGGCCGACGTGTCCTGTAACCATACTGGATGAATTTATGCCGCATGGTGTCGGCCTGAGCGATTCCGCTAGGCTCAGACGGTCTGGAGTACGCATCAAACCGTTCCCACGCTTCAGAGAGTGTGAAAGTACTGTGTAAACCGACTCAAAAATAGTTTTATATTTTTTAATGTATTGCTTTTTAAAGAAGCGTTGGAGTGCAAATCCAGGTTTGCACTCCACATTCTTAACACTTTGACACTCTCTTCAGTTTGGGAACCGGCACATTGGAAGCAACCGGTTTTATAGTAAGCGCCGCTTACTTAAGGGCATCATATATATTTAGGAGAGACAAGATGGGCGCAGTCAAGATTATGGCAATCGTACTGATTATAGCCGGCCTGTTAGGGCTGGTGTACGGTCAATTCAGCTACACACGGGAAACGCAGGAAGCCAAGTTAGGCCCGTTAGAGCTGACGGTTAAAGACACTGAGACAGTCAATGTTCCGGTCTGGGCCGGTGTGACGGCGGTAGCGGCAGGCGGCGCACTCCTGCTTTTTGCGAGCAGGAAGAGCTAGAGCTGAAGAGGCTGTAACACATCTGAAAGCCGCGCAATAACTTTAGCGTCACAAGGGGCGGCGGCAAATATAGCCCGCCGTTCAATGATCTCAGATATGGCAAGACCACGTTAGATGCCGACAGATCATCATAGCTCTTTAAGTCATGTCGATGTGCTGGTGAAACCAGCGTGAACAGCGTTGTTCAACTTAACTCCAGACAAAAAGTTACGGTTATGTGCGGCAACGTACAGAAAAATATTGACAATTTTATATTATTAACTGACTGAAAATAGTAGCTATTCGATAGATAGCATCTGGGTTCCAGGTGAGCCGTTTTACGAAAGCGTTGAAAGATTTAACTATCCTCCTCCATTAGGAACTCTATGATGCCCCCATTAAAGATCAGGAGGGCATTTTTTTTGTCCAATTGATTAGCTGTGTTCCGGGCTTTGGAGAATTGATTCGGATACCGAAACAGGCAATACAATGTGGGAGGTTGAAAAGCAATGCTATTGCCTCGATCTTCGGCGCACACCCGTTGCCTTGGAAGCCGCCATCGGATGGGATTGATATTCGGGCGCTTGACCTGCTACACCGGGCTGAAAGTAGGATTTGATTATCCAGGCCAGCGGCAAAGCCGTGTATAAAGTTCGAGCCGAAGTTACAAGGTTCAGTGCGATTTTCAAGGGTGTAGTTTCGGTCGCCTCAAGCTTATTGATAGTGCCGCGGACTTTGGATGTCCGAGGCTTGGTGAGTTCGCCAATAATAAATCCTATGCCGCCCGCCAGCAGCAAAGTAGCTGGAGCGGTCATCTGTTGATGTATCTTCCGAATCAATATAGTGGTGCGGATACCGATCTTTTGTTGACGATCCAACACCTGTCGTTCGGCATCCTTGATTTGAGCCGTCAAAGACTTGGATTTACTCCGGTTTAAAAGGTAGGCCGCCTTCATGATTTTTCCTTGTCATGCGGCTCTGGGGATAAGAGCCTAAGACTGCGGAGAGTTGCGGGAAATTGTAGATAATGGCTTTTGCGGCGTATCACGCCGCATAGAAGCAGTGCTAGCAGTAAATTGAAAGCGACGGCAAGCAGTATCGCGCTACCCGCCGCCACACCGCCATGCTCGATTAGCCACAACACGGCGGCCGCGAGGAGTCCCAGCCACGCGCTGCTCAGCAAGAGGGCGACGATGATCCCCGCTACTATCATAGCCACCACGCTTTCCCCGGCCCGCCGCGTTTCCAGAGCGGCGAGCCGGAAGCGATCATGGCTTAGCCCACGTAACTCCTGCCATAACGACTGGGCATCTTCCAGCACACCGGAATCTTTCCTCGGGTCGGCGCAGGTTGTAGTTTGTCCCGGAGTATCATTATTTACGGCGTTCGTACCCATAATGTTTGCCGGTCTAACGACCGCTTAGCAGCCGGCTCAACAGAAAGCCTGCCGCTACAGCGATACCCATCGACGTTGCCGGGTTGTTTTGAATATAACTGCGGCAATCGTTCATCATTTGTTGCTCGGCATTTTTCAGTTGCTCAGTTTTTTCGCCCAGTGCTTCTACTGTCTGGTTACTCGCACCGGCTATCTTATCGACAACCTCATGTGCGGAATTGGATGCTTTGTCTATAGTTTCCATGATGTCTTCCTCTCAGTTTTGAACGGCTTGTCATTCGGGTTTACGGCGATTGTTTAACAGACGGCTCAGCAGAAAACCGCCCGCTACGGCGATACCTATTGAGGTGATGGGGTTGTCGCGGACATAACCGCGGCAATTTTTCATCAAGTGTTGCTCGGCATTTTGCAGTTGCTCACCTTTTTCACCCAGCGCTTCGACGGCCTGATGGGTTGCGCTAGCGATATTATCGAAAGTTTCATGTGCCAGATTAGCTGCTTTGTCGGTGATTTCCATGATGGTTTCCTGGTTTATTTGAGACGCATGTCATTTTTGACGGATTCCACGCCTTTGACGCTACGGGCAATTTCGACCGCTTTGTTAATATCGGCTTTGGAGTTCACGAAGCCGCTCAATTGAACGACGCCTTTGAAGGTTTCAACATTGATCTCACCCGATCTCAGGTTGGGCTCATCAAATAACATTGCTTTGACCTTGGTGGTGATGACGCTGTCGTCAACATATTCTCCGGTTCCCTCATGCTTTTCCGTCGATGCGCAACCTGCGGCAGTCAGTAACGTCAAGGCCAAAAGAAATGCGGAAAAAAATTTAATTAGGTATTTCATGATTGAATCTCCGGTTAATTGATAATTTCAGTAGGCTGAAGCAGCCCGATGAAAATCATCGAAAGGCTTCAGGGGCAAACGGTCTGCCGAGATAAGCTTTACTTGCAATCAGATACCGCTTCGGCAACCGATTACAGGCCTCGTGCCGAATGCTCGACAGGAACCTTAAAGACACTTTAGCCGAGAAATTTGCTGTAGTCGGTACGGTAGAGCACATACCGGAACTGTGGATACTACGCTGTAATAGGGAAACTATATTCCTTCAATTCGGAAATCAGGGGGGTATTCGTCTTTAAAATTGAAATGGTCCAGATCATCAATTGACCCCATAAGCCGCAGTAAGGCAAGCAAGTGGCAAGGTCATGGCAGCCTGGCAGCGAGCGGTTTTATGTGCGTTACCGTACCGACGGCGTTAAATGTTGCGAGTAGACTGCTGCTTAGTGACTGAAACGACGAGCAACTGACTTGTCACAAAACAGATTCTTTGTCGATTTCATCGTCATTTAGTCTTCGGGTTTATTTTAGTTCTGTCAGGCTGTACTCAATCTCCTGCCGATGCATGGCATATGCACTTCCCGCCCAATTATCGTTCATTGTTTTCGTAGCCGAGCGGACTGCAAAAAAGGAGTAAAGCTTGACCGAGCGCGGTCAAAACAAGGGAGTACAGATGATTAAATTACGCGGACATAGACAGAAACCCAGGCTTGCGGCTCCGGGCGGTGAGGATGAACCCATCCGGTTTGAGTTATTTAGCAACGAACGTCTGGAACAGCATGCCGTTAGTTTAGCGAAAGCGCAAAAAGCCGAAGTTCATCCTGACGGACTCAAGCTGATGCCCAGGGTGCGAGAGAATTCCAGGGTGCTGTTTGATGCTTATCAAACTATAGGCAAGGCGGCGCGCGAACATCGGGCTATTACACCGGCCGCAGAATGGCTGTTAGACAATTTTCATGTGATTGAAGAGCAGATCAATGACATTAATCTCTATCTGCCCGAAAAATTTTACAAACAATTACCCAAGTTGACCGACGGCTTCCTTGCCGGTTATCCGCGCGTCTACGGCATTGCCTGGGCTCTTGTCGCTCATACCGATAGCCGATTTTCTCCTGAGCAGCTGGCTTGTTTCATGCGTGCGTATCAGCAAGTTCAACCGCTCAGCATCGGTGAGCTTTGGGCGCTGCCGATCTCGCTACGCATAGTGATGATCGAGAATTTGCGTCGACTGGCGTTGAAAATCATGCGTTCACAAGCAGGCCGGCAGTTGGCTGATGAGTTTATTGACCAGGCCGACCAGCCCGATTTTTCGCCGCGGACAGAGGTTTTGCCCGCCGAGCCTTTGCGCCAGGCCTTTGCGGTACAGCTGGTACAACGCTTGCACGAGCCGCATCCGGGGACACCGCCTGCACTCGATTTTTTGAATCGATGGCTGGGCGAACAGGGCGTCACGCTGGATGAAGTCGTGCATCGTGAACACGCCGTCCAGATTGCTGCAAACCTGACTGTACGCAATATTATTACCAGTATGCGCACCATCTCCGCGTTTGACTGGCCGCAATTCGTCGAAGATTCGAGTCTGGTGGATAAATGCCTGAGCACTCATCCGGTTTACAGCGCAATGGATTTTCTCACCCGTGACCGTTACCGTCATGCGATTGAAGATCTTGCCAAACGTTCGCCTTATTCCGAGGTGGAAATAGCGGCTAAAGTTATCGACAAGCTTGATCGTGCCGGTAAAGAATCCGGCGCTGACCAGAAAATACATGAACCAGGCTACTACTTGATCGGTCCCGGTCGGGGCGAGTTCGAACAAGAGGTCGGCTTTAATCCTACTTTCTATCAAAAGCTCCTGCGTGCTTATATCAAACATGCGACTTTTGCTTATCTTGGCAGCCTCGGGCTGTGCACGCTGATCTTGTTGGCGCTGCCTTTGGGCGCCGCTTTCGAGGCTGAACTGGGCGGTTTCTCTGTCGCCCTGATTACACTGCTGGCTTTATTTCCCGCTTCGGACATTGCTACGGGCTTGGTCAATCGATTGGTCATTGCCGTGGTGCCGCCACGCCATTTACCCAGACTTGAACTGAAGGACGGCATCCCCGATACGTTACGCACTTTTGTGGTGGTGCCGACGATGTTTGTCAGCGAGCAGAACGTGAAAAAACAAATCGATGAAATGGAGGTTCACTATTTGTCCAACCCGGCCGGCGATGCCCGTTTTGCCCTGTTATCCGATTGGGTGGATGCGGATCAGGAAACCCTGCCGGAAGAGGCTTTGCTGCTCCGCGTCGCCATTGACGGGGTGGACGCACTTAACGCCAAGTACGGGGAGCAGCGTTTTTTCCTGTATCACCGTAAACGTGTCTGGAATCCAGGCGAGAACACATGGATGGGCTGGGAACGCAAGCGCGGCAAGCTGCATGAGTTTAATCGTCTGCTGCGCGGAGCACAGGATACGTCCTTTATGCCGACTCATGGACAGCCTGCGTTTGCTCCGCCGGATGTCCGTTATGTTATTACGCTGGATGCCGACACCAAACTGCCTATCGACTCCATTCGGCAATTGGTGGGTACGGCCGCCCATCCGCTCAATTGGCCGGTTCTGGACCCGGTTACGCGTTGCGTCGTCAGAGGCTACAGCATTCTCCAGCCTAGAGTCACGCCGACCCTCCCGCAAAGACGGGAACACTCGTTGTTTCATCAGCTTTTTTCCGGCGCGTGCGGCATGGACGCCTATTCGACCTCCGTGTCCGAAGTCTATCAGGATCTGTTTGAGCTGGGGTCGTACAGCGGCAAGGGTTTGTATGAGGTCGACACATTTGAAGCCGCTTTGGCCGGGCGCGTTCCTGAAAACACCTTGCTCAGTCATGATTTGTTCGAGAGTGTGTTCGCCCGCTGTGCGTTTGTCAGCGATATTGAGTTGTATGAAGAATTTCCATCCCATACGGAAGTAGCCGCGTCTCGCTCACACCGCTGGGCGCGCGGCGATTGGCAGCTATTGCCCTGGATTTTTGGTCCTCTCGGCAAAGGCATGCCGCTGATTGGACGCTGGAAAATGCTGGATAATTTACGCCGGACTTTTTCAGCGCCGGGCGCATTTCTTACCCTGTTGGCGGCTTGGACTATTCCGAATGCGCCGCAAGGGATGTTGATCGGAATAGTGTTGATAGCCTTAGCCGTTCCCGCCTTACTGGCTATCGCTGCCGGAATGCGGCTTCGCACCGATATTCCGCTGCGTAACCAGTTGCGCGTCACGGCAGAAAATGTATTTATGGGCTTGAGTCATAGCCTGATTACGTTAGCCATGCTGGCTCAACAGTCTTGGTTGATGACCGACGCGATCGTAAGCACCTTGGTACGGCTGTTTATCACCCGGCGGAAATTGCTCAGGTGGGTCACTGCGCTGCAAGCGAAGACATTGGCCGGGCATGCTTTGGGGAACCTTATTAGGCCGCTGGCTAGCGTGACTATCGTGGTCGTTTGCGCCGCTACGTTAGTGCTGCTGTTCAATTCCGCTTCGATAGCGGTTGCCGCGCCATTTTTGTTGTTGTGGTTACTGTCTCCTGTTATTGCCCATATCCTGAGTTTGCCGCCGAGACTGGACCCGGCTGAGTCATTACTGCCTGACGATGCGTTGCAGTTACGCCAAGTCGCCAGGCGTACCTGGCGGTTTTTTACCACCTTCGTAACGGAGCGGGAAAATTATCTGCCGCCGGATAATTTTCAGGAAGATCCCGCCCCGGTGATTGCCCATCGCAGTTCGCCGACAAATTTCGGCCTCTATCTGTTGTCCGTGCTTGCCGCGCATGATTTCGGCTGGCTGGGTCTGATCGATACGGTTGACCGGCTGGAAGCGACCTTGAACACGCTGAACAAGATGTCGCGACTGCATGGACATTTTTACAACTGGTATGACACGCAGACTCTGCACCCTCTGGAACCCAGGTATGTATCGACCGTAGACAGCGGCAATTTGGCAGGACATTTATTGGTACTTATCCAGGGATGTAAGGAGCTGACGCAACATCCGCATGCGGTTTCCGTCGTGTTAGACGGAATTGCCGATACCCACAGACTGCTGTTGTCGGCGCTGGCCAAAATCAACGATGACCGGCGCATGCTGATAGTGACACAGGAGGATCTACAGAAAACTGCGGACAAACTGGGCGGTTTGTTGGCGTGTAACCCTGTCAACCATGAAGACTGGCTGCGTTTGTGGCGGCAAATTACCCTATGCGCCGACGGCCTGTTGGATCTGGCGCGGACTTACGCCGCCGAGCGTGGCGAACTGATGGATGACAGCGAAGTGTTGGCTTGGGCTACGCTGCTGCACGCTGACATTCATTCTCACGAGCGCGACATCGAAAACCTAGGCTCGTCGATACATTTTCGGCTTCCCCTTGGCGACCCTGCGCAACCCGAAGCCCAACGCTGGACAGTATTGACCCGTCGGCTGGATGCGTTGGCGGAACAGGCGCATCAATTATTTGTCGAGATGGATTTCCGTTTCCTCTATGATCTGAACCGGCACTTGTTTTCATTGGGATACCGCGTTGACGACGGTATTATCGATGACAGCTATTACGATCTGCTCGCCTCGGAAGCGCGCCTGACCAGCTTAATCGCCATCGCCAAGCGGGAAGTGCCGAGCACGCACTGGTTTCACTTAGGGCGTCGGGTGACACGCACCGCGAACGGCACGGTGTTGTTGTCCTGGTCCGGCTCGATGTTTGAATACCTGATGCCGTCGCTGGTGACGTATACGCCGCGCTACAGCCTGCTCGACCAGGCTTGCCGCCTGTCCGTGCAAAGCCAGATTGAATACGGCAAGGAACGCAAGGTGCCGTGGGGCGTTTCCGAATCGGCGTTTAACGGCCGCGATCGTTGGTTTACTTATCAGTACTCCGCATTCGGCGTACCCGGTCTGGGCATGAAGCGGGGACTCGCCTTCGATTTGGTTATCGCCCCTTATGCCACCGCTTTGGCGGCGATGTACCACACTCATGCTGCTACGGTAAATTTTGAAAGCCTGGAAAAACTTGGCGCATTGGGTCGTTACGGCTTTTTCGAAGCGCTCGATTTCACCCCGATCCGGCTTGCCGAACATCAAAAAGTGGCGTTTGTGCGCTGCTATATGGCGCATCATCAAGGCATGTCGTTGGTGGCTTTGGCTAATGTCGTATACGATGGCGTCATGCGCCGCCGATTCCATAGCACACCGATCATTCAGGGAGCCGAAATGCTGCTGCAGGAGCGGGTTCCTCAAGGTGCTGACAGCGCCATTCCTGACTTCACCCAAGCCGAAGCCGAAGTAAAAGAAATAGTCCAGCCCGCAGTGCGCCGCGAACCTTCGCCGATGTCCCTGGTACCCTCGGCGCAGTTACTTTCCAATGGCCGGTACGCGGTGATGATCACCGCCGCCGGATCGGGTTACAGTGTTTGTGAAAAGCTGGCGGTAACCCGCTGGCGTGAAGATGTGACCCGCGACTGTTGGGGCAGTTATATCTATTTGCGCAATTTGGCAGACGGCAGGGTTTGGTCGGCAGGATACCAGCCGACGGCTGCGGTTCCCGATCGATACGAAGTGGTTTTTCTCGAAGACCGGGTGCGCATCTCCCGCGAAGACGGGACTATAGCCAGTCACCTGGAAATCATTGTGTCACCGGAAGATGACGCGGAAATCAGGTGTTTGAGTTTGACCAATAACGGCTCGCATACACAGGAAATAGAGGTGACCTCCTATTCGGAAATTGTATTGGCGCCGCCTACGGCTGATAGCGCTCATCCGGCATTTTCAAATTTATTCATACAGACCGAATTTCTGCCGCAGGCATGCGGATTGATCGCGCAACGGCGGCCTCGGGCAGGCAACGATCCGCGAATTTGGGCGGCTCATGTGCTGGCGTGTAACGACCTCGGTGCAGGATTGCAATATGAAACCGACCGGGTAAAATTTTGCGGCCGCGGGCAAACGCTACGCGCGCCTGCCGCGGTGGTTGATGGCCGCCCGCTCAGCAATACGGTCGGCGCGGTGCTCGATCCGATTTTCAGTCTGCGTACACGGGTCGGCATCGAACCGGGCGCGACGGTTCATCTGACATTTACCACCTTGGTCGCCCCGTCGCGGGAGGTGGTTGAAGATTTAGCCGATAAGTATCACAACGCGGCTACGTTTAACCGGGTTTCCGATCTTGCCTGGACGCATGCGCAAATCCAATTACGTCATCTACGCATCAAGCCTGATGAGGCCCAGTTATTTCAATCCTTGGCTAATCGATTGCTCTACGCCGATTCTTCACTGCGGGCGAACGGCAAGCTGATGCAACTGAACACATTAAATGTTACCGGTTTATGGCGGCTTAGTATTTCCGGTGATCGTCCGATTGTATTGCTGCGGTTAGCGTCGATAGAAGACAGGGCTATTGCCGATCAGTTATTGCGCGCCCATGAATATTGGCGCATGAAATGTCTGTCCGTCGATTTGGTGATTTTGAATGAAAAAGAAATTACCTATAGCAATGAGTTGCAGACCTTATTGGAAGGCATGGTTCGGGAAAATCAAGCCTTTACAGCGCTTCACGAGTACGGTGGGTATGGCGATATTTTTGTGCTGCGCGCCGATCAGCTCACGGAGGAGGAGAGCGTGCTGTTGCAAACCTCGGCCCGCGCCGTGCTGTTGAGCACTCGCGGCACCTTGGCTGAGCAATTGACGCGGCATCCGAAGCCTACGCCGGATTTTATCCAAGCCAAAGTCTTGTCTGCGCCCGATGTTGACAGGAATGAGCCGTTAATCGCCACTGCGGATCTCGAATATTTCAACGGCTTGGGCGGATTTGCCGACGACGGGCGCGAATATGTGATCGTGCTGGGCAAAGGGCAATGGACGCCGGCGCCCTGGATTAACGTGATCGCCAATGCTGAATTCGGGTTTACTGTTTCTGAACTGGGCGGCGGTTGCACCTGGAGCCTGAACAGCCGCATGAACCAGTTGACGCCTTGGTCGAACGATCCGGTCAGCGATCCTCCCGGCGAAGTATTTTATATACAGGACGACGAGACAGGCGATTTGTGGACGCCGACGGCGCTGCCGATTCGAGTCGATAACGCCGGCTATGTGATTCGGCACGGCCAGGGTTACAGCCGTTTCGAGCATGCTTCCCACGGGATTCACAGTGAGCTGCTGCAATTTGTAAGCTCGGACGATCCGGTCAAGATTTCAACGTTAACCTTGAAAAACAATTCAGGCCGCCCGCGCAAACTGTCGGTTACAGCCTATGTTGAATGGGTGCTAGGCGCATCCCGCACCAACACTGCGCCTTATATTGTGACCGAGTTGGATCAGGCGACCGGAGCCTTGTTTGCTTACAACCATTTGGATATGGATTTCGGTCGGCGCATTGCTTTTGTCGACCTTGCCGGCCTACAAACGGCCTGGACTTGCAACCGGACTGAATTTATCGGCCGTAACGGCAGCTTGGATGCGCCGATAGCCTTGACTCGATCCAGGCCGCTTAAAAATCGCGTTGGAGCGGGGCTTGATCCTTGCGCCGCAATGACGGCACAGGTAGAACTTGCAATCGATCAAAGCATCGAGCTTGTGTTCCTGTTCGGGCAGGGCAGCGACCGCGAACATGCCGGTGAGTTGGTCAAACGTTATCGGGCTGCTGACATTCAACAAACCTTCACCAGCGTGAAACAATCTTGGGACAAGACGCTCAGGAAGATTCAGGTGAAAACACCGGACAGAGGTCTGGACTTGATGTTGAACGGTTGGCTGCTGTATCAAACCCTGAGCTGTCGAATGTGGGCGCGAGCCGCATTTTATCAGGCGGGTGGAGCTTTCGGTTTTCGCGATCAATTACAGGACTGCATGGCGCTTGCGGTAGCCCGGCCCGATCTTGTCCGCGCTCATATCCTCCGTGCGGCGACGCATCAGTTTGTCGAGGGCGATGTGCAGCATTGGTGGCACCCGCCTTCCAATCGCGGCGTGCGCACCCATTTTTCCGATGACCTTATCTGGCTGCCGTATGTGGTGTCTCACTATGTCAAAGTGAGCGGCGACAGGGCTGTGCTCGACGAAATAACGCCGTTCCTGGCAGGGCCTGTGCTTGAACCGGAACAGGAAGACGCCTATTTCGAGCCGGCTCCATCGGAGCAACAAGCCAGCCTGTTTGAGCACTGTGCGCGAACGCTGGATTTAAGTTTAAAAACCGGCGCACACGGCTTGCCGTTGATGGGCAGCGGCGACTGGAACGACGGTATGAACCGGGTGGGGCATTTGGGCAAAGGCGAGAGCGTTTGGCTCGCCTGGTTCCTGATCGCTACGTTGTCGGAATTTGCCGATGTGGCGGAATTGCGCGGAGATGCCGAACGCGCGGTACGTTGGCGCGAACACGTAATCAAGCTAAAAATCGCCGTCGAAGCTGAAGGCTGGGATGTGTCCTGGTACCGGCGCGCCTATTACGATGACGGGACGCCGCTTGGGTCCGCTGCCAACGCCGAGTGCCGCATCGATTCGCTGGCTCAAAGTTGGGGGGTTATTTCCGGCGCCGCCGACCCAGAGCGGGCGCGGCAGGCGATGAATTCGGCCAGGGAGTATCTGATACGGTATGGCGACGACCTGGTGTTGCTGTTTACGCCGCCCTTCGATAAAACCCTGCTGGATCCCGGTTACATCAAAGGCTATTTGCCGGGGGTACGGGAAAACGGCGGGCAATACACCCATGCGGCGGTCTGGTGCGTTATCGCCTATGCGATGCTCGGAGACGGCGATCAGGCAGTCGATCTTCTGCATATGCTGAACCCTATCAATCGCACCGCTAACCGGGCCGGCGTCTATGCCTACAAAGTCGAGCCTTATGTGATAGCGGCGGATATTTATGCCGTACCTCCGCATGTGCGGCGCGGCGGTTGGACCTGGTACACCGGCGCTGCGGGATGGTTTTACCGTGCGGGTATTGAATGGCTGTTGGGTTTGAATATCCGCGCCGGCAAAATGCATTTCAATCCTTGCATTCCGCGTGACTGGCGCAGTTACAGCTTAAGTTATCAACACGAAGAAACTCATTACGACATTACCGTCAACAATCCTGACGGCGTATCGAAGGGTATCGTATTGATCGAGTTGGACGGCGTTGCGCAAACGGCGAGTGACGGTATTCCGCTGTTGCATGACGGACAAAATCACCAGGTGTTGGTGGTCATGGGCTAGTTCTCGTTACCGCGCACAGCGTGGCGACGAGGGAATTTATCTTGAATTAGTGCTTCGCAGTGATGGATACTAACAGCACCCCATTTTGATAGACTGAATATCGTTTATTGGGGCTGCTGATAAGCTGAATTTGTACTTAATTTTGATTCCAACGCGTAATGGTTTTTACTTTGAAAAATATCGCAAGCGTCCGCTTTTTAGTTTCTTTGTTACTGCTGTGGATGTGTGCAGCCGATGTTTACAGTGATGCGAGTCATCTAATATCGTGCGGATCCTTCTATAGAACATTGAACGACTTGAACTTGCAGCGACCGCCAAGGCGGGTGCTGCTTGTGCCTTTACTGAGCCGGGATCCGCACACGACTGAAAGTCCGAGGTGGTCCGAACAGCCTGCCCGCACTCTGGAAGCGTTTTACCGGAACCGGTTCAATGCCAACGTCACGCAACTGCGCGACGTCTGGAGCTGGACGGATTATTTTCAACAGGTCGATCAAATAGTGAGGCATTCGCCGCCTTTCGACCGGGTTATGTTCATCAGTCACGGCGGTTTCGACGGCCCGGTGCTCAAAAATGCCGTGTTTTGGCAAAACTTTAAAGTAACGGGGAACAAAGGTGAGTTAGTTCAGCTTTCCGAGGCGCAACCGGGACTTGAGAATGAGTTGTCCATCACCTACGATGTCGAAAAAAACCGCGTATTCAGCAACTATATGGTCACGCGCTGGCCGGAGTTGGCGCCGATGAAATCGTCCGACATCCTGCGCCAGCTTAAAGGGCTGGAAAAACAGATACAGCCGCTGGATAACGCCTGTTTTCAACTTTATTGCTCGCCGGAGCGACTGGCTACAAGCCCGGAAGAGCAGCGCGGATACCGGCTTGAGCTCTGCGAACAAGTTTGCCGCGAACCTCTGTTCGATCAAAAGACATCTGTTGAAATATCCCCGGAACGGTTCTTTCATTTCACAAAATCCCTGAGTTCTCTGGTAACGGCAGACGGCCTGATTTTTTTCGGTTCCTGCAATCCGGGCAGTGCGGCGCCGGAAAAAGCACTGGAGCCGGATAAAACCGAGTTGTTGATCAACTCGACTTTGGGTGGCGGGCCGCACAAGAGTTACGTGCATTTGATTAGCGCAGTGACCGATCGGCTTACCGCCGGCCCGATAGGGCAAAGTAGCGCCGACGACATTGTAAATCGAATTATCATGTTTGAAACCGGCCGCCCGCAACGCAATTTATGCATCGTCGCTCCTTCTGGAGCTAAGTAATCTTAGAAAGCCACCGATTCCGGTGCGAGAGGTTGCACGCCAAGTTTTGGGCGGAATTATGAATAAACGCATCAAAGGATTTTTCCTGGCATCGATGCTGATCGGAACAACGGTCTGGGGCGTGTTGGCTGTATATTACGGCGACTCCCGGACAGGGTTGGCCCAAACCTGTGTGGCTGCGGCATTCGGTCTGTTCGGCTTTGCGGTATTAACAGGCGTTTTATGGTTTCGTTGGCGCATTCAATGGGTTACGGGACATCTAGTCGTGTTTATCGGCATCCTGGTTTGGTGGCTAGGGATTGCGCCTTCGAATGATCGAGCTTGGCAAAAGGATGTCAGTCAACTTCCCTACGCCACTTTTGATCGGGACATCGTCACGGTACATAATATCCGCAACTTTAATTACCGGACTGAATTTGATTATCAACCGGCTTATTACGATAAATCCTATGATGTAAGCAAGCTTGATGACGTGGATCTATTCGCCTTTTATTGGATGGGGCCTGCCATTGCGCATACGATCATAAGTTTTAATTTCGGTGAGCAGGATCATCTGGCTGTTTCGATTGAAACCCGCAAAGAGCTGAATGAGGAATATTCGACACTTAAAGGATTTTTCCGCCAATACGAGCTTATTTACGTCGCAGCCGACGAGCGCGATGTCATCCGCTTGCGCAGCAACTATCGCAAGAATACTCCCGAAGCGGGGTATCTTTACCGAATAAAAGGCTCGCAGAAAGACGGGCAACGCTTGTTTCTGGATTACCTGAAAAAGATCAACGAATTGCACGAAAAGCCTCGGTTTTATAATAGCTTGCTGGATAATTGCACCACGGCGATTTGGGTTCGTTCATCGGTCACCACGGAACATTTACCCTTTTCCTGGAAAATTCTGCTGAGCGGTTACCTGCCGGAATATCTCTATGAGTCGAAGCTGCTTGAGCAGCAGCTTCCTTTATCTGAATTGCAGCGGCAGGCTTATATCAATAGCTTGGCTCAGGCAGCAGATCAGGCGACTGACTTTTCCGAGCGAATACGCCTGATTCATACGCCGCGCCCGTAACGAGGATTTTTGACCTTAGGCCGGCACAGCAAAGAGTTACTCCTGGGGCCAGTAGAATGACAGCGAGGTTGCCCTGTTATTGCCTATCCTGGCCTTTTGCCGCATGACTTTCCCGTCTTTCTCAGCGGTAACGATGTAATTGCCTGGTTTGAGCCGGGCAAAAAGATAAGGTCCGTCAGTTACGGTTTCAACAAGCACGTTACCCTTTGCATCGGCAATTCGAACATTGAGGTCGGCAGCAAATTCGCCTGATCCTTTAGCGGCAAACAACAGGTTCAAATTGTAATCGCCTTTAATAGTTTTCATGGCATTACGTTCGTCCTCACCAATGCCGCCGCTTACGAATGTAACATCGCCTTGTGTCTGCGGGTTGAGTGGATATTCATCGGCAAATGCATACAGGCTGAACAGGAAACATGGAAGGATCAATGTATAGCGTAATTTTTTCATAAATAATTTTCCTTGAAAATTGGAAGGTTCAGTACATATTTACAGTGCGCGTATCCCAGCCTGGGCCATTGTACGGATGAGCGGCATCGGCGGCAGCCTAAGCCTAACCCAGAATACGCTCGTAGGTTTCATTATTAATCCGATAACACCCGCAAGAAGCGTCTTCCAGACCGACACGGTCGAGAATCGTGATATCCCCACGTTGGTAGTTGATGAGCTTTTGCTTCTGTAGTGAGTTTGCCGCTTTGGTGATGCCGACGCGCCGTACACCCAGCAAATGGGCCATCAGTGTGTGCGTGGCATGGAAGCTGTCGGATTGCACTCTGTCCTGAGCCATCAACAGCCAGCGGGCGAGGCGCTCCTTCACCAGATGGAACCGGGTACAGACGGCCCTTTGCGCGAGTTGACTCATCGATACATAGAGATAATGTTTCAACTTTAGCTGTAGCGCGGGGCTCTGTTCGAGTTCACGTAGAAACGATGTCGCCGTTATGCGTAGCGCTGGGCCGGCTCCCTGAACCATAGCGTGAAACGGCGCAACATCGACTCCCAGCATCAGGCTAATTCCGAACATGCCTTCATTCCCGATCAGCCCCATTTCCAAGTTTTCGCCGCTATTGAGGGGCGCCATCAAGGAAACGAAGCTTCCGGTCGGAAAGTAAACATACGGAATTATGTCTCCCGCGAGGTAGAGCTCCTCGGCAAAAACGAGATCGATTTGTTCGCAATGTGCGAGCAGCTGTTCTCTATCCTTGCGGGGCAGGGCAGCCAGAAGACGATTATTAGTAGGCGCAACTTGGTTGGACACGGATGCTCTTCTCCTGAGATATTTGGTGGAAACCGACAGGCGGTACAAAAATTCAGGACAATGGTAATAGCGAAGTCGGCGGTGACTAGGGAGGATGGCTCCACTAATCAGGAAACCAATCTAACTCAGACGCTTTCTGTCGTCTGTGCGTTAGCACACGTACAGTCGTTTGACCGGGAAAGCCTGGATTGAGGAGCGAAGTTTTTAGTATAGTACTCTCCCTATTTCAGACCACGGCTTAAGATAGAAAATCTTATCGAGAGGCAAAATGAAATATGACCAAGGTACGAAAAATCATACAACGGAACTTAAGGCTACTGCATTTCCATTATGCGATTATTTGTAGAACAAAATCGGACCAATTAGAAATAATTGTTATCATGCATTTAAGAAAAAATTATTGGCAATCTCGGACATAGCAAGTACTGTAGGATTGGCCGACGAAGAAAACCCATCTCACACTAATCAAATAATCATGGAAGCACAAAAATCATTCGTCAGCTGGTTTAGGGACTCATCTCCCTACATCCATGCCCACCGCAATAAAACCTTCGTTATCTCATTCGGCGGCGAAGCGGTGCTGGCTGACGATTTCGAACACCATGTCCATGATTTCGCCTTGCTCAGCAGTCTGGGCATACGCCTGGTTTTGGTTCACGGCATACGCCCGCAGATTGACCAGCGGCTCGTCAAACTCGACGTTCCGGCCCGCTTTCACAATAACCTCCGCATCACCGACGATGTGGCGCTGCAATGCGTCAAGGAGGCCGCCGGATTGGTTCGCGTGGAGATTGAAGCCTTGTTATCGATGGGGCTGGCCAACTCGCCGATGGCTGGGGCGAAAATCAAGGTGGCTTCAGGCAATTTTGTCGTCGCCAAGCCGATAGGTGTGATTGACGGCATTGACTATTGCCACACCGGCGAAGTTCGCCGCATCGACAGCGCGGCCATTCATCAGCAACTCGATCAGAACAATGTGGTGTTGATTTCGCCGGTCGGTTATTCGCCGAGCGGGGAGGTTTTTAATCTGTCGGCCGAACAAGTCGCCACGGCGGTTTCGATTGCATTAAAAGCGGAAAAGTTGGTTTTATTGACCGAGCAAAGTTGTTGCAACCCCGATAACGGCGAACAAATCCAGCAAATGACCACCGCTGAAGCTGGCGCCTTTTTGCAGCAACATTCAGATATATCCACCAGCATCAGCTTGCCGCTCAAAGCCGCGATGCAAAGCTGCCAATCCGGCATCGACCGCGTGCATTTGATCGACAGAACGATAGACGGCGCGCTGTTGCTTGAATTATTCAGCCGTGACGGCGTCGGTACGCTGGTCAGCTCAACCGCTTTTGAAGAATTGCGCCCGGCCGCGCTGAACGACATCGGCGGTATTCTGGAGTTGATCAAGCCGCTGGAGCAGCAAGGCAAGTTGGCCAAACGCTCCAGGGAAAAAATTGAAATGGAAATCGCCGACTACATTGTTATCGAGCGCGACGGCCTGATTATCGGCTGCACCGCTCTGCACCCCGATGTGCAAAACCGGTTCGGCGCGATTGCCTGTCTGGCTGTGCATCCTGATTACCAAGGTTCGGCCAGGGGCAATCGGATGCTTGAATATGTCTATCGTAAAGCCGGAGAACTCAAGCTTAAAAAATTGTTCGTGTTGTCCACGCAAACCATGCACTGGTTTATTGACCGGGGATTTTTATCGTCATCGATCGCTGATCTGCCCGATCCGCTCAAGGCGTTGTATAACCCGCAACGTAACTCTAAAGTCCTCTGTAAAGACCTTGCATAGTATTTGCCGATGACCGATAGTCCCGCCTGCATATCCATTCTGCAATTATCAGACCTGCATATTCTGGCGGAACCGCAAGATAAAATGCTGGGAATTAATACCGAGCATTATTTTCAGGCCTGTCTTGAGCAGGCGGTTCGACTCCGCTCACGACAGCCCGTTCGACAAAGCTCACGACAGGCTTTTGATGAACAACAGCATTTCGATTTGATTCTGCTGACCGGCGATTTGGCGCAGGATCCTTGCCCTGCCAGTTACCGGCGCATCTTAGGCAGCCTTGAAGCCTATGAAACGCCATGTGTTTGTCTGCCCGGCAATCATGATGATTATGAGTTGATGCAGCAGGTGTTTAATACCGACAGGATTAACTGCCGCAAACAGGTTTTACTGGATAACTGGCAGGTGATAAGCCTGAACAGCCAGATACCTGGAAAGCCGGGAGGTCGTTTGTCGAATGAGGAGTTGGGATTTCTTGAAAACTGCCTAACCGGAAAACCGGATCACCATGCACTTATCGCCGTCCATCATCATTGTCTCGAGACCAACAGCTCGTGGATGGACACCATGATCATAGAAAACAGGCAGGCGTTGTTGGCGATAGCAGGCAAATATCCGCAAGTCAAAGCCATAACCACCGGCCATATTCATCAAGTCATGGATATAAAGACGGCAAGCTTCCGCGTATTCGGCGTACCTTCAACCTGCTTTCAATTTGTGCCGGGAAGCACCGAATTCGGTGTGAACGACACGGCTCCGGGTTATCGATTAATAGAGCTGTATGCCGACGGCCGGGTTGAATCCGAGGTTGTTCGTTTGCCGGAGCCGTTAGCCGAGCTGCAAATAAATACGCACGGCTATTAAGGCCGCTTATGGCTTACCGCTTGCGTCTTTTGCCTCTTGGATTTTCAATTTCTTTAGCCAAGTACCCGGCTGGATCAACCGGCACGCTGTCGGCGGTCAGAATAGCGCCCAATTCGCTCATCGCTTTGAGATAAACCTTGCGCTTGAAATATACCACGTCTTTAAGCGGTTCCCAGTAATCCACCCAGCGCCAGTCGTCAAATTCCGGTTTGGCGCACTGGTCGAAACGCACATTGGATTCATGCGTTATCAAGCGCAACATGTACCAGATTTGCTTTTGGCCTATGCATAGGGGCAGGGAATTCTTGCGGATATAGCGCTCGGGCAGCTGGTATCTCAGCCAATAGCGGGTACGGCCAAGCACCTCGACGTGCTGTTGCTGCAGTCCGGTTTCTTCGCACAATTCCCGATACATCGCGGCTTCTGGGTCTTCATTCGGATTAATCCCGCCTTGCGGGAATTGCCATGAGTTTACACCCATTCGTTTTGCCCAAAACACGCGACCCTCGTCATTGCAAAGGATGATCCCGACATTAGGCCGGTATCCTTTAGAGTCAATCATGTTAAAACCTGTGTCTTTACCTTTCCTAGTTCTTTAATCCCGCTGATGGTAAAATTATAAAGATAGGTCAGTAAGTTAAATTAATGACTGCATTGTTCCATAAATAAAGTGCATACGCCATAGGGCGCAGTTCTTTTTAATTATTCGAGACAGGTCTAACCGTGAGCTTAGCGATTTTTGATTTAGATAACACCCTGATTGCCGATGACAGCGACTACTTATGGGGGCAGTTTCTTGTCGACCAGGGCATCGTCGATAAAGATCGCTATGAAAGCGCCAACGCCAAATTCTACGATGACTACAAACAAGGCACGCTCGATATTGTCGAATTTCTCCGTTTTTCTCTGCAACCTTTGGCGGACAATGACCCCGAGCAACTCTATCAATGGCGGGCGCAATTTATAGAGCAAGCGATCAAGCCCTTGTTGTTAAAACCGGCGCAACAGCTGATCGACAAACATAGAGACCGGGGCGATACCTTGCTGGTCATTACCGCAACCAACCGCTTTGTGACAGAACCGATCGTTCAACTGTACGGCATTGAAAATTTACTGGCGACCACGCCGGAATTTATCGATGGACGCTATACCGGCGGATTTGACGGCATTCCCTGTTTTCGGGAAGGCAAGGTTAAATTGCTTGAAGCATGGCTGGAAAATTCAAACGAAACCATGCAGGACAGCTGGTTTTACAGCGATTCCCACAACGACCTGCCGCTGCTTAAGCTGGTAGATCATCCCGTTGCCGTCGATCCCGATGAAAAACTGAGCGAATTTGCGAGTGCCGCCAATTGGCCGATCATCAGCCTTAGGAACGGCCAATGTCCGACGCATCATTTTCATAAATAAGAAGGTTAAATAGAACACGGATGACGCAGATGAGACGGATTTAAACGGATTTTATTTTTAAACCATGAAGAACATGAAAAGCATGAAGGATTTAAGTCTTCATGTCCTTCATGCTCTTCGTGGTAATTGCTTATATTAAATTATGCATATTCGTTAATCCGCCTTATCCGTGTTCTATTATGAAATTTGCAAACTTACTCGTCACCCACAACCGAGCCTATGACTACCATGACTTTTCCAACCATTGAATCTTTCGTCGGCAACACACCTCTGGTCAGGTTGCAGCGCTTGCCCGGCAATACCGGCAATACCATCCTGGTTAAGCTGGAAGGCAATAACCCGGCCGGTTCGGTCAAAGACCGGCCTGCACTGAGCATGATTAAACATGCAGAATTAAGAGGCGAGATCAAACCCGGCGACCGGCTGATTGAAGCGACCAGCGGCAATACCGGCATTGCGTTGGCGATGGCGGCGGCGATCAAAGGCTATAAAATGACCTTGATCATGCCGGATAACATGAGCGAAGAACGCAGGGCTTCGATGAAAGCCTATGGCGCCGAGATTATCCTGACGCCTGCCGCAGGCAGCATGGAAGCGGCGATTGATCTGGCCAGGGAAATGGAAGCGGCGGGACAGGGCAGGGTGCTGGATCAGTTTTCAAATCCCGATAATCCGCGCGCCCATTATGAAGGCACCGGGCCTGAGATATGGCGCGATACCCGTGGACAAATAACCCATTTCGTCAGTTCCATGGGCACGACCGGCACGATCATGGGGACTTCAAAATTCCTGAAGGAACAGAATGCCGGTATCCAGATTATCGGCGTGCAGCCGGAAGGCGAGTCCAAGATCCCCGGCATCCGGCGCTGGCCCAAGGAATATTTGCCGAAAATCTACATGGCTGACCGGGTTGACCGGATTATCGACGTCGATCAGGAATCGGCTGAAAACGTCACGCGCGCTTTGGCCGCACAAGAGGGTATTTTTGCCGGTGTTTCATCCGGCGGCGCTGTTCATGCGGCCTTGAGTTTGTCTGAGGAAGTTGAGAATGCGGTAATTGTGGTGATCATCTGCGATCGGGGCGACCGGTATTTGTCTACGGGTATTTTTCCTGGCTAATGAAAGCCAGTCGCCCTTATTATCATTCCCACGCTCCGTCGTGGGAACGCAGTCCTTGACGCTCCAGCGCCGCGTTGAGCCAAGTTAATGTGGGCGCGTTTTGCCAAGATAATCTGGGTCATCATCGCTGTTTCAACAACACCGATTGCCTACGCACTGGACAGCGTATCGCTAAATGTCGGCACTCTCTCAGGCGATCAATGGCAATTGGAAGGCGTCAATATCGCCTTGACCGACCTGCCGCAAAGCCCGCAAAAACTGGCGTTAACGATCAAGCGGTTAACCCTGCCCAAGCCTTTCAACGACCTCAATCTGGTCAATATCCGCTGTACTTCATTCACCTGGCAAAACAAGGAACTGTTGTGCGAACAAGGCAGAGCCCAGATGCGTTCAAAACGCTGGCAGTCGCCGGCCGCCAACTTTTCTTTTCATGTCACCGAAAAGCGCAGTTCGTTCAAGTTAAGCAATCTGCATCTGGCTGGAGGAACCGTTGCGGTTGACGGCGAAGAGCGGGGCGAGCTGTGGCAGTTGCAGATTGACGCCAAAACTGTCGACGGCAAGTTGATTCAACAGCTATTGCCGCAGGATCGGTTCAAACTGAAAACCGGCAAAATCGATATTAAGTTACATGCATCCGGCAGTCATGCCGAGGTACATGAGTTTACCCTAGCAACCGGGCTTAAGGATTTGACCGGGCAGACCAAAGACGGGAAGTTTGCCGCCGAGGCATTGGCATTGCAGTCAACTTTGAGCGCCCAAAACAATAACCGCTTGTGGCAATGGCAAAGTCATTCCGATGTTAACGGCGGTGCGTTATATGTCGAACCCCTGTATATGGAGGCGGCCGGACAAGCTATAGTTTTGGATGCGCAGGGCGACTGGGACGCATCGAAGCAACGCGTCGGAATTGATGTCGCCAGTTACCGGCATGAAAAAGTCGGGATGTTAAGCGGCAGCTCAATCGTTCGGTATGGTAATAGCGTAAATATTGAAAAGGCCGAACTCTCGTTGAACAGCGGTAACTTGCAGGACTTGTCCGCAATTTACCTGAAACCGTTTTTTGAACAGACTGTACTGCAAGGCGTCTCGCTCGCAGGCAGTTTAAAAGCCGATTTTTCCATTAATCAACAATCCTTAACCGCCTTGTCGGCACGCTTTGATAGCCTCGACATTATTGATGCTACAGGGCGTGGCGAGGTTCAGGGCGGCGTCGGCACACTTAACTGGGCGAATGACGAAGCCTTTAACAAGCCATCGGAATTGGCCTGGAAACACTTGCAACTGCGCGCCTTGCCGATAGGCCCGGCCAGTCTCTCGTTTCTGAGCCGGGGCGACAGCATCCGGCTGTTAAAAAAGACCCAGCTGCCTTTTTTGGGCGGCGAAATCGCCATCAATCAATTCAGTTGGCAGGCAAAAAAACAACAGGAAGCCGAGGTGTCGTTTGAAGGCGATTCAAGCGGCTTATCGCTTGAACAACTGTCCTTGGCCCTAAACTGGACGCCCTTGTCGGGTACCATCAGCGGACACATTCCCCGAGTCGAATACAGCAATAAAACGCTGAGTCTGGGCGGCGAATTGATCGTCAAGGTTTTTGACGGTGAAGTTAAGGTCAGTAATCTGGCCTCTTCGGGATTGTTTACCGATTTCCCCAAGTTTTTCTGCGACGTGGAAATTAACAACCTGGATCTGGATCAGCTGACCGGCAAATTTGAATTCGGCGGCATTACCGGCAAGCTATCGGGATACGTCCGGCAGCTGTACATGGAAAATTGGCATCCGGTCAGTTTTTTTGCTTGGCTGGGTACGCCGGAAAACGATGATTCACGGCACAGGATCAGCCAAAAAGCGGTCAAAAATATCGCCAGTATCGGCGGCGGTGGCGCCTCGGATATTCTGTCCAGAAGCTTTTTAAGTTTTTTTGAAACTTTCGGCTACGACAAGCTGGGTCTGGGCTGTTATTTACATGACGGCGTGTGCCAGTTGATGGGCGTGGAGGCAAGGGAATCAGGCTATGCCATTATCACCGGCGGCGGCCTGCCCAGGATTGAGGTGCTCGGCTATAATTCCCGCGTTGACTGGAACGTGTTGATGGAGCGATTAGAGCGTATTTCGTCATCGGACGAAGTCATCATTGAATAAGGTCTGTTATTTGAGCCCGGCAAAACATCAAGAAGGACACGAATAAATTTTCGGCTACTCAGTTAGCTACGTGCTACGGGAAACGATTTGCTTGCGTGTTAAAAAATCTTTGAATATCTACATAAAGTTATAGCGTTATGAACATGAGAAAAACGGCAAAAATAAAGCCCCATTATAACCAGGGTGAATCCTTGTCGCCCTGGCGGGAGTCGCTGAATGACATTATTTTTGGTTCTGAAACGCGCAAGGGAAAAGCGTTCGATACCGTTTTGAGTGTTTGCATTATGCTCAGCGTGTCGGTCGTGATGCTGGAGAGCATTGATGCGATACACCGGCAGTACACCCGGATATTGGATAGCGCCGAATGGATTTTTACCGTGTTATTTACCGTTGAATACGGCCTGCGCCTGATTAGTGTGCGAAGACCCTGGCTCTATGCTAAAAGTTTTTTCGGGATGGTGGATTTGTTGGCGATTTTACCGACTTACTTGATTGTCCTGATTCCCGGCGGACAGGGGCTAATGGCCATACGCGTACTGCGGTTGCTTAGGATTTTTCGTATTTTCAAATTATCGGAATACTTAGCCGAAGCTCATATTATGGTGGAGGCATTAACCAAAAGCGCCCGCAAGATAACAGTGTTTCTGTATGCCATTTTAATGTTGGTGGTTGTTTTCGGTTCGCTGATGTATGTGGTCGAAAGCGGCGAGGCCGGTTTCACCAGTATTCCGGTGTCGATTTATTGGGCCGTTGTGACTTTGACTACGGTCGGTTATGGCGACATTTCCCCGCAAACGCCGTTAGGCCAGTTGCTGGCGTCCACCATCATGATTGTCGGCTACGGAATTATTGCCGTGCCGACCGGCATCTATAGCGCCGAATTGATTAAGACCTATAGCCGGGGAAAAATAAGAAACGATGCCTGCCCTGATTGTGGAGAAACCGGGCACGATTTCGATGCGGCGTTTTGCAAATATTGCGGTCATCAGTTGGATGACTTTTGACGGCAAATAATATTACTCAGGTTATTTCGTCAGCGGAAAAAAGCGCGCTGCCCGGCCGCGCAACTAACTTTATTGGAACGGGCTAAGGAAATTCAAGCTCTCTTTACAAAACAGACTCTGATTTAAACGGGATATTTTTGATGTCTGGCGTAGACAAAATTATGTTCCAGGCGCGTCCTGTTTTCAGTCGGCGCAATCAAGCTTCCAAATAGCTGTGTTCAAAAAAATCACTATCAATCGTAAGGATTAGTTTGACGCCAAGGCTGTAGGGGATAAAATCACTGTGAAGGCTTATCAACTTGCCGTAAGCTATCGGATGGGTTCACATTTAATTTATTGAGGGGGTTATTATGAAAGGCGACAAGAAAATTCTGGAAATTCTCAACGGCCTGCTCGCCGGAGAGCTGAGCGCATCAGATCAGTACCTGATCCATGGCGAGATGTACGCCGATTTCGGCCTAAACCATTTGTCCGAAAAAAGCCTGCACGAGTCGGAGCATGAACGACTGCACGCCCGCGCCTTGATTCAACGCATTCTGTTTCTCGAAGGCAAGCCCAACTTAGTTAAACGCGAGGTTTTGACTATCGGCGGCACGGTGCCGGAAATGCTGAAAGCCGATCTGGACGTTGAATATCATGTCGTCGGCGAACTGAAGAAAGCCATCGCCGCCTGCGAAAAAGCCGGAGATTATGTGACCCGGGAGATGCTGGTCGTGCAACTGGACGATACGGAAATGGATCATGCTTATTGGTTAGAGCGGCAATTGCAGCTGATCAGGCTGGTGGGTCTGGAAAATTATCAGCAAAGTCAAATGAAACCGGGCATTTAAGAGCGAGGACTGCAACATGAAAGGCAATAAAAAAATCATCGAAATTCTCAACAAGGTGCTCAAAAACGAGCTGACCTCGATCAACCAGTATTTCCTGCATGCCCGTATGTTCCGTAACTGGGGGCTGGAAAAACTTAACGACTATCAGTACAAGCAATCAATTCGAGTGATGAAGGAAGCCGATGAACTGATTGAGCGCATCCTGTTTTTGGAAGGCCTGCCCAATCTGCAAAATCTCGGCAAGCTGTTGATCGGTGAAAATGTCGTCGAATGTTTAAACGGCGATTTGGAATACGAAAAAAATGTGCAGCGGCCGCTGTTAATAGAAGCCGTGGCATTATGCGAGGAATTGCAGGATTACGTCAGCCGCGATTTGCTGACGGAATTACTGGAACAATGCGAACAAGCCATCGATTGGCTGGAAACCCAGAAATCGCTGATAAAGGATGTCACCCTGCCTAATTATTTACAGTCACATATATAGCTGGGTGACGTAGATATTAATGCGATATGCCTAATAGCCGCAGCCTATGTTGCGGTTTTTATCATTAAAACGAAAGAGGTATTGACAGACGCTGAGAACTAAATGAGAATGCTTCTTGATAATTGCATGTTGTTGCACTATAGAGGAGTTCATTTCATGTATATATGCGTTTGCCAAGCAGTGACGGATCGGGAGATTCATCAAGCCGCCAAAAACGGAGCCAAAACACTCAGGGATTTACGCCGCGATTTGGGAGTGAGCATTGACTGCGGTCTTTGCGCCAGTTGCGCGCGCAAGTGTCTAAAAGCCGCCAACGAGGATTTTCTGGAAAATCTGCAAACAGAAGGCAATTAACCCCATCGAAAAAGGGCATTGTTAATTAAGTATAGCGTCCAGTTCGCCATTCCATTTCAACATCAAAAGCATGACAGAATATTTCAGCATGTCTTGGCTTTTGCTATAGCATTTAGACTTTCGGCGTAACCGAGCAAGAAAATGTCTGAACAAGCTGTTATATCCTTCTACCGTATAAGTTTCGGCTTTTGATTGAGTATGCAACTCCTTCGGAACGAATTTCTCATACGGGCTCCAGTAGTCACTCATAACCTGGGTTATGTCTTTATTTTTAACGGCGTCCCATAGCTTTCGCCCTGTTTCTGTGTCGCGGGAACCCACTTCGCAGTGGAGAAATCGTTTCCCATTTCGATCAACAGCAATCCAGATCCAGTAATAGTTTTTTTGGAACCAATGTAGGTATGCATCTCATCATTTCGACGACATCAACACCCGCAGCAGAGCGAATTGACTCAATTGACTCGCCGTGCGCCTTGATCCAGTTATATACAGCAACATGACTGCATTTCAGAAACCGGCCAATTGAACGAAAACCAAGCCCTTCAAGGTAAAGCTGGAGAGCTTGCCGTTTGATGGCAGGACTGATTCCTAAATAGCTGACAGTATGTCTATAGCCGCATGATTTGCACTTATACCGCTGTCTTTCTTTTATAATGCCATCTTTAGTACAGTCAACTGAACCACATTTTGGGCAATTCATACATAGCTCCCATTCAATGTAAATTGAATAAGTATAGACTATATTATTTTAACAGTGTCAATCTCCTTTTGGGTATGGCGTCTTTTTAGTAAATAAACGCCATTTTCGATTCCAATCTAATGGCAGTTATGTTTACGGGCTATATCGGGATAGAGTTACTAAAAATCTGATTATTATCACAAAAATTTGATTACCCTTACAAAGGCATGGACATTGAACATGTTGGAAGGCAAAATCTCGCTTTAGTCGGCTTACTTGTAAAGCTAGATTAATTTTCAGTGATTTAAAGGCCAGAAATCCGCAACACCAATACCCACATCAGCGAGCAGCCAAATATAACAATGCAGGACAGAATATCAATCCGATTGATTAATCAAAACCGATGAGGAATGAGAATTGAACGATGATGGAAAGCCCAATGAGAAACAGTGAATGAAAAAACAAGATTAATCCGATCCCATAGCAATATTTGTCTATATTATTGCTACTTAGATTTAACTCATAAGTGCAATCGGCACTAATCGGAAAAGAAAAAGGTAAAGTGGACCCCATTGTCCAGACAAAAAATACCTTAATTTAAGATAGAGCTCTGTTCGTACTCCAGCGGAATGGCGCTGTCCCAGTTTTCCAGCACGGAGGCTGATGCCTCATCCGTACCGTTAAATTTATCGACAATCTTTGCTCCGCCGCCCCTAGCCGATTTATAGACGTCATCCGGCGTTTTGTACCCCAGCGCTTGATGCCAGCGTTCCTGGTTATAGAATTGGAAGTACTGCGCCAATCCCATCAACAAATCCGGCATGTTGCTGTGCTGCTTTAAATAAACTTCTTCATATTTCACCGTTCGCCACAGCCGCTCGACAAAAATATTATCCAATGCCCGGCCTCGTCCATCCATACTGATCGTGATGCGGTTCTTGAGCAACACGCCGGTAAAGGCATCGCTGGTGAATTGCGATCCTTGGTCGGAATTGAAAATGGTCGGTGTACCGTACAGCTTGATGGCCTCTTCCAAACAGTCCCCGCAAAACCCTGAATCCATGGTGTTCGACAGTCGCCACGACAACATCTTCCGACTGTACCAGTCGATAATCGCCACCAGATAAACAAATCCGCGGGGCAGCCGTCGGTACTCCACACCTGATTGGGTCGAATAATGTCAACGCCACGGAGCAGGTACGGATAAATTTTGTGCTGCGGATGCGGTTTACTGGTATTCGGGCCGGGGGACATGCCGACCAAGCCTAATGTTTGCATCAATCGCTGCACCCGCTTGCGATTGACGCTATAGCCGCATTCACTCAGGTAAAGCTTCATGCGCCGTGAGCCATAAAACGGGTGCCTTGTGTACTCTTCATCCAGCAAGCGTAATAACACGAGTTCGCACTCATTCGTTTCTTTCAATAAGCGCTTTTTCTGCTCATAAACCACTGAGCGTGTGATCTTGAGAAGCCTGCATTGCGTTGATAACGCAACAGGGGCATTTGGCTCTATCCAGCTCTGGCGGTCATTTAAAGGCTGATCCCAGACTTTTTTTTAAGCCAGTCCAATTCCATGTTCAATTGTCCAATCTTGGCGTATAACCGGTCCGGGTCGCTTGCCGTATTAGCCGGTTTCGGCCCTCGCTTGCCTTCAAACAGGCTGCCCGCATTTTCCAATAACTCTTTTTTCCATTGGCTCACCTGATTCGGGTGTACCCCATGTTCTTGAGCAATTTCATTGATCGTCTTCATGCCTTTGACGGCCTCTAAGGCAACCTTGGCTTTTTGCGCTCCGGTAAAAATCTTCCGTTTCTTTTCACTCATTTTCGGCCTCTAATTTAGCTCAGAGCATAGCTTAAACTACTGTCTGGATTTCGGGGACCACTATAGAGTTCAAGCCAGTATCAGATAGAGAGCGTCCAGTTTGCCGATGGTACGAGTCTGAGCACCGCCCAGCTTACAGTGTTGAGCAAAAAGATTTACGGCAGCGAAGGGGCGGACACGCTGACCGGTCCTGGGGATAACAGCGCCCTTTACGGCTTGGGCGGAGACGACATCATCACGGCTACCGCTGGCGGTAATATCATCTACGGCGGCGACGGCAACGACACCGTGACCTTTGGCAGCTATACCAGCAATACGATAGAAGGCGGTGCGGGTAACGACCTGATTCAGTCCAGCAACGTGCTCAGCAGCAACAGCAGCTACGCCAATACCTTTACCGGCGGTACCGGCAACGACCGCATGGTCAGTGGCGGCAGCGCCGACACCTACCTGTTCAACCGGGGCGACGGCCAGGACAGCATCAACGACAACAGCTATGTCTCTTCCGGGGTGGCCGGTTTGGACAAACTGGTGTTTGGAGCCGGGATAACGGCGAATGACATCAATGCGGGTCGAAACGGAAACAACCTTCTACTCAAACTCACAGACCGATTAAATCCTGCGAACACGGATCAGATAACGATAGAAAATTGGTGGAGTGCAGATACCTACCGTATCGAAAATTTCCAGTTTGCGGACGGCACAAGCCTAACCAAGACTCAGCTAACCCAGATGGTCGGCACAACTGGTGGTGACAATCTTATCGGCACGGACTATGCCGATACATTAGCCGGGCTCGATGGCAATGATGTGTTAAACGGGAATGCAGGCAATGATATTCTACAAGGTGGGAATGGCAACGACATTTTGAACGACACAGCAGGCACAAATTTGTTGGACGGCGGCATGGGCGTCGATACGCTTACCGGCGTAGCGGGTAACGAATTGTTTGCAGGCGGAGCAGGCAACGACATTATCAATACCGGCGACGGAGCGGATGTTGTTGTGTTCAATCGTAACGACGGTCAGGATATTCTTAATGGCGGAATTGGAACCGACAACACCTTGAGCTTGGGCGGCGGTATCCAGTATTCCGACCTTGCCCTGTCAAAATCGGGCAACGACCTGATTCTGGAGGTGGGAAATAGCGATCAAATCACCTTGAGTGATTGGTACAACACCACCGCCAACCACAAGAGCGTCCTCAATCTACAAGTCATAGCCGATGTCATGGCGGGATTCGATCCGGCGTCAAGCGATCCGCTGCTGAACAAATCAATCCAGAATTACGATTTCACCGCCATCGTCAACGCTTTCGACCAAGCGAACGGTGGCAGCGCCAACTTCATGCACTGGAGCGCTACCGACAGCCTGCTCACCGCACACCTGTCCGCCGGCGACAGCGAAGCGTTGGGCGGCGATCTGGCTAATCAGTACGGCAAAAACGGCAACTTTAGCGGCTTTAGCCAGACTGCGGCGCAAGACGTACTGAGCAGTCCCGCTTTCGGCGCAAATCCACAACTCTTGCACGACTTGGCCGGATTGAGCGAAGGCATAGCGAGGCTGAGCTAAACGATGGCGGAGAAATGGAGCAACAAACGTGAAGCAGGGCATGAACGATGAGAGACGCACTGCACCGTAGGGTGAACGGCAAGAAAAAACTCTTGCCGATCAGTACCGAAACTTTTGTCTGGGCATTGCAATGCGCCTGCCAAGTGCATCGTGTGCCGTTTGATGCGGCAATGGCGTTGCGCCAGTTCTCTTCGCCCTATAACTCGGCAATCTTGCAACACGCCCTGCATGAACTGGGACTTAAAGGCCGTTGGCGCAAGGTACGGGAAGCGGATTTCGAACACCTGAACTTTCCGTGTTTTGCAGCACTCAACCCGGTCATCGATCCAGAGCCTGCTAAAGAGCAAAGTGAACCCGATGTGCAAGCTGAACAACAATTGGAAACGCACGGTCTCGCTCTGTTGGTGCGGCTGGAAAAAGATACGGTGCTGTTTTTTGAGCCGGGTAGCCAGGAGCCGCAACATCTTCCGCTGACTGAATTCACGGCACGTTGCGCCGGGCATGTGTTGCAGTTTGCCGCACCTAAAAGTAAGGGGGGAGATGAGGATGAAGGCCAGGAGTTCGGCTTCCGCTGGTTCGTGCCAGAATTGCTCAAGCACAAGAAGGTTTGGCGCGACGTGCTGCTGGCGTCGCTGGCTTTGCAATTGGTCGGCTTGGCTACGCCGTTGTTTACGCAGACTGTCATCGACAAGGTGATTGTCCATCATACGATGAGTACGTTGGTGGTGATCGCAGTCGGCATGGGTATTTTCTTGGTGTTCAATGCGGTGATGAGCTGGGTGCGGCAGTATCTGGTGACCCATACCGGCAATCGCATCGACTCGGTGTTGGGTGCGCAGGTATTCGCGCACCTGTTTAGGTTGCCGCTGCGCTATTTCGAACATCGATCGACCGGTACGCTGGTGGCGCGTCTACAGGGTATCGAAAGCATCCGCGAGTTCTTGAGCGGAGCGGCCGTCACGCTGATACTGGATGTGCCGTTTCTGGTGTTCTATTTGGCGATCATGTTCTATTACAGTTGGTTGCTTTCGGTGGCGGCACTGTCCATGTTGTTGCTGATCGTGCTGTTGAGTCTGGCCATTACCCCTTTGATGCGCGAGCGGTTAAATCAACAGTTTTTGCTCGGTGCGCGCAATCAATCGTTCGTTACCGAATATGTGTCCGGCATGGAAACGGTCAAATCCCTGCAAATGGAACCGCAGGTGGTGTCGCGCTACGGCGAATATTTAGCCGGTTATCTGGAAGCCGGATTTAATGCACGGCAACTGTCCAACAGCTACAACGTGGCCGCCAATACCCTGGAGCAGATGATGACGATGACGATTTTGTGTCTTGGCGCTTGGTTGGCGATGACGACTCAGGATTTTACCATCGGCATGCTGGTGGCCTTCCAGATGTTTGCCGGGCGGCTTTCTCAGCCGGTGTTGCGGATGGTCGGATTATGGCAGCAATTCCAGCAGGCCAACATTGCGGTCAAGCGCTTGGGCGATGTGATGCATGCCCCTACCGAGCCGTATTCGTTGAAGCCGGCAAGGGAAGGGGGCGGACAAGGTAAGGTGGAAATTCGCAATCTGGGTTTTCGTTATGCCGAGAATCTCCCTTACCTGTACCAAAACTTTAATATGAGCATTTTGCCGGGCCAATGCATTGCCCTGATGGGGCCGTCCGGTTCCGGTAAGAGTACGCTTGCCAAACTGATGCTGGGCTTCTATCTGCCCAGCGAAGGCAGCATTCATATCGACGACCACGACATCCGCCACTTTTCCGCCAATGAACTGCGGCATCACTTTGGCGTGGTGCCGCAGGAAACCGTCCTGTTCTCCGGCACCCTCTATGAAAACCTTATTTTTTCCAATCCGCACACCACCTTCGATCAAGTGGTGCAGGCTTGCAAATTGGCGGAAATTCACGAGGCCGTTGAGAAGCTGCCGGAAGGCTACCAGACCGTTATCGGCGAACGCGGGGTCGGTCTGTCAGGCGGACAGAAACAGCGGTTGGCGATTGCCCGTGCTTTGCTCAAGCGGCCTAAGATTTTGTTGTTCGACGAAGCGACTAGCAGCCTGGACAGCGCCACTGCGGAGCATTTTGCAGCCACCGTCAATCAGCTGAAAGGCAAAGTCACCATGCTGTTCATTACGCATCAACTACCCGCGAGCCTAAAGGTGGATGAGGTGGTGCGGTTAACTCAAGCGTAACTAAACCTGATTTGGGTCGTCGGAGTTCAAAGCTTGCTTTGAAAGTACCGGAGCGGAACCGGTCAACTGAAGTATCTTGTTAATCCAGTCATTAAATACAACAATCGAATATGATGAATAAAGCGTTGCGCTGTTTTGTTTGTGTAGTGTGGATCGGTGTTTCCGTTCCGGTGGTTTCAGCGGATGCTCAACTGCCTAAGGCGGAGGCTCGCGAAACTCCATCTTGTCGTTCGGGAACGACATTTAAGCCGCTTTCCCTGGCGGAAGCGGTTGTCGTTGCGATGTCTGAGCATCCTCAGGTTTTGATAGCTGAGCTGGAGTTAAAAAAAGCCAATACGCAGGTGTTGGCGGCAGTAACGCCGTTTCTGCCCACGGCCAGTGTTTCTATGCAAGGGGAGCGTTTTGTCACCCAAAATCCATCGGCTCAAACCACCTCCGTAGGATCGTCCGTTGTGGGCGGACAGCGAAGCCAGTATTCCAGTTATGCTTCGTTGAATGCTAACTGGAATCTCTTTAACGGCGGTAAAGATTTGGCCGGCTACCGCAGTGCGAAAGCGGGCGTCCAGGCCAGTGAGAACGATCTTGTCAGGCAGACTAATGAAACCTTAAGCACCGTATTGATCGCCTATAACGATTTATTCAAAGCGCAAACGGCGCTTTTGCACCAAGCCGAGATGAGCGAATTGTTGCGCGGTGTGTTGCAGCGGACCGAAAAAAGGTATGGGGAAGGTGTTGATAATCACATCGCATTAAGCCGGGAGAAAGTAACCTTTGCCAAAAGCGAGCAAGGCATGTTTCAGGTTTGCCAGACCTTGTTTGATAAGTCTGCGGTGTTGGCAAGAACGCTGGGATTGCGCCTTCCCGCCGGACATGTTTTTCGGCTTGAGACGCCTATTCCTGAGGTGGAACAGATGAACTTGAATGATGACGAGCTTGAGTTGATTGTCCAGGATGACCCGGGCGTAAAAGCCGCAAAAGAGCGGGTGACGATGGCACGGCATAAGCTTGAGCAGACACGAGCAAGTTTTTATCCCACCGTTGCCATGACCGGACGCTATGATTGGCTGGGACAGGACCCGAATAGTGTCGATGCGGCTATCGGTTCAACTTCGGCAAATAGTTACCGTTTCGGCGTCGTGCTTCAGCAACCCTTGGGACCTTTTACTTCGGAATATGCGGCTGTCGAAACAGCGCATGCCGATGTGCTGAAAACCGAGGCGCTCTATCGACAAGCGTTGATCGATGCCGAAACCAGGCTTCGAACGGTGTTGAATGCCAAAACCCAGACAGAGCTGTCCGCAAAATCCAGCCAGTTACAAACCGCCCAAACACGTTTAACGTTTCAGCAAACAAGCCAGTTATTTAAAGACGGCTATGCGGATCTTGATGCAGTGTCCAAGGCGCAAATCAGCCTGTCCAAGGAGCAAGAGGCCACTGATGAATTGTTATCGGATGCAAAGCTCGCCGCGTGGAATGCCTATCTCGTTTTACGTCCCGATGAATTCGCGGCGGCGTTGCTCGGGATAAATCATCAGGTGCTTACGGATATGGGCAACCCGCCTGAATTGTTATCGGAACATTCGAATAAAGTGTTCAGATAGCGTATTGGGTTAGGTCCGATGCTTTAGACGTGATTACAGAATTCCTCTATGCCGCCAGCAGAGCCGGTTTGTATCAGATTGATGTGAACGGCGACAACGTTTATCCCCGTTTTTTCGCCTAAATAGAGAAACGAGCCAAGAATGCACAATGCAAAACTTGAGCTCATTGTTTTATGGGGGGCAGGTTTGTCCTGCGTAGGCCCGGATTAATCGTAATATTTTTTCTTGGATTGCTATATATCGCTTCGGACAAAGGCGAACGCATCGTGCTTTTTTATGGAAACCGGGTTTTATCAAAGCTAATAGCAAGGAACGAAAAGTGAGCATGAGTCCTGCTGCCAGTTCTCTTGATTAGAGTCCGTTTCCCTTTTTTTATCCTCATTTTTTTATCATCTGCGTCAGTCTGCCGCGAATCGATGCGATCGGCTATAATCCCCCTGTTGACTTGAATTTATTGATGGAGCGGTTAGTCGGCATCAGACCAGTAATTATTGAATAGTTTGGAGAGCGTTATGAGAAAAATATCAGTATTAAGCGCGTTATTGTTGACTGCCTGTGTCACCATCAACATTTATTTCCCTGCCGCTGCCGCCGAAAAAGCCGCAGATGAAATCATCAAAGACATTCAAGGCATCACCCCGCAAAAAACGGAACCCAAGCCTAAGGCCGGTTTGCCGGATTGGCAGGTAGGTATGTATCGGATCATTGATACCGCGATCAATACGGTGGTTTCGTCCGCGCAAGCCGATGAGGCTGATCTGGCGATCGATAGCGCCGAGATCAGGCAGTTGCGCGCCACGATGGAAGGCCGCTTTGCCAGTCTTCAACCTTTATATGCGGCAGGTTTTATCGGCATACAGGCGGATGGTTTGCTCGCGGTCAGGGATATTGAAAGCGTGCCGCTTAAAGACAGGAATCAGGTCAATAAATTGGTCGCTGCGGAAAATGCCGACCGGCAAAGCCTTTATCAGGCGATTGCCAATGCCAACGGTCATCCCGATTGGGCGGCGCAAATCAAATCAACTTTTGCCGGCCGTTGGGTAACTAATGCCCAGGCAGGCTGGTGGTATCAATCCTCGGGAAGCTGGAAACAAAAGTAAACATGGCAAATAGAAGAAGAGTTAAAAAACCGTTACCGGCAGAGCCGGTTAAAGTCACGATTGAATCGTTGGCTCATGATGGGCGCGGCGTGGCGCATGTCGATGGCAAGGTGATATTTATTGATGAGGCCTTGCCGGGCGAAAAAGTGGAGTTCGTTTATACCGAAAGCCGCAAGGATTATGCGGAAGGCAAGGTCGTCAAGCTGTTAAGCCGCGCGGCCGACCGGGTCGATGCGTTGTGCGCGCATTACGGCGTGTGCGGCGGTTGCAGTTTTCAGCATGTGGAATCGGCCGCGCAAATTCGAATCAAGCAGGATTTGCTGGTCGATCAGTTCAAGCGCATCGGTAAGACCGAAATACCGGAGCTTTGGCAGCCGCTGGAAGGCCCGCATTGGGGGTATCGCAGCAAAGCGAGGATGGGCGTTAAGTATGTCGAGAAAAAGAACCGGGTGTTGGTCGGTTTCAGGGAAAGGCGGCATCCTTACTTAGCTGAGATTGAAAGTTGCGTGGTGATGAATCCTATTGTCGGCACCCGGCTGATGGCCTTGTCGGAAATGATCGGGGGTTTGACCATTAGAGATAAAATTCCGCAGATCGAAGTGGCTATCGGCGATCAGCAATGCGTGTTGTCGTTTCGGGTGCTGGAGCCGCCGACCGCTGCCGATAAGGAGCGAATGCGCGAGTTTGGTCATCGGCACGGCATATCGGTGTGTCTGCAATCCAAAGGCCCGGATACGATCGTGCCGCTGGATGGCGAGCCGGAAGTCATACCGACTTATGCGCTGCCGGATCTGGGCTTGGAGTTTAAATTCAAACCGGCCATGTTCACTCAGGTTAATTATGAGATTAACAGGCAAATGATCAACCGGGTGCTGGAAACGCTGGCGTTGAATGAAAACGACTCGGTGCTGGATTTGTTTTGCGGCCTGGGCAACTTTACCCTGCCGATGGCGAAATTTGCAGGTCGCGTGGTCGGCGTCGAAGGCGATCAACCTCTGGTTAATCACGCCAAAGAAAACGCCCGCCACAACGGCATAGAGAATGTTGAATTTTATGCGGCCGATTTGAGCAAGGATATTAGCGATCAGCCCTGGGCTAACCGTAAATACAACAAAATCATGCTCGATCCCTCCAGGGCCGGGGCTTCCGAGGTCTTGCATCATTTTAAAAAATGGCAGCCCGAGCAGATTGTTTATGTGTCCTGTAATCCGTCGACGCTCGCCCGTGATGCGGGTATTCTGGTTAATGAATTGGGCTATAAACTGATTAAGGCCGGGGTGATGGATATGTTTCCGCAAACGGGGCATGTGGAGTCGATAGCTTTATTTGAGAAATAAAGAACAGGGGGGGCGCCAATGAAAAAGAATGGGGTGGGCGATACGGAGAATTATCTGGATATTTGCATTGCCGGTCAGCAGCTGACTGTCTATGCGGATGGAAACAGGGTGGTGCATTATCCCGTTTCCACGGCAAAAAAAGGCGCGGGCGAATTGATGGGCAGTGAATGTACGCCCACCGGCTGGCATAAAATCAGGGCCAAGATTGGTGCAGGGCAGCCGTTAAATTCGGTTTTTGTCGGCAGACGCCCCACGGGTGAAATTTACAGCGCCGATCTGGGCGAGCAGCACCCGCAACGCGACTGGATGTTAACCCGAATCTTATGGCTGGGCGGCCTGGAGCCGGGCAAGAACCGTTACGGCAACGTCGATACCGCTTGGCGATATATTTATATCCACGGTTGCCCCGATCATTTAATCAACGGCCGTCCCGAATCGCATGGCTGCATTCGGATGAACAATGCGGATGTGCTGGATTTGTTTAACCGGGTCGAGGCCGGGGTTAAGGTTTATATTCATGAGTAATTTTTTTGTAAGCGTAAAGGTGCTTGAATGACGCGTATTGTCTTAGGCATCGAATACGACGGCAGCGGTTTCTCAGGCTGGCAATGGCAAACCCATCAGCGCAGTGTCCAGCAGGTGCTTGAGCAGGCTCTGTCGAGAGTCGCCAATCATCCAGTTACCGTGCAGTGCGCGGGAAGAACCGATACCGGTGTGCATGCGCTTGAGCAGGTTGTGCATTTTGACGCGAAAACAGAGCGCGAACTCCACGCCTGGATGCTGGGCGGCAACAGTAATCTGCCGGATGATGTCAGAATCACTTGGGTAAAACAGGCGATCGGTGATTTCCACGCCAGGTATAGCGCCATTGCGCGTTTTTATCGCTATGTCATTCTAAACCGCCCGATCAAATCGGCGCTACTACGCAATCAGGTGACTTGGCACCACAATCCGCTGGATGCCGATAAGATGCATCTGGCGGCGCAACATCTGATCGGCAAGCATGATTTTTCCTCGTTCAGGGCGCAAGGTTGCCAGTCCAAAAGCCCTTGCCGGGAGATGTATTTTATCGATGTGTACCGGGAGGACGATAAGGTCATTATCGATATTTCCGCCAACGCTTTTTTACATCACATGGTCAGAAATATTGCCGGGGTATTGATCGATATAGGCGCCGGAAAGCAGCCGCTAAACTGGACCCAAGAGCTGCTCGAGATTAAAAGCCGCAAACTGGGCGGCGTTACGGCGCCTCCTGACGGATTGTACCTGGGTGCGGTTTATTATCCTGATCATTATGGCATCGTCAAACATCCGGTGTTTGATAAGCTGCCGGCCGACGCCAGGCGACATGATTAAGGCATGGCATTGCTTATTTGCAATTGCCTGAATATCGAGTAGATTGTCTTTTTTACAAATATATAGTGATGTCGATATGAATAATTTTTTATCTTTTCAGGTTCACGGCGGAGGCGATCATGGCGGCATTGCTGACAGCGTTGCAGGTCTGTTGGCTTTTTTTGAGGGGCTTACAGCCCACGATTCGCCAGGTGTTTTTCCGGCATTAATGCCCGGCATTTCCAGCATGGATAATATTCATCCCTTGCTGGTACATTTCCCGATTGCATTTTTATCGACATTTTTCGTTTTGGATCTGTTCGGTACGCTGGCTAAAAAACCGCAATGCCGTAATGTCGCCGGCTGGCTGCTGTATTTGGGGGCAGTAGCCTCGGTATTTACGGTTATCGCCGGTTTCATTGCCGCAGGTTCTGTCCCGCATGGGGAGAATGTTCACGCCATTATGGAGCGGCACGAACATTTAGGCGTATCCGTACTTTCTTTGGCGGTTCTATTGTCGGCTTGGCGCATGAAAAGCGGCGGAATCATTCAGGGCGGAGCTAACAGTTTTTTCCTGATATTGGCGGCGTTGCTCTGTGGATTAATGATGCTGGGCGCCGATTTGGGCGGCTTGATGGTTTATAAATACGGTGTGGCGGTTAAGTCGCTGCAAGTTCCTGCGGCTGATTTCCATGAACACGATCATGAACATAGTCACGATCATGAGCACGAGCATTAAGCCGGCATACAGAACCCATGATTTTTATTACTTAACCCTTGTTGTGATTACAGACAAAATCATCATGCCATTTTATGGTATTCTAGGCGGCTAACTCTTTTTTGTTAAATTCTCATACCACTTTATGCGAACTCGCGTTAAAATTTGCGGCTTTACCCGCGTTGAAGATGCTGTTTGTGCGGCTCGGTTAGGCGTGGATGCTATCGGTCTGGTGTTTTACCCGCTAAGCCCGAGACATGTCGATATTGGTCAGGCTGTTAAAATTGTTAATGCCTTGCCCGCGTTTGTTTCGGTCGTCGCTTTGTTTGTCGATGAGCAAGAGTCGCGGATAAATGAGGTTTTGGACCAAGTGCCGATAGATTGTTTGCAGTTTCATGGCGATGAACCCGCTGAAGCTTGCAGGCTTTACGGCAAGCGTTATATGAAGGCGGTGAGAATGCAGGACGGCATCGATATTCCAAGCTTGGCCCGGCAATATCATGATGCGGCAGGGCTGCTGCTGGATGCTTATGATCCGGGAGCAAAAGGCGGTACCGGCAGTCGGTTTGACTGGAACAAAATTCCTGAGCATTGCGCCTTGCCTATCGTGCTGGCGGGAGGTTTGGACGAGAACAACGCCAGGCAAGCGGTGCAGACAGTAAGACCTTATGCGCTGGATGTCAGCAGCGGTGTGGAAGCGGAAAAAGGTGTTAAGGATGCGCTAAAAATGGCGGCATTCATACGTGAAGTTAACGAGGGTGACAGAATAATAATATGACAGAAAAATATAATATGCCCGATGAGAGAGGGCACTTCGGCCCTTATGGCGGAATGTTCGTCGGCGAAACATTGATACCGCCGATTCAAGAATTGAATGCCGCTTATCAGCAGTATTTAAACGATCCTGAGTTTATTGCGGAACTGGATGCCGATTTAAAATACTATGTGGGCAGGCCTTCGCCTTTATATCATGCCGAACGCTGGAGCCGGGAGCTTGGCGGTGCGCAGATTTATTTAAAGCGCGAAGATTTGAATCATACCGGCGCACATAAAATAAACAATACGATCGGTCAAGCTTTGTTGGCCAAACGCATGGGAAAGACACGGATTATTGCCGAAACCGGAGCCGGTCAGCATGGCGTGGCGACGGCGACGGTTGCAGCAAGGCTGGGCCTGGAATGCGTGGTTTACATGGGCGCCGTCGATGTTGCGCGGCAGTCTTTAAATGTGTACCGGATGAAGTTGCTGGGTGCGAAAGTTGTCGCCGTTGAGTCCGGTTCAAAAACCTTAAAAGATGCGTTGAACGAGGCGCTCAGGGATTGGGTGACCAATGTCGACAACACCTTTTATATCATCGGTACGGTTGCGGGCCCGCATCCTTATCCAGCAATGGTCAGGGATTTTCAGGCCATCATCGGTCGCGAAGCCAGACAGCAATGCCTGGACCAAGCCGGGCGCTTGCCGGATGCGCTGGTTGCCTGCGTTGGCGGCGGATCGAACGCCATCGGTTTGTTTTACCCGTTTATCGACGACCGTTCGGTAAAAATGATCGGTGTCGAAGCAGCCGGCGACGGCATTGAAACAGGCCGGCATTCCGCGCCTTTATGCGCTGGCCGTCCCGGCGTGCTGCATGGCAACCGGACTTACCTGATGGAAGATGACGATGGTGAAATCATCGAAACGCACTCCATTTCAGCGGGTCTCGATTATCCGGGCGTAGGCCCTGAACACGCCTGGCTGAAAGATACCGGTAGGGCCGAGTATGTCAATATTACCGACAATGAGGCGTTGGAAGGTTTTCATTCATTGACCCGGATGGAAGGCATTATTCCAGCGTTGGAATCCAGCCATGCGATGGCTTACACGATGAAGCTTGCGCCGACTATGAGCAAAGACGACATTATCATTGTCTGCCTGTCCGGTCGCGGCGATAAAGACATGCAAACGATGGCGCAACGCGAGGGGATAGAACTGTGAGCCGATTAGCCGCTACATTTGAAGCATTATCCAAAACAGGCCGCAAGGCGTTAATCCCGTTTATTACCGCTGGCGATCCGAGACCCGGTTTTACCTTGCCGATGATGCATGCAATGGTCGAAGCCGGCGTTGATATTATCGAATTGGGCGTGCCGTTTTCCGATCCTATGGTGGACGGCCCGGTTATTCAGCGGGCCAGTGAGCGCGCTTTAGAACATAAAATGAGCTTACGGCGGACATTGGCGATCGCGGCGGAATTTCGGAAAACCAATCAACATACGCCGGTGGTGCTGATGGGTTACGTGAATCCTATCGAAGCTATGGGTTACGAAGATTTTGCCAATGCCGCCCAACGCGCCGAGATTGATGGTGTTTTAACCGTCGATTTGCCGCCGGAAGAAGCGGAAGAATGCGTTGCCTTGCTGAAAGCGCGTGACATTGATCCGATTTTTCTATTGGCGCCCAACAGCAGTGATGAGCGTATTAAGAAAATGGACACTGCCGGCAGCGGTTATATTTATTATGTTTCGCTGAAAGGCGTAACCGGCGCCGGACATCTGAATACTGCGGATGTCGAAGCCAAGCTCAATCGAATCAGGGCCAATACCCGCTTGCCTGTGGCCATCGGTTTTGGCGTCAAAGATGCACAAACGGCAAAGACGGTTGCAGGCTTAGGTGACGGTGTAGTCATTGGCAGCGCTCTGATCAGCAAAATTGAAGCCAATCTGGATGAGCCGGAACGCGCTAAAAACGAAATAGTCGAGTTATTGGTCGCCATGCGCCAGGCAATGGATAACTAGAGAATAGATAAGTAGGATGGGCTGACGCAAGAAAGTCCATCAGGCAACAGCAACACAATGGGGCATATGAATGAGTTGGTTTGAAAAGTTAATCCCTTCAACAATTAGAACGGAAGGGTCGAATAAAAAAGGCGCCGTACCCGAAGGATTGTGGAATAAGTGCCCTAGCTGTAATGCGATTCTTTACAATACGGAACTGGAAAGAAATTTCAGTGTTTGTCCAAAATGCGAGCATCACATGCGCATTTCGGCCAGAACGCGATTGAATATGTTTTTGGACGAGGGCGGCCATGAAGAGATCGGAAAAAATGTTAAGCCCGTCGATCCGTTGAGATTCAAAGATAGCAAGAAATATAAAGACCGTGTTACACAGGCGCAAAAACAGACTAAAGAAAACGATGCGCTGGTGGTCATGAAAGGTCAGTTAAAGGGCCGGGATATTGTTGCAGCTGCGTTCGATTTCGGTTTTATGGGCGGGTCGATGGGTTCGGTGGTCGGTGAAAAATTTGTTCGCGGCATCAACAAAAGCCTGGAATTGGGCGTACCGTTTATTGTGTTTACGGCCAGTGGTGGCGCGCGTATGCAGGAGTCGTTGTTTTCATTGTTCCAGATGGCGAAAACCAGCGCGGCGTTAACCAAGTTGTCCGAGGCGGGACTGCCGTATATTTCGTTTATGACCGACCCGACCATGGGCGGCGTTTCAGCCAGTTTAGCCATGCTGGGCGACATTAATGTTGCCGAACCCAATGCCTTGATCGGCTTTGCAGGCCCCAGAGTCATAGAGCAAACCGTCCGTGAGAAACTGCCGGAAGGCTTCCAGCGCAGCGAGTTTTTACAGGAGCATGGCGCTATCGATATGATTATCGACAGGCGTGAAATGCGCGACAAAATAGCCGCTATTTTGGCGATACTGATGGCCGGTAGAGACGCTATTGCCCAACGCGCCGCTGCGGATACAGATCTGGAAGTAATTGCTGAAGCGGATGATGCCGGCCATCAGCCGGATCAGGAAGACTGACAAATATCGGTTAATGATACATTTTGATTCGCTACAGGGTTGGCTGAAATGGCAGGAAAGCTTACATCCTTTAGTAATTGATTTGGGCTTGGAGCGGGCGGCGCAAGTTTTTCATGCACTAAACCCTGATTATGTCAAACCACCGACCCTTACCGTAGCCGGAACCAACGGCAAGGGCTCATCTGTCGCTTATCTTGAGGCCATTTATACTGCGCAGGGCTATCGGGTAGGCGCTTACACATCGCCGCATATTCTGAAATATAATGAACGAATAAAAATAGGCGGCAAACCTGTTTCGGATGACCGGATTTGCGAGGCATTTGCCCGAATAGAATCGGTAAGGGGCGATACCTCGTTAAGCTATTTCGAATTTGGTACATTGGCTGCGTTGGACATATTCCACCGTGCCGGCGTCGATGTTCAATTATTGGAAGTGGGCCTCGGCGGACGACTGGATGCAGTCAATATCGTCGACCCCGACGTGGCATTGGTGACCAGCATCTGTATTGACCATGTTGAGTGGCTGGGAGGTACACGGGAAGCGATAGGCCGGGAAAAGGCAGGTATTTTCCGGGCGGAAACCCCGGCCGTCACAGGCGATCCCTCCCCTCCCGAATCATTGATACAGAGCGCTATTGAGCAGCATGCCTTGCTGTATTGTATCGGTAAGGATTTTACTTATAAAAAGCAGACGACAGGATGGGATTGGTTTTCTGCCGACCGGCAAATGCTACAATTACCCGATCCGGGTTTAAAAGGCGAGCATCAATATCGTAATGCATCGGCGGTTGTTTTTGCGTTGACCAAGATGGCCGGGGTTTTGCCGGTCACCGAAACATCAATCAGGCAGGGACTGGCAAATGTCCATTTAGCCGGACGATTTCAGCTGATTGACGGCGAAATCCCCGTGCTGCTGGATGTGGGGCATAATCCCCAGGCAGTCAGAACATTGGCTGACTATGTGACCGCTGTATTTCCCGGCAGACGCATCCATGCTGTTTTTTCTATGATGAAAGACAAGGACATCGCCGGTGTGCTTGAAATTATGAATCCAGTGGTTTACGACTGGTTTTTCGCGCCGTTGGCGAATCCCAGAGCGGCTACGGAATCGGTTATGCGTGAAGTTTTTTCGCAAAGTTCCGTGTCCAGAGTTTCTTTTGGTTTTGCCGATTTCACTGAAGCCTTTGCGGCCGCAAAAAATCAGTCGAATGAAGGTGATCTGTTACTGGTTTTTGGATCTTTCTTTTTGGTATCTGAGTGCTTGGTTGAATTTGAGAATAAGTGAGTAGACGAAATGGATCATGAATTAAAACAACGTTTGATTGGCGCCGTCGTTGTTACGGCCTTATGCGCTATTTTTATCCCGATGCTGTTCGATGATCCTGTCGATAACAGTGGGCAGGTAGTAAGCGAATTGAGTATTCCGGCTTCAGGTGGTTCAGGCGCCGATACGGCTGCAAAATTACCGGCCGGCGCCGATCAGGTTTTAAAGTTGCCGGACCCGGAGCCTTTATCCACCGAAACTGCGGGCGATACTCTTGAAAGCACCGGAGCTGCGGAAGAGGTGACGGAAGAGCCCGAAGCCGGTCAAGCGGAGCAGGGGCGTTCCGGCGAGTCTTTATATGCCGAATCCGAAGGTTATACCAATGCGGAAGAAACCGTCGAACCTGAAGGCAATCTGCCGAAGCAACGTCAAAAACAGACTCCGGTATCGGCAGAAGCCGCAGCTCCTCGCTTACGTCCTGTAGAAGACAACAGCATAGCCTCCAAGGCGCAAGTCAGAGATATTCGCGCAGAAACGGCGGTTAAAGAGGCGGCTGCAAAGGTTAAAAAAGCCGTAGAGCCGGTAAAGCCGGTAACGGTTAAAAAACCTGAAATTGCACCGCCAGCAGTCAAAACCAGCGGAACTCCGGCTGAAGCCACGCCACCACCGGCCGTTAAGACGCCTAGTAATGCAAAGAGCATTGCCGCCGCTGTCGCGGAAGCGAAAAAGCCGGAAGCGGCCCCTAAAACGAATGCAAAATTGGTGCGATGGTATATTCAGCTCGGCAGTTTTAGTAAAAAAGAAAATGCAATGTCTCTTTGGGACAGCTTGCGTGAACAAGGCGTGCCTGCCTCGCTGGATACCATTGAAACAGATAAGGGAACCGCATATCGTCTTCGGGTAGGTCCTGAGCTTGACGGGAAAAAGGCCGCGGCAATGAAGTTAAGACTGGATAAGCAAAACATAAAGGCAATTTTGATATCCGAGTGATGCGGGCAATGAAAGCATGATCTGGATAGATTTTACGCTTATCGGGCTTGTTTTTATTTCCCTTGTAATGGGGCTGCGGCGCGGATTTATCAGGGAGTTTTTTTCATTGGTCTTCTGGGTACTGGCCATTTGGGTGAGCTTGAGGTTTAGTCGTGAGTTTTCCGGTTTTCTTGACTCGACCATCAATCACCCGCTTGCCAAGATGACAGCATCTTTTTTGGCGTTATTTGCAATCACGCTTGGCCTTGGCGGTTTAATCGGTTTTCTATTGAGTGTATTGGCTAAAGACACCGGATTAACCTTCATGGATCGTTTCGGTGGGATGATTTTTGGCGTTGTTCGCGGCATGATTGTCGTTACAATCGTTGTTTTACTGGCGGGACTGACGTCCCTGCCCAAAGACTCATGGTGGACAGAATCAAAACTGATTCCGCCTTTTCAGTTGCTCGCCGTCTGGTTGCGAGATCATATTCCGTCAGGTATGGCGGAATTCATCAGTTATCGCTAATTTCTATAAAACAATGCAGGTTAAAAAATAATGTGTGGTATTGCCGCTATCGTTTCACATCAAGCTGTTAATCAGGAGTTATATGATGCTCTGACCGTGTTGCAACATAGAGGTCAGGATGCCGCGGGCATTGTGACCTGCGAGGCCGGCAGGCTGCATTTGCGCAAGGAAAACGGCTTGACCCGTGATGTTTTTACCAATGCTCAGATGTTGAGATTGAAAGGCAATATGGGTATCGCTCATGTCCGGTATCCAACGGCCGGTTGCACCAGTTCCGCGGAAGCGCAGCCTTTCTATGTGAATTCCCCTTTTGGTTTGACCCTTGCCCATAACGGTAATTTGACCAATACCGAAGAGCTGAAAAAAGCGCTGTTCGTAGAAGATCAACGACATATCAACACCGATTCGGACTCTGAAGTTTTGTTGAATGCTTTTGCTCACGAATTGCAGAGTTTGGGTAAATTGCAGTTAAGCGTGGACGATGTTTTCCAGGCGGTTTCCGGCGTGCATCGCCGTTGTCGCGGGGCTTATGCTGTTGTAATTATGATTGCAGGATTCGGGATTTTAGGTTTTAGGGATCCTAACGGTATCCGACCCATCGTGTTTGGGGAAAGAAAATCCGAGCAGGGTTCGGAATTCATGATAGCCTCCGAGAGTGTTGCGCTGGACGTGTTGGGCTTTGATCTGATCAGGGATCTTGAGCCTGGCGAAGCGGTATTTATTGAAGAATCAGGTGTATTGCACACCAAGCAATGCGCCGACAAGATAGATCATTGCCCCTGTATTTTCGAGTATGTCTATTTTGCCAGACCGGATTCAATCATTGACCGTATTTCGGTTTACAAGGCGCGGTTGCGTATGGGCGAGAAGTTGGCCAAAAAAGTGCAAAGAGACTGGCCGGATCATGATATTGACGTCGTTATCCCGATTCCAGACACGAGCAGGACAGCGGCTTTGCAGATGGCAAACCTGCTGGGCGTAAAGTACCGTGAGGGCTTCATAAAAAACCGTTATATCGGCCGGACGTTTATCATGCCGGGCCAGAAAATGAGGGAGAAATCGGTCAGGCAAAAATTAAACGCCATCAGCCTGGAGTTTGAAGGCAAGAATGTATTACTGGTTGATGACTCAATCGTCAGAGGCACTACGTCTGCGCAGATTATCCAGATGGCCAGGGATGCGGGCGCTAAAAAGGTATACTTTGCTTCCGCTGCGCCGCCGGTGCGTTATCCGAATGTGTACGGCATTGATATGCCGGCCGCGCATGAATTGATCGCCCATGACCGTACAGAAGATGAAGTCTGCGAGGCAATAGGCGCAGACCGGGTTATTTATCAGGAGTTGGGCGACTTGATCGATGCGGTTCGCAAAGGCAATCAGAGCATCAAGCACTTCGATACCTCCTGCTTTAGTAAGGAATATATCACCGGTGATATTGACGATGCGTATCTGGAGCGTACCGAGGCTTTGCGTAATGACAGTGCGCAAGCAGAAAAAAACTCGGAAAATTTCATCATCGGCATGCAAAACGGCGATTGAGGAGCAAGCAAGACTAAAGGCGAAGGGCGAAAGGCAAAGATCGGCCGGATTGGCGCCTATTTTTTGCCTTTCGTCCTTAGCCTTTTGCCTGATCTTTTTAACAAATAAATACGTTTAAAGACAAATGAAAGACATTAACTGGAACGACTATTCTCTGGAAACCCAGGCGATCAGGGCCGGGCATCAACGTACTCATGAAGATGAGCACAGCATTCCGATTTTCGCCACATCAAGTTATGTGTTTAAGAGCGCCGAAGAGGCCGCTTTGCGCTTTACCGGCCAGAAGCCGGGCAATATTTACTCCCGTTTTACCAACCCGACGGTCAGCGCGTTTCAGGAAAGACTGGCGTTAATGGAGAAAGGCGAACGCTGCCTGGCATTCTCCTCGGGCATGGCGGCCATCATGGCGGTCGGCATGGGGCTGCTCAAAGCCGGTGATCACGTGGTCTGTTCGCGCGGCGTGTTCGGCAATACCGTATTGATGTTCCAGAATTATTTCGGCAAATTCGGCGTTGAGACCGATTTTGTCGATTTGATCGATGCATCGGCCTGGGAGGCGGCGATTAAGCCGAATACCCGGTTCTTGTTTTTGGAAACGCCGTCCAATCCGTTGACTGAAATTGCCGATATTTCGGTGCTTGCCGACATAGCCCATAAACACGGCTGCCTACTGATCGTGGACAATTGTTTTTGCACTCCGGTGTTGCAAAAGCCTCTGGAACTGGGCGCGGACATTGTTGTCCATTCGGCAACCAAGTATATAGACGGGCAGGGACGTTGTGTCGGCGGCGCCGTTGTCGCCAGTGAAGAGATTATAGAAAAGTATATTTACCCCTATCTGCGCACCGGCGGTTCGACGATGAGTCCTTTTAACGCCTGGGTGTTCTTGTCCGGATTGGAAACGTTGGCGGTCAGGATGAAAGCGCATTGCGACAACGCCTTTGAGTTGGCTCTTTGGCTCGAACAACAGGCCGGAGTCGCCAAGGTTCATTATCCCGGTTTGGCATCGCATGCCCAGCACGAATTGGCCAAGCGTCAGCAAAGTTATTTCGGCGGCGTAGTCAGTTTTGAATTGACTGGCGGTAAGGATCACGCCTGGAAGCTGATCGATGCGACAGAAATGCTGTCGATTACCGCAAATCTGGGCGATGTTAAAACTACGATCACCCATCCTGCAACCACCACGCATGGCCGATTAACGCCGGAAGTCAGAGCGGCGGCCGGTATTAAGGATGGTTTGATAAGAATTTCCGTAGGATTGGAAAATGTTGAGGATATTAAAAAGGATATTTTAAGGGGGTTGTAAGCCTGTCGGGCATGCGGTTTATGCCCGACCGTTGCCGCTACATTTATGCCGTTTTCAGCAAATCATCCAGTTTCTTTTGTTGATCCAGCGCATGCAGCTCGTCAAAGCCGCCGACATGGTAATCGCCGATATAAATTTGGGGAACCGTCCGGCGCTTGGTTTTAAGCATCATTTCTTCTCTTAAACCGGGTTCGGCATCCACATTAATTTCCGTGTAGTGAGCGCCCTTTTTGTCGAGCAGGCGTTTAGCCATCATGCAGTAAGGGCAAATATTGGTGGTGTAGATCAGTATTTCCGGCATATTTCATTAACAGTTGCTGATAAAGCTTTGCATTTTATCGGTTAAGCGATTGTTGTTCAATGCTGATAGCCAGCGATAAGTGTTTAATCAGTTCCCAAGCCGCTTCCTGCATGTTTCTGCCGAAAGCGACAACGCCGTCTTCATGCCCCAGCATGGTAAATATTGAAGTGTGCGACAGCTTGCCGGATTGGAATAAGTGTTCAACAGCCGCCGCCATTTCTACCGTACCGTAGGGAACGTCGGCAGTCGTGTGGGGCAGTCCAAGCGCTATGGTATGTTTCCAGATGTCGGGACTGTGTGCGTGGATGATGGCTTGAATGGCATTGTCCTGGGCGTAAACGCTGGCATGGGTCAGTGACTCTGAAGAGGGCTTGCACAAGCCGCAGGATTCAATCCGGTTCCGGTGCGGTTCCGCTTTGACGATAAGACAATAATGTTCCCGGCTGAGTTGCTCGATATGTCCGGTTTGAGTTCCGCTGACGATAAATTGGTTGCTGTGCGGATCGATTCTTTGGCTGATATTGCCGAAGCCGATGTTGTCGTATCGATCCGGGACTTGTCCAATCAGTTCAAGCCGGACTGCGATAGTCCGCCACGCGTTGATTTCGGTTAATGGGAATAAAGGATCAATCGGTTGTTGCGTATGATTTAACTGATATTTGATGACGCCTTCTTGTTCTTTCATTTAGCTTTGCCTTGAGCGGTGTGGTTGAGCGGACATTATAGTTTAGAAAATAAAATACAGATAAAATGCAGAGTGTTATAAAATTAGCGGTTTTCAAATTTGACGACCGATTTTCCTGGGCTGCTTCTTGCAGCCGACGGCATTTCCTCCATTCATGGTGGTCATCGGTCTATATAAAACAGTGGCTTAACTATGCGATGTCCGTTTTGTGGGGCGCAAGATACGCGGGTTCTCGATTCCAGATTGGCGCATGAAGGCGATCAGGTTCGCCGCCGACGCGAATGCAACGCCTGTAAGGAGCGCTTTACGACGCATGAAGTGGCCGAGTTAACATTGCCCCGAATTGTTAAACGCAACGGCATAAGCGAACCTTTCGAGGAAAATAAACTGCGTGCGGGCATGCTCAGGGCGCTGGAAAAGCGGCCGGTAGGCAGCGATGACATCGAAGCCGCGATCAATCGGATAAAAAAGGATTTGATGGCAAAGGGTGAGCGGGAAATACCGGCGCAGGAGTTGGGCGAGCAAGTCATGAAGGAACTCAGTTTGCTCGATCATGTCGCTTTTGTGCGCTTTGCCTCGGTTTATCGCAGTTTTCAGGATGTCAGTGAATTCACCGATATGATCGAACATTTGCAGAAGAAATAATGACGGCGCCGCACGATGCTTTCTATATGGCGCAAGCCATTTCCTTGGCGAAAAAAGGCCGCTATACGACCGATCCTAATCCCCGCGTAGGTTGTGTTTTAGTCAGGGACGATACGGTGATCGGGGCGGGCTGGCATGTTAAAGCGGGCCAAGGCCATGCGGAAATCGAAGCGTTAAAAAATGTGCCGGATGCCAAGGGCGCGACCGCCTATGTGACGCTGGAACCTTGCAGCCATCAGGGCAGGACGCCGCCGTGTTGCGATGCGTTGATAAAAGCCGGAATCGCTCGGGTTGTTGCGGCCATGCAGGACCCGAATCCGCAGGTATCGGGCAGCGGGCTGGAAAAGCTTAAAGCTGCGGGGATTGAAGTATCCTGCGGCGTGTTGCAGGAAGACGCGATGGCGTTGAATCGCGGTTTCATCAAGCGCATGACCCAAAATCGCCCGTTTGTGCGCAGCAAGCTGGCAATGAGTCTGGATGGACGCACCGCGATGGCGTCGGGCGAAAGCAAATGGATTACCGGGGCCGAGGCCAGAGCCGATGTGCATCGGCTAAGAGCGGAAAGTTCGGCGATCTTGACCGGCATCGGCACCGTGCTGGCTGACGATCCGGCGTTGAATGCGCGTGTCGATGTAGACGTCTTGCAACCGATCCGAGTCGTTTTGGACACTGAGCTAAACATGCCTGTTACCGCGCAGATGGTTAAGCTTCCGGGACGCAGCCTGATTTTGACCTGTGCAGAGGACCAACAAAAACAACAGACATTGCAGCAGGCGGGTTTTGAAGTCTATCGACTGCCGGGAAAAAACGGGCGGTTGGATTTACATGCGGTGATGGATTTTTTAGGCCGGCAGCAAATCAACGAGTTGCTTGTTGAGGCGGGTTTCGTGCTTAACGGCGCGTTGCTGGCTGAAGGCTTGGTCGATGAATATGTCATTTATATGGCCCCCTGTATTTTAGGCGACCAAGGGCGCGGATTGTTTAACCTGCCGGGTTTGCAGCAGATGGCCGACAAAGAGCAGTTGAAATTGCGCGATGTCAGGCAGATCGGACAGGATTTAAAATTAACTTATACACCATTGTAGGGGCAGCAATGTTTACAGGCATTATCTTGGCAGTGGGCAAAATATCGGTAATCGAGCAGAAAGCCGGCGATTGCAGATTGACCGTAGCGACCGGAAAATTACCGTTGCATGATGTCGCGCTGGGCGACAGTATTGCCGTCAACGGCGTGTGCCTGACCGCAGTGGAACTGGGCGCAGATTATTTTTGCGCGGATGTCTCCAATGAAACCCTGTCCAGAACCACATTAAATGCCGCGGCAGTCGGCACCCCGGTCAATCTGGAACTGGCCTTGACTCCGTCAACCCGGTTGGGCGGGCATATCGTCAGCGGCCATGTCGACGGCATCGGCGCAGTGACGGAAAAGCGGGCGGACGGGCGTTCTTTCCGCTTCAAATTTAAAGCGCCTGACAACTTGGCCAAATATATTGCCGAAAAAGGCTCTATCTGCATCAACGGCATCAGCCTGACTGTCAATGAAGTCGACGGCGCCGTGTTTAGCGTTAACATCGTGCCGCATACGCTCAAGGAGACGACGTTGGGTGACGCGGTGGTCGGAACCAAAGTCAACCTGGAAGTGGATTTGTTGGCTCGTTATCTGGAGCGGTTAATCAAGGGTGATGCGGCGGCCAGAAGCCACAGCGGCATCACGGAAGAATTATTGCAAAAAAGCGGTTTTTTAGGTTGAGCCCAAGGGTAAAATGAATACTATCGAAGAAATTATAGAAGATTTACGCTTAGGCAAAATGGTCATCATTATGGATGATGAAGACCGTGAAAACGAAGGCGATCTGGTTATGGCGGCTTCATTCACGCGCCCTGAAGATGTTAACTTTATGGCGCGTTACGGCCGCGGCCTGATTTGTTTGACCTTGACCGGCGAGCGTTGCCAGCAATTGCGTTTGCCGTTGATGGTCAATGAAAACAAAACGGCGCATTCCACCAATTTCACCGTGTCTATCGAGGCGGCAACCGGCGTAACCACCGGCATTTCAGCAGCCGACCGGGCGCGTACCATTCAATGCGCCGTGGCGGCGGACGCCAAGGCCGACGATCTGGTGCAGCCGGGGCATATCTTCCCGTTAATGGCGCAATCCGGCGGCGTATTAAATCGTGCCGGGCATACCGAAGCGGGTTGCGATTTAGCCAGATTGGCAGGCGTGGAACCGGCGGCGGTTATCGTTGAGATACTCAATGAAGACGGTTCGATGGCAAGGCGCCCTGATCTGGAGGTGTTCGCCAAGCAGCACGACCTTAAAATCGGCACGATCGCCGATTTGATCCATTACCGTATCCAGCACGAAAACACCCTGGAACGCATCAGCGAATGCGCTTATCCGACCGAATTCGGCGATTTCAGGTTGTATGCCTATCAGGACAGGAATGACAATAATCTGCACTTGGCGCTGGTCATGGGCCAGGTTTCCGGCGACGAACCGGTTCTAGTCCGGGTCCACGCACGGAATCTGCTGGATGACGTGTTTGCATCCAAACGCAGCGATTGCAGTATTTCATTGCGCGAGGCCATGCAGAAAATAGCCGGGGAAGGGCGCGGAGTGCTGGTGGTTATCAGGCAAAGTGAGGATAACAAGTCGCTGGCGGAACTGATACATCATTATCAGTTGGAAGATAACGGCATCGTTAACGCCGTCCAGGCTGCCGGAGCCGCGGATTGGCGCACCACCGGCACGGGCGCGAGAATTCTGGCCGACCTGGGTGTGCGCAAACTGAAAGTTTTAGGCATCCAGAAAAAGTATGTCGCGTTGTCAGGCTTTGATTTGGAAGTCGCCGAGCATGTGGGTTGAAGATATTGACTTTATAGGCTAAAAAAATAATACCACGAAGGGCACAACGTTTTTACCCTGGTTTTCTTCGTGCCCTTCGTGTCTTCGTGGTGAATCAATTAATTGTTACAACGCGATTCCAATAACATTACCAGTTAATCACACAGTAGAGAAACATCATGTCAACACTAAAAACCTTTGAAGGGAATTTGCTCGTTCAAGGCGGAAAATTCTGCATTGTAGCCTCCCGCTTTAACAGTTTCATCGTTGAACAACTGGAAGCCGGTGCGATCGATGCGCTGGTGCGTCACGGCGCCAACAAAGCGGATATTCATCTGGTCAAGGCTCCCGGTGCGTTTGAATTGCCGATGGTGGTGCAACGCGTGGCGGCGACTAAAAAATACGATGCGATCATCGCCGTAGGCGCAGTAATCCGGGGCGGTACGCCGCATTTCGAATATGTCGCCGGTGAATGCGTTAAGGGCTTGGCCCAGGTTTCCCTGCAATATGACGTACCGGTCAGTTTTGGCGTGTTAACCGTCGACAGTATTGAGCAGGCGATAGAGCGCGCAGGCACCAAAGCCGGTAATAAAGGCGCGGAAGCGGCCATGTCGGCCATTGAAATGGTCAATTTATTTAATAATCTGGAAAACTAATGAGTCAAGCTCGAACCAATGCCCGAAAAGCGGCTGTACAGGCATTGTATCAATGGCAGATGGCCGGTCAGAGTCTTAGCGAGATTGAACGGCAGTTCCTGGAAGAAGAGCGATTGAAAGACGCTCAGAAAAGTTATTTTGTCGAGTTGTTTTACGGTGTGCCTAAAAATCTGGAAGCTATTGATCAGGTGCTGTCGGAATTTGTAGACCGTCCTGTCGATACGATAGACCCGGTCGAAAGGGCGATTTTAAGAATCGGCGTGTACGAGTTGTTGCATCGACTGGATATGCCGTACCGGGTTGTGTTGAATGAAGGCATTAATCTGGCCAAACATTTTGGCGCCGACGGCAGCCACAAGTATGTCAACGGCATACTGGACAAAGTCGCGCAGCAAAAAAGGGCGATGGAAATAAAGGCGAAAGGCGCAAGGTGAGGGCGGAAAGGCCTATACTTTTAGCCTTTAGCCTTTAGCCTTTAGCCTTTAGCCTTTAGCCTTTAGCCTTTAGCCTTTAGCCTTTAGCCTAATCTCATGCCCCTTTCCGAGTTTTCCCTAATCCGGCGTTTTTTCACCCAGCAACGTATCGCCAATCCCTCAACGCTGTTGGGCATAGGCGACGATTGCGCGCTGTTGTCCATTCCAGACGGCTATGAGCTGGCCGTGACCACCGATACGATGGTCGAAAATGTGCATTTTTTTGCCGGAGCCGACCCCGAATTGCTGGGGCATAAACTGTTGGCCGTGAATTTGAGCGATCTTGCCGGCATGGGCGCAAAACCGATTTCCGTGACATTGGCATTAACCCTGCCTAAGGTTGATGAAAACTGGCTGACGGCTTTTGCCAAAGGTTTTTTAAATCTGGCCGAGCGCCATTCGGTGGATTTGATCGGTGGCGATACGACCTCAGGCCCGTTGACCTTGACCGTTCAGGCTATGGGGCTAGTTCCGAAAGGCAGGGCGCTGAGGCGTTCAGCGGCCCGGCCCGGTGACTTTATTTATATGACCGGCTTCTTAGGCGATGCAGGGCTAGGCTTGAAAATAAAACAGGGGTACCGCTGTGCCGATTCCGACGCCGCTTTAACCCGGTTTAACCGGCCTGATCCGCAAATCGAAGCGGGGCTGGCCTTAATCGGCGTTGCCAATGCCTGCATCGATTTATCGGACGGCTTGGCCGGTGATCTGAGCCATATTCTGGAGCAAAGCCAAGTCGGCGCGTGTATCGATTGGGAAGCGCTGCCGTTGTCAAAACCGGTGCTCAGCTACATAAACAATACCGGCGATTGGGCTATGCCGTTGACTGCCGGTGACGACTATGAATTGTGCTTTACCGTAAGCCCAGATCAGGCCGAGCAATTAACTATAGCGGCTAGCAAAATCGGCATCATTGAAGCCAAGCCGGGTTTGCGCTTGAACAAATCAGGCAATATCCAACCATTAGAGGTAAAAGGCTTTGAGCATTTTTCTTAACACCCGGCTGGGTAAAAACAAACTGACACCCCGGCAGATCCTGTCTGACCCGATCCTGTTTCTGGCCTTCGGCTTCGGCTCCGGTCTGGCAAAAAAAGCTCCGGGCACCTTGGGCACATTGGCCGCCGTTCCGGTTTACTGGCTGTTTGCGCAAACCAATCTGTTCGTTTACAGCCTGTTGACGCTGATCGTGACCGTTGCCGGGATATGGATTTGCGACATTGCCGCAAAAAAACTGGATGAACATGATTTTGGCGGCGTCGTTTGGGACGAGATTGCCGGTTACCTGATAACGATGTGGCTGGTTCCCTTCAGTTGGCAAGCGATGCTGCTGGGTTTTGTTCTGTTCAGGTTCTTCGACATACTCAAACCGTGGCCGATTAAGTGGATTGACCGGAAGGTTCACGGCGGTTTGGGCATTATGCTGGACGATGTGCTGGCGGGCGTGTTCGCGGGCGCTTTGTTGTTGGCAGCTTCAGACTATTTTTGAGTCGGCATTTGTACTTTTCTGGATTAACGCGGCCCAGTCATTAATTCCGCTTAAAAACCATCAACGTAATATCATCGTTAAAGGATTCGCTGCCGCAAAATTGCTTTAGCTGTTCCAGCAGCGCGTCAATGATGGTCTGCGGCGTTTCCTGCCCATGTTCGGCGAGAATGTCGTTGACGCGTTTTAGGCCGAAAAACTCGCCATCAGCGTTTTCCGCTTCGGTTAAGCCGTCGGTATACAGCAGAATTAAGTCGCCTTCAGACAGCGTGGTGATTTTTTCTTCAAAGACCACATTTTTGTATACGCCCAATATTAACCCATCGGCATCGAGTTGCCTGCATTCGGATTGAAAAGAACTGAGCAGTAAAGGGGGCGGGTGGCCCGCATTGGCGAAACTCAATTGATGGTTGGAGAGGTCGTATTGCAAATAAAACAGCGTGATAAAGTAGTCGGACTTGTCCAAATCCTCAAACAGAAAATTGTTCAGTATGTTTAGGGTTTTTGCGGGCGTTCCCAGGCCGCCGGCCTGGGTTCGAATGGCGCTGCGGGTTTCGACCATAAACAGCGCGGGACCGATCGAATGGCCGGAAACATCGGCAATAATCATGTCCAGATGGTTTTCATCGCGGTAAAAATAATCGAAATAATCGCCGCCGACTTGGTCGGCGGGCAAGCAATAGCCGGTGACTTCAAAATGATTGGATTTGATCGGCGCCGACGGCGACAGGGATGCCTGGATGCGTTGGGCAATCTTGATTTCGCTTTGGGCAATGGCCAGATTGATTTGCGCTTGGCGGATTGCCGCTTCCGTCGCTTTTCGCGTGGTAATGTCTACGATGGTGCTCAGCACCAATGTTTCTTCTTTGCTGTCGATCAGGCTGAGGCCTATTTCAACCGGAAATTCGGTGCCGTCTTTGCGTAGCCCGTAGAGTTCCTGGCCCACGCCCATAGGCCGGGATACCGGGGCGGCGAGGTAGGCTTGGCGAAAACCGGTATGAGCTTCGCGAAAGCGCTCCGGCACTAATATTTCAACCGGTTGCCCCACTAATTCAGTGCGTGAATAACCGAAAGACGTCTCTGTTTGCGAATTGACCATCTCGATCGTTCCGGTCTTGTTGACCATGACAATCGCATTGGGCGCCGATTCCACCGCTTGTTGAAATCGATGCTCCAGGCGTTTACGTTCGGTTATGTCATGGATAAAACCGCTGAATATATAAGTGTTGCCCTGTTTTAACGGGGAAAAGTTTAGTTCAACCGGAAATTCAGTGCCGTCGCGGCGAATGGCGGTTTGCTCGATTAACCGGTTTATGAATGGGCCAAAACCGGTACGAAGGAAATGCCCCAACGCCCGACGATGCGCATCACGTTGTGCGGGGGGGATAATTAACTGGTCAAGGCGTTGGCCGATAGCTTCTTCTTTGGACCAACCGAATATTTTCTCGGCCGGGCGATTCCAATCGATAACAATGCCGTAAGCATCCATAATCACGATCGCGCTCAACGAGCTGTCGATAATGAGCCGGATGCGTTTTTCGCTTTCGATAAGCGCATCCTGGAAATGCATTCTGGCGGTAATGTCACGGTCAACGCCCCGCCATTTAAGCAGTTTCCCTTCGCCGTCGATAATCGGCAATCCGGTCGATTCGGTCAGTATCTGGCGGCCGTCTTTATGCCGGTAGTGGGACAATAATGCATAAAAAGGCCGGCGGCTGGTCACATATCGCTGTTGGTCTGCTTTATCCTGCGGGGCTAAAAACTCGGTATAGTGTTTGCCGAGTACTTCCTCCTGACGATAGCCGAGTATTTGAGTAACCGCGGTGCTGCTGTAGCTATAGTAGCCGTCAGGATCCTGCTCCCATAACCATTCGCCGGTCATTTCGGCCATTTGCCGAAAACGTTCTTCGCTTTCGGCCAGCGCGGATTTAGTGCTCAAGTCTTCAGCGGAGTCGGTGGGCTTGTCCTGAATCAGCAAAACAATGTCGGTTTTATAGGCTGTCCGAGGGGATAACAGACCAAGGGATATGAATGCCCGGATTTTGCGCTTGGTCTTGGTGAGTATGTCGCAGGCAAAGCTTGCCGCTCCCGGCTCGCGCTCTTTACCAGCGATTACATCGGCAAGGGCCGCCCGCCAGAGCACCTTGTCGTGTTCGGCGGCGTAGATCAGGTCGACAGGGCTGCCGATCAGTTCTTGCTCGGTATAACCTAAAAATGCGGCAGCGGAGGAGGTAAGCAGTTTAATACGCGGTACGGCCTCATCTGGAGGAGCCAGCTCTATGACAATGATATGGGATGCGGCCTGATGCATGTCTGTCAACTTGTCGGAAGTGTTTTTACGTGCAACGCGCTAAAGGTCGAACAGCGCGATAAAGTTCCGCGTAGAGTATGACTCAATCTTCAGTATTTGAACACAATATTGGCATGGATGCGGTTGTCTCCCGCTTTGGTAGTCCCCGCTTCGGCAGTGTCCAGCGCATTGGCAAAGGCAATATTGCCTAGAAAATACTCCTGCCATTGAAAGCGCGCGCCGATCCCTGTGCCGCTCAGGTTCCAGTCTTTGACTTGCCCCGGTGTAGCGCTTTGCAAACGGCCATGACCGTAGTCATAAAAGACAAATAAATTGGTTTTTTGCCCTTCGACTAGGCTCAGGGCGGGCCAAGCGGGCGTAGTGACTTCGAATTTTACAATTTCACCGCTGTCTGCCCCGGTTTCGCGCTGCTCATAGCCTCTGACATCAAAACTGCCGCCAATGCCGAGCTGTTCCCCGGCGATCAGCGGATTGTTGCTTTGCTGGCCGGTAAGGCTGGTTTGTATCAGCCAATTTTCAACATTGACCGAAAAACTGCCGCCGTAACGCAGCAAGTCCCAGTTTTGCTTGGTGTTAAGGCGGGACGCTTGGTAATGCGCGTCAGTATTGTGGCCGCCGAAGTCGGTATTGCCCACCCACTGCACATAATAGCCGGTGTGAGCGTTTTGCCAGGGATATTCGCCTTTATAAAGCACGCTGAACGGTACACTGCGGACATTGGCGCCGATTTGGCTGCTTTGAAATTGAACATCGTTGATGAAATAGCGGTTATCGATGCCCAAATCCAGGCTATGCTCGTATTTGCCCAGTTTGGGTAAAAACTGCTGATAATGGATGCCGTACATTTCACCGGCCCCAGTCACCGTTAAATCGGTCGCCACGGTGCCGACATTAACCGATGAACTGGCATAGTAGGCGCTCAACCAGCCTTTGAGCCGGTAGACCGGCAGGCTGTAGCTGAAGCCGTATTGCTTTACGGAATCCGCATGATCGGGAGAAGTCGAGTAGCTGCCGTTGACGATATGATCCAGGCCCCACAAGTTGCTGTACTGCAATGCGCCAGTCAACCGGTAAGCGCCCGAACTGGGCGTGCCGTAATTAGTGGCTATCAAGGACGCCTGATAAGGGCGGCGTTCCGAGACTGCAATATTGGCGTTCAGTTTATCCGGCATTTGGCTGGGTTTGAAGATGACCTGCACCTGTTTCGACGGATGCTTATTAGCCACTTTAAGCGCTTCGGATAAGGCCTGGGTATTGGGCGATTCGGTGTTGCTAAGAACCGGTAAACTGGCAATGACGTTGTTGCGGGTAAAGTGTTCATTGCCGGTCACTTCAATTTCGCCCAAGGTAAAGGAAATGACTTGCAGTTTGACATCGCCGCTGGCCAGCGTTTGCGGCGGCACTACCACCCGGTAAAACGGGTATCCCTGTTCGCGGATAACCTGTTCAAGCGCCTTGCTGACGTCTTGAAGTTCTTTAAGCGTGTAGGGCTTGTTTTGCAGCGGTTTAAAGTAGTCGTCGATAAACGTTTGGGACAGCGGCGATAAACCCTCAACCGAAAAATGCTCAATGTTAAATCTGAATTCCTGCGGTGCTGCGGCCAGACAAAACGCTTGCGGGATCAGGTATAAACCGGCGGCGATTAGAGTCGATCCGATGGATCGGGCGGTAAACCAATGAATTTTCTTATTCATCTCTAACGCTCTTTATGTTTTTTAGTGTGTGTGGTGATGTATTGTTTTTTCATGATTTTTTGGGGTGCCGAAGCATTTTCAGCATTATTCGCGCAGAAAGGTTATCAATGCAACGCGCTTTTACACTGCTACATTAACAACCTTCGAGTGAATTACCTGGATCGTTGTCAAATACTCCCGAATTACCGGATGAAGTATTGCCGGAGGAGGCTTCATCGGACTGAAACGTCGTTGTTTGTCCATCCTGATTTGTGGAGCCGGTTTCACCTTCTTTTACCGTGGCTTTTCCGCCGTTGTTATTCTCGACGGCGGTGTTTCCCCGAGTGGACTTAACCGATGTATCGCCTTCGCTGGGAGTTTTTGACTCGAATACTTTTTTGGGGTCGGATTTATTGGTATCCGGCCTGGGTGCGGGCGGTTGCGGGGCATTTTGCGGAGTGGGATATATCCGTGGAATTTGATCCGAACCGGTCGTGGTGCTGCTGCTTCCTTCCGGCACATCGAATTCTCCTGCTTCGTTCTGCAAAAACGATGTTCCTTGCCAGGTAGAATGATTAAGGGATGATCCGTCTGTATAGGAGTCCGTACCTGTGCCTCTGATGCCGATTGTTGCAACCGGCGTATCCAACGCAAAGGCGCTATGATCGTTCTTGCCGATGCTGCCAGTCAAGGCACGCAATCCGCCGGTTGTCAAACGCAATAAAATCCGGTCTTTTTTTCCGCTAACTTTGTAGTCATATTGTTTAATATCCATGTCGCTGTCGGCCTGTAACGTGATTTTCTCACCATCAGGAAATACCAACAGCGCGTAACTGTCCTTTTCGCTGTGAATGGAATCGGAGTTATACAGGGGGGCGCCTAATGACAGGGGGCGCTCTTTTGCGTCTTTTTCGGCGCGGTTTATCGCGCTGACTTCGCCTTTAATATCGACTACACGAGCGGCTACGCTTTGTTCGGTCCGGGTCCCGGCTGCTTGCTTCGCTTTTTCCGCGCACTCTTTGTCGCAAATATTTACCGTATATTCAGCTTTTTCGGTTGTGGGTTTAACGGTGGATGTCGGGGTTTTTATCTGGAAACTTTCGGGATTAGCTTTGGCTATGTCGCCGGTGCTGGTGTTGACTCCGCCTTGATGCAATACCAACTGAGCGGCTTTGTTGGCCGATTGGCTGTCGTAATGATCAATACTGAAGTTGCTGTTTGGCCGCACGGTAACTTTGGCGCCGTCGATAAACTCGACAATCACAAAACTGCGCTCGGTCGTTTGGATGTTGTCTCCCTGAAAAATCTCCGTGTCTTTACCGAGGATACGGGGTGCGGCGCCAGGTTGTTGCGCTGCGTTGCTACCTTTGACAAAACTGATGTGACCGACGACTTGAGGCTCCGCATAAGCGGGTAGGGTGAGAATTAATAAGCATAACCATAAACCATAACCCGCCAGAGACAGCGGTTGTCGTGGTTTACTCCAATTAAGGAGTGTAGCGCGGGAGGACTGTCCTTGGCCTCGCCGAAAAACCCCGGCGAAACCAAGGGTGCGCCATCCGGGTTCCGCTACAGCGCTTCCTGCAGTTGATTGAGCCGGTATGGGCGTTTTATTGAAAGAGGATAAATGGGCGGTCATTTAGTGCACTGCTTATTGGTGGTTGTTTTGCTTGGGTCGGAGGATTCACCAGTGCCGCCTTGTGGGTTGTTACCCGGTTGATCGCCTGACTGTTGTCCCGATTGAGTTGATGGCGCCACCACAACCGATATGATTTGTTCCAGGGAGTTTGTTGTGACTTCTTGCACCGATTGCGGCAAGGAGTCCAGGGTGACAGGATTGTTAGTCTGATCGTCTTCATCGTTATCATTATCTGTTTGGGTCGAAGCAGCGTCCGTATTGCTTTCGCCAGCGTTGCTGCTGCTACTACTGCTGCTGTTACTGCTGCTGTTGCTGCTGCTGTTGCTGCTGTTGCTGCTGTTGCTGCTGCTGCTGTTGCTGCTGCTGTTGCTGTTGCTGCTGTTGTTGTTGTTGCTGTTGCTGTTGTTGCTGTTGCTGCTGCTGTTGTTGTTGTTGTTGCTGCTGCTGTTGTTGTTGTTGCTGTTATTACTGTTGTTACTGTTACTACTGGTATTAGTACCGGTAAAAAATCCGCTATATGCAGCGCTATTAGTTCCGGCAAGCGAACCGCCTGTCAGGGTAATCTGACCTGAAGAGCCGACAGTAAGCGGGGCGTTAACGGTCAGGACGGAAGCGCTGCCGGCGGCAAGGTTGATATTGCCGGATGATGAAGTAATTCCGCTGCCGCCAGACACTGTGATCGGCGATGATGCGGTGATTGCAATATTACCGCGGGCGCTGATTGGCCCAAGACTTATTCCTGTCGTGCCAAAATCCCGGAGATTAATATAACCGGTAGATGCGCTCAGGTTGCCGATTTGGGAGACCTGGGTATGCAACCCGCCTACGCCGTAGATATTGATGAATGCGCTGATATCGAGCGAGCCGGCAATAATATCCGGGCTTGTGCCTGAGCCGTAGACCGAACCGGTAGTGGCCGTCAGATTAACGTTGCCGGTGCCTGCATTGATCTGTCCGGGTATCGACACGTCGCCTGTGGCGGCAGTCAGCGAAACAGCGCCATTGTTGGTGGTGATTCCGCTAACGCCGTCTACAGTGGTGACGGAAATCGGGTTACTCGATTTATATGAAAAAGAACCGCCTGAAGTCGAACCGGAAATGACGCCAACCGGGTTGGCTTCGGTCAATGTGACTGAAGATCCTGATAAACTGAGTCCGGGGATGGCGGCTATTGTTGCACCGGAAGCCTGGGTGATGGCGCCGCCGGAAGTCAAGTTCAGCCGGTTGGAAATATTCTTCAGCGCGTCCGTTGATAAGGTGTTTCCCAATGCCGACTTGACGGTAATGGCGCCGCTGTTTGCATCGCCTATGCGCAGGATCGGTGTGGTGATGGTGTTTAACTCGGCACTGCTCAGTTCAAGCGTAGTCAATGCGTCGCCGGTGGTAATAGCGCCAAGATCGATGGCGTTAGTGCTTAATAAACTGACAGCTGTGCTGCCATTGATGGTGCCGCCCAGAGCCATCTTTCCGGCCTTGAAAGTCACATTGGCGGCGCTTAAGGCGGCGTTATTGGTGATCATGCCGGACGATGTCGTCGTCGGAGTGGCAATATTGGCGTTCCATCCGGCGCCCAATGTGATATTACCGGAAGTGCTCAGATTATTGCTCAGCGTAATATTCCCCTTGGCCCACCATTCGGTATTGCCGGTGTAGGTTGCCGTTGGGATGATGAACCAGTTTGTATTGGTTGTTCCATTCGCGAAAAACTTAGTATTGGCGAAGGTATTGCTGCCGGAAAATACCAATGTGCCTTTTTCCTCCCGTAATAGAGTAAGACTGCTGGTACTGACATTATTGAAAGTCACTGTCGGTGAGTAGCTTGAAACTGCGTAGCCAATCTGCAGGCGTCCCGGTCCATTGATGGATGCGCCGTTAAACTTGTAATAGCCTGCGTGGGTTTCAGGTATCCATAGCGTTTTGCCGCTGTCGATATTGATAGTACCCGCAGCGACATCAAGATGCTGCATGGATAAGCCGTTGTGCAGATTGAGTATCCCGCCTGCGGCTTGCGAGAACCTGGCTTCCCAAGAGGTGCTCTGATTAACGTTGACGGTACCGGCATTGTTGATATTACCGTCTTGGGTACTCGAATTACTGAGAAATGACCAAGTCCCGGTCGAGCCGATGTTCAGCACGCCTCCGGAAAGGTTTTCGAAGGTCGATGCCGAGGACAGATAGGGACGGATAACTGACTTGCCCAGCATATTGAGGGTTCCGCTGTTTTCCCAGGTCTTCCCGCCGCTTAATTGAGCTTCCAAATTAGCTCCCTGGCCATTCAGGTTCAGGGTTGCTCCATTCTCTACCATGACCTTGCCGGCGCCGGGATTGAACACGACGGTAAGACCGTCTGTGCCGGTTGTTGAAGTGGTTTCGAAAGTTGTATTGCCGGAAGAGAGAAACTTAATGTTGTTGAAAGCATTAAAAGTCAATGTGGTCGAAAACGTATCGGATGAATTCTTGCTTATTACGATCGAACCATAAGAGCCGTCAAAGAAAATCTCGCCGCTTCCGGCCGAGCCTCCGCTTGATGTAGTCAACGAAACGCTGGTATAGCCGCCAAGAGCCTGATTAATTGTGTAATCGGATATTATAGAGTTTATCGAATCCGAGGGCGGAGCAAATGGATTGGCTGCACTCATGTTCACGTCTGACGAAGTGCCGGTGGCATGAATAATTCTAATGTTATTGGGATCAAGCAGCCAAGAACCTGAGCGGCCATTCGCAGCCGAAGCGTTGATCCGAACGCCCTCGACATCGAGGTATTGGCGCCCGGATGTTTCGATAAAACCGCCGTTGCCGGATTGCATGCCGCCTTGAGCGCTGATCGAACCGAAGGCCCGTGTTATATCATCCGCCCAGACGATGACTTTGCCGCCATCGCCATTGGTTTTGGCGTCGGCTTTAATAACGGTATCTTTGCCGGCATAAGTCGCTTTGGCATTGTGTATGGCGGGGTTTTTGCCTTGATAATCACCGCCTATTAAAACCCGTCCGCCGCCGTTTTCGCCGCTTGCGTCAATACGCGCTTGGCCGAGTACGCCGACCCGCTCGCCGAGCAGTTCTATGTTGCCGCCTTTGCCTGTCGTAAGCGAAGTCGAATCGCCGGTTTGGCCGGCCTTGGCTTCTATGACGCCTTGTGCCAGGGTGGCGCCGTCCTGGCTGTCTATATGGATGTTTCCTGCATTGCCCTGACTGTTATTAGCCGATATTTTGCTGCCGGCCGCTAACGTTATATCCTGCGCCGCAACCAGCCGGATATTGCCTTGCGCGTCAACCTCGACGCTGTCGGCATTGATCTCGCCGCTGTGTTTGATCGTGCCTGCAAACACGTTGATTGCGCCGCCTTCGGTTAACAGCTTGCCGAGGTTAACGGCGCTGTCGGCGGGCGCCTGGATTTGAAAACGAATATCAGGGTCATCCAGGTTGGTAATGGTCAGTTCATGTCCGGCTGCCAGGGTAATGGAGCCTCCATCGCTCTTGATAATGCCGTTGTTCTCAATTTGCGGGGCTATAAGGATAACATTGCCGTCCTTTCCGGCCCGGATAATGCCTTCGTTGACTATCTTGCCAGCGTCGGACCCCGCCATAAAATGGTAGTTGCCGCTAAGAAAGTCCTGATCGCTCAGGTTGAGGCTGGATGCAATCAGGCCTTGGGTATCGATCGTAGCGCCTGCGCCGAACACGATGCCGTTGGGGTTTATTAGGAAGACTTTACCGTTGGAGGTCAATTGTCCCAGAATTTCACTGGGGTTCTGGCCTATGATGCGGTTGAGTACTGCACTTTGGCCGTTTTGTTGAATAAATTGAGTGAGTTCGTTTTGGCCGATGTTGAAATTTTGCCATTGGATAATCGCATTCGGGCTGTTGGTGATCGTGGTCACACCCGGCGTAGCGGCGTCAATGCTGACTTGTCCGCTGACGACTTGCGCCCCCTCAGGATTGGCATAAGAAAAAGCAGGGTAGAGTGCCGCTAAAAGAGCCAGCTTAAGCGCGCGGCGCAGAGACAGGTTTGCGTCAAACAATGACTGCTGATCCGTCGGCTGTTTTTTACGGTTGTTTTTCATCGGCCCGCTTCCACGTTAATAGTTTGTTTAGTATAACATTTAGATAAGTAGTTATACCTATTCCTTCCATGAACGTGATAAAAAATGTGAGTTAATTCTTACAAAATTATTTGCTGGTATGGGTAAACGCACCATCCCAGTCGGTTCCGGGCGGCGATTCAAGGTAGTAGGCTATCCGTTTAAGATAAATGGAATATAATCTGTCATCTGGGTGTTGCCTGGCCAATTGCTCGAAAATGATTTGCGCGCTGGCCCATTGTTGTTGCCGGTAGCCATGCAGGCCTTGATTCAATAAGTCGAGAATCCGCATTTGTTCGGAACTGACGTCTTCCATTGCCCCCAAGGGTTCGTAAATAGTAATGGGTTTGTTTTTGCCTTTGACGCGGACTTTATCGAGTTCCCGGTAAACGAATTCAGGGGCGGCCTGAAGAGTGCTTTCGCTGACAATCATTTTTACGCCGTACTGTTTGGTAAGCCCTTCGAGGCGCGAACCCAAATTGACCGCATCGCCCATCACCGTGTAAGCCATGCGGAATTGCGATCCCATATTGCCGACGCTCATTTTTCCGGTATTAAGGCCTATGCCGATGTCAATTTCAGGCCAGCCTTTGGCTTTAAATTCCTGCTGAATTGAAGTTAAGGTTTGCAAGATTGTCAGGCCCGCTTTTACAGCGTAGGCGGCATGTTGAGGGTTGTGCATCGGCGCTCCCCAAAAAGCCATGATCGCGTCGCCGATATATTTGTCGATAGTGCCTTTGGATTCGTGTATGACGCTGGTTACCGGGGTCAAAATGCCGTTGATCAGTTCGCATAGTTCCTGCGGCTCCATGCCTTCGGAAATGGTGGTAAAGCCCCGGACATCGGAAAATAACACGGTCATTTCCCGGCTTTCGCCTTTCAAAGAAAACTCTTCATCCGATTGGCTCATTTGTTCGACCAATTCGGGCGGAATATATTGGCCGAACATATTGCCCATTTGTTTTTTCTTACGGCTTTCGAAGAAAAAACCGAAAAACAGCTGGATACCGTACAGGGCGATCAATAAGGTAATGGGGGTCGCCAACAAGGTATCGATGTTCCAGATTGCCCAACAGTAAAAATTGAACGCTATTCCAGAGACAAGCAATATGCCGAAGACAACAGCGGATAACAACGCGGGTAAACGCGGAAATACAAAGATTGCGGCCAAGCAGATTAACAGCAATTCGGCCAATTCAGCCGCAAGGATGTAGTTGGGTCTGGATTTGATGGCTTGGTCGAGTAAGCCGCTGAGAATGTTGGCATGCACTTCGACCCCCGCGTAGATGTTTTGTACCGGCGTTACCCGCAAATCGAGTAAACCCGCCGCCGAGGTGCCGACAATAACAATTTTGTCTTTTAATTTCTCCACATCGGCTACGCCATTAAGTACATCGGTTGCCGAAATATAAGTAAAGCTTCCTTGCCGTCCCCGGTAAGGTACTAAAAGGGCGCCGCTCTCGTCAACGGGGATGTGGAAGTTCTCAATCTCCAGGGCTTCCAGACGGCTATCGTAGTTATTTTTGCCATAGTGTTCGCCGGTAACGAATTTAATTTCCGGCATGCCCAGCAAGGTTCTGAACAATGCCAGCGACAATGCTTCATACAGCCGGTTGTTATAATTCATTAGCAGCGGCAGTCTTCGGTAAACACCATCCTCGTCAACATTGGGATTGTTAAAAAAACCGCCGGACATTGCCGCCGTTTGCAGTTTTGCCAGATTGGCGGCATAACTTTTTCCTTTGAACAGCAAAGAGCTGAACGGCAATCCGTCCGCCGCAGCCAAAGGTCTTGGCAGTATGCCTATCTCGGGGGTCTTTTCGGTGATATGACTGGTGAAATACCCCAGAACAACAGGCCGGGTTTCAAGGCTTTTGGCAAACATGTCATCGTAAGACAATTGCGGGCGCACCGTTTCCAATGCCAATAGAAAATCGGCATCTTTTTGTAGCGGGCCGGAGGCCAGTTTTTCCAGTAGCTCCACGCCGCCGCTGGTATCCGGCTCGGAAAAAACCACGTCAAAGCCTAGCAGTTTAATGTTGTAATAATCGAACAACATATCGACCAAATAGGCCAGCTTATCTCTACGCCAAGGCCAACGTCCCTCTTTGGCGAGGCTTTCCTCGTCAATGTCGATAATGACAATGCGGGGGTCTACGGTGTTGACAACGGTGGTTCGCAAGCGCAAGTCATATAAAATGTTTTCCATGCGTTGCAGGGTTGGAATATGCAGCCAATGCGCAGTGTGCGCGATGAATAACAGCGTGACCAGGGTACATGCCAAAAAGCGGTAAGATTTAAGCCATTTATTAGTGAATTTCATCAGAAGCCGGGGGCGCTGCGGCCTTTATTGATCTTGAAGATTTGGAAAAGGGTGCGTGATGCGCACCTTGCAAGATTGTTTATTAATCGATGTCGATTTGGAAGTCATCCAGAAATTTTTCAGCATATTTTTTGTAGATTTTCTGTTCAATAAAGGCATCGTACAGATCGGGATCAATGTGCTGCTCTTCTTTCATTTTCTTCAATATGGATAAGGCTTCGGAAAGCTTTTTTCCTGCTTTATAAGGCCGGTCTTTTGCCGTCAACGCCTCGAAGACATCCGCTATGGCCATTGCCCGCGCCTGAATCGACATTTCTTCCCGGTTCAGCCCTTTGGGATAGCCTTTGCCGTCCATGCGCTCATGATGACCGCCCGCAATTTCAACGACGTTTTGCAGATGCTTGGGGAATTTAATGGCTTCCAGCATCGAAATGGTGACGTTGATATGATTGTTGATGATATGTCGTTCTTCCGAGGTCAAGGTGCCTCTGAATATGCTCAAATTGTAAACCTCTTCATCGCTTAATAACGGCGCATCGGCATTGTTCAACGACCATCTAAGCTTTTGTAACGACTGAAGACGGGCAATGTCGCCATCCGACATCGCTTCTCCGCCGGTATTGCAGCGGCGGATAAACGCCAAATCGTCGTTTAGTTGGCTGATACCTGCCTGGAAGTTTTGTTCCAATTCCGGCGACGGGGCTTTATTGACCTGCTGATCAGCAAGCTGCTGTTTGAGATAGGCAATTTCCTGATCGCGTTTTAACACTTCAAAACGCGTTTCCAGCAAATGGATACGGTCAAAAATGGTTTCCAGCTTTGTCGCCTTGTCAATGACATGCTCGGGCGTGATGATTTTGCCGCAGTCGTGCAGCCAACTCGCGATGGTGAGTTCGTAACGGTCGGCTTCGCTAAGCTTGAAATCCTGTAAATAGCCATAGTCAGTATCATGCGCCGCCTCAGTCAGCATTGAAGTCAACTCGGGAACGCGGCGGCAATGCCCGCCCGTGTAGGGCGATTTCTCGTCAACGGCCGTCGCTATTAATTTGACCAGTGATTCGAACATGTTTTCCAGCTCGGTAATGAGCTGCTGCTTGGTTAAAACGGTGGCGGCTTGCGAAGCCAATGCTTCGGCAAAGCGTTGTGAGACTGAGTCGAACTTGATAATCTCTTTGGTTACAGGATCAAGGGCGTTAATCAGTTGCAGGATGCCGATGATCTCGCCTTGGTGATTCGTCAGCGGGATGGAAAGGAAAGATTTGGAACGGTAATTATTTTGCTTGTCGAATGCTTTGGTGCCGGTAAAATCGAAATTTACCGCGTCGTAGGCGTCTTCGATATTGATGGTTTTGTTGTTGTGGTACGAATAACAAACGACGTTCTTAAGATTAGGCTCCCCATTTTCTCCGTACAGAGGGATATTGGGAATGTTAATCGCATTGCCTTCGCCCCCCAAGCAAATACCCAGGCTGTCGGAGCGGATGATTTCTATTTTAATGGTATCGCCGTCAACCCGGTATATCGTTCCGCCATCCGAATGGGTAATGGATTTTGCCCCTACCAGGATTTTTTCCAGTAACTGCATCGTATCTTTTTCGGAGGAAAGCGCAATACCGATGTCGGTTAACTTTTCAACCTGTTCTATGATTTTTTGCATGGCGGAGGAAAATTCATTGCCGACACCGTTATCCATAGCGGTAGGGTTTTCAACCGGGTCGATGATGTTTTGTGTAGTCATGTGTGGTGCAGGGGTATTTTGAAAGTATTTTTGAACTATAGTCCAAGTGAGTTGACGACGCAAAAATAGATTGCCGTTTATCCGGCTTGCTGATCAAGGATCATAAAAATCGGCTAACAAGGCTCATCATAGTAATAGTGTGCTAGCCGTTCATTAGCGCTTTAACATGAACCGCAACACTGGCCGCTAATGCCTTGAGATTATAGCCGCCTTCTAACGCGGAAATAATCCGGCCTTTGCAGCAGCTGTCCGCGATGGACATCAGTTCTTCAGTAACCCATTTGAAATCCTCTTCAACCAGCATGATGGAGGCTAACGGGTCATCCTTATGGGCGTCAAAGCCGGCTGAAATCAGCAATAAGTCAGGTTTGAAGCGCCTCAGCGCCGGTAAAATAATACTGCTGTATTTTTGCCTGAACTCAACGCCAGAATCGCCCGCAGCCAGCGGTACATTGATAATGTTGCCGACTCCGGTTTCTGAGGGATGGCCGGTGCCGGGGTAATGCGGCATCTCATGGCTGGACGCGTAGAGCACATTGGGCTGATTGCAAAAAGCCGCCTGCGTACCGTTGCCGTGGTGGACATCAAAGTCAACAATCGCGATGCGTTCAAGTTGATAGTGGTGGCGCGCATAATTAGCCGCAATCGCGGTATTATTGAACAGACAAAATCCCATTGCCAGCGCGGGCTCTGCATGGTGACCAGGTGGGCGTACCGCGCAAAAGGCAGTGTCGGCTTTGCCGGTCAGGACTTTATCAACGGCATCGCAAACAGCGCCAACCGCACGAAGGGCGGCTTGCCATGACCCGGGCGACAGCACCGTGTCATGATCCAAGCAGCGTTCACCCTGTTCGGGGATAGCCTCATGAATCGCATCAATATGGAACTGGGGATGAATCAGCCTGATTTGCTGCTCTGTACCGAGCGGCGGAGATTGCCGGATTAAACTGGAGAACTCCGGCGCCGCCAATGCTTTTTCTATGCTTCTGAGCCGGTCAGCGCATTCAGGATGCCCGGCGCCTGTTTCATGAAAAAGAAAATCAGGATGATTGTAATAAAGTGTTTTCACAAAACCTCGTTTAAATATCCGTCAATTGGACGGCAGCGAGCAAAAAGTCTTATGCCTGCGAGATGCTCGCGTTAACATTTTAGTGATAGCCTGTTTGGCGGAGTAATTGCACGCAATCACCAATCGAATGTTGTGAAGTGCAGGCCGACTTCCCAGCCGTCCGCCGATTTGGCGGCGCGTACCACCCTGCCTTCACAGCGGAGACGGGTTATATTTCCGCCTGCTTTTTGCATTAGAATGAAGCATCGCAGCATCAAGCCCGGCTCAACAGCCTTATCCGTCGTAAAGTAAACCCCCGTAGTGCTCAGATTGCGTGTTACGCCCGTACCCGAGTCAAGCTCGACGATGCACGAAGTAAGGTAACGCTTCGCCCGTCGCTTTTCTTCGCTGCCGTCCATATCTGGCTCCATTTGATGATTAAACGGTGATGAATTATCAGGATAAGTCGGTCTACCCGCCACTAAAATTGGGCTGGAAGACATCCTGTCCCAAAACTTTGGGGATAATAGACTCTTTTTATGCGCAAGACAATTGAGCTATTTAGGATCTTAAAACTGTCTTTTGTCACTGCAACAGGGAAAACAAGAGCCGTTTGAGCGCTTGTGAACTTGAAAAACTAAAATGTAATTTAGCGCCTAAAGACGAATGTCTTACATCGTCAAATACGCTTAATTTCCGGGGATGATGGGATGTATTGCTCTATCTGACGGGGCATTTTGCCTTGTTCAAAGAGACGGAGGCTTACTTATTTTATTTAAATTAGGTAAAATCAGGTAGTTGTGAAGCAGTACTGGACTTTTTAAAAGTCCGGCTAACTGTTTAAGGCCGGTAATGCCGACCACCACCGGGATTTTTTTACATCAATGGTAAGGGAAGCCTTCAATCATCCGTTCGTCCCCGTTAAATCAATGGGTACTCTATTTAGTTGTGTACCGTGCGTACCTATTTTTGCATAAAACATGTCGATTACTGAAATAAGCTCTGAAACCAAGCGTCGTAGAACCTTCGCAATTATTTCCCACCCTGACGCGGGTAAAACCACACTGACCGAAAAACTGTTGCTGTTCGGAGGCGCAATCCAGCTCGCAGGTTCGGTAAAAGGCCGTAAAGCCGCACGTCATGCGACCTCTGACTGGATGGAAATGGAAAAGGAACGGGGTATTTCGGTGACCACCTCGGTGATGCAGTTCGAGCATAAGGACAGCATTATCAACCTGCTCGATACCCCAGGCCATGAAGACTTTTCTGAAGATACCTACCGCACCTTGACCGCGGTCGATTCCGCGCTGATGGTGATCGACGTCGCCAAAGGCGTTGAAGAAAGAACCATCAACCTGATGGAAGTGTGCCGTCTGCGTACCACGCCGATTCTGACTTTCATCAACAAGCTGGACCGGGAAGGGCGGGAACCTATCGAATTGATGGACGAGGTTGAAAACGTCCTGAAGATCAAATGCGCGCCGATGACCTGGCCTATTGGCATGGGCAAACGCTTCAAGGGTGTTTATCATCTGTATAAGGATGAAATCCACCTGTTCAGCGCTCAGCATGGCGGCAAGATTGCCCAGGCCGAAATCATCAAAGGCCTGGATAATCCCAAGTTGGATGAGTTGTTGGACGATCAGGCCCAGGAACTCAGGGATGAAATCGATTTGGTCAAAGGAGCCAGCCATGAATTCGATCTTGAAGACTATCTGGCGGGCAAGCTGACGCCGGTTTTTTTCGGTTCGGCGATTAACAACTTCGGGATTATCGAATTGCTGGATGCGTTCGCCGAATATGCGCCGTCGCCCAGACCTCGGCAGGCCGAGCAGCGCGAGGTGTTACCGGAAGAGCCCAACTTTACCGGCTTCGTATTTAAAGTGCAGGCCAACATGGACCCGTCGCATCGGGACCGGATCGCTTTTTTGAGAGTCTGTTCCGGCAAATTCGACAAAGGCATGAAGATTCATCATGTGCGTATCGGTAAAAATATCCAGGTTGCGAACGCGATCACCTTCCAGGCCGACAGCCGTAAAAGCGTCGAAGAAGCGTACCCCGGCGACATCATCGGCCTGCATAACCACGGCACCATTCAGGTCGGGGACACCTTTACCCAGGGCGAAACGCTTAAATACGGCGGCATTCCTTATTTTGCGCCGGAATTATTCCGCCGGGTGGTGTTAAAAGACCCGTTAAGAGCCAAAGCCCTGCAAAAAGGACTGGTGCAGTTGACCGAAGAGGGCGCGACCCAGTTATTCAGGCCGTTAAAGAATAACGACCTTGTTCTGGGGGCGGTCGGTGTGTTGCAGTTTGACGTCACCGCCTTCAGGCTTAAGAGCGAATACAACGTCGAATGCGTTTACGATGCCGTACCTATCTCAACCGTGCGCTGGGTCAGTTCCGACAAACCGGCCAAGCTGGAAGAGTTCAAGAAAAAGGCCTTTGACAACCTGGCCGAAGACGGCGGCGGTTACCTGGTTTATGTCGCCAACAGCAGGGTCAACCTGCAACTGACCGAAGAGCGCTGGCCGGACATTAAATTCAGCGCAACGCGGGAACTATAGCCTTTTATCCATTCATCATGTGGCGGAATCCCTCTTCCAAAGAGGCTTCCGTCCTACAAAACAGTCGTCTTTCCCGTTAGAGTAAGTGTTTGCACGAATTGTTTTATTGCCTTATGTCCTCTACTGTTCACAAGTATTCTGAAACAAGGAACACGTTTCAGGGCAAAGAAGCCCTCTAATAACGCAAATGACTTGGCGTATAAATTTGGTTTAATACAGGCGTTTGCCGGTGTCAGTAAAAGAAATTTTAGAGGTGGGTAAATAGATTATCTCTTCCCTTTAAGGTCTTGCTATGCGTATCAAGCCCCCACAACTATCACCTTGCGCCGCCTTAAATTACACTGACAACGCGCAAAATACTCAAGCTCTCTACGATAGCCTGTTATTTTTGAGAGCGCCGACATGAAATTTATCAAAAACCTGTTCAAATGGAAAACAGGCAAGATAAATTCAAGCCTGCCAGCTCCAGTAATCAAACCCTGCCGGACCATGATGATGTTGGAGCCGCGCATCATGTTCGACGGTGCGGCGGCGGAGACAACCGCAGATGCCGTGACCGACTCCGATCCCCTGATGCAAGATACCGCCGTCATTGATCAGGATGCCGCCAAGCTTGCTCAAGCCGCGGCTGATGTTGTACCCCCCGCAGCCGAACCGCAACGCAATGAAATTGTCTTTATCGAAAACAACGTGGCCGATTACCAGCAACTGGAGAATGGCGTTAAGCCCGGCACGGAGGTGTATGTACTGGATGCAGGACAGGACGGTTTGGCGCAGATGGCGCAAATACTGGCTGGGCGTAGCGGCATCGACGCCATTCACATCGTCTCCCACGGTTCCGACGGGGCGGTGCTGTTCGGCGCCACGTTTCTGAGTTCCGAGAATCTCCAGCAATATTCCGGCGAACTGGCCGTCATCGGCGGCGCGCTGACGCAAAACGGCGACATATTGCTGTACGGATGCGATGTGGGGGCAGGCGCAAGCGGCGCGGCGTTTGTTTCCGAATTGGCGTCCGCGACCGGGGCGGATGTGGCGGCTTCCAGCGGCCCCACCGGGTCGGCGGCGCTGGGAGGAGACTGGCGGCTGGAAACCCAGACGGGCGTTGTTGAATCCTCCATCGCCTTGACGGACGCAGAAACTGCGGATTACGGCTATCTGCTTTTTACTGAAAATTACAATACCGATCCCGGTCTAGGCGCGTTTCCGTCTTCTTTCACGCTGAACGGCTTCACCTATGCTTTCAGCGGCGGCGATGGCGGTAGTTTTGCTTGGGACAGCAGCTTAGGCGTGGGCGGCACGGGCGCCGTGACGCCGTTTAGCAATTCCACCAATACAAATACGACAGAAACCATCACCATCACCTATGCGAGCGGCGCGTTCAGCTTCACCAGCATACAGGTGAAGTCTCAGTCCGCAGCCTGGACGTTTACCGGCAAATTGAGCGGTTCCACGGCCGGAACCGATACGACAAGCGCGGCGGCGGGGTTTCAATCGGTTTCGTTCGGCTCTCCGACGATCATCGATACGCTGGTCATCACCGCAGTGAATTTTGATTCGAGTACCGATGCCTTTGACGATTTCATCACTACCGTACCGCCCGTCAACACCGTACCCGGCGCCCAGACGATGCTGGAAGACACGACACTTACGTTTTCCTCCGGCAACGGCAACGCCATCACCGTCAGCGACCAGGACAGCACGTCCCTGTCGGTGACGTCCGGTAGCGGTGGTTTGACATTGGCAGGCACTGGTGGGCTCTCTTTCACCACAGGCGACGGTAGCGCCGACGAAACGATGACTTTCAGCGGCACAATAACGGACATCAATACCGCGCTTGACGGGCTCCAATACACGCCTATCGCCAACGCTTTCGGTTCCGGCTATTCCACGTTGACGATCGCCGCAGGGGACGGCTCGTCCACCGACACCGACACGGTAACCATCAACGTCACGGGGGTAAACGACGCACCGACACTGACGGCGACAGCCGCCAACCCAACCTTTACCGAAGGCGGGGCGGCAGTGACCCTGTTCAGCGGGTCGGCGATTTCCACGGTGGAAAATGGCCAGACCATCACCTCGCTGACGCTGACGGTCAGCAACGTAGCGTCCACCGACGTGCTGAGCATCGACGGCAGCGACATAACGCTGACTGATTTAGCGACGGTGGCATCCACGGCGACCAACGCCATGACGGTAAACGTCAGCGTAACCGGCGGCACGGCGACAGTGACCATCACCAAAGCTGCGGGCATCAGCAGGACCCTTGCGCAAACGCTGGTGAACGGCGTCAGCTACCGCAACAGCGGCGACGACCCCACAGCATCGGGCGCGACGCGGGTGGCAACCCTGACCCAGATCAAGGATAGCGGCGGCACCGCCAACGGCGGCGTGGACAGCACCACGCTCAGCGTCGCCTCCACAGTGACGCTGACCCCGATCAACGACGCGCCGACGCTGACCGCGACAGCGTCCAACCCGACCTTTACCGAAGGCGGGTCGGCGGCGACACTGTTCAGCAGTGCGGCGGTTTCAGCCGTAGAATCGGCCGACAACATCGAGCAACTGGTGCTGACGGTCAGCAACGTCACCGACGGCGCGGCGGAAATTCTGAGCATCGACGGTTCCAGCGTGGCGTTGACCCACGGCAACTCAGTGACTACCGCCAGCAACAGCATGACCGCCGGCGTTTCGCTATCGGGGAACACCGCGACGGTGACCCTCAGCAAGGCGGGCGGCATTACCGCTGCCCAGGCGCAGACACTGGTCAACGCGCTGACCTACAGCAACAGCGGCGACGATCCCACGGCCGCCAACCGGGTGGTCACGCTGACCTCCATCAAAGACACCGGCGGCGCCAGCAACGGCGGCGTGGACAGCACCAGCCTCAGCGTCGCCTCCACGGTGACCGTGACGGCGGTTAACGACACACCGACACTGACGGCGACGGCTTTCAACCCAACCTTTACCGAAGGCGGAGCGGTAGTGACCTTGTTCAGCGGGGCGGCGGTTTCAGCCGTAGAATCGGCCGACAACATCGAGCAACTGGTGCTGACGGTCAGCAACGTCACCGACGGCGCGGCGGAAATTCTGAGCATCGACGGTTCCAGCGTGGCGTTGACCCACGGCAACTCGGTGACTACCGCCAGTAACAGCATGACCGCCGGCGTTTCGCTATCGGGGAACACCGCGACGGTGACCCTCAGCAAGGCGGGCGGCATTACCCGCAGTTCAGGCGCAGACGCTGGTCAACGCACTGGCCTATAGCAACAGCAGCGACGATCCCACGGCCGCCAACCGGGTGGTCACTCTGACCTCCATCAAAGACACCGGCGGCACCAGCAACGGCGGCGTGGACACCACCAGCCTCAGCGTCGCCTCCACGGCGACCGTAACGGCGGTCAACGACGAGCCGGTGGCGACGGCGGGCGGTACTTTGGCGTACACGGAGAACGGCTCGGCGGTAGCCATCGACAATACCATCGTGCTCAGCGATGCCGACGATACCCAGCTTACCGGAGCGACAGTGACAATCAGCAGCGGCTTTACCAGCGGCGACGTGCTGGGCTTCACCACCCAGAACGGCATCACCGGTAGCTACAACAGCGGCACCGGCGTGCTGGCCCTGAGCGGCACAACCAGCATCGCCAACTACCAAACGGCCTTGCGCTCGGTGACTTACAGCAGCAGCTCGGACAATCCCACCGCCAGCAGCACCGTCACCTGGGCGGTCACCGACGCCGCCGGCACCGGCAGCAACGGCGCGCAAACCAGCACCGGGGTCACCTCCACCGTCAACGTCACTGCCATCAACGACGCGCCGACGCTGACGGCGATAGCCGCCAACCCGACCTTTACCGAAGGCGGGGCGGCGGCGACGCTGTTCAGCAGTGCGGCGGTTTCAGCCGTAGAATCGGCCGACAACATCGGGCAACTGGTACTGACGGTCAGCAACGTCACCGACGGAGCGGCGGAAATTCTGAGCATCGACGGTTCCAGCGTGGCGTTGACCCACGACAACTCGGTGACTACCGCCAGCCACAGCATGACCGCCGGCGTTTCGCTATCGGGGAACACCGCGACGGTGACCCTCAGCAAGGCGGGCGGCATTACCGCTGCCCAGGCGCAGACACTGGTCAACGCGCTGGCCTATAGCAACAGCAGTGACGATCCCACGGCCGCCAACCGGGTGGTCACGCTGACCTCCATCAAAGACACCGGCGGCACCAGCAACGGCGGCGTGGACAGCACCAGTCTCAGCGTCGCCTCCACGGTGACCGTGACGCCGGTCAACGACGAGCCGACAGTATCAGCTCCTGCCTCGATTACGGTGACGGAAGATGGGGCCACGTCGCTAACCGGCATCAGCGTTAGCGACGTGGATGCCGGTAGTTCCAATGTGGTTGCCACTTTCACGGTGGGCAGCGGCGCTTTGACCGGAGATAGCGCTATCGCCACCGCCAATAGCGTTAATGTCGGAGGCACCTCCGGCGCGTTGACCCTGACCGGTTCGACTGCCAATATCAATGCCTTTATTGCCGCCGGCGGCCTCAAGTTCACCACGGCGTCCAATGATACAACTGCGGTGACGTTAGGCGTGTCGGTGAACGACCAAGGCAATACCGGCGCCAGCGGGTCGCAAAGTTCGGCCACCACCAACGTGACCCTCAATGTTACTGCCGTCAACGATGCTCCGACCATTACCAGTGGCACCACTTATATTTTCGCCGACACCGACGAAGAAACAGCTAGCGGCGGCGTGACGGTCAATGCTCACCTTACCGGCGCCGCATCCTGGACCGACCCGGACGGTACTGACGTTGCCAAAGGCATCGCCGTCACCGGCACGACGGGCAACGGTACTTGGCAATACTTCACCGACGGTGGTACCTGGACCGATTTCGGCACGGTATCCGGCACCTCCGCCTTATTGTTGGACGGCGCCACGCAAGTGCGCTACCAGCCCGATCTTGCCAATGGCGAAACCGCCTCCTTTATCTACAAAGCCTGGGACGAAACCAGCGGCGCAGCTTCCACCAACAATATACGGCAAACGGCAAATGCCGGCACAGGCGGCGGAAATACGGCGTTTTCCAGTGACAGCGCCAACGGCAGCATCACCGTCACCAGCGTCAACGACGCTCCCACCGGAGTAGGCAGTCTGACACTGGCCGCGATAAATGAAGATACGAGCAATCCTACCGGCACGGTTATCAGCGCCTTAACCGGCTACAGTTTTCAGGATGTGGATACCGGGGCCACTACGCCCGGCTTCCTGGTGGTGGGCAATAGCGCCAATGCAGCTACGGAAGGCGCATGGCAGTACAGCAGCGAAAGTGGCGCCAATTGGAAAGCCATCGGTGCAGTCGCGGACGGCGCTACTGCCCTGGCTCTGGCGAATACCACACAGCTGCGCTTCGTGCCGGCGGCTAACTTCAACGGCGCACCCACGGCCCTGAACATTCGCGTTCTGGATAATACTTACAACGGTGCTTTCAGCGCCACTGCGAGAGGCAATGAAACTCGCGTTACAGCAGACAGCTCGGCCAATGGAGGCGCTACGGCCATTTCCGGCAGCGTCAACACTATCAGCACCAACGTCACGGCAATTAATGACGCTCCAAGCTTTATCAAAGGCGCCGACCAGACTGTCAACGAAGACGCCGGAGTGCAAACGGTCAATAACTGGGCGACCGGCCTCAGCGCTGGCCCGGCTGACGAAAGCGGCCAAACCCTGAACTTTACCGTCAACAATGACAACAATGCACTTTTCAGCCTACAGCCGACGATCGACAGCAACGGCAACCTGAGCTACACCCCGGCGGCTAATGCCAACGGCAGTGCAACAGTGACCGTATCTATCAAGGATAGCGGCGGTACGGCCAATGGCGGCGTCGATACCAGCTCCGGCCAGACCTTTACCATCACAGTGAATTCAACGACCATCAACCTCAGTCAAATAAGCGGGAATACGGATGGCAAACAGAGCCCACTCATCAGTATGGTTAATACCGTTCGTGCGGACAATATTGCGGGAGCAGGCATTAATATCGACACAGACAAGAACAAGATTATTAGCGATAGCCTCAGTACAGATTATCGCAACAGCACAATCGACAGTTTTAGCTCCGATAATACCGGTTTCAGCACTAAACAGGCCATCGTTGTGTATATGGAGCTGGGCGTTGAGGCAAGCGGAAATAAAACGCCTGGAGACACCATTAACATGCCGTTCAGTGTCTTTGCCGGGCTGGATACGTTCGGAGGGGTAACGATTACTGCCGAGCTGTCTACCGGACAACGCTTGCCGCCCTGGATCAGCGTTGATCCAATTACGGGAGCCGTTACGGTAAAAGAGGGCGCTGTCGTGACTAACCTTATAATCGTGAAAGTCACCATCAGTGACAGCCGGGGAAACGAGGTGGTTGTTCTGGTCAAAGTACAGCCGAAGCAACAACAGCCTGATGACACAGAAAAGAATCAACCACCCGTCAAGGAAAAAGGGCAAGACCAGCAAAGTCGTGCGGGACATGCCGATAAGCAACCGGTTTACGTTAGCAAGCCAGGTTTGACTCAGCAGCTACAGATGGTGGGCAGTAAAGGCTTTGAGATGCAGCGTCTAAAACTGCTGGATAGTCTGGCAAGCCTTGTTAGCAATGACAAGGATGCCGCTTGAGTTTTAAAGTGGTCTCTAAAAAAGACAGAGTTTACGGCGCAGGGATTATCCCCTGCCACTATAGCAGGGGATAGAGCCGGTTGATTGATACCCTTTATTCCTGCTATCTTGATCTTGGTGCAACCGATGAGCTCAGGCACGCGGCTTATGCACTATTCGTCATCAAATGGATGATACGTCGTTAAAAGCGATTCGTGAAGCTGTGAATAGTGGTGACAAATTCGGTGCTGAGCGGTTCAAGGACGACATCGAAGCGAGGCTTGCAGGATCGGATGGATTAGGCATGCACTTCGGAGTTGAATCCGCCTGATTTATTATTTCATGCAAGAGTTGTTTGGTGCAATGTCTGCTTTTGTCTCGTTCCTACGCGGGCGCGGAAACGAGGTAACATCCTGTTAAAGATTAAACAAAATCGAAATTTAAAGTACAGTTACGTTAACCGGGGAGGTCGATCATGAACGACAAGCAACGCGTCGCCGAACACGCCGCTCAATTAGTCAAACACGGGATGCTGATCGGCTTGGGTACCGGCTCGACCGCCAATTACTTTATCGAAGCCGTCGCCCGTCGTTGTCGTGACGACGGCCTGCAAATCCAGGCTGTCGCCAGCTCGGTGGTCAGTACTATCAAAGCCCGGCAACTGGGCTTGCCGCTACGGGCGATGGAGCATGTCGGCAGGCTCGATGTTTACGTCGACGGAGCCGACGAAGTCAGTCCCGATCTGACCCTTTTGAAAGGCCGCGGCAGCGATCTGGTGCGGGAAAAACTGCTGGCCAACGCCAGCGACGCATTTTGGGTGTTGATCGATCAAAGCAAACAGGTCGAACGCATCGGCCAGAATTATCTGATTCCTGTCGAGGTGATGCCGTTTGCCTGGCAATTGGTGCAGCGCAGTCTGGCGGCCATCGGCGGCGAAGCCCAACTCCGCGCCAACGGCGACGGGCTGGCGGTCACTTCGCACGGCAGTCTGGTGCTGGACGTGCGCTTTCCTGTCGAATTTGACGGCAAACAGCTCAACGGCAAACTGGACGCCATTCCCGGCATCGTCGAACACGGTATTTTTCACGGCCTGACTACAGCGGTATTTTGCGGGCACGACGGGCAGGTGCGTGAACAATGGGCCTGACATAACGCGTGAGGTTGATTCGCCGTAGGCAGTCCACCGGCTGAGATTCGCGTTAGGACGATTGACGGTTTGCTGCGCGAAACCGCCCAACAGGCTAAAGCGGCAACAAGTCCCTTTGTGTATGCAGCCATATACTTCTAGAATATCAAATTCGCCTTTTCACAACCCCCGATCCCGCACATGAATATTGACGACATCAGCCAAGTAAAAAACTACCTGCTAAACCTGCAAGACCGAATCTGTACCGCGCTCGAATCCGTAGAGCCTGAAGCCCGGTTTGTCGAAGACCTTTGGGACAGGGCCGAAGGTGGCGGCGGCAGGACCCGAGTATTGGCTGGGGGGCAGGTGATCGAGCAAGGAGGCGTTAATTTTTCGCATGTGTCCGGTTTTAAGCTTCCGCCGTCGGCAACGGCCAAGCGCCCGGAACTTGCAGACCGGCAATTTCAGGCGATGGGCGTGTCGCTGGTTATCCATCCCAACAATCCTTACGTGCCGACATCGCATGCCAATGTGCGGTTTTTGATCGCGGAAAAACCGGGGGAGCCGTCTATTTGGTGGTTCGGCGGCGGTTTCGATTTGACGCCGTTTTATCCGTTTAAAGAAGATGTGCTGCACTGGCATCAAACCGCCCGCGCCGCCTGTCAGCCTTTCGGCGATGACATTTATCCAACTTACAAAAAATGGTGCGACGAATATTTCTTCCTCAAACACAGAAACGAAACCCGTGGCGTCGGCGGACTGTTTTTTGATGATTTGAACGAATGGGGTTTCGAGCAGTCTTTCGCTTTTATGCAAAGCGTCGGCAACCATTATATTGATGCTTATCTGCCTATCATGCAAAAACGCAAGGACACGCCTTATGGCGACAGGGAACGCGACTTCCAGCTTTACCGCCGTGGACGTTATGTTGAATTCAACCTGGTCTATGACCGCGGCACCTTGTTCGGCTTGCAATCCGGCGGACGTACCGAATCGATTTTAATGTCGATGCCGCCGGTAGCTCACTGGAAATACAACTGGCAACCCGAGCCCGGCAGTGCGGAAGCCGTGCTTTATGATGAATATCTCAAACCGCAAAATTGGCTGGGCGATTGAAGCTGAGATGGCGAATTTTGACTATATAAAACAGGGTTTTAATTTTAAAAAACGCCTAGGGTAATCAGAGCTTGCCTGGGACTAGATTGAAACCTATAATCGAGCATTTTTTTAATGGGCCTCAGATTGAGGACTGTATTCTTTAAATTTTGAACAGAAGCAATGACTAGCCACATTATGCCGACCTACGGACGTTTACCCATTACCTTCGAACGGGGCGAGGGTGCATGGTTGTTTGATCAAAACAATACCCGCTACCTGGATGCATTGTCCGGCATAGCTGTGTGCAGCTTGGGCCATGCTCATCCTGCCGTGCATCAGGCCATCTGCAAACAAAGCGAGAAACTGCTGCATACCTCGAACCTGTACGGCATCGCCGTTCAAGAGCAGTTGGCCGACAAGCTGACTGAAAAAAGCGGCATGGATAACGTATTTTTTTGCAACTCCGGTGCCGAAGCCAATGAGGCGGCGATCAAATTGGCGCGCAAATACGGTCACGAGCAAGGCATAGAAAATCCGGCGATTATCGTGATGGAAAAAAGCTTTCATGGCCGCACGTTGGCAACGCTTAGCGCTACCGGCAACACAAAAATCCAACAAGGCTTTGCGCCGCTGGTTGATGGCTTTATTCGCGTACCGTACAACGACGTCAACGCAATCGAACAGGCTGTCCTACAGAATAAGAACGTCGTCGCGGTGTTGGTTGAGCCGATACAAGGCGAGGGCGGCGTCAATATTCCCGCCGCCGATTATCTTAACCAAATCCGCAGTCTGTGCGACAAGCATAACCTGCTGATGATGCTCGACGAAATCCAGACCGGCGTAGGCCGTACCGGCAAATTTCTCGCGTTCCAGCATAACGGGATACTGCCCGATGTATGCACGCTGGCTAAAGCGTTGGGCAACGGCGTACCGATCGGCGCGTGTCTTGCCAGCGGCAAAGCGGCCAAAATATTCACCGCCGGCAATCACGGTTCCACCTTTGGCGGCAATCCCTTAGCCTGTAGCGCGGCTTTAGCGGTATTGGCGACACTGGACGCCGAAAACCTGATCGAGCAGGCCGCGCAAAAAGGCGATGCTATCAGCGCTGCGTTTAAACAACGGTTACAAGGTAATGCGCACGTCGTCGATATTCGCCATAAAGGCATGATGATCGGTATCGAACTAGACAGCCCATGTGCCGAGTTAGTGCAGGCAGCGCTGCAACAAGGTTTATTGATTAATGTCACCAGTGAAAAAACCATTCGTTTGCTGCCGCCATTTGTTATTAACGATCAGCAAATCGCTGAACTCGTAGAAACCTTATCGACTCTTATTCATAAGCATACGGATACTCCCTATGAATCCTAGACATTTCATCAGCCTGCTTGACTTATCCGGCGACGAGTTTCGTCGCTTGATCAACCGGGCCATCGTCCTGAGAAATAACCGCGACCCGAATTACCAGCCGTTAAAAGGCCAAGTGTTGGCGATGATTTTTGAAAAATCATCGACGCGCACCCGCATTTCGTTTGAATCCGGCATGAGCCACTTCGGCGGCAGCGCATTGTTTTTATCGCCCCGAGACACCCAGCTGGGCCGCGGCGAACCTCTGCAAGACAGCGCAAGGGTTATCTCCAGCATGGTCGATTGCATCATGCTTAGAACCGACAAGCACGAAACGGTGACTACATTCGCCCAATATTCAAGCGTCCCTGTGATCAACGGCTTGACCGATTTGCAACACCCCTGCCAATTGCTGGCGGACATGCAGACCTATTTTGAGCATCGCGGCGACATTCAGGGCAAGACCGTGACCTGGATCGGCGACGGCAATAACATGTGCCACTCCTATATTCATGCCGCAATGGTGCTGGATTTCAACTTGAACATCGCCTGTCCTGAGGGGTATATGCCGTTACAAGATATCGTCGACGCAGCCGGGGAGCGCGTCCGTTTCTTCGATACGCCGGTGGCCGCCGCCCAAAATTCGGATCTGGTCGTCACCGACGTCTGGGCCAGCATGGGGCAGGAAGAAGAGCAAAAACAACGCGAAATTGCGTTTAAAGATTACCAGGTCAACGCCGACGTCATGAAGGTCGCAAATAGCGACGCGCTGTTTATGCATTGCTTGCCCGCACACCGGGGCGAGGAAGTCAGCGCCGATGTGATTGACGGTTCGCAAAGCGTTATTTTCGATGAAGCAGAAAATAGACTGCATGCTCAAAAAGCGCTGCTGGAATTTCTCCTGTGCAATAAATCACGTTAGAATTGTCTTTCAGACGACCAACAATATAGAGATTCAAGTGAAAAAAATACTCAGCTCGTTTTTTATCTTACTGGCAGCTTTTAGTTCAGCGCAGGCTGAAACCGTTTATGTTACCGACAACCTGAATTTGTCGCTCAGGAGCGAAGAAAATAACAACAGTAAAGTTGTAAAGTTGCTCCCGACCGGCACCCCGCTTACGGTAATAGAAGAAAACAAAAGCACGGGTTTTTTGCACGTCCGCATGAATGACGGCACCGAAGGCTATATGCCGACCCGTAATACCATGAAGGAACCGACCAGCCGTTCTCAATTGGAGGCCGCAAACAAGAATCTGGCGGTTATACAGTCTGAAAATGCGGCACTGAAGGCTGAGTTGGCTACAGTTAAAGAATCCATCACGCCGGGAACCTCTCTTGAACAGTCGTTGGCGTCAGAGCGGGATCAGTTAAGCAGGGAACTTAACGAACTGAAAAAAACCGCTGCCAGCACCATAGAATTAAAAAATCAGCGCGACGAACTTCAAGAGCGCGTAGTGAATGTTGAACGTGAATTACAACAGTTCAAGCTTGAAAATCAGGCGTTGCAGGACACCACCAATCAGGACTGGTTTTTATACGGCGGCATACTCGCTCTTATCGGCGTTGTTTTAGGGTTTATTTTGCCTAAACTCAGCTGGCGCCGCAGCAGAAGCGGCTGGGATTCGTATTAATTAAGGCAAAAGACGAAGGACAAAGGGTACAAAAAGCCCGGTCCTTTAGCCTTAATTATGAGCGGCAATAAAGCAAGCGCTTTCTCTTCTCTGGGGAATCTCGAAAAACCTCGCATCTCGGCAAGCTCAGTATGAACGGTTCTAGGGAAATCAACCTGGAGATCTCTTCTTTATACACATCTCTCCAAAGTCTATTTGTTTAAGTTTAGACAAGGATCAGCCGGGCTTGTGTTTAACATGGGCCCAGCGTGTGGAACGGAAAAAATGAAGAAAACCGGCCACTGGTAGGTGGAGGGATGCAGCGTATTGTCAGAGGGCCGGGTGCGAGAACCCGATTCAAATAACGTCGCGTTAGCGGCAACTTTCAGCAGATCGCGTAACATCAGTTAGCTAAACAACCGGCAGGTTTTAGCTGATGGTTGTTTAGGGAAGCGCTGAACAAATTGATTTCGTTCATGGTTCGACAAGCTCACCACGAACGAAATAAAAAACTTACCGTTCATCCTGAGCTTGTCGAAGGATTAAATCAGTACTTCCTTAGCTGTTCGGACGATACGCAACGGACAGGATAATTACGCTAACACGATCGCGTTAAAATCGATCCAGGTAAAGTCTTCCTGAATATCCTGGCCCAACTCCAGAATCGTGTCGTCCTCTTCATCATGATGCCAGTTTAATAAAACAGTGTTTGGATGGCTTTTGGCATACTCGTTCAATAATTCAAACATGCTGTAAAAGATTTTAGTGCTGACGCTGTTGAAATAAGTCAGCTGAAAATTAAATTCAACAGGAGCGCCGTTGAGCGATTTTAAATGGCTTTGCAATTGTTTAAGGATGGGGCGGAAAAATTCGACGCCGTTTTCAGGGTACGCTTCGCCGGACATGCTCAGCGTATTGCTGGAAAATTTAAAATCGATTTCAGGCGTGTCTGAAGTGGCTGGAATGTATATGTCGGTCATGATGATAACTCCTTAAATAGTAGCTTTGAGATAAAAGCAAGACAGTTCGTCTTCATAACCTACTGCGTCTCTGATAGCGTATTCAATAGGTTCGACTGAATCTCTTGCCAGTGTTAAGAATCCGAGACCCGCACCTTTGCTCGTCGTATCTTCGCTGTGCTGATCGTTTTTTAATTGTGCGCGATAAGCTTGTCTGATCTCTTCAGCGCTCATTTCCAGAATAGGATCAAGCTTGTTGCGTATGCGCGTTTCATGCTGCTTCTGAATAAAATTGGCGCAGATGACATAATATTTATCCTCTTTCTTGCTGACCAGGATAGAGCCTTCCTTGGTATCGCCGGCATCGGGAACGCTAGGCGAGTAATGCATCGCGTTTTGTATCATTTCGATAAAAGTGGAGAATACCTTCCGGGATCTGGCGCCTTTTTCGTCCTGTTGCTGCAGGTTTTGTTTCAACGAGTCACTCATGGTTTTAATGACGTTCTGCGAAACAATACCGCTGTAATAAAAAACAATCCCGTTAGTATTGGCCTCTTCACGGAACACGCTAAATACATCGATAAGCATAAAAATTTCCTGTTAATTAAAATCTGAATCCCATCAGGCAGACATCGTCGCGCCGCTTCTGTTTTCCCTGATAGTCGTAATAGGTTTGCATGATGATGGACTCCTGCTCCGGCATGGGCTTGAGATAATGCTCCTGAAGCAGTCCCGAGAAACGTTTTTTGCCGAAAGCAATTTTCTTTAATCCGCCAATCTGGTCGATCAGTCCGTCGGTAGTCAGGTAGATGCACATCCCTTTGCTCAACGCGAGTTGTTGATTGGTCCATTGATAATCCATCGGCGTGTCGACATAACCTACACCTTTACGATCAGGATCCAGTAGCTGTACGTCGGATGAGGCGTCGCCTATGTAAAATAAGGCTGTTTTGGCGCCCGCATAAGTCAATGTGCTGTTTTGCGTATTGACCCAGCAGAAAGCCGTATCCATGCCGTCATCGGATTGCCCGTTCTGCTTGGTGGAAAAACGGTCGGCGTCAAAGCCTTCAGCGGCCGAATCGTTTATCTGGCCCAGCGCCGTCTTGACCTTTTTATTCATAATCGCCAGTGCGCCGGCAGGGTCGTGACGGTTGTCTTCGAGCAGGATGTGATCGAGAAAGGATGCCATAATCAGCGTCATAAAGGCGCCGGGAACGCCGTGCCCGGTGCAGTCGATCAACGCGAGAAAAAAGCCGTCATCAAATTTTTTGCAGAAATAATAGTCGCCGCCTACTTTGTCCCGTGGCTCCCAGTGCATGAAATAATCCTGCAACACGGCGGCCATGCTTTCTCTTGACGAACGCAGGAAAGATTTTTGAATCACGCTCGCATAATTGATGCTTTCCGTGACCAGCCGGTTTTTTTCCGCCTGCAAGAAGGAAACCACCCTGACTAAATCTTCACCGTTGCCGAGCCCCAGATAATCGCCGTTTTCATCGGTGATGATAAATCCGTCGTTCAGCGTTTTACGGCCAGAGCCTAATACCTTGAAACTGAGTGTTTGAATGCTCATGTTTTGATCGACAACCAGCGGTTCTTTGTCCATAAAGGCGATACAGCTTTTGCGGTCGAATAAATCATGGTGATAGGGTTTGGCCATGCCCTCCATAAAAACGTTGCGGGTAATCAGACCCATCGGCTTATTGTCTTCGACGACAGCAATGGAAATCAGCTCAGGATGCTCGTTCAGCAGCTTGGTGACTTCAAGATTGGTATGTTGGGGTGAGACCGGCGGGCAGACTCGCAGCAGGCTGCTGGCGATATATTCTGCCTCAATTTCTGACAGTCCGGCTCTCGATTGACTTAATAAGGATTGATCTAACATTGACTCGCCTTGATGCTGAAAATGGCATCAGGATAGATGACATTTATTACAAAATGATGAATCAGGGCGTGGTTCTAATTGCCTGGCAATAAAGTGCCAATCATTTCACATTTATGATCGCTGGAATGTGCCAGCAGTTTGCAGGAGACGATGACGGGTTAGACCCGGTTTGCGCCGGGTGCTACTTATTGGATGGCTTTACAACATAGTTAGGCACAGATACTGGACGGAACACGGATTCGGTCCTTTCAATTCCGAGGCTGTGATTGCATCCGGCTGACCGTTTTTAGCAGTTGCGACAGATCGTCCGGGGTTTGCGCCGCCGGTTGCGGCCCTTCTATTTTTTCTTGGCTCCAGTCGACTAATTCACCCGATCCCCATGACATCAAGGAGGCGAGTGTAAACACTACCATGCTGCGTGTCATGCCTCTGGGCAGGCCTTGACTATTCAGATAGCGATGGAAATAACCGGCTGCGATAAAGAATACAACGGTGGAGACGATCAGGTTCCAGGCGGAGGGTAGTGTGAACATTATTGGTTTTTCTCGTGGGTTAAAATGTTGCTTTTAGGTACATGTTAACAAAAAATTCGACAGTGCATGGATGGAGTGCGTAGAAAGCACTCAATGATCGCGGCGCGCCTTTTCTTTGGTTACTTTCTTTTCGACTGCATGGATGCAGGAGGTAGAGCACCAACAGTAGGCGCTTTAGGCGACGCAAAAGAAAGTAACTCGCTTTCGGGTGCGAGAACCCGATTCAAATAACCGTCGCGTTAGCGACACCTTTCTGCAACAAATAAAGACCGCGTAACATCGGTTTTTAATTGTGAAACAAACTTCAGGCTACTTTATCATTATGGTTTATATTGTGTTGTCGGCTGTCATTCTTGACGGACAGGTACACTGAGTTTTATTGCCAGCCGCATACCCCAAAAATTACTATAATTCATTAAGTTTATAGATTATGCAGAGGTTTTTAGTGCGTTGCTCTTGTCAGGAAGAGTCAAACAGAAGCGAGCATGAGCAAGATGTGGCATAAAAACCGTCTTCAACAAAAGAAGCATTCGATCATCGCAGTGATGTCTGTACTGTTCATGGCCTGTGTGCTCGCGCGTCCTGTTGGCGCCGCCGAAGTGCCTCTGAAAAACGCTTCCTTTATGCCACTGTGGGGTTCGCAGGCCCAGTTCGCCGGATATTACGTGGCTCTCGACAAGGGAATCTACGCCCGCCACGGTATCGACCTTAAAATCCTCAAGGCGGGGCCCGGACATACGCCCACTCAAGCTCTGGAAGAGGGCGCGGCGGATTTCGCCGTGGTCTGGCTTACCACGGCCCTTCTGCATCGCGCTGCCGGCAAGGAACTCGTTAACCTGGCCCAAATCATCCAGCGCTCGGCGTTGATGCTGGTTTCAAAAAAAACCGCCGGCATCAAGACCATCGCCGACATGGACGGCAAAAAGGTGGGATTGTGGGAAGGGGACGTATCAATACCGCCGCGCACACTGTTCGCCAACCACCGCATCAAGGTTCGGGAAGTTCGCCAGTCCCATACGGTGAACCTGTTTTTGCGCGGCGGCATCGATGTGACATCCGCGATGTGGTTCAACGAATACCATACGATACTCGATTCGGGAATCGATCCTGATGAATTGAACGTCATTTTCCTGAGAGACTGGGGCATGAATTTTATAGAGGACGGGATCTACGCGATGGAAAAGACTCTCCGTAACGATCCTGCCTTGGCGGCAGCCTTTGTCAACGCCTCGTTGGAAGGATGGCGCTACGCCTTCGAGCATCCCGACGAGGCGCTGGATATCGTGATCAAATATATGCGCGAGGACCATTTACCTGCCAACAGGATGCATCAGAAATGGATGCTGGACCGGATGCGGGATCTGATGATGCCGGTCAATCCTCAGGGAAGCTTCGGCAGCCTTACGGAGCAGGATTACGAGGCCGTAGGCCGTGCGATGCAAAGAAACGGCCTGATTGAAAGTTATCCCGACTATTCGACATTTTCATGGAAGTCCGATGCTCAGGAAAAATAGCATCGTCACCAAACTTGTGCTGGTCATCGCGCTGTTCAGCTCCGTGATCTTTGCGGTGACGCTCGGCTATAACTATTACCGGTCCCGCGTCATGCTGCAAGATGAGCTGGAAAGTAATGCGCGCAACCTCGCCATGTCATTGGTCAATCGGGTGGAGACGCAACTGACGGCGGTTGCCAAAGTGACGGAAGGGGTAGCCGGAGCGCTGGAGACAAGCAAGTATACGGAGCCGCAGCTTCACTCCCTGCTCAAAGCCACCGTCGAGAACAATCCCGAAATTTACGGCTCGGCCATCGCCTTTGAGCCCTACGCCTTCAGCGCCCAATCGCGCCTGTATGCGCCGTATTATTACAGGGAAAACGGAAAGATCGCCCTCAGCCGCCTGGAAAAGTCATACCAGTTTGTGCCTTACTTGTACTGGGATTGGTATCAGATTCCGCGTGAGCTGGGTAAACTCGAATGGAGCGAACCTTACTTCGATGAAGGCGCAGGCAATATTCTGATGTCGACCTGTTCGGTTCCTTTTTACGAGGAAATCAATGGCGATAAACAACTCAAGGGAATAGTGAGTGCGGACATTTCCCTCGACGCCCTGACGGAATACATCTCCTCCGTCAAGATACTCAAGACCGGCTACGCGGCCCTGCTTTCACGCAACGGGATGATATTGGCTCACCCGATGAAAGGCTCCATCATGAACGAGACCTTCTTCAGCATTGCAGAAGCGCGTCAGGACGCCTACCTGCGTGAACTCGGCAAGAAAATGATCAGGGGAGAGTCGGGCTTCGTCCATTACACGAGCCTGGTAGGGGTCAGAAGCTGGATGTACTACGCGCCGATCGCTTCGGCAGGATGGACGCTTGCCGTCGTTTTCCCCGAGGCAGAACTGCTTGAGAATGTCGGAAAGTTGAGCATGACCATGGCGGCGATGGGTTTTATCGGGATTCTGCTGCTGACCCTGGCGGTCATCTACATTGCCAAAACGGTCATAAAACCGCTCCAATTGCTGACTGTAGCGACCGATGAGATCGCTTCGGGGAATTTTGACGTGGATCTGCCCATAGTGCATTCGAACGACGAGGTGGGCGTTCTTACGCACGATTTTCAAGTCATGCAGGAGTCGCTGAAGGAATACATCAAGAACCTGACCGAGACCACCGCTGCCAAGGAGCGGATTCAGAGCGAGCTCAAGATGGCTACCAACATCCAGGCCAGCCTGTTGCCACGCCTGTTCCCCCCTTTTCCGAATCATCCCGAGTTCGATATTTACGCATCGATGGTTCCCGCTAAAGAAGTCGGCGGCGACTTCTACGACTTCTTTTTCATAGACGATAAGAACTTGTGTTTTCTGATCGCCGACGTTTCCGACAAGGGGGTTCCCGCTGCGCTGTACATGATGGTCGCCAAAACCCTGCTGAAAACCGAAGGCCAGCGGCTTGGCGAGCCCGATAAAATACTTTTCTCCGTTAACAACATCCTCGCATCGGACAATGAAAGCTGCATGTTCACCACGGTGTTCTGCGCTATCCTTGATGTCACGACCGGAGAGGTGCGTTTTGCCAATGCCGGACACAATCCACCGCTGATCATTGACTCGCAGGGTGTGCGCTACCTGAGCTTGAAACCGGGGCTAATGCTTGGCCCCATCATGGAAACGGTCTATGAGACTGAGCGAGTGACTTTGAAACCGGGCGATACCCTGTTTCTTTATACCGACGGCGTGACCGAGGCAAGAAGCCGGAAAGACGATCTGTATGGCGAGTCGCAACTGCGGGAGGCCCTGCAACTTGCCCCCAAAGAAGAACTTTCGGGCATGATCCACTGCATAAGCGAAGCGTTGGTACGACATGCGGGCGGTGCGCCACAATCAGACGACATCACCATGCTGGCGATAAGAATGACGAAGGATAATGCGAGCATGAACCATGCAGGGAAGGGCGGATGAAAAAAACGACGCTGTTGGCGCTGATTATTCTGGCGGCGCTCGCCATGCTGGCCGGATGCAAAGAAAGTGAAACCGTCATCGCCAGTCTGGATGATGCAAAAAATGCAAGAATCGGCGTGATGACCGGCTCAACCGGAGAGTCAATCACTGCCTCAAGGCTCCCCGAGGCCCAGGTCAAAAGTTTCGACGATATTATGGACGCCGTCGCCGCGATGAAATCCGGGCAACTGGATGCGATCGTAACCGCATTTCCCGCCGCGCTTCAGGTCTCGAAGAAGAATACGGAGTTGGGGTTGCTGTCCGAGCCGCTTGATCAAGAGGACACCGCGATTGCGCTCAGGAAAGGCAATGACGCGCTTCTGGCCTCATTGAACCGGATCATCTCTGAGCTGAAGAGCGACGGCACCCTGGAATCGATGAAGAAGCGCTGGTTCAAGCCGGATTTGAGCCCTTATGAAGAAATGAACATCACACTCCCCGCGGAAGGAGCGCCCCTAAAAATAGGCGTCAGCGCCACGCGGGAGCCGTTCAGTTTTGTCGACAAAGAGGGCAGGGTAACCGGGCATGACGGTGAGCTTGCGCGAATTATCGGCGCCAAACTCCAGAGGCCGGTCGAATTTTTCAATATGAAATTCATGGCGCTGATCCCGGCGTTGCAATCAGGCAAGGTCGATCTGATCGTAACCGGAATGACCGCAACAGATGAACGCAGAAAAGTTGTCGATTTTACTGAGCCTTATTACGCCAACGCACAGGTCATGCTGGTCAAAAAAAACGCCGCGGCAGCGCCTCCGCCCGGCATTGATAAGGGTAACGGGATTTCAAAACCGGGAGACATAGACGGTAAAAGAATCGGCGTCCTGGGCGGTTCCGCCGGAGATTTGGCGGCCCGCAGGCACTTTCCGAATGCAACTTTTCAGGTGTTTGTCGCGTCAGCGGATGCGGCCCTTGCGGTAAAGACCCGCAAAGCGGACGCCTTTATTTATGACAAGAGTGTGCTGCTTAATCTTGCCGAGAAAAATCCCGAATTGGTCATTGTCGATGAACCGGTGGACAAACTTGAAATTGCCGCCGCGATCCGCAAAGACAATGCCGCATTGCTTGCCGAGATCAATAAAGTGTTATCCGAACTGGACAAGGAAGGCGTCCTGCAGCAGCTCAGAACGAAATGGATTGATGCAAAATATGCGGCCGTGCCGGAGATACCGCCAATAAAAGACTCCGGCCGCGAGGAGGTGCTGAAAATGGGGACTTGCGCGATCATCGAGCCCTTTTCATTCCATGCGCATGGAAAACTGGCCGGTTTGGACATTGAGCTGAGCCAGTTGATCGGTCAGCGTCTCGGCAAAAAAATCGAGATCACCGACATGAACTTTGAAGCCCTGATCCCCGCGTTGCAGTCAGGCAAAATCGATTTTGCGCTTTCCAACTTTAATGTCACGGAAGAGCGTAAAAAGCTCGTACTGTTCTCTGCTCCGTATGTCGAGAACGACATCTCGGCGCTGGTTAGGCGGCCGCCGGTCTCTGATTCTGCCGCCAAAAAGCAGGACTCCAAGCCGGCATCCGTTGCAGACTTGAAAGATAAGCGTATCGGTGTGTTGGTCGGCTCCGCTCATGATACCTATGCGACGAAAAATTATCCTGATGCGACTATCCTCCAATACAAGTCCCCCGCCGATGTCGCCTTGGCGGTCAAGACCGGCAAGGTCGATGCCGCACTGTTCGATGCCGAACCCTTGCGCGAAATCATGCGCCAGGACGACAGCTTGGGATTATTAGGGGATTCCTTGTTTTCATTTTCCGTCGGGGTCGGTTTCGACAAAGACAATCAAGCCCTGAGGGATCAATTCAATCAGTTTTTAGCGCAGATCAAGCAAAACGGCGTCTACGCGGACATGATCCATCGCTGGATGGAACTGGGCGAAACGCGCATGCCGACGATCGGCGACGCGAAAAAGAACGGCGTTCTGGTCGTCGGCGTCAGCGATGCCGGATTGCCGTTTACAGCAGTCAAAGACAACCGGCTGGTCGGGTTCGATATAGAGCTTTCGGAAAGATTCGCGGCGTATCTCGGGAAACAGCTTAAGTTCGCCAACATGGATTTCGGCAGCCTGATTGCCGCCGTTTCCACCGGCAAGGCCGACATGATTTCCAGTTCCATCTACGTGACCGAAGAGAGGGAAAAACAGATCATTTTTTCCGATCCGTATTATGAGATGGACACCCGGATGTTCGCGTTGAAGCAAAATATCTTGTCGGTGAACGATGCCGGATCCGAACAAGGCAAGCGGAAAAAACTGACATCGATTGCCGATCTCCAGGACAAACGCATCGGCGTACTGCTGGGTTCCGTTCACGACAGGTACGCTATGGAACATTACCCCAACGCGACCACTCTCCAGTATAAATCCCCGTCCGACCTGCTGCTGGCTGTGAAATCCGGTAAGGTCGATGCAGCTATCTACACGCGGGAAACCTTGATTGAAATGCTTCGCGAAGACAGCGAATTGGGGCTGTTGGGGGATTCTTTGCTTTCCTACCCGATCGGCATCGGTTTCCGCAAGGGCAACGACCCATTGCGCGAACAATTCAATGAATTCCTGCGGCAAATCAAGTCAACCGGCGTTTACGGCGATATGCTGAAGCGCTGGATGGAAAACGGCGATACGCGCATGCCGGAGATCGCCAATGCAAAATCGAACGGCATGCTGATTGTCGGCATTGTCAGCGACAAGGGGCTTCCATTCGCGGTGGTCAAAGACAGCAAACTGACCGGTTTCGATATCGAACTTGCGGAAAGATTTGCGGCTTATTTGGGCAAAGAGGCCAAATTTTCCGATATGGAGTTCGGCAACCTGATTGCAGCGGTTTCCAGCGGCAAAATCGATATGATTGACAGCACCTTGATGATTACCGAGGAAAGAAAAAACAAAGTCGATTTTTCCGAGCCCTATTATGAGTTAGGCGCGAACGCATTCGCGCTTAAGAAAAATATTGCAGCCTTCGATACGAAGGAGGATTCGGCAAAAGACTCGTTGCCGTTCCTGACCAAGCTGGCCGACAGTTTTTACAGCAACATCATCCAGGAAAACCGTTACCTGCTGATATGGGACGGATTGAAGACGACGGTGATTATTTCGATATTCTCGACGGTGTTGGGTACGCTGCTGGGCGCCCTGGTCTGCTTCATGCGGATGTCGAAGCGGGCTGTCCTGAACCTGCCCGCAAGGGTTTACATCACCATTCTGCGCGGCACGCCGGTACTGGTGCTGTTGATGCTGATTTTCTATGTCGTGTTCGCCTCGGTCGACATCAACCCGGTGCTGGTGGCTATTATTGCGTTCGGGATGAATTTTGCCGCCTACGTGTCCGAGATCTTCAGGACCGGCATAGAAGGGGTTGATAAAGGCCAGGCCGAGGCCGGCATTGCGATGGGCTTTACCAAGATCAAGACATTCCTGTTCATCGTTCTCCCGCAGACCGTGCAACGTATTTTGCCGGTTTATAAGGGGGAGTTCATCTCTCTGGTTAAGATGACCTCCATCGTCGGCTATATAGCGGTACAGGATCTGACAAAGGCCAGCGACATCATTCGCAGTCGCACTTTCGATGCGTTTTTTCCGCTGATCATGATCGCCATTCTGTATTTCGCAATATCGTGGATTCTGACGCAGGCGTTGGATTATGTTGAGCGGGTCACCGACCCGAAACACAAACGGCGAATGGAGGCTAAGTCGTGATAAAAGTTGAGCGTTTGTCGAAAAGATTTGATGACCTGGTCGTACTGAAAGACATCAGCACCGAAATAAAAGCAGGCGAGGTTGTCTCCATCATCGGCCCTTCCGGCACCGGCAAAAGCACTTTTCTCCGCTGCCTTAATCTGCTCGAATACCCAAGCGGAGGGGAGATTTACATCGACGGCGTAGATGTTCTGGATAAAAAGACCGATGTGGCTAAAGTTCGCCAGAAAATGAACATGGTGTTTCAATCGTTTAATCTTTTTTCTCACCTGTCCGTATTGGAAAACCTGACCATCGGGCCGGTCAAGCTTAAGGGGATGAGCAAGGACGCTGCGCAGCTGAAAGCCATGGATCTTCTGAGGCTGGTAGGGCTGGCCGAGAAAGCCGGCAAATTCCCGGACGAGCTTTCCGGCGGTCAGAAACAGCGTGTGGCTATTGCCCGCTGCATGGCCATGGACCCGCAGATCATCCTGTTTGACGAGCCCACTTCGGCGCTGGACCCCACCATGGTCAGCGAAGTGTTGTCGGTCATACGCCGTCTTGCCAGAGAGGGGATGACGATGGCGATTGTGACCCATGAAATGGACTTTGCCCGTGACGTATCGAACCGGGTCTTGTATATGGACGAAGGGATTATTTACGAAGAAGGTCCCCCGGAACAGATTTTTGGGAACCCGCAAAAGGAAAAGACAAGGGCGTTCATCCAAAGGATTCGCAGTTATACCTGCCGCATCAGTTCGCCGGATTATGATTTGTACGCGATGAATGCCGAAATCGAGGCGTTTTGCGAGAAACAGATCCTGCCGAAGAATACAAGAGACAGCTTGCTGTTGCTGGTTGAGGAATTGCTGCAAATCTATACCCCGTATCTGCCTGAGGCAGTTCTTGATCTGACAGTTGCCTATTCGGAAAAGAGCGCGCGTCTGGAGGTGGTCTGCGAAAGCAGCGGAAAGGCGGCAAACCCGCTTGAAAGCGGCAACTTATCCGGCGATGACCTGGGACTGGCGATCATAAAAAACTTGACCGAAAGCATCGACTACCAGTGGCTCAACGATAAAAACAGGTTACAATTCCTGATCAAAACCACCCCCCTTTGAGAAATAATAGCCATGGATTTGCAGACTAGAAGTGAAAATAACGCCGTCGTTGTCACGATTAGCGGCAGGCTGGATGCGGTTACTGCGCCGGATTATGAAAAAAGCATTCGGGAATTGATTGATGGCGGGAATATTTGCATCGTGGTCGACTTTGAACAACTCGACTATATCAGCAGCGCCGGCTTGCGCGGACTTTTGCTGATGGCCAAACTGCTGAATGCGAAAGGCGGGCGGGCCTGTTTGGCGAACGTCAAGGGAAACGTTCGGTCGGTATTCGATATGTGCGGTTTCAACACCTTATTCAAGATGGAAAACTCTGTCGCTGAAGCGCTTGCGGTAATCGCCGGATAAAGGTTTTCCTGGAAAAGCTTTATCCGGCAGCCTGATGCAGCTTCTTGAGCAACACAATCACATTGCCGCTGCCGTCGTAATCGGCACGGGCATCGTCCATCAGTTTCTTCACCATATGCACCCCCAGACCGCCGATGGGGCGTTCATTAATATCCAGATCCAGATTGGGGCTAGGGGCTTGCATGAAAGGGTCAAACTGCGGCGCATCATCCTTCAGAAGAATTTCCAGCCATTCGTTCGATACACTGATTTGGACCTGTATGAACCGGTCGGCGGCGCCCTTGAGGCCGTGAACAATGGTGTTTGTAATCAACTCTTCCAGACACACGTTGGCATGGAAAGCCAGGTCGGGGTCGGATAGAGCCTGATTGACAGCGTCAGCAAGTTTTTCGATTTCTTCGAGCCGTGTGGGTATCCGGTAATCCAACAACACCTTCCTGTTGTGTCCGCAAAGATCGGATTCCTTTTTAATTTGGGTAGGTTTGTCAGGTTTCACTATGTAACACCCGGTAAATTTCTTGCGGCCACCGCGATCTGCGTTTTCAGTCAAGATTTTCGCCGAAACCGGTCTGATTGGAATGGCTAGCGAACTAAGGAACGTGCATGAAATAACTTGAGCAAGTTTTATATTTCATTTTTTAACCATGAAGGACATGAAGCGGCATGAAAGGTTTAAGTCTTCATGTCCTTCATGCTCTTCATGGTAATTGCCTAAATTAATTTATGCACGATCCTAAGTAGAACAGTATTGTCCGGTATAGCCTAATAACGCCGCTTATTGATTTGGAGCGCTTTGCGCTGTCTTCGCAGCCGCCTCTTTTTGCTGCTGCGACAGGTAAGTCCCGCCCATTACCACGGCCATTATCAAAAGGTAAACCACCGAAACGATGTATCTGGCTTTTTTGCTCTGTTGATAGCTGTTCATAATCGACTCTTAAAGTATTAAAAGTTGGAATAATACAATACTTGGTCATTCAACTGATCAAAGAATTATGAAGTCCGTGGTATTTTAAACTGCGTGATGTTTAGCTAAGACCCGGTAAAGCAGGAGTCGCCATGAAAATACATCAATTCACTGCCGATGAGGCGCTGGCAAGCCTCCATAGCGGTCATGACGGACTATCGCAGGCCGAGGTCGAATGCCGCCTGGACGAGTATGGGCCGAACCGGGTCGAGGAACTGCGGGGCGAGTCTCTGATACTGCGTTTCATCAAGGAATTTATTCATTTCTTCGCGCTGATACTGTGGTTGGCGGCAGGTCTGGCGTTTTTCGCCGAATCCCGGCAACCGGGCGGCGGCATGGCGACTTTGGGCTATGCGATACTCGGCGTGATCCTGATCAACGGCGTATTTTCGTTTTGGCAGCAGTACCGCGCCGAACGCGCCATTTCCGCACTGCAAAAGCTGCTGCCTTATTACGTCAAGGTGCTCAGAGACGGCGAAGTCGCGCTGATTTTGGCCGCCGATCTGGCGCCCGGCGACGTGATCTTATTGCAGGAGGGCGACAATGTGCCGGCCGACTGCCGGCTGCTCGAAGCCTTTAGCCTGCGCGTCAATAACGCCACCGTCACCGGCGAGTCCAGGCCGCAGGCGCGGGATGCCGATCCTTCGGCGGAAGAAAACCTGGAACATAGCCGCAACACGCTGTTGGCCGGAACCTCGGTCGTGTCGGGCGAGGGCAGGGCGGTGGTGTTTGCGACCGGAATGCATACGGAATTCGGCAAGATCGCCCATCTGACGCAGACCGCCGTTAAAACCGTTTCGCCGTTGCAATTGGAAATCGTGCGTTTAAGCCGTCTTATCGCGGCGCTCGCGTTGGCCTTGGGGCTGGTTTTTTTCTTTATCGGACGCAGCATGGGCCTGTCGTTCTGGGAAAACTTCATCTTCGCTATCGGCATTATCGTCGCCAACGTGCCGGAAGGATTATTGCCGACGGTCACCTTGTCGCTGGCGATGGCGACCCAGCGCATGGCCAAGCGTAACGCGCTGATTCGGCACATGCCTTCGGTGGAAGCATTGGGTTCGGCGACGGTGATCTGTACCGATAAGACCGGCACGCTGACCGAAAACCGCATGGCGGTTTGCTCGCTTTATCTGGGCGGGGAAATGCAGACGATTACGGCGGTGCGGAGGCAGCCGCAATTGGCGTTTACTTATCGGCGCTTTTTCGAGGATGCGTTGCTGTGCCACAACCTGAGAGAATCCCTTGCCGCCGGAAAATGGCAGACTTTGGGTGACCCGATGGAAATCGCGCTGGTGCGGATGGCGAAGACCTGTCTTGGCGAAACTTGCGCTTACCCCAAGATCAATGAAGTGCCGTTTGATACCGACCGCAAACGGATGTCCACTATTCATCAGACGCCCAAGGGTGTGGTGCTTTACTGCAAGGGCGCCCTGGAAACGCTGTTGCCGCTGTGCAAACAAGTGCAGATCGGCGGGCAAATAATGCCGCTGACGGCGGAAATCCGGCAGGGTTTCATTAACGCCCAGGAACAGATGGCAAATAAGGGTTTGCGGGTGCTGGCCTTTGCCTGGCGTGAGCTGGAAGCGGAGCATCACGGCGAGGCGCACGAGCAAGACCTGATTCTGTGCGCGCTGGTCGGGCTGGAAGACCCGCCGAGGGCCGAGGTGCCTGAAGCAATGCGCAAATGCCGGGAGGCGGGCATCAAAATCATCATGGTGACCGGCGATCATCCGCATACCGCGTTGGCGATTGGCCGGCAGATCGGCCAGATTCAGTCGGATAATCCGGTGATTATCACCGGCGAACAGTTGCGTAAGCTGTCGGAAACCCAACTGCGCCTGGCCTTGAGTGCGCCGGACATCATCTTTGCCAGGGTCGGGGCCGACCAGAAAATGCGCATCGTCGCCGCGTTGAAAAAGAAAAAGCACGTCGTTGCGGTCACCGGCGACGGCGTGAACGATGCTCCGGCGCTGAAACTGGCGGATATCGGCATCGCGATGGGCATCAGCGGGACGGATGTCGCCAAGGAGGCGGCCGATATGATTCTGCTGGACGATAATTTCGCCAGCATCATCGCCGCTGTCGAGGAAGGACGCGCCGTTTACGAGAACATCCGCAGGTTTCTCGCTTATATTCTTACGTCCAATATCCCGGAAATTGTCCCCTATCTGGCTTTCGCGCTGCTTAAGATACCGCTGCCCTTGACCATCATCCAGATTCTGGCGGTGGATTTGGGGACGGACATGCTGCCGGCTTTGGGGCTTGGCGCCGCCAAGCCCGAACCGGGCAGCATGAGGCGGCCGCCGCGTCCGCGAAAGGAACGTCTGCTCGATTGGCGTCTGCTGTTGCGCGCTTATCTGTTTTTAGGTTTACTCGAAGCGGTCGTCTCGATGGCGGCTTACTTCTTTGTGCTGCACAGCGGCGGTTGGCGCTGGGGCGAGAGTTTATCAAGTCAAGAGCCCTTATATCTTCAGGCCACTACCGCCTGTCTGAGCGCGATTATCGTCACGCAGGTAGTCAATGTATTTCTTTGCAAGACCCCCGGACGCAGTGTGTTCGGTGCGCGCTTATTCGACAACCGCACCATCCTCTGGGGTATTGCGCTGGAAATTATGCTGATTTTAATTATCGACTATACCGCCTGGGGCAACCGGGTTTTCGGCACCTTGCCGATTGCGCCTGAGGTATGGCTGTTCATATTGCCGTTTGCTCTGGCGATGCTGCTGTTGGAGGAACTGCGCAAGTTCATGGTTGTCAGGCTGAACCGTTGAAACGGCTTCAGTGGGACACCCCCGTCATGAGGTCTTAGGCGGAGATCAAAACCAGTAAAGTTTGAAAAACCGAAGCGTTGATCTACAATCACGGCAGACTTATCAAATAAAAAAGAACAAGATGAATACCTTATACAAGAAAGAATTCGCCCGAATCCTGATTGTCGATGACGAGCCGGTGAACTTGAAGTTGCTGGATAAAATGCTGTCGGCTCAGGGTTACAGCAATCTTGTATTGGTACAGGATTCAAGACAGGTGTTGGACGTTTACACACGGCAATGCACCGACCTGATCTTGCTGGACATCAATATGCCTCATCTGGACGGCTTCGCAGTGCTGGAGCAACTCAAATCGCTTGACGATCCGCTGCTTCCGCCCGTGGTGATCCTCACTGCGCAGCATAGCCAGGATTTTTTGTTGCGCGCGCTCAATGCAGGCGCGCGCGATTTCATCACCAAGCCTTTTGACCGCAACGAGTTGTTGGCGCGGGTACGCAACATGCTTGACGCACACACCGCGTATCGCCTGGTTCATGACCAGAAAGACGTACTGGATGAAATGGTACAGATACGCACCGACGAGTTGCGCCGCACCCGGTTGCAGGTCGTGCAACGCTTGGGCCGCGCCGCGGAATATCGCGATAACGAAACCGGCAATCACATTCTGCGGATGAGCCACATCTCGGCCTTGCTGGCGCAATCGATCGGTTGGAACAAGGACGATTGCGAATTAATGCTGCATGCCAGTCCGATGCACGACATCGGCAAAATCGGCATCCCTGATCATATCCTGCTCAAGCCCGGCAAGTTCGAACCTGAAGAATGGGAAATCATGAAAACCCACGCCGTCATCGGCGCCAACATTCTGGAAGGCGACGATTCCGATTTGATGAGGTGTGCCGGGGAAATTGCGCTGACTCATCACGAGAAATGGGACGGCAGCGGCTATCCTTACGGCCTGTCCGGCGAGGCTATTCCGTTGACCGGGCGCATAGCCGCGCTGGCTGATGTATTCGACGCTTTAACCTCGGAGCGGCCCTATAAAAAAGCCTGGGCGGTCGAGGCGGCCGTCGACCTGATTAAAGGCCATAGCGGCACACATTTCGATCCTGATCTGGTAACCGTGTTTATGGAACGGCTCCCGGAAATCCTGACGATTCGTGACCGGTTTTCCGAACCGAAAGCCTAATGACGCCTCTCAATCAATCCGTGGACGCATAGATGACTGATTCCACCGATTTTTCAGCACAGCTTGCAGCTTTGCGCGAGCAGTACGCCAAGCGCTTGGTGCATACGCTGGATAATTTGCTCAGCCGTGTTAAGGGAAAGGGGGCGGACATTGCCCCTATCATCCTGTCTGAACTCCATGCCGATTTACATAAACTGGCCGGATCGGGCGGCACTTTCGGTTTTTTCGAGTTGTCTCGGCAGGCTCGGATATTGGAAGTGGCCGTAAAAGTCTGGCTTGACGATCTAAGCGTACTGGAGGCAGCGCAATGGGAGGCATGGAAAAACGACTTGTCGGCGTTGCGACAAGCATTCATGACTGATGCGGCTTTCGATGCGTCGGCGGGGAAAGCGCTGTTAGTTCCCCCTTTGCTTGGGCAGAATGAGCATGTCCGCGTTATCTTGATCGAAGATGAAGCGCTGATCGCCTATGAGTTGAATAAGGGCTTGAGCCAGTTTGGCTATGAAGTGAGCCATTGCGCTGATTTTTCGGCAGCCGAAGCCGAGATACGCGCCGGCATGCCTGACGTACTGGTGGTCGATAGTATGTTGCCGGGGCAAAATCCGGCCGACAGCACCGAAGCTTTGCCCTTGCTGTTCGAGCGGCTTGGCTACAGGCTGCCTACCGTTTTTCTGGCGGACCGGATTGACTTTCCGAGCCGTTTGGCGGCGGCCCGGGCCGGGGGCGGAGCGTTTTTGACTAAATCGACGGACATTTCGACGCTGGCCGGGCGCATCGAGATGCTGTTGCGGGAGCACGATCATGCGCCTTACCGGGTGTTGATTGTTGACGACGATGAAGTCTTGGCCGAGCACTACCGGTTAACCCTGAAAGCGGCCGGCATGTTGGCCGAAAAGGTCTGCCGCCCTGAGGAGACGTTGGCCGCGATGCAGAGCTTGAACCCCGATTTGCTGATCATCGATTTGTACATGCCCGATTGCAATGGCGCTGATTTAGCGCTTGCAATCCGTTACGAAGATGCCTGGATGAGCCTGCCGATTATTTATCTTTCGGCGGCGGACGATCTGGATGAACAGATTAAAGCCTTAAGCAACGGCGGTGATGATTTCCTGACCAAGCCGGTTTCGGATGCCCGGCTGGTTTCCACAGTGCAGGTTCGGGCGGCGCGCGCCCGCAAAGTCAGTGAACTGATGAGCCAGGATAGTTTGACCGGGCTGCTCAAGCATTCCACTATTAAAGACCGGCTGGCGATTGAAATCGAACGCGCTCATCGGCAGGGAAAGGTCATGGCGATGGCGATGGTCGATCTGGACAATTTCAAACAGGTCAACGATACCTGGGGCCACCCGATGGGCGATCAGGTCATTAAGACTTTGGCGCACTTGCTGCGCCAGCGCTTGCGCCGGCAGGACAGTATCGGCCGTTATGGCGGCGAAGAGTTCGCGGTGGTGCTGCCCGAATGTAATGCGGCAGATGCAATGCGCTTGCTTGACGACATTCGGCAGCGATTTGCCGAGATGCGGTTTATCCATGAAGGGCAAAGTTTTGGCATCACCCTCAGCGCCGGGGTAGCCACGAGCAAGCAGTGCACGGATGCACCCGGTTTACTCGCCGCCGCGGACGCGGCGCTTTATAAGGCTAAGGATGGCGGTCGTAATCAGGTGTGTCAATTTTGCGGATACTGAAGGGGTGGATTTATTCTTGAACGGATAAACGAACCTAAAACCATAGCGCCATTGGGCCGGGTTTTAGTTTTCTCTCCGCAGGGAATGATTTTTACGTTTCGAGCCGAATAGTCACAATAACTATAATAAAAGAAACTTTGCTATGAATACTGACTTTGCCCTATTACTGACCGGAATGCGCGACGATTTCGTCGCAGAATTGCCTGAATACTGCGATCTTCTTGAGGAATGTGTATTGGCTTTGGAGCGAGGCGCGGCCGGCGCTTTCGATGAGCTTTTCCGCCGTGTTCACAGCCTTAAGGGTTCGGGCGGCACTTTCGGCATGCCGTTGGTCACCGGCGTTTGTCACCAGTTTGAGAGTTTTATCCGTGCCGCCAAGGAGCGTTTTGACCCGTTGGCGATCAGCCAAGCCTTGAGTTATGTGGATTTACTGCGCCGTGTTGCTGAAACTCCGGCGCGGGACGGCGCTGTTGCAACGGCTATCGAGCAGGATTTGGAACTATTGCGCATTTCCAGCATGCCGGGCTGCGCATCGGTATTATTGGTTGAGCCGTCGATCGCTACGCGAAAATTCTGCCAGGGAGTGCTGGAACCGCTGGCTGTGCGTTTGGTGAGCCAGGAGCGGGGATTGTCTGCGTTGGAATTATTGTTACATCAGCCTTTCGATTTAATGATTGCCGCACGCGAACTTCCTGATCTCAACGCGCTCGCTCTGGTCGCGGCGCTACGGGAATCGGGCAGCCGCAACAAAGACATTCCGGTCATCCTTATTAGCAGTAATTCTTCTCCCGCGCCGGCTTATTTGAATATTAACACTACGATCAAACGCGATGCGGCGTTTATATCCACACTGACCCGCTGCGCCGGCGATGTGCTGGCGGCTTGCAGTAACTGACGCCAGGCAAATTAGACATGAATCGCCGCGAAGATACGATGTTCACGCAGAAAAGCCGAACCAGAGACTTCGCGTCTTCGCTTTTTCGATGATTGCAACCTTAATAAGGACCGACCATGGAAAATGACATTCAGGTTGCTCTTTCCAAAATGCGGAAAGAGTTCATTGCACGCCTGCCGGAACGATTGGAACTGCTCAAGACTTTGCTGGCGGATGCCCGGCGCGGGCAGCGCGACTCGCTAGAGGCGCTGCATTCCGCCGCGCATAATTTGGCGGGTTCGGCGGGCGTTCACCGCCTGATAATGGTTTCCGAAGCGGCGCGCAACCTGGAACAACTCGTGGCCGCTATAGCCGTTGACGGCGTATTCGGGGAACATACGCTGGATGCCGCGTATAAAGCGCTGGAAAGCCTGGAAGCGTATGCAATCAACCCGAATTATGTTTTAGTTCCGAAGACGGCCAATGGGCGGACAGAAGGTCCACGCATCGTGATGGTGGGCGATGACGAGGAGCAGGCCTATTGGCTGCGGTCGGTGCTCGAACAGGCGGGGTACCGGGTCGATGAGGTCAACGAACTTAACGCCTTAAACGCCGCAAGCTTAATATCGGAGCCGCCTGCCGCGGTGATCATGGATGTGATGTTTCCCGAAGGCGATGATTCGGGGGCGCGAGTTATCGCTGAATTGAAAGAGCGGTTTCTTAACAGTTTTCCTGTGGTCTTTACTTCGGCGCGGCAGGATATGGCGGCGAAGTTTGCCGCCTATCGGGCGGGCGCTACCAATTATCTGGTCAAACCGGTCGATGCCGCAGCCTTGCTGCGAGTGCTTGGCGACTCGGCGGCGTTGACCCCGAGCGAGCCTTTGCGCGTGCTGCTGGTCGATGACGATCCCGATCAGCGGGCGGCTCACGGCCTGATTCTAAAACAAGCCGGCATGGAGGTTCTGGAAACGGGCGATCCTTTATTGGTTCCCGAAATACTGGAGGATTTTGCGGCCGAGGTATTGGTGCTGGATCTGGTTATGCCGGAATGCTCCGGCCCGGAGCTGGCGACTCTGTTGCGGGATGATCAACGCTATGCTCAGTTACCGATCGTTTATCTGTCGGCGGAAACGCGCCTATCCAGGCAATTGCTGGCGCTCAATTGCGGAGGCGATTATTTTTTAACCGAACCGGCCGATCCTCGTCAGTTGGCCGCGACAGTGGCTTTACATGCGCGCCGGTTCCGTAAGGCTAGAGAGCAGGCGGAGTCGCTACGCGCTACGCTTTACGAGCGGGAACGTCAGCAGCAGGCGCTTGATGCGCATGCCATTGTCAGTGTGGCCGATGCGGCCGGCATCATTACTTATGTTAACGACCGGTTTTGCGCGGTTAGCGGTTACAGCCGGAACGAGCTTTTGGGACAAAATCATCGTATCGTCAAATCGAACGAGCATTTAGCCGAATTTTACCGCGACATGTGGAGCACCATCGCTCACGGCAGTATCTGGCGGGGCGAGGTTTGCAACCGGCGCAAAGACGGTAGCCTGTATTGGGTTGAAACCAGTATCGTGCCTTTCTTGGATAACGCCGGACGGCCTTATCAATATGTTTCGATTCGTACCGATATAAGCCATATCAAGGAAACCGAGCTGCGCTTGCGTATTATGCAACGGGCCATTGACGCCAGCAGCAGTTGCGTCCTGATAGCGGATGCCGAGAAAGCCAAGATGCCGTTGATTTACGTCAATCCGGCCTTTGAGCGCGTTACCGGTTATAGCCGTGATGAAGTGATAGGCCGTAACCCCCGTTTTTTACATGGCAAGGAACAGGACCAGCCGGGCCTGGCCGAGATTCGCGCGGTGTTGCGGGAGGGCCGTGCCGGCGAGGCTCTGCTGCATAATTATCGCAAGGACGGAACGCCCTATTGGAATGATTTGCGCCTTGCGCCTGTGCATGACGAACGAGGGCGGCTCACCCATTTCATAGGCATCTCGGATGATGTGAGCGAGCGTCGCGAGGCCGGCGATGCACTGCGGAAAAGCGAGGAACGTCTGCGCCGCAGCCAGCTCTACGCCAACATCGGCACCTGGGATTGGAGCATACAGACCGGAGAGCTGTTCTGCTCCGAGCGTATCAGCTCATTGTTCGGCTACCCCGAGACTACTCAGCAGGGCTTCTACAAGAATTACTTTAACAATATTCACCCGGATGACCGGCAACTGGTGGTTGAAGCGATTGACGCCTGCTTGCAGCAGGGTGTTGAATTCAATATCGAGTTTCGTTGCGTATGGCCGGACGGCACAATACGCTGGTTGTTGGAGCGTGGCGATGTGGTGCGCGACCAGAACGGCGCACCGCTGAATATGCTCGGCGTGGTGCAGGACATCACCGAACGCAAGCTGGTCGAGCTTAAAATTTTGCAGCAGCAGGCTAAGCTGGTCATCTTCAAGCATATCATCGAAAACGTCGCGGATTGTGTCATCACGATTGATTCCGCCGGCATCATTCGCTCTTTTAATCCCGCAGCGGAAAGACTTTTCGGTTATAGCGCCGCCGAGATAGTCAACTGCAATGTTAACCGCTTAATGCCCGAGCCCTATTGCAGCGAACATGACCGGTACATCGCGCGGCACATGGCCGGGCAACCGGCCGCTATTATCGGCAAGCAGGTTGAGTTGCCCGGCCGACATAAGGACGGCACCGTTTTTATGATGGGGTTGACGATTACAGTGATGGAAATCGACCAAACCAAGAATTTTGTCGGCATCCTGCGCGACATTAGCGAGCGTAAGCAATACGAGCAAGACATCATCGCCGCCAGGGATGATGCGGAACGCGCCAACAGCGCCAAGTCCGAGTTCTTGTCGAGCATGTCGCATGAATTGCGCACGCCGATGAATGCCATTCTCGGTTTTGGTCAGTTGCTGGAAATAGACAACGGACTCAATGAGGACCAAGCGGATTATGTCGATGAGATTTTGAAGGCCGGCCGCCATTTACTGGAACTGATTAACGAGGTGCTGGATCTGGCCAAGATCGAGTCAGGCAAGATCGATTTGTCATTGGAACCGTTGCTTTGCGCCGAGTTGATCGGGGAGTGTCTGGCGTTGGTCAAGCCTATTGCGCAAGTGCATGGCGTCACCATAAACGATTCGGCAATCGGCGGTTATGCGGTACGCGCCGACCGTACCCGGCTAAAACAAGTGTTACTGAACCTGCTTTCCAATGCGATCAAATATAACCGTCCGCAGGGAACGGTGTCGATTCAGGTGACAGCGCGGGACGGCTTCGTGCGGCTGGAAGTGTCGGACACCGGTTACGGTATCCCGGCAGATAGGCGGCAGGAGCTGTTTCAACCGTTTTCACGTTTGGGCGCCGAAGAATCGGCTATTGAAGGGACCGGCATCGGTCTGACCATTTGTCGCCGGCTCATGCAAATGATGGGCGGCGCCATCGAAATGACCAGCGAGGAGGGGCAGGGCAGCACTTTCTGGATTGAACTGCCGGAAGTCGCTTCGGAACAGAAGACTCGAAGCAGTCACTTGAAACAGGCAATAACGACTGAAACAATGTTGGCCGGCCGGTGCCGGTATACGGTACTTTATATTGAAGACAATCCGGCTAACCTCAGATTGGTCTCCCGGATCCTGGGCAGGAATCCGCAATTGCAGTTGATTACGGCGTATACGCCTGAATTAGGGCTGGAGCTGGTCTCGGCGCATCATCCTGAGTTGATTCTGCTCGATATTAATCTGCCGGGCATGGATGGCTATCAGGTATTAAGCATATTGCGTTCCCTGGATTCGGCAAAAAAGACGCCGGTGATTGCGATCAGCGCCAACGCGACGTCCCGCGATATTGAGCGGGGTATGGCGGCGGGCTTTGACGAATACATTACCAAGCCTATTGATGTCATGCATCTTCTTGAGACTGTGGATCGATTGCTTCCCGGTTGCACGCCGAAAGAAGCCTTGTAGGGCATGCATGGATATTAGAGATAGAATCGTATCCGGGACGGCGACATGGGGCTATTGCCGAGAACGCAGTAAAAACCGTCACAACAATGCCGCGCATACGATGGATTCGCTACCGCTCTACCGGTTTGCGCGTCTTAAACCAGGGAAATCAGGTTGTGAAAACACGCTTAAATTGATGGCAGCGTCCGCGCTAATGGACATCCTGATGCTGACCGCCGTTGGCAAGCTGGATACGAAGGTGTTTGCCTCAAACGCGCCGCCACGGCCTGGTTATCGCAGCCGCGATGAGCGGCAAGTTCTGCTTGAAGGGGGCCGGTTATGATCTTGGGCAAAATTATTCCGCGTCTGATGCTGGGTTTTTTGTTGCTTTCGCCGCTGCCGATGGCGGGGTTGGCTTGGCTTTACGTTCAGGCTTTTGAGCGCACATTGCAGCAGTCGGCGCTGGAAAATCTGTCCTCTCTCGCCGATAAAAAGGCGGATCAAATTAACGCTTATATTAGCGAGCGCCTGACCGACGGCCGGTTGCTGGCGAAATCGTTTGCCGCGCTCGACACCCTGCAAGCTCGCTCCAATCGGCAAGATAAGGCGGCCGCGCTACGCTACCGGGCGGAGGAGCGGGCTTATGGCGATTATTTCCACACGCTGATGGAGAGCGTGGGTTACTACGATTTGCTGCTCACCGACGCGGCTGGCAATGTGGTGTTTTCGATCCGCCATGAAGCTGATTTGGGCAGTAATCTCAATACCGGTCCTTACCGCGATACCGCCCTGGCTAAAGCTCACCGGGAAGCCATCGCTTTGCTCGACACGCAAATCACGCAGGCCGACCCCTATGCGCCATCCGCTGAAAGGATGGCTATTTTTATCGTTGCACCCATGTTTAACGCGGGCAGGGTGGTCGGCACACTGGCTCTGCAGATGGATTTGGATAAACTTACCGCCGTTAGCGGCGACACCACCGGTTTGGGCGTCACTGGAGAAACGCTCTTGGCGCAAGTGGACGGCGATCAGGCGGTTTATGTCGGTTCTTTGAGACATGTTCAAAATGCGGCCTTCCGCTACCGTGTGCCGTTGGACAAGCTAGCCGCGCCTATGCGATCGGCGCTTAACGGCGGACATGATAAAGGTATTACCCGAGACTATGCCGGCGTCGAGATAATCGGCGCTTGGCGCTACCTGCCTGCGTTGCGCTGGGGCATGGTGGTAAAGATGGATGCCTCCGAGGCGTTCGCGCCGCTTTATCTGTTACAGAAATCCAGCCTGATCGCGTTGGGTTTGCTGTTGCTGGTTGCAAGTTTGGTTGCACTGATGCTGGGACGAACGCTAGTGACTCCGATCAGGCGGTTGATAATCGCGACGGAACGGATTGCAGGCGGGGATCTGAATCATCGCGCCCCGCTGGCCGGATGCGATGAGTTTAAGCAACTGGCTGTTTCGTTCAACACGATGACGGAACATTTACACTTTCAGCAGTCGAATCTTGAGCGGCAGGTCGGGCAGCGTACAGCCGATATAAGGCTGGCTATGGAACAGTTGAATGAGGCGCAGCATATTGCCCAGGTGGGAAGTTGGGAGCTGGACTTAAGCAGCGGCATATTGATCTGGTCCGATGAAATCTATCAATTATTTGAAATCGACAAAAATCGGTTCGGCGCGACTTATGAGGCATTTCTCAATGCGATACATCCCGAGGACAGGGACGCCGTTAATGAGGCTTACAACCGGTCTTTGCAGACGCACGAGCCGTATCAGATTACGCACCGTTTGTTAATGCCGGACGGGCGGACCAAATACGTGACCGAACGATGCACATCCCACTTCGATACTGCGGGCAGGCCGATTAGATCGGTGGGCACAATTCAGGATGTGACCGAACTTAAGCGAACCGAGCTGGCGCTTAAAGACCTTAATGAAGAGCTCGAACAGCGCGTACAACAGCGCACCGAGCTGTTGCTGCATGCGAAGGAAGAAGCCGACCGGGCCAATAACGCGAAGTCTGAATTTTTATCGCGAATGAGTCACGAACTGCGCACGCCGATGAATGCGATTATGGGCTTTGCGCAATTACTGGAAACTGACCTGGAAACCCCGCTCACTGCCGATCAGGCCGATAATCTTCATGAAATTTTGCATGCCGGACGGCACTTGCTGGAACTGATCAATGAAGTGCTGGATTTGGCGCGTATCGAGACCGGCCGGATTGAGCTGTCTTTAGAACCGGTGGAAGCGCGGTCGCTGATCGGGGAGTGCACGGCATTGTTACAACCATTGACATCCGGGCGGCGGATCGAATTGAAGCTGGATATAGACGGCACTGGTACTGTGCGGGCAGACCGGCTGCGGTTGCGCCAGATTTTGCTTAATCTGCTGTCCAATGCGATCAAATATAACCGCGATAACGGCAGCGTCCGAATCAGCTGCCAATCCGCAGCAGAGGACAGGATCAGGATTGCGGTGCGCGACAGCGGACGGGGTATTGCGGCTGACGCCTTGCCGCGCCTGTTTAAACCGTTCGAGCGAATTGAAACGGCCTATGACGGTATTGAGGGTACCGGTATCGGCTTGGCGCTCGCCAAACGCCTGGTCGAGGCGATGGGCGGCAGTATCGGTGTGGAAAGCGTTGTCGGCGAAGGCAGTACTTTCTGGATTGAGCTGCCGGCGGTTGAGGCTGAAATTTACCCGCCGTCGGGTTTCAGCGCCGTCGAAGCCGCGCAAAGCAGCTATGTTAAAGCCCGTACCTTGCTTTATATCGAAGATAATCCGGCCAATCTGCGACTGGTGCGAAAAATAATTTCCACGCATACCCGTCTGCTGTTGCTCGAAGCCAATACAGCCGAGCAGGGGCTGGACATCGCAAAAACATATCATCCCGATCTTATTTTGCTCGACATCAACCTGCCGGGCATGAACGGATTTACAGCGTTGCGCCATTTACAGGACGATTCCGTTACTTGCGATATTCCGGTGATCGCGATTTCCGCCAATGCAATGGAACGGGACATAAAAAAAGGCTTGGCCGCCGGCTTTACCGATTATTTGACCAAGCCGCTGGATGTTCCGAAACTTCTGGCTTTGCTGGACACGATACTTAAATAAAAGGAGAATAAATGCTTGAATATAAGTTTTCAGCTTTGTTCAATGGGCCGGAGTGCAGGTTTCGTCTGCTTTGCAAGCAGAGCTTGCACTCCAAAATACCGGAGAACGTTAGCTCGGTTACTTAACACGTTACCCGCCGGAGATCAGTTGAATGGAAGATGGGCCGGTCGGCGTTAGGACTCTATCACACACCGGCCATGCTGAAAGTAATCCGTCGCCATAGGCCGTCCTTGTTTCTTTCGATAACGCGGTCGATGTTTTTTTGTTCAACTCAATCATCATTTCCGGTTAGCGTACATTTACATGCAAGTCTCTATTAACATATCTGCCGCCGAGGAGGCGGCAGCGATTCGCGCCGAGCAGGTAAGATCGCTTTACGCCAACACGCCGACGGCGGTGGTCGGGAATGCGCTGGTAGCATCGATTCTTGCCTATATGCAGTGGGGCGCCGTTGCCGCGCCTGCTGTGATCGGTTGGCTGGCGTTTTTTCTGCTTACACTGGGCGTGCGCATGCTGCTGTTTGTTGCGCAGCGCCGGGCCGCGCCGGGCGATGATCGCATCTGGTTGCGGCGTTTCCGTATCAGTATCGCGGCTGTTGGCGTGGCGTGGGGGCTGGCGAGTCTATTGGTGTTTCCCCCGCATGATCTGCCGCATCAGGTATTTCTGACTTTTGCGCTGGGTGGCATGGCCTCTGCCGCCATTACCACCCTGTCAATCGATAGGGTATCGTCGCTGACCTTTACATTGCCGGCGCTTGTGTCGGTCATTGTGCGATTGTTTGCCGAAGGCACAGCCATCCAGACGGTGATGGGCGTGATGATTGCACTATTTCTGCTGCTCACTGACATGGTCGCGCAGCGCACCTATCGTACTCTGCGCGAGAATGTGATGCTGCGTATTTCCATAGCCAGGCGCGAGCAGGCGTTGATTAAAGCCCTGGACGAAGCGGAGAGCGCCAACAACGCCAAGTCCGAATTTCTATCACGGATGAGCCACGAATTGCGCACACCTTTAAACGCCATTATGGGATTCTCGCAATTACTCGAGATCAATCAGGGAAATCCGCTCACCCCTGAGCAGGCGGAGTATATTCAGGAGATTCTCTATGCCGGACAGCACCTGTTGGAGTTGATTAATGAAGTGCTGGACCTGGCGCGTATCGAGAGCGGCCGGATTGAGCTTTCGTTAGAGCCGGTGGAAATGTCTCAACTGGTCGACGAGTGCGTCGCCTTGTTACAGCCTTTAGTCGCCGAACACCACATCAAACTGTCGCTGGATATAGACCCTACCGCCGCCGTACAGGCTGACCGTTTCCGCCTGCGTCAGGTGCTGCTCAATCTGTTGTCTAACGCGATTAAATACAACCATCATGCAGGCAGCGTCCATATTGTCTGCCAACCTGCGCACGAGGGTATGGCCAGAATCATGGTCAAGGACAGCGGGCGAGGTATTCCTGCCACTGCGTTGCCGCGTCTGTTTAGAGCATTTGAACGTATCGAATCGGCTTACAGCGGCATAGAAGGCACCGGCATCGGCCTGGCGTTATCCAAACGGCTGGTTGAAGCGATGCAGGGCGTGATCGGTGTGGAAAGCGTGGTGGGCGAAGGCAGCGTTTTCTGGGTCGAATTGCCCGCCGCCGAAGTAGTCAGTGATTGCCCGGCATCGGTTGCCTCCGGCGCCGACGCGGTACAGAATAGTTATACCTCGGTGCGCACGCTGCTTTATGTTGAAGATAATCCGGCCAACCTGCGTCTGGTACGGGAAATCATCGCCACCCGCACCGGACTGAAGATGCTGGATGCACATACCGTTGAACTTGGATTGGAAATTGCCGGAATACAGCATCCCGATCTTATTCTGCTAGACATCAACCTGCCGGGCATGGACGGCTTTGAAGCTTTGCGCCGCTTACAAAATGACCCGGCCACCTCCGATATTCCTGTCGTTGCCGTCTCCGCCAACGCCATGGAGCGAGACATAGAAAAAGGCATGGCTGCCGGTTTTGCGGATTATCTGACCAAGCCGATCCAGATACCGCGTTTTCTCGAGCTGGTCGACAAGCTGATTGAAGCAAAATACGATTAACGGATATTCGAATGCAAGTTTTTACTAACATACCTGCCGCTGAAGAAACGGCGGCGATTCGCGCCGAACAGGTAAGATCGCTTTACGCCAACACGCCAACGGCGGTGGTCGGGAATGCGCTGGTAGCATTGATTTTTTCGGCTATGCAGTGGAATATTGTAGCCCCGTCTGCTGTCATCGCTTGGCTGATTCTGCTGATGGTTGCATTGGTCGCACGTATGCTGCTGTTTGTCGCGCATCGCCGCGCAGCGCAGGGTAATGATAGCGTCTGGTTGCAGCGTTTCCGTATCAGTATCGCTGCAATCGGCCTGGTGTGGGGGCTGGCAAGTTTATTGATGTTTCCCTCGCATGATCTTACGCATCAGGTATTTCTGACTTTTGCGCTGGGGGGGATGACCTCTGCGGCCATTACTACGCTGTCAAGCGACAGGATGTCCTTGCTGGCATTCTCATTACCTGCGCTTGCAACGGTGATTGTGCGCTTGTTACTCGAAGGCACGGAAATCCAGACTACTATGAGCGCGATGATTGCGCTGTTCCTGCTGCTGACTGACATGGTCGCGCAGCGTACCTATCGCACTCTGTGCGAGAACGTGATTCTGCGTATCTCCGTCGCCAGACGTGAACAGGAACTCCGCTCCCTGGTGGACAGTTCGCCGGACAATATCATCCGCTACGGCTTGGATTGCCGCGCGGTTTACGTTAACCGCATGATGGAGCAAACGGTGGACGTCAAGTCTGAATCGCTGATCGGCAAGACGCCGATGGAAAGCAGGTTCGACGGCTGTATAGGCGTAGAGAATTATCAGGCGAAGCTGGAACGGGTGATCGCCACCGGCGAACCGGGACATGTCGAAGTTATGGTATTAAGTCCAGACGGCGATCAGCGTATCCATCATGTCCGCTTTGTTGCCGAACGCGGCAGTGATGGCGAAATTATCGGGGCATTCGCCTTTGGCCGCGACATCAGCGAGCAAAAGCAGGCGTATGAGGCGGTGCGCCGTTCGGAGACAAAATTTCACACACTCTACGATATGACCGGCGACGCAATAATGCTGCTGGATGAGAAGGGCTTATTCGACTGTAATAAGTCGGCCCTGACTGTTTTTGGTTGCGCGACGCCGGGAGAGTTCTATTCAAAATATCCCGCCGATTTGTCGCCGCCGGAGCAAGCTTGCGGTACCGATTCAGTGATGCTGGCCGCCCGGCGGATCGTCACGGCAATCGAGAAAGGTACGCATCAGTTTGAGTGGATGCATAAGCGTGCCGATACCGGCGAGAGTTTTCCAGCCGATGTGCTGCTTAGCGCGATGGAGCTGGATGGCAAGACGGTTCTCCAGGCGGTTGTCCGCGACATCTCCGGGCGTAAGCAAGCGGAAGCGGATCTGCGCATCGCCGCAATTGCGCTGGAGTCCCTGGAAGCCATAGCCATCACCGATGCAAATCAGGTTATCCTGAAGGTCAATCAGGCCTTCACCCGGATCACCGGATACACTGCCGAAGAGGCCGTCGGCCAAACTCCCGGCCGCCTGCTTAAGTCCGGTCGTCAGGACGCCCGGTTCTACCGGTCTATGTGGGAGAGTTTGAATCGCAACAAGTGCTGGCAGGGGGAGATATTGAACCGACGCAAGAATGGCGAGGTTTACCCCCAATGGCTGAGCATTATCGCCGCGACTATTGAGGGTAAGCAGGTTACTCATTATGTCGCCACGTTTTCGGATATTTCCCAGAAAAAACAGGCCGAAGAAACGATTCATAATCTGGCGTTCTATGATCCGTTGACTAATTTGCCCAATCGCCGCCTGATGCAGGACAGGCTGCAACAAGCTTTGGCTTCCAGCGCACGAAGTCATAACCACGGCGCAATCCTGTTCATCGACTTGGATAATTTCAAGGAGTTGAACGATACCAAGGGGCATCATATCGGTGATTTGCTGCTGGTTGAGATCGCCGCCCGGATGCAGGCTTGTTTGCGCGAGAATGATACGGTTTCCCGGCTGGGCGGCGATGAATTTCTGGTTATTCTGTGTGAGCTCAGTGCGGTTGCCGAAGAGGCGGCGGTACAGGCCGAGGCTGTCGCCGAGAAAATTCGCGCGGCCATCAATCAGCCTTTCGATTTGCAGGGACACGAATACCATAGTTCATCCAGTATCGGCATTAGCTTATTCCTCAATCATGAACTCACGGTTGATGAATTGCTTAAGCGCTCCGACACAGCGATGTATCAAGCCAAACGGTCCGGTCGCAATGCGATCCGTTTTTTCGATCCCGCCACCCATGCCGCGATGGAGGCTAGGATAGCGCTTGAAGCGGAGCTACGCCGCGCCTTGCCCGAAAACCAGTTCAAGCTTTACTATCAGATGCAGGTTAATAATCTCGGTGCGGTCTTCGGCGCCGAGGCGTTGTTGCGTTGGCTACACCCGGAACGGGGAATGGTTTCACCCGCCCAGTTCATTCCTCTGGCGGAGGATACCGGATTGATTGTACCCATCGGGTTGTGGGTGCTGGAAACGGCTTGCCGTCAGCTCAAGGCTTGGGAATCCGATCCCGGCTTGAGTTGTTTGCACTTGGCCGTCAACGTCAGCGCCTGCCAGTTCCACCAAGCCGACTTTGTCGATCAGGTATCCACCCTGCTGACAGAGATCGCGATCGATCCCGATAAGCTCAAGTTGGAACTCACCGAAACTTTGGTGTTGGGCGACATTGACGATACTATTTTTAAGATGCAGGCGCTGAAGAAGATCGGCGTGCGCTTTTCCATAGACGATTTCGGCACCGGCTATTCATCGCTGGCTTATTTAACCCAACTTCCGCTTGATCAGTTGAAAATAGACCAGAGTTTTGTGCGTAATGTGGCCGTTAAACCGACCGATGCGGTGATCGTGCAGACCATCATCGGTATGGCCACCAATCTGGGTATCGAAGTTATTGCCGAAGGCGTGGAAACGGAAGAACAGCGGACTTTTCTGGAAAGCAACGGCTGTTTCACTTATCAGGGATTCTTGTTCGGCAAGCCGGTACCGGTAGAAGAGTTTGAAAGCGCGCTAAACGTAAAAATCGCAGCCAAGCTTTCCACATAAACGCGTTGCTTAGCCTGATTCAGCAGAAACCGGTTGAATAAAAAAAGGGGGCAGCCGCCCCCCTTTTTTTGTTAAGGATCGTGCATAAATTAATTTAGGCAATTACCATGAAGAGCATGAAGGACATGAAGACTTAAACCTTTCATGCCGCTTCATGTCCTTCATGGTTAAAAAATGAAAAATAAAACTTGCTCAAGTTATTTCATGCACGTTCCTAACTAAATGATTGAGCGTTGATTGAATTACCATCTTCTTTGGTAATTCCCGCCGATTTCATTGCCCAGAAAAGAACCTGCCGCCGCTCCCAGTCCGGTGGCGATAGGGTCGCCGCTGCCCAGTTCATAGCCGAACACGCTGCCTATGACGCCGCCGGCCAATCCCTGGTGCGAGCGTGGATCACTGGAATACCGCGGTTGTGGGTAATAACGAGCCGGTGGCGCTTGATAATAGTGAACCTGGGGCTGCGGGTAATAGTAATGCACTTCCGGTTGCGGATAATAGTCGTGGTGATGATGGTGGTGACGATGTCCCCAGCCGTGGCCACGGTGTCCCCAATCATCGGCATAGGATAGCGGCGAAAACAGGATTGCAGCAGCCGTTAATTGAAGTAACAAAAACAATTTTTTCATGGGATGTTTCCTCGTGTTATTGGGTTCGGTGTTGAGATAACAAAAATCAAACTTGCCGGTCGATCAAACAGGATTAACGTTTTCCAGCCACCCCATTGCCGAGGTAAGAGCCCGCGGCTGCGCCCAATCCGGTAGCAATCGGATTGCCGTTACCCATTTCATAGCCTAAAACGCCGCCTACAATACCGCCTGCTAACCCCTGGTGAGAGAGCGGGTCCTGATAGTTAGAATAACGGGGAGGTTCTGGATAATATCTCTCCTGCTCGGAATGATGATGTCCGCCATGTCTTTCCTTGTGATGCCCCTTACCCCCGGACGCGTAGGATAAACATGAATAGACAGCTGCAAGTGCACACACTGAGCTTAAAAAGAGCGGTTTTTTCATGGCAATCTTCCTTAAATGATGAGTTCTATATTCAGTCGGCAAAGGCGGTGAGGCCAGTGATAAACTTCGGATTCATATTATTCTCCGTAACCTTAATGACTGCTTAACGAATTCAATCGTTTGATGATTGTGTTCAAGCTAATCGCTGCAACATAATTGCCGGAATAATTCTGCCGTGTCGCTTATAATGGCGTCCTATTTGAACCCATATTAACTCAATGGCATTTTAGTAAATGGAACAGTTTATTCCCGGCCAACGCTGGATTAGTAACACCGAGTCAGAGCTCGGTTTAGGTCTTATTCTTGAAGTAGCGCACAAGCGGATTACGGTGCTTTTTTTGGCCTGCGACGAAAAGCGGATGTATGCGCAAGATAATGCGCCGTTAACCCGCGTCCGATTTTCGGCGGGCGACGTTATCGAATCAATCGATGAAGAGAAGGTCATCGTCACGGATTTAATCGAGCAGAACGGCTTGATTACTTATCTGGGCAAAAACGAGAACGGACAGGAAGTCCGTGTCGACGAGGTGGAACTGAATCATCATATTCAATTCAACAAGCCCCAGGACCGCCTGTTTATCGGCCAAGTCGATCCCACCGCCTGGTTTTTACTGCGTTACGAGACCTGGCGCAGATTGCAGCAACATCAGCAATCGCCGGTTAAAGGCTTGTTGGGCGGCCGTGCTTCGCTTATTCCTCATCAGTTGTTTATCGCGCATGAGTCGGCTAACCGGTCGGCGCCGAGAATCATGTTGGCCGATGAGGTGGGCTTGGGTAAAACGATAGAAGCCGGCCTGATTTTGCATCACCGGCTGATTAACGGCTTGAGCAACCGGGTCTTGATTATTGTGCCGGAAACGCTGTTGCATCAATGGCTGGTGGAAATGCTGCGGCGTTTCAACCTGCGTTTCAGCGTTTTTGACGAGGCGCGTTGTCTGGGCGCTTATGTTGAAGACGATATGCTCGCCGATGCCGAATCCTCCCTGAGGACTTTAGGTGGAGAGGATGCGAATTCCGACAATCCGTTTTTAACCGAACAGCTGATTCTATGCAGCCAGGGGTTTTTTTCCAATTATCCGCGCCGACAGCAGCAGGCGATAGATGCGGGCTGGGATATGGTGATTGTGGACGAAGCGCACCATCTGGAATGGAGCGAACAAGCCCCCAGTGCTGATTACCTGTTTGTCGAGCAACTGGCCCGGGTTTCCCCCAGCCTTATTTTATTGACGGCGACTCCCGAGCAATTGGGGAAGGAAAGCCATTTTGCCCGGTTAAGATTGCTTGACCCCGACCGGTTTTACAGTTTTGCAGCGTTTGTCGAAGAAGAGCGCTTGTTTGAGCCGGTGGCCAATGCGGCTAAATCGTTGTTGGCAAAGGAAGCGCTGAATGAAGAGGCGCAACACCATTTAACCGAATTGCTTAAGGATGACAATGTCGACGGTTTGTTGAAAAATCTTAACGACCCTGAAAAATCCGCAGCGGCGCGCGATGCGCTGGTTAACGTGCTGCTGGATCATCACGGCACCGGACGGATTCTGTTCAGGAATTCGCGGCAAACCGTGCAGGGCTTTCCCGAGCGTGAACGTTACGGCTATGCGTTATCAGGCCAGCCGAATAGCGACGATTTGCAGCAAGATCCGCGCTACCTGTGGTTGGTGGACAAGGTTAAGCAATTGGGCGGCATACACACCATCCCTGGCGATCGCCTCGCCAGTTCCCGACTGGCTGACGGCATACACACCATCCCTGGCGATAAAGCCCTGGTGATCTGCAAACACGCGCAAACCGCGATTGACCTGGAGCAAACCCTGAAAAACCGCGCCGGTATTGCCTCAGCCGTTTTCCATGAAGGCATGACCATTATCGAGCGCGACCGGGCGGCGGCATATTTCGCCGATCCTGACAGTGCGGCCAGGTTGTTGATCTGTTCCGAGATCGGCAGCGAAGGCAGGAACTTCCAGTTTGTGCATCATTTGATATTGATGGATTTACCGGTCAATCCCGATTTATTGCAGCAACGTATAGGCCGTCTTGACCGTATCGGCCAGAAACATGTTATCCAGATTCATGTGCCGTATCTGGAGCATAGCGACAATGCGGTGCTGTACCGCTGGTACGATGAAGGTTTGAATGCCTTTGCCAGCAACAGCTCATCGGCCCAACGGGTCGCGGATATTCTGCACGATGAACTGGCTGCTGTGCTGGAGAGTAAGGATTCCGCCGCTATCGATGCGCTTATCGTCAAGACTCAAGCACTTAGCGCCGAGCTTGAAACACAAATGCATAACGGCCGCGATCAATTGCTGGAGTTGAACTCCTGCCGCAAGGAATTGGCCGACGAGCTGATCGGCCAACTGAACAGCTACGAAAAGGAAGGTGTGCTTTGGCCCTATATGGAAGACGTCTTCGAATGTTACGGCGTGGATACCGAGTTCCATTCGCCGGATTGCTTCATTGTTCGTCCCAGCGATCATTTGCGCGTGTCGCATTTTCCCGGATTGACTGAAGACGGCATGACCGTTACCGTTGACCGGCAGATTGCGTTGGCGCGGGAAGACATGCAGTTTATGACCTGGGAGCATCCGATTGTCACTGCGTCGATGGATATGGTGTTGTCCTCTGAAACCGGCAACGCCGCTATCAGCGTGATCAAGCATAGCGATCTTAAAGCCGGACAGTTTTTGCTGGAGTGCCTGTTTATTGTCGAGTGCAGTGCGCCTGCGGAATTGCAGATCGGGCGGTTTCTGCCCCATACGCCGATCCGGGTGTTGATCGATCAAAACCAGAAGGATTTAAGCGCGGCTATCGATCATCGCGATCTGGTTGAAGCAGGCATCAAATTCGATAAACACAAGATTATTGCGTTTTTGAACAGCCAAAGACCGCATCTTATCAACCTGTTGAGCATGGCCGAGCAAACAGCCAAAGCCGGGATGCAGCAGTTAGTCGATGATGCGACTCAGGCCATGCTGGAGTCGTTAAGCAATGAGATCAAGCGTCTGGTCAGGCTGAAAAAAGTCAATCCGACCATCAGGACCGAAGAAATAGAACTGTTAAAGGATATGACCATGCTGGCGCATGAAAACATCCAGGCGGCGCAGCTAAGACTGGATGCGGTGCGGTTTGTGATTACCAGTTGATGTTGAAGATTTACCACGAACGAAGCTAAAAGGACTGACCCCGAAGGACACGAAGAAAAATATAAAACTTCGTGTTTTCGTGGTGAGTTAAAAACGCTTTGTTGAAAATGACGGAATGCATTAAACCCCAATCTATCCAATAAATTATGATAAATATCGGCAAAATAAATAAGCTGAACGTAGTCAAGCAACAGGGCGCTGATGTCTATCTCGATGACGGAACCTCGGGAAAAGTGCTGCTGGCGGACAGAAAATTGCCTGCGAACTGCAAGGTCGGCGATAGCCTGGACGTATTCGTTTACGTGGATTCGGAAGGTCATCTGGCAGCCACAACCAAAAAGCCGCTGGCCCAGGTAGGCGATATAGCCTGGCTGAAAGTGGTGTCTTTGAATTATGTCGGCGCGTTTCTGGATTGGGGCTTGCCGAAAGATTTGCTGGTTCCGTTCAGTGAGCAATATCACGAGATGGAAGTAGGGCGGTCTTATCTGGTCAAGGTGTTCCTCGACGAGCAAAACCGCATTGCAGCGACCACCAAGATTGATAAACTGCTCAGCGATGAATCGACCGATTTTGAAGTCGGCCAGAAAGTGTCGCTGATTATCGCCGATAGAACCGATCTGGGCGTTAAAGCCATCGTCAACAACAGCCACTGGGGCATGCTGTATGAGAACGAGTTGTTTCAGCCGGTCAGAAAAGGTCAAAAGCTGGACGGTTATATCAAGCAGATACGGGAAGACCGTAGAATCGACCTCAGTTTGCATCAGCCGGGATACGGCAAAGTCGTATCGCTGACCGACAGCATTCTGGCCAAACTGAAAGCCAATGACGGCGTGCTGATGCTGAGCGATAAAAGTCCGCCGGAAGCCATTTACGCCGCATTCGGGGTCAGTAAAAAGGTATTTAAACAGGCGATCGGCGCGCTGTACAAGCAACAGTTAATCACTATCGATAAAAGCGGAATCAGGCTTGTCAATTGATAACAGGTAACGGGATATTAAAAAACCGAAAACTGTATGGCTAAATTTAAAACTCACTACGACAACTTAAATGTGTCGCGCAATGCGCCCGCAAGCGTTATCAAGGCGGCTTATAAAGCGCTTTGTCAAAAGTACCATCCCGATAAATTTTCCGGCGGGCATGACGAAGCGGTGCGGATAATGAAAACCATCAATGCCGCTTATGCGGTTTTATCGGATACAGGGAAAAGAGCCGAGCATGATCAATGGATAGACAGGCAGGAAAGGGAACACGCGACCAGTGAAGCGCATCGGATAATGGAAATTATTACAAAGAATTATGTCGCCCCATCGGCAACGGTTAAAAACGAATCTCCCGCCGCTTACCGGATAACGATCAATAAGTTCTGGAACAAGATCTGTGACGGCGGCAAGAAGCTACGGTTCATCAGTTCCCGGTTATCAAAAAAAATAAACGGCTTTTTCTGGCTGGCAGCTGCTGCTTGCATCGTATTTGCGGCAATTATGCTTTACATGCCTGATTTAAAAACAACCTCAGTAGCGCCGGTTAATCAGGATGTTGCAAAAATATTAAGAAAGGCGGAGCTGTTAGTTAAACAAGGCCGAACAGCAAAAGCCTTGCCGCTTTATCTGCAGTTGGCGGAGCAGGGAAATGTTGATGCGCAGTTTCATGCAGGCTTGATATACGCCAACGGCCAAGGCGTGACCAAGGATGATAAACTGGCGGCCGGCTGGCTTGACAAGGCGGCTAAACAGGGCCATAGGGAAGCACAAACCAAATTAGGCTTTATGTATGCGACTGGAAAAGGCGTGGAGCAAAATTACAGCTCGGCCATATATTGGTGTTACAAGGCGGCTGAACAGGGAGACGTCATTGCGCAATATAATCTGGGTTTGATGTATGCAAAAGGGCAGGGCGTGGCGAAGGACAACAATATAGCCGCCTCCTGGTACAGTAAGGCGGCCGCACAGGGCGATGCGCGCGCCCAGTACTATTTGGCCGATATGTACGCTAAGGGAGAGGGCGTCGCAAAGGATGACGAACAGGCGGTTGTTTTGTATCGTAAGGCTGCAGAGCAGGGGTCGGCTGAGGCTATCGCCGCGTTGAAACAGTTGGAGGATAAGTAGAGCAATTAAGCGTTCGCCCTTCGACAAGTCCTGGGCGAAAGGTTATTTTTACGTTCTGTTTTCCAGATCTACGGTCTGCTGGTTCGCCGCATTTCGGGTTGCGGCATACCGATGTGATAGCCTTGAGCGTAATTGATGCCCATGTCTTTCAGCGCCTCCCAAATATTCTGGTTTTCGACAAACTCGGCCACCGTGAGGATATTCAGATCCTGGCATAATTTGGACAAATTATGCACCAAGGCATAGTCCACTTTAGAATTAAGGATATTTCGCACAAACGCACCGTCAATTTTGACGTATTCAAAATGTAGCTCGCGCAAATAATGAAACGAATTATAACCCGTGCCAAAATCGTCCAGCGCAAAAGCAAAACCTTTGCGGCGCAGATTGGTCAGGAACCGGCGCATGTTAGTCATGTCGCCGATCGCATCGCGTTCAAGCAGTTCAAATACAATGCTTTCGGGGGGGAGTTGCAACTCCTGGCAGAGTTCTTCGGCATAGCCCAGAATGCCTCGGCCTTGAATTTCCTGTACCGATAGGTTGATAAAGATTTTCGCGTTCGCTTCCGGGCGGTTGGCGTCCATGCAGGCACGTTTGGCGGCAAAAGAGTTGTTGATCATCGCGATGTCGAGTTCGCGCGCCAAACCGTATTTGTCGATGGTTTCGATAAACATCCCCGCCGAAGTCGTCTCTCCGGTCGGGGCTTTAAGCCGGGCCAGCGTTTCAAAGGCGAATAGTTCGCCGGTCTGGCAGTCGACAATCGATTGATAATAGGGAATGATCCGGCCTTCTTTCAACGCCTCGCGCAGATTTTCCGCGTTATCGCGGGTCTCGCGAATGCTGACGCGCGCTTCTGTCGCATCAAAAGCGCAGACGCCGTCCTTACCCATATCCTTGGCTTTGTACATGGCGGCGTCGACGCCCTCCAACAGGGTGTCTATGGTTTGTCCATCCATCGGGTAACTGCTCACGCCGATGGAGACGGTTAGATGAAAACGGTTGCCTTGTGCCGAGGTGATGGCCATTTCCCGCAGTGCGCGGCCTACATTTTCGGCGACTACGCGCGAGCCTTTGGGGCCGGTTTCGGTCAGGATTATGGCAAACTCGTCTCCGCCGATGCGGGCGCATAAATCGCCATTGCGCGTATGTTCGAGCAAAACATTGGCGATTGAGCACAGCGCCGTATCGCCGGTCGGATGTCCATAGGAATCGTTGATGTCTTTAAAGTCGTCCAGGTCCAGCATCAGTACGCTGAACTCATGTTTATGGCGTTCGGAACGGCCGATTTCATAATGCAGAATATCGTTGAACTGGCGGCGGTTGTGCAGCCCGGTCAAAGGGTCATGCACGGCGTAGTATTCAAGCTCCAGCAGCGTGCGCGACAGCACCTTGCTGGAACCCACCACCATGACCATAACCGCAAGTATCGAGCGGATAACGCTGGCTTCCTGCGCCGACAAATTGTTTTCAGAGGCGTAAGCGACCCCTAATAAACCGGCCAAATTCGGCGAATGGTCAGGTACAGGTACGCTGATCAACCGAATATCGAAATCCTGTTTGATGTGGGCGCCGCAATGGATGTTAAATTCTTCAATATCCAGCGCCGCATCGGGAGGCAGGCCAATGCTTCGAAGCATCTGTTGACTCAATAGGCCACGCGCTTTTACGCGTATGTCATCCGAACACTGGCCCAGATAATACAAATAGAGTGACAGGCCGTTTTCTTCGGCAAAGGCGATGTAAAAAAAGTTGAACGGGAAGATGGCGTAAAAATCCACCAGAATTTCCTGCACAAATTCTTTCCATTGCGAGATGTGTTCGTGCGACAGGATGATGCGTTCCAACACCCGGCTTTGCCGTTCCAGCAAGTCTTTTTCAATCAAAACCGAAGAAAGCTCAAGCAAGGTTTGATTAAACTCGAACATTAAATTTTGGACGTGCTGTTCATTAGCCGCCCACTGCTTGCCGCGTTGTCGGAATAGTAAGTTAAGGCTGCGGTCGAGCCGGGTGCAGGTATTAATGATGTGCGTAATCGTGGGGATCATCGCAATCATGGCGGCGGAATCGTCGGTCGCTATCGTAGCCATAGCCGCCATCAATTTACTGATAATCTCTTGATGCACGTTATGATTAAGCTCGGACAAGCTTGCTGCATAGCGCTGGGTGTGTGACTGGTTTTCCAGGATTTCGGCAATCTGGCTGATCACCTTGAAGCGCAACTCCTCCAGATGATTGGTCTCGGCAATTGCTCCCTGCATTGCTCTACCTCCTGCATCCGTGCAGTCGTGCGATAGATTACTCATGCTCAGTCCACCAGCGGAAATTGCCCGCCAGGCTGCATCAAGTCGATGCCGCATTGCAGTTCGCTGAACCAAGCCAGAAAATCCTGCACTGCTGCGCCCCGGTAAATCGGGCCGTGCTGCGGGGCGATCATCGTGATATCCAGATCGGCGATTGTGTCCAGCCAGCAGCGTATCGCCTTGTTGGAGCACATATAGCGCCGGTGAAAGCCGTTGATATAAGGGATGTGATCGGCAAAATCGTCTACAAATGCATCGTTTTTATCCATAGGCAGCATAGCAGCCCCGATATCGCCGGTGAACAGAATTTTAGAAACCGGGTCGTAAACATTCACTTGCCCTTCGGAATGCAGAAAATGCGCGGGTACTATTTTGAGTTTAAAGCCGGGTGATGGTTCGCAGTCCATGCCTTCGTTCGGCACTCCGATAAAGCGGGTCATGTCTTTCAGACCGTAATGGGGCAAAAAGCGTAGCCAGATGCTGGAGACATAAACGGGGGAGTGGCACAGTTCCAGCCAAGTTGACAGGCCGCCGACGATGTCGGGGTCTTGATGCGACAGAAAAATAGCCTTGATTTGTTCGGGCACCACATAACGCAACATTTCTACAAGAACCCGAGGCATCACCCCAAAACCGCCCGGATCAAGCAACACGCCATCATTATGATGCATGATCAGATATTGGTTGGAACGCACGCCGTCTTCTTCGCCGGGCTCACTCTCGTTGAGTAAAATAAAACGATGCTCGGGAGATTCAAATAATTTAATATTGCGCATATTTTCCTTAATTTTCTGCTTAATTATAATTTTTATATTTCCGTAGTTTACTTCAGGTTATTCTTTAAAGTATAGATGGTTTTTTGTAACTACGCCCTCCAGTCTATCTGATAAGCATCTGATAACCAGCGATTCCGAATCGTCAAAGTAAGCTTTAACTCCAAATATTGGCTTTAAAGCTTGCTCGGTAACTTTACAAAATCACGTTTTTTGCCGGTTTTTTATCGCTGGCTTTGCGTGTTGTTTAACAGAAGCGGTAAGGAAAGAACGATCAGGCACATCAGCCATATCATCAGTTGACAATTGGTGGCGGTATAAACAAAAGCCACGCCGATTCTTTCGGCGACATTCGGATAAGCAAGAATAAAATCGCGGCTCACGATGAAGGCTTTGGTTTCCCAGATAACAAGAATCAAACCCACGATCAGCAACGCGTAACCCAGGATCTTGTCGTGATCTGCTTTGGCCTTAAGGTGTCCTGCCAAGCGGTTAATCTCAATATTACTTAATGGCCATGGACGTTTGGCAATATAACTGAAGAGCATTAAACCGAGCATGCCGGCAACGGGAATATAAACAGCGACGATGGGGAAGCTGATGTAACGCCCATTGATCGCCAAGCCGAAGGTTTTATAAACGGCATATCCGGCAAACACGATATAGAGCGTGTATATCCAGGCGCCGAATTTGGGATTGGCGGTCCGGTTGGCTAACAGGCCGTAGCCGCGCTGCAATATCAAACCGGCCAAGATTGTATTTAAGCCGACGATTAACAGGGTCTGAAAACGTTGCCAGTCGCTATAACTGGTGTACCACAGGTTTTCGAGCATGTTGGGCAGCAAAAAGGACAGCAGCTGCGCAAAAGCTAAGAAAAACGCCAGACGCATTGTGGATAAGGACCGTAACGGCTTCCAGCAATAGGCAACGATGATCAGGAAAAGTATCGTTGACGCGATAACGCCGTTACGCCAATCAGGATTTTCATAGACTTTGCCGGTTAAAGGAAAAACCTCCTTGCGATCGACCGAATAAAGTCCCCAGTTCGCGCCAACCACACCTTCAAGTTCGCTTTTCCAGGATTGGTTAAAGGCTTCGACAATGTTGTAGTCGAAACCGTTTTTATTGGCGACTTCAATTAATGCGCGGATGAATTTCGCTTCGTTGACCACGCTAGGCACTGACCAACCGCGTTGACGGCCTTCACCCGGCCACCCCGATTCGCCGATCAGTATGGGTTTGCCGGGGGCGATTGCTTCGGCTTCCTGTTGAACCTGCTTGAAGATACGCTCAATATGGGCCGGCGCCTGGTCTACGGTGATAGGCTCGTCCTCCCAGTAAGGCAGGATGTGGATGGTGATAAAATCCACTTCCCTGATTAACTCCGGGTATTTCATGTACATAGACCACACATCGGCATAAGAAACCGGCTGTTTGACGGCGCGTTTTACTTCCCGTATGTACTCAATCAGCTGTCCCGATTGCAGGTCGCCTCTAAGCAGCACTTCATTACCGACGATAACACGCTTGACCACATCGGGGTTTGCGTTGGCGGAGCGGATCAGTTCGGCGACTTCGACTTTATTATCTGCTTTTAGGCCGCCTAGCCATGCGCCTTGAATCATCTTCAAGCCATGCTTTTGCGCCAATGCGGGAATGGACGGCATACTGCCTTCCGCACTCGCATAGGTGCGGATCGAGTGGGTTTTTTCCCCCATCAACTGCAAATCGGCGTCAATTTGTTCGGGGCTAGGGAACTTCTCGTCTATAGGTCCTTGACCTTCCCGGAACGGGGCGAACGAGAGACTGTTGAGTTTTCCTGACGGGACGTCCGGTCCAACATCTTGAGGCAAGTTGAATGACCAGCCCAGCAAGCCGTTAAGCAAAACAACCAATACAGCGAATGAAGCAATTTTCATAAATATAAAAGCAATACAAAAAGTTTTAAAGAAGCACGCCATAAAACGTACCGGATATATCTTCGTCAACATCATCTCATAATTGCCACATTTTGAATACGGGTAGCCTTTTTACGGCGGAGACTACGCAAATTCTAAGCGTTCAGCTAAAATGCGTTCCTTTTTGCTTTTTGAAAGATGATGGCTAGAGATATTCGTATTGAAAGATGTAACGGCCCCGCTCTGGAACAATATATTCCCGAGCTTGCCCGGCTTAGAATTGAAGTGTTCCGTGATTTCCCGTATTTGTATGACGGGAATATCGATTATGAAAAAAAATATTTACAGACTTATATCGATTGCCCGGAAAGTGTGATTGTGATTGCCTTCGATGGCGACACAGTGGTTGGTGCATCGACCGCAATCCCGATGAAATACGAAACCGAGGAGCTGAAAAAGCCGTTTCTCGATCATGGCTACAATTTGGACGAAGTTTTTTATTGCAGCGAATCGGTGCTGGACAAGAATTATCGCGGCCTGGGTATCGGCGTTCGGTTTTTTGAGGAAAGAGAGGCGCATGCCGAGGAATTGGGCGGCTTCAAGCATATTTGTTTTTGCTGCGTGGAACGGCCAGTCGACCATCCCAGACGTCCTGCCGATTATGTGCCGTTGGATCAATTTTGGACCAAGCGCGGTTATGTTAAACACCCTGAGCTTCACACGACCTATATTTGGAAAGATTTGGATGACGTTGATGAAACACCTAAACCGATGACTTTTTGGCTGAAACATGAACGTTAAGATTGCAACAGCTCAATACGACATCAGTTTCCTGGAAAACTGGCAGCACTATCAAAGCAAGGCTGAACGCTGGGTTACAGAAGCCGTAGAACAGGATGCGAAGATTCTGCTTTTCCCCGAGTATGCGAGCATGGAACTGGCCTCGCTATTTGGCAAAGACGTTTATTCATCCTTAAGCAAGCAGCTGGCTGCGATGCAGTCATTGCATGACGATTATCTGGATGTGTTCCAGACGTTGGCTAAAAAATACCAATGCATCGTTCAAGCAGGCTCGTTCCCGGTAAGAATAGAATCCGGCGCTTACCGAAACCGGGCTTATTTGTTTATCCCGGACGGACGGATTGAGTATCAGGATAAGCTGATGATGACCCGTTTCGAAAACGAGCAATGGCTGATTCAGAAAGGCGATCAGCTCAAATGCTTCGACACCGATTACGGAAAAATAGCGATCAGCATCTGCTATGACAGCGAGTTCCCGATGCTGGCAAGAAAGCAGGTTGAAGCCGGAGCTAACCTGATTTTAGTACCCAGTTGCACCGATACCCTTGCCGGTTATAACCGCGTTAAAATAGGCTGTCAGGCAAGAGCCTTGGAAAACCAGTGTTACGTGGTTCAATCTCCTGTGGTAGGCAATGCGCCGTGGTCCGAAGCCGTGGACGTCAATGTCGGTGCGGCGGCTATTTATACGCCTGTGGACTATGGTTTTCCTGACGACGGTATTCTGGCCGTTGGCGAGCTTAATGCGGTGCAATGGGTTGTTGCCGAAGTGTCGCTCAGCGCTTGCGCGACAATCCGGGAACAAGGGCAGGTCTTTAACTACAGGGACTGGCCGTTGCAGAATGCGTTTTAGGTTCAAGGTTCAAGGTTCAAGGTAACAGGTTCAAGGTTCAAGGTTCAAAAGATTTTGCACCTTGAACCTGTTACCTTGATTAAAAATCAATTAAAAATAGCTTCAAAAGAATAGCCGTTAAACTCCAGAATTTCTTTCATTTTTTTCAAACCATCCATCTGGATTTGTCTGACACGTTCCCTGGTGACGCCCAACTCCTGAGCGACCTGCTCAAGGGTTGAGCCCTCATAACCGCAAAGCCCATAGCGGCGGCAAAGAACTTCGCGCTGTTTTTCGGAAAGCTGGAACACCCATTTGACGATATTGTGTTTAATGCCGTCTTCTTGTATTTTTTCGGCAGGCGACAAGCTCTCGCCGTCGGAAATGGATTCCACCAGCGGCTTGTCGAAATCCTTGCCGCCCGGCATATCGATAGAGGTAACGCGCTCATTGAGTTTGAGCATTTTTTCGACTTTATTGACCGGTATATCCAAATGGACGGCTATATCTTCGGCATTGGGTTCGTGGTCGAGCGATTGCGCCAAATGGCGTTGGGCTTTAAGGTAAGTATTCATTTCTTTGACAATATGAATCGGTAAGCGAATGGTTCGCGTCTGATTCATAATGGCCCGTTCAATCGTTTGTCTGATCCACCAGGTTGCATAGGTTGAAAACCTGAATCCTCTTTCAGGATCGAATTTTTCAACGGCGCGCATCAAGCCCAGATTGCCTTCCTCAATCAGATCCAGCAGGGGCAAGCCCCGGTTTAGGTAACGGCGGGAAATTTTAACGACCAGCCGCAAATTGCTTTCGATCATTATATTGCGGGCCGCTTCATCGCCCAGCAAAGCCCTGGAACCGTAGATTTTTTCCTGATCGGCGGTCAGTAATTGAGAGCGCGCCAGTTCATTCAAATAAACCCGCGTCGCGTCCATGCTTTTTTCTTGCCGCGATTCAATGGCAATTATCTCATCAATATCTAAGGCTTCGCTGGCGACGGGGGGTGTCTGGAGATCATCATCGTCAAAAGACAAATCGTCATCGAATAATACACAAACATCATCGTCCAATAGATCAACTAATTCCGCCTTCATGATAACCTCGCATTATCCGGCTTGAGCCGGAATGGTTTTATTATTTCCCCGGTAAAAGGCTAAGCGGATTTACCGGTTTTCCGTTTTTTCGTATTTCAAAATGCAGCGATGCCTTGTTTGATCCGGCTTGGCCGACCTTGGCAATAAGTTCGCCTTTTTCCACTTGGTGTCCTTCCGCAACGAGCAACCGGCTGTTATTGGCGTAAGCGCTTAAATACAAATCGTTGTGCTTGATAATAAGCAAATTACCGTAGCCAATCAGACCTTGGCCGCTATATACAACTTTGCCGGCTTCAGCAGCGCTCACGTCTTGCCCCATTTCACCGGCTATATCGATGCCTTTGCTATCAGCGCGAGAAAATGACTTTAAGATTTTCCCTTTTATCGGCCATTGAAAGTTTAACATTAACATATTTTCATTATCAATTGAAATAGTTGATTTTTTTTGTGGATCACTTCCGCTTTTTTCAATGGAATTCCTAATCGGTTTGGTGTCGGACGGCGGTTTGTGATTTGAATCGGTTTTACGATTTAATGAGATGGCGGTTTTATTTTGTGAACCGGCTTTTTTTGTTGCGGGAGCGGTGGCGATTTTTTGTTTTGTCTCTGCGAGTGGTTTGGGTACTCTGGTTCCGTCATTTTTGGAATCGTCGGCAACTGATCCTGCCTTGTTATCGGGGCTTGGGTCGGATAGCCTTATTTTTTGGCCTACTTCTAGCCTATAAGGCGGAGCGATCCGGTTCCATTGTGCTAATTGCCGGTAATCCAGATCAAAAAGCAGGCTTATCCCATATAAGGTGTCGCCTTTTTTTACTAGATGATGTTTAGGTTCGTCCTTGGCGATTTCAGGCGAATTGGTCGTGACTGGAGCGTAGTTTGGCGGCAGTTCGGCGCAACCATTCAATAAAGCCGTCAATAGTGTAATAAGAGCAAGTTTTGAACGGATGGAGGACATGGCAGATTACTTTTTTAACAGAATTTTCTTGGCCAGATTTATTTTTGCCGCCAAATAATTCGATCCGCCGCGGTCAGGATGTATTTTTTGCATCAAGGTGCGATGAGCGGCAACGATTTCGGCCTCCGACGCGCCCATTTTCAGCCCCAATACCTCGTAAGCTTCTTCAACCGACATAGTGCCTTTCGTGTCGGCTTTGTTTTGCTGTTGTGATGTACCTTGTTTCGCCGACTTAAATTCGAACCATAGCCGGTGTAAATAAGGGGCATGACGTAATATTGCCGGCATTAATCGGAGTAAAAAGGCAACAACTACGCCTGCCAGTGCAAATAGCCAGTTCAGACGCCCGGTTGCGGCCAAATAAATAACGATCAGCCCGGTAACCGATAAAAGCAAAATTTTGACGTAACGAGCCAATACTGCGGGCGAGGTTTTTAAAAAACCGCGCATGCCAAAGAATGCAATAATGACTAATAACAAAATCAGATAAATTCGAATCAAGGCTTACTCCCGGATCAATGACCTGTTCAAGACCGTTTTCAAAGTTTTTTGCTCCTTAGCTAGGGCTATATCGATAGTCTTTGGATAAATAATACCTTAAAATATGACATCTTATGATAACAATCTAATGTCGATTGATATGTTGAATGCCAAAATTCCGGTTTTAGGCTTTGCTGCTGCAAGCGGAACCGGAAAAACCACGTTGCTGACCCAATTGATTCCGGTTTTAAAACAAAGCGGTTTGCGCATCGGTTTGATCAAACACAGCCATCATGATTTTGAAGTTGACCGACCGGGAAAAGACAGCTTTCGTTTGCGTGAAGCCGGAGCCTCGCCTGTCATGCTGGTATCCCGGTATCGGCGTGCGATGATTACCGAATTCATCCCGGAAAAAGAACCCCGGCTGGATGAGCAGCTAAAGCAATTCGACCCATCCGAACTGGATCTGATCTTGGTTGAAGGTTTTAAAGCCGAGAAGTTTCCTAAAATTGAATTGCACCGGCCAGTATTGAAAAAGCCCTTGCTTTACCTCAACGACCCGGACATCATCGCGATAGCGACCGATGTAGCGCTGGAAACACCGGCTTATCTGACGCAGCTGGACTTGAATCAGCCCGAAATGATTGCCGCGTTTATCCAAAACCATGTTATGAAAAAGCCATGATTGATGCTTGTAGCCTGGAATCCAGGCCGTTAATGTCTATTGACGACGCGCTGGACAGAATTGAAGCCGCCATCCATCCGGTGAGCGGCGCAGAAAAACTGGCGTTGAAAAACGCCTTGGGGCGCGTATTGGCGGAACCGGTTTATTCACCGGTCAATATTCCTCATGACAGAAATGCCGCTATGGACGGCTATGCCTTCGCCAGCTGTGATGTGGTCGAGGGGCAAGCGTTCACGCTGAACTTGGCGGGAACTTCCTGGGCAGGGAGGCCATTTCAGGGGCGGGTGCAACCCGGCCAGTGCGTCAGGATTTTTACCGGCGCGGTAGTGCCGGAGCAAGCCGATTCGGTCGTCATGCAGGAACATGTGCAGGTCCGGGATCAAGCCATTCATTTCCCCGCGGATACGCGCGCACTGCAAAATATCAGAAAAGTCGGCGAAGATGTAAAACAAGGCGACTTATTGTGCGTCCATCCCAAAAAGCTGACGGCGGTTGATCTCGGTCTGCTGGCCTCCGCCGGAATTGATGAGGTTGCCGTTAAACGTCGGTTAAAAATCGCCTATTTTTCCACCGGCGACGAACTGTCCAGTGTAGGTAAGCCGTTGGAGTCTGGGAAAATATACGACAGCAATCGCATGCTGTTAGGCGGGTTGCTGGAAGATCCCTGCTACAGTGTTTCCGATCTTGGCGTTGTTCCTGATAACAGGCATTTGCTTGAAGACCGTTTTATTGAAGCCTCAAAGAACTACGATGTGATCGTAACCACCGGCGGCGCTTCAGTCGGGGAGGCCGATTACGTTAAGGAAATCCTGCAACGCTGCGGAGAGGTCAATTTCTGGAAAATTGCGATAAAGCCCGGAAAACCGCTGGCTTTCGGCAAAATCGGCTCATGTCATTTTTTCGGATTGCCCGGCAACCCGGTCGCCGTCGTCGTTACCTGTCAGCAAATCGTAGTTCCGGCATTGAGGCGGCTTTCCGGCGCACCGTCGTTCAAAGCATTGAGATTTTCAGCGACTTGCACGACCGCGCTTAGAAAATCCGCCGGGCGGCGGGAGTATCAGCGCGGTATTCTCAGCCAAGATGAAAACGGTGAGTTTTGGGTTGCTTCAGCGGGTCGGCAAGGCTCGAATATTCTCAGCTCCATGAGCCAGAGCAACTGTTACATTATTTTGCCGGAAGCGTGTAATGACGTGCAGGCAGGCGACAAAGTCACCGTTGAACCGTTTAGTTTGCTGATATAGCGGATACGAACAACCGGCAAGAAGACACGAAGAAACATGGCAACTTCGTGTCTTTATTGCGACGATCTTATATCAGGCCTTCTTAACAAATTCCGATTTAAGTTTCATCGCGCCAATACCGTCGATTTTGCAGTCGATATCATGATCGCCGTCAACCAGACGGATGATTTTGACTCTGGTGCCGACTTTGACAACCGATGACGATCCTTTGACTTTGAGGTCCTTGATGACGGTGACGGTATCTCCGTCTTGCAATACGTTGCCGTTTGCATCCTTAACGATACGGACCTCGTTGCTGTCTTCGGAAGCCCCGTCTTTTGACCATTCGTGTGCGCATTCAGGGCAGACGTACATCATATCGTCTTCGTAGGTGAATTCTGAGCCGCATGAGGGACATTTGGGAAGGTTATTCATTGATTTCCTTAATGTAGGGTTGTCTGGCTTTGCGGAATACAAAGCGTATTGAGGCGCTATAATGCCAGATTTAGGTGCTTTTTGTCCATTTCACGGGGCAGGACGTATAGATTCTGGAAATAATCCCCCCTATATATCGATGATTTCACTTTTTGAGTTTTATGGTGTGTAATGCTTCCCAGTATAAAAGCTGGGGCTTTTAATCACGATCGCCAGCCAAACTTTTGCGCCTATATTTATTTAAGGAATATCAAGCCATGCCAGTCACCGAAGAGCTGATGAAAGAACATCAATTGATTTTAAAATACGTCGGCTTAATGGAACGCTATTCCGAATACAGTCTAAAATACCCGGACGCACTCGTATTGCTGGAAAATGCGGCCGGTTTTATAGCATTTATCCAGGAGTTTGCCGATCATTTCCACCATGCGAAAGAGGAAGACATTTTGTTCCGCTATCTTGAAGTACCGGGCGTATTGACGCATTGCAATCCGGTTCCTCAAATGCTGATGGAGCATGAGCAAGCCAGGGAGTTCGTTCGTAACATGGAGCGGGCGGTGCAGGAAAAAGCGTTAAACGAGCTGGCGGACAATGCCGCCCAGTACGCGCAGCTTTTAAAAGAACATATTTTTAAGGAAGACAATATCCTGTATCCGATGGGGGAGCGCGGCTTGTCGGATGAGGCTAAGACAGCTCTGCTGAAGGAATGCATCGAAGCCGATCAGCGTCTCGATAGCCGGGCTGTTTGGGCAAAATACCAAACCCTCCATAAAACTCTGGAGCAGAGGCTGGCTGCATTGACGGACTAATCAAGGCCTCAGGGCGGACCAACCTTTTGCGTTGCCGGTCCGGTTTTAGTTTTGCAACAAGACCCCTTAATCAACCCGGTCGACTTTAATTAAAATATGCCGCTGGTTCTTGTCAACTCGGCGCGTAGTAACAATTTTGCTGTTTGAGTTGCCCCCGTTGTTGTCTCCAACTCCCCCGAGCTCCACCCATTCGCCCAGATTAACTCTGAGTGTTGATTGCATATTCTGGGTGTCGATTTGTCCACGGCCGTTCATTTTTTCCGACCACGGCGAGACGCTAAGAATAACCTGCTGTCCGGCCAGTCTGGGGGTTACCTCAAAACCGGTGGTCGCTTCGATATATTCGGTAGTCGAGGGGTAAAAATAGCCGGGAAAATTTTGTCTTAGATAAGTGCTGCCGACATTAATGTGGGCCGGTACGCCATCCAGCGTTCTAACGGTTTGGGTGCTTTCATCGGTGCTTTTGGCTTGAGTCTGATAGACATCAACGCCCATGCTGCCGCCGGATTTTGATGAATTCCCCCCGGCAACCTTCAGATTGATTCCTGCGGCTGCGTTAAGTTCGGCGGCGGTAGTCTGTTTGCTTTGAATGAGGGTGATGGACAGATTGCTTTGGCGGACATCCAGTTGCTTGACGACGGACTTGATTTCGGCCAATCGGTCGGGCGTAGTCTTGACCAGTAGATTGGAACCGTTATCAACAAGTTGGGCGCTATCTCCAAGCAACGGGGCCAACAGCGGCACAATCTCGGAAGCCGGTCTATTGGTCAGCGGGATTACTTCAATTATTGTGTCTGCGGCAAAGACGCTATTGCCAAGCAGCATTATCAAAATCAAGGCTAAAAGGTTTTTCAAGGTGAAGCTCCGCTAAAAGTAACCATTAACCGCTATGGTATAACGTTGTGTGCGTCATTTGAAATTCTTTTTCCCGATGGGGTAGCCGGCAGCCATGAGGAGAAAATTAAAGCCAATCGTCCACATTGTGTTGGAGCAATTCAGCTCCAGACCGGCATTGAGTTTTTCCACGTACTGATGAGGAACGGTTGATGAATAAACCACAGTTGATCGAGACTGGCGAGCACTTGGAGTTAAGATTGGGCGATATTGAATTGGGCGGCAGCGCGGATAGAAGCCGCAATTTCGAAAAAGCAAAAAGGAGTTCGCCTATGTTCCCTGGGCAAAGGGTACATAGGCCTGTTTCAAACCATATCGTCTGGCATGACGCTACCATTAAACGGGTTCAGCGCGAAGCCCTAAACGGGCATCGCGGCGTTATTTTATGGTTTACCGGATTATCCGGGTCAGGCAAATCCACGCTGGCTCATGCGGTCGAAGAAGAGCTGCACCATCGGGGTTGCCGCACTTTCGTGCTGGATGGCGATAACGTGCGCCACGGTTTGTGCGCTGACCTGGGTTTTTCGGCGCAAGACCGCCAGGAAAACATTCGCCGTATCGGCGAAATGGCCAAGATGTTTATGGAGGCCGGCACTATTGTTCTCACCGCGTTCATCTCCCCTTATTGTGCAGACCGTGAGCGTGTTCGCGGCATAGTGGAGCCGGGCGACTTTATCGAAATTTATTGCGACACGCCTATCGAAATTTGCGAATTGCGCGATGTAAAAGGCCTGTACAAGAAGGCCCGTGCAGGACAATTAGCCGAATTCACCGGCATCACCTCGCCCTACGAAGCGCCTGAAAATTGCGAGCTCACCGTTGATACCGGCACAGAGGAGTTGGATGTTTGCGTGCAACAGGTTATCGATAAAATGATACAGAACGGCATTATCAACGTTGTAAATTTCAGCTATTAAACGGGTACAACCGACATACGTGTGAAAATAGGACATAGGATAAATTCCGGTTGATTTATATAGGCAACGTCGGATCTATCGGCTCTGGAATGGCGTTTGAATCGATAATGTAATCGCCAAAACGCTTGATATGACCCGTGACGTATGGACTGAGTGTTGCCACGCTCTCCCGATTTACCGGGAATCCCTCTTTCTTCAGTATTCGCAGAATACGTGTCTGATCGACCACATATTTGAAATATCACGGCATTAACAACCAAATCATATATTTGATGACCTTTTCCTGTTCTTCGGGATCATTATCAGCAATCACGCCTTCGCCACCGAAAAACAGCCATTTGGAAAATCCGTTGTACGCTTCTACTTTATTTGTGGTCGCCGCAATCTGCTCTCGTAATTGATGTTGCGCTCGGATAGTTTTTGTCCTATTTGTCGCGCGGTAATGGAGTGCGTAGAATGCACTTCGGAGTTGAATCCGCCAAGTTATTCCAGCGGCTGGAGCGCAAGGCCAGCCTTGCACTCCATTTGAACTTAACTTAACGGCAGTAACATAGCGCGTGGGAACGAGAAAACATCAGTTACTAAGCGTTGTGTCCTTCATAACCTTCGCTTACGCCATATCGGTTAATATATGCGATTATATTTTCGAGTGATTTATTCCAAGCATGTTTTTTGCCAAAGATTTTATTGAAACCGCCGAGGGGCTTATTTTTGCCGTGGTGGCACAGGGCCTGGAAGACGGCAAGGCGCTGTGTTTTTTACGCTATGTGCTTACCTCTTCGGGTTGGAAAAAGGTTGCGACTGAACAAGCCAATACTATCCTGAAACAGCAGCATCCCGATTATCTGCATTATTCCCCGGTTTTGGATGCGCATTTGCATGCGGTCGCCGTAGACAGGATCGTCAAGCATCATCAACCCAAACACCGGTTGCAGCAGGTTATGCGGGCAAGTCAGCATGACGCTGTCGAGCGGGATTTGTTCCGGTTATGTGAATTATTTGGGCAACATGGGCTGGATCTGGCGCAAACCGGCGTCACGGGCTCCATCTTGGTTGGCGTGCAAAATCAAGGTTCGGATATTGATTTGGTCTGTTACGGCAGGGAGATTTTTCACCAATGCCGGGCTATTACGACCAAGCTGATCGAACAAGGGCATTTGCAGTCCTTGAATGATCGGGATTGGCAACAATCATACGAACGCCGGTCCTGCGATTTGAGTCTTGACAGCTATATCTGGCACGAACGGCGCAAATGCAACAAGGCTGTGATTAACGGGCGGAAATTCGATTTGAATTTTATCGATCATTGCGCACGGTCTGAGGCGGTCAATTACCAAAAATGCGGGGCGATTACCTTGCAGTGCAGGGTGGTCGACGATGCTCGCGCGTTCGATTATCCGGCTGAATTTAAGATAGACCATCAGCAAGTCAGTTCTATCATCAGCTTTACGGCAACCTATACCGGGCAGGCTGTCAGCGGCGAGATCGTGGAAGTCTCCGGCGTACTGGAGCAATCGGAACAAGGCCTGAGGCGCATCGTGGTCGGTTCCAGCCGTGAAGCGCATGGGGAATACATCAAGGTTATTCAGTGATTAAGTTGGCCGATTTTTCTGCGGTTATATTCGATATGGACGGACTGGTTCTGGATACCGAGAGTACGTTCATGATCGCCTGGCAACAGGCAGCGCATGCGATGGGCTATGATTTTTCAGAGGATTTTTGTCCGTCGCTGTCAGGGTTGCATTACCACGATGTCGAACTGAAGCTGATTGAATATTGCGGGGCTGAATTCGATTTGCAAATTTTCAAGCGCTTGAGCGGCGATTTTTGGCGTGAATATGTTGCTGTCCACGGAATACAAATCAAACGCGGCTTTACCGGGTTGCTTGAATTGCTGAACCAGAAAAAAATACCTTATTGCCTTGCGACTAACAGCTTGATAGTAAATACCCTGGAATGCCTGGAGTTGGCTGGGATTGAACAGGTTTTTCCAATCGTCGTCACCCGCGATCACGTGCAGCACGGCAAGCCGGAACCGGATGTTTTTTTAAAAGCCGCCGAGCTGTTGCAAGTGGACATCGGTCGGTGCTTGGTGGTTGAAGATTCTCATGCCGGCATCGTCGCGGCATCCAGAGCAGGGGCTGTTTCAGTTTTTATACCGTCGACAGTGCAGGTCGATCCGCGGACCATTGAGCTGTGCGATTTAATGGTTAGCGATTTGGCGCAATTGACGGACGTTATCAGCGCTTAGTTCGCAGCCGATAGGCCGATCATGTATACTCCCTGCAATTTTTGCAGCACAACACAGCGTAAACCTTGATAGTTCAACATTCTAAAGTCTCAGTCATAGCCCCCGCCAGATTGCACATGGGCTTCATCGATTTAAGCGGATCATTGGGCCGGCATTTCGGCAGCATCGGCGTTGCGCTTAATGAAATCAGCACCAGCCTGTCAGTAACCGGTGCCGAGCATCTCACCGTTACAGGCCCTGCCGCGCCGCGTGCAAAAAAATGCGTGTCCAAGTTATGCGAGGCGCTACACGTTTCCGACCAACTGAATATCACGATTGAAACAGCGATACCCGAGCATGTAGGCTTGGGGTCTGGCACGCAAATGTCGCTGGCAATCGGTGCGGCACTTAATGAATTTTACGGCTTGGGTCTAACTGTGCGTGAAATCGCCGCCGTGACCGACCGGGGCCTGCGTTCCGGCATCGGTATCGGCGTTTTTGAACAGGGCGGCCTGGTTGTCGATGGCGGCCGCGGCGAAAAAACCGTCACGCCGCCGGTGTTGGCACACATGGATGTACCGGACGACTGGCGGTTTATTCTGGTGTTTGACCAGCGCGGCCAGGGCCTGCACGGCCAGCAGGAAATACAGGCCTTTAAGGAGCTGCCGCCTTTTCCCGAAAACGAAGCCGCGCGGTTATGCTATTTATTGCTGATGCAGGGGCTGCCTGCGGTGGCTGAAAACGACATTATTAAATTCGGCGATGTGATTACCCAGTTGCAACGCTCGGTTGGCGAGCATTTCTCCTCGGCTCAGGGCGGTGTTTTTACCAGTCCCGAAGTTGCGGCGGCCATGCAATGGTTGGAGCAACAGGGCGCGGTGGCTATAGGCCAGACTTCATGGGGACCGACCGGGTTTTGCGCCATTGATGGGCTTCAATTGGCTGAATCGATTGCAGATCGGGCCAGACAGGCCTTTGCGCATTTCGATAAGTTGAGTTTTGTTGTCGCCAGTGCGCGGAATAGCGGGGGCGATGTTTTTGTTGGCTAGCATCTGATGTAACGTGGAAACGCTATTAATAGTCGCCGGTTCAGGACGCATGCTGGCGCAGGCTGCAAAAAACGCCGGCTTGAAGCCGCTGGTCATTGATCTGTTTGCCGATCTGGACACGCAAGGCTGCGCGGAAGATTTCCGCCAGGTAAAGTCATTAGCCGAGCAAGACTTGGCTCCTGCCGTAGATTGCTTTATCGAACGCTATGCCGTCACCCATGCCATTTACGGCAGCGGTTTCGAATGTTATCCCGAAAGCCTGTATTACCTGAATAACCGCCTGACTATCCTAGGTAACCATCCAGATGTTTTTGCACGGCAGCTGGATAAGCCGGCGTTTTTTTCGACGCTGGATCAGTTAAATATTCCCTATCCCGAGCTTGTGTTCAGCATGCCCGAATATGCCGATGATTGGCTGCTAAAGCCTATGCAAGGGCAGGGAGGCACCGGGATAAAACGTTACCATGCCGATGACGAAACTAAGGAACCGGTTTACTGGCAAAAATTTCAAGCAGGCACACCCCATTCGGTGCTGTTCCTGGCTGACGGACAGCAGATGCAAGTCATCGGTTTTAACCGCCAATGGCCGGTTTGTTTAAGCGAGACTCAGGAATTTGTTTTTTCCGGCGTGGTCAATCGCTGTGATCTATCGGATGTACACAAAGCGGTGATAACAGACTGGCTCGAACAAATGGTTCCAGCGTTCAGGCTAAAAGGCTTAAATTCGCTGGATTTTATTCATGCGGATGATTGCGGTTATGTTCTGGAAATCAATCCCCGGCCTTCCGCCAGCATGCAGTTGTATGATCAGGACTTGCTGTCCAGGCATATTCAGGCGTGTTTAGGCCGCAATAGCGTAGCGTATTGCGCCGCATGGCGGGATTATCATTCGGCTTATCAAGTCGTTTACGCCGATCATGATTTAACCATTCCCGACCGATTCGAATGGCCCGATTGGTGTATGGATTTGCCCAAACCCGGCAATATGTGTCGCGCAGGACAGCCATTGTGCAGTATTATTGCGCACCAAAAAAACTCACGGTCGGTAGTGGAACAACTGCGGACTAAACAACAACTTATTATTAGTAAACTAGAAGGTTATGACCGTCATGGAATATACAGCCAGCGTTAACAAATTAACCCAACCCTTGGTTCAGTATTTACTCGATAATGCGGACAAATTACGTTTAGGTGTGGAAAAGTTAGCCAATGGCTGCACCATTATCGACGCGGGCATTAAGGTACCGGGCGGAATCGAAGCAGGCCGTATTATCGCTGAAATCTGCCTCGGCGGCATGGGTACCGTAACCATCAGTCACAGCCCTTACACAACCAACTGGCCGCTGTCGGTAAACGTACACACCGGCAACCCTGTTTTGGGCTGCCTGGGTAGCCAATATGCAGGCTGGAGCTTATCTCATGAAAAATATTACGCATTAGGCTCAGGCCCGGCGCGTGCGATGGCGACCAAGGTGAAAGACGGCAAGCAGGAACCGGTTGAAGAGTTGTACAAGGAACTGGATTATCAGGATACTCATGATGCCACTGTGTTAGTGATTGAAAATGATGCAGTGCCGCCGGTTGAAATCGTTGAAAAAGTCGCCGCCGCCTGCAAGGTCGATCCATCCAAACTGACCATCATTGTTACTCCGACCAGCAGTCTGGCCGGTGGTGTACAAGTGGTTGCGCGCGTACTTGAAGTGGCCATGCATAAGGCTCACGCCTTGCATTTCCCACTTGAAAACATTATCGACGGTAGCGGTAGTGCGCCGATCTGCCCTCCGCACCCTAATTTTGTCAAAGCGATGGGCCGTACCAATGATGCGATCCTGTTCGCAGGTCAAGTGCATATCTTTGTAAAAGGCAGCGACGAAGCGGCTGAAAAACTGGCTAATGAACTGCCAAGTTCAACCTCCAAAGATTACGGCAAACCGTTTGCGGACATCTTCAAGCAGTATGAGTACGACTTCTTCAAGATCGACGCGATGTTGTTCAGTCCCGCCAGTGTCATTGTGACTGCGGTGGAATCAGGTAAAAGTTTCCGCGCGGGGAAGCTGGATAATGCCTTGCTGGATCAGTCATTTGGAGCGTAGATCGTAGCGTGGGTCGTATAGTAATTTTTACCGATGATCCCGGCTGGCATGGCAAACAATTAAGCTTGGCCTTCGCTAGCCGCGGCTATAGCTGTGACTATGTTTCGCTGACAGAATGCCGGTTTGTAATCGAATCCGGCAGACAGCCGATTTTTATTCCAGGCTTTGAATACGCGCTTCCCGATGCGGCTTTTGTGCGCGGCGTACCCGGCGGCTCGCTTGAGGAAGTCGTGTTGTATCTGGATTTTCTACATGCGTTAAAGGCGATGGGGATTCCGGTCTACAATGACGGGCATGCGGTAGAACGCAGTGTCGACAAGGCCATGACCAGTTTCTTATTGCACAATGCAGGATTGCCGACGCCGATGACCTGGGTGCTGCGCGACCGTGACGAAGCCTTAAGGATTGCGGAAGCCGAATTAAAACAAGGTAATTTGTTGATCAGCAAACCCTTGTTCGGCTCGCAGGGCGAAGGCATACGCCGCATTGAAAAATCGACCGACTTATTTTGGCTGACCGGCAGTCATGGCGTCTATTATCTGCAACGCTTTGTTCATTGCGAAGGCGAGGGTTTTTCCGATCATCGCGTTTTTGTAATTAACGGCCGAGCAGTTGCCGCAATGAGAAGGCGCGGGAAATTCTGGCTCAATAACGTTGCCCGTGGCGCGGCCTGCGAGCTGATTGATTTGGAACCTGAAATGGTCGATTTGGCCGTTAAAGCGACGACTGCATTGGCTATGGATTATGCCGGGGTCGATATTATCCGGGACAGGGAAGGGCGTTGCACGGTCATTGAAGTTAACAGCATACCGGCCTGGAAAGGACTGGAAAGCGTTTGCGACGTCAGTATCGCCGGGCTGATGGCGGACGATTTAATTATCCGCAAGATGAACAAAAAAACTGTCGCCGCATGACGATTTCGCCGGAGCAACTCAGCGAGCTTTATCGGCAAGCCTGCGAGGTTGACGTGCAGGCATTTAAGCCCGGCAATGTCAGTGTTTACGCGGATGGTCATGATATGACCGTGGCCGATTTCAGAACCAGCGCCAAGGTCAGCGCGGAGCCTCTTTGCAACCCGGATTATTCCTTGGGCGAAAAAATCTATTATGCGGTCAAAGCTACGCGTGAAGCGGTAGGCTGTAACACCAATTTAGGTATTATTTTGCTTTGTGCGCCATTGATTCAGGCGTCCAGCCACAAGCATTCAGGATTAACGTTAAGACAGGCGGTCACCAAGGTTCTTATCGAATCAACGATAGACGATGCCGACTGGGTTTTTAAGGCCATAACATTAGCATCGCCGGGTGGTTTAGGCAGCTCTGATGAACAGGATGTCAATGAAAAAGCATCGGTTACCTTGCTTGAGGCGATGAAAATTGCCAGCGAGAAAGATCGGATCGCGCTTCAATACCTCACAGGGTACAAAGATATTTTTAATTTCTCGGTTTTAAGATACAATGAGGGCTTTAATCGGTGGGGCGATAGAAATTGGGCGGCAGTCGCGGTATATGCCGATATGCTGAGCCAGTTTCCCGACAGCCATATTGAAAGGAAATACGGAGATCAGTACTCTGAGATGGTAGCCACCAAGATGGCTCGACTCAGTGAGGAGCTGTCTAAAACTGATAATCCTGAACAAATAAAGCCGTTGCTTTTTTGCCTGGATCAGGAGCTTAAGTTTTATAGTATAAATCCGGGTACGACAGCCGACATGATAGTGGCGACAGTATTCACGGCATTTTTAGAGGATCTTAATCAGTAACAAACCTGTTACTAATAGGGCTTCAAAAGGAATTTGTTAAAAACAAATAAGGGGACATTTATAATGTCGATAGTAGATTCAATTTTTTCATTTTTTTCTTCACAGGGGATATTAAGCATGGCTAAAATCAATAAATTATGCGTTGGCGAATCTTTGGTTGGCGAAGGCAACGAAGTTGCTCACATCGATTTGATGGTTGGACCACGTGGTTCAGCAGCTGAAACTGCATTTGCAAACTGCTTAACAAACAACAAAGACGGCTTTTCTAGCCTGTTAGCTGTTGTTGCACCTAACCTGATGGTTAAACCATCTACTGTTATGTTCAACAAAGTAACAATCAAAGGCGCAAAACAAGCTGTTCAAATGTTTGGCCCAGCACAACGCGGTGTTGCTATGGCTGTTGCTGATTGTGTTGAAGACGGCACAATTCCTGCTGCTGAAGCTGATGATTTATTCGTATCAGTTGGTGTTTTCATTCACTGGGCTGCAGAAGACGATGCTAAAATCCAACAATACAACTACGAAGCGACTAAAGAAGCTCTGAAACGTGCTGTTGCCGGTACTCCTACTGCAGCTGAAGTTGTTGCTGCTAAAGGTACTGCTGTACATCCATTCGCTGCTAACTAAGTTTTATTTAGTTATCAAGAATGCTAAAAATACCCCGTTAATCGGGGTATTTTTTTGCCTACAGGATGTGGTGAATGCAGATAAGGCTCCTCGGCAACTGCTCCTGCGTTGCTCTACTACACGCCATCCATGGCGTTATGCTGTAGCTGCATTCACCACATCCCTGTGGTTCGGGCGGTGAGGAGCAGGAGCGGAAGCTTTGCCTGGAGTTCTGCAATATCTTCAGACTTAAGCATGCCGGAATGCAACGCACTGGCGACAAGCGCCTGATCAATCCCCGCTCTGCTTAAAGCGATTAAATCTTGCTTGTTTCTTATGCCGCCCGCCGCAATAAAGTTTTTGCCCGGATATCGCCGGCAAAACTCAGTTAGTTTGTCCAGATCAGGACCATTGTTGCTGCCGACACGCGCCAGCGTCATGATGATGATGTTTTTCGGCCAAAAAGTGTGGTCGGAAAAAAGACTTGCCGCGCCCAAAGCACCGGAATTTGAATAATCCAGCGAAAGAATAAAGTTGTTTTTGTAAGCTTTAATTTCTGCAACAGTTTGATCACTATAGGATTCACTGCCAATAATGGGCAGGCAGTTTTGGGGATGGTCTACGCTAGTTTCATAGGCTTGATAACCCTTGTCTACCCAGAACGTTATTTGAGGGAAACGCGCCAGCACGTCAGCTATCAATTGGTTATGGTCGCCCTGATGGGTAATCGCATCCAAGTCTGCGATATAAAAGGTATCGAACGCATAAACGCCCAGGAACGCCTCAATCACCTGAAAAATATCAAACGATTGGCACAGCGCAGTATTAATCGGTTGATAATGTTCGCGATTGCCTTGCCGGGCGTGAACCACGATGCCGTCCTTTAAGTCTATTACCGGGATTATTTTCATAAAGCATGGTTTGGCTGGTGATACAATATTACGGTCTAATTTATAGCCGTAATAGTGTGTTTAATTGAGTATTGTGAAAATTCTGGTGTTTGAGTATATCACTGGCGGCGGCTTTAATAAGCAGGAGTTGCCGGATTCTCTGGCCGGTGAAGGTCGCTTGATGCTTCATGCGTTGTTGGATAATCTGACTAAATTAGACAGTCTTGAAGTCACTGTCATGCTCGACTGGCGGCTTGACGACTCAGCAGACATCCCCGGAATAAACACAGCTCTCATCAGGCCGGAGCATGATGCCATCGAAGAATTTTCCAAGTTGGCTAAACAATGTGATCTGGTCTGGCCGATAGCACCCGAATTCGACGGTATTTTACAAAACCTGTGCCAAACGGTCGAATCATTGGGCAAGCGGTTACTGACGTCGTCTGCCGCAGCTATTGCCGTTGCCGGTAACAAATTCAAGACTTATCGGCTGCTCAACCGAAATCAGATAGCGACTGTGCCCACCCAGATGCTTGACGATAGTTATTCCCAGCCCTTAGACCGGCTCGGGACGGGCGGTGAATGGATAATCAAACCGGTTGACGGCGTAGGCTGTGCGGACAGTTATGTCGTCACTAACCGGCAAGATGTTGAACAGATGACTGCACACAAAAAGCAATACATCATTCAGCCCCATCTTCAAGGCAAGAAAACCAGCCTTTCATGTTTATTCAAGCAAGGCCGAGCTTGGTTAATTTGCGCCAATTTGCAGCGTTTTGAATTCATCAACCGGCAATATCACTTGGCTGAGATTGCCGTTAATCATCATCCTGACTCAGGCGAGTATCAGCAATTGATCGATAAGATAGGACTCGCTTTGCCTGAGTTGTGGGGATATGCCGGGATCGATTTGATAGAAACCGCCGAAGAAACTTGGGTGCTGGAAATAAATCCCCGCCTGACCAGCTCATTTGCCGGTATATACGATGCTTTAGGCATCAACATTGTCGAGGCCGTTTTGCAGTTAGTGCATGGCGACCCGATACTCAACCCTGTATGCAACAGATCCATTACCGTTCAAACAAAACAGGAAGCCAATGCAAGCTAATGTCGTAGGCTGGGATATAGGTGGCGCTCACGTCAAAGCCGCGGTAATCAGCGCGGATAAGGTTATCGCCGTTTATCAGCAACCTTGTCCGTTATGGAAGGGGCTGGATCAACTGCAACATGCGGTAAACACTATCATGCAGGAACTGGCCGGTTCAAATCACCGTCACGCGATGACCATGACCGGCGAACTGGTCGATTTGTTCGATAACCGGGATCATGGCGTTAAGCAAATCATCCAGACGATGACCGATCTGTTGCCGGGAACTGAAATACTGGTTTTTGCAGGCCGGCAAGGCTTTTTAAAAGCCCCGCACATTGAATCCGGGCGCTATGCGTCTATCGCCTCCGCTAACTGGCTGGCCAGCGCCTTATTCACCGCTCAAAAGCTGGACAGCGGGCTTTTTGTCGATTGCGGCAGCACCACCACGGATATACTCTTGCTTAATGAAGGGCAGGTGCTAGCGGAGGGTTACACCGATTACCAGCGTTTAATATCTGAAGAATTGATTTATACCGGCATCGTCAGAACCGCCGTGATGGCCGTTACGCAAACAGCGCTGGATCAAGGCAAAAAAATCGGCTTGATGGCCGAATATTTTGCCACCATGGCCGATGTCTATCGCGTCACCGGCGAACTGGATGATGCACATGACCAAACCGACACAGCCGATGGCGCGGAAAAAACAGTCCTCGCCAGCGCCAGGCGGTTATCGCGAATGATAGGTTGTGATTTTTATCCCGATGAACTGCCGCGTTGGCTGCAATTCGCTCAAAATATCCGCGCCCGACAAATGCGGCAAATACAATGCGGTTGTGAGAATCGGCTATTCAAACATCAGCTCCCACAAAACAGTCCATTGATCGGTGCCGGAGTAGGGCGGTTTCTGGTTAAACAGATTGCATTGAACTTAGACCGCCCTTATCTGGATTTTTCCGACTTATTGCCGGTAGCCGAAATTCAGTCGGGCATGACGACAGCCGACTGTGCTCCGGCCGTAGCGATAGCCTTTTTAGCCGACAGGGAAAGCAATTAAAAATTCGCACATGCAATATCGATTCGACACTTGATTAAATATGATAGAATATCTTTTTTGTCAACATTAATAAATGTTTACAGGCTCTATGGAAAAAGTTGATGTATTTGAATTAATCGAGCGGATGTCTGCGCTGATCCGGTCCGAAGAACGTAAGAAGTGTACGGAATTAGGTTTGCAACCGGTTCATTTGCAGGTAATGGACTATTTGTCCCGCTGCAACCGTTACAGCGACACCCCGGCAGCGTTGACCAATTACCTGGGTATGACTCGCGGCACCGTTTCCCAAACCTTGCAGTTGTTGGAAAAAAAAGGCTACATTAAAAAAACAGCCGATGTAAACGACCGGCGTATGGTGCACCTTAGTCTTTTGACTGAAGGCGATACTATCCTGAATAAAGCCCGTCCGGAAGATTTATACAGCCAAGCATCGGCAATCTTTAACGAAAATGAAAGCCAGGAAAACGTTTTTGTTAATGCGTTGACGGCATTGCAAAAAGCCAATAAATCCCAATCGTTTGGGCTATGTAAAACCTGTAAACATTTTACCACCACCTCGGAGGGCTTTGTTTGCGGCTTAACTAAAGAACAGCTCAGCCAAAGCGATAGTGAGAAAATATGCCAGGAACATACCGTTATGTGACGATAATCACAGACGAATTGCATTATCGTCACATAAGGGAGGTAACATGACTCAAGCAAAAAGACCCCGGGAATCTATGTAATAAAACAGATGGCTGGCTGAATTCTTTTCAAGAAGCTGCTAGGCTTACGGGGTTGTCTTACCTATTCAGAGAATAACGTGGAAGAAGATTTAACCACCGATTTAACTCAGCTGCAAAGTCACTTGGAAACGATGCTTGAGCGCGTTCAGCAAAACAGCGCTACCTTGCAGAAGTTTCAGGCATTCGAATTGAGATTGTTAAAGCTCAATTCCTTGTCGGATATTATTGATCACTTGCTTGAAGAGGCTAAAAATTATTTCGATCTTGACGTGGTCAGTTTATGCTTGAGCGATGAGACCGGTGAAATCGAAAAGACGCTTAATAGTTACTCGTACAGCTCAAAAAACGGTTTAATACTGCTGGACAAGCCATTAAAGTCAAAGGCCGTTGAAGCCTATGTCGGCGCTTATGACAGCACCCTATGCTCCGGTTTTTTTCCGCACATTGAAAGACAACCGACCAGCGTCGCCATTACGCCTTTAACCCGCCGGGGTAAATATCTGGGGACTTTAAATCTGGGCAGCTATCAGCCTGATAGATTCGCAGGCAATATGGCGACGGACTTCATCGATCACCTCAGTTCTGTCGTCAGCGTCTGCCTTGAAAACAATCTTAATATTGAAGAAATAAGACGGGTCAGTTATATCGACGCATTGACGGGCGTTAATAACAGGCGCTTTTTGGAACAGCGCATAGGCGAAGAATTACGCAGCTGCCAGCGCAATGCAGAGCCGCTATCCTGCCAGTTTTTTGATATAGATTATTTTAAGTCGGTTAATGACCGCTTTGGTCATCAAGGCGGCGATCTGGTTTTGGCGCTGGTGGCCGCCGCCATAAGAAACCAGTTAAGAAACAATGACGTATTTGTCCGTTACGGCGGAGAAGAGTTTGTCGCTTTATTGTCCAATACCGATGAACCCAAGGCTCTTGAAACTGCGGAACGCGTGCGCAAAACAATCCAGGCGCTGGTCATTGCATTTAATGATGTTTCCATCTCGGTTACCGTTTCTGTCGGTGTGTCCACTTACGTGCCGGAAGGCCTATCTATCCCGGTAGACGACGAGATTGCGGCCCGTCTGGTCAAAGCAGCCGATTCCGCTTTATACAGAGCCAAACATAACGGCCGGAATCGTGTCGAAAATGGCGGGGTTGTTTCGGATAAACGGGTGTTATAAATCTGAAAAAATCCTCGGTATGATTAATTGACCACCAAGGTTTGAAGGTGTTAAGCCGTTCATGGTTCGGCAAACTCACCACGAACGGCTTAACCTTATTACCCTTTCAACGCCTTCAACACCGCCTGCATGGTTGCATTGGCATCGCCGAACAACATGCGGGTGTTTTCCAGAACGAATAGAGGATTACCGACGCCGGCATAGCCTGACGCCATGCTGCGTTTAAGCACGATGGTAGTTTCGCCTTTCCAGCATTCCAGCACCGGCATACCGGCAATCGGGCTGTTGGGATCGTCCAGTGCGGACGGATTGACGATGTCATTCGCGCCGATCACGATCGATACGTCAACATGCGCCCAATCGTCATTGATCTCGTCCATTTCATAAACGATGTCGTAAGGCACTTTGGCTTCGGCCAGCAGCACGTTCATGTGGCCGGGCATTCTTCCTGCAACCGGATGGATGCCGAAACCGACTTTCTTGCCTTTATCGCGCAACAGTTTGGTGATTTCATTAACCGTATGTTGAGCTTGCGCAACCGCCATGCCATAGCCGGGAATGATCATGATGTTTTTAGCATCCAGCAACAATTGTGCGGTTTCTTCGGCATTGATCGGCGTTACTTCGCCTTCAACTACCGCAGCTTCACCGCCCGAGGTGCCAAAGCCGCCGGCAATCACGCTGATAAAGTTGCGATTCATCGCGCGGCACATGATGTAACTCAAGATCGCGCCGCTGCTGCCGACCAATGCGCCGGTTACAATCAACAAATCGTTGCTTAACATGAAACCGGTTGCCGCCGCCGCCCAGCCTGAATAGCTGTTAAGCATCGACACCACCACCGGCATATCGGCGCCGCCGATCGCCATGACCATATGTATGCCGAACACCAGCGCAATCCCGGTCATAATCCATAAAGGTAAGGAGCCGCCGCCGGTTTCGGTTTCTTGTAAAAACATCCCGCCCAGAACAATGGAGGCAATCAGCAAAGCTAAATTAAACCAATGACGCCCCGGCAGTAACATCGGCTTGCCGCTGATACGTTCGCTGAGTTTGCCGAAAGCAATCACCGAGCCTGAAAAGGTCACCGCTCCGATCAGTATGCCGATGTAAATTTCCACTTCATGGATAGTTTTTTCTACGCCGGTAAGTGTTGCAGAAGTATCCATGAAATTGGCATAGCCCACCAACACGGCGGCCATACCGACCAAGCTATGCATGATAGCGACCAGTTCCGGCATTTGCGTCATTTCAACTTTTAATGCGGCTCTCGCACCGATAGCGCCGCCGATCAGCAACGCAACGATTAAAATGGTGTATGAGGTAACCGATACGCTTAAGGCGGTAGCGAGAATGGCAATCGCCATGCCCAACATGCCGTAATAATTGCCTCGGCGGGCCGTTTCCTGATTACTTAATCCGCTTAAACTAAAAATGAACAGAATGGTGGCGACGATGTAAGACATCGTGACTAAACTATGGGACATCATATTCTCCTGTTATTTTCTGAACATTTCTAACATACGACGGGTGACTAAAAAGCCGCCGGCAATATTGATAGATGCAATGAGTATCGCCGATCCGGCAAGGATGCTGATATTTAAGGTTGGCGAGGAAACCTGCACCAAAGCGCCTATCACAATAATGCCGCTAATGGCATTGGTCACACTCATCAACGGAGTATGTAGAGATGCGGTCACATTCCATATCACCTGATAGCCGATGAAACAGGCCAGCACAAACACAGTAAAGTGCGTCATGAACGACGCCGGGGCAACCGCACCGATGCCGAATAGAGCCAATCCGGCGATAACCAAGGGTATAAACTGCTTAATCACGCTTGGTTTTTTCGGTTCCTGTACCTCTGCACAAGCGGGCGCTTCGGTTTGCGGGGCAGGGGAGGCGGAGAGTTTGGGCGGTGGCGGCGGCCAAGTGATTTTGCCTTCCTTAATGACCGTCGTGCCGCGTATCACCTCGTCTTCCATGTTGACGTTGATCGTACCGTTCTTTTCAGGGCAAAGTTCCGTTAGCAAATGCCTCAGGTTGGTCGCATAAAGCTGGCTCGATTGGTTGGCCAAACGGCTGGGTAAATTGCTGTAGCCGATAATCGTCACGCCGTGTTTGACGACAACCTGATCTTTCTCGGTCAACGCACAGTTGCCGCCTTGCTCGGCCGCAAGATCGACAATGATGCTGCCCGGCTTCATGGATTCGACCATGCCTTCCGTAATCAGCTTGGGCGCCGGTTTGCCGGGGATCAGCGCGGTGGTGACAATGATGTCCACTTCCATCGCCTGTCTGGCGAACAAGGCCATTTCGGCTTCGATGAACTCCTTGGACATGGTTTTGGCGTAACCGCCGGTGCCGGCGCCTTCCTCCTTAAAGTCCAGCAGCAAAAACTCGGCGTCCATGCTTTCGATTTGTTCTTTAACTTCGGGCCGGGTATCGAAAGCCCTGACGATAGCGCCCATGCCCTTCGCCGTACCAATCGCAGCAAGGCCTGCAACGCCTGCGCCGATCACCAGCACCTTGGCGGGTGGGATTTTACCGGCGGCGGTAATCTGTCCGGTGAAGAACCGGCCGAAATGCTGTGCGGCTTCAATGACGGCCCGATAACCGGCAATGTTAGCCATGGAGCTGAGCGCATCGAGTTTTTGCGCCCTGGACATGCGCGGCACGCTGTCCATAGCCAGAACCGTGGCGTTCTTGGCGGCCAGTTTCTGCATTAATGCGTCATTTTGCGCAGGCCAGATAAAACTGATTAAACGGCCCCCTTCAGGTAACAGATCGATTTCGTCCAATGCCAGCTCAGGGTGTTGCTCGGGTGCGCGAACTTTCATGACGATGTCAGCTGATTTCCATAATGTCTTGGCATCGTCAACGATTTCAACCCCCACTTCTTTGTAGGCTTCATCGGAAATATTCGCGCTAACCCCGGCGCCGCTTTCGACCAGGACGGAAAAACCCAGTTTTATAATTTGTTCTGCGGCCTCGGGCGTAGTGGCCACACGCTTTTCACCTGGGTGAATTTCTTTAGGTATACCAATCTTCATACAGTCTCCAATGCGAGTAGTTTAGAGCATAGTGAGCAAAGGCTTTAACCTTCCAGCCAAAACCTCAGCGTGGAGGATAGGAGATTAGGGCGTGTTTTTCAATAAAAAACATAAAAGGGATGGGTTAATGTAAGTTTTGCGGTGAGGGGCGGATAGAGGCGCATGTGCCGGACGGCGTACTCAAAAAAGGCTCAAGTCGTGAGTGTCGGCAATATATCTGATCCGATGGACTTAACACGCCCTTGCCGTCACTGATCAGAATCTCACCGCGCTCGAAATCCACATACTTAACCCGCAAGCATATGCATCCCGGTTCCGTGCAGCCTATTCGCCATTAGCCCATATACGCCGCTCATCCGTACCAAGCCAGCACCTCCTTGTATAAAAGACAATGCTTGGTTCTGCGTCGAAGCCGATACATGCCCATTAACCGCCAGATGCGTTAAAAACGTCCCACTAAAGTGGACTCCATTTCTTGTGGGTGCCGTTTGCCATGAAACAGAATAAATCGCTTGATCCATTGCGCTATTGCGTTTCTGTACGGATGCTGTAGTGCTTAATGCGGATACGATCACGGACCTGATCCAAGTATGTATTTGAAGTTTGCATAAATAAGGTTGCTATCAATAATGTAATTACTATAGCATCTATTCTAACGGATTAAGTATGCGGCATTATGCGCCACTACACCTCGGCTATTTGAGTTTAATATACATTTTAAATGTGTATATCTAATTGTGGGTTCTTGCAACGGTCGGAAACGAAAGTCGGATTTGACGAGTAGTTTTGCTGAACCTAACGAGAGCGCTTAGGGAGTTTGAAAATAACCGAGTAGTACGACATCGCCGTGTGTAACGGGTCGTCCTAATCAAAAACAATCAAAGAGGATAATTGTATGACAACAGGAAAAATATCAATTCTATCTCCAATGTACACCGAAGATGAACGCTGGGTTGCTGATAGAGTCAGAGCGGAACTCGAATACGGCAAACAAAAATACACAACCTATCAGCCATACATCGACGGATTCGACAAACAACTGTTTGAGTTCTTGTCCAGCCATGATTCAGCGAATGCGTCGGAAGCAAAAAGGGCCATTCTTCTGAGCAGCGCGGTTAATTTTTATAACCTTATCCAAACGAGCGATGCATGTGTCCTCGTCTTGGACGGCAGGACGCCGGACGAAGGTTCGGTGTTTTGGGCGGCTGTTGCATTCGCGACTGGGAAGCCTGTTGTCTTGTATAAATCGGATTATCGGACATTCATGTCAACGGGTGATAATTCGATGATAACCGGTTTATGCTTAAACTACGAGCCGGTGAAAGACATAAAGAACCTTAGCGACCGCGTTAAATCTCAGGTTAGCATGTACAACAGTAATTCTTGGAAAAGCGAGTTTATCCCTGGGTATAACAAATCGCTGCAGAAGCTTGGAGAGAAAGTGTGGACGGGCTACAAAGGCCGTAACTTGGGAGAAATCCTGACGGCAATGAAGGACGAACCATTGGTGGAAAAGCTGCTCACATACGATGGGAAACCGTCGGGTGCCAAGCATGGCAAAGTTTACTGCTCAGGCCCGCTGTTTTGTCCTGCGGAAATCCGTGAAATAGCAAAAATTGCCGAATCTATAGATATAGCGCGGGCAGGAGAAGTGGCAGGGCCACATACTTATCTTCCGCACCGCGACGGCGTAGAAGCCATGATGGGGGATTTGGATAATTCGGCGGGCGTGATAGCGGCGACTGCGCTCCACTATGCGGATATTAACTCGTTTACTATCGACGTATACCATCTGGTCAAATGCGATTATTTCGTCATTAATCTCAACGGCCGGGTTCCTGATGACGGCGCCGTTGCCGAAGCCGGGATGGCCTTTGCCATGGGACGGCCCATTGTTCTGTACAGATCAGATTCCCGTGCTTTTTGCGGCGGAGCCCACGGACTTGTCCATCCGGCACTGCAGATGGCGGGACATCTCTTCGATACCACTGATGATGTCAATGGAATATTTGGCAAGCTGGTTGAACAGGACGCATTCCTTAAGGCCCAGGGAGATCCGCGCTATTCACCTAATATCCATGCTGAAGTCAATAAGGTATACGAGCTAGGAAGCAAATATTATGGTGAACTTAATGAAGCATACGCTAATGGGCTCAAATTATACGTTGATGGGGTATGGAAATTATTGAAATTAGATTCGGGTAACCGCTTTATTCCCTGGCGGACAGCTCACCCCCTGGCAGACAAAGCGTATCATCCCTATGCAACGTGGATGCAGTCCAGTGTTGGCCGACAAAACTGGTATCATGATAGTAGCAGTGGCAGCTTTGGGGCTGCGAAGGCAGGCGGGGAGCTGAGTGCCGTTTTCGCGCCGCAACGAAACCATTCCGAGGTGTTTTTCCGAGGTGAAGACGGTTACCTGCATTACTTTTATGTTATCGATGGCGGCTGGCGACATGATGGCGCGAGCTTCAAAGCGGCGAAAGTCGGCGGTGCGGTCAGCGCGGTTTTTTCCCCGCAACAAAATCATTCCGAGGTGTTTTTCCGAGGTGAGGACGGTTACCTGCATTACTTTTATATCCCTACACCAGAGGGCGGCTGGGCGTATGATGACGTGAGCTTCAAAGCGGCGAAAGTCAGCGGCGCGGTGAGCGCGGTTTTTTCCCCGCAACGAAACCATTCCGAGGTGTTTTTCCGAGGTGAAGACGGTTATCTGCATTACTTTTATGTTAGCGATGGCGGATGGCGGCATGATGGCGAGAGCTTCAAAGTTGCGAAGGTGGCCTGGGACGGGGAGATCAGCGCAGTTTTCTCGGCTCAGCGGCAGCATGCCGAGGTGTTTTTCCGAGGGGAAGACGGCTATCTGCATTACTTTTATGTTAGTGATGGCGGATGGCGACATGATGGCGAGGCTTTCAAAGCAGTAAAAGTCGGCGGCGCGGTGAGCGCGGTTTTTTCCCCGCAACGAAAGTGTTCCGAGGTGTTTTTCCGAGGGGAAGACGGTTATCTGCATTATTTTTATGTTAACGATGGCGGATGGCGACATGATGGCGAGGCTTTCAAAGCTGCGAAGGTGGCGTGGGACGGGGAGATCAGCGCGGTTTTCTCGACTCAGCGGCAACATGCCGAGGTGTTTTTCCGGGGCGAAGACGGTCGCCTCAATAACTTCCATGTTCCGGTGCAAGGAGGCGGCTGGGCGCATGACGATGAAAACTTCAGAGACTTTCCGGTAGCCGCCGGTGCTGGCAAAATTTCCTCCGTATATGCCACCCAGCGAAACCATACCGAGGTGTTTTTCAGAGGAAATGACAACAATCTGAACTATTTCTTTATCCTATGATTCGCTTTAAAGTCAACGTATTCATTTGAGGAGGTTTAGCAGCTTAGGATTTGGTTAAAAAATAACTTCCCGAAATCACTGTCTTCTGTTTTCTATCGTTAAGCCGTTCGTGCTGATCCTTCGACTACGCTCAGGACTAAAGCCTTGTCGAAGCATGATCGGCTTGACGCGGTAGACCGAAATTTTTCCATAACCCCCCATTCGACAGGCTCAGGGCGAACGGAAAAAATTTACCCCGATCCATATTGGGAAGTTATTAATGACCGTATCCTTAACTCAACGAAGTGCAACTTTTTGTGTACTCTTGGTTTTACCGGCTGCTTTAATATCGGTTTTGGGTTTATGAAAGTTTTTGCTTTTAGCCGGGAGTTTGCTGACAGGTTTTACACTGGCCTTGGCTTGATTGATGGTTTTAGGCGGAATCTTGCTCTTGTTGATGGGGTTGATGCTGGTCTTGATCCGAGTGGTGGTTTTAGGCTGAACCGCGTTAACGCCTCTGACATTGGATTTAATTCGGCTGGTATTTTTATGCTTAGGCGTATAGCTGACGTGCCTAGAGCTTGGTATTGAGCGTGTAGCGCCTCCGTTACCGCAATCAAGTTGGTAGGGGGGGCTGCCTGCTGAGTTGGTTAGCATGGTGTTGATGTTTCTAGCCGGATCGATGTTGGTTAGATTGGCGAAACTTGCATCCATTTTTTGCATCATTAGCTGGTAGCGTTCCTGGCTGGTCTTGCCGCCCATGACCACGCCGATCAGGTGCTTGCCGTTTTGATGAGCCGCGCCGATCAGGTTGAAGCCGGAGCCGCAGGTGAATCCTGTTTTCATGCCTTCGGCGCCCGGATAATTGGCTGTGAATTTGTTGATGCCGCGCAGTTCTGCGCCTTTGTAATTAAAGCTGTGCGCGCCAAAGTAGTGATAATATTCGGGGAAATGGCGCTGTGCTTTCCAGGCCAGAACCGCCATATCCCTGGACGTGGTGACTTGCCAGTTATTCGGCAAGCCGGTCGCGTTCATGAAATGCGTGTTGTACATCCCCAATGCATGCGCCTTTTCCGTCATGTTGGCGGCAAAATTTTCTTCCGTCCCGCCAAGATGCTCGGCAAGAACCACAGACGCATCGTTCGCAGAACGGGTGATAATCGCCAAAATAGCGTCTTCGACGGTTAAATGTTCGCCGCGTCTTAAGCCCAGTTTGCTGTTGGGTTGTTGCGAGGCGTGGCTTGATGCGGTTAAGGTGTCGTGCAGACGAATTTGCCCGGCTTTCAGCGCGTCGAATGTCATGTACAACGTCATAAGTTTGGTTAGCGAGGCGGGATACCATGACTGAGTTGCTTCTACTTCGTGCAAGACGTTGCCGTTATCGGCATCGATAATAATTGCGGCATGGCGGCCGTAACTGACCTCGGATACTGCAAACAGCCACACGGCATTTAAGATAAGTAGGGTTAATTTAACTTTAGTCATTTAAAACGGGTCTCAAAAAAAATCGGCAATAATGAAAGTATAGCGGGGTTTGCTGCCCGTGCAACCGGGCCACATAACGTGTCTTTAAGGGATCATATCTAGGAAAGCGTTGAACAAAATGCTTCCGTTCATGGTTCGACAGGCTTACCACGAACGAAATCAATACGTTACCGTTCATCCTGAACCTGTCGAAGGACTAAATCAGCGCTTCCCTAATTCTACTTTGTCAGATTCAATGGACGCACAATCCAGAATCGTCATTCCGGCAGGGATTCATGTCAGGCTATCCTGCCTGACACCCTTCGGGTTAATGCAAATCCGTTCCAGACGGATTTGTGCCGGAATCCAGGCTCCAGGGATGGATTTTAGCTTACCATCCATGGCGCTGGATCCCCGCTCCCGGCGAGGATGACGAGCTTGCGTATAAGCTGACAAAGTAGAAGTAGAGCCATGCGCAATTATAAACTGCGATGATTGTAATGAATAATCGGATTTCAGTTAGGGCGGTTACTCAATGCGACTTACGAACTAAAAATTTATACAGGTGTAAGGCGGCTCTCCTTGGCAAATCCCCCAGAAACGGCCAAAATCACCCTCATCGCCGGGCTTCCAGTTCTCTGAAAACGCCTCAAACACGGTGCCGGACCAGCCTTTTTCAGCCAGTTTTTTGAAGGTCGATTTAACGACAAGCGCCTGATTTTTCTTGCCTGCAACGCCGCAGAGCTGCCCGGTATGTTTATTGCTCTCAATGCCGCCTTCTGGGCCGTTCGGCCAGCCGAACTCAGTCAATATGACTTCTTTACCGGGATAAGTCCGGCGAATTTCCTCAATCCGTGCGATATGAAAATCGGCGGCCTTATTTGCCGGGGTGCAGGGAAGAACGTCGGAATATTTGTTTTCCCACCACGGGAAAACATTGATGCCTATCCAATCGACTTGTTCGCCGAAATTGGTTTGGTGGCAGGGCGAAACGCGGTTGCACCATTCCCACCAGGTATCTATCGTGGTGATCGGTTGGGCTACGCCCGCTTCGTGCATGGCATTGATGCAACGGGTTATTTCGCCGTCAAAGGCATAGTCGTTGCGGGTTCTGACTTCGGAGCCGCAACTCAGCTTGATGATGGTTTTGGGATAGGCTTTTGCGGCCTCAATGCCCGCAGTGATGGACCGCGAATTGACGGCGATGTCGTCATCCAGCCAGATGATTGCAATGACTTTAAGATGCCGGGCTTCGGCGGCGGCGAAGGTATATTCCAGCCCATTCATGACGCCGTAAGTCATGATGCAGCGGAAAGGGGTTTCCTTGACTAATTTATCCAGCAGTTCGTTAATTAATTCTTTGGACGGACGAGCGCCGTAATCGGGGTTAAGTTTGCCGACGTAGGGGCTAAAGGCGGCGCACTGAAGGACGTCTTTCTTGCTGGATTTTTTTGATGGCTCACGCGCCGATGCGGCTTGGCACGTAACCAGCATGATGGAAATTATAACGAACGACAGTAGCTGTTTCATGAGGCCCTACAATTTATTTTTTATGATAAAAAACGGCACAACGCAGCCTATCAACGCGCAAACAATCAACACCGCCCAAGCCGTTTGGTTCCAATCGACCGGATAAATATCGGCTTTGACCGGCTCGCTGATGCCTGGAATGCTGGGTAAATCGACATCGCCGCCATCGACTTTTAATTGCGCCTTCATACCCTTTTCCATATGTTGCGCCAATTCGCAATGCACGAGGTAGGTTTTTTTCTGGCTGGGTACGATCAGTGAGGCTTTCAATTCGCCTTGTCCGTAGAGTTCAAGGTGAAACATGCCCTGTGGGTAGATATAGCCCGGCAAGCCGTGAATCATTAATTGATGGCGTATCTGGTCGTCATTGATAAAGGTGATGTTAATCCGGGAGCAGGGCGCAACATCCCATTCCTGGTTGTCGAAAGCGAACATTTTGCCGGGAAATTTCAGCGCGTGTTTCTGGCCGGCATGGATGGTGATATTGACGTCGCCGGAAATCTTCGGGCAATCCTTGGGCAGGTTGTCGCTGTTGGCATTCATGATCATGCCTTTTTCATCCATCATCATGCTGCCGTGATGCATCATCGCCATGGTCTCGTCTGCAAACGCAGGATGGGAATGTAAGCCCAGCATTATCAGGAGTGTCACTAAGAGTTTCATAGTTTTTGCCTCCGTTTATAAGCCAGCGCTATAAAAATAATCAGTCCTATGGCTAAACCGGCCGCCAAGCCGAAGATGATGATGCGGACATAATCGGGTGCAATCAATCCGGCTTCTCCGAGTAACGGCGCAAAATCGCCTTCTCCCCAGACCGCTTGTTTTTTTGCGTAATAATCCTTGTTAAATATCTGGTCGAGGAAGGCTTCATGCATTTTCGGCATGCCTTGCTCATCAAGCAGGGGCTTGTAGGCCAGGATTGCCATGTTGCCGCCGGGCTCCATGCCGTCGGTAGTGGTGCCGGTCGGTACGTGGTCATGGAACATCCATAGGCCGGGGCCGTAACTGTCCAAGCCGTTGTTTTGGGTGCGCAGGCGCAAATCGAGGCGTTGCGCCGGAGCGATGTCGAAAACGTCCCGCGTTATCTGCGATCCGGCCACTTGCTCGACGCCGTCGTAAGCGGTGATCGTAGCTTTATGTCCGTGGATATGCAGCGCCACTAAAGAACGTTGGGCGTTGGCGACATGCAGCTTTATGTCTTCGTTGTCATTGGCGACAACCACCGCGTCCCTGAGCGTATAGGGAAAGGAATGACCGTTCAGCATGAAATAATTTTCGAACGATTCGGTCATGTTGTATTCGCGGCTCATCCGGTGCGCGATCAGCCTTGGATCGTTCGCATTTTGTATGATTTGCGCCAGTTTTTTATCGACCGACTGATAATATAAGTCGTATTCCTGGCTGTAGGATTTTTGTACCGCAACCGCAGGATGACGCACTTGGCCCGCACCGATATTAAAGGTTTGCACCCAGTTATTCGGTTGATTTTCTTCGACGATAAATAGGCCGTTCAAGCCCATCATGTAATGCTGGGCGGTTTGTACGTGGCAATGATAAAACATGGTCCCGGCATGCCGGGGCTGGATTTCGTAGGTATGGCTTTTGCCGGGGAACACCGGGTGTTCCTCCATGCCGTCATTATCAACGCCGGGACTGCTTTCCCAGGCATGATCGACGCCGTGAAGATGGATGGTGTGCGGCAAATAATGGGTATTTTCCAGCGTGACATAAACCTTGTCGCCCTGTTCGACCCGAATCACCGGCGACGGCGCGCGCAGCAGCGGATTGGCGACCAGTGAGTTGAAATTTTTCAGCGCCATGCCGCTGGATTTGGGCGCGAAGACCCAAAGCCCTGGTTGGATGCCGGGGGCAATGTCGTAAGTGTTGATCAGGAAATCGCCGTCGGGACTTGCGCCGTTTAGTTCGACGACTTCCAGCTTGATGCGGATCACGTCGGGATCGCCGTCATTATCCAGGTCGTCGGTCATGGTCAAGGCGTCCTGGGCCAGATGGGTCTGCATCAAGGTCTGCATCGATACGTTATTGGCGCCTTTGACAGCTACGGCAATATCGTAAGGGTTATCCGGTTCGCAGGACGGCGCTGCCTCGATTTTTACGCCGTCGATAACTTGCGCCTGCCGCCAATCGGGATGTTCATCGGAGCAGGGCTTTTCTACCGCCGCCGTTTCTTCCGAACGGTTATAGATAGTCTCGGGCGGCGTAATGCCGGATTTTTGTGACAGGGTCGGTGCAACATAAACCGCAATAGCGACTAATGCAGGGACAAAAAGCATTAATACAAAGAGGGATCTTTTGGACATATAACAACAGCAAATGGGTGCAAAGTGCCGCTATTGTAAATGCCTGACAAGTTAAAACCTAGATGCATTTTCAAATGCGGCAAAGGTGGTTTTCATACGGAAGACGATATAGTCTGGATGCTTGGGGGATTTTAAATAACACCGTCAGGTATATTAGTTGCTATAATTCCGGCAGAATTTTAAGGGTCAGCGGATGAGTTAATTTTTATACGTGACATAAATGTCGGCCTTTATTTGTACAAATCTTTACTTGGTATTCAATGCATGTCTAACTCAAACTCGTACAACCCTGATCTTGATTGGACTCAAGTCAGGGAAACGTCAAAAATGCTCATTTTATCGGCTATTCAAGTAGAAGACATGCTCAATGAATCCGATGTCTCGGTCAATACGTTAACAGAATCGTTTACCTCTATCGTTGAGCATATGCAGTGTATCAATGAACACTTGCTTGCGCTTGATCCTTGTAAGGTCAGGGAGGACGCGCTAGCTTGCTGCGCGGAAACAACCGGCAAAATCCAGGCCTCCATTATCGCTTTCCAGTTTTATGATCGGATGCAGCAATGCTTGCAGCATGTCACGTTAAATCTTAAAGGCTTGTCTGAGCTGGTGGAAGACCCTGATCGTCTTTATAACCCGACCGAATGGCGGCAATTTCAGCATGAAATCCGTTCCCGATATACGATGGAGTCTGAAAAACTGATGTTCGACGCCATCGTGCATGGCAAGTCTGTAAAGGAAGCGCTTGCGATAAAAAGTGCGCATCAGGAAGATCAGTCCGACAATATAGAGCTTTTTTAATAAATGATCCCAGTTAAACGATTAATTGTCCTTTGCGTTTTGCCGTTTTTTCTGGTCGGTTGTGCCGAATTTTACGGTTCACAGCCACCGGCTCCGGTATATGACGGCAAACCTCAGACCCCAAAGTCTTCTGCCGGCGCACAAAAAAAGAGCAAGTCGCGTAGCGCTCAGTCTGTTCCGTCCAAGGAAGTTGTTAAAACGCAGCCGCTTAAGGAGTTTTCGGAAATAAAGTCAGAGCCATTGCCGCCGACAGAGCAGGCAATACAGCCGTTTTCAGAGTCGACACCCGTCGATACGCAAGCCCCTGCATCGCCCTCTCCGGTAGAAGCGCAGACGCAGCCGTTGCCCTCATCTGTAGAAGTACAGACGCCGCCGGCGCCTCCCGCTCCTGAATTGACGCCGTTTGAGCCGATAGAGGCTACAGCTCCGTTGTCGCCTGTCGTCAACGCTTTAGTCTCGGCGGCGAATCAAAACACTAAGTCGGGCGACCTTGATTCGGCGGCCGCTGCTATTGAGCGGGCCATCAGAATTGAACCGAGAAATGCGACTTTGTTTTATAAATTAGCGTTATTGAGATTAAAACAATCGAAGCCGCGTTTGGCTGAAGATCTGGCAAAAAAATCCGCGCTACTGGCCTCTACTGATAATACGTTGAAAAAACACTGCTGGTTATTGATAGCCCATGCTAGAGAAATGCAGCAGGACTTTGCGGGTGCAAAGGAAGCACGGTCGAAAGCTGACAGTTTCTAGCGTTTTTCCGTCATTACAAACGCAATTCCCCTGCATCAGCCGTATTTCTATCGCGGCTGATCCATATCAACAGCCTTGACATTAGCGGTCAAGGCATAGCATGCCGACAAACAGGCAACGATGCCGGCGACGCGGCGAACTCATAAACCGGGAAAAATAGCTGTTGCACCAGCTCAGTGTTGGTGCATCATACAGCCTGATTTTTGACTCATTACCTATTGTTAGAAAAGCTACAGTCCAAGGCTGTAAATATTTTTTAAATATGTCAGGAGAAAAGCCATGAGTAAACTAGATGACATCAATATCGAAATACAACACATGCAGCGGCAAATGCAGCAATATTTGCAAACGCATTGGCGACTATTTCTGACCGAAGGCGTGTTCTTTATTTTTCTCGGGCTTTGCGCGATAGTGATCCCGCAGTTTTTTACGGTGGCGACAGTCATATTTTTAGGCTGGATTTTGCTGCTCGGCGGGATTGTCCATGTTAGCCGGGCCTTTATATTTTCAAACATGCCCGGCCTTGGCTGGTGGCTATTCATGGGTGTCTTGCAGGTTATTGTCGGCTACTTGTTTATCACCAGGCCGGTTGCAGGGGCGCTGACATTAACGATGTTGATAACCCTGTTTTTTGCACTGGAAGGTGTTGCCAAAATTTCGCTGGCATTCATGATGCGTCCTTTGGCTAACTGGAAGTTAATTCTGTTCAGTGGTGTTACGGCCTTGGTTTTTGCATTGATTATCTGGATGAGTTGGTCTGAAACAGCGCATTGGCTGCTGGGCTTGTTTTTAGGTATCAATATGGTTTTTCTGGGTTGGTCTCTGGTTAGAATAAGCCTGCACTATAAAGCCCAATAAACTGCTTTTTTATGCAGTACAAACATAATAATAGACTGGCTGCAAAGGTGCTGATAGCCGGTGCGGCCATCGCCATACTGAGTTATTTGTTTTATCCCGGCGCCGGGCAGCTCGGCGTGATGCTCAACGGCGATGCGGTCGCAGAGCCGCTGGTTCGTTTTGCTGCTGTGCCGACATTTTTGTTGGTCATGATCATTACCGGCATATTGATGGTGCTGCTGTTTTTAGGCGTCGGCGTGTTTATGTTGTTGTGTGCGATATTTGTTGCATTGACAGGGGTTTTTATTATGGCTCCCTCTTTCTGGCCGGTGCTGGTTATTATTGTGTTGATGATAGCGTCGATGATTGCAGGCAATGGCAATAAAGGCTGAGTTCGCAGGATATGCCTATTTTTCCATCCAAGCGTTACAATATGCGTTATTAGGATTAACTTACCGGTCTTATATTCAATATGGAAAAAATAAAGGTTCTTTTCGTTTGCATGGGCAACATCTGCCGCTCGCCCACGGCTGAAGGCGTTTTTACAAAGCTGATCAAGGAACATGATCTGGAAACGCATTTTGCTATCGATTCAGCCGGTACGCATGCGCATCATACCGGTAATGAGCCGGACTTGCGGGCACAATCGGCCGCTCTTGAGCGCGGCATCGATTTATCCCATTTGCGGGCCAGACAAGTCACTTATGGCGACTTCGAGGATTTCGATTTTTTATTGGCGATGGATGATGAAAACTATTCAATCCTGATCAACGCCTGCCCCGAACACCATCAAGCCAAAATTAAATATTTCCTTGATTACGCTCCGCATTTGAATGAACGCCAAGTGCCGGATCCCTATTATGGCGGTCAATACGGCTTTGAACGGGTGTTGGACATGGTGGAAGAAGCCTCCGCCGGTTTTTTAAAAGCCTTGCGCGAATCGGGCGGCATAAAATAACAACGACTTAGTAACGAGAGTAATGCCATGACAATAATATCGAATACCGTAACTTATCTGGATGGCGACGTGGTGCTGGAAGCCTTTTTTGCATTTGACGATGCGCTTTCAGGCCGCAGGCCGGCGGTTTTAATCAATCATACCTGGGTCGGACGGGACGAGTTTGTCGCCGAAAAGGCCAAAAAACTTGCTGCTTTGGGCTATGTCGGCTTTGCGGTCGATATGTACGGCAAAGGCGTTTTAGGCTCCGGCCCGGAACAAAACATGAAGCTCATGCAGCCTTTTATGGATGACCGGGCTATGCTGCAACAGCGCATGAAAGCGGCTTTGGCGGCGGTGAAGCTGATGCCTTGGGTTGACGACAGTAAAATCGCCTCGATCGGTTTTTGTTTCGGCGGCTTGTGTTCGCTCGATTTGGCCAGAACCGGCGCCGATATTAAAGGCGTAGTTAGTTTTCATGGTTTGCTGGTACCGCCCGGCAATACGCAGGGTACCGCCATCAAGGCAAAGATCCTGGCTTTGTGTGGACGGGACGATCCGCTGGTTCCGGCTGAACAAGTGCTTGCTTTCGAACAGGAAATGACCGAAGCAGGCGCGGACTGGCAGCTGCATGCTTACGGCAACACCATGCATGCCTTCACCAATCCGCTGGCCAATGATCCGGCATTCGGCACTGTTTATCAGCCCGATGCGGACCGGCGTTCCTGGACCGCGATGCAAAATTTCTTAACTGAAATATTCGCTTGACGAAGTGTGTTAACGCGGTATTTCGCGGCGCCAGAAAAAGGATTATTCCAAAACGCTGCAATGGCGGCGCTTACCCCAGTCGTCATGAATAAAACACTATCGGCTTCGACACTATTCAGACAATTTGCTATAATTACCAGCTTATTTCATGCCATATAGTCGTCACGCTTACGGCTGCACGGATGCGGCGGATAGGATCGCAGGAGCAATTGCCGTAACAAGGAAACCAGGAAAAAGTGTGTTCGAACTTAAGTCACGAAACCATGCCGGTATGTATTAACGGCACACTGTGTATATAGGGATCAATGTCAAACTTCGCTAAAGAAATAATACCTGTCAATCTCGAAGACGAGATGAAGCAGTCCTATCTCGATTACGCCATGAGCGTTATCGTCGGTCGAGCCCTTCCAGATGTCAGAGACGGCCTTAAGCCGGTTCACCGCCGTGTATTGTATGCGATGAGCGAGTTGGGCAACGACTGGAATAAACCTTATAAAAAATCGGCGCGTGTGGTTGGTGACGTGATCGGTAAATATCATCCTCACGGCGATACTGCGGTTTACGACACGATGGTGCGGATGGCGCAGGATTTTTCGATGCGCTACATGCTGATCGACGGGCAGGGCAATTTCGGTTCGGTCGACGGCGATTCGCCTGCGGCGATGCGTTATACCGAAGTGCGCATGGCGAAAATCGCTCATGAATTGATGGCCGACCTGGACAAGGAGACAGTCGATTTTGCGCCGAACTATGACGAATCGGAATCCGAACCCAAAGTATTGCCCACACGGGTGCCGACTTTATTGGTTAACGGCTCGTCCGGCATCGCGGTGGGCATGGCGACCAATATTCCGCCGCATAATTTATCCGAAGTGATCAGCGCCTGTCTGGCGATGATAGACCAACCCGATCTGACCGTGCATGACTTGATGGCTCATATCCCAGGGCCTGATTTTCCTACCGCAGCCATTATCAACGGCGCTTCCGGCATCTACAGCGCTTACACCACCGGACGCGGCAAGATTTATCTGCGCGCGCGCTGTCATTTCGAGGACATCGGCGACAGCAGCCGGCAGGCGATTATCGCGACCGAGTTGCCCTATCAGGTCAACAAAGCCAGGTTGCTGGAGAAAATTGCCGAGCTGGTCAAGGAAGGCAAGCTTGAAGGCATTTCCGGTTTGCGCGACGAATCGGACAAAGACGGCATGCGCATGGTGATTGAACTGCGCCGCGGCGAAGTGCCGGAGGTGGTGTTAAACAACCTGTACAAGCAGACGCAATTCCAGACTGTGTTCGGCATCAATATGGTCGCGCTGCTGGATGGCCGTCCGCACTGCATGAATCTCCGCGAGATTATCAGCGCCTTTATCAATCACCGGCGGGAAATTGTCACCCGCAGAACGATTTACAACTTGCGGAAAGCCAGGGAAAGGGCGCATATCTTGGAAGGGTTGGCGGTTGCGTTAGCCAATATCGACGAAATGATTGCGCTGATTAAGGCGGCCGCCACGCCGGCTGACGCGAAAGTCGGCTTGCTGGAAAAGAGCTGGGATGCAGGACTGGTTGCGGCGTTGCTGGATCGCGCCGATGCGGACCGTTCCAGGCCGGAAGATTTGGGTATGGAGTTCGGCATTCATGACGGAATTTACCGCCTGTCGGAAACCCAGGCCCAGGCCATTCTTGAGTTGCGCCTGCATCGCTTGACCGGTCTGGAGCAGGACAAGATCGTCAATGAATACAAGCAGTTGCTGGAGCAGATTGACGAATATCTGTTTATTCTGGGTAGCGATGTGCGTTTGATGGAAATTATCAGGGAAGAATTGGTCGCTATTAAGGAGCAGTATTCCGACGAACGGCGCACCGAAATCATCCAGAATCATTCGGATTTATCCGATGAAGACCTGATTACCGAGGAAGATATGGTCGTTACCATGTCGCACGAAGGCTATGTCAAGTCCCAACCGCTCAGCGATTACAAGGCGCAACGGCGCGGCGGCCGCGGCAAATCGGCGACGCAAACCAAAGAACAGGATTATGTAGACAAGCTGATCGTCGCCAATACCCACGATACTATTTTGTGTTTCTCCTCTCGGGGCAAGATTTACTGGCTAAAAGTCTATCAGTTGCCGGTTGCAAGCCGGGCGGCCAGGGGCAAACCTTTCGTCAATCTGCTGCCGTTGGAAGAAGGCGAAAAAATCAATGCGATGTTGCCGATCCGCGAATTTACCGACAGTAAGTTCATCTTTATGGCGACAACGGCGGGCACCGTTAAAAAGACCCCACTAAAAGAATTCGAGAACCAACGCGCTAACGGTAAAATCGCGATCGATTTAAGGGAAGGCGATACGCTGGTCGGCGTTGCGGTGACCGACGGCCATCAAAACGTGCTGTTATTCAGCAGCACCGGCAAGGCAGTCTGCTTTAATGAAGAAGATGTACGTTCGATGGGCAGAACGGCGTCCGGGGTGCGAGGAATCCGGTTGCAGGAAGGGCAAAAAGTCATTTCGCTGATTATCGCGACCGAAGGCACGGTGCTGAATATCACCGAGAACGGTTTCGGCAAGCGGACCAAGCTGGAAGAATTTACCTGCCATAAGCGCGGCGGACAGGGGCTGATTGCGATACAAACATCAGCGCGCAACGGCGCCGTGGTTGGTGCGGTACTGGTCAACGACCATGACGAAATCATGCTGATTACCGACGGCGGCACCTTGGTGCGCACCCGGGTTGACGGCATTTCGGTGGTTGGCCGAAACACCCAGGGCGTGACGATTATCAAGCCGGACAAGAATGAAAAAGTGATCGGCGTTGACCGTATCGAAGGCTTGGCCGGGGTCGATGACGCCGACGATGAGCTTTCAGACGATGCCGAGTCGGAATTAGATGTATCGGATGAAACAACAAATGACGATAGTGAATCAGGTGAGGAATCGTAATGTCCAGAGTTTATAATTTTAGCGCAGGCCCGTCTGCATTCCCTGAGTCGGTATTAAAGCAAGCACAGCAGGAAATGCTGGAATGGCGGGATAGCGGCATGTCGGTTATGGAAATGAGCCATCGCGGCAAGCATTTCTCAATTATTGCCGAAGAGCTGGAAAGCGATTTAAGAGCGCTGCTGGCTGTTCCTGAAAACTATAAGGTTTTGTTTCTGCAAGGCGGCGCATCGGCGCAGTTTTCGCTGATACCGCAAAATATCCTGAACGGCAAAAGCAAGGCCTGTTACCTGAAAACCGGCGCATGGTCGGAAAAGGCCATCAAGGACGCAGGGGCTTATTGCAATGCGGTGGTCAGCGCCAGTTCGGAAGATACAAAATTCACATCGATTCCCGAGGCTTCAAGTTGGCTCATCGACAGTCAGGCGGCTTATCTGCATTATACCTCGAATGAGACCATACACGGCGTCGAGTTCCAGTCTTGCCCCGACAGCTTTGGTCTGCCGCTGGTGTCGGACATGTCGTCGAACATCTTATCGCGGAAGATCGATGTCAGCCAATACGGCTTGATTTATGCCGGAACGCAAAAAAACATGGGCCCGGCAGGCGTTACCGTGGTCATCGTCAGGGACGATTTGATCGGTCATGCGTCGAAATCGGTGCCTCCGGTTTTCAACTATGCCGAGCAGGCTAAAAACCAGTCCATGCTGAATACGCCGGCAACTTATAGTTGGTATCTGTGCGGATTGGTGCTGAAATGGTTAAAAGAGCAGGGCGGTGTTGACGGTATCGAGCAACGCAATATCGCTAAAGCGGCGAAACTCTATCAGGCCATCGACCAGTCGGCTTTGTATTCCAATCCGGTAGAAACAGCGTCGCGTTCGCGGATGAATGTGCCGTTTATTCTGGCCGATGAAAGCCTGGATAAGCCGTTTTTGGCTGCTGCGGAAGCTAATGGCTTGTTCGAGTTGAAGGGGCATCGTTCAGTGGGCGGCATGCGGGCAAGTATTTACAATGCGATACCGGAGGCCGGTGTGCAGGCCTTGATTGATTTCATGGCAGAGTTTGAACGTACTCATTAATCGAAAACCTAACAATTGAATCAGGCCGCTATGCCATCCGTCACCCCACTTTCAGAATTAAGAGACAAAATTGATGCAATCGATAAGCAGATTCTGCAATTGATCAATCAACGCGCGTCTTACGCAATGGAAGTTGCCAAAACCAAGATTGCGCAGGGTGAACAAGGGTCGTTTTACCGCCCGGACCGCGAATCATTGGTGTTGCGGCGCATCAAGGACTTGAATCAGGGGCCTTTATCGGATGATACTGCGGCCCATTTTTTCAGGGAATTGATGTCGGCATGTTTGGCGCTGGAAAAACCGCTGGATGTGGCGTATTTAGGCCCTGAGGGTACATTTACTCAGCAAGCTGCAATTAAGCATTTCGGCTCCGCGGTTAAAACCGTACCGGCGGCAACCATTAACGATATTTTTAATGCGGTGGAGAACGGCAACTGCCAGTTCGGCGTCGTGCCGGTCGAAAATTCCACCGAAGGCGTTATCAGCCATACGCTGGACCGGTTTTTGAATTCGCCGCTAAAGATATGCGGAGAAGTTGAAATCAGGGTGCATCAAAACTTGTTGGGGTTGGTGGATAGCCTGGATCAAGTGACCGAGGTGTTTTCCCACCAGCAATCCCTGGCGCAGTGTCGGCAATGGCTGGATAACCATTTGCCGAACGCCAAGCGGACTGCGGTCAACAGCAACACCGAGGCCGCAAGATTAGCGTCAACCAATAAAAGGGCCGTTGCAATAGCGGGCATCGTTGCCGCTGAAATTTATCAATTGAATGTCATCGAAAAAAATATCGAAGACGAATCCAATAATACCACCCGTTTTATCATTATCGGGCAGCAAATATCCGCTTCCACCGGCAACGACAAAACCTCGTTGGTCGTTTCCACGGGCAACCAGCCCGGCGCGCTGTACCGGATATTGGAGCCTTTTGCGAGATTTAATATCGGCATGGTGCATATCGAGTCCAGGCCGTCACGCCAGGGATTATGGGACTATGTGTTTTTTATCGACATTGAAGGCCACAGTGAAGATGACGATGTCGCTAAGGCTTTGGCAATATTGAACGACAACGTTAACATGCTGAAGCTTTTGGGTTCTTATCCTAAAGCCGTACTCTAAAATTTCTTTCTCATTCTTCGAGTGAGTATTACAAGCTCTCAAACAAATACCATGAACAACGCTGATAAAATCTATAACCTTGCCGTGTCCGGCGTACAAAAGCTGATTCCTTATACGCCCGGCAAGCCGATCGAAGAACTTGAGCGCGAGCTGGGGCTTTCCAACATCATAAAGCTTGCGTCTAATGAAAATCCTTTAGGGCCTGGAAAAAAAGCCTTGGCTGCGATACAAGCGACTTTAAAGGACTTGGCCTTGTACCCGGACGGCAACGGCTTTAATTTAAAGCGCGCATTAGCCGACAAGTATGCAGTCGACATGAGCCAGATTACATTGGGCAACGGCTCCAATGAGATTCTGGAGCTGGTGGCCAGGGCGTTTTTAACGCCTGAGCTTGAGGTGGTTTTTTCGCAGCATGCTTTTGCCGTGTATCCAATCGTAACTCAAGCAGTCGGTGCTACGGCGGTTGTAGCTCCTGCATTGGATTACGGTCACGATCTTGGCGCGATGCTGCAAAGGGTGACCGACAAAACACGGCTGGTATTTATAGCGAACCCTAATAATCCAACCGGCACATTGCTGAATCACGCCTACTTGGAAGCATTTATTGGAGCGCTGCCGGACACTTGCGTGTGCGTGCTCGATGAGGCCTATTGCGAATTTGTCGGTGACGGTAGTGCGGACAATTCAATCGCCTGGCTGAAAAAATATCCGAATCTATTAATTACCCGCACCTTTTCCAAAGCCTACGGCCTGGCCGGATTGCGCGTCGGCTATGGCTTATCCAGTCCGCAATTGGCCGACATCCTGAACCGGGTGCGCCAGCCTTTCAATAATAACATGCTGGCCTTGGCCGCCGCCGAAGCGGCGTTGACGGATACCGAGCACTTGCAAAATACCATTGCGGTTAATGCACAAGGCATGCAGTTTATCACCGAAGGCTTTAAAAAACTGGGCCTGGAATGGATTCCATCGGCGGGTAATTTTGTGCTGGTTGACTTGAAACAGCCGGCAATGCCGATTTATGAGGCTTTGTTGCGCAAAGGGGTTATCGTCAGGCCGGTTGGGGTCTATGAATTACCCAATCATCTGCGCATTACTATAGGCACACAGGCGGAAAATCAGCTGTTTTTACAGGCATTAACCGAAGTTCTATCGGGCAATGTTTAACCGGCTTTGCATTATCGGCGTCGGCCTGATTGGCGGGTCTATAGCCCGCGCGGCAAGGCAGCAGGGTTTATGCAACAACATAGTCGGGTATGGAAGAAAGCTCGATGAGCAAAACCTGAAAACGGCAAAAAGCCTGGGCGTCATTGACGACTATACACTGGAGCTGGACAAAGCCGTCCAGGACGTCGATTGCGTGGTCATTGCGACGCCGGTTGCAAGCATCGAAAGCATTTTTACGCAGCTTAAGCCGCTGTGGTCGAATGACGCGATTTATACCGATGTCGGCAGCACCAAGGGCAGTGTAATCGCCGCAGCACAGAAGGTTTTCGGTGTCGTGCCGGATAACCTGGTTCCGGCTCATCCGATTGCCGGAGCCGAGAACAGTGGCGTGACCGCGTCGGTCGATGATTTATTTCTGAACAAGCGCCTGATCATCACACCAGCTGACAATGCCAGCCCCGAAGCGGTGCAAAAAATTCAAGTCTTCTGGGAACGGCTGGGCTCGCTGGTGTCGGTGATGGATGTGCAGCATCATGACAGCGTGTTGGCCGCAACCAGCCATTTGCCGCATATTCTGGCCTTTGCGTTGGTCGACATGCTCGGTCATAAAGACGAGCAGAGCGAGATTTTTCAATATGCGGCCGGCGGATTCAAGGATTTTACCCGGATTGCGTCCAGCGACCCGACGATGTGGAAGGACATTTGCGCCGCCAATAAAGACGAAATCATCCCTTTAATCGAGCAGTTGAAGGGAGAATTGGATAAAATACAACGTTTGCTGGAAACGAATGATAGCCAGCAGCTTTTTGAAACCTTTACGTATGCCAAAAACGCACGGCAACGCTTTCTTGACCAGTTCTATAATAATTAATATGTCAAAATCAATCACATTTTACGTTCAACCCGGCGGTAAATTACAAGGCGAGGCCCGCGTGCCTGGCGATAAATCCATGTCGCACCGATCAATCATGCTGGGCTCGCTGGCCGAAGGCGTGACTCATGTCAAAGGCTTTCTCGAAGCGGAAGATGCGCTGGCAACCTTGCAGGCTTTTCGTGATATGGGGGTTGAAATCGAAGGTCCGGTCAATGGTGAATTGACTATACACGGCGTCGGCAAGCACGGCTTGAAAGCGCCTAAAAATGATTTGTATCTGGGTAACTCGGGTACATCGATGCGATTGCTGAGCGGTTTATTGGCCGGTCAGGCATTCAACTCGGTATTAACCGGCGACAAATCATTGTCCGGCAGGCCGATGAAACGCGTCACCGAGCCGTTGGCGGCGATGGGTGCCGACATCAAAACCACTGAAAAAGGCACCGCTCCCCTGCACATTACCGGCAGAGCGGGGCAGTTGACCGGCATTGATTATGCGATGCCGATCGCCAGCGCCCAAGTCAAATCCTGTTTGTTGCTGGCGGGCATGTACGCACAAGGCGTAACTACCGTTACCGAGCCCGCGCCGACCCGCGACCATACCGAACGCATGCTGACCGGCTTTAATTATCCGGTAAAACAGGAAGGTAACAAGGTCAGCATTACTGCCGAAGGTAGCTTGACAGCGACCGATATTGATGTACCCAGCGATATTTCATCGGCGGCATTTTTCTTGGTCGGGGCATCCATTGCGCCGGGTTCCGACCTGTTGTTGAAGCATGTCGGTGTTAACCCTACGCGTACCGGCGTCATCGACATCCTGAGATTAATGGGCGCGAACATTGAGGTCCTTAACGAGCGCACGGTCGGCGGCGAGCCGGTAGCCGACCTGCACGTTGTTTACAGCCCTCTTAAAGGCATAGATATTCCCCAGCATCTGGTGCCGCTGGCTATTGACGAGTTCCCTGTGTTGTTTGTCGCCGCAGCCTGTGCGGAAGGTCAAACCCGGTTAACCGGGGCGGAAGAACTCAGAGTAAAAGAATCGGATCGCATTCAGGTGATGGCGGACGGCTTGCAAATCTTGGGCGTGGATGCCCAGTCGACCGAGGATGGCATGATCATTCAAGGCGGAACAATTGGCGGCGGCGAAGTTATATCGCATGGCGACCACCGAATTGCGATGTCGTTTTCAATTGCCGGTTTGCGCGCTAATGCGCCGATTACCATCCATGATTGTGAAAACGTCAATACCTCGTTCCCGGAATTTAGAGACTTGGCAAAGCGTTTGGGTCTTGATCTGGTTTGCAAGGAAGCATAGTGAGTATTCCGGTATTGACTATTGATGGCCCTAGCGGTGCCGGAAAAGGCACGGTTAGCCGGGCGGTAGCGAAAAAACTGGGCTGGAACTATCTGGATAGCGGTTCTATCTATCGCTCGTTGGCAATTGCGGTGTTAAAACAGGCTGTTGATCTGGAAGATGAAACAGCCGTTGTTAATGTGGCCCAGACGATGACGCTGGAGTTTGATTGCAATGATGAATTGGTCGTCAGGTTGGATAGTGAAGACATAACCGCCCAATTAGGCCTTGAAAGCACCGGCAATGTAGCCTCTATCGTTGCGGCGCTGCCTGAAGTCAGGCGTGTTTTGTTGCAAAAACAAAAAGATTTCAAGCAGCTGCCAGGCTTGGTTGCAGACGGACGGGACATGGGAACGGTGGTTTTTCCTGAGGCTGGATATAAAGTGTTTTTAACGGCCAGCGCAGCCGAAAGGGCTAAGAGGCGATATAAACAGTTGATAGAAAAAGGGAATGATGCTAACCTAGCGCAGATTACCAATGAGATAGAAGAACGTGATCGTCGGGATATGGAGCGTAAGGCCGCTCCGTTAGCGATGGCCAGTGACGCGCTTTATATCGATTCTTCGGATATGACATTGGATTCCGTCATAGAAGAAGTGCTGAATTTAATCCGTTAAGGATTTTTTACGTGATCACATTGTAAATTGTTTGTGTGATCTTTTTTTTAACTTTGATAAAGAAAAGGCTTGTTGTTGTTTCGACAGGCTTGGGAATAGAAAATGAGCGAAAGCTTTGCTGAATTATTTGAAGAAAGTCTAATCAAGACGGAAATGCGTCCTGGTGCCATGTTAATGGGTACGGTTGTTGATATAGAAAACGATATGATCATCGTCAGCACCCATTCTAAATCAGAAGGTGTCATTCCAAAATGGCAGTTTCTAAATAACGATGGCGAATTAGAAGTTGCCATTGGCGACGAAGTCGAGGTTGCCCTTGATTTATTTGAAGACGGCTTGGGTGCCACACTTCTTTCTCGTGATAAAGCGAAGAAAAATAAAGCTTGGTCCGAACTTGAACATGCGTTCGAAAAAGAAGCAACCATTATCGGTCGTATTACCGGTAAAGTTCGCGGTGGTTTCACCGTGGCTGTTGGCGCATTACGTGCTTTCTTGCCTGGCTCATTGGTTGACGTTCGCCCAATCAGAGACACGACTTTCCTGGAAAATCGTGACCTGGAATTCAAAGTTATAAAAATCGATCAAAAACGCAACAACGTTGTTCTGTCTCGCCGTGCTGTTGTAGAAAAAGAATACAGCGCAGAAAGAGAAGAATTGCTGAAAACGCTGGAAGAAGGCGCAGTGGTTACCGGTGTGGTTAAAAACCTGACCGATTACGGTGCGTTTATCGACCTTGGCGGTATCGACGGTCTATTACACATCACCGATATGGCATGGAGACGCGTGCGTCATCCGTCCGAGTGTGTAGAAATCGGCCAGGAAATTAAAGTTAAAGTCCTGAAATACGACAAAGATAAAAATCGCGTTTCATTAGGCATGAAGCAAATGGGTGAAGATCCATGGCAAAACATAGCCCGTCGTTACCCTGCCGGCACACGCGTATTCGGTAAAGTCAACAACCTGACCGATTACGGTTGCTTTGTTGAAATTGAAGAAGGCGTAGAAGGTTTGGTTCACGTTTCTGAAATGGACTGGACTAACAAAAACGTCAACCCTTCTAAACTTGTTCAGCTGGGCGATGAAGTCGAAGTGATGGTTCTGGAAATCGACGAAGAACGTCGTCGTATTTCTTTAGGCATGAAACAGTGCAAAACCAATCCTTGGGATGAGTTTGCAGCAACACATAACAAAGGCGATAAAATCTCAGGAAAAATCAAATCGATTACTGATTTTGGCATTTTCATCGGCTTGGATGGCGGCATCGACGGCTTGGTTCACATGTCCGACATTTCCTGGGCTGAAGAAGGCGAAGCCTCAGTTCGCGATTTCAAGAAAGGCGATGAGCTGGAAACCGTTATTCTTGCAGTTGACTCCGAGCGTGAACGTATCTCTTTAGGTATCAAACAACTTGAACAGGATCCATTCCAAAACTTCCTGGCTACTCACGAAAAAGGCAGCTTGGTAAAAGGAACTGTTAAAGAAGTTGATGCTAAAGGCGCTGTTGTCACTTTAGCCGATCATGTTGAAGGCTATCTACGCGCTTCCGAAATTCAACGTGACCGCGTTGAAGACGCCAGAACCTTGTTAAAAGAAGGCGACGAACTTGAAGCCAAGTTCATCGGCGTAGACAAGAAAAGCAAATCAATTTCTTTGTCTATTAAAGCAAAAGATAGCGACGAAGAGTCTCATTCTATTAAAGATCATTCTCAGCAATCATCAGCGGGCGTATCTACACCTACTTTTGCTGACATCTTTAAGCAAATGGAAAAATAAAGCCATGAGGGGGTATGTATCCGTACATACCCCTTGTGTTTATTTGTTTTCGCAGGACAGAATGTGACAAAATCAGAATTAATTGAGGCACTTGCCAAACATCAACCGCATCTGGCGCAGAAAGATGTAGAGATAGCGGTAAAATGTATCATTGAACAAATGAATCAGGCGTTATCTTCCGGCGAAAGAATCGAGATTAGAGGTTTTGGTAGTTTTTCGCTGCATTTGCGTCCTCCTCGCATGGGACGTAATCCTAAAACAGGTGAATCTGTAGCATTATCCAAAAAATATGTGCCGCATTTTAAGCCTGGCAAAGAGCTCCGTGATCGGGTAGATGCTTCACGGGAGAAATGTAAGATAGTCGATTAATCGCTACTGCGTTGAAGCTCTGTAAAATTTATGCAGAGCTTTGATGTTGCAGTTTTTCAATATAACCCCTCCTTTTTTAGCCTCCCCACTGCCGTTTAAGTTTTTGTCTGTTCAATGCCAGCCATTGAATTGCAATAATGGATATTGCCGACTCTATCTCGCCATTTTCCAGCATAAGATACGTCTCATCAAAATCAACAGCGCGTACCAATATATCCTCGCCCTCATGATCCAAACCGTGAATACCGCCCACATGTGTGCTATCCACTTTGCCGCAATACAGGGTGATCCACTCTGAGAAAGCGCCCGGCGTGCTATAGAATTCATTGATAACCATTAATTGCTGAATTTCACAGCCCGCTTCTTCCAAGGATTCCCGGTAAGCGACTTCTTCGGCCGATTCGCCGTCCTCAATGGCTCCCGCAACAATTTCCACTAACCAAGCCCTATCAGGATTTAAAATCGCGCCTGTCCTGAACTGTTCGATCAATACCACCTTATCGGCATAGGGATCATATAATAGAACCGCAACGCAGCTGCCGCGCATGAATAATTCGCGAGTTATTTCAGCGCTCCATCCACCGCCAAACAAAGTGTGTCTAAGACGGTATTTTTCCATGCGGAAAAAGCCCTGATAAACGATCTCCTTGCTTAAAATTTCAACCTGCTTATCCATGATTGCCTTTGTAGTCAATTTTATAAATAACGCCAAGAGCATCATCGCTAATCAACAGGCTGCCGTCCTGAATTTCCAGAATATCAACAGGACGTCCCAATACATTGCCGTCTTTGGTTAACCAGCCGTCGATAAAAACCTGTTCCGAAACGGGTTTGCCTTGCTTGAATTTTATCGAGGCAACGCGGTAGCCTTGCGGTTCAGACCGGTTCCATGAACCATGTTCTGCGACAAATAACTGATATTTGAATTCGGACGGAAATTGCTCGCCCCGATAAAAACGCAGTCCCAACGGTGCTATATGCGCCTTAAATTTCCACGCAGGCGCAGTAAATTGTCGGCATTTTTTATCTGCGCCAAGCTCGGGGTCGGGAATGTAACCGCCGTGGCAATAAGGAAAACCGAAATGTTCTCCGCTAGCAGTCCATTGATTAAGTTCATCGGGCGGCAAATCGTCGCCCAAATAATCGCGGCCATTATCGGTAAAAAATAAGGCGTCAGTTTCCGGTTGCCAGTCAAAACCGACCGAACTTCTGATACCTTTGGCAAGAATCTCAAAACCACTGCCGTCGGCATTTAATCTGACCAGCGAGCTAAAGATCGCTTTTTCAGGCTCGCAAATATTGCACGGCGCTCCGACTGAGGTGTACAGCTTATGGTCAGGGCCAAAGCGCAGATATTTCCAACCGTGATGCCGCTCTGACGGAAATTGATCGTAAACCACAGTGGGTTTGGGCGGGTTGGTTAACTGCTGCGTGATATGGTCGAAACGAATAATGCGGTTAATTTCCGCTACATAGAGCGAACCGTCCTTGTAAGCAACGCCGTTGGGCATATATAAATGGCTGGCGATCACATAACGTTTATCCGCCACGCCATCGTTATTGCTGTCTTGTACGGCGTAAACCGTACCTTCCGATCCGGTGCCTACAAATACCACGCCGTTATCGCCCAAAGCCAAACTGCGGGCATTGGGCAGATTGTCGGCAAAAATAGACAGGGTGAAACCTGCGGGTGCATGCAGCTGCTTTATAATGTCCTGATGAGTGTTTTGTAGCGCAAAGGCTGTGCAAGGATGAATTAAAAACAAAACAGACAGTATTATTTTAATAGGCATGAAAATACCCTCCCTCAATAAACTTAAGCTATATTAGCACCCTAAAAACGGATTGAATTTATTTATTCGATCCCCATATCGATTAAACCTTAACTTAGTCAAAAGGCTCAACCATGATGCGTATTTTCCTTTTTCTTGCAACCAATGCGGCTATATTGGTTGTGGTCAGTATTATTTTTAATGTTTTAGGCTTAAGCGGCACTTTGGATGCTCAAGGCGTAGACCTTAACCTGAATGCGCTTTTAGTCATGTCGGCCATCATCGGCATGACCGGTTCCGTTATTTCTTTGGCGATGTCCAAATGGTCGGCAAAAAATGCGATGGGCGTACATGTAATTGAACGCCCGCAAAATCAAACCGAGCAATGGCTGCTCAACATCGTAGCCAAGCAAGCCAAGCAGGCCGGGATCGGCATGCCGGAAGTCGGGATATTCCAGACGCCTGAGTCCAATGCCTTTGCTACCGGCATGAGCCGCGACAGTGCGTTGGTAGCGGTCAGCACCGGTTTGTTGCAAAACATGGATGCCGATGAAGTGGAAGCGGTTGTCGGTCATGAAATCAGTCACGTCGCCAACGGCGATATGGTAACAATGGCTTTAATGCAGGGCGTGGTCAACACCTTTGTTTACTTTTTTGCGACCATTATCGGTCATGTTATCGATCGGGTTGTGTTTAAAACAGAACGCGGTTACGGCCCGGCTTATTACATTACCCAGATGGTGGCGCAAATTGTTCTGGGGATTTTGGCCTCTATGCTGGTCATGTGGTTCTCCCGCTACCGCGAATTTAAGGCCGATGCCGGTGGCGCAAACCTGGCCGGACGGGAAAAAATGATCGGCGCCCTGCGTGCCTTACAGCGCGGACACGAAGCGGAAGACCTGCCCGGACAATTGGCGGCTTTCGGCATCAACGGCGGTGGCGTAAGCAAGTTGTTTATGAGCCATCCGCCATTGGAAGAGCGCATTGCCGCGCTGCAAAACAGCCGTTAATTAACTAAAAGCATAAAACCACGAAGAACACGAAGGACACGAAGAAAATTCAAGGTAAAAACTTCGTGTCCTTCGTGGTTAATTTACTGCCTATATCATGACCCAACATCAACACATCCGCTTTGCGCTAAAACTGTCTTATGACCAATACCTCAAGGTCTATCAAGGCATTGCCAAAAATGTTACCGTGGTCGCCGATGACGGCAGGAGAATCGCTTTTCCAGCAGGCAGAATTCAGTCCTTTTTGACCAAGCAGGGCATCAACGGTTATTTTGAAATGGAATTAACCCCCGAAAACAAATTCGTCAATATCAAAAAACTAAAATAAAGCCTTACGTTCATCGGCTTTTCAGATACCGATAAATTTCCATCACTCTAAATTGAAGGTGTGCAATTGAAAACAGAAGTCCTGGTGCTGGGCGGTGGCCCTGGAGGTTACACGGCGGCGTTTCGTGCGGCCGATTTAGGCAAACAAGTCACATTGGTTGAGCGTTATCCGGTGTTGGGCGGGGTTTGTTTAAATGTCGGCTGCATTCCTTCAAAAACCTTATTGCATGTGGCCGCGGTACTGAATGAAGCCAAAGAAATCAGTTCGGCCGGGATCAGTTTTACCGAACCCGGCATCGATCTGGAAAAGCTGCGCAATTGGAAAAACAACATTAGTTCTCAGCTAACCGCAGGCTTGGCGGCACTGGCTAAGCAGCGCAACGTAACGGTTGTTAAAGGTATCGGGCGATTTGTTTCCGACACGCAAGTGCTGGTTGAAGACGGCGACAACACCGAGACCATCGAGTTTAAACAGGCCATTATCGCCGTCGGCTCCCAGCCGGTAAAAATATCGTCATTCCCAAATGACGATCCCCGGCTGATGGATTCCACCGATGCGCTGAATCTTGAAAGCATCCCGAAAAAACTGCTGATTATCGGCGGCGGCATCATCGGCCTGGAAATGGCGACGGTCTATAACGCGTTGGGTAGCAAGATCACCGTGGTGGAAATGCAGGATCAGATTATCCCCGGTTGCGACAAGGATCTGGTCAGGCCGTTAATGCAACGGATCAAAAAGCAATACGACAATATCTTTCTTGAAACCCAGGTAACAAATATTGAAGCATTGCCGGAAGGCTTGAAAGTCAGACTCAGCGGCAAAGACGCCCCCGAATCCGACGTGTTCGACAAAGTGTTGGTTGCCGTAGGCAGACGTCCCAACGGCCATTTAATCGATGCCGACAAAGCCGGGGTTAATGTCGATGAACGCGGTTTTATCGGCGTCGATAAACAACAGCGCAGCAACGTGAAACATATTTTTGCGATCGGCGATGTGGTGGGCAACCCGATGCTGGCGCATAAGGCGACGCACGAAGGTAAAATAGCGGCCGAGGCGATTGCCGGAATGGCAACCGAGTGGCAGGCGTTGACGATTCCTTCCGTGGCTTATACCGATCCTGAAATAGCCTGGATGGGCTTGACTGAAAATGCAGCCAAAGCGCAAGGCATCGCTTATGAGAAAGCCGCTTTCCCGTGGGCGGCAAGCGGGCGGTCATTAAGTATCGGGCGTAAGGAAGGCGCAACCAAATTGCTGTCCGACAAACAAACCGGCCGTATTCTCGGCGCGGGCATCGTCGGCACCAATGCAGGGGAACTGATTGCGGAAGCCGTCTTGGCTTTGGAAATGGGCGCCGATGTTGAAGATTTGGCATTAACGGTACATGCGCATCCGACTTTAGCCGAAACCCTGGGTTTTTCGGCTGAAATGATTGAAGGCACTATTACTGATTTATTGATTAAGAAACGATGAAAGAAAAATTTTTAAACAAAAGCTTCATGACCAATTTTCTATCGGTTGTAATCATTGCAATCGGTTATGCCAGCCCGATACAACCGGAGTTAATCAAATCCATCGGTTTTTTTGCCCTTTCCGGTGCCATTACCAATTGGCTCGCAATTTACATGCTGTTCGAGAAAGTGCCTTATCTTTACGGTTCAGGCGTTATACCGGCCCGGTTTGAAGAATTCAAACTGTCGATCAAGCAGCTGATGATGGTGCAATTTTTTACCGCAAACAACATCGAACAGTTTATTGAAAACGAGGAACAGCAAGGTAAAGACCTGCTGAACCTGGAGCCTTTACTGAATGCGGTCGATTACGACAAGGTTTACGAAGGCTTGGTGTCATCGATTATGGGATCGTCTTTTGGCGGTATGTTGATGATGATGGGCGGCGAAGAAGCGTTGATACCGCTAAAAGACCCGTTTACCGAAAAAATGAAAGTCACCCTGACCGAAATGGTCGAGTCCGACCGCTTTAAAGCCGCCTTAAAGCAGGGCTTGGATGCGCACAAAATCGGCGGCGACATTGTCGGCAAAATCGAATCGGTAATCGACAAACGCCTGAGCGAACTCACCCCGCAACTGGTTAAGGAAATGGTCCAGGCTATCATCCGTCAGCATCTGGGCTGGCTGGTGGTTTGGGGTGGCATTTTCGGCGGTTTGATGGGCGCATTGTTCGATTTCGCCTGATGGAAACGGTGGAACTCGCTTTTGAGCAATTCGGCGACCCGGATGACAGCGCGCTGATTATTTTGCATGGCTTTTTTGCCTCCTCGCGTAACTGGCGGCAAATAGCGCAGCGTCTATCCGACCGGTTTCATGTTTATGCGCCGGATATGCGCAATCACGGCGCATCGCCGCATCATCCGGTTATGGACTACCCGGTCATGGCCGCTGATTTGTTGCGCTTTATCGATGATCGCGGGTTGGAGACAGCTAATCTTCTGGGACACAGCATGGGCGGCAAGGTGGCGATGTGGTTTGCGCTTGGATTGCCTGCTAGGGTCAACAAACTGATTGTGGCCGATATTGCGCCGGTCAGCTACAAACACAGCTTTGACAACACCGTGCTGGCCTTAAAAGAGCTGCCGCTGGACGAACTCAGCAACCGCAAACAGGCCGAAACACTGCTGGCTCCGCGTATAGCCGAGTTGAGTTACCGCCAATTTCTGTTGCAGAATCTGGTGCTAAAAGACGGCAAATATTGCTGGCGGCTTGATCTGGATATTTTTCAGCGGGCGGCGCCCAATATTGCAGCTTTTCCCGACGCCGATTATTTAGCGCCTTTTACCGGTAATGCGTTATTTATTGCAGGAGGCGATTCAGACTTCGTTCAGCCGGGAGATATAAACTCATTATTTCCCAAAGCGGCTTTTAGCACGATAGCCAATGCCGGACATTGGCTGCACGTACAACAAGCGGATGCTTTTGCGGCGCTGGTTGAAGATTTTTTAGCTCCAGGTTGGACGCAAAGATAAATAGAGCCGAAACCGGGAAAAAGCTTAAAATGAATCGCTCTTGTTGAAGAGCAGGGATGATCAAATGCTGCCCCAGCATCTGATTTTTTAATGATCTGTATAGTCGAGAATGCCACAGATGAATCAAAAAATAAGAAAAGCAGTTTTTCCGGTTGCGGGTCTCGGAACCCGCTTTTTACCCGCTACTAAAGCCAGCCCCAAGGAAATGTTGCCGATTGTGGATAAGCCCTTGATTCAATATTGCGTTGAAGAGGCTGTAGCTGCCGGTATTGATACGATGATATTTGTAACGGGCCGCACCAAAAACGTCATCATGGATCACTTTGACAAGGCTTATGAGTTGGAAAATGAGCTGACCATCCGCGGCAAGACAGGAATATTGAAAATGGTGCGGGAGATGATGCCGCCGAATGTGTCATTCGTGTTCATTCGTCAGCCTGAGGCGTTGGGACTGGGCCATGCCGTGCTTTGCGCGAAGTCTGCGGTCGGCGATGAGCCGTTTGCCGTTATCCTGGCCGATGACTTGATCGCGAACAGCGACGCCGGTGAGGGCTGCATGGCGCAAATGGTCGAGCAATACGACAAAAATCAGTGCAGCATCTTGGGCGTAGAGCGGGTTAATCCACAGGAAACCGATAAATACGGCATCGTCAAAACCAAGGAGGTGTCGCCATCGGTAGGCCAGGTTGAACTGATTGTTGAAAAGCCCGCTCCTGAGCGCGCTCCGTCAAATCTCGGGGTAGTCGGACGTTATATTCTGACGCCCGCAATTTTTGAAAAGATTGAAACCACGGAGCGCGGCGCCGGCGGTGAAATTCAGCTGACCGATGCGATCGCCTCATTGATGAGCGACGAGCAGGTGTTAGCCTACGAGTTTGAAGGCAAGCGTTATGATTGCGGCGCAAAACTCGGTTATTTGCAGGCAACCGTTGAATACGGTTTGAAGCATGACGAGTTAAAGAGCGATTTCCGGGAATATTTAAAGAACCTGGCTCTCGATTAACTTTAAGAACGATTTCCGCGAAAGACACGAAAATCACGAAGCTCCATATGCTGAGTAGCCATTCACTTCGGCTGACACGGGTTACCTGTTGAATGTTTTCGTGTTTTTCGTGGCTCCATCGATTTAAGCAAGATTGTTAAGACGGATTTATTGATCCGCCCGCATCCGCATTTTCTCCACCTAATCCCCCGCCTATTTTTGCATGTGCTGCCCGTAGCCTTTGGCCGGTATAAAGCTTCTGCAAGGCGCAATATCGCCAGATTTACTTTAGGATATGGTCAGTAATAACTTCCCGATATTGAACGGATGAAATTTTTCCGTTCGCCCTGAGCTTGTCGAAGGGTGGGCGGAAAAATTTCGTCCCGCCGCGTCAAGCCGATCATGCTTCGACAAGGCTCTCCTGAGAGTAGCCGAAGGGCTCAGCACGAACGGCTTGACGAGCGAAAATGGTGATTTCGGGAAGTTATTTTTAACCACATCCTTAGCGCAACAAACACCCTCAACAGTATCCGGCACCGGTGCAAAACAACAACCGAGAGGTTGTTTTACACCACCGCAGTTCCTGGCTTTTATCCTGACAATAAAAACTCCCATTAAAATCAGACCATTATAAAAATAAATCAGCTTGGCACGGTAATCGCTTACAACCCCGTCAGAACCTTTTTATAATTACGAGGATTTGTATGAGTGAGCCATCATTGTCAGGGATACCAAAATCCGGTCTAGCCGGTTTAAAAGAAAACTGGCGTAGCGATTTACTGTCCGGTTTTCTGGTTTTTCTTATTGCTCTGCCGTTGTGCCTGGGTATTTCAATGGCTTCCGGTTTTCCGCCGTCGGCGGGGCTGATCACGGCTATTATCGGCGGGATGCTGGTTTCGCGCATCAACGGCTCATTTGTAACTATTAACGGCCCGGCTGCCGGATTGATCGTGGTGGTTTTGGGGGCGGTTCAGGAACTGGGCGGAGGCGATGCGATGGCCGGTTACCGCTATGCATTGGCGGCTATCGTCGTCGCCAGTGCGCTTCAGGTTTTGATGGGCGTCTTTAAAGCGGGCAGGCTCAGTTCCTTTTTCCCGGCATCGGTGGTGCATGGCATGTTGGCGGCTATCGGCATTATTATCATGGCCAAGCAAATCAACGTGGTGCTGGGCACTACGCCGGAGAAAGGCAGCAGCCTGTTTTCGACTATCGCGCAAATTCCGCACAGCATTGCCAATCTCAATCCTGAAATCGCCATTATCGGCGGTTCGGGATTGGTGATACTGACGGCCTGGACGATGATAAAAAATCCAACCTTAAAGATGATTCCGGCCCCTCTTATCGTGGTATTGGTCGGCATGGGGTTGGCCCGGTATTTCGACCTGGAGCATGAGCACATGTATCTGTTCCTGCCGGACGCCCATTTTCTGCCGCATCACGAGGAAACCGTCGGGCCGAAATTCCTGGTCGCGATTTCCGATAATTTCATGTCCAGCTTTTACTTTCCCGACTTTTCTAAAGGGGCGACTCTTGAATTCTGGGAGGCGGTGGTCAGTATTTGTTTGGTCGGCAGTCTTGAAAGTTTACTCAGCGCGATGGCGGTAGACAAACTTGATCCTTATAGACGCCATTCGGATTTCGACCGCGATTTAACGGCGGTGGGCGCAGGCAATCTGCTGGCCGGTTTGATCGGCGGCTTGCCGATGATAGCGGAGATCGTGCGTAGTTCGGCCAATATAAATAATGGCGCGAAGACCGGCTGGGCCAACTTTTTTCACGGCGCATTTTTGTTGCTGTTTGTGGTGTTGTTTCCGCGCTTGATTCACAGTATTCCGTTGGCTGCGTTGGCTGCATTGCTGGTATTTACCGGCTTTCGTCTGGCTTCGCCTAAAGAATTCGCCAAGGTCATGGGCGTCGGCAAGGAACAGTTGTTTATGTTCGTGGTGACGATTATCGGCGTCTTGCAGACCGATTTATTAGTCGGTGTCGGCATCGGCATTTTAACCAAGTTCGCTATCCACATGCTGCGCGGCGTCAGGCCGAATAACCTGTTCAAGATTCACTTTGTTGTTGAACCGAAAGACGCCGATTCTGTTGTCGTCTCGATAGTCGGCGCGGCGATTTTCTCCAACTTCATGTCCTTAAAAGACGCGCTGGCCAATCTGGAAAGCGGCAAAACGGTGATATTCCAATTGAATAACGCCTACCTGATCGATCATACCGTAATGGAATTTATTCATGATTTTCAGCATAACTACGAAAGGCAGGGAGGACAATGCAGGTTTTTTGGCATGGAATATCATGATACTTTTTCAGAACATCCTTTGTCCGCACGCAGAATGAAGCGGAATAACATGAGCCGCCGCAAGAGTGATCATCATGGCGTATAAAACCTGCCAATGCTACGTGATATAGTGATTATTTATAGACATACTATTTTCACAATTAACGAGGGTTTTTATGAATGAATCATCCCTATCGGCTGCACCTAAAACCGGCCTAGCGGGCTTAAAAGAAAACTGGCTTGGCGATTTACAATCAGGATTCCTGGTCTTTCTGATCGCTTTGCCGCTGTGCCTGGGCATATCCGTGGCTTCAGGTTTTCCGCCGTCGGCCGGCATTATCACGGCGATTATCGGCGGGGTATTGGTATCGCGTATCAGCGGCTCGTACTTGACCATCAACGGCCCGGCCGCCGGGCTGATTGTGGTGGTTTTGGCGGCGGTACAAGCGTTGGGCGAAGGCGATGCGATGGCCGGTTACCGTTATACCCTGGCGGCGATTGTGGTGGCCAGCGTTTTACAGGTTCTGATGGGGGTGTTTAAACTGGGACAACTCAGCTCATTTTTCCCCACCTCGGTGGTGCATGGAATGCTGGCGGCGATCGGCATTATTATCATCGCCACGCAAACCCACGTCATGCTCGGCGTAACGCCGGAGTCCGGCAACCTGTTTTCGGTTATCGCGCAGATTCCGCACAGTTTGCTTGGCATGAATGCGGAAATCGGCCTGATCAGCTTCTTAGGTTTACTCGTACTCGTTATTTGGCCGTTCATCGGCAGCAAGATTCCCGCTCCGATCATTGTCGTGCTGGTGGGGGTCGTATTTGCCTGGCATTTTAACCTGGCTCAGGATGCGGCTGTTGGCGGGGCGAAATTCCTGGTGTCTATTTCCGAAGACTTTTCGGCCGACTTTTATTTTCCCGATTTTTCCAAGCTGTTCAGCCTAGCTTTTTGGGAAGCCGTGTTCAGCATCAGCCTAGTCGGCAGTCTTGAAAGCTTGCTGAGCACGACGGCGATAGACAAGCTCGATCCTTGCAAGCGCTCTTCCGATCTTGACCGCGATTTAACGGCAGTCGGGCTGGGTAATATCGTTGCCGGTTTCATTGGCGGCTTGCCGATGATCGCCGAAATTGTGCGCAGTTCGGAGAATGTCAATAACGGCGCCAAAACAACGTGGTCCAATTTCTTTCACGGCTTGTTCTTGTTGGTGTTTGTGGTTCTGTTTCCAGGCCTTATCAACAGCATTCCGTTAGCCTCTTTGGCCGCATTGCTGGTTTACACCGGCTATCGTTTGGCTTCGCCTGAAACCTTTTACCGGGTAAAAGAGGTCGGCAAGGAACAATTGTTTATATTTGTGGTCACGATTATCGGCGTATTGGCGACAGACTTGCTGGTCGGCGTCGCTTTGGGAATTGTTGTAAAACTTGCGATTAATCTGGTCAGGGGCGTTTGGCCCAACAACTTGTTCAAGATTCACTTTACTGTCCAGCGACAAGATAACGATACGCTGGTTATCAAGCTATTGGGTTCGGCGCTGTTTTCGAATTTCCTGCCGCTGAAAAAAGCGCTGAACCAGTTGGAAAAAGGCAAAACGATTATTTTCGATTTTACAGACGGCTACATGATCGATCATACCGTTATGGAGTTTATCCATGACTTCAAGCGGAACTATGAGGCTCAGGGCGGCCAATGCAGGAAAGTCGGCAAAGCCTTGGAAACGTTTTCAGACCATGCGCTCGCAGCGAGACTGATGACTCCTGATGATAGAAAACAATTGTAGATTTCGGTTGGGTTGTCGTAACCCGGCCTTTGGAGAGTGAGAATTTTATGATCCTTATATCCGCTTATTGTGCGGTACTGTTAAGCTTTGCGTCCGGCTTGCTGGCGTTGCTGATGAATCGGCGGGACATGCTGTTAGCCGTAAAGCGGTACGCTGTTAAGACATTCTTTAAAGCCGGGCATGGCCCGGATTGGCTTGGTAAAAATCTTGAAGAACAGCGTTTTCCGCCTTTTCTAAGATTCTCGGTGTTTGTTTTACTGGGTTTGTCCGGTGTGTTCGCGGTATTGGCCGGGTTGGGTGTACTGATCGGCAAAACGGTTATTACCGACCAGATCAGTTTGGGGTTGCCCTGGCTGCCCTGGCATGTGCGTTTTGACAGTTTGTCCGGCTTCTTCTTTCTAATTATCGGTATCGCTGTGAGCGCAGTCAGCCTTTACGGGCCCGGCTACGCGAACAGTTACGACGAAAACCGACATCCTTTTGCGGTTCTGGGCTTATTTACCGGACTGTTTGTTGCCGGGATGTTGCTGGTGCTGCTGGCCGATGATGCGTTCTTTTTCATGATCGCCTGGGAGTTGATGTCGGTCGCCAGTTATTTCCTGGTCGCGTTCCAACATGAAAATCCGGCCAATCGCCGCGCCGCTTTTATCTATTTATTGATGGCGGAAGTCGGCGCCCTGGCCATTATTCTGGGCTTTGGCGTACTGGCCGCTTTTTCCGACGGCTTTACCTTCGACGCCTTGCGTGAGGCGAAGCTGTCGACAACCTGGGCCGGCATCGCCTTTATGCTGGCGCTGCTGGGATTCGGCATGAAAGCCGGGATTGTCCCGGTGCATGTCTGGTTGCCGGAAGCGCATCCGGTTGCGCCTTCTCATATTTCCGCGTTGATGAGCGGAGTGATGCTTAAAGTCGCAGTCTACGGGCTGATCCGTTTTTGCTTCGATTTACTCGGCGAGGTGCATTGGCAATGGGGCGTGGTGTTGTTGGTATTGGGCGCCGTATCGGCGCTGGGCGGCATCTTGTATGCGATGATGCAACCCAATTTAAAGCGGCTTTTGGCCTACAGTTCGGTCGAAAACATCGGCATTATTTTTATGGTGCTGGGGCTGTCGATGATCTTCATGGCCAACGGCCATCCGCAACTGGCGGCGCTGGGTTTTTTGGCGGCGTTGCTTCATGCCTTCAATCATGCGCTGTTCAAGAATCTGCTGTTTCTGGGCGCGGGCATTATTCACCATCAAACCCATCAGCTAAACATCGACATGATGGGCGGGCTGATTAACAAGATGCCGAAAACCAGCATGCTGTTTTTGATCGGCTGTATGAGTATTTCGTCATTACCTTTGTTCAACGGTTTTGTTTCGGAATGGCTGGCTTTTCAGACCGCATTGCAGGTCGATGTGCTCGACAACGGCGTGTTGCGCAGCTTGATACCGGTCGCCGCCGCGGCATTAGCGCTGACCGCGGCATTGGCGGCCGCCTGTTTTGTCAAGGTATTCGGCTTGATCTTCTTGGGACTGCCCCGTTCGCAGCATTGTGAGAAAGCGCACGAGATTCAGGATAAAGGCATGCTGGCCGGGCCTTCTTTGCTGGCCGGTTTGTGTTTTTTGTTCGGCATTTTCCCCGGCTTGATTATCGGCCTGATCAATAATGTCGCCGGGCAATTGTTAGGCGAAACCCTGCCGAATGATGCGGCTTTAAGCTGGTTGTGGCTGGCGCCGGTTTCCAGTCAGCAAGCGTCTTACGCCCCGCCTTTGGTTTTGATCGGTGCGCTGATTGCCGGCTGCATCAGTTTTTGGTACTTGCGGCGCAATCCCGCAACGGCGTTGCGTACCGCCGAAACCTGGGATTGCGGTTTTGGCGGTTTGACATCGAAAATGCAATACACCAGCAGCGCTTTTACGATGCCGTTCCGGCGTATTTTCCGCAGCGTCTGGATTATTGACGAACGGATAGAAAAAGACATGCAAGGCGCGATGAACCAGGATGTGGCGGCGGTTCATTATCACTTGGAGGTTCAGGATCATAGTTGGCCGCGTTTATATGAACCGATTGAACACGCGGTAAACCGTTTAGCCAAACTGGTCGGGCGCATTCAAACCGGAAATATCCGGGTTTATCTGGGTTATTCGTTTGTGACCTTAATTATTATGTTATGGGTGATCAGCTGATGAACTGGTTAATCGCTATTTTACAAACCACGCTGTTTGTCGCGCTGGCGCCGTTATTGGCGGGGTGGGTCAAGTGCTGCAAATGCCGGTTGCAAAACCGTAAAGCGCCGTCCTTATTCCAGCCTTACCGGGACTTAATTAAATTAACCAATAAACAGCCGGTAGTCTCGGAACAGGCCTCATGGCTGTTTATCAAAGCGCCGTACATTATCTTTTCGGCAACCGTGCTGGCGGCGACGGTTGTGCCGCTGATTGCGGTCGATTTGCCGACTTCGGCCAGCGCCGATGTGATTGTGATGGTGGGTTTTTTCGCGTTCGCCCGATTTTTCCTGGCGCTGGCGGGCCTCGACGTCGGCACCGCATTCGGCGGTATGGGTTCTTCGCGGGAAATGACCATCTCATCGCTGGCGGAACCTGCGATGTTGATGGCTGTTTTTACACTGACCATGACCGCCTCAACGACCAATTTATCGTTCGCTATCAGCCATGTACTCAATGAAGGCTTGGTTTTGCGGCCTTCGTTTGTATTCGCGTTAGCAGCCCTGGTACTGGTCGCCGTCGCTGAAACCGGGCGCATTCCGGTGGATAATCCGGCGACGCATCTGGAGCTGACCATGATTCATGAAGCGATGATTCTCGAATACAGCGGCCGTCATCTGGCGCTGATCGAGTGGGCGAGTCAGTTGAAGCTGATGCTGTACGGCGTACTGATCGCCAATATCTTTCTCCCCTGGGGCATCGCCGATACCCTGGGCGCTCAAGCCTTAGGCTACGGCCTGCTGGCTATCATCGCTAAGCTTGCGGTGTTGTCGATATTCCTGGCGATAGCGGAGACGCTGTTTGCCAAAATGCGCCTGTTCCGGGTGCAGGAATATTTGAGTTTCGCTTATTTGTTGGGGTTATTGGGGATGTTGAGCCACATCATTTTGGAGGCGGCGCGATGAAGAAGGCAAAAGGCAAAGGACGAAAGGCGAAAACCGAGCATCAAATCCGGCCTTTAGCCTTTCGTCCTTTGCCCTTCGCCTTTTTGGAATCTTACTCATGAACATTGAACAATTGGATTTTTATACCCAGGCTATTTTATCGATGGCCGCATTGGTCGGACTGACATCATTCCTTATGCTAGGGCAGGGAAGGTTGCTGCGGCTGATCTTTGTGTTTGCGTTGCAGGGCTTTTTATTAACCCTGACCACGGCGGTGGCGGCATACAGCCTGAATAACAATCATCTGTATATTTCCGCGGTGCTGACTCTGGTGCTGAAAGTGATTTTTATCCCGTGGATGTTAAGGCGGCAGGTTTTGCAAATGAATATGCATCGCGATATTGAAGCCTTAAAAAACAACACCGCCGTGATGATGGGCGGAGCCAGTCTGATGGTGTTCAGTTATTACGTGCTGCATCCTGTTGTGCAATCCTCATCGGTCGTCATGCTGAATGCGTTGGCGGTCAGTCTTTCGGTCATGCTGCTGGGCATGTTGCTGATGATTTCACACCGGCAGGCTATCGCTCATGTGGTCGGCTTTATGTCGATAGAAAACGGTTTGTTTTTCGCGGCCATCGTCGCCACCAACGGCATGCCGATGGTCGTTGAGCTGGGCGTTGCGTTCGACGTATTGGTGGCTGCGGTGCTGTTCGGCATTTTTTTCCTGCATATACGCACCAGTATCGACTCGCTGGATGTCGATCTGTTAAACAAGTTAAACGAGGTGGATAAATGATCGCCGCTTATTTGGTCTTACTGATACCCTTGGTCGGCATATTCTATTTTGCGCTGGCAGGGCACAGGACGGACAGCGGCAAGCTCAATGTCCGGTTCAACGGCGTCTGTTTATTGGCGACTGTCTGGCTGGCAATCAACGTGCTCAATCAAGGCACGATCATCTCGTCGGGCAAAGCTTTTTTAATCGATCCGTTTAATGTGTATCTGATTGTGTTGACGGCTTTCGTCGGCTTCACCACGTCGATATTTTCCTCGCCCTATATGGCGCATGAAAAGGAAATCGGCAAGCTCACCGACAACCGCTTGAAACTGTACCACTCGATGTTCCAGGGTTTTATGCTGGCCATGTATCTGGTGTTGACGACCAATAACATGGGCATCATGTGGGTGGCGATGGAAGGCGCAACGCTGGCAACCGTGTTGCTGGTCAGTTTGTACCGCACGCCGGAGTCTATCGAGGCGGCGTGGAAGTACTTTATTCTCTGCGGCGTGGGCATTGCCCAAGCCCTGTTCGGCACCATCTTGCTGTATTACGCGGCGGTGCAGATCGGCGACGGGGAAAACGCCTTGCTGTGGTCGGTGCTTTACGAAAACGCCGATAAATTAAACCCGGAAATTCTTGAAATCGCCTTCGTTTTCTTGCTGATCGGTTACGGTACAAAAATCGGTTTGGTACCTTTGCATAACTGGTTGCCCGATGCCCATTCCGAAGGCCCGACGCCGATGTCTGCTGTGTTATCGGGATTACTGTTAAACGACGCCCTGTACGCCGTGGTGCGCAATAAAATGCTGGTCGATGGCGCCGCGCATTCCAGTATGGCGGGTTACCTGATGATGGGCTTCGGCATGCTGTCGTTTCTGGTGGCCGCGATACTGCTGCACCGGCAGAAAGATATTAAACGATTGTTCAGTTACTCGTCCATCGAGCACATGGGGCTGATGACGTTTGCGTTCGGCATCGGCGGCCCCTTGGCCACGTTTGCCGCGTTGCTGCACATGACCGTACATTCGCTAACCAAGTCGGCCATCTTTGTGACGGTAGGCCATGCGGCGCAGCTTGCCGGAACCCAGCGTATAGAACAGATCCGCGGCTTGATTAAAACCCAGCCCAAGATCGGTTGGGGGCTGTTGATCGGTACTATTTCGATTGCCGGATTTCCGCCGTTCGGCGTGTTTACCAGCGAGTTTCTGGTGCTGCTGGCGACCATGCACAGTTATCCCTGGTTGGCGCCGTTGCTGTTGCTGGGTATCGGCATCGCCTTTGCGGGACTGTTCAGGCATATACAACCGATGGTTTACGGCGACAGCCCCGAAGGTCAAAAACCGATTACAGCCAACTTATGGCCGGTCACGATACATCTGGCCTTGGTGCTATGGCTGGGGCTGGCCATCCCCGGCTTCTTGGCGCACTGGTTTTCACAAGCGACACTGTTAATCTCCGGGAGCACGCCGTTATGAGTTCTTCAAACTGGACTGCGGATTTTCTAAGCCGCTTAAGTGCCGACATAAGGGTTGACCGTATCGACGTACCTTCAATTACGCTGTGGCAAATCGAAAGCCGCACATGGCGGCGATTTGCAGAATTGGCCCAGCAGCAAAACCTGCGTTGGGCCGCCGGATGGGCGGAACAGCTTGATAAGCAATTCTTCGTCAATAGCTGTTTTGAAAAACAAGGCGAGTATGTCCTGCTGCGCACGATCATTGACGAGACCAACCCGGAGCTGCCGAGCCAAGCCACGGTCTATCCTGCGGCCAACCGCAGCGAGCGGCATACGCAAGACCTATTCGGGATTAAATTTGTCGGACATCCCGATAACCGGCGTTGGACGCGGCATCAAGCCTGGATCGAAAACAGCTATCCGTTACGGAAAGACTTTCCTGTTCAGGGTGCGCCGGTAGGCGTCACGCCGCCAGATATGCATTATCCGTTCATCAAATCCCACGGCGCGGGCGTTTATGAAATTCCGGTAGGTCCTGTGCATGCAGGCATCATCGAGCCCGGACATTTCAGGTTTCAGGCCGTCGGAGAACTTATCCTGAATTTGGAAGAACGTTTGGGTTATGTGCATAAAGGCATAGAGAAAATCGCCGAAGGCAGAACGCCCGAGTCTTTAGCCAAGCTCGCCGGACGCGTCTCCGGCGATACCACGGTCGGACATTGCTGGGCCGCCTGCATGGCTATGGAACAGGCGGCGGGCGTTGAAATACCGCCCCGCGCGGCTTTGATACGCGGCATTCTGGCCGAACGGGAACGCGTCGCCAACCACATGGGCGATATCGGCGCAATCTGTAATGATGTCGCTTTTGTATTCGCGCAAATGCAGTTCACCCGTTTGCGCGAACTTTGGCTGCGCACCAATGCGACGGTGTTCGGCCATCGGCTGTTGATGGATAAAATCGTTCCCGGCGGCGTTGCCTGCGACTTGCCGGATGCATCCTGTAGTTTAATCAAGAAGGAAATAGACGAATTAAGAACCGAACTGACGGAAGTCATACTGGCTATGGATCTTAATTCATCGCTGGAAGACCGGCTGTACACGGCCGGTTTTTTGTCCGAACAAACCGCTACGGCTTTTGGCGTCGTGGGTTACGTCGGACGGGCCAGCGGCCAGGATAGGGATGTGCGCCGCGATGCGCCTTATGCGCCTTATGATCGGGTAACGGTTAAAGTCGCACTGGAAAATCAGGGCGATATTGCCTCCAGAGTATGGATTAGGTACAAGGAAATCAGGACGGCTTTGCGGCTGATAGAAAACTTTATCGACAAGCTGGCAACCGGTGAACTACGCAGCGAATGGCGAACGCCTGAGGCGGGCAGTGAAGGCCTTGGCATTGTCGAGGGTTGGCGAGGCGAGATTATCAGCCACATTCGCTTTGACGCCGACAATAAAATCGCCCGTTTTTATCCGCGCGATCCCAGCCAATTGAACTGGCCCGCGTTGGAAAAGCTGGTATTGAATAATATCGTGCCGGATTTTCCCGTGTGCAACAAATCCCTGAACGGCTCTTATTCAGGCAATGATCTATAGGACCGGAAAATGCTGAGACTTTTTAAAAAAATCCTGACCACGGGTATTGTCACCGAACGGATTAGCATGCGTTCCCACGCAGAGCGTGGGAACGAGGACGAGCTGGAGGCTTTGGGCATTCAGATCAAACGACACATAGACAAGCGGTTTTCCGGCAGCATTGCGATAAGGCAGGTCGATGCGGGCTCCTGTAACGGCTGCGAACTGGAGATTCACGCGCTGAATAATTCCTTTTACGATATTGAGCGTTTCGGCGTTCATTTTGTCGCCTCGCCAAGACACGCCGACGTGCTGTTGGTCACCGGGCCGGTATCAAGACACATGCAAACCGCCCTGCTGCGCACTTATGAAGCGACGCCCAACCCGAAATGGGTGGTTGCTGCCGGTGATTGCGCGGCCTGCGGCGGCGAATTCGGCGTGTCTTACGCCAGTTGCGGCACGGTATCCAATGTCATTCCGGTCGATGCGGTGATTCCCGGCTGCCCGCCTACGCCAGTGGCGTTGATGAAGGGATTGCTGGGATTGATGACCGTTGAAAAATGAAAAAAAACGCATTGCGCTGGTTCCCAAGCTCTGGCTTGGTAACCCAGTTAGCGAAGCTCCAGCTTCGCGATGAGCGCTCCGCGTGGGAAGCATAAGCGGACGTTGTTTTTGGCGAGCTTCCAAGGCGACAGTATTGGGACTTTAGGCTCCCATTAAAACCATAGTAGGAAAGCGATATGATCAAGAAAAAAATGCAGCTAGGGGGAATCGCCGCCGTGATGGTGGGTTCTGTCAGCATGCCCGCTATGGCCGGTGACTTGCTTGAGGATGCCGGCAGCTGGATGCAAATCGTGGGCGAGGGCAGCCTGAAAGTCGTGGATCCAAAACTGGAAAAAGGACGACTCTGGCTGGAAGGCCAATCCCGATTCGACGACAACTGGAATCATTGGAATCAAGGTATGGTTCGCGCCGCAGTGGGTTATTCGCTCAGTGATCGGGCAACCATCTGGGCAGGCTACACATGGCTGCCTACACAAAATAGCGGGAAGAGTTATGTTTCCCAACAAGATGTCTGGCCGGCGTTTCGCTATGTCCTGCCCACCAGTGTCGGAACTTTTACTTTTAGGACTCTATTCGAAAGCAACTACCTAAATGGCAATGACGTTCGTTTCCGCCCGCGTCAGATGCTGCGATTCATGCATCCTTTAGCGTTCGAGCCGCGTTTGAGCCTGATTACCTGGGACGAGTTTTTCATCAGGGTTAACTCAACCCAATTCGGCGGCCAGTCCGGTTTCGATCAGAACCGCGCGTTTGCAGGATTGGGTTGGACCTTTAATAAAAGCTTCCGGGCTGAAGCCGGTTATCTGAACCAGTATCTGGATGATGCGACACACACCAATAACACCATGCATCACTTGATTATGGGATCGTTGTTTATCAACTTTTAATAGCGACGCTACAAATCATGTTTTTTTAAGCGGCAAAGCCGGCTTTGCAACTCCCAAAAAACAAGCTGGAGTGCAAAGCCGGCTTTGTAAATTTGCCCAGATAATTTGTCAGTCGTTATTTTTTATTTTCATAATCATGGATCAGTTGTTCCATGGCTTTTTTATCGTTTAAGCACCGTCCTATTCGGGTAACCACCATCGCATCATAATGACGGCACAAGACGGATTCCGTAGGCCGAGGGGGAACAATCGATTCGATCATCGTGCATAAATGGGTCATATAATGCCGTTTCAGTATTGAATCTTCAGGAAGGCTAACGGCTTCAGGCTTTGCAGGCAGCTCACTAACGCCAGTGGGCTTATTGGCGGGTTGTGGTTCGAGGGAAGCAGAAGCAATCGCTGTATCGGTGATTTGATCATTTATAGCGGTAGGGAAAGCATTCGCTTCAACATCACTTGCGGGTTGTTGCTCCGTCACCGCATCGGTTATTTGCCCATTGACAGCTGTAGGTATAGCGCTCACTAAGGGGTTGCTTTCCAATTTAACTTCCGGGTGTTGATTTTCCTGCTTTGGAGCTTTAGGTTTGTCGGCGAGCGTTTCTTTTGATGAACAGGCTGAGCATTTTTTTCGTTTTTTTAAGAAAATCAGTACGGCTATCAATAAAACAATAACGACTGCAATTTCAACTGTGTTCATAGCTGCTCTCCCGTTTTTAATAAGTAATTGGATGCTTAAAGCATCTTGTTATTTAACATTATTTCCAAGCAAAAAACTATCACGAATTGGCGGCGACAGGGCGTCTACTAACATATCATGCAAGTGATGAAACCAATCCGCCGCGGATAAAAACAGGTGATTCAACCCCGTCAAGAACGGTAAACTATTACGCGAAATCATCATCACATTAATCTGAACAGGAACATGAATTTTGAACGTAACGCTGTCAACCATACTGCTGCTGTGCGGCAGCAATGTCTTCATGACGTTTGCATGGTACTCCCATTTGAAAGATCTGAACAACAAGCCGTGGTTTATTGCCGCGCTGCTGAGCTGGGGGATCGCATTTTTTGAATATGCCTTGCAGGTACCCGCCAACCGAATCGGTTATTCGGTCATGAATGTCGGGCAGCTTAAAGTGCTCCAGGAAATGATCGCTTTGTCGGTATTTGTTCCGTTCTCGGTTTTGTATCTGAAAGAACAGTTAAAGCTCGATTATTTGTGGGCGGGCTTTTGCCTGATCGGTGCGGCCTATTTTATTTTCAGGACAAAATAATACTGCGGGAGCGCCGGAATTCCGATCCGCCGCTCCCTGATAGGCGCAGTTATAAAGCGTAATCCAGCAAGCTGATGCACACCCAGCCAAAGCCTATCGTAGTGACGATAAAGCTGACAGCCGAGTAAAGCCTCCAGGCCGTTTTCTCCCAAAAGCTCGGATCAAATGCAGCAACAACAAAGACACAGGGATTCGTTATGCCGCCGATCACCACCAGCCAACAGGCGGTAACGGATAACGGCACCTTGACCGCGTAAAACCCCAGGCAGAACAACGCCATTAAGGCAAAATCGATATGCGCCCTGATCAAGGTTTTATAGTCCGTAAGGAATTCGCCATCAATGCCTTTAACGGGAAACCATCGCGCAAAAGTCATCAGCCAGGCCGAAGCCAAAACGGCAAAAATCATCAGTACGGCGCCAATTAATAATATTTCCATCGTGTTGTCTCATTTATTGTAGTTATAAAAAATATACAGACCGGTCGGTATATTGACATTGCAGTATACCGACCGGTATAGTCTCAATCAACCTGTTTTCTGCTGTTCTTATTATGACCTTAACTCTGCCGGAAAAAATCCTGCAAGCTGCATCGGAGCTGTTTTATAGCCAGGGCATTCGTGCGACCGGCGTCGATGCGATTGTCAAAGCGGCAAACACGACCAAGATGAGTCTCTATAAATATTTCCCGTCCAAGGACGATTTGGTGCTTGCCTTTCTGCGCAAGCGGGATGAGGACTTTCGAGTCTGGTTTGCCGGCCAGGTTGACGCTAAGGCGGATACGCCCAAGACTAAGTTACTGGCGATTTTTGACGTCATCGGCGAATGGATGGCGATTCCCGAATTTCGCGGTTGCGCCTTTATCAATGCCGCGGCTGAATTTCCGCTGGAGGGCAACCCCGTGCATCAGGTGTCCGCCGAGTTTTACGAACATTTCCGAAGCTATATTGCCGATCTCGCCGGGCAGTACGGTTCCAAATCCCCGGAAACACTGGCGCTGCAATTAAGCCTGCTGATCGAAGGCGCCATCGTCTCGGAGCAGATGAAACGCCATTCGGGCGCCGCCGGACAAGCCAAGCAAGCCGCCATTATTCTTATTGAAGGAAGTTCAAGCCACATTCCCGATATATCTTTGCCAACCAATGACTCCAGGAGGAGCGATGAGTGAATTTTTCCATGAAGGCAGCCGACAACTGCAAGACCGTTTTGAAACCCGGCCTATGGCAGACCGTCTGGTCGAGGCGATTGTCAGCAACAAGATCAGCCCGGAAGACAAGGCGTTTATCGAAGAACAGAACATGTTTTTCTTTGCCACAGTCGATGGGGAAGGGCGGCCCAATTGTTCTTACAAAGGCGGCAGCGTCGGTTTGGTCAGGGTTATCGACGAACAGACCCTGGCTTTTCCGCTTTACGACGGCAGCGGCATGTACTTGTCGGCCGGTAATGTATTGGTTAACCCGCATGTCGGCCTGTTATTCGTCGACTTTCAGCGGCAAGCCCGGCTTCGATTGAACGGCAGCGTTTTCATACTGGAGGACGATCCTTTAATGAACCACTGGCCCGAAGCGCAAATGGTGTTGCGGGTAACGGTGCGGGAAATGTTCCCCAACTGTCCGCGCTATATTCACAAAATGGCCCTGGTCGAAGAGTCGGCATTCGTACCCAAAGAACATTGCGAAACACCTGCGCCGGCCTGGAAACGTCTGGAAGCTGTAGCGGATGTATTGCCGCCCCGGGATGCGCATCTGGCCGGTAACGATCAGGATGCCGCCGCCGCGTTAAACCGAAACTAAAACGGTCACGGTTTATGGGTTGACCGGGTGAGGGGCGTGTCCAATGACCGGCACGTTTTTTTTGACCCGCTAAATTTATTCCAATACGCGCTTCGCATGCTGCGTAGAGTTGACAATCAAACGATTGATTGATATTGTAACAATCAATCGTTTGATTTATTTCTTGCAAACAACTCCCGAGGCAGCATGGGCACTAACGAAAATCCCGACACAGAAACTCACGACGCACGCAGCAGACTTGTAATGTCGGCGCTACGGCTGTTTGCCGAAAAAGGCTACAAGGCCGCCTCCACCCGGGAAATCTGTGAGGCGGCGGAAATCAATATTTCATCCATCCGCTACTACTTCGGCGATAAGGCGGGCCTTTATCGAGCGGCATTTACCGAACCGATGGGGGAAACGCCCTGCCATTCTGAGCTCCAGGCTTATGTCGGCTTGTCGCTGGACGAAGCGCTAGGCAAATTTTTCACCGAATTTCTCGAACCGCTGAAAAAAGGCGAGGAGATTTGGTTGGTCATGAAGTTGCACTTCCGGGAAATGATCGAGCCGACCGGAGCCTGGCAGCAGGTAATCGATACAGAGATTAAACCGCAACATGAAGTGTTGGTTTCGCTGCTCAAAAAGCATTTAGGATTGCAGCGGATTGATACCGATGTTCAGCGGTTGGCTTTCGCCATCGTCGGTATGGCCGTGCATTTTTATGTCGGGCAAGATGTTGTTTCGGCTATTGCGCCGCAGCTGTTGACCACCGCCAACGCAATTGATGTCCTGGCCGAACGTCTGGCCGGTTACGCCGTTTCGATGATCGAAGGGGAGGCCCGGCGTCGCGCACAGGGTGCTTTATGAGACATAAAAACCTGCAATCACTCAGCCTGAGCCTGCTGCCGTTGCTGCTTCCGGCATGCGGCTCCAGCGGTTTGCTGACCACGGTCGGCCCCGATTACCAAACCGAGCCGTTGAAAGCGGCGGCCAACTGGCAAGCTCCCCAGCCCGTTGCTCACCAGGGAGACCCGGCCGATCTTAACCGGTGGTGGGAGCGCTTTAACGATCCGGTTCTGAACCGCTTTTTAGCAGCCGCCGAACAAGAAAGCGCCTCCGTAGCCGATGCCGCCGCGCGCATTGAAAAAGCCAGGGCAAACCTCGTCGGCGCCGATGCCGCCTTATTGCCTAATATAGGCTCCAGCATAGAGGCCAAACGTTCCTCTTCGTCCTTCGGGAGCGATCCGTTCGTATGGAACCAATTCCCGGCCGGACTGCAATCCAGCTGGGAAATCGACTTGTTCGGCGGCTTGGCGCGTCAGGAGCAGGCGGCCCTCAGCCAGCTGGAATCGAAGAACGCAGCTTGGCACGACGCCCGCGTGTCGGTAGCGGCAGAAGTCGCCAATGCTCATCTGGCTTATCGTTATTGCGAAGGCCAAGTGCAAATAGTGCAGGCCGACACCGAGTCGCGCCGGGAATCGGCCAGGCTCTCGGAAATCGCAGGTAAAGCCGGATTCCGTGCGCCGGGCGACATCGCACTCGCCAATGCCAGCGCCGCCGAAGGCAATAGAACGCTGCTGCAACAACAAGCGCAATGCGAACGCTCGATCAAAGGTATCGTCGCAATGACCGGCTTACAAGAAACAGAGGTTCGTAAGTTATTAACCGGAGCACCGGACCGGGTCGCAAAATTGCCCAGTCCGCCGGCGTTCAGGATTGATTCCCTGCCTGCCCAAGTGCTGCTGCAACGGCCCGACATCGCCGCCGCCGAGCGCAATGTCGCGGAGGCCAGCGCCAATATCGGCGTCGAGCTGGCCAAACGGTTTCCTAAGTTGAGCCTGTCGGGAAACATCACGCCGACCTTGCAAAGCATTAACGGCTCGGCGCTTTTGCTCGCGGAAACCTGGGCGATCGGCCCGACGCTCAGCTTGCCGCTGTTCGATGCCGGCAAGCGGGCTGCCGATGTGGAAGCGGCGCGAGCCCAATACCAGGCTGCCGCAAGCAACTTTCGCAGCAAGGTGCGCACGGCGGTCAAAGAAGTGGAAGAAGCCTTGGTGCGATTAGATAGCGCCAGCCAACGCTTACCCCAAGGCCGCAACGCCGTCACCGGTTACCGGGCAAATTTTTTGGCTGTCCGTGAGCTGTACCAAGTCGGCTTAGGTAATTTGATTGATGTCGAAACATCAAGGCGTAACGTGCTGTCCGCCGAAATGGCGCTTAAAGAGATAGAGCAGGAGCGGGTCAGCGCCTGGATCGCGCTCTACCGCGCAGCCGGCGGCAGCTGGGAACAGCATGAGGATGCCCGGAAAGCTGGCCCAAGTTCCGCTGCTCCGAACAGCGGCGACCCCGAAAAAACAGATCACGTAAATCATCAAACCGATTTCACCGGAGGAAAATCATGATAAAAGGAAAAATAAACGCTGTGCTGGCAGTCTTAAGCGTACTGACCGGCGTTGGCTTCATCGCCGGGTGCAGTAACCAGTCTGCGGCCGACGATACAGCTTCCGCGCCCAAGCCCGCACTTAGCGTTACAGTAATTCAGCCGTCCATCCGCGATATTCCGATGACGTTGACCGCCAACGGTTCGATAGCGGCATGGCAGGAGGCCATTATTGGCGCTGAAGTAAGCGACTTGCACTTGACTGAAGTGAATGTGCAGGTGGGCGACGCCGTAAAGAAAGGGCAGGTACTGGCGGTTTTTTCTGACGAAACCGTTCTAGCCGATGTCGCCCAAAGCCGGGCCGCGCTGGCCGAAGCCGAGGCGAACCTGGCCGATGCCCGCGTTAACGCCGAACGGGCTCAACAAATCTCGGCTTCCGGGGCGCTCAGCAGCCAGCAGGTGAACCAATATCTGACCGGCGAAAAAACGGCTAACGCCAAGGTGCAGTCGGCCAAAGCACAGCTGGATTCGCAATTGTTGCGGCTGAAATACACCAAAGTTTTAGCCAGCGACGACGGCGTTATTTCTTCCCGCAGCGCCACCTTGGGGGCGATCGCTGCAAAGGGGCAGGAATTGTTTCGGATGATCCGGCAAAACCGGTTGGAATGGCGTGGCGAAGTCACTGCCGCTGAAATGGCGCAGCTCAAACCGGGCATGACGGTCAGCGTCGAGGTACCCAACGTTGGCAATATCAATGGCAAGATCCGCTCACTGGCGCCGACCCTGGATGTCCAGAGCCGCAACGGTCTGGCTTACGTTGATCTGCCCGACGCCGCCCGGCACGGCTTGCGCGCGGGAATGTTCGCCAGGGGTGAATTCGATATAGGCGTCAAGGCCGGTCTCACCGTGCCTCAGACTGCACTTTCCCTGCGGGAAGGTTTCAGCTATGTCTTCAAACTGGGTGAGCAGAACGGCGAACTGGTCAAGGTCTCCCAGGTCAAAGTTCAATTGGGCCGAAGAACCGATGACAGTTTGGAAATACTTTCGGGACTCAATCCCGAGGATCGTCTGGTAGCCGGCGGTTCTTCTTTCCTTGCCGATGGCGATAATGTGCAAGTGGTGCAGCCATGAACGTCTCCGCCTGGTGTATCCGCAACCCTATTCCGGCGATGATGCTGTTTGTGATGCTGAGTTTCGGCGGATTATTGAGTTTTCGGGCGATGAAGGTTCAGAACATGCCGGATCTGGATCTGCCCACGGTAACGGTCTCAGCATCATTACCCGGCGCCTCGCCCGCTCAACTGGAAACCGAGGTGGCGCGTAAAATCGAAAACGCTATCGCTACCTTGCAGGGCCTAAAGCACATCACGACCAAAATACAGGACGGCAGCGTCACCATTACTGTCGAGTTTCGACTGGAAAAGCCGGTACAGGAAGCGGTAGACGATGTACGCTCCGCCGTTACCAAAGTACGCACCGACTTGCCGGGCGATCTTCGCGATCCTGTCGTCAACAAACTGGATCTGGCGAGCTCGCCGATCTTGGCCATTACGGTCGCTTCCACGCAGCGCGATGATGAAGCGCTGTCCTGGTTTGTCGAGGATACCGTCGCCAAAAAACTGCTCAGTGTGCGTGGCGTGGGCCAGGTTAGCCGGGTTGGCGGCGTCAGCAGGGAAGTGACCATTGCTCTGGATCCGGTCAAGCTGCAATCGCTGGGTGCGACGGCTGCCGATATTTCCCGGCAGTTGCGCGCGATACAAAGAGAAAGCGCCGGCGGACGCACCAATCTGGGCAGCGGCGAGCAGCCGGTGCGTGCCTTGGCCAACGTTGCTTCAGTAGAAGAACTCCGTCCGCTGCAACTTTCTTTAGCGGACGGCCGCCACATTCGGCTCGACCAGGTCGCTACGATTGACGATACCGTAGCTGAACCTCGCGCTCTGGCTTTGCTCAACGGCAAGCCGGTGGTGGGATTTGAAGTCACTCGCAGCCGCGGCGCCAGCGACGTGGAGGTTGGCGCCGGCGTGCAAAAAGCGTTAGCGGAATTGCGCATGTCCAACCCGGATATAGAATTTACCGAAGCGTTCAATTTTGTCACCCCGGTGCAGGAAGAATTCCAGAATTCCATGACCATGCTTTATGAAGGCGCCTTGCTCGCCGTGTTGGTCGTATGGCTGTTTTTAAAGGATTGGCGGGCGACCTTCATCTCCGCTGTCGCCCTGCCGCTATCAATAATCCCGGCTTTTTTAGGCATGGACTATTTGGGCTTTTCCCTGAACGGGGTCACCTTGTTGGCGTTATCGTTGGTGGTCGGCATTCTGGTCGATGATGCGATCGTCGAAGTGGAAAACATCGTGCGCCATTTGCACATGGGTAAAACACCTTATCAGGCTGCGATGGAGGCCGCGGACGAAATCGGTTTGGCGGTGGTCGCTACCACGTTCGCCCTGGTTGCAGTATTCCTGCCCACGGCTTTCATGAGCGGGATTGCCGGGCGCTTCTTCAAGCAATTCGGCTGGACGGCGGCGCTGGCCGTTTTGGCTTCGTTGGTGGTGGCGCGGATGTTGACGCCGATGATGGCCGCTTATATGTTGAAAGACAGCGGCCACTCCGAGCCAGCCGAAGGGCGGATCATGCAAAACTATATGAAACTGGCGGCCTGGTGTTTGACCCATCGCCTGACCACGATAGCGGCGGCTGCGATATTTTTTATCGGCTCATTGTTTCTGATTCCATTGCTGCCCACGGGATTCATACCGCCGGATGACAATCCGCAGACCCAGGTTTTCGTCGAATTATCGCCCGGCGCCAGTCTTGCCCAAACCCAGGCTTCGGCGGAAGCCGCCCGCCAACTGGTGGCAAACGTACCTTATGTGAACTCGGTTTACACCACCATCGGCAGCGGTTCAGCCGGCGGCGACCCTTTTGCAGGCTCTCAAAGCGGTGAAGTGCGTAAAGCCACGTTGACAATTACGCTGGCTAACCGGCAAGATCGGCCCGTGCTTAAGCAAGTCATCGAGCAAAACATCCGGCAGGCGCTGCAAAACCTGCCCGGTGTGCGCACCAAAGTGGGGCTGGGCAGCTCGGGCGAGAAATACGTCTTGGTGCTCAGCGGCGACGATCCGCAGGCGTTAAGCGCCGCCGCCCGTAACGTGGAGCGTGATCTTCGGACCATCCCGGGACTCGGCAGCATCGCATCCAGTGCGTCGCTGGTAAGGCCGGAAATTGCGGTACGAACCGATTTTGCCCGTGCAGCCGATCTGGGCGTCACCACTGCGGCTATCGCAGAAACCCTGCGTATCGCCACGTTAGGGGATTACGACTGGTCTTTGCCCAAACTCAATCTGGCCCAACGTCAGGTGCCGGTGGTAGTGAAACTGTCCGCGGATGGGCGAAGCGATCTGTCGGTGTTGGAACGGCTTGCAGTTCCATCCGGCAAAGCTGGCTCCGGGGCAGTGATGGTAAGCCAAGTGGCCAATCTGGAGCTTTCCAGCGGGCCCGCAGTCATCGATCGTTATGATCGCTCGCGTAATATTAATTTTGAAGTTGAGCTATCCGGTTTGCCGTTAGGGGATGTGACTTCAGCAGTGCAAAACTTGCCGAGCATCAGCAATCTGCCGGCCGGAGTAAAGCGGATCAATATCGGTGACGCCGAAATGATGTCTGAGCTTTTCGCCAGTTTCGGCCTTGCCATGCTCACCGGCGTGTTGTGCATATTCATCGTACTGGTACTGCTGTTCAAAGAGTTTTTGCAGCCGATCACCATCTTGGCGGCGTTGCCGCTTTCTTTCGGCGGCGGTTTTGTCGCGCTGCTATTGACCGGAAAAGCATTTTCCATGCCATCCCTGATAGGCCTGATTATGCTGATGGGCATTGCCACCAAAAACTCCATATTGCTGGTCGAGTATGCCATTGTTGCACGGCGGGATCATGGCATGTCGCGAATGGACGCGCTGCTGGACTCCTGCCGGAAACGCGCCCGTCCTATCGTGATGACCACCATTGCGATGGGAGCCGGCATGTTGCCGATTGCGATCGGCGCGGGAAATGCGGATACATCTTTCCGCAGCCCTATGGCGGTCGCCGTAATCGGCGGCCTGGTGACCTCAACTTTTCTGAGCTTGTTGGTGATCCCGGTGGCTTATACCTATTTGGATGATTTCAATACTTGGATCAAGATGTTTTGGCGGCGCTATGCCGGCGCCAAGCCATCCGATGCAGGATTTTGAAGTTTTGAGCTACTGATTTAGAGCGCATTGATATAATGTTCAGCCTGTATGAAGCAGGACGGCTGGGGCCGCCACAGGCATGAGCGGTCGCGTAGTTTTTGCCGCTTGTTGTGCAGGGATGCGCATAAAAGCTTTCGCAAAAATAGCGACTCCCCGGTTGTCCCGCTATCCCGCTATCCCTCTGTTACTCTGGGTATCACTGGTTTGCAGTCGAAATATCTATTTTAAATTCATCAACAATATATTCAATAACACATTGAATAAAAAGTAGATTATCTCGGTTGCAAAACTCATGCTTAGTTCTTCATTAATAAGGGTAGAGCAAGCAGTCATGTCATCAGCCGCCATCCGGCAGGACAAAGCGTAGCGGGCGAGTCCCGATCTTTGCCCCTGTGACCTCGTCGATGGCCACCGGTTTAATTTCCTCTCCCGTTTCAGCATCCTGGATGCGCACCAACCGGCCACCACCGCGATACTGGTGCCCCCAGGCGCCAATCATGACGAGCACCGGCAGAAAGTCGCGGCCGGCGGCAGTCAACACATACTCCTCTCGCGGAGGGCGCTCCGAGTAGAGCCGTTTTTCCAGCATTCCTTCCTCCGTCAACATAGCCAGCCGCCGGGTCAGGATCGTCGGCGCGATGCCGAGACTTTTCCGAAACTGGTCGAAGCGAGTGAGGCCCAAATGTGCGTCCCGCAGAATCAATAAGCTCCACGCATCGCCCAGGAAAGCCAGGCTGCGCGCGATTGGGCAAGGGTCATCGCAAATATTTTTATCGTTCATACTCTTTTAGTAGTGACTTAGTATCAAATTGATAGTAACATTGGTTTCGAAATGATAGTAACACTTAGTCGGTAGACTATCCACCCCCAAGGAGATTTGACATGAGCAATAAAGAAATTGGTGTAGCCCTGATTACAGGTGCCTCTTCAGGCATTGGACTGGCAACGGCCAAGGCACTTCAGCAAGCGGGTTACCGCGTATTCGGAACCAGTCGCAGGGCGGTAGCAAGTGCCGATGGTATCACGATGCTGAGCTGCGACGTAACCGACGAAGTGTCGGTAAAGAGCGCGGTAGCCGAGGTCTTGAAACAGGCTGGGCGCATCGACTTGCTGGTTAACAATGCCGGCATCGGCCTTCTCGGCGGGGCGGAAGAGTCATCCACCGCGCAGGCCCAAGCCATGTTCGATGTGAACGTGTTCGGCATCACCCGCGTGACCAACGCCGTGTTGCCGACCATGCGCAGCCAAAGAAGAGGCAGAATCGTCAATATCAGCTCGGTCCTTGGGCTGATCCCATCGCCTTACAACGCGCTCTATGTCGCGACCAAGCATGCGGTTGAAGGCTATTCGGAATCGCTCGACCACGAACTGCGCACCTTCGGCATCCGGGTGGTGCTGGTTGAGCCAGGATTTACCCGGACCTCGTTCGAAGCAAGCATAACAAGGCCTGATCAGCCGCTTGCGGTCTATGACTCGGTGCGTGCTGGCATGGAAGTGTTCATGCGGAATGGGGTGAATGCAGGCGATGCCCCGGAAGTGGTGGCAGTTAGAGTGTTGAAAGCAGCGACCGCCGCAGCCCCCAGAAGGCGTTACGCCGCCGGAAAATTAGCGCATCAGATCAGCTTTATGCGCCGATTCCTACCCGAAAGCATCGTCGATAAGAACCTGCGCAAGATCAATAATTTGCCGGCCTGAGTGGCCAAAATAGCCCATGACTGGAGTGTGCAGGCTTCGCCTGCATGGACGCAGGCGAGGGGCGCGAGCACGACTGCATGGATGCAGGAGGTAGAGCAACGCAGGAGCAGTTGCCGAGGAGCGGAAGCTTCGCCTGCAAGCGCAAGCAAAGCTTGCACTCCCGTTGAAGATTTATAGCACGGCTACCGAAGGAAGAAGCAAAATGCCGAAACACAAAACTCCATTAATGTCCGCCACCTGTGGCCGGCTTCAATTCCGGTTCGCAATCAAAGGCTGGCTGCTGGCAGGGTTGCTGCCGCTGACGATAAGCGTCGGATGCAGCGATAAGGACAGACAAACGCAAGCGGTTTCCCGCCCGGTCAAAGTATTTCGAGTCGGAGAACCGGCCGCCTCTGGCACTAAGCATTTCGCCGGGGAAATCAGGGCGAGAATCGAGACGCCGTTATCCTTTCGGGTGGCCGGTAAACTGCTGGAGCGGAAAGTAGACGTTGGCGACCAGGTGCGCAAAGGCCAGCTTTTGGCGATATTGGACGGCAACGATTACCGCCTTGCCGCTCAAAGCCTTAAGGCCCAACTGGCTTCCGCACAGGCCGACAGCAATTTCCTGCACGACGATCTGGCGAGATACCGCGAGCTGCTGACACAGCAAGTCATCAGTCCGCCGGAGTTCGAGCGGCATGAGACCGCTTATACCACGGCGCGGGAGCGGACGGCGGCGCTGGAGGCGCAATTGGCCCAAGCGCTTAACCAACTGACTTACACCGAGCTGCATGCCGACCGCGACGGCGTCGTTACGGCGTTGGAAGTCGAGGCAGGGCAGGTGCTGGCTGCCGGCCAGACTGTGGTTACTCTGGCCCAGCTCGACGAAAAGGAAATCCATTTCGACGTACCCGAGCATCGCCTGCCGGAAATCCAGCGCCAACAAGCCGTTAGCGTGTCTTTATGGTCCGACGACGAACGGCTACTCAAGGCAAAAATTCGCGAGATCGCCTCGGCAGCCGATCCGGCCAGCCGCACCTATCGTGTCAAGGCGACCTTGCTCGAAGGCATGGACGCCGCGCAATTAGGCATGACGGCGACCGTTCATATAGCAGCGAACACCGCTTCCCGCATCGCCATCCCGCTTTCCGCCGTCTATACCCTGCAAAACCAGCCCGATCATCCCTCGGTCTGGCTGGTTGACGAGCAGGCTGCCACGGTCAAATCCATGCCGGTTCGGTTGGGCGAAACGCTGGATGGCGAACGCATTGCCGTTGAGGGACTTGCCGCCGGCCAATTACTGGTCAGCGCCGGCGTTCAGCGCCTCGCCGAGGGGCAGGCTGTCCGCTTGCCGGAAGAACCGGGATTACCTAAGAATCGCGGCGGCGAGGGGCAGCCATGAAAGCATTTAATCTCAGCGAATGGGTCCTTAAACATCGCTCCTTTACCGGTTTTATGATCGCACTGGTAGTGCTTGGCGGCCTATTCGCTTATTACCGGCTGGGCCAGCAGGAAGATCCGCCGTTCACGTTCCGAATCATGGTCGTCAAAACCCTTTATCCCGGAGCCACCGCGCTGGAAGTGGAACGGCAGTTGACCGATAGGCTGGAAAAGAAAATCCAGGAGTTGCCTAACCTGGATTATCTGCGCAGTTACTCCAAACCCGGCGAATCGGTCATTTTCGTGACGCCGCGCGAAGATACACGGCCCAAGGACATTCCCGAGCTTTGGTATCAAGTGCGTAAAAAAGTCGACGATATCCGCATGACGTTGCCGCCCGGCAGCATCGGGCCGTTTTTCAACGACGAATTCGGCGATACCTATAGCCTGATCTACGCCTTTTCCGGCGAGGGCTTTAATTATGCCGATCTGAAATTGGCTGCCGATTCGGTTCGCCAACAGCTGTTGCGGGTCAAAGATGTCGAAAAGATCGACCTGATCGGCGTTCAGGACGAAAAGATTTTCGTCGGATTTTCCGACAAGCAGCTGGCCGAACTGGGCCTGGATGCTTCGGCGGTTGCCCAAGCCTTGCAGGCGCAGAACGGCATGGCACCGGCTGGCACGGTATTTTCCGCGCAGCGCAATCTACCGATACGCCTGACCGGCTCTTTCGACTCGGTGGATAGTGTTGCCAATCTGGCGGTACGCATCGAAAATCGAACTTTCAAGGTCGGCGATTTTGCCAAGGTGACGCGCGGCTATGTCGATCCTGCGGAATTTAAGATGCGTTTCAACGGCAAGCAGGCGCTTGGTCTGGGTGTGACGATGAACAAGAAAGGCAATGTCATCGACCTGGAAAAAGCCTTGGACGAGACGCTGACCCGTGTCACAACTGAGTTGCCGATCGGTTTGGACGTGGAGCCGGTCGCCAATCAAGGGCAGGTGGTTAAAAATCAGATGGCGGAATTCGGCCGTACCTTCTTCGAAGCCCTGGCCACCGTGTTGGTGGTGAGCTTTTTGAGTCTGGGCTGGCGCACCGGGTCCGTGGTGGCGCTGACCGTGCCACTGGTGCTGGCTGCCACCTTGTGGGTCATGCTGCTGTGCGGCATTGATCTGCAACGGATTTCATTGGGCGCTTTGATTCTGGCGCTGGGCCTGCTGGTGGACGATGCGATGATTGCCGTCGAGATGATGGCCCGCAAGCTGGAAGAAGGCTGGGACCGAATGCGCGCCGCGACGTATGCCTATCGTGCCACGGCCTTTCCGATGCTGACCGGCACTTTAATCACCATCGCCGGTTTCTTGCCGGTGGGTTTGGCCCAATCCTCGGCCGGTGAATATACCGTGGCGATTTTTCAGGTGGTGGGCATTTCGCTGATACTGTCGTGGATAGGCGCGGTGGTGTTCACCCCGTATTTAGGATTTTTGATACTCAAGGTGCATACCAATGCCGATGGCCCGGTCCACGACCTGTTCGACACGCCGTTCTACACCCGCTTGCGCCGTTGGGTGGATGCCTGCGTGGCGCACCGCAAGAAAGTCATTATCGCCACGCTGGCGTTGTTCGGTCTCGGTGTGGTGGCTTTAGCCCATGTCCCCGAACAGTTCTTCCCACTATCCAACCGGCCGGAAGTCATCGTCGACCTGTGGCTACCGGAGGGAAGTTCCTTCGAACAAACCGAAGCCGCCGCCAGCCGCATGGAGGCTTTACTGGCTAAGGACGAGGACGTGGAACATGTTGCCAGCTATATCGGCAACGGCACGCCGAGGTTTTTCATGTTGATCGTGCAGCAACTGGCGAATACCAATCTGGCCGAATTGGTGGTGATGACTAAGGATAATAGGGCGCGCGAACGGGTGATGCAGCACGTCCGGCAGATTCTTGCGACGGATTTCCCGAATGTCCGCGGCCGGGTGAAGCGCCTGAATGTCGGGCCACCGATGGATTATCCGTTGGTATTCAGGGTGCTCGGCGAAAACCCCAACATCGTGCGCGGCATTGCCGACCGGGTAGCCGAGGTTGTACGCGACCATCCCGGCACTGTGGATGTCAACGACGACTGGCATGACCGCATGCCTTCGTTCCGCCTGGCTTTGGATCAGGACAAGGCACGCGCCCTCGGCGTTTCGACGGCCAGCTTGTCGCAAGCCTTGCAGGCGCATTACACCGGCATCCCGGTCGGGCAATTGCGCGAGCAGGATAAATTGATCGACATCGTTTGGCGGGCCAGTCCCGAATTGCGCACCGCCGCCGACGAACTGCCGGACGTCGCGGTTCGCACGGCTAATGGCAAGTCGGTATCGCTATCGCAGTTCGTCAAGTTCGAAACCGTGTTCGAGGACGGCGTGCGTTGGCGGCGCAACCGCTTCCCGTCCATCTCGGTACGTGCCGACGTGGCCGACGGCAAGATGGCCCCGGACGTGGCGGCGGAAATCATCCCTAAACTTAAACCGATTCAGGATAGCCTGCCGGCCGGCTATTTTCTGGAAACCGGCGGCTCCAAGGAAGACGCGGTGACCGCGCAAAAATCTATCCTGGTCTGGATTCCGCTGGTGCTGATCGTCACGCTGATCTTGTTGATGATGCAGTTGCAGAATTTGTCCAGGACTTTCATGGTGTTCAGCACCGCGCCGCTGGGCGTGATCGGCGCAGCCTTCGCCTTGCTGTTGTTCGGAGCGCCGTTCGGTTTCGTGGCCTTGCTCGGCATCCTGGCGCTGGCCGGCATGATCATGCGCAACTCGGTGATTCTGGTGGATCAGATCGATCAGGACGAACAGTCGGGACTCGACACCTGGTCGGCCATCGTCGAATCGACGGTGCGGCGTTTCCGGCCGATCATGCTGACTGCGGCGGCAGCCATCTTGGCGATGATCCCGTTGTCGCACAACGATTTCTTCGGTCCGCAGGCCATCGCCATCATGGGCGGGCTGACGGTGGCGACCGCGTTGACGGTGTTCTTCCTGCCGGCGCTGTATGCGGCGTGGTTCAGGGTGGAGCGTGGGCAGTCGTATGCCGAATCGGCCCCAGCCGGTTTGCTGCTGGATGATGCCGCACTCACTGACCCTAGAGTCTAATTTGGAGTCTAATAATGAATAGCCGATATTTAACACCACTAACTATTATGTCCTTGGCTTGGCTAAGCGCCTGTACGCCGACCCGTGTCAGTAATCAGGTGTCGATCGATAGCCCGGCGCAATGGCAACATGCGGCCAACGCCCAAAGCGCCGAAACGGCGGACCTGAAGACTTGGTGGCAAGGATTCAACGATCCCTTGCTGAACGAGTTGATAGACAAAGCCTTGGCCGCCAACCACGACCTCAAGATCGCCACTGCTCGCGTCCGCGAAGCCAACGCGATGGTGACCGGTGCCGAAGCGGCGTTGTATCCCAGCCTCGATTTCTCACTCTCCGGCGGCCGGGAAAAACGCATAGACCGTATAGTCGGCGTACCGAGCGGGCAAGGCATCAAATTGATTACGCCCACTGCCGATGCCGTTAGCGGCGGATTGGCGGCACGCTGGGAAATCGACTTGTTCGGAGGCCGGCATTTGGAAGCGGAAGCCGCCGCCGCGCAAGCCGAAGGCAGTCAAGAAGGCTTGCATGCGGCGCAAGTCGGCCTGCTAGCTCAGGTGGCGACAAACTATCTGGAGCTGCGCGGCGTGCAGCAACGTACCGGCATTTTGCAAAGAAATATCGAGTTGCAACGCGAACGATTGAGGACTTTGCAGGTATTTCTTAAAGCCGGACTGGCTAACGAGGCGGATATGGTCCGTCAGCAAACGCTGTTGCAGAGCACGGAAGCGACACTACCGGTACTGACCAACGCCAAGCAAAATCTGATCCATCGTTTGGGCGTGTTGCTGGGAGAGCCGCCGGAAAACCTAGAAAACCGACTGGCTGGCGTCGGCCCGTTGCCGAAGGCAACGCCTACTATGCCAAACCTGTTGCCGTCCGATTTACTGGTGCAACGTCCCGATTTGCGTCTGGCGCAATCCGAAGTCAGTGCGGCGGCGGCCAGCCTGGGTTCTGCGCGGGCCGATCTATATCCAAAGCTGGTAGTGTCGGCCAGTGGTGGTGTCGGCGCGCTGGCGGTCGGCGGTTTTCCGAGTCTAGCTGAGAGCGTTTACGCGCTAGGCTCAGGGCTTTCGGCGCCGATATTCAACGCCGGACGCATCCGCGCCCATATTGCCGCAGCCGATGCGCGGCTGGATCAGGTCGCTGCCAATTACGAGCTTACCTTTTTGCTAGCCCTGGAGGACGTGGAAAACGCCTTCGTCGCGCATCGTTCCGCCAGGGATCGATTCAGCCAATTGACTGAAGCGGAAGGGTCGGCGGAAAAAGCTTACCGGCTGGTCGACGCGATGTATCAACGTGGTGCAGGCGATTATTTGGTCGTTCTGGATGCGCAGCGCAGCAAACTGGCCGTCAGCGACGAACGTGCAAAAGCCGAAACCGCAGTCAGCGTGGCGATGGTGTCGCTTTACCGGGCTTTCGGTGGCGGTTGGACAATTCATAGTGGTATCGATAAAGCCTCGATACGGTAATCAACGGTGGATAAGATCGCACGGCAAGCACTTGGAAAAGCGATGAACGCCATCATTATACTTCGCATAATACACACAGGCTTATGTAGAAAAGCCCTGGTGGAAAATGAGATCCCGCCAGGGCTTTTTTGCATAGGGCGCATTATGCGAGGTCTATTTTGTTTATGCTTAACCGCTTATATCAAGATATTTTTTGAATTCCATTTTTGCCCCGTTGATTTGTTCCCTGAACCATTCAGAGTTAATTTTTATTATCTTAGGGATTCTATCGTCTTTGTATTGTTCATCTATTTTTTCGCTGTGCTTCGTGCTCATAAGTTCCAGTCCGTGACGAGAAATTGTAGAGATATATTGTGAAATTTCCGAACCAAACAGAAACTCTGCTTCATGAGTGGCTGAATCAAAATTTCTTATTTCATCACTGGTTGGGCTGCCGTTTTGGTTAACAAGTTCGATAAATTTTCGAACTTCTTCATACACTTTGATTCGTCGATCATAACAATCAAGATTGAATTTCTTTTTAGTTGTTTTCCATTGTTGATACGCAACATATAAAATTACTGCACTTAAAAATGTCAAAAATCCCAAGTTGTATTCCATTATTTTTTCCTTTCAATTAAGAACGATTCACAACAAATGCAAGGACAGGGGTAAGTAGTACTGTCCTTTTGTCTCAAAAATGAGACTTTTTATTTTATTTTTTTTAACTCTTCCGTTGTTAAGTCTTCCAAACCTCTTTTTATTAAGAAGTGCAAGACATCCCCTTCTTTAATCGGCTTTTGAGTCGCTATTACTGCTTTTACTGTTAAATCTTGGATTTTTTTCCAAGTTTTTTCATCAATATGTTTTGTTGGCATTTTTAAACCTCCTTCTATTTATCATAATCTGTTTTTCTAATTTCTTGACATCTCATTTCTAAGTTTGTTATAAATGCACACATTCTAAAAACTTAGATTCTAATATTTGTCGTATGTTTTTAAAAAAAGGCCGCGAGTCCACATACTATAACCAGTGGACTCTTGTCTCATGGTGAGACAACCCAAGCATTTTTATGATCGATAAGCTCGTTTTGCGCTGCGACTTTTTGCGGGTTCGAGGCGGCCTCGGTGATGATCGTTGGCCGGATTTTCAACTGGCCGCGTTGGGTATTCCGCTCGAGCAGTCCATCGATGCCGAAGGGCAGGTTTACAACACTCGGCATCCCTGGGAGTCCATCCCCAGCAGCTATGAAGGTATGGCCTTTAAAGTCTTCGATCACCGTTTTGATCCGTTAGATAAGTTTTATATTGAGATCAAGGCCAGTCCGGCTAAGTTGATGCAAGGTCACAATGTGTATGGCTCTTCTGATTTTTACGACTGCTGTATGCACCTTATGTCTTTGCTTTGCATGACATATCCATCTCTGGCTGATCAATTGGATCACGAGTCTTGGGCATTAGCACAGATCGACATTACTTATTCCAGCCGAGCTAAGGATAGCCAAGAGGCGAGGGCATTCATCAACGCTCTGGGCAATGTCTCGTTCGGTCAGACCAAGAGCCGTACCGGCTATGACGGTACTGCTTACTTCGGTAAGAAGAATAGCCGGTTAAAGAAGATCAAGGTGTATTCCAAAGGCCCCGAAGTCCTGGAGACGATCAAAGGCAATGCCCGCCGTGTTGACGGCGAACTCTTAAACGCAATCTATACGCCTGACCTTCTGCAATTTGCTGATGGCCTAGTCCGCTGGGAAGTGTCCTTGTATCACCGCTACTTTGAACGCTTGGGCATTCCGATCCTGTTAAAACAGATTTTTTTTACTAACGCTTTATCGCCACAGCAACTGATGAATTACTGGCTGTTAGCCACATCAGATTTATTTAATGCACTGAGAGGGCAGACCATGAAAGTGATTAACGACGATGATATTAAAGACGCCTTAAGGGCTAAGTTTTCCAAGACTGGCAAAACCGGCAAAGTGTCGACTGCTGCACCTGATGCGGCTTTTAGGACTTATCGGGATATTCGCCGTGATGGCTGGTCTATTACGATGGAATCTATGACTCGGCCGACTTTTTATCGTCACATCAAAATGCTGACCGAATGTGGCCTTTCTCGTGCCGCTTTGCAGAACATGAATGGCTTAGACGATGGTTCCAAGATCATCCCTTTTGTCCGCTTTATCCAGGTCGATTTTGCAGCTCAATTTCCTGATGGCTACGTGCAACCGGCCCCTAAACACATCTACATTCCAAACCCGCTACGTCTTGTAGCTTAATTTCACTTTCAGAGGAATCACCATGGCTTATTTCCATTTATTAATTAAAGACATCGTCGAGGATGAATTCGAAGGCAAACCCCGCATTCGGGCCGAGGTCGTCGAAGTCAAACCACGCGAGTACAAAATGAACCTGTCCAAGGCGGATGCGACCATTATCAACCAGTTGAAAGGTTTAGTGGGTTGTACCGCGATGGTTCCGGCCCGTGACGGCATGATGAACGGCCAAGCTTTCTTGGCACTTCAACCAGGTGAAATTATCCCCTTGGTCGGCGCTCAACCGATTTCGTCTGTTAACCCATTTAAAGAACTTGATCCGGCTAGCGATAAGTCACGGCCTCTTGGTGCGTCTACTGCCTCTAAAAACTCATAAGACTGGGGCTTAAACAATGAGCGGAACTACTCAACGTGTTTTGGTTTGTGTGGATAGTGTTTCGGTCCCTACCTCCGCTTGGATACTTGAAGCTTGCCCTCCTTATTTCAACAACGGGGTTACTCAATATCAAACTACTTCTGTTGTTTCAGCTTACATGCTCGATTCGTCTATGGCCGCTTCAATCGAAGCTTCTTTAGGCCCATTTGATTATGTTTACGCTGCTGGTCTTTGGTCGTTGTCATTTACCTTTGTTGTCGCTTTGTTTTTGGTTGCCCGATCATCGGGAATCGTCATTAATTTTATTCGGGGTCGCACCTGATTAAAGAGCGTCCCGGCGTTTTCCGGGTTTTTTTGTAAGGATGTTTTACCATGTTGAAAATCTTTTTTGTTTTACTTTTCTCTTTCGTTTTTGGTTCAAGTGCGTTTGCTGCTGGCCCTGATATGACTGGCTTAACCACTTCTGTTGATTTCGGCACCGTAACAACCGCTGTTCTTGCTATCGCTGGCATGTTGGCCGTTGTTTATGTTGCCGTAAAAGGCGCATCAATTGGTTTGGCAATGCTTCGTAGTAAATAATTTACTGCGGATCGGAAGGGGAGTGTCCTTATTCGGCGCTCCCCTTTTTTTTGATTTTAAAAAAGTGAGGTTGTTCATTTTTTTGGTGGTTTTATGACGATTAATGATCTTTGGTATTTGTTTGTTTTCGTTTGGGGCTTGGTGTCGGCCTGGGCGGTTGTTGAGGGTTTAAAGTAAAGGGGTGGTGATATGCGGCGTTTTTTGGTTGTTTTTTTGGTTATTTCTTTGCTTGTGAGTGGTTATGTTTGTGCTTCTGCTGCGACCGCCGCTGCTCGTGTTTCTGTGGGTGTTGCGGGTGTTATTGAAAAGCAACTTGTTCGGCGCGGGTTTGCTGCTAATGATCCGCTTTTTCAAGCTACTTTAGATGCTGTGGGTGTTGCTGCTAATGATGCCGTTTTTAATGCTGCTGGAACTGTTGGGATGGCGGCGGCTGGTGTTGCTGGTTTTCCTGCTTGGGCTACTGTTGCGGTTGGCCTTGGTATTGGAGCATTGACTTTTGGGGCTTATAAATTATTGACTGATCCTGTTACGGTAACTGATCCCGTTACCGGTGTTGTTTCTAAAAAGTTTGTTATTGGTACGTCAACCCAGAGTGTTGCCGATCTTAAGGCCGCTGCTTTGGCTGTTGCGCCCCCTCCGGCCTCTTCGACGACTTCTTTTCAGTATCCTGCGGCAACTGTTGTTTTTCCTAAAGTCCAGGCGATGACAATGCCGATGTGTTCTTATTATTCACAGTGCGCTTCTCTTCCGAGTTCTGCTAATTATCCTTATTTAGGAAATTCGGATGGTTATGGAGCTATTCCGTTTACAACGATTGGCGATTTTGTGACTTATGTTAATTATAATATTTCACAATCTTTAAGCGGTGCTGTTGCTGATCCTGGCAATCCTAATGTTCCTGCTGCTATCGGTCATGTTGTTTGGATTACTGCGCCGTCTGTTTCTTCTGCTGATCCTCATCCTTTTGGGTCTTATGGCGGCATGTATGCTCAAGCGAATTTGGTTATGGATTGGGCTTGGTCTGGTAATTATGATTCAGCTGGGTATAAAACTTATATTGCGCGTACTGACGGTTATTTTTCGACATATTGGGCGCAGGCTAATCCTAATCAGGCATACGTTAAACCTCCTGAGTCTGGTTCTTTCGATCATTTAATGGCTACTCTTACGGCTGCTCAAGCATCCGCTCCTTTGAGTAATGGAAGTTTGGCCGACGTAGCCGATGCTGTTTATCAAAAAGCCGCTGCCGATCCTGCTAATGCCGGTAAGATTTTTCCGTATTCGTTAACTGATCCTGTTACAGCTTCTGATGTTTCGACGTGGTCAACTTTGAATCCAACTAGCGTTCCTACTATGACTGATGCAATGTCGCCAATTGGTTCAACTGTTACTATTCCTAATCCCTATGCTCCTGCGGCTCCTGCTGTTTCGACTTCAACGCCACCGGTTTTAGATTTGGGGCCTGATCCTGCTATTCCTGCACCTGGTCTTGAATCCACTCCTACGGCTTCACAGATTCTTTCTCCTATTTTGGGTTTGATGCCTGATCTTAAGTCTTTTGTTGTTCCGTCTCATACGGCGACTTGTCCACGGCCTACGGCTTCGGTTTGGGGCAAGACACTCACTTTATCCGGTCACTGTGATTTGCTTGATGCTCCTGCTGTCCGCGATACGCTTTATGCTGTGATGGCTTTGGTTTGGACAATGGTAGGTCTTTTCATTGTTTTAAAGGCTTAAGGGGGGCTTTATGTTTGGGATTTTAACGTCTGCTTTTAACGTTGCACTCGGCTTTGTTTTTCGGTCGATCATCGTTAAGTTTGTGTTGTTTTTTGGTCTTTTCTTCATTACTACAGAGTTCATTCAAGTTTTGGTTAGTTCTGGCTTACTTCCTACTGCGTCGTCTTTAAATGGTGTTTTTGGTGGCATTCCTGCGGGGGTTTGGTATTTTCTCGATCTTTTTAATTTCTCAATGGGATTTTCAACGGGTTTAGCTGCTTTTGTCGCTCGGTTCATTATTAGGCGCATTCCGGTGATTGGATAGGGGGGAGGTTTCGATGCCAATTAATGTTTACACCGGTCTTATGCGTTCTGGCAAAAGTTATGAGGTTGTTTCAGAAGTGATCGTTGAGGCTATTGCCTTGGGTCGTCGCGTTGTTACTAATGTTGACGGAATTTCTAATGATCTTGTTCGTGAATATGTCTCAGAAAAGAGAAAAATTGATATTGATGAGCTTGGCCACGTTTTTCACGTTGTTAATGAGGATGTTTTTAAGGCTGATTTTTTTCCTTATTTTGATGACCATAGGGGCGAACATACGGACACTATAGTTCAACCAGGGGATTTAGTTTGTATCGATGAAGCGTGGCGTTTTTGGGGTTCTGGCAGCAAGATTTTAAATAATCACAAATCTTTCTTTCTTGAGCACGGCCATTTCACTCATCCAGATACTGGTATTGCTTGCGATTTGGTAATGATGATTCAGGATATGGGAACGCTGCACCGGTCGATAAAAGCGGTTGTTGCTTTCTCTTTTCGCACACATAAGAAAGTTTCCCTGGGCATGGGTAACACTTACAGCGTGACCATGTGGGAAGGCTCCAAAATGGTCAAGGGTTCGTTAATTGGTTCTTGGGTTCGTCGTTACGATAAAAAGGTTTTTCCGCTGTATAGCAGTTTCAAGGGTGGCGCTGATGGCAAGATGGTCAACGTCGATAGCCGTCAAAACATATTCAATAATCCTAAGCTATGGCTTGGGATCGTGGCGCTTTTTGTGGTTGGTTTTTTTTCGCTTCGTACTATCTGGGGGTTTTTCCATCCAACGCCCGTTGCCGTTGTTGCCGATACTAAAACATCGGATGCCAAAGGCTTAAACGGCAAGGGTTCCGCTTCTGCCGCTGTTCCTGGTACAACTCAATATGCTGCGGTCAATCCGGCGCCGGTTCCTGCCGCTCCTGCTTTTTCTGAATCCTGGCGTTATGTCGGACAACTAAAGCTGCCGAATACGACCTATTCGGTTGTTATGGGTTCCTCTGGCCATGTTCGCTTTGAGTCACCTTCTGTTTTTCATAATTCCGGCCTTGCTTCGGTTGGGGATGTGGACGGCAGTAAGGTAACGTCTTTTTCTGGTTCTTCCGTAGGGTTAAAAAAATGAAAGTCTTTATTTTCGTGATGGCTTTTTTTTTGGCTTTCTCTGTTTATGGTGCTGAACACAAAAAGGCGATCCCAGGCGGCGGCGTTTCGTTTGAGCTTGATTCTGTACCAGTATCTGAGATTGTGCGCGTGATATTTACCGAAGTCGTGAAAACTCAATACGTTCTCGATCCGGCGATAATAGCCGATACTCGCCCCGCCTCTTTCCGTTGGAATTCTGAAACGGGTAGCGTTCGGCCTTTTCTCCTGGCTTTTTTGGATTTGATGGGCTACCAGATTAAAACGGTGTCTGGCGTTGATCTGATAAGCACTAAACAGGAAGTTAAAGAAGTAGAGAAGCCGGAAGTCGAGAAAGAAACGTTTGTCTATCATCCTCGTTTTCGTGATGGCTCGTATTTGGCTGATTTACTTTCTCCATTGCTTAAGGGTTCATTTACCGCTTCACGAGCCGTACACGCCCCGGAATCATCAAAACAAGATAACAGCATGGTTCCACCTGGTTCCGCTGCCGCAATGGTTGATAGAAAATCGGATACGCTTGTTTTCTCCGGCACCGATAAGGAAATTGAAAAACTGAAAAAATTGCTGGTTGAGGTCGATACGTCAAGCGGTGAGGTGCTGGTACGTGGTTTGCTTTACGAGGTTAACACGGGCAATCAACAAGGCACCGGTATACAGCTGGCCGCTTCGCTTCTTTCCGGCGCTCTGATGACCGGCTTTGGCGGTCCTATCGCTCCCGTTGTATCTACAGCTATGAATAGCTATTTGCATTACAAGGGTTCCCCTGTGGCCGGTGTCTCAGTCGATGCCGTCATGCAGGCACTTTCGACCGACACACGCTTTAAGGTCGTTTCCTCGCCGTCATTGCGGGTTTTATCCGGCTCAACGGCTCATATCACCATAGGTCAGGATGTGCCAATTTTGGGCGCTTTATCGTTTCCCCAGGGGGCAGGGCAGGCGGTTCAATCTGTCCAGTATCGTTCCGCTGGCGTGTTGTTCGATTTAACTCCGTCTGTTCGTGAATCGGTGATCGATCTTAAAATCAATCAACAAGTCTCTAGTTTTGTGCAAACAAATACCGGCGTTAATAACTCGCCGACACTGACAAAACGGGAAATATCGACGAATGTTTCAACGAATACTGGTGATGTCATCATATTGGGCGGCTTGAACGAAACCAAGTCAACCGAGACAGATGCCGGTTTTTCCTTTATCCCCGATTGGTTTTTTTCTCATACTGAAGATAAGAGCGAGTCTGAAATTATTTTGATCTTGCAAATAACAAAGGTTTAAGGGGTATCCAATTCCACACCCCGAAACTTCGCCCGGAGTGCGCAAGCGCGAGGACGAGGTTTTGGGGTGTGGAGTTATGCTAAGCATTTTTCTGAGAAATTTGGTCATGACCAAATAATAGTTTTCGCGCCCGCGAAAAATTCTTTTCTAATTTTAGCCGCTAAAATTTGAGTTTATCGGCAGACTTGAAGCCCATTTCTTGTTGAAAAATTTGGTCATGACCAAATAATCATTTTCGCGCCCGCGAAAATTTTTGCCTATACACAAAATTACGGTAATTATCGTATGTAGACAGGCGTTAGCCGTCTCGGCGTAAGCAACTGGCGCTTGCGTCATTTAACTTGTCCAATAGTGGCGCTTCGCGCCCATGCTGCGCGTGGGTAATGGCTCAATTCGACACCTTCACAACATCACACAATGCTATCAATCGGCTGCGCCATTCCACACCCTATACAGCCGCTTTAAAGATTGCCAACGCGCAATAGTCGGCAGCGAAGCAGCCAGCGTTCAGGTATTCAAACCAAGTTTGTCGGCGACTTTTGTCGACAAAATTTTTTCGCAGGCAAAGACTTTTGTCGACAAAAATACCCAACAAGACTTCGCATAATGTGCGCGCAGCTGATGACTAAAGTTATCCGCGCTGAAGCTGTCTTGCGCTCACGCTGAAATTGTCTTGCTTGCACCCTTAAAAAACGTCATAAGCATTTGATATTAAAGTTAGATACGCTGTTTTTAGCGTCCCAAGTAACAGTTAAAGACTTCGCATAATGTATAACATGTTGATTATTGTTAATATTGTCGAAGTCGGCCGATTCAACTTCATTTCCCGTTAGAATACAGGCAATTGCAACGCTTGCTGCTATGCCTGATAGCTTGGAAATATTTTCCCATGTCTTTTTAACTTCGCCTTCGCTTCTGGCGATTGTCGCCGCTATAACAACTTCGTTTCTATCGATTCCCAATAGGTCGGCCATTTTTATTGCTGTTTCGTCGCTCATTTTTCCGCGTGATCTAATCATTGAAATAGAGGATTTTTCAATATTTAGTAGTTTTGCGCTTCTGTAGTCGCTTCCAGTTTTTGCTTTTAAATCATCAAGATATTCAAGTACTGTTTTCATTGTGTAATCCTCTAGTAAGTTTCATGTGAACTATAGTCTTGACACGCTTATAAAACAACGGTTATCCTTTTTTGAACGGTTCAAATCAATTGAACGTTTTCAAACCATAGAGGCAAGCCTATGAAACCAACCCAAACCCCAACAGCGCGTGAATCGATCACGTTTACTTTAACATCCGAAGAGCAAGATATGCTGCTTCGTAGTTTAGAAGACACTAAGTTTTATTTAAACGGTCATTACGCACTTTACAACAAGCTTCATTTTCTTTTTACGAACATCGGGGACGCTTGCCGCTATTCTGCTCATATCCCCGAGGCTCCGGGGCAGGATGGCACTACTCAAATTGATGTTTCATCGCATCCTTTTTATTGTGTTTGTGATGTTTGCAGAACTTATTTAGATTTTTATGATGAGGCTGATAAAGGGCAGGGTGGCAACCATGCGTAACTTAGCTTTTTTTCTTGCATCTTTTTTTCTAACGGTTGCTTTTGTTTTGTGGGTAAATCTCTAATGGAAAATCTAAAGCCTTCCGATTACAACCAGTTCTGCATTACCGTTTATTCAGCCTCCGCTACGCTGATGGAATTGGATCAATATCTTGAGATTTACGATGAGATACTTCGGTTGTTGTTTTGGAATCCGATTGTAGATACTCAAATCGCTATTGAGCAAAATCCAAATCCATCTGGCGTTGTCTTGAAAGGTGGTTTTCATGGATAAGTTTTACGGTTTGCCGTCTCGCCTCAAAAATAAAATTCTTCCACCTAAGAAGTTGAAACCTATTGATGAGGCTCGCAAGCTTGCGCTTGAGGCCTCTATCTTCCCAGTGCATTTAAAAACAGCTGAAAGCGCCAAGCGGACTGCGACGAGGTACGAGGAGCAGGTAGCGCAGGACGGCGGATGCCCCCCTATTACTAACAGGGGGGGAAAGTCAGGCGGTCAAACGTTACCCTCGTTTGAGTCCTTGGAATTTCTTGAAATAGTTCCTTTGGGTGCCCGTGGCAAATATCAGCTTGTTGCAACGCCTCGTCCTGATAAGTCTCGATCAGTTCGTCATAGTTTCATCGATTGGGTCAATTTCACGTTTAAGGTCGATCAGATGCCTTTGTATCTTGACACGCATTTACCCGTCACATTTGATTTTGACTATGTTGTCTCGTTATCCGCCGTTCTTTTTGATGTGTTTGGTTATGGCGTTACCGGTCAGCGCGAGTCCGGCATGAATTTTTATAAGTCGTCATTTAATCTCGGTCATAACGGCTGGGGTCTTGTCTGTATCGGTGGTCAAAACGGTTCTTGTTCTGTCACTGTAAAAGGGCAGGGGTTGCTTGCTGCCAAGCCCGGTTGGGAGCAACGGTTATATGACCTGTTAAAGACTATTCCCGGCTCGAAGCTTACCCGCGTTGACTTAGCCAATGACAATTTTAATTCCAAGGTGTCAATGGATGATTACCTTGCTATGTACAAGGCTGATTTGTTTACTTCTCGCGGTCGTCCGCCCAATGTTGAACAGCTTGGCAACTGGATAACCCCGAACGGCAAGGGGCGAACCCTTTACATCGGCAACCGTAAAAGCGGTAAGTTGCTGCGTATCTATGAAAAGGGTTTGCAGTTAGCCAATGGTTTTCACGAAAAGTTCCCGAATTGGCTACGCGTCGAGCTTGAATTAAAAAATCAAGATCGCGTTATTCCGTTTGATGTCTTGCTTCGTCCTGGACAATACCTTGCCGGTGCTTATCCCGCCCTTGTCAACATGCACAAGGTGCAGGAAACCATTAAAACAGCCAAAAAGACGGTGCAAAGCACCTTTGAAAAATCATTGGCCACCGTAAGGCATCAATATGGTAAGCATATCTGGACTCACGTTCAAATTCTCGGCGTAGAAAAAGCGTTAGAGGCTTTGACTACTGGCAAGGAAGAGTTGCCCAAGCTCCTTAAGTTTGATACGCATGCTCAATTCGATGAGCTGTCTTATCTTCACACTCAGCACTTTTTACCCACTCCACTAAAGGAAATGCTCTTATGAAAATGAATGTTTGCGGTTGGTCTCATAAAAAAGGTGACTTTGACGGTCGGTCTTATGACTATGTTGTTATTTATTGTATCTCCAGAATGGAGCAAAAAGACATTCAGCGCGGTGCCGCCGGTATTGATATGCGCGGCGATTCCTCGCTTGTTGAAAAGCTCCGAAAAATTGAATTTACCGGAATTATTCAGTGTGAGGTTGAAACTGAGGCCCGCGCTACCGGCAAAGGTCAATTCGTTGAAACCGTTGTCAATATTGTTCCTTCTTTATCCTCTAAGGCTGCGTAGTGGCTCAATGTTTTGAATTATTGGTTTCACCGGTAAGTGTCCCGACTTCATTTTTGGGTAATACCGTTTATCCAGTAATAACCGATGTTGCTAATTGCATGACCGTTTCAGCTCAGAACCCTTATGGGGCTACGGTGGCGGGTCATTTTATTGGTTTGACATCAACAGAATATCAAACGCTCTTTCAAGGTGATTCGTTTGATTGGCAAGCCGTGTATGACGCATTCGGCATGTCTTTACTCATGTTCGCCACCGGTTTGGGTGTCGGGCTTCTTTATAACATTGTTCGTAAATTTAGGATTTAAACATGAAAATATTTCAGAAAACAAAACGTGTTTTGATTGTCATTGGCTCAACTGCTGCCGCTACCGCTATTTCGATTTCAACCGCTTCTGCGACTTTGGTTTCGGACGCTACTGCCGCAGTCACTGCGGCCGGTGCTGATGGTTTGACCGTTGGCGGCGGCGTTGTTGCGGCTGTCGCTGGTCTTGCTGTTGTCGGCGTGGTTATCGCAATCGTTCGTAAAATCTAACAATGTCTCTGTATATCGCTTATTTAATTGGGACGGCGTGGTGTTTATGTTTTGTTGCCGGTTTTCGATGTACAGCTATTTGATTTTTTGGCGGCCTTTATTGGTCGCCATTTTATTTTTTTGTTTTGGCGTTTCTTATGCAGATACTTACTCGGCTACCTTAAAATATTATGATCATTTGGGGAATCATCTTTCATATCCTGATGAGTCTTGTACGGACCATTCTGATTCGACTTATTCATATTATTTAGATTCTTCAGATATTTTATTGTTGAAATGTATGCGTTTGCATAATACGCTGGGTATTCTCTCTGTTGCATATACTTATGGCGGTCTTTATTCGTGTCCTTACGGGGGTACTGTTTCCGGTTCAAATTGTATTAACGTGATTGCGTGTGTGGCTCCTCAAATGCGTAATCCCATCACAGGGCAATGTCAGATACCTGCTGATTGCTCGGAGCTTGGTTATACGTTAAACCCTAATACGAACACTTGTATTAAGGTAACCTGTCCTGATGGTCAAATGTATTTGTCTTCTCCCTCTAATCCTGTCGGTGGATGTTATCCTTTGCCTGCTGCTTGTCCTGTAGGCGGTTTGATTTGTTCAACTGTTGAGCAATATTGTGGTAACGAGAATGGTTCAATTGCCGTCACTCCCGTCTGTCCGTTGCCTCCGACATGCCCTACTGGCTCTCATTTAGCGCCTGACAGTAAGACTTGCGCTAAGGATATTCAATTAGCTTGTCCAGTTGGTCAGCACGCTTCACTAGATAATGCTAGTTGTATTGCTGATGATCCTAAAGCCTGCCCGCCTGGTACGCGTCCAGGCACTATAAACGGCGTTACTACGTGTCAGCAAAGCGGTTCAATTGATGCGCCAGACGGTGTAATACCGGTAAAAAACACCGCAACGGCTACAACAACTAATGGCGTTCAGACGACCACGGCAATAACTGTCGCCAATCCTGATGGCTCTACAACAACGCAATCTACGACTACGCAAGCGCCTAGTGAAACTAAAATGACTTTTGATACTACGGGGCTCGCTCAAGATTCGTCTTTAAAGACAATTAATGATTCCATCAACAAGCCGTCGAGCAAAACCGCCTTTTCTAGCAATGCGCCCGGAGCTGCTCCTGCAGATACTATGCTGGCGCAGATTGACGGAAAAAAATTAGAGCTTCAAGCTTTGATGACCAATATAAAAGGTCAATTTAATGGAATGACGCCAACATTTTCAGGTGGATCTGGTATTTCTTGTGGTAGTGGTATTCATATTTCTTCGTTGAATATTAATATAAATTTTTGTCCTGATGAACAGTTGGCGCAGTATCTGCCATTGATTGGTAATGCCATTTATTTTTTGGCGGCTTTTGCTGCGTTGGTTATTCTGTTGGCATAAATTATGATTGATTTATTAAACTATCTCTTTGATTCAGTTTATACCTTTTTCACCTTTACTTATCGTTTTTTGACTGATGGGCTTTATACCTTTGCAACGTGGGCTTTTACTCAGTTTGTTGAGGCTTCAACATTGGCCTATTTGAATTTTATGCTTTGGGTTTTGCCTTTTGTTTGGGGTGTGGCTAAAAATATTATTAATGATTTGGGTATTACGTCTTTGTTATCTAGTGCGTGGTCATCTATTGACTCAAAAGCGTTGGCTTATTTGACGGTTTTACGCTTGCCCGATTCTTTGAATCTTATTATTTCTGCGTACTTTACTAAATTTGTTTTGAAGTTTATTCCATTTACATGAGTACTTTATGAGCATAAAAATACATCATGGTTCACCGGGTTCTTTCAAGACATCGGGCGCAGTTATGGACGACTTTATTGTCGCAGCCAAAGCGGGCAGGGTGGTAATTACAAATGTTCGTGGACTTAATGATCGTCGAAAAGTTATCGATACCATCAGCAAATTGCGCAAGTTCCCTAAATTTTGGAAATTTCATGCTGTTCCTGACAGCTTTGATATTATTTGGATTGATACCGAAACCCTCGAAGGTCGTCAAAAATTGGCTTCATTTTTTCATTGGGCGCCACACGGCGCTTTTTTGCTGGTTGATGAGGCGCAAACGGTTTGGCCGTTGGCTTGGAAAGAGTCGGACCTTAAGCGGCTGGATTATCCTGGCGGTTATGATGCGGCTGTTATAGATAATCGCCCGCAAAATTTCCTGATTGCCTTTGAGAAGCACAGGCATTATGGTTGGGATATGGTGTTAACGACACCCAATATAGACAAAATCAGAAAAGATATAAGGGGCTGTTCTGAGGGTGCTTATAAACATAAAAACCAAGCTTTGATCGGCTTTAAAGGCATTTATCTTGAGGCGTTCCATTTGGCGGATGATAACGGTAGTTCCTCGTCTCAATTTCTATCTATTCGTAACCGTAGGATAAAAAAACATGTCTGGCAACTCTACGCAAGCACGGCAACCGGCACTCATTCCGACACCATCGCGGGCACTCCGATATGGGCGAACCCTCGTGTATTATTTTTTCTGGTCTTGCTTGCCAGCCTTTATACTTTTCTTGCGTTCCGTCACGCTCCGGCTATTATCTCTGGCAAAACCGCTGCTTCGTCCGATAAGGTGGATAGTCCAAAAACTTCTGGCTCGCCTGCTACTGCTGCTGCTAACAATGTGGGTGGTGTCGCAGCTCCTGCGGTTGATCCTGTAAACAATTCGCCGTTTTCTGCTTACAAATGGCGGCTCGCCGGGGTGACGGTAAAACTTGAAACTTCCGCTTTTCTTGATAAGCATCGTATTTCCCAATATTTTTATATTAAAAACGATGACGAAGAAATTTTCATTAATACTACGGGCCTAAATGGTTACGGCTACAATGTCCAGTACATCGATCAATGTCACGTCGAAGTGACCTATAAAGATCAAAAGCCTTTCCCTGTTTTTTGCAAAAGTGAAAAGAAGCTAAATGCCACGCCGCTTTTAAACGCCAAGCTATAGAGCTATAGGATTTATAGTAACGCGTTACAAAAAAACACTTGGTCTTTTGCTCCGGTCATTCAGTCCGTTTGAATTCTGCGGCGTTTGGTCTTTCTGTTACTAGCCAGGCTTTTATTTACCTGGCCAAGTAACAGAACTGACGTTACTATGTCCGCATATTTC